>NZ_OZ032150.1 GCF_964026445.1 Rickettsia endosymbiont of Cantharis rufa
TGAAACAACTTTTAAGTCCTATAAAAGGACCTAACGACAAGATACCTATCTGGTTTATGCGTCAGGCAGGTAGACATTTACCGGAATATAGAAAAGTGAGAGAAGGTATAAAAAATTTCTTAAATTTTTGTTATGACGTAGATAAGGCTGCAGGAGTAACACTACAACCGATAAAGCGTTATAATCTTGATGCAGCTATTATTTTTTCCGATATATTAGTTTTACCTCACGCTCTTGGATGGGAAGTGGATTTTAAAGAAAATATAGGTCCTGTATTAAGACAGTTTAAATCGCAAGAAGATTTTAAATATCTACAGAATAATCCAAGTAGTAAATTAGAAAAAGTTTATGAAATAATAAAAAAAGTAAAAGGAGAATTACCATCATCTACTTCCTTAATAGGATTTACAGGTAGCCCTTGGACAGTGATAAGTTATATGTTAGAAGGAAAAGGGAAACAGGATTTTAAAATAAGCAAAAAATTTATATATGAAAATAAAATACTTGCTAGAGAATTATTAGATTTTATTACGGAAAAAACAACTTCTCATCTTATAAATCAAGCAAAGTCAGGAGTAGATATTTTAAAGCTTTTTGATTCATGGTCAGGAGTACTTGCAGAAGAAGAATTTACCGAATTTGTAATAGAACCAACAAAGAAGATTATATCAAGAGTAAAAGAAATTTTTCCTAATGTTCCAATAATTGTTTTTCCTAAAGGAGCAGGATTATTATACGAGAAGTTTATAAAAGAAGTACCGATAGATATTTTAGCACTAGATCAAACAGTTCCACTTGAAAAAATGAGACAATGGAGCGATACTGTAATAGTACAAGGTAATTTAGATCCCATCATATTACTTACTAATAAAGAAATTATTAAAGAAAAAACTTACAAAATTCTTTCAGCAATGAAAGGAAAGAATTTTATATTTAATTTAGGGCATGGTATTTTACCTGAAACACCTCCGGAAAATGTAGAATTTCTAACAGAATATGTTAGAAATTTTAAAGAATAGTGAATAATATGAAGAAAAAAATAGCAATAGTACTTTTTAATTTAGGAGGTCCAGATAGCCTTGAATCAGTAAAGTCTTTTCTATTTAATTTATTTTATGATAAAGCTATAATTAATCTTTCAAATCCGTTACGTTATATTATTGCAAAAATAATTTCCATTACTAGAGAAAGAAAATCTCAAAAAATCTATTCTTTAATAGGAGGTAAATCATCTTTACCTGAAGAAACACAAGAGCAGAAATTAGCGTTAACCGAAAAACTAAAGCAACTAATAAAAGAAGATTTTACCATTTTTATAAATATGCGATATTCAGCACCGTTTGCCAAAGAAACAATAGAGCAAATAAAAGAATATAATCCAAATGAGATAATATTATTACCTTTATATCCTCAGTTTTCAAGCACTACAACAGGATCATCAGTTAAAAATTTTTTAAAAAGCCTTGATATAGATATCCCGATAAAAACAGTTTGTTGTTATCCTCTAGAAGAAGATTTTATAAAAGCTCATGTTTCTTTAATAAAAGAAAAACTATATGATAAAAATTTTCGTATATTATTTTCTGCTCACGGGTTACCTAAAAAAATAATAAAAGCAGGTGATCCTTATAGTTTTCAGATAAAAGAAACAGTAAAAGCAATAGTCAAAGAATTAAATATAAAAGATTTAGATTATAAGATAACTTATCAAAGTAAGGTAGGACCTATAGAGTGGTTAAAACCGAATACGGAAGACGAAATAGAGATAGCTGGAAAGTTAAAAAAAGATATAATAATCGTACCTATATCATTTGTATCTGAACATGTTGAAACATTAGTAGAACTTGATATTGAGTATAAATTAATCGCAGATAAATATGAAATTCAATATACTCGAATCCCAACGCTTGGGACGAATAAAAGTTTTATTAATAGTTTGACAAATATATTGCTACGATTTATTAATAAAGTTGATACTAATTTAGTTATGAGTAGCTCTAGTACAAAAATATGTCCAAACGAATTTACTAAATGTTTATGTAAATTAAAAAATTAATAATGGAAAAATGGCAAGTTACTATCTATGGTTTAAGTCAATTCATCTGATATCTGCTATATGTTGGATGGCAGGGCTTCTTTATTTACCCAGAATATATGTTTATCATACCAAAGCTAAAATAGGTAGTGAGCTAGATAGTACTTTACAAGTAATGGAGTTAAAATTACTCAGATTCATTATGAATCCGGCAATGATTAGCACATTTATATTTGGTTTAATAAATGCTCATATTTACGGGTTTGTTGCACTTGATACTTGGTTTCACGTTAAAATGTTTGCAGTGTTAGTTTTAGTGATATTTCACGGTTTACTTGCAAGATGGCGAAAAGATTTTGCAACTGGTAAGAATATTCATTCAGAAAAATTTTATCGTATAGTTAATGAGATTCCGGCTGTTTGTATGATTATTGCGGTAATAATGGTTATAGTAAAACCTCTTGACTAATACTTATCCTATCCTGTCATACCGTGGCTTGACATGATGCAGCTATAGTTTTCCAGAAAGTTAATAATAGACGATATTAACAGTAGGGATAAAAATGCCGGATATAGAGCCAAAGATATATCCAGCTGAATTTAAAGAATCAGCGATTAGATTAGCTATTGAGTCTAAGCAACCTTTTGCTCAAACAGCTAGAGAACTAGGAATTACGAAGTATAGTCTATATAATTGGGTTAATAAACATTCAAAACTCAAGGAAGTAATGAGATATGAAGAACATCTGTATGATGAATTAAGGAGATTGAAGAAGAACTAGATAGAGTAACACAAGAACGTGATCTATTAAAAAGGCTGCCGCGTACTTTGCAAAAGAATCCCAATAAGGTACGCATGGATAAAGGAAAACAGAGGTAATTTTTCCATTTCTGCTATGTGTAAATTTATGAAAGTATCACGTAATGGTTATTATGAATGGTTAAATAATCTTGGATGTAATAGGGTTAAAGAAGGTAATGAATTAACAAACAGAATTGAAATTATCTTTAAAGAAGGTAGAGGTAATTATGGAACTAGACCTATTAAAAAGGAACTATCACGGCAAGATATAACTGCTAGTAGGAGACGCATTGCAAGACTAATAAAAGAAGCTAATTTGCTATGTAAAACTAAACGTAAATTTAAAGCCATTACTGACTCTAATCATAATAAGCAAATTGCTCCTAATTTATTAAATAGAGAGTTTACAGTTTATGCTGCTAATTGTTATTGGGTTGGAGACATAACCTATGTGCCAACTGGTGAAGGCTGGCTATATTTAGCAACTGTTATTGATCTATTTTCTAGAAAAATTATAGGATGGTCTATGAGTAATAACATGAGAGCTGATTTGGTTAATAATGCTTTATTAATGGCAATATGGCAACGTAAACCAGCAAAAGGGCTTATTTGGCATACTGATAGAGGTAGTCAATATTGTTCTGATAGTCATTTAAAAATTATAAAACAACATGGTATCAAACAGAGTATGGGTCGTAAAGGAAATTGCTTGGATAATGCTGTTGCTGAAAGTTTCTTTCATACTATAAAAACAGAATTAATGTATCAATATAAATTTAAAACTAAGGAGGAAGCAAAATATGCCATATTTGAATATATAGAGGTATTTTATAACCGTATCAGAATGTATTCTGCTAACGATTATTTATCACCAGTAAGATATGAAGAGATACAAAATTGCGCTTAAACAACTGTCCGGAAAAGTGTTGATAGATCACATGTAGAAATCAAGATCTAATCCTACAGACACTATAAAAACTATATCTGAATGTCTGATAAGTTATGACTGTCAGATGAGTATTCAAGATATAAGATTTCGTTATTCTTTTCAACATCTAACTTTTTACTATCCATAAAAGCCTGCATAGGCGTTTTACCATAGCGATATTTACCGGAATGTGATCTTTCGTTATTGTAATGCTCTAACCAAATATCAAGATCTAGTTGTAGATCATCAAGATCAGTATAAATCTTTTTACGCATAGCTGTATCAAAGAATTCTTGTTTTATAGTTTTATTAAAGCGTTCACACATACCATTTGTTTGAGGAGAATATGCTTTAGTAGTAGTATACTCAATACCCTCAATGCTTAAGAACAATTCAAAAGCATGATACTCTATATTGCCCTTATATTTACCACCTCTATCAGTTAGAATACGAAGTACTGGTATTTGCTGACTCTCATACCACGGCAGTACTCTATCATTAAGCATGTCAGTAGCGGTAAGAGCTGTTTTATCAGTATATAATTTAGCATCTGTAACCCTAGTATAGCTATCAATAAATACCTGAGAATATACCTTGTCTATACCTTTAAAATTACCTACATAATTTGCAATAGCTGAGATTCAATCTTACATTTAGTAAAATAAGATAAGTATTAAATAGAGGATTAGAAATGAATCTAAATCAAAAAATAATAAAACCAAAAATAGGATTACTGGGATTAGCTAGGAGTCTTGGAAGTATATCGTCAGCGTGTAAAGCTATGGGATACAGCAGGGACAGTTATTATAGGTTCAAAGAGCTATATGAAACTGGAGGAGAAGAGGCGTTATATGAGATTAGCCGGAAGAAGCCAATTATAGCAAATAGAGTTGATCCTGCGGTAGAGAGAGCAGTATTAGATATGGCGGTAGAATACCCAGCTTATGGGTCGCACCTCCATTTTACAGATGTGGATATTAAAAGGCTATACGTTCAATAAGAGTTCCGATGACTTTATCATGAATATCCAATGACTTGGAAAAACAAATTGTTTTACGTGTCAGTCTTTTGCATCTTGTTCTAAGATTTAAGTTACCCCGTTCTATCCGTTGAGTATATTTTTTACTAACAATGTGTTTTTTGGGATCTAATAACCTAGCATAACTTCCCTATCCATCTGTAAAGTAAAAAGTAACCTTAAAATCCTCCGGTTTTTTTCAGTAATGATTCTGATGTGCTATCACATCTTGTACCAAAAGTATAAGCAACTACTTTTAACAAAATCTTATCCAAAGAATATCAAAGCCATCTTTGTTTGGATTTATTCTGTACATAAGGCCATTGTTCATCTATTTCAGGAGCAATAATTACTTCTATCGTATTGATAGAATGATTTATCTTTTTTAACGCTAGATTTTTTTAAAACACGGATAACCGTATTGATACCCACTTTTAATACTCTTACTGTATCCCTAACTCCAGAGCCATTGATTGACATATCTACTATCTGAGTCTTGACTCCAGGCTTAGAGGCATTATTAATATATTACAGTTAAAAATATCGATTACACTGCTTGCATTGATATCTCTGTTGTTTTGAAATTGAATATCCCGCCTTTACTACTTTTTCTGTGTCGTTATAATATCTACACTTAACATCTATTCTTGATCTACACTTAACATATATTCTTGCCATAACTCCTTAACTATAATTCTCTCTTATTACTGTTTGAGGATTATAGACTATTCATGCTAAGCTGCAATACGGGGGCGCGACTAATCAGCATTACTCACTAATGCTTGTGCAAACGAACAGCCGGGTTAATCTTCTTCTCCCTTTGATAAAACCGCTGCTAATTGCAACTCTGATAGCTGTTTCTGTTAAAAACTCTTTGATTCTATTCGGTAGTTTTGTTATATTTTTCATTGTATAAGTCCCTTAGCATTACAGTACTAATACTTATACTCTTTACCTCCTTTTTTTAAGTAGCGCTTTTTTCTAAATTTCTTGCAAATTGCTTACTGCCTTTCCTTAACTTGACGCGTATGGTCCAAATAAGTGTGTAAATTTATTTGAGCCAACCAAGGAAACCATGAACTATAGCCTATAATATTGACTGATTAACATTGAACGATATTACCATTACAAATATCTAACCGAGCGAAATACTACCAAATCCTAAATTTTACATGTATTCTAATAAAATACTAGTATTTATTTATAGTTAGATTTTTTTTCTTTATTATTATCCTTATGAGATTCATGATTTTTTTTATCTTCCATATTGATGCAGCTATAGTTTTCCAGAAAGTTAATAATAGACGATATTAACAGTAGGGATAAAAATGCCGGATATAGAGCCAAAGATATATCCAGCTGAATTTAAAGAATCAGCGATTAGATTAGCTATTGAGTCTAAGCAACCTTTTGCTCAAACAGCTAGAGAACTAGGAATTACGAAGTATAGTCTATATAATTGGGTTAATAAACATTCAAAACTCAAGGAAGTAATGAGATATGAAGAACATCTGTATGATGAATTAAGGAGATTGAAGAAGAACTAGATAGAGTAACACAAGAACGTGATCTATTAAAAAGGCTGCCGCGTACTTTGCAAAAGAATCCCAATAAGGTACGCATGGATAAAGGAAAACAGAGGTAATTTTTCCATTTCTGCTATGTGTAAATTTATGAAAGTATCACGTAATGGTTATTATGAATGGTTAAATAATCTTGGATGTAATAGGGTTAAAGAAGGTAATGAATTAACAAACAGAATTGAAATTATCTTTAAAGAAGGTAGAGGTAATTATGGAACTAGACCTATTAAAAAGGAACTATCACGGCAAGATATAACTGCTAGTAGGAGACGCATTGCAAGACTAATAAAAGAAGCTAATTTGCTATGTAAAACTAAACGTAAATTTAAAGCCATTACTGACTCTAATCATAATAAGCAAATTGCTCCTAATTTATTAAATAGAGAGTTTACAGTTTATGCTGCTAATTGTTATTGGGTTGGAGACATAACCTATGTGCCAACTGGTGAAGGCTGGCTATATTTAGCAACTGTTATTGATCTATTTTCTAGAAAAATTATAGGATGGTCTATGAGTAATAACATGAGAGCTGATTTGGTTAATAATGCTTTATTAATGGCAATATGGCAACGTAAACCAGCAAAAGGGCTTATTTGGCATACTGATAGAGGTAGTCAATATTGTTCTGATAGTCATTTAAAAATTATAAAACAACATGGTATCAAACAGAGTATGGGTCGTAAAGGAAATTGCTTGGATAATGCTGTTGCTGAAAGTTTCTTTCATACTATAAAAACAGAATTAATGTATCAATATAAATTTAAAACTAAGGAGGAAGCAAAATATGCCATATTTGAATATATAGAGGTATTTTATAACCGTATCAGAATGTATTCTGCTAACGATTATTTATCACCAGTAAGATATGAAGAGATACAAAATTGCGCTTAAACAACTGTTCGGAAAAGTGTTGATAGATCAGTTTTGTAAAACGACGTAGCTAATTTTTGAAATTCACCGAGTATACAACGCATCAATAATTCAACTATTATTCTTTCATAAAATGAAAAATATCTTCCTACATTCCTTAATTCTTGAGAATTATCGTAATTTTAAAAACCTTGAACTGAAAACAGATAATATACCGATAATTTTAATAGGTGAAAATGGTAGCGGTAAAACTAATATTTTAGAAGCTATATCGCTTTTTTACCCCGGTAGAGGACTTCGGTCGGCAAAGCTTGCCGATATATGCAAAGCTTCAGAAGACTATTGCATAGTTAAAGCTCTATTGCAAAGTAAGCTAGGATCTGCAGAGTTTAGTACGCGTATTAAACGCAGCTCAAATAGGCGAATAACCGAATATAACGAAAGTAAAATGGCCAATAATGAGTTAAGCAAATTCACTAGCATGGTGTGGCTGACTCCGCAAATGGAAGGAATTTTTACTAGTAGCAGCAGTGATAGAAAAAAATTCCTTGACAGAATAGTTTATAATTTTGATCCAAAGCACGCAGAATTAGTTAGTAAATATGAATATTACATGTATGAACGAAATAAAATTCTAGAAGAAGAAATACGAGATGATAATTGGCTGAAAATCATCGAAAAAAAAATGGCTGATATTTCTAGTAATATTGCCACTAACCGCTTAAAAACTTTAGAATTTATGCAGCAGGCAATCGATGATTTAGAAAATGCATTTCCAAAAGCTGATTTATCGATTGACGGCATTATTGAACAAAAAATATTAGACGGCGAAGAAAATATTACTAGTTTTATTACAACAGAACTTTATCAAACAAGAGGCAAGGATAAACTACTTGGTCGCACTAGTTTTGGAGTTCATAAAAGCGACTTTTTAGTAAAACATAAAAAGAAAAATATTTTAGCAAAACTCTGTTCTACAGGTGAACAAAAAGCTATATTAATTGCAATAATTCTTGCTGAAATGAATTATGCTATAAAGCTAACTAAAATAGCACCGATTTTACTTTTGGATGAGGTATTTGTTCATCTAGACGATAAAAGACGTGAGTATTTAACCGAATTTTTTACCAACTTAAACATGCAGCTATGGGTTACCGCTACCGATTTAGAAGGTATAGAAAATTTTGCAAGTAAAGCACAATTGATAAAGTTATAAGACATTGCCTAAAAAAAGTTGACATCGGTATCTATGCAACAATGCCTGCTCACAATAACGGGAAATTGTATATAAAACATACTGCTTAATCTTTTGAAACCGCTTAAAACTAATTTTTAATTTATATAATTACTATGACAAAACAAACTAACAAAATATCTTATGATGAAGTACCTTATTCTCCATTCACTTTCAGTTGTACCTCCCCACCGTATTTAAGAACTATCGGTAAACTATTTGGGCTGAATCCAGTACCTCTTGAAACAGCTAGAATATTTGAGATCGGTTGTGGAATCGGTGTTAATATTCTTAATTTCGCCGAAATATATCCTAAATCGTACACCCTCGGTATTGATTTATCCAAAACACAAATAGAACTCGGCAAAAAAATTACCAGCGATTTGAAACTAAAAAATGCTGAGCTAAAAGCATTATCTATATTAGATCTTGATGAGTTATACGGTAAGTTTGATTACATAGTTTGTTACGGTGTATATTCATGAGTGCCTTAAGAAGTACAAGATAAAATACTCGAAGTCTGTAATAAGATGTTAAACCAAATGGTATAGTTTTTGTAAGCTATAATACGCTGCCGGGTTGGAATGTGCAGAGAATAATACGTGAAATGATAATGTTCCATTCAGAGCTATTTAATGCTAGCCACGATAAATTACAGCAAGCTAGATTACTTTTGAAGTTTATCAATGACTCATTAGAAAGCCCCACAACACGCTATTCTAATTTCTTACGAGATGAAACAAAATTATTATCCGCATATACAGACTCATATGTATTACATGAATATTTAGGCGAAATTAATACAGGTACATATTTTCACCAATTCATAGAGAAAGCTCAAAAAAATCATTTAAATTACTTAGGTGATACATCGCTTACTGCAATGTTTCTCGGTAATTTACCGTCTAAAGCAGCTTAAAAGCTACAAGTTATTAATGATATTGTTCGTACAGAGCAATATATGGATTTTATCACTAATAGAAAATTCCACTCGACATTGTTATGTCATAAAAACATACCTATAAACAGAAAAATTGAATTCAACAATTTAAAAGAATTTTACACTAGCCCTAATATTAGACCGGTAACTCCGAAAAAGACATTGATTTAAATAACGAGAAGGAAAATATCAGCTTCTATTACGAAAATTTACCTTATCCTTTTATTTCAAGTACTTCACCGATCATGAAAGCTATTTTGTATATATATGCTGAAAATATTAGCAATCCGATAAGCTTAGAACAAGTAGCAAAAGAAGCTTTAAAAAAGCTTGGTAAATATAAATTGCAAGATTTCCTAGCTGCGCTAGAGCAGCATTTTATAAAATTTATTTTTCAAGGTTATCTAAAAATATTTGAGACTAAGCCGCATGCTATAGCAACTATCACCGAAAAACCTAAAACTAGCGAATTTGCAAGATACTAAACAAAACAAGCTAATTTTAATAATACGAATATAGTTAGCGTAACAAATAGACCTAACGATATGATGGGTATGGCAATACATGAAAAATATATTTTAGAAATGCTAGACGGTACGCATAATATTGATGATATTAAGAAAGGTGTTCTTGAAAAAATTAATTCAAAACTCTTAACTGCTCGTGATGATAAAGAACAAGAAGTAACTGATCAAAAATTGTTAAAAGAATTTATTGACTATGTAGTTGCCGCATCCCTTGAGAAATTCCGTATGAACTATCTTTTGGTAGGGCAAGTTGGTATGGCTTTGTAAAATAGGTATTGTTGCATAGGTCGAAAAACGCACTCGGTGTCATCAAAACTACTCAAAGTATTAATAATTTTAGTATTTTTAGCTGAATTCCACGACCAAGTCGCGGAATGACAACAGAAAGCTTAGCCAAGCAACAATACTTTAGGCAATATCGAAAATTACGCTACTAATTTTTCGCGTAATACTTCAACTAACTTATTAATTGCTTCAGTCGGGTGTATGTTTTCAAGAATAGCAAGTTCACCTGCAAGTCTATTTAAAGCTGATTCATATAGGGTTCTTTCACTATAAGAACGATCATTATCAACATTTTTATGTAAGTCTCGTAATACTTCAGCTATAGCTACAATATTACCTGAGTTAATTTTCCCTTCATATTCTTGTGCTCTTCTACTCCACATTCTATTTCCTTGTTTTGGTTTACCTTGAAGAGTTGAATATATTACATCTAAATCTTTTCTGCTTGCAACTGCTCTAAGACCGACAACCGAAGCCCTACTAACAGGCACTTTTAGCGTCATTTTATCTTGGGAAAAAGAAATGACGTATACTTTAATTTCTGTACCAGCTATAGTATGATACTCTATATTTGTTATTTCACCAACTCCATGTGCAGGATAGACAATTCTCTGCCCTATTTTAAACTCGGATTTTTGTTCGACTTTATGTTCGGATTGTGTTGTATTTGTCATTATTAATTCCTCCGTAGTGGTTTTAGTGCCTAAGAACTTAATGTTAGACTATTATTTTCTATAGCATAGCACATTCTGCTTTTATTATAAAGTAGATATTTTTATTGAAATAAAATTGATACAATCTTATTGTAGATAAGGTTAATAGTTAAAGGAAAATTATGCGAAGTATTTTTATTGTACCAATATTTTTATTATTTTTGAGTAGTTGTTCAGAAGAAAAAGCACAAGATAAGAACCAAGAAGAGAAACAAATAATAGAGCAAGAAACCGCACAAAATAATGAAGACCAAGACGTTGGAACTTCTCAAGAAGCAAATCAAGAAGCCGTAAATTCTGAAAATGCAGCTGAATCGATAGTACCTGCTAATGATAATAATCAAATTAATGAAGTATCAACGCCGGATTCACAAGAACAAAAAAATCCTGAAATAACACCCTTTAAAGTCACTTTTAAAGTTGATGATAATGATATGGTTCTCGGTAACAAAAAATCAAATGTTATATTAGTCGAGTATTTCTCTCCTACCTGCCCACATTGTGCTTATTATCATAATACAATTTTTCCGGAACTTAAGAAAAAATATATCGATACTAATAAAATTGCATATGTAGTTCGTGAATTTATTGCTACAAAACAAGATTTAGACGCTGCAATTTTAGCCCGATGCAAGGGTGATATAAACAGTTTTGTACAATTGCATAATATTATATTACAACAACAAGATAAATGGGCATATAGCAATAAATACAGAGAATTACTAACTGATATAGGTCATCTTGGCGGTGTTCCTCCAGAAGAATATAAGCAATGTTTAAATAATGATAAAATTACTGAAACACTAATCTCTAATACTAATTTTGTAGCAAAAACACCAAAATTTATAGGCACTCCTTCTTTCTTTGTTAATGGAATACAAACCGGAAATTATAGTATGGACAATATTTCCACAGCATTAGATAAAGCTTTAGAAGAGCAAAAAGAAAAATCAAAAAATGAGATGAGTTTGTAATTAATACTGACAGTGTTGCATGGTCTCGATATCATTCCCGCGTAGGCGGGAATCCAGGGTAAAGCGAGATAGATCGAGCTTTACATTTCAAAAATTAGCTGTATTTATAATCTTTTTCTGGATTCCCGCCTACGTGGGAATGGTATAGGCGGCTTTTTCAAGCCACGGTATGACAATGTACAAGAATATAATGGATACGGAAAAACTAAAAGATATCAAAGCAAGAATTAAAGACTTAAAAACTTCCAAGTTTTCTAATTCTAAGATTCAGCAGGAAATTAGCCCGTTCACTATCGCTGTAGATTTGGTTTTAGGTACAATGATAGGTGTCGTGATTGGAATATTTACGGATAAGTTCTTTAACTCTAAACCTTTATTTCTTATTATATTTACAATAATGGGAATGATTGCCGGCTTTAATATTATAAGGCAAAAAGTAAATAATAAAAAGTAAGGAAATGACTCATAGCCCTTTAGTACAGTTTGATATCAAAAAATTAATAGAAATCAAAATGTTCGGTTTTGACGTCAGTTTTACTAATTCAAGTATCTATATGTTATTTGCTAGTATCTTAGCTCTAACTTATTTTTACTTAGCTTTTTATAATCAGAAATTAGTACCTTCTAGATTACAAGTAAGTGCCGAAATAGTTTATAATCTTGTATCTGATATGTTAAATCAGAATATAGGAGAAAAAGGACGTAAATTTATTCCTTTAGTTTTCAGTTTGTTTATTTTTATTTTATTCTGTAATTTACTTGGTATGACACCTTATAGCTTTACTGCTACTAGTCATATTATCATTACTTTTGCCTTGGCAATTTTAGTATTTTTAACGGTAACTATAGTCGGTTTTGTAAAACACGGCTTACGTTTTTTAACTCTTTTTTTACCGCGCGGTACACCTTTGTGGCTAGCACCATTAATGATAGTAATTGAACTGTTTACATATTTAGCAAGACCGGTTAGTCTATCACTGCGACTTGCTGCTAATATGATGGCGGGGCATGTTTTATTAAAAGTAATAGCCGGTTTTACCGTTTCATTAATGATTTACTTGAAATTTCTGCCAATCCCTCTTATGGTTATACTGATTGGGTTTGAAATTTTTGTTGCAATACTTCAAGCTTATATTTTTTCTATTCTTTCTTGTATGTATCTTAATGATGCTATTAATTTACACTAAATAATTTTTAATTTAAGTTGGAATTTCTTATGGACATAGTTTCTTTAAAATTTATCGGCGTAGGGTTTATGGCTATCGGCATGTACGGTGCGGCTCTAGGCGTTAGTAATATATTTAGCTCCCTACTTAGTTCAATAGCACGAAACCCTTCAGCTGCAGAAAACTTACAAAGAATGGCACTTATTGGAGCGGGTCTTGCTGAAGCAATGGGACTTTTTTCCTTTGTGATTGCTATGTTACTTATTTTTTCTTAAAATTCATTTTTAAATAAGATGCCTCAATTTGACATTGCTACCTATTATTCGCAAATTTTTTGGCTTATTATTACTTTCGGCTTATTGTATATCTTTGTTTATAAATTTATAACTCCAAAAGCCGAAGAAATTTTTAATAATAGGCAAACGAATATTCAAGATAATATTACACAAGCCGATACACTGACCTTAGAAACAGAAAAGCTAAATAAATATTATAATGAAGAAGTAGAAAAAACAAATGTCGAAATAGATAGGATAAAAAAAGAAAAAATAGACTCTCTAGAATCAGAATTTTTAATTAAAAAAAAGAATCTAGAACAAGATTTAAAAAATTCTATAAATCAAAATATTGAAGATATAAATTTAGCTGCTAAGCAATTTAGAAATAATAAATGCGAAGCAATCATAAAACTTGCAGTTAATATTATTGAAAAAATAGCCGGAACTAAAGTAGATATGAATTTACTACAAAATATAAAAGTAAAATAATGAATTTCCTAGATGAAAGCTTTTGGCTTGCCGTTAGTTTTGTGTTTTTTTTGTATTTAATTTATAGACCGGCAAAAAAAGCCATTTTGAATTCTTTAGATGCTAAGATTTTAGAAGTCCAAGAAAGAGTTCTAAAAGCTGAAAAGTTAAAAGAAGACGCAGCTTTACTCTTCGAACAAACCAATACACAAATAAAAAAACTAGAAACTTTACGCTCTAAAATGATAGAAGAAAGCACTGAAGTCACAAAAAAAATTATCCAAGAAAAAACTAAAGAAATTGAAGAATTTTTAGAACATAAAAAATTTGATGCTATACAGCTAATTCAAAACCAAAAATTAACTGCAAGTAAAGAACTACAAGATGAGTTTTGTGATGAAGTGATAAAACTTGTTTCCGAATATTTCCAATCAGCTAAATTTTCAGAAAGCAGCATTGCTAAAAATTTAATGGATAAATCCGATTCTTCTCATAATAACGATAAAGCTACATAGCCACACTAACCGCTACCTAGCAATTTACTTAAGATTGCCTCGTCATTAATACATGCCCGTAATATCGAGCCGTCAATAAAATATTCAGGATGCTCGTTTATTATCCTGTTTGTTAATTCAGGGTAGCTTACAGCAAATTCTTTTGTACAAGTGAAATTTTTATTAGGATTATAAATAGCTATTAAGCAAATTGCTTCAAAATATAATATTTTTGCTATTTCTATATTTTTAACATTTGCTGAAGCTCTTAGTTGTTTTGCTAAATATCTATCGCCTAAATAGCGTTTCACCCCCCAATTTTCTAGAATTGGAAGCTTGCTAATAAATTTGCCTGGACTCCATTTGCCCTTAACAACATTAATAGGTATTTTATTTAAAACTTCTTTTTGTAATTTTTGCTTAATTTCTAATATAACTTCCTCAAAATCGCCTCTTTGTAATATAAACCCCCCTAGTTTCATTATTTTTTATAAATTCTGAGGCATTTTCCTTAAGATAACTTTTTAATTCCTTAGTATAAGGATGATCTAAACCTAAAGTTTGTACACGCATTAAGTAAGCTTGCTTATAAAGCTCTAGAGCTTTATAAGCATCTTCTAATTTATGATACGCCAATCCGACATTATTAAGAAATCCAGCAATATTATGATGATTACCTTGATGTAATTCTTGAAACATCTTTAGTCCTAACTCAAAATATTTCAAACTTACAAAAATATACCCTAATTTATCATAAGTTGTTCCTACATTATTTAGAGAAGTAGCGATTGCAACATGATTGCCTTGATATAATTTTGTCTCATCTTTAGCGCCAGCCAAAAATATCTTAACCCTTCTTTTACTTTACCTAATTTACCTTGAGCTATACCGATTTTATTAAAAGAAATGGCGGTGTTAGGGTGACTACCATGATATAATTCCTGATACGTTTTTAGCGCTTCTCCTTTATATTTTAATGCTTTAAAAATCCGCCTGAAATCTCATAAACTACACCAACATTATTAAGGGAGCTAGCAATATCAGGGTGATTTCCCTTACATCTGTTAGCAACGGAAGTAAAATGATACAGCACAATGGATAAAAATTGATACAGTATTAAAGTAATATCTTCTGGGTAAGGAGGTAAAAAATAATGATAATACTGGAGCAAATAATGGAAATAAAAATATTAAATAAACAAGACACAAGCCTAAGAAGTATATCAAGAGAAGTAAGTGTTTCAGTAAATACAGTACGTAAATATTTAAAATATGATGGTAGCCCTAAATATAAGGATGGGAGGAAGTTGATAACAAAGCTAGCCCCGTATAAGGAGTACTTGAGCGAAAGAATAAAATCAGCCTATCCTATATCGCTACCCGGCACTGTATTGTTTCAAGAGATAAAGGAGATGGGTTACACGGGCAAGATGACCCAACTCAGAGATTATTTAAAAAGCATAAAGCCAGCAGCTAAGCAGGAGGATATGGTAAGATTCGAGACTGCATCCGGTAAACAGATGCAAGTTGATTGGATTGAATTTCGTAAAGGCAAGAACACTTTATCAGCTTTTGTAGCTACATTAGGATATAGTCGAGCAAGTTATGTGGAATTTGTTACTAATGAGAAGCTTGTAACGTTAATAGAATGCCATAAGCGTGCATTTGAATATTTTGGCGGAGTACCAAAAGAAGTGCTTTATGACAATATGAAAACAGTAATACTGGGTAGAGATACGTATGGTCTTGACATACATCTTTTTAATAAAGGAATGCTAGATTTTGCAAAACATTATGGTTTCCGCTTAAGAGTGTGTAGACCTTATCAAGCAAAAACCAAGAGCAAGGTTGAGCGATTTAATAGATATCTCAGAGAAAGCTTTTATAACCCATTAGTGACAAAATTAAAAACAGCAGAGCTAGTGTTGGATGTGGATACTGCAAATTCAGAGGTGCTAAAATGGCTGCGAGATATAGCGAATATGCGTGTGCATGGCACCACAGGTGAAATACCTGTAAAAAGATTAAAGTCTGAGAGGAGTACTCCTCAACCACTACCATTGGATTATAGCGGTAGTCATCCTGCGGTATTAGAGATTATGGAAGGTAAAGAAGAACGATTTTCTACAGTTTCTTTGCAGCATTCCCTATGCGTATACTAGATATATTGGAGGCATTATGAACCTGCAGCACCAACGTATAGCAGAGATGTGCCACTCATTAAATCTTGTTCAGGTAGCTGAAAATTATTTTGATATCGCACAGTCCTCTAGTAAAGAAGACTCAAGTTATACGGATTTCCTTGAGTCAATATTAAAAACAGAGTTGTTGGCGCGACAAAATAGGAGTAAATCAATACTCACAAGAATGACAGACTTTCCTGCTATAAAAACGCTGGATGATTTTGACTATGATTTTGCTACAGGAGTCAAACGCAAGGTTCTGGAAAATCTAAGTTCCCTATCTTTTGTAGAAAGACAAGAAAACATTATTTTGCTTGATCCTTCTGGAGTAGGAAAAACACATATAGCTATTGCCCTTGGTTATGCAGCTACGCAATGTGGAATCAAGACTAAATTTATAACAGCTGCGGATTTAATGCTCGTACTTAATGCAGGACTAAATCAGGGAAATCTAGGCGCTATACTTAAAAAAGTCATCCTTCCATACAAATTACTCATAGTAGACGAATTTGGGTATCTGCCATTAAAACAGGAACAAGCTAATCCATTATTTCAGGTTATAGCAAAGCGTTATGAGAAAGATAGTATAATTCTTACAAGTAATCTTCCATTTGGACAATGGCACAATAATCTTGCTCAGGATAGTGCTCCTACAGCTGCTATCTTAGATCGTCTGCTCCATCATTCCACGATACTCAATATTAAAGGGGATAGTTTCAGACTTAGAAATAAAAAGAAAGCTGGTCTTGTATCAATAGAGGTGATTAATAAACAGGAGGATAATCTTATGACTTAAATATCAAATGATTTCTTATTATACTGTATCAATTTTCAAACAGTATATATTAAAATTATGTATCATTTTTCGACCGCTGTTGACAATATAAAGTTAGATATAACTCTAAAGCTAATTCTTGGTATTTCAGCCCATCAGAAATCTCACCTAAATTTTGATAAGCCCCACCAACGCTATTAAGACAGAGAGCAATATCGTGGTAATTGCTTTGATATTGTTCTTGTAACATACTTAATGCTTATTTTTTTATACTTCAACCCTTCTTTAGTATTTTACCTAATTTTCCATAAGCCACACCAACATTATTAAGAGAAAGCAATAGAAGGATGGTTACCTTGATATAATCCTTTTAGCATCTTTAGTGCTGCTTCTTGGTATTTCAGCCCATCAGAAATCTCACCTAAATTTTGATAAGCCCCACCAACATTATTAAGAGAGTTAGCGACATCAGGGTGATTGCTTTGGAGTTCTTGAAATATTTTTAAAGCTTCCTTGTAATATTTTAATGAATATTCAAATTTACATAATATATCCGTTATAATTCCCTAATTCTTGATATAAATTTGCTTCCCTAAGTTCATCGATTTTAATATTATCATCGCTTAATATTTTTATTATATGTGGATAAAGTAATTTAGCATTTTCCCAGTCTTTATTTGAGTCGCACCTCCATTTTGCAGATGTGGGTATTAAATGCTATACGTTCAATAAGAGTTCCGATGACTTTATCATGAATATCCAATGACTTGGAAAAACAAATTGTTTTACGTGTCAGTCTTTTGCATCTTGTTCTAAGATTTAAGTTACCCCGTTCTATCCGTTGAGTATATTTTTTACTAACAATGTGTTTTTTGGGATCTAATAACCTAGCATAACTTCCCCATCCATCTGTAAAGTAAAAAGTAACCTTAAAATCCTCCAGTTTTTTTCAGTAATGATTCTGATGTGCTATCACATCTTGTACCAAAAGTATAAGCAACTACTTTTAACAAAATCTTATCCAAAGAATACCAAAGCCATCTTTGTTTGGATTTATTCTGTACATAAGACCATTGTTCATCTATTTCAGGAGCAATAATTACTTCTATCGTATTGATAGAATGATTTATCTTTTTTAACGCTAGATTTTTTTTAAAACACGGATAACCGTATTGATACCCACTTTTAATACTCTTACTGTATCCCTAACTCCAGAGCCATTGATTGACATATCTACTATCTGAGTCTTGACTCCAGGCTTAGAGGCATTATTAATATATTACAGTTGAAAATATCGATTACACTGCTTGCATTGATATCTCTGTTGTTTTGAAATTGAATATCCCGCCTTTACTACTTTTTCTGTGTCGTTACAATATCTACACTTAACATCTATTCTTGTCATAACTCCTTAACTATAATTCTCTCTTATTACTGTTTGAGGATTATAGACTATTCATGCTAAGCTGCAATACGGGGGCACGGCCTTTATTTGGAACAGCTGTTGACTGAGGAAATAAGTTATTTGTAAAAGTCAAGATTTAATCCTACAGACACTATAAAAACTATATCTGAATGTCTGATAAGTTATGACTGTCAGATGAGTATTCAAGATATAAGATTTCGTTATTCTTTTCAACATCTAACTTTTTACTATCCATAAAAGTCTGCATAGGCGTTTTACCATAGCGATATTTACCGGAATGTGATCTTTCGTTATTGTAATGCTCTAACCAAATATCAAGATCTAGTTGTAGATCATCAAGATCAGTATAAATCTTTTTACGCATAGCTGTATCAAAGAATTCTTGTTTTATAGTTTTATTAAAGCGTTCACACATACCATTTGTTTGAGGAGAATATGCTTTAGTAGTAGTATACTCAATACCCTCAATGCTTAAGAACAATTCAAAAGCATGATACTCTATATTGCCCTTATATTTACCACCTCTATCAGTTAGAATACGAAGTACTGGTATTTGCTGACTCTCATACCACGGCAGTACTCTATCATTAAGCATGTCAGTAGCGGTAAAAGCTGTTTTATCAGTATATAATTTAGCATCTGTAACCCTAGTATAGCTATCAATAAATACCTGAGAATATACCTTGTCTATACCTTTAAAATTACCTACATAATATGTGTCTTGGCATCCTAGATAATCTGGATGCTGTGTATCTATTTCTCCATGAGCTTCTTTCTCGCTACGCCGTTTCTCTAATACTTGTAACTGAGCTTCGGTAAGAACAATACCATCCTGAGCCATTTTTACTTCTAATGCTTTAAGTCTTTTATTGATATTATTTAAATCATTACGTAGCCAAATTGATCTAACCCCCCAGGTGATACAAGAATACCAGTCTTTTTAAGCTCATTTGATACTCGCATCTGACCATAAGCTGGGTATTCTACCGCCATATCTAATACTGCTCTCTCTACCGCAGGATCAACTCTATTTGCTATAATTGGCTTCTTCCGGCTAATCTCATATAACGCCTCTTCTCCTCCAGTTTCATATAGCTCTTTGAACCTATAATAACTGTCCCTGCTGTATCCCATAGCTTTACACGCTGACGATATTACTTCCAAGACTCCTAGCTAATCCTAGTAATCCTATTTTTGGCTTTATTATTTTTTGATTTAGATTCATTTCTAATCCTCTATTTAATACTTATCTTATTTTACTAAATGTAAGATTGAATCTCAGCTATTGCAAATTATGGTATAACAGATTTTAAATCTGTAGAGTGCTTGAAAAAGTTCTTTATAGTAGAATCAAAGCTACCGTATTTTGCTAAGATATATAAGCCTAAAAACAAAATCTAAAAATTTTAAGATTTTACATTCGTAGTTTTTTTTCTCCATAGCTTTTTTACGCATTTCTATATATTCTTCCCTGCTCATAATTTTTTTTAGGATCTACATAATCTAAAAATACTTTGCTGTTTAAGTAATCAATTTCATGCTGGATAACTCTTGCTAGAAATCCTTCTGCGATACCTTGAATTTGATTTCCATTTATATCATATGCGTGATAATGAATCTTCTTGAATCTTGCTACCGGTCCTGTAGTATTTTCAACAGAAAAGCATCCCTCATAATCTTCATGTTTTTCAGTACCTATCGGTTTATATGAGGGGTTAATCCAAATAGTTTTAGGCATCGTGTCCTTAAGGTCAGGACACCATTTCTTTAACTCTTCATTTTCATGTACTGCAAATATTATTACACATTTTGATATACCTATTTGCGATGCAGCAAGGCCTGCACAATTTGTTTCTTGATCATATTTTTGTTCTAAAATAGAGATATCACACAAGTCTTTTGCAGATAAAAGGGAGTTTAAAGATTTTACCTTTACCCTAATAGTTTTATCTTCTGAACTATTCAAGGTTTGAACGTTCAAAGTTACATATTGTGGGTTTATTATATTTGAATCCTTCATATGTATATTTTCTTTGTTGCTGTTACAATCTGTTATAAAAATTACAGTAGTTAATAATAGAACTGTTTTTTTTAATTTGGACATATCTTTATCCTATCTTTCTCAAAGCCATGCTGAAATATACGCCATCATCGAGATTTACGGTGTGGAAGTCAGAAGATTCCATATTTATCTGAAAATATTTATAGATAGAAATTAAAATCAAGTAAATTAATTATCATATTTCGTGCACTTATCTCAAAGTTTATCATTTTATTTAATTTCCTTTGAGTAAAAATCATCGGATTTGACTTTTCTAACATATTTTAGTATAATACTTATCTTCAAAATAAATAGAAAATTTAATTTATGAGTACTCCTAAAAGTGATGATTATATCTCGGAACTAAGAAAAGTAATTTGGCCTATAGAAAGGTATGAAAATAAGAAATTTCTTCCTATGGCGTTTATGATGTTCTGTATTTTATTAAACTACTCAACTCTTCGCTCAATTAAAGATGGGTTTGTAGTAACAGATATAGGAGCTGAAGCAATAAGTTTCTTAAAAACATATATAGTGCTGCCATCTGCAGTAATCGCTATGGTAATTTATGTTAAACTTTGCGATATTTTAAAGCAAGAAAACGTATTTTACGTCATTACTTCATTTTTCTTAGGATATTTTGCACTATTTGCATTTGTTCTTTACCCCTACCCTGATTTAGTTCACCCTGATCCTGAAACCATAGAATCTTTAAGCTTAGCTTATCCCAATTTCAAATGGTTTATAAGAATAGTAGGAAAATGGAGCTTTGCGTCCTTTTATACTATGGCAGAGCTTTGGGGAACAATGATGCTTAGTTTATTATTTTGGCAATTTGCTAACCAAATTACTAAAACTGACGAAGCTAAACGTTTTTACTCAATGTTTGGTTTACTTGCTAATTTAGCACTACCTGTAACATCCGTAATTATTGGATATTTCTTACACGAAAAAACTCAAATAGTTGCAGAACATCTCAAATTTGTTCCGTTATTTATTATAATGATAGTGAGTAGTTTTGCAGTGATATTAACATATAGATGGATGAACAAAAACGTTCTAACCGATCCAAAACTTTATGATCCAGCGCTTGTAAAAGGAAAAAAAGCTAAAACTAAAATGTCCTTAGTAGAAAGCTTTAAGATGATCTTTACTTCTAAATATGTGGGGTATATAGCATTATTACTTATTGCTTATGGTATTTCCGTAAATTTAGTTGAAGGTGTCTGGAAATCAAAAGTAAAAGAATTATATCCAACAAAAGAAGCTTACACTATATATATGGGTAAATTCCAATTCTATCAAGGTTGGGTTGCTATTGCCTTTATGATTATAGGCAGTAATATCTTAAGAAAAGTATCATGGATGACTGCAGCAATGATTACTCCTTTAATGATGTTGCTTACTGGTGCCGCATTTTTTGCTTTTATCTTTTTCGATAGTGTTATTGCTATGAATTTAACTGGAATTCTTGCTTCAGGTCCTTTAGCACTTGCGGTTATGATTGGTATGATCCAGAATGTTCTAAGTAAAGGTGTAAAATACTCTTTATTTGATGCAACTAAAAATATGGCTTATATCCCGCTTGATAAGGATTTACGAGTAAAAGGGCAAGCTGCCGTTGAAGTTATCGGAGGAAGATTCGGTAAATCAGGTGGTGCTATTATTCAGTCTACATTCTTTATTTTATTTCCTGTATTCGGCTTTGTTGAGGCAACGCCATATTTTGCTTCTATATTCTTTGTAATAGTAATATTATGGGTATATGCCGTTAAAGGTTTAAATAAAGAGTATCAAGTTTTGGTAAATAAAACCGAAAAATAGAATTTGTTAAAATTTAATATTATAAAAAAAGCGAACTTCTGTGAAACTTGCTTTTTTTTAGCCTGCGAGTTTATAATATGACAAATACAAAATCCAAAATTAAAACTCCAAGATCGCCATATGTAAAAAAATATAATAGTTGGCGAGTAAGAATTTTGTATTCTATTATTATAGGTTATGCAACTTTTTATTTTTGTCGTCAGAATTTTAATATAGCAACTCCTGCTATAAGAGAATATTTTGGGGTTACTAAAACACAAATTGGTTGGATATTAACAGCTTCTTCTATAATGTATGGAGTTAGTAAAGTTTGTAACGGCTTTATTAGTGATAAAGTCAATGCTCGTATATTTATGGTATTAGGGCTTTTACTTGTCGGAATCATTACTATTCTAATAGGCTTTTCAGATTCTTTATGGCTTATAGGAATTTTATGGATAGCTAGCAATTGGTTTCAATCTATGGGATGGCCTCCTGCAACAAAAATGCTTACTCACTGGTTTGCTCCAAAAGAACTCGGAACTAAATGGGCTATGGGAGCAACTTCTAACCAAATAGGTGGGGCTCTTGCTATGATAAGTTGCGGTTATTTAATCGATAAATTTGATTGGAGAGCTGCTTTTTTCGTTCCCGGTGTAGTTGCTTGTATAGTATCACTTTTCTTATATAATAGGCTTCGCCATTCTCCAAAAGAAGTAGGCTTATCTACCGTGGAAGAATATAAAGAATATCCCCCTGAATCCATAGGTGATTATGAAAAGCTACTAACTCCGCAATTACTTAAAATGGTTTTTTGTAACAAGCTAATATGGTATGTCTGTCTGGCTAACATGTTTGTTTACATAATACGCTCCGGGGTAATTTATTGGGCACCGACATTTTTAAGAGATTTACGTAGTATAAGCCTTGCAAACGCAGGTTTACAAATCGGTTTATATGAAATGATAGGCATCCCAGGGGCATTAATAGCAGGTGTTTTATCAGACAAAATATTTCAAGGACGTCGGGGGCCTGTTGCTGCCATATGTATGGTATCGCTTAGCTTATTGTTAGTCTCGTTTTGGAAAATACCTATCCAAAGTGAATTATTAAGCATAGTAATTCTTTCCTTAATAGGCTTTTTTGTTTCAGGACCACAACTCCTTGTAGGTATTGCTGCCGCGGATTTTAGCTCGCGTCAAGCTGTTGGTACTGCTAACGGATTATCAGGATTATTTGGTTATTTAGGAGCAGCCATTGCGGGGGTCGGTGTAGGGTGGATTAGCGATAATTACGGTTGGAATGGGGTGTTTGTATTTTTTAGTATTTCCGCTCTTATAGGGGGTGGTTTATTCGCTTTAACATGGAATTGTTCAGCTAAAAAATAGACTTTCTGCATAAGCCATTTCTAAAGGTAATTTGTACGTCGAGCCTAGACTCGAATCCTCACGTATGTCTATATACGCTGCGGTTTGCAGTCAAGTGTTCCCTATTCCTCTTTATAAGATGACTTATGCAGGAAGTTTAATAAATTTAATAATTATATAAAGGTTACAAAATGACAATACAATATACTTTTTCAATGATTAAGCCTGATGCTATTAAAAGGAACAAAATAGGGCAAATCAATACTTATTTAGAAAATGCAGGCTTAAAAATAGTGGCCCAGAAAATGAAGCACTTAACTAAATATGAAGCAGAATGTTTTTATGATGAACATAGAGCAAGACCGTTTTTTAATAGCTTAGTTGAATATATTACTTCAGGAGCAGTAGTGCTTCAAGTTCTTAAAGGTGCAGATGCTATAACTTTAAATCGTAAAATTATGGGAGCAACTAATCCTGCGGAAGCTGAAGCCGGAACTATTAGAAAAGATTTCGGTGAATCAATTGAAGCTAATAGTATTCACGGTTCAGATAGTGAAAATAGTGCAAAAAGAGAAATCAAATTCTTCTTTAATAAATCTGAAATTATAGAATAATTAATGCTAAAATATGACGTAATAGTTATAGGCGGTGGGCACGCAGGAGCAGAAGCTGCAGCTGCTTCTGCGCGCCTTGGAGTTTCTACTCTCTTAATTACGTTAAAACCGGAAAATTTAGGTGAAATGTCTTGCAATCCGGCAATTGGTGGAATTGCAAAAGGCACATTAGTTAAAGAAATTGATGCACTTGATGGATTAATGGGTTATGTAATAGATCAGGCAGGCATACATTATAAAATGCTGAATGAAACTAGGGGACCGGCAGTTTGGGGGCCTCGTGCTCAAGCTGATCGTAAGCTTTATAAAAAAGCAATGTATCAAATATTAACAAATTATCCTGATCTAGATATATTATACGGAAAAGTAGAAGATATAGAAATTAAATCTTCTAAAGTTGAAGCAGTTATTTTAAATGATGGTAGTAAAATTCCTTGTCAAAAAATTATATTGACTACAGGTACTTTTCTATCAGGTCTTATTCATATCGGCTCAACAAAAATTCCTGCCGGTAGACTAGATGAAGAACCTTCTTACGGATTATCAAATACATTAAAAAAAATAGGATTTAAACTTGCTCGCTTAAAAACAGGTACGCCGCCACGAATTGATGGGCGTACTATTGATTATAGTAAAACAGCTTTACAGCCAGGCGATAAAACTCCGCGCCCTTTTTCTGAATTAATAAATATTGTTAACGTTCCTCAAATAAATTGTTTTATCACTAAAACCACTCCTGAAACTCATAATATTATACGTGAAAACATCAATAAATCTGCGATTTATTCAGGACAAATAGAAGGAATAGGGCCAAGATACTGTCCTTCTGTAGAAGATAAAATAGTTAGATTTAGTACAAAATCAGAACATCGTATATTTTTGGAGCCTGAAGGGTTAGACGATTACACCATTTATCCAAACGGTATTTCTACTTCTTTGCCTGAAGAGGTACAGCAAAAATTGATAAAAACAATTCCGGGATTAGAAAATGCAACGATTTTGCGCCCAGGTTATGCTATAGAATATGATTATGTTGATCCACGTGAAATAAGTATTACGTTAGAGACAAAAAAAATAACCGGATTATATTTTGCTGGACAAATTAACGGTACTACAGGATATGAAGAAGCAGCAGGACAAGGTATAGTTGCAGGTATTAATGCTGCTTTGTCAGTAAAAAATCAACCACCTTTTATATTAACAAGAGCAAATAGTTATATTGGAGTAATGATAGATGATTTAACAATATTTGGCACTACGGAGCCTTATCGTATGTTTACCTCCCGCTCAGAATATAGATTATCTTTAAGAGCAGATAACGCTGATTTACGTTTAACGGAATTAGGTATAAACATTGGAGTTGTATCAGAAGAACGTAAAAAAATATTCACAAAGAAATGTGAAGATATAGAAAAAACAAGAAATTTATTAAAAACATTATCTTTAACTACTAGTAAACTTGCTAAAATGGGTATACAGGTAGCGCAGGATGGTACATATAAAACAGCATTAGATTTATTTAAAATACCTAATTTTAATGTTGAAGAAGCTATTAAAATTTTCCCTATACTTAAAGAAGTGCAAAATAATAATATTTTACAATTACTATATATTGAGTCAAAATATGCTTCATATTTAACCAGACAACACGCAGATATTAATTTATTTCAAAGTGAAGAGGCGCAGTTAATGCCTAAAAATATTGACTATTTTAAAATACCAAGTATATCATTAGAGATACAGGAAAAACTTTCTTTTCATAAACCTGCTACTATTGGTGTAGCACGTCGAATTCCAGGGATTACACCTGCAGCAATTACTGCTATTATAATTTATTTAAAAACTAGATATAGTGATGGAAGTTCCGCATGAAATAATTGAAAAGTTAGAAATTTTTCAAAGGTTAGTTAAAAAATGGAATAAAGCAATCAATCTTGTATCAGATAATAGTGTACATAATTTTTGGCAACGTCATATACTAGACTCATTACAATTAATACAATATATTGATAATAAAGAAATGCACTTGGTTGACATAGGAAGCGGCTGCGGTTTCCCTGGTATAGTATTATCTATTGCAGGTGTAGCGAAAGTAAGTTTAATAGAAGCTGATTCGCGTAAATGTATATTTTTAGAAAAAGCGTCAAAGATATCAAATAATAACATACAAATAATCAATCAAAGAATAGAAAAAGTAGAGATGGATTGTAGTATATTAACTTGTAGAGCTCTCTCTAACTTAAATACAATATTTAATTGTATAAAAAATATTTCAGTACAAGAAAAATTTTTGTTATTAAAAGGAAAAAATTATTTAACTGAAATAGTAGAAGCGCAAGAGAAGTGGTTATTTGATTATTTAATACACCAAAGTATTACTTTTAAAGAAGGGAAGATTCTAGAAGTTAGTAATTTAACAAAAATTATATGAAAGTAATTGCTATTGTTAATCAAAAAGGAGGAGTAGCTAAAACTACAACTACTGTAAATTTAGCTACAGCCTTTGCTGCTGTAAATAAAAAAATTTTAGTTATAGATCTTGATCCTCAAGGAAATAGTAGCACCGGTTTTGGAATTAGTCAGCAACAACGCAAAAATACCATATACCAGGTATTAACAAATTTAATAGAATTGAAAGATGCAATAATTTCTACGGATATACCAAATTTAGAAATAATTACTTCAAACACTAATCTATCTGCCGCTGAATTAGATTTAACAAAATTAAAGGATCGAGAGTATATTTTAATGAGCCTATTGGAAAAAATAAAAATATTATATGATTATATAATTATTGATTGCCCCCCTTCATTAAATTTATTAACGGTAAACGCTTTAGTTGCAAGTGATGAAGTCTTGATCCCAATGCAATGCGATTTTTACTCTTTAGAAGGATTAAGTCATTTACTAAAAACAATTGAAATCGTAGAGAAAAAATTAAACCCTAAGATAAAGATTGCAGGTATATTATTTACAATGTATGATAAGCGTAATTGTTTAACTGAGCAAGTGGAAGATGATGTTAGGAAATGCTTAGGAGAATTAGTATTTAAAACCGTTATCCCAAGAAATATTAAACTATCTGAAGCTCCTTCATATGGAAAACCGGCTATTATATATGATTATAAATGTTCGGGAGCAGTTGCATATATAGAACTTACAAAAGAAATCTTAGAAAGATATGGCGAAAAATAAAGGATTAGGAAGAGGGTTATCTTCATTACTTGGAGAAGAAGTTATTTCTATAGAATCAGAAATAATACAAATAATAAATATTGATAAAATAAAACCAAATGAGAATCAGCCTAGAAAAAACTTTGAATATGATAAAATAAAAGAATTAGCAGATTCTATACTGAATAATGGTTTATTACAGCCTATTATTGTTGATAATAATTTCCAAATTATAGCAGGAGAACGGCGTTGGCGTGCATGTAAATTAGCAAAAGTTTTAGAGATACCAGTAATTATAAAAAATTTAGATGCTAGAGAGAGTATGGAAATAGCACTAATTGAGAATATACAAAGAACCGACCTAACAGTTATGGAAGAAGCTCGTGGTTTTAAATATCTAGTTGAAAATTTTAATTATACAGCAGAAAAACTAGCTGAGAGGCTTGGTAAAAGCCGCAGTCATATAGCTAATTTGTTAAGACTTAATAACTTACCGCAGTCTATTCAAGATAAAGTAAATGCAAATATACTAAGTATGGGTCAAGCCCGATGTTTAATAAATCATGAGCATGCAGAAATAATAGCTGATCATATTATAAATAATGATTTAAATGTGCGTCAAACAGAGGAACTAGTAAGACAATGGTATAAAAATGAGTATACAGAATCTCCTAACAATAATAACAAAGCAGGAAAGCGTTTTTTAAAGGACAGTACTACCGACAACGATCTAGAATTACTAGTGAAAGTTTTATCAGAAAAGTTTGGTATAAAAATAACAATAGAAAATTATCTATTAGGTGGAAAATTAATATTTCATTACAAAGGTTTGGAAGAATTAGACTTGATATTATTAAAATTAAATTAAAATGCATATGGAAAAATCATCAATAAGCTTGAATGAAATAAATTTAGTAGATATAAAAGTGCTACAATCCAAATTGATAAAATTAAAGCATGCATACAGCATTTTATTTTTAAGATTTGGCAAATTAAATATCTGAACGAGAAAAACAATAGTAGAAATTACATATCTGATTCTGAGTTATTTATAGAGCAATAAATTCATACAATATAGTAGTAAATAAATCTATCAGTGCAAAATAATAATATAAGGAAATAAGTAATTTATGTCATATCAATACGTTTATGAAATGGTCGGTTTAAGCAAAATTATAAATGGTAAACGAATTTTAAAAGAAACAAATTTATCATTTTTACCAAGAGCTAAAATTGGTATAATAGGTCCAAATGGAGCAGGTAAATCGACTTTATTAAAAATAATAGCAGGTATTGATAAAGAGTTTGAAGGTAAAGCAACAGCTAAAATTGGTACAAAAATAGGATATTTACCTCAAGAACCATATCTTGACGCTAGTAAAAATGTTTTTGACATTATCATAGAAGGTCTTCATGAAAAGAAAAAACTTATTGATGAATTTAATGATATAAGTAACAAATTTGCTGCTGAAATTACTGATGAAGAAATGCAGAATCTTTATGATAAGCAGGCAGAATTGCAAGAAAAAATAGACAATTGTGATGGATGGAATCTAGAACGTGAAATAGAAATTGCAATGCTTGCTTTGCGTTGTCCGCCAAAAGAAGCGGATATTACAAAAATTTCCGGTGGAGAAAAAAGAAGAGTAGCCTTATGTAAGCTTCTTTTAGAAAAGCCTAATATGTTATTACTTGATGAACCGACAAATCATTTGGATGCAGAATCAGTTTCTTGGCTTGAGAATTGCCTGAGGAACTACAAAGGTACGGTAATAGTTATTACCCATGATCGTTATTTTTTAGATAATGTTACGGAATGGATATTAGAGATTGATCGAGGGAATTGTATCCCGTGGGAATCAAATTACAGCTCTTGGCTTGAGAAAAAACAAGCAAAATTAGCTTTAGAGGGTAAAGAGGAAGATGATAGAATAAAGCAACTAAACCGTGAACTTGAATGGATTCGTCAAACTCCAAAAGCTAGACAGTCAAAAAATAAAGCACGTATTACAGCGTATCAAGAATTATTAAATAAACAACAAGAACAAAAAAGCGATCCTACTCAAATAATTGTACCTAATGGGCCACGCTTAGGTGATCTTGTTATTGAAGCAGAACATATAGCTAAAAAATTTAACAATAAAATATTATTATCAGATTTTAGTTTTAAAGTTCCACGTGGAGCTATTGTAGGAATTATTGGACCAAATGGAGCGGGTAAGTCTACCTTGTTTAATATTATTACAGGTAAAATAACACTAGATAGCGGTTCTATTAAAATTGGTCAAACTGTGAAATTAGGTTATGTTGATCAATCACGGGATCATTTAGATAATAATAAAACTATATGGGAAGAAATTTCAGAAGGTTTAGATGAATTGCAGCTTGGTAATAGAATAGTTAAAAGTAGAGCCTATTGCGCTGCTTTTAATTTTAGAGGAGGTGATCAACAAAAGAAAGTTGGACAACTTTCTGGTGGAGAGCGTAATAGAGTACATTTAGCAAAGTTATTAAAAGAAGGTGCTAATGTAATACTTCTTGATGAGCCCTCAAATGATCTTGATTTAGATACTTTAAGAGCGTTAGAGGGTGCAATTTTAGATTTTGCTGGTTGTGTTTTAGTAATTAGTCATGATCGTTGGTTTTTAGATAGAATAGCTACACACATTATCGCTTATGATAAAGAAGGTGATGCTACTTGGTTTGAAGGGAATTATCAAGATTATCTTGACTATATGTTAAACGAGAAAGGCAAGAATATTTTAAATCCAAAATATAAACATAAAAAACTAATATAAATATGTCTTTAACGCAAATATTATTAATTTTGTTTGTAGGAGTGTTAGTAATAAAACCGCGTGATATTTTTATAATTATTAAAGAATTTAAAAAAATAAAAGGGTATTTAATTAATATTAAGTCGTCTATTATAAAAAATATAGACGAACCGTTAGAAACAGAGCAGGTAAATCTTTATTTAAAAAAAATTATTAACATAGAAGGTTATTATCATGGTGATTATGATTTAAAGACAATAAAAGAAAAATATTATACGTTAGTAATTAATAACGACTTAATAGAAAATGAATCAGCAACTGATATAACAGAGAAATATTAATCCGCGCCCCGCTTAATAATTAAATTTAAAAATTATGCAAAAAGTAGTAAAACTTAATAATATCAAAATAGGAAATGATTTGCCGTTTGTCCTAATTGCAGGACCTTGTCAGATTGAAGGACAAGACCACGCTTTATTTATGGCAGAAAGACTTACTAAATTAACTAACAAACTTGATATCCCGTTTATTTATAAATCTTCTTTTGATAAAGCTAATAGAACTTCTATAAGTGGGATTAGAGGTCTTGGTATAGAGGAAGGTTTAAAAGTTTTATCAAAAGTAAGAGTTGAATTTGATTGTCCAATTGTTACTGATGTTCATTCTGAGAGTCAATGTACTGAGGTAGCTAAAGTAGCAGATATTTTACAAATCCCGGCGTTTCTATGTAGACAAACCGACTTACTGCAAGCTGCAGCGAAAACCGGTAAAATAGTAAAAGTAAAAAAGGGGCAGTTTTTAGCTCCTTGGGATATGAAAAATGTACAAACAAAACTAGAAGCTTTTGGAGTGAAGGATATATTATTTACAGAGCGTGGTACATGTTTTGGTTATAATAATTTGGTATCTGATATGCGTAGTCTTGCAATAATGGCGGAGTTAAATATACCTGTAGTTTTTGATGCGACACATTCTGTTCAGCAACCGGGAGGGTTAGGAGGTAGTACTGGTGGAGAAAGAAAGTATGTAGAGCTACTTGCAAAGGCAGCAATGGCTGTAGGTATTGCCGGCATGTATATGGAAGTACATCAAGACCCTGATAACGCCCCAAGTGACGGCCCATGTATGATTAAACTAGATAATTTAGAGTCCATTCTTATCAAGCTAAAAAAATATGATAAAATTACAAAAGAAAAATAATCTCAAATTTTACCTTTCAAAACATATTAAATATCCGCCTATTAATTCAATTTAGAAATAGAACTTTTTATCCTCAGAATTTTACCGATTCGCCTTTAAATCCTTGTTGTAAATTTACTTATTCAGAAAAATTTTTTTTTAAGTAATGTTAATATTTATTTATTCAACTTATAGATCAAAAATGTTTTCATTTGTACTGTTAGCAACGGAAGTAAAATGATACAGCACAATGGATAAAAATTGATACAGTATTAAAGTAATATCTTCTGGGTAAGGAGGTAAAAAATAATGATAATACTGGAGCAAATAATGGAAATAAAAATATTAAATAAACAAGACACAAGCCTAAGAAGTATATCAAGAGAAGTAAGTGTTTCAGTAAATACAGTACGTAAATATTTAAAATATGATGGTAGCCCTAAATATAAGGATGGGAGGAAGTTGATAACAAAGCTAGCCCCGTATAAGGAGTACTTGAGCGAAAGAATAAAATCAGCCTATCCTATATCGCTACCCGGCACTGTATTGTTTCAAGAGATAAAGGAGATGGGTTACACGGGCAAGATGACCCAACTCAGAGATTATTTAAAAAGCATAAAGCCAGCAGCTAAGCAGGAGGATATGGTAAGATTCGAGACTGCATCCGGTAAACAGATGCAAGTTGATTGGATTGAATTTCGTAAAGGCAAGAACACTTTATCAGCTTTTGTAGCTACATTAGGATATAGTCGAGCAAGTTATGTGGAATTTGTTACTAATGAGAAGCTTGTAACGTTAATAGAATGCCATAAGCGTGCATTTGAATATTTTGGCGGAGTACCAAAAGAAGTGCTTTATGACAATATGAAAACAGTAATACTGGGTAGAGATACGTATGGTCTTGACATACATCTTTTTAATAAAGGAATGCTAGATTTTGCAAAACATTATGGTTTCCGCTTAAGAGTGTGTAGACCTTATCAAGCAAAAACCAAGAGCAAGGTTGAGCGATTTAATAGATATCTCAGAGAAAGCTTTTATAACCCATTAGTGACAAAATTAAAAACAGCAGAGCTAGTGTTGGATGTGGATACTGCAAATTCAGAGGTGCTAAAATGGCTGCGAGATATAGCGAATATGCGTGTGCATGGCACCACAGGTGAAATACCTGTAAAAAGATTAAAGTCTGAGAGGAGTACTCCTCAACCACTACCATTGGATTATAGCGGTAGTCATCCTGCGGTATTAGAGATTATGGAAGGTAAAGAAGAACGATTTTCTACAGTTTCTTTGCAGCATTCCCTATGCGTATACTAGATATATTGGAGGCATTATGAACCTGCAGCACCAACGTATAGCAGAGATGTGCCACTCATTAAATCTTGTTCAGGTAGCTGAAAATTATTTTGATATCGCACAGTCCTCTAGTAAAGAAGACTCAAGTTATACGGATTTCCTTGAGTCAATATTAAAAACAGAGTTGTTGGCGCGACAAAATAGGAGTAAATCAATACTCACAAGAATGACAGACTTTCCTGCTATAAAAACGCTGGATGATTTTGACTATGATTTTGCTACAGGAGTCAAACGCAAGGTTCTGGAAAATCTAAGTTCCCTATCTTTTGTAGAAAGACAAGAAAACATTATTTTGCTTGATCCTTCTGGAGTAGGAAAAACACATATAGCTATTGCCCTTGGTTATGCAGCTACGCAATGTGGAATCAAGACTAAATTTATAACAGCTGCGGATTTAATGCTCGTACTTAATGCAGGACTAAATCAGGGAAATCTAGGCGCTATACTTAAAAAAGTCATCCTTCCATACAAATTACTCATAGTAGACGAATTTGGGTATCTGCCATTAAAACAGGAACAAGCTAATCCATTATTTCAGGTTATAGCAAAGCGTTATGAGAAAGATAGTATAATTCTTACAAGTAATCTTCCATTTGGACAATGGCACAATAATCTTGCTCAGGATAGTGCTCCTACAGCTGCTATCTTAGATCGTCTGCTCCATCATTCCACGATACTCAATATTAAAGGGGATAGTTTCAGACTTAGAAATAAAAAGAAAGCTGGTCTTGTATCAATAGAGGTGATTAATAAACAGGAGGATAATCTTATGACTTAAATATCAAATGATTTCTTATTATACTGTATCAATTTTCAAACAGTATATATTAAAATTATGTATCATTTTTCGACCGCTGTTGACATATGTTGCCTTAGGTATTGATTTAGAAGGAAGAAAAGATATTTTAGGATTGTGGGCCAGTGAGAATGAAGGAGATAAATTTTGGCTTGGTAATTTTACTGAGATGAGAAATAGAGGTATGCAAGACATACTGATAGCATGTAGTGATAACCCTACTGGTATGTCTGAAGCTATAAGTGCTGTTTTTCCAAAGACGGAGCATCAATTATGTACTGTACATCAAATTAGAAATAGTTTACGATATGTATCATACAAGGACCGAAAAGAGCTAGCCGGTGATTTAAAACCTATTTATACAGCTAGCACAGAAAAAGAAGCACCTTCCACTTTAGAGGCTTTTGAATCTAAATGGAGTAAACAATATCCTCAAATTGCTAAATCTTGGTACGTTCATTGGGATAATTTAATGATTTTCTTAGAATACCCTGAAGAAATACGAAAAATAATTTACACAACTAATGCTGTGGAATCCGTTAATAGTCAACTCCGAAAAGTCACTAAAAATAAACGTGTTTTTCAAATGATAATGCTGTTTTTAAAAGCTTGTATTTAGCAATTGATTACATGACCAAGAAATGGTCCATGCCTATATCAAATTGGAATGCGGCTATGGCTCATTTTTTAATAAAATTTAAAGATATAATCTAGGCCTTTGAAAAAAAGTTTACACACTTAATTGGGAAGACCCATTTGAAACGGCATACTACTAATTTTTTAGTTCTCTATTGCCTATATTACGACACTTGGCAATAGATGCGACAGAGCTTTTTTAGCTACATATACCTCATATCACCATACTTGGCAAATATATGCGACAGAACCTAAGAAACTAGCATAGTTCTATTTAGCATGCGATGATTGGGATTTTGCTCTACTGATATTTAATCTTTCTACTGCTGTCAAATTAACAGCATTGGACTGTACACTTGTATTATGATGCATCTTATGCTCAAGAAAAACTTTGATGATGGATGCATTACCTGCTTCTGACGCTAAATGCAGAGGACTCTGCCCTTTGTTGTCACCAATGTTGGGATTAGCTCCATGCTCAAGTAACACTCTTACGACGCCCTCATGACCATTTAGTGATGCTCTATGTAAAGGATTCCGACCTTCTTTATTAATGATGTTGGGATTAGCTCCATGCTCAAGTAACACTCTTACGACGCCCTCATGACCTTTTAATGATGCTCTATGTAAAGGGCTCTGATTCTCATTATTAATTATGTTGGGATTAGCTCCATGCTCAAGTAACACTCTTACGACGCCCTCATGACCTTTTAATGATGCTCTATGTAAAGGAGCTACATTCTCTGTATCAACAATGTTAGGGTTAGCTCCAGCCTTAAGTAAAACCCTCACAACTTCTTCATGCGCTCTAGGTGCTGCCCAATTCAAAGGGGTTTTACCTTCTGCATCTACAATGTTAGGATCCGCACCTTCTGTAAGTAAAATCTGCGTGATGTTCACATCGCCCTTCTTTGCTGCCCAATGCAACGGGGTTTTACCATCTTCGTCAACAATATTAATATTAAGTCGCTCTACTACATAATCTTTTATAAATTTTGTAATTAAATTAACTCCAGCATTCTTTGCTGCTACAAATAACTTTTGTTCTCTCTCGTTCATAATAAAAACCTTAAATTTAATGCAATGCATGATACATATGATTCTGAGTAATGTCTAGTGGAATATTAGATGTTCATAATATAATGGGATGAAAAATTGCAAATAAACCTACCTGTTGCATGGGCCGTGCCCCCGTATTGCAGCTTAGCATGAATAGTCTATAATCCTCAAACAGTAATAAGAGAGAATTATAGTTAAGGAGTTATGACAAGAATATATGTTAAGTGTAGATCAAGAATAGATGTTAAGTGTAGATATTGTAACGACACAGAAAAAGTAGTAAAGGCGGGATATTCAATTTCAAAACAACAGAGATATCAATGCAAGCAGTGTAATCGATATTTTTAACTGTAATATATTAATAATGCCTCTAAGCCTGGAGTCAAGGCTCAGATAGTAGATATGTCAATCAATGGCTCTGGAGTTAGGGATACAGTAAGAGTATTAAAAGTGGGTATCAATACGGTTATCCGTGTTTTAAAAAAATCTAGCGTTAAAAAAGATAAATCATTCTATCAATACGATAGAAGTAATTATTGCTCCTGAAATAGATGAACAATGGTCTTATGTACAGAATAAATCCAAACAAAGATGGCTTTGATATTCTTTGGATAAGATTTTGTTAAAAGTAGTTGCTTATACTTTTGGTACAAGATGTGATAGCACATCAGAATCATTACTGAAAAAAACTGGAGGATTTTAAGGTTACTTTTTACTTTACAGATGGATAGGGAAGTTATGCTAGGTTATTAGATCCCAAAAAACACATTGTTAGTAAAAAATATACTCAACGGATAGAACGGGGTAACTTAAATCTTAGAACAAGATGCAAAAGACTGACACGTAAAACAATTTGTTTTTCCAAGTCATTGGATATTCATGATAAAGTCATCGGAACTCTTATTGAACGTATAGCCTTTTAATATCCACATCTGTAAAATGGAGGTGCGACCGCACTGGTATTTGCTGACTCTCATACCACGGCAGTACTCTATCATTAAGCATGTCAGTAGCGGTAAGAGCTGTTTTATCAGTATATAATTTAGCATCTGTAACCCTAGTATAGCTATCAATAAATACCTGAGAATATACCTTGTCTATACCTTTAAAATTACCTACATAATATGTGTCTTGGCATCCTAGATAATCTGGATGCTGTGTATCTATTTCTCCATGAGCTTCTTTCTCGCTACGCCGTTTCTCTAATACTTGTAACTGAGCTTCGGTAAGAACAATACCATCCTGAGCCATTTTTACTTCTAATGCTTTAAGTCTTTTATTGATATTATTTAAATCATTACGTAGCCAAATTGATCTAACCCCCCAGGTGATACAAGAATACCAGTCTTTTTAAGCTCATTTGATACTCGCATCTGACCATAAGCTGGGTATTCTACCGCCATATCTAATACTGCTCTCTCTACCGCAGGATCAACTCTATTTGCTATAATTGGCTTCTTCCGGCTAATCTCATATAACGCCTCTTCTCCTCCAGTTTCATATAGCTCTTTGAACATATAATAACTGTCCCTGCTGTATCCCATAGCTTTACACGCTGACGATATACTTCCAAGACTCCTAGCTAATCCCAGTAATCCTATTTTTGGCTTTATTATTTTTTGATTTAGATTCATTTCTAATCCTCTATTTAATACTTATCTTATTTTACTAAATGTAAGATTGAATCTCAGCTATTACACATTATTTTGTATTATATTCGTATTAATAGTACCGGCATTTTCTAACTTATCGATCATTTTTGTTAGTAAATCGTAAATATCTTCTTCCGAAGCCATAAGACTTACAAGTGCTGCACCTTGCTTTTCTCCTGCTTTAGGTAAATCTTTTATATCTAGCTGGTTATTCTCATTATTTGTTACTGAAACTTCTTGTTTCAGTTTCAGACTTTGCTTCTGTTCTTCATATTTCTTCCCGGCTTTTGCTTTATTTTCTTCATATAAATTTTCTTTATTATAGTACCGCTCATCCAGTCCTTTCTTAATTTTTATTGCTGCGTTATATTTTTCTGTTGCTTCACTGTATTTTTCTTGATGGCATAAATCATTACCCTCTGCATTTAAGCTTTCTGCCTTCCTTACGGCTATAGTTTTATTTCTTTGTAAATATTCATCAATTGTTTTTAATGTTGTTGCTCTTGCCAAGTTACTCCAAAGGTTAAGCTCCCTTAAAGAGTTATTAACTTTAAGTACTTCTGCGATTAACCTTGCTCCTTCATACCCTATTTTGTTATGAGAAAGAATAAGACTAGTTAAAGTGTTATTAGTTTTAAGCGCTTCAGTAATTAACTTTAATCCCTCAACTCCTATTCGGCTACCACCAAGATCAAGTATAATTAAAGAGTTATTATCTTTAAGTATTTCAGCGATTAATTTTGTCCCTTCAGTCCCTATTTTTTACCCCCAAGCCCAAGCGATGTAACACCATTTCTTAAAAAATCAGCTTACGTGTTAAATCTTTTTTTCTTAAAAACTCTATCAAATCCCCGAGCGATGTTTTTATTGTCGTTACTTCTTGTAGATTTCCCTTAAACATAATTATTTTCTTATTAAATTCTATAAATCTTAATATATTGTTAGAAGTGAGCTATAGACAGAATCATAATAAAGAGTTTTAAGAATGCAATAGAAATTTAATTAGAAGTATTAATAGATGAGTTGAGGTTGTTTTAAGAAGAATACAAAGTTAGTTTTTTTATAATATTTAAAATTCAGGATTTAAAAGAGATTTGATACAAAAATTAGAAATTTTGGAACATAAAAGGAGCGTATGAATTTTAAGAAATTTTTGAAAAGCCTTGAAAGCTTTATAGGAGCTGGTGCTACTAGGGGGAATTGAACCCCCGACCTCTTCATTACCAATGAAGTGCTCTACCCCTGAGCTATAGCAGCAAGATTGTTAGATATTTTTAAACGAAAATTAATAAGATTTTTGCGATAATAGTTATTCCTATTTCAAAAAAAATCTTATAATTTTTAGTTAAAAAGAGCAAAAATAGATTAATTTTATTTTCCCTCATACAGTCTAAAACTTTATTTCAAACTCTTTTTGCCACATATTTGTTATTAAATCAAGAAAAATTTTAAATTCGTTATATTGATTTACAAGAAAGTATTTATTAGACCTCTTGCATAATGTAATTAATAAAGAGGAATTATAAGGATACACGGAATGCAGCACCACAGCGTACACACTAGTACGTGAAGATGCGAGTACCGGACAACGTATAAATTACCCTTAGAAGCAAGTTATTTTAGGTCGCGCCCCCGTATTGCAGCTTAGCATGAATAGTCTATAATCCTCAAACAGTAATAAGAGAGAATTATAGTTAAGGAGTTATGGCAAGAATAGATGTTAAGTGTAGATCAAGAATAGATGTTAAGTGTAGATATTATAACGACACAGAAAAAGTAGTAAAGGCGGGATATTCAATTTCAAAACAACAGAGATATCAATGCAAGCAGTGTAATCGATATTTTTAACTGTAATATATTAATAATGCCTCTAAGCCTGGAGTCAAGGCTCAGATAGTAGATATGTCAATCAATGGCTCTGGAGTTAGGGATACAGTAAGAGTATTAAAAGTGGGTATCAATACGGTTATCCGTGTTTTAAAAAAATCTAGCGTTAAAAAAGATAAATCATTCTATCAATACGATAGAAGTAATTATTGCTCCTGAAATAGATGAACAATGGTCTTATGTACAGAATAAATCCAAACAAAGATGGCTTTGATATTCTTTGGATAAGATTTTGTTAAAAGTAGTTGCTTATACTTTTGGTACAAGATGTGATAGCACATCAGAATCATTACTGAAAAAAACTGGAGGATTTTAAGGTTACTTTTTACTTTACAGATGGATAGGGAAGTTATGCTAGGTTATTAGATCCCAAAAAACACATTGTTAGTAAAAAATATACTCAACGGATAGAACGGGGTAACTTAAATCTTAGAACAAGATGCAAAAGACTGACACGTAAAACAATTTGTTTTTCCAAGTCATTGGATATTCATGATAAAGTCATCGGAACTCTTATTGAACGTATAGCATTTAATACCCACATCTGCAAAATGGAGGTGCGACCGTTATGCAATAGGTCTATTCTTGATTTCCATTCGCTCCACTTACATGTACCTCATACGGAGGTACTACAGTACCTTTTTATCTAAACTTCTATTTTTGTAAAAAGCTAAGGCAATCAATGCAAAAATACAGCTTAATATGATGTAATAAACTGCCGAGGTTACATGACCTGTTCTTTGTACTAAATATTCAAAAACAAGAGGCGTAGTACCGCCAAAAATACTTGTAGCAGTGTTATATGAAATAGAAAGAGCGGTATTACGTATATTTGTAGGATAAAATTCTGCTTGCAATGCCGGTTCAGGACCGATATAGCTAGCGGCAAGTATAGCCAGTATAAATTGTGAGATAATTACGTACGTAAAGTCACCGTCCTCAAAATTATTAAGTAAAAACGGTGTCGTTACAATAATTATTATAAGATTAATTACAAAAATTTTCCTGCGACCTATAATATCGGATATATAACCGCTTAATAAAGTTACGACTATCATAATCACGTAACATACGCTAGCGAGGCTATTTACCTCATTTTCAGTAAAGTTGCGGCTGATTTTTAAAAACGATATCAAGTAAATTGTAGTTAGGTAAAATATTATCGAACCGGGAGCATTAATAAAAATCGAAATTAATATATCAAACCAATGATTGGTAATAACTTTTTCTAACGGTGACTGTAAAATCTTTTTCTGATCCCTTAAATTTTTAAAATTCGGTGTTTCTTGGGCATGTTTTTTAATATAAAATGCTGCAAAAAGAATAAAAAAACCAAGTAAAAAAGGTATTCTCCAGCCAAAATTATCAAACTGCTCGGCAGTTAAAATATTTTTGACGATATAAGAAACAAAAGAACCAAGAAGCAAACCGGAGCATATACTAGACATTGAGATACTACCGGTGAAGCCTCGGTGTTTAGGGCTAGTATGCTCAATAACAAAGGAAATAGAACCGGTCAAAGCCCCTCCCATCGATAATCCTTGCAGAATTCTAACCCCAATCATTAATATGGTAGCAGTGATACCGATAGTATGATAGGTCGGTAATATTCCGATTAATACGGTTGGAGCAGACATACAAAATAATGCGCTAGTTAAGGCTACTTTTCGTCCAAATCTATCGCCTATAACACCAAAAAATATCCCCCCCAAAGGTCTTGCTAAATAGCCTATAGCAAAAACTAAAAAAGCTTGCAGTAAAGAGGTATTAGCATCATCATTCGGGAAAAATTTAGCTCCTATTATTGGTGCAAAATAACTGAATAATACATAATCGTACCATTCAAAAGTATTGGCGATACCGCTTGAAAATACTAGTTTACTTCGATTCATGTTTTCTGCTCATGGTTTTTTTCTCGGAATATATTATAAACAAAGTTGCGGGAATTATTATTATTGCTCCGTGTAATGTACTTTTATCAGGAAATTCATTAAATATGAAATATGCAGCTATTGTCGAAATTACCAGCTCTAAATACCTATAAGGAGCAGTAGCCGTAGCATCTACCATGGAAAAAGCTTTAAGCAGGAAGAATAATATTAAGCTTCCACTACTACCGAGTATAAATAATAAAGCTAATTCAAAACTACTCGGAGTTAGCCAATACTGAGATGCTACGGGTAGCGATACTACGGAAGTTACTATTGCTGAATAAAATAACATGCTAATCATTGATTCTTTTACTACGAATTTTTTATTGATAATATCGAGCATAGCAAATGAAATAGCCGCTAATACAAAATACAAAATTTCAGGATTAAAATCCTCGGTATGCGGTTTAAGCGTGATAACAAGTCCCATAAATCCTACTATGGTTACTACCCATCTTTGCCAAATAATATTTTCATTCAGAAAAAATACGGCAAGTATTAAAGTAAATAAAGGTATAGAAAAACTTACTACTGTTGCAATAGTAACAGGAGCAATAGTAAGACCGTAAGTCCATGAAGTCATGCCGAAAAATAATAATAATCCTCTTAACATATGGACAAAAGGACGACTTGTTTTTAAGGTATTTTTACCGTAATAAGCAACAAAAGGTAATAAGACTATGCTACTGAAAAAAAAGCGAAAAAAAGCTACTTCAAAGCTATGTAAACGAGTTCCAAGATATTTAGACATCACATCATTGGCGCTACTACTTACTAAGCTAAGTAAAAACCAGCCTATACCGGTTAAATATGTTTTTAATGTATCATTCATTAATATATACTCTATATAATTTTACTAAGAAGTTATCTGGCATAGGTTATTTAAGTGATAATTACAGAATTTTTATAGCAAAAATTAATAAAATTTTTGCCGGAATAGTCGTTCCTATTTCAAAAAAAATCTTACAATTTGCAGCAAAAAAGAATTTAATTAGCTTTAAAATATTTTTACAGAAACCTCTTAAATATCTTGACTTTTAGCATGAAAGGCTTTTATCTTCTATAGATTAGAATAAAAAGTTTATATAATAATACAGTAATCAATTTTAAGCAAGTAAAGGTTATAATTTATGACAAGAATAATTAAAAAAATAGGGATAGCTCTGCTTGTATCATGTGTGAGCATTAGCAGTTTTGCTAAAAGAATGTATGATGATATAGATCCTGCTCCGGATTATGATAGTACACCATATTACGAAAACGAAGGAAGTTTGGTTTTCAAGGTACGTTTAGGAGGTGTTTTTTCGGACGCTAAACAAAAAGGGCTACCTACTCCTACAGCTCCTCAACCCGTTACAGTGGGATCAATTGCAAAAAACGGCTACGGCGGCGATGCCTCTACTACTATATTCTTTAATAATTACTTAGCTACTGAATTATCGCTTGGTTTTAATGCTTTACGCACTAAGTATACATCTCTTGCAAGTGTTGCCCATAATTATGGCATTGATAATGTCAAACTAGGAAAAAACAAGCCTATTTATATGATTCCTGCAACAATTACCGGACAGTTTCATATAGCTCCTTACGGGGGAATAAGACCGTATATAGGCGTAGGTTATCACGGTTCTTATATGCTCACGCAAGCTACCGGTCTTAAAATTAGAAACGGACACGGTGCAGTAGGACAAATAGGTATAGATTTTTATGCTAAAGATGATACTTTAGTCAATATTGACGTAAGACAATTTTTCTTAAATCCTAAACTTGAATATAAACCAAATTTAGTAGGTAATAAAACCGTGACCTCTAAAGTTAAACTTAATCCTTTAATAGTTTCCGTAGGTATAGGATTTAATTTTTAGAGAATATACGACTCTCCTTATGTCATTCCAGCGAAAGCGGGAATCCAGTAAAACATATAAAAACAAGTTTTTATATGTTTATTTTATCAAATATGTAATTTTGTATTACAGGTTGTTTTTGCTAGATCCCTGCTTTCGCGGAAATGACACAAGAAAACGGGAATAACATAAAAATAAGTAATCCACCCATGTCCTTACAGATTATCCAGTTATTATACTTAGTTGCAGCTGTTTGTTTTATCCTATCGTTAAAATTTTTATCATCGCAAAAACAAGCGCGTTTAGGTAGTACTATAGGTATTTTGGGGATGGTGATAGCGGTCGGTGTTACTTTTTTCCTGCCAGATTTTACTCATAAATCACCCATTATAATCACTATATTATTGGGCGGTGTAATCGGAGGGATTATCGCCCTTAAAATCTCCATGACGGCAATGCCTCAATTAGTTGCAGGATTTCACTCTTTTGTCGGTCTTGCTGCGGTATTTGTAGCTTACGCTACGATACTTGCTCCTGAAAATTTTTCTATAGGAATAACAGGCAGCTTACCGATTAATTCATTAATCGAAATATCAGTAGGCGTTTCTATAGGTGCTTTAACTTTTAGCGGTTCGGTTATAGCTTTTCTAAAACTACAAGGTTTAATTAAAAGTAGCCCGTTAAAATTCTGCGGTCAGCAATATATATGCTTATTAACGGCAATAATATTAGTTCTTCTGATAATATTATTTATTCGTTCAGAGAATATATTTTTATTTAATCTAATAGTTTTTTTATCGCTGTTAATAGGAGTATTACTAATAATACCAGTAGGCGGTGCAGATATGCCGGTTATAGTATCTATGTTAAATTCATATTCAGGTTTTGCGGCAGCCGGTATTGGCTTTACGCTTAGTAATACCCTACTTATCATTACCGGAGCCTTGGTCGGCAGTAGCGGGGCTATACTTAGCTATATAATGTGCAAGGCTATGAACCGCTCATTAATCAAGGTTATTTTTGGAGCATTTTTACCTACTCCTGTAGGAATTAACAAAGATCTAGATGACGATAAAGTAGCAAAAACAAGCTGTCCTGAAGATGCGGCGCATTTACTACTTAATGCATCATCGGTGATAATTGTTCCCGGTTACGGTATGGCAGTAGCCCAGTCTCAGCATATCATAAAAGAGATGGTTGATATATTAGAACGTTCAGATATTAATGTACGTTTTGCCGTACATCCAGTAGCAGGTAGAATGCCGGGACATATGAATGTTTTACTTGCAGAAGCTAATATAGATTATGAGAAAGTACTTGAGCTTGAAGAAATTAATAGAGATTTTGCTACTACTGACGTAGTACTTGTGATTGGGGCAAATGACGTAACTAATCCTGCTGCTAAAAATGATCCAAACAGCCCAATTTACGGCATGCCGGTACTCGATGTCGAAAAAGCACGTACGATTTTGTTTATTAAACGCTCTATGGCATCAGGATATGCAGGTATAGAAAATGAACTATTTTATCACTATAATACTTTTATGTTATTCGGTGATGCTAAGAAAGTAGTTGGGGAGATCGTTAAGTTTCTAAATGAAGATTGACTTAAATAACTCTATTTGTTATAACTTCTTAAATTAAGCCAAAAAACAATTATCATGAATTCGCAAAAAACATTACCGCTTCTGCCAAAAGCCACGGCTATGTGGTTGATTGAAAATACCTCTTTAACTTTTAAGCAAATTGCCGATTTTTGTGGTATTCATGAATTTGAAATAAAAGGTATGGCTGACGGTGAAGTAGCGCAATCTATAAAAGGTTTAAATCCAATTGCAAACGGTCAATTAACTTTAGAGGAAATTGAACGTTGCAGTAAGGATCCTAATACTAGTTTGCAAATTTCATATAGCCCTGCTGATGAATTGATGAAAAATCAGAAAAAACAGCGTGCTAAATACACTCCTATAGCAAGACGTCAAGATAAACCGGATGCTATATATTGGTTATTGTCTAATTATCCAAATATCCAGGATCATCAAATAATTAAATTAATAGGTACTACTAAAACTACTATCGATGCTATCAGAACCCGTAGCCATTGGAATATGAATTCTATTCGTCCTCGTGATCCCGTATTACTTGGAATCTGTAGTCAAATAGACTTGAATAAAATAGTAGAAAGCCTCAAGCCTCCACAAAAACATACAAAAGAATCATAAAATTATACTAACTTCTATTAGCTCACTTCTAGGTCTTGTCGCATGGCTCAAAAAACTCATTCTATGTCAGGTCACGCACGGCATTGTTGCGTAGATATCTTAATTGTCATTGCGAGAAGCGAAGAGCGTTGTTGCATGGATCGTTTTATGTCATTCCTGCGAAAGAAGGAATTCACAAAAAAGTATAAATATAACAAGTTTTTAAAACTAAAAGCTTGATTTATCTCGCTTTATAGTGGATTCCTGCTTTCGCAGGAATGACATCGAGTAGATTTTTCGATCCACGAAACAATGCCTTCCTCGCAAGCGGAATTTTTTTTATGGATTAATATACTGCATAACCTATTGTTATAAAGAGGAATTTGAGAGATACGCGTAGCCTCAACCCACGGCGTACATACTAGTTACGTGAGGATTTGAGTACCGAATTGAAAATTACCTTTAGAAATAGATTATGCAGTCTATTGTCTAATAAGTCGTTTATCGCTAGGTAAAGTGTAATTTTGATCTAGAGAGCGATAGGGGCAAATATCAATCCCACCACGCCTAGTATATACTATATAAATAGAAAGGAATTCGGGATTTATAGCATTTTTAATGTCTGTAAAAATACGCTCGGCACACTGTTCTGCAAATTCATTAAAATTTCTAAAAGATATTAGATATTTCAAGAAAGAATCATGTTTTAACTTCTTTCCTTTATATTTTATAACGATTGTACCCCAATCCGGTTGACCGGTTACTAAGCAATTAGATTTTAGTAAATTAGAATTAATCCCTTCTTCTACCAAAATATTCTCATACTCAATTAAACTATTATCTGGTGGACCGTAATTATTGCATTCTATATCTAAATCATCAATATTTTTACCGCTTGGAACACTAAACTCTATTTTTGTATTTATTGGTAATATTTTGCCTAATATTTTAGATTGTAGGGCACTACTTAAATCTTGTAAAATTATTCTTCCCAATTCTTCCATAGAATCAACTACAAAATTATTGAAAGAATTCAAGTATAATTTAAGAGATTTTGATTCTACAATATTGGGAGAAGTTGCAGGTATATAAAAAGTGCCTACCCCAACACATGGCTTGCCTTTATTATTAAGCCAAGACAATTCATATGCATTCCAAATATCTACACCGTAAAATGGTAGATTATTACCGTTTATTCCGAGTTCGTTTCGATTATTTATACGTGGAATTTTAAATAACAAAGTTGCATCATAACTATCTCTATAAGTACTTTTTTTACCAAGTAAAGAAGTAGATAAAGGCATTATTTATGCTCCTTGCGCTAAATTTCTTTTTGTTGTAATTCATCATATTCTTTTAGCATATAACCACGCCCCCATACCGTATCGATATAATCTCTACCACCGGCAGCATCGCTTAATTTTTTACGAAGCTTACAGATAAATACGTCAATAATTTTCATTTCCGGTTCGTCGACACTGCTATATAAGTGATTTAAGAACATTTCTTTAGTTAAGATAGTTCCTCTTCGAAGTATTAATAACTCTAAAATAGCATATTCTTTGTTTGTCAAATGTACTTTTTTGCTGTCGACTTCTACCGTTCTAGTATCTAGGTTTACGCTAACCTTATCAAATTTAAATACTGATGCTGCATGCCCTTTAGAGCGTCTAACTATAGCTTTAACTCTAGCAATTAATTCCTCTCTTACAAACGGCTTGGTTAGATAATCATCTGCTCCGGAAGAGAACCTAGTAATTTTTTGATCCGTATCTGTTAAGTTAGATAAAATTAAGATTGGAGTTTTTATTTTGGCAGCACGCAATCTTAGTAATATCTCAAAACCATTAATATCAGGTAACATAAGATCTAAAATCACTAAATCATAACCACCAACCTTTCCAAGTCTTAAACCTTCTACACCAACTGAAGCTTTATCGCAAACTATTCCCTCTGAAGCTAAAGTCAACTCAATTAAGTTAGCCATTTCCGGCTCATCTTCAATTAACAAAACTCTCATTATTTTTCTCCATAAAATTCATTTTTTATATTGCGATATAATTTAATTACAGTTAATTATTGTTAACTAAATTATAATTTTTTATCTAGTGCTTTATACATTCATTAATCACATAAGTAAAGAATATTTAATCAAATTGATAAAATTTTTACTATTAAGCTCTATCTGTGATTTAAAAACCATGGCGTTTAAAACGAAATTTATTAAATAATTTAAATGATTTTCTTAGTTTTGATGCTCCGACATTTTCTTATGATATAAGGCGCCAAAATCTATAGGATCAATCATTAAAGGTTGGAATCCTGCATCTTGAGTACAACTAGCTATAATTTTTCTAGCAAACGGAAATATCATTGCCGGACAATGAACGGATAATAAAATCGGATGTTGTTCAGTATCAATATTAATTAAATTAAATACCCCGGCATATTTTAATTCTATCTGAAATAATTTATATTTTTCATTTCTCGCAACTGCTTCAATATTTAACTCTACTTCATAGAAATTTTCTTCCGATAAATTAGTAATATTTATATCTAGAGATAAATCAATTTGAGGACGTTGATCCAAAGCTGCAAGAGAAGATGGGGCAGAAGGGTTCTCAAGAGATAAATCTTTTACATATTGTGCATTAACGGAAATATGAGGTATTGCCTCATTAGTATCGGTGTTTATTGTACTCATAAAAATCCTTACTAAAAATTTAATATTTATAATTACTTACTTGGTAAGCAAGAATTAATAAACTTTTTGCATAAAAAAGTTATGTTAACGGCAAAGTTACGCCTACTTGTTTCATATATTTTCCTTGTCGATCGGCATACGAAGTATCACAAACTTGATCACTTCTTAAAAATAAAAACTGACAAGCTCCTTCATTTGCATATATTTTAGCAGGTAATGGTGTAGTATTAGAAAATTCTAAAGTTACATGTCCTTCCCACTCCGGTTCTAACGGCGTCACATTTACTATTATACCGCATCTTGCATAAGTAGATTTGCCAACACAAATAACTAATACATCACGCGGTATTTTAAAATATTCTATAGTTCTGCCGAGGGCAAAACTATTAGGTGGAATAATACACACATCTACTTCTCTATCAACTAAATTATATTCGCTGAAATTTTTTGGATCAACCGTAGTAGAATTAATATTGGTAAATATTTTAAATTCATTAGATACTCTAGCATCATAGCCGTAAGAAGATAAGCCGTAAGAAATAATCTTTTCTTCATTATGAACTCTTACCTGCTTTTCCGCAAAGGGCTTAATCATACTTTGATTTATAGCAGCTTCCTTTATCCACTTATCTGACATTATAGCCATAATCAAAACTTAATTTACTTAATAAACTAATGATTATAACTCATAATTATTTACAATACAAAATTTTTCTTTAAAACTATAAGTCCAAGACTACTCGAATAATGATAGTGATAATAATACAACGTTATCTATTTAAAATTAAATTATTACCAATTAAATTAGTTTTTTTATTGTCAATTCTGAAAAGTATTATTATATTTTAGCGTAGTTAGATTTATATTTATTATACTAAAAATTTATTTTGTATAGTAAATTTTATTATTTAAGTTTATTAAGGGTTTTATAAAGTGAAAAATTTATTATTAGCTGCAAGTATTATTTGCTTTGCATCGGTTGGTCTTGCCGAAGAAAATCAAACTCCCGTTATTTCTAATTCTGGTACTGAAATAAAATTAGAGGGATTTTATTTATTTGAAAGTGGTTATATAAAACAAGATCATTTAATTTTATTTGATAAAAATGTAACCGATAACAGGAAAAAGCTAGGGTTTTACACGGAGGCAGCGTTTGCGGCAACTATTACTAGAACTATCAATGATGTAATAGCAGGTGCTAAAATAGTGCTTCAGCCTACTACAAGAGCAAAAACCTCTACAAGTTATAATGGATCACATATCTTTATTGAAACTAGTTACGGCAAAGTAGAACTCGGCTCTCCTGCCGACGCAAGCGCTAAATTGCGTATTACCGGTACTCAAGTAACCGCAGGTACTGGAGGATGGTATAGATATGCTCTACTTGACGGTCAGTATATGAGATATAACGGCTTAAAACCGGATTTTGATACCAGCGCTAGCTTTTATCTTGAGTCATACTCTAATTCTTTTGAGCAAATCAATGATAAAGCTGAGAGAGCTAGAAGATTGAATTTTTTTACACCTAAAATGAAAGGCTTCCAAGCCGGTGTATCTTATACTCCCGATACTGCTAATACAGGCGGTAATAGAGATGTAAATAATTTAACGCTTGAGAGCTCAGGAAGAAACGGGATTAGTGTTTCTAGAACCGGAATAAAGACGGTTAAATTGGAGAATAACGAAACTATGACTATAAACCAGAATATTCGAGATGCTTTTTCTGCCGGCTTAACTTATGAACATGAAATTAGCGAAGATGCAGACTTAAAATTGTCTGTTACCGGAGAATACGGTAAACCTGCTCGTCGTCTTATTCATGCTAAAACTGACGGGACTACAATCCAAGTACTTAATGCTTATAAGCTTTCTAATTTAAAAGCATATAATCTTGGAGCCGTATTTACTTATGGTAATTTCTCTTGTGGAGCTTCTTACGGTAATTTAGGTAAAAGCTTAACTGCTAAAGAATATTATAAAGTTGGTCGTGATACCTATTATTACAATGGAGCAGTTGCTTATGGACAAGGACCTATAAAAACAAGTCTTGAATATCTGAAAACTTCAAGATATAAAAACACCGTTGATGCTGTAAGTCTTGCTACTGAATATAAGATCATGCCGGGCTTATTACCATATGCTGAAATTTCTCATTTCCAAGCTAAAGGCAAACCTGTATATTATCCTGAAGCACCTAGTAAAACAACACGAGGTACTGTTGGTCTTATAGGTACAAAACTTAAGTTTTAATTGTTTACAAATTGACATCATTTTATAACTGATTAGCACTATTGTAAGAGTTAATAAAATTAATGCTCTTCATGAGAATAAAAGAATTCAATCACTATTATAATCAAGGCTTAGAGCAATCTTATGCCTTGATTATTCTACCTTTTTAATCGAACTATCAATAAACTTTATACAATCCTTGTTTACCCTTTTGTTTAACCTCTGAACCATTCTATAGTCTGAGTTTTCTAATTCCCGTCAAATTATTACCTAACTCCGTACTTTATTTACTTAAATAGCATATTTCAGAAAGCTAACCAGGATGAATTTAAAGTTGAGCTCACACAGCGTAAATATACATAAGTACTAGTGAACCATGAAAAATTCGCGATATATACCTCTTGATTAAATAAAATTATATATTTTATATTTTTTATTGCTAGATGTTGACTTTCTTTGATTACCATATATTGTGATGCAACCATAATATATGGTAATCATGTGATATATAATTTTTATTATTTTAAAGCAGGAGTAACACTATGAATCATGCTAAACTTACAACTAAGGATATTCCTTTGTAAATGGATTAGAAGCGGTTACAAGATATGCAACCGCTCCTAAATTATTATTTAAAGATACATATAATTTGTTTCTAGTTTCAACCTAAAAAATATCTACAATATTACATGCTTTAAATATTCAGAAAGTCTATACAAAAGATGGCGATTTTGAGGCAGCATTGAAGTTTTTTCATATGAAACAAGATAATTCTCTAAAGATAAAAATAGATGTAACTCATAACATAGAGAGGCCAACATCAGAGGACAGTGAAAATTTTTTTCTCCCATATTAAATGTATTTAAAAACATGATGGAAACAAGTAATATTATAGATAAATATATTACAGCAACCCCTCATTTAATGAGTATAAGTTTTACCTTAAAAAAAATTTCAAGTCCCGACCATGTTATAAGCAAATTTGATGCAATAAGGGTGCCAGCACTTATGACTGCTGCTACCGCTATCGAAAAATCTTTAATAGATACAATTAAAGAAGATTACTCTACTATAATTCAATTTTTTAAGAATAGTAATAAGTCCTTAATTGGCGTTTATAATCTTTTCGGTAATAATAATGAAGATTTTGCATATTATCCGTTAGAGGAATATTATCAGGAGGATCAATTTGATGTTATAGGAGTGGAAGATAGTAACATCTATTAGGTCGCACCTCCATTTTACAGATGTGGATATTAAATGCTATACGTTCAATAAGAGTTCCGATGACTTTATCATGAATATCCAATGACTTGGAAAAACAAATTGTTTTACGTGTCAGTCTTTTGCATCTTGTTCTAAGATTTAAGTTACCCCGTTCTATCCGTTGAGTATATTTTTTACTAACAATGTGTTTTTTGGGATCTAATAACCTAGCATAACTTCCCTATCCATCTGTAAAGTAAAAAGTAACCTTAAAATCCTCCAGTTTTTTTCAGTAATGATTCTGATGTGCTATCACATCTTGTACCAAAAGTATAAGCAACTACTTTTAACAAAATCTTATCCAAAGAATATCAAAGCCATCTTTGTTTGGATTTATTCTGTACATAAGACCATTGTTCATCTATTTCAGGAGCAATAATTACTTCTATCGTATTGATAGAATGATTTATCTTTTTTAACGCTAGATTTTTTTAAAACACGGATAACCGTATTGATACCCACTTTTAATACTCTTACTGTATCCCTAACTCCAGAGCCATTGATTGACATATCTACTATCTGAGCCTTGACTCCAGGCTTAGAGGCATTATTAATATATTACAGTTAAAAATATCGATTACACTGCTTGCATTGATATCTCTGTTGTTTTGAAATTGAATATCCCGCCTTTACTACTTTTTCTGTGTCGTTACAATATCTACACTTAACATCTATTCTTGATCTACATTTAACATATATTCTTGCCATAACTCCTTAACTATAATTCTCTCTTATTACTGTTTGAGGATTATAGACTATTCATGCTAAGCTGCAATACGGGGGCACGGCTCATCTATTAATTTGAACTAGGCAAGATGAATTTAAAAGCCTATAAAAACTTTTAGTACTAGGTTCCGTGAAGATTTCTAATTAATTTGCTATTTTGAGGTGTTTTTTAGCGAAAATTATTTGTAGAAATCAAGATCTAATCCTACAGACACTATAAAAACTATATCTGAATGTCTGATAAGTTATGACTGTCAGATGAGTATTCAAGATATAAGATTTCGTTATTCTTTTCAACATCTAACTTTTTACTATCCATAAAAGTCTGCATAGGCGTTTTACCATAGCGATATTTACCGGAATGTGATCTTTCGTTATTGTAATGCTCTAACCAAATATTCGGTAAGAACAATACCATCCTGAGCCATTTTTACTTCTAATGCTTTAAGTCTTTTATTGATATTATTTAAATCATTACGTAGCCAAATTGATCTAACCCCCCAGGTGATACAAGAATACCAGTCTTTTTAAGCTCATTTGATACTCGCATCTGACCATAAGCTGGGTATTCTACCGCCATATCTAATACTGCTCTCTCTACCGCAGGATCAACTCTATTTGCTATAATTAGCTTCTTCCGGCTAATCTCATATAACGCCTCTTCTCCCCCAGTTTCATATAGCTCTTTGAACCTATAATAACTGTCCCTGCTGTATCCCATAGCTTTACACGCTGACGATATACTTCCAAGACTCCTAGCTAATCCTATTTTTGGCTTTATTATTTTTTGATTTAGATTCATTTCTAATCCTCTATTTAATACTTATCTTATTTTACTAAATGTAAGATTGAATCTCAGCTATTGCAAATTGATAAGATTTTTGAAAAGAATAATTATTCATATTTTAAAAAAATCTTATAATTTGTAGCAAAAAATAACCAAAATTAAATCTTTTTAGAAATCTTCACAGAACCTAAACCGGTACAAGCGAATTTGTAAATAATTCGCTTGTATCAAATTATATAAAATATGCTGGGTTTTTTTACACTCAATCTTTAACTATTATGATGAAAATCTATTATTTTTAGGGAAGCCCATAGGAGGTAATTTACCGGTACTACCTCTTTTCCCTAAAAATGCAATAATATTTTTTTCGAGCTTTGCTTTTCCATTGTTATTCCAGCCTAAACCGTCTTCTTTATTAAATATTTTAATATCTAGAAGTTTTGCATTCTTAAATTTTTGCAGCGTTACACCTTGCCCTTTTTTCATTTCAGGTATTTCATCTATATTAAATACCAGTAATTTACGGCTTTCACCCATGCAAGCAATACTATTCCCGTTTACAGGCAAACAAGCTATACATACATGACCATCCGGTACGTTCATAATTTGCTTTCCTGTCTTTGTTTGAGCTATTACTTCACTTGAATTAACTAAAAATCCCTTACCTATACTACTTGCAAGCAATAAAAGCTGTTCGGGCTTATAGACTAAAATATTTGTAATATCGTTATTGCCTATATCCACAAGTAGCTTTATAGATTCGCCGCTGCCTTTACCTTTAGAAATATTATCAGCAAGTAGAGTAAAAAATCTCCCTTCTGAACTAACTATTAATATCTTATCAGTCGTGTAAGCTTCTAAAATAAATTTTTCTGCGTCACCTTCTTTATATTTAATAATCGATAAATCGGTGTTATGACCTTTTAACGAACGTACCCACCCCATTTTTGAGCAGATAATTGTAATCGGATCCTTAGTAATAAACGCCGTTATATCAACTACTTGATTCGTAAGTGTTACTTCTTCAAAGCTCGTACGTCTTGCTCCTATTACCGTATTTAATCCGAATCTCGTTTGTACTGCTTTTATTTCCTTTTTTATTACTTCCCATAATCCTTTTGGATTATTTAAAATCTCTTCTAATATGGCTTGTTGTTTTTGTAAATTACCATATTCATTAATAATTTCCTGCTCTTCAAGTTTACGAAGTGAGCGGAGACGGGTATTTAATATTGCTTCTACCTGTATTTCGGTTAGTTTAAACCGCTTCATCATTATCGCTTTCGGCTCATCTTCTTCACGAATAATCTTAATGATCCCATCAAGATTTAGATAAGCTATTCTAAGACCTTCTAAAATTTCTAAACGATGTTTGATTTTGTTTAAAAGATAAGTTGACCTACGAGTAACAATATTTTGTCTATGAGCTAAAAACTCTTGTAAAACCTCTAAAATATTCATTACTCTCGGCACGTTATTACTGCCAATCACATTCATATTTAGCTGAATGCGACTTTCTAAATTCGTTAGCTTGAATAGAGATTCCATAACTATCTGCGGATTACAGCTACGATCCCTTGGCTCTATAATCAACCTAATAATATCGGTTGATTCATCCCTAATATTGCCAACAAGCGGGATTTTTTTATCCTTTAGCAATATTGCTACTTGTTCTATGAGTTTTGATTTTTGAACTTGATAAGGTATTTCGGTTACGACTATCTGATATGTACCATAACTTAGTTCCTCTTTTTCCCATCTGCTTCTTACTCTAAGACTACCGCGTCCCGTACTATAAGCACTGCTAATAACTTCGGCTTTATCAATAATTATACCGCCGGTTGGGAAATCGGGGCCTTTAATAAAATTCATTACATTGTTAATTTTAGCTTTCGGGTGGTCGATTAAATGCACCAAAGCATCACATAACTCATGTAAATTATGCGGCGGTATATTGGTTGCCATACCGACTGCTATTCCTTCCGAGCCATTAGCTAGTAAGTTTGGAAAACTTGCCGGCATTATTACCGGTTCTAAATCGGAATCATCATAAGTAGGACGAAAATCTACTGTATCTTTGTCGATATCCACCATCAATAACATACATATTTCCGTCATACGTGACTCAGTATAACGCATAGCCGCCGCATTATCACCGTCTATAGACCCGAAATTGCCCTGTCCATCAATTAAAGGATAGCGAAGCGAAAAGTACTGAGCAAGGCGTACCAAGGTATCATACACTGCCACATCGCCGTGCGGGTGATACTTACCTATTACGTCACCGACTACTCTTGCGCATTTCTTATAGCCGGAATTCGGCTCAAGCCTTAGCTGTAGCATTGCGTATAATAACCTACGATGTACAGGCTTAAGTCCGTCACGTACGTCAGGAAGCGAACGTGACATAATCGTTGACAACGCATAAGCAAGATAACGCTCTGATAACGCATTAGCAAAGTCAATATTTTCTATTTTAGCTTCCTTCATAAGTATTTAATTTTTTTATTATGACTCCTAGTATCATTTCTCTATTCTTGTCATCCCGTGAATAAATCACGGTATGACACTAAAGTGTTACTTCAACACACAACTTTGCTTATTATATGCCAGCTTTTTACAAACTGTTTTAGCTTGACTAAGACTACCATAATTACCGGCTAAGATTAAATAGAAAAATTTGCCGTCGTCATATTTAACTTTTTTGGTTGTGATAACAACATTTTTAAGAATTTTTGGGAACTTCTTTCTTATTCTTTCTCCTTCCTTTATTGCTTCTGCTTCAGATTTTACCGAACCTAGTTGTACTTTATAACTTTCATTATTTTTACAATTTTTAGCATTACTAACCCTATCCTTACTTCCTTTTTCAAGCTTTATTATATTTAAATCCGTTTCATTTTTGGCGTTATTACTCGACTCTATTAATGCAATAAGTTTAGATATCTCATCAAAAGATTCATCACTTTGACTCTGGTTACGAGAGTCTATATTCATAGGTTTCTCAGGGTCAGGAAGAAATTTTACGGTTTTAATATTTGTATCTTTAGCAATAAGATTTTCATATATCGTACTATGTACTGCTGCTATTTGGTTATTCTCTACTATAGACGGTTTTATTTTTGTAGGCAGCTCATCAGGATAAATAGTAATTACCGGCTTGCTATTCTGATAATATTGATAAGCAAAATAAATACCAGATATACATACCAAGGATACTAGACATATTTTAACAAAAATATTATTGATCATATATAAAAATTCAGGTAATTCTATGTCATTCCCGCGAAAGCAGGAATCCACCATAAAGCGAGATTTTAGATCTAAAAATTTGTTGTATTTATATCTTCTAATTAGTGGATTCCCACTTTCGCGGGAATGGCATAATCAGTATACAATTACATTCTATTCATTGGTTCTACACCTATCACTTCAAGGCCACTAGCTATAACTTTTTGTATAGCTTTAGCAAGAGCAAGACGAGCGGTAGTTAATTCTTTATTGTCTTCAATTACAAATCTGTAATCGCTATTTTCTTTACCGAAATTCCATATAGCATGAAATTTTGAAGCTAAGTTTATTAAATAAAATGCGATGCGATGCGGTTCAAAATATTTTGCAGATGCTTCTAATGTTTTTGTCCAGCTAGCCAAAAGTTTTATGATCTCAATTTCTTCTTCTGATGATAATAAAGATAAATCATACTTGCCGGCTTCAAAGTCATTATAAGATTCCGGCATTAATTCCACGGCTTTTGATAAAATTGATATTGCTCTAACATGTCCATATTGTACATAGAAGATAGGATTTTCTCTTGATTGTTCCTTCACTTTTACTAAATCAAAATCAAGCGGTTTATCATTTTGCCTTGTTAACATGATAAATCTTATGATATCTTTCCCCACCTCATGATTTACATCTTGTACACTAGCAAAACTCCCAAGACGCTTTGACATTTTAACCGATACACCGTTTTCAACAAAATTGACCAATTGACAAATTTTAACGTCTACTTTAACCTGCTCCTTACCCAAAGCTCTGACAATTGCCTCAATTCTTTTAACATATCCGCTATGATCGGCACCAAGTACGTAGATTAAATGATTAGCCCCTCTATCTATTTTATCCTTAGCATATGCAAGGTCGGAAGCAAAATACGACCAACTTCCATCAGCTTTTTCTATAGGACGATCTTGACTATCACCATAGTTGGTAGATTTAAACAATTTTTGAACTCTGTTATCCCATTCCTCGTGAACTTTACCTTTAGGAGCAGGTAACGTACCTTCATAAATTAGCCCCATACAGTCCAGTAATCTAACTGTTTTCTTTATTTCGCCTTTATCATGCAATGATTGTTCAGAGAAAAATATATCATGTTTAATACCTAAATCTGCCAAATCTTTTCTATTTAAATCAAGCATCTTTTCTACAGCAAAATTTTTGACTATTTTAAACCTTTCTGCTTCACCCATCGTTAATAATTTATTACCGTATTCTTTCGCTAAAATTTGTCCAACCGGAATTAAATATTCTCCCGGATATAAACCGACAGGGATAATAATTTTTTCGCCTAAAGCCTCTTTATAACGTAGTAATACCGTACTAACTAAATCATTTATTTGCGAGCCGGCATCATTAACATAATATTCTTTTGCAACAGTATAGCCTACCTTTTGCAAAATTCTTGCTAGCACATCGCCATATACCGCACCCCTAGCATGCCCTATATGCATTGGACCCGTGGGATTTGCCGAAACATACTCGATATTAATATTTTTATTCTTATCTATATCAATTTCAAAAAATTTTTCTTCGTGCTGTAGAATATTCTTAATTGCTATCTGCCAACTTTCGGCTTTTATAGTAAAATTAATAAAACCAGGTCCCGCTATTTCTATACTTGCAATATAAGGTAATGTTATAAGTATTTCTTTAAACTTTAAAGCCACTTCCCTAGGAGAAGTATTTTCTTTAGAAGCAATGATCATTGCAATATTACTTGATAAATCTCCGTTAAAATTATCTTTTGGAGTTTCAATAGTAGCATTCTTTGCTATTTCTTGATTGTTATATAATTGCTGACTTGCTGCAATTATATCTTGTTTTAATTGATTAAATATATTCATGACTAAGTTTTAAATATTGTTAAAATTCAGAGAATAGACCTCTTACAAACGCTCGCTAATACGGAGGAATTTGTAGGAGACACGGAACGCAGTACCGCGGCGTACACTCTAGTACGTGAGGATGTAAGTACCGGTTCGACGCACAAATTACCCTTAGAAGCAAGTTATGTAAGAAGTCGAGCAGAGCTGATTATATTCCTGAATGGCAAAACGGTCTGTCATACCTGCTATATAATCTGTTATAATTCTAGCTTTACTATATGTTTCATTAGAGTCTATTAGCATCTTCCAATTAATCGGCAATAAATTAATATCATCCATATAAACCTTAAACAAACCTTGTACAGTTTTAGTACATTTAAGACTGATTGCTGTAATTTTATTACTTCTATACACCCTCTCGTTCAAGAATTTTTTAATTTCTCTGATACGCTCATTAGTTTTTTCGGTAAAATCCACTACCTGATAATTCAAGTTACGTATCTCGTCTATGTCAGTAATTTTTTCTTTATTTAAATTTTCTTTTGTTTGCCATAATAAATCGGTAATCAATTCATGCATAAGCTTACGTACTACCTCATAAATCAGACATGAAGAGCTAATATTCTTAAACTTTGACTTGAGTTCAAAAACATGTTGATCAATATATTTAAGCTCAGCAAGACTATTAAAATCGATAATTTTAGCACCAATACTATCTTCCAAATCATGCGAAATATAACTAATATCATCAGCAAGTGCTGCTATTTGAGCCTCTGCTGATGCATAAGTATCAAGTTCTAAATCATTTTGCTTATTATACTCTGCTATATATTCATTTATCTCGCCTAATATAGGCCCGTTATGTTTTACGATTCCTTCTAAAACTTCCCATGTTAAATTGACTCCGTTATAAGCCACATATCTTTTTTCAAGTAATGTTAGTATCTTTAAAGATTGAGCATTATGGGAAAAGCCGTTATATTCTTTCATACATTCATTTAAAGCTCTCTCGCCTGCATGACCGAAAGGCGTATGCCCAAGATCGTGAGCAAGTGCTATTGTTTCAGCTAAATCACTAGATAAATTTAAAGTATTGGCAACCGAACGTGCAACAGTTGAAACCTCTAAGGAGTGGGTTAATCTATTTCTATAATGATCTCCCTCGTGATTAATAAAAACCTGAGTTTTATATTGCAAACGCCTAAACGCATTAGTATGAATGATGCGATCACGATCACGTTCAAATTCATTCCTATAGGAGGTCGGAATTTCCCTGTATAATCTACCTCTGCTTTTCAGCGGATCGGAAGCATATGAAGCTAGCATCATTATCCTTTATTTTGAAAGGCGTTGAGGTGTGGTTCTAACTTTTCGTCATTGCGAGGAAATTGCATAGCAATTGACGAAGCAATCTCAGGAGTTTGTTATTATTTCATAAGATTGCCACGCAGCCTACGGCTGCTCGCAATGACGGTTTGGTAGCTACACCACAACACCGACTTGAAAAAATATTCATTATACTATATAATTTACAAGACTTTTACAAGGTAATTTTAAGTGACGATAACAATTACGGATAGAGCTTTTCAGCGAACACGTGAGTTAATAGAGCTAGAAAAGGATAAGAATTTAGTACTGCGAGTTTCGGTTGATAGCGGTGGCTGCTCAGGTCTAATGTATAATTATGAATTAGTCCCAAAAGATAGTATAGAAAAAGATGACCACGTTGTTACTAAATATAATGCTACAATTATTATCGACCCTATTTCTCAAAAATTTATGCTGGATTGTACTCTAGATTTTATTGAAGAACTCGGCAGTTCATATTTCAACGTGAGTAATCCACAAGCTAAAGCAAAATGCGGCTGCGGTAATTCTTTCTCGGTATAGATTATGGATATTGCGAGTGAGAATTGTTGCGCGGATCAATTGTAATAGCTGAGATTCAATCTTACATTTAGTAAAATAAGATAAGTATTAAATAGAGGATTAGAGATGAATCTAAATCAAAAAATAATAAAGCCAAAAATAGGATTACTGGGATTAGCTAGGAGTCTTGGAAGTATATCGTCAGCGTGTAAAGCTATGGGATACAGCAGGGACAGTTATTATAGGTTCAAAGAGCTATATGAAACTGGGGGAGAAGAGGCGTTATATGAGATTAGCCGGAAGAAGCCAATTATAGCAAATAGAGTTGATCCTGCGGTAGAGAGAGTAGTATTAGATATGGCGGTAGAATACCCAGCTTATGGTCAGATGCGAGTATCAAATGAGCTTAAAAAGACTGGTATTCTTGTATCACCTGGGGGGTTAGATCAATTTGGCTACGTAATGATTTAAATAATATCAATAAAAGACTTAAAGCATTAGAAGTAAAAATGGCTCAGGATGGTATTGTTCTTACCGAAGCTCAGTTACAAGTATTAGAGAAACGGCGTAGCGAGAAAAAAGGGCTTTGTTAAATAAATAAGATTTTGAATAGACTGTCCCTATCCCCAAAATACTAGCCTAGCACACAGGGATAGAAATAGGTTTACCTGTAGAAATCAAGATCTAATCCTACAGACACTATAAAAACTATATCTGAATGTCTGATAAGTTATGACTGTCAGATGAGTATTCAAGATATAAGATTTCGTTATTCTTTTCAACATCTAACTTTTTACTATCCATAAAAGCCTGCATAGGCGTTTTACCATAGCGATATTTACCGGAATGTGATCTTTCGTTATTGTAATGCTCTAACCAAATATCAAGATCTAGTTGTAGATCATCAAGATCAGTATAAATCTTTTTACGCATAGCTGTATCAAAGAATTCTTGTTTCATAGTTTTATTAAAGCGTTCACACATACCATTTGTTTGAGGAGAATATGCTTTAGTAGTAGTATACTCAATACCCTCAATGCTTAAGAACAATTCAAAAGCATGATACTCTATATTGCCCTTATATTTACCACCTCTATCAGTTAGAATACGAAGTACTGGTATTTGCTGACTCTCATACCACGGCAGTACTCTATCATTAAGCATGTCAGTAGCGGTAAGAGCTGTTTTATCAGTATATAATTTAGCATCTGTAACCCTAGTATAGCTATCAATAAATACCTGAGAATATACCTTGTCTATACCTTTAAAATTACCTACATAATATGTGTCTTGGCATCCTAGATAATCTGGATGCTGTGTATCTATTTCTCCATGAGCTTCTTTCTCGCTACGCCGTTTCTCTAATACTTGTAACTGAGCTTCGGTAAGAACAATACCATCCTGAGCCATTTTTACTTCTAATGCTTTAAGTCTTTTATTGATATTATTTAAATCATTACGTAGCCAAATTGATCTAACCCCCCAGGTGATACAAGAATACCAGTCTTTTTAAGCTCATTTGATACTCGCATCTGACCATAAGCTGGGTATTCTACCGCCATATCTAATACTGCTCTCTCTACCGCAGGATCAACTCTATTTGCTATAATTGGCTTCTTCCGGCTAATCTCATATAACGCCTCTTCTCCTCCAGTTTCATATAGCTCTTTGAACATATAATAACTGTCCCTGCTGTATCCCATAGCTTTACACGCTGACGATATACTTCCAAGACTCCTAGCTAATCCCAGTAATCCTATTTTTGGCTTTATTATTTTTTGATTTAGATTCATTTCTAATCCTCTATTTAATACTTATCTTATTTTACTAAATGTAAGATTGAATCTCAGCTATTACAAATAGATCACGTTCTTGTGTTACTCTATCTAGTTCTTCTTCAATCTCCTTAATTCATCATACAGATGTTCTTCATATCTCATTACTTCCTTGAGTTTTGAATGTTTATTAACCCAATTATATAGACTATACTTCGTAATTCCTAGTTCTCTAGCTGCTTGAGCAAAAGGTTGCTTAGACTCAATAGCTAATCTAATCTCTGATTCTTTAAATTCAGCTGGATATATCTTTGGCTCTATATCCGGCATTTTTATCCCTACTGTTAATATCGTCTATTATTAACTTTCTGGAAAACTATAGCTGCATCATCTTTACCCCAACTCACATTACCAATAAAATTATTATTTTGGATTTTAGCGACTATTTTCTCTAACTGCGGAAACGTTAAAAATAGCTTGCTAAAATCTAGATGAACAAATGAAGGGACATTCTGTTCTAGACACGCTATAATTGTTTGATAGTCACTTGCATTAACCGAATTTTTTAAAGAAAACACATTTGCTTTCATAAGTATATACTACAAGTAAATGAAGAGTAGTATACGAAGACCAACTTGGAAAAGAGTAATCGGTCTGTAAACCGAGGACCGCAGCGTATAATAATACGTGAGGACCGGAGGACTTACAAAGACGACGCAGCCAATTTTTCAAATTGATCGAGCATACTTCATAAAATTTTATTGGTTGTATAACATCAATCGAACTATGATTTTGTGTTTTCAACCACATTTTTATGAGATATGATAAATTAATAAGTTACTACTCTCAATTATTATTTTTATTCTGAATTTAAAATTAGATTATTTGAGATTATGAGTTTATAGGAAAATATAGAATGGTGACCCCTACGGGACTCGAACCCGTGTTCCCACCGTGAAAGGGTGGTGTCCTAACCGCTAGACGAAGGGGCCTTAATTTTAAAATAGGCAAGTAGATGTATTAAAATCGTGTCATACCGTGGTTATGACCACGGCACGACAGTAAGTTAGAAATTTTATACAACACCTTTGCGAATATTGCAAGTATAAAAATTATAGGTTTACCTTAAGCTTAACACTACCTTGATGACTTCGATAATGTTTATTTAGATAATAATTATAATCCAAAGAAATGATAGTATTTTTGATACTGCCCATAATACCTGTTCCTAAATTATAGGATGTTTTCGGTTGTTTCGGTATTGCATAATTTTGCTTAAATTCAGTATCAAATATTTTAACGACTCTATTTATTTTTTGGGTCTTTTCTTTAAAATTATGTTCTACCGCTCCTTGAAATGTTAGCCCTGAATTATTAAATTTTAAAGCATCTTTCAAAGGTACTTTAACTTTAGTGCCGACAATTCCAGACAATATGTTATTCTCTTTCATTGTAAGAGCTATTTCTTGTACGTTAATACCGGTTTCATTATATACCCCGTCTCGTGACTTACCGTATCTTAAACCGATATTTGGAGTAATAACGAGATTATTTTTAACGAGATAATTATAATTCAGTAATGCTTCCGCATTATAACTATGATTACGATGCTTTATATTACTTCTAATTTTATTATCGCCGTATGAATAAGTTGTCTTATCCTTAATAAAGTTTTTAGAAGCAGATACTAAAGCTTGTAGTGCAAAATCTTTCGGTAATTCTTTTTGTCCGTAAATAGAAACTACATGGCTATCAATAATTTCTTTGTCATTATTTTTATTATTTTTAAACTTAAATACCGAATGAACATTACTGTAAGCTATACCTACAATATTATTGTCGATTTCAACATCAAACCCGATAGTAGCACCTTTATTAGCCCCTCTATAGCCGTTGATATTCTCTACTCGCCCATGGTTGTTGATACCATACATACCACGCACCCATAAGCCCCTTTTAATACGAACTTCTTCTTCATCACCGGCTCCTACTGCTACCATATTATTAGACATATTTATAGATGCATCTAATCTACTACGAATCATATTGTTTACAATACTATTAACAACTTTCGCCTGATTCAAAGTAGGAGCGTTTTCTGAAATTTGCGTTTGCATTTCTTTATTTGCTTTCTGTTCAAGAGAAATAGCCTTATCAATTGCTGTTGTTTCAGGGTTACTCCCGTCAGAATCGGATAATTGCTCAATTGTCCCTTCTTCCTCTTCAAAGCCTGAATTATAACCTTCATCACCTTCCTCGTCTTTGCTACCGTCACCTAATGGTAATGCGCAATCATTACTTGATACAGGTAATAAAGGTAATTCTCTACTTACGTCTGTCACTTCTTTGTCTTCTGACTCTTCACCTTCGGTAGGTAAGGTAGATTCCGATTTGCCACTCGACGCTAAATCTTCAGGATCTTTCTGAGTTCTGGATCCAAAGACATTAATAATTGATTCGGGAATTCCCGAACTCAATTTCTTAAGTGCTTCGTTTATTTCTTCAAGAGAAACATCATTTAATTTTGATGGATCTGTTATACAGGCATTTATAGCATCATGCATAGTTACTTCTTCTTCTTTCAGCTTTTTAATCTGCTGAGCGTTTTGATTAGCTCCCGAGCTTGTACTTGGTAATTGTTCCAGTTCTTGCCTTTTAACTGTTACTGCCATTTGATATGTCCGTAGAAGAGCTAATTTAACTTCATTTGGATTTTTATTGCTAATATTGGCTGTCTTTGAACATGACTGGTCTGGAGTTGAACAGCTATCCTCGGCTCCATATCTATGACCTACTCCTATATCTCCTGTGTTATCGCATGATAAGTCCTTGTCACTAGATAAGCTGTTTAGGCTATTAACTGAAGATGAGCGGGGTAGATTTGACCCTGCATCGCTAAGTATACTGCTTATACTAACCGAAGATGAACGTGAAAATACCGACTTACTCTCAGCTTCCTCAGATTTAGATTCCGTATCTAGACGCTTTATCTCCCCTTCTAACCAAATCTTGTCTTTTGACATTTTGAAGACTTCGAGCATTAACTCCTCAAATTTTGGATCATCTTGCTTTAGGGTATCTAATTCTAATTCCTTAGCTTTATAATCATTGGCTATTTTTTCATGTTTAGATTCTAATTCCCCTAATTCCATAATATTAGGGCTACTTGAATTATTTAAGCTACTAACTGAAGATGAGCGGGGTAGATTTGACCCTGCATCGCTAAGTATACTGCTTATACTAACCGAAGATGAACGTGAAAATACCGGTTTATCCTCAGCTGAATAGTTGTTTCCATTATTTGGCGAATCAAATGCAGCATATATCGCATCTGTGTCTTGTGGTCGTGAAAACCCCGACCTATTTGGGGATGAATAAACCTCATCATCAAACAAATAAGATGTATGTCCTTCCATACTTGGTTTCATCTCTTGTTCTAGCTGTAACTGTTCTTTCTCTAGATCCGCATGTTTTGTAGCTGACTTCGTAAGTTCTGGATCATTATCTGAGTCTGTATTTGGATTTTGATTACGTGATGCATGATATTCTGCTTCAGCATCTTTCTTAGAAGCAGTCACTTTTTTGAAGTCCTCATCTAAATCATCATATTCTCTTAGAGGTGCAAGCTTTGCTTTAAGTGCGAGGTCCAAATATTCTAACGGTTTTCGTACATTATTATTCTCCCTATTCTTCTCTTTGTTATCCTCTGAAGCTTTTTTAACTAATTTTATATCCTTATTATAGTTATACAATAATTCATCCAATAATGCTACTTGCTCTCTTGCTTTATTATCATCTGGATTATTTTTTGCATCCAACATGGCTTGCTTTGCTACCTCCTCAGCCTCCTGATTTCTTTTTTCTAAATCTTTTAGTAGATTCTGAAATAATATAGGGCGTTTTATACTATCTGCTCTAGCAACATCGCTTAATATCTGATTAATATTATTTTGATACCCGAAAGCTTTCAAAGCAGACAATTCAAACGAAAGTTCTTTCCCAATTTGTGTATAATATGTACCTTTACCCCAATTTGGATTAAATCCAACATCCGCATCTGTTTCTATATTATTAAAATGTTTATCCGCTCTGTTTTTAATATCGTCCAATTTTTTTTCTGCTTTTGCATTATATGCTTTTGCATTTTCCGGTTTATGTATTAATCTTTGTTGTAATTCTTGAGAGATTTTAATTGCTTCTTGGTAATCATTTTCTATTTCTCGTAAAGCAGAATTAAGTGATTTTTGCTGTAAAGGACTGGTTGTTTGCTGTATTTCGGTTCTCTTTGCATCTAACAAGCTTATAAGGTGAGTTGCTTTTTTTATTAACCTACTATCTATACTTAAACCAGACTCCTTATGATACTCATTTCCCAAATCTTGTCCAAATCCAACCTCTTGATCTACTGTACTTTGCTTTGAAGTTTCCCCGTCCCTTTTCCTTTCTCTGTTCTCTGCATCATTTGTTTGCAAAATTGATCCTACTTCTGATACAGCTCCCTTTACTACACTACCTTGTTTTTTCTCACTAGAAGCTGAGTTTTCAGTTAAAGTTTCTTGAGGTGCATCTTTAGCGTTCGTATTCATTCTTTGGTTATACGCTGCACTACAACTCGCTGGTGGCTCGAAATCATAAGCTGACGACAAATTTTGACTTTCTAAACTCCTAAAAAAGCCTGAATCAAAACATCCTTCTTGTGAATGTGAATCTAGCCCTAGATCATTCTGCATATCTAAAGTTTCAGTATGTATTTTTTCTGACTGCGATTGTTGTATCTCCGGAATACCCCCACTTACATTACTTTTCCTAAATGAGTCACTTTTAGCAGCCGTTGTCTTTTGTTTTGGTGTTATTAAATCAAGAGCTTCTAATATATCAGATTGTTTTGGATTTTGAGTAGATATGTTGTCAGCTAAATCTAAATACTCTAATTGCTTTTTGTCAAACTCTGAACTTGAGGAATATGGTGCAGAATATTTCCAATTTTTCTTAGATCTCAAGCTTTCATCCGTAGTCGCCGTTTGTAACACTTCTGATTTTTCTTCAAAATTGTATGCTTTATTACTATTATGGTTTGAACTAAACCCAGTATCTGAAGCTCTGCTCGCAAAGCCCGAGTCCATACTTTTAGGGTCTGTCGACAATGATGTTGTATAAGTTTGCTGCTTACCTTGTATTGGCACTTCGTACCCGTCATTCTCCTGGTTATTTAGAATTTTTTGAACTTCAGGTGTTAAGGGTATCACTGGTTCTACTTTTGGCTGTTGCTGATTCTGATAAGTAGGAATAGTCGTAGCAGAAGAAGTTGTTGACGGAGTAAGAAATAATCTCTCTAGATTTTGTATATCTACGGCAATCTTACCATTTGTTACTGTTTCATAATAACCGTTCATTTTTGTTTGCAGCTTTTGTATCCCTGTTCTACTTGTTTCTTCTTCCGCTTTTTTTAATATTCCCTGAGCTTGATCTGCTGCTGTTTTTATAGCTTTTTCTTGTTTTTTTATTTCTGATAACAGCTTTCGTGCTTCTTGTTTTTTCTTTTTATCTTCTATAGCTTCTGCTTTTAATTCTTGTAGCTTATGCAATGTTATTTGTAATGTTGTACCAGTATTTAATATTTGCTGCATTTTCGCTACAATATCTTCCCTGATATTCACTATATCTCGCGCTTTTTCTTTTCGCTGATTTTCTTCTTTTTTTTCCTTTTCTCCTCCTGATCTTTGCTTATTCCCTGCTTGTTGCTGCTTTTTTGTTTTTTCTACAGCAACATGTTGTTGATTTTGTTCTAATTGAGCTCCCTTGTTTCCATTTATCAGATCTTTGTATCTCGCACTATTTTTTCTTACTTTATCTGCTCCTGCTTTCTTTCTACTAACTTCAGCTTGTCTAGCAGCATCGACCCTCTGCTGTTGAGCAAATACATCTAGTTGTTGCTGCTGATTTAGGAATATTCCAGCTTTCGGTATCTCTGTAACCGGAGCTTTGTCTTGAGGTTCTGTTAAAACTACCTTATTTACTGAAATATATATTTTTTGAGATAACTCATCTGCTTCATTGTTTTTACTTGTTAACTCTTCTTCAAGTTTCTTTACTTTGTTTTCATTCTTACATATTTTTATTTTATATACCATTCGCTCTTGATCGTTTTTTAACCTTGCTCCTTTGCTAAGGTCAGCTAAATTATTATTTTTATCAGATAGTATTCTTATTTTTTTTTCTATCTCTTCAGCTTTTGACTTTAGTGTTTCTATTGTTTTTTGTGATGAAGTTAGCTGCTTATGCAACTTCTGCAATGATTTTTTATTTTCTCTTCCTTGGGTATTTTTAATTGCTGATTCTACTTCAGCTAACTTGATTCCTATCGTCTCATTAACTCGTGATATATTATTTACCATTTTCGCTGCAACTTCAGTACTGATTCTTTTTGTAGAAAATTGCACAGATACTATCGGCTTCGGAGGAGCTGCTGGTTTACTAAATTGTACTGTCTGTTGCGGCTCGCTAAACAATATCTTTCGTGCCACCTTTGGCTTTTGCGATGTATTAGCCCTTACACCATCATTTGGTTTAGATTTTGGAGTAGGCTGATATGAAGTACTCGGTGATGATACCGTAGTACTTGGCGGTGTATTTTGATAAATATGTTCCGGTGATTGTGGAGCTGATAATAGGGTAGTATTTTGGATAGTAGATGCAGTAGCAAAACTATTTGAAGCTGGGCTAACAGTAGACGAAGATGCTGTTATTATAATCTCTGGTTTTTGAAGCGTTTGCGCTGTCGGTTCAGAAGTATAAGTATCTTGACTTTGTTCTATTTTTTCACTGCCTACAAATGTTTTGCTTCTAGCAGGAGGTCTTTTTCTCTTATTATTACTAGCACCAAAAGATTTAGGACGATTTTTTAATATGTTGATAACATTGTCATTCTTTATAGAGTTACTATGATCTTCTTCGCTTAAACTTACTAGGCTTTCTGTGCTGCCATTACTCGCCATTCCTTCAAAAGGCATTGCAATTATTGCTCCTACTGAAATAGAGGCAAAGAGAGAATATTTTAAAAATCTTGATTTTTTTGGTTGGTTTTGTTCTATTAACTTACTCATTACAAATACCTCAATTAAAATTAATATTTATTTATATAAACTTCGGCATTATAATAAGTAAGTTAATAAAGAGCAATATATAAGTTAATCCATCTTAACTCTTAATTATAAGAAATCTTGCTCTAATTATTGAAAATATAACATATAGTGCGTTTTCAACTTTTGATTAAAAATACCACAATATTTTAAAATAACTTTGGAAGCAGAGTATAATAATTTAAATACTTGGTATTTCGTTAGTTTTATTTGTGGTATTATTGTTTATTTTTCGCTTGATTTTGAGCTTTCATTCAAAGTAATTTTCACTATTTTCTTTCTCTTTTTGATTTTAACTTATAGAAGAAATTCTGATATATTTTTACAATTCTTTTTTTAAGCTGATTATTGCCTATATTTTTGGCATATTTATCTCTAAATATCGTGTGGCAAATTTGCGCAGTGAGATGCTTTATAAATCGATAATCACTAAAATTAGCGGTAATATAGAATCGATAGACCAACTATTACAGAAGGGCAAGTGGTATTAAATGAATTAGGGATACAGAAAATCGATAATAATTTAAGAAAAATAAAGATTAGTATACCGAAGAAATATATACAGGAAATTAGGGCAAATGATCGGATTACTTTGCTCACTAAGCTCTATAAGCCGCAAAATAGTATATTCCCCGCGGGGTATGACTTCGGATTTATACTTATTTATCTGATATAGGAGCAAACGGCTATGCGATGTCGAGCCGCAAATTATAGAGCGCCTTGAGACAAATTTTGATAGTTTTTATTTATAGAGCGCGTTCTTATATTTATAATAATTTAATAGGGGAGCTAGGTAAGGATAAAGGGAATTTTGCAGCCGCAATATTACTCGGCGAGACGAAAGGTTTAAACAGGCAAATCATGCGGAATATGAGGCAAAGCGGTATATAACCAAACCTCTATAAAGCAGTTACAATAAGATGGAGTAATTAAAATAAATCATTGTAATAACATATTCAGTAGACTTTAGAAAGAAAGTTTCAGCAATCAAGAAAAAAAGAAGATGAGTTTTGCATCAATATCAAAACGTTTTGGAATAGGAAAGAATAGAGTATTTGTATGGACAAAAAGAATATCGCCCTTAAGAAGTAGAAATAAAGATTCAACAAAAATACCGCTTGATAGATTGAAGGTAGGCGTAGAGTAATATAGTGATGCATACCAATATGAAAGGGCTGAGCGGTTAGGAGTTAGTAAATCAGGGATACATAAAGCATTAAATAAGTTAAATATTACGTATAAAAAAAGCTTTAAGACATCCGAAGGCAAAAGGGCCGCACCTCCATTTTGCAGATGTGGGTATTAAATGCTATACGTTCAATAAGAGTTCCGATGACTTTATCATGAATATCCAATGACTTGGAAAAACAAATTGTTTTACGTGTCAGTCTTTTGCATCTTGTTCTAAGATTTAAGTTACCCCGTTCTATCCGTTGAGTATATTTTTTACTAACAATGTGTTTTTTGGGATCTAATAACCTAGCATAACTTCCCCATCCATCTGTAAAGTAAAAAGTAACCTTAAAATCCTCCAGTTTTTTTCAGTAATGATTCTGATGTGCTATCACATCTTGTACCAAAAGTATAAGCAACTACTTTTAACAAAATCTTATCCAAAGAATATCAAAGCCATCTTTGTTTGGATTTATTCTGTACATAAGACCATTGTTCATCTATTTCAGGAGCAATAATTACTTCTATCGTATTGATAGAATGATTTATCTTTTTTAACGCTAGATTTTTTTAAAACACGGATAACCGTATTGATACCCACTTTTAATACTCTTACTGTATCCCTAACTCCAGAGCCATTGATTGACATATCTACTATCTGAGTCTTGACTCCAGGCTTAGAGGCATTATTAATATATTACAGTTAAAAATATCGATTACACTGCTTGCATTGATATCTCTGTTGTTTTGAAATTGAATATCCCGCCTTTACTACTTTTTCTGTGTCGTTACAATATCTACACTTAACATCTATTCTTGATCTACACTTAACATATATTCTTGCCATAACTCCTTAACTATAATTCTCTCTTATTACTGTTTGAGGATTATAGACTATTCATGCTAAGCTGCAATACGGGGGCGCGACCAAAAATAGGATTACTGGGATTAGCTAGGAGTCTTGGAAGTATATCGTCAGCGTGTAAAGCTATGGGATACAGCAGGGACAGTTATTATATGTTCAAAGAGCTATATGAAACTGGAGGAGAAGAGGCGTTATATGAGATTAGCCGGAAGAAGCCAATTATAGCAAATAGAGTTGATCCTGCGGTAGAGAGAGCAGTATTAGATATGGCGGTAGAATACCCAGCTTATGGTCAGATGCGAGTATCAAATGAGCTTAAAAAGACTGGTATTCTTGTATCACCTGGGGGGTTAGATCAATTTGGCTACGTAATGATTTAAATAATATCAATAAAAGACTTAAAGCATTAGAAGTAAAAATGGCTCAGGATGGTATTGTTCTTACCGAAGCTCAGTTACAAGTATTAGAGAAACGGCGTAGCGAGAAAGAAGCTCATGGAGAAATAGATACACAGCATCCAGATTATCTAGGATGCCAAGACACATATTATGTAGGTAATTTTAAAGGTATAGACAAGGTATATTCTCAGGTATTTATTGATAGCTATACTAGGGTTACAGATGCTAAATTATATACTGATAAAACAGCTCTTACCGCTACTGACATGCTTAATGATAGAGTACTGCCGTGGTATGAGAGTCAGCAAATACCAGTACTTCGTATTCTAACTGATAGAGGTGGTAAATATAAGGGCAATATAGAGTATCATGCTTTTGAATTGTTCTTAAGCATTGAGGGTATTGAGTATACTACTACTAAAGCATATTCTCCTCAAACAAATGGTATGTGTGAACGCTTTAATAAAACTATAAAACAAGAATTCTTTGATACAGCTATGCGTAAAAAGATTTATACTGATCTTGATGATCTACAACTAGATCTTGATATTTGGTTAGAGCATTACAATAACGAAAGATCACATTCCGGTAAATATCGCTATGGTAAAACGCCTATGCAGACTTTTATGGATAGTAAAAAGTTAGATGTTGAAAAGAATAACGAAATCTTATATCTTGAATACTCATCTGACAGTCATAACTTATCAGACATTCAGATATAGTTTTTATAGTGTCTGTAGGATTAGATCTTGATTTCTACACAGAATAAAATCTTTATAAAAATATACAATAGTTAAATTGATATACCGCCGCTTTTTTTAAAGCCGGTATGAGCTTTTTCAAGTTTTTTAATAAGTTTAGGAGAATATGATTTAATATCTTTTTTCTTGCCACCTTCATATTTTTTAGCGAGTTTCATCCCGCCTCTGATCATATTATAAGCAAAATTCATTACCTTCGTTTCGCCTGCTATTCTTTTTGGATTCATAAACATATAAACTTGATAAACGGCAAAGCTTTTTATTAAACGCTTTAAGTCTATTTTAGCTTGCCGCGTTATGCCTTGTAATTTATCTTTTGGGTTTGCGAGGTTTTTATTAGCATCTCTAACGATTTTAGAATGTTGATGCATTAAATAATTACTGACTTCGGCAACATTCTTGTTAATGAGATTCTCATCCATTTTAAGCATTTTAAGCTTTAAGTTTTTAGTTTTACCTAAATATTTACGGATTAATAAGATAATTTGGCTTTGAAGTTGAGTCAAATCCATAATCTGTTCATTTAAGATAGCAAGTACCCGCTCTATCTCATACTCAAACTCTTCATTTTGACTTAATTCTTCAAAAATTTCTTCTACTTCTTTACTCTCAAGTACAAGATCGTCACTAATACCCATTAATGCATCTTTTATTTGATCGGCGATTTTTTTGGTATCTTCAGAAATATGATCATTTTTCATATCTAATGCATAATTAAATATATATTTAGTTTTATACTAACACCTCATTTTAGCTTGTCTATTAAATTGTATTAAGAGATATTAAATTTTTGTTTATTCTATAGTTTTCGTATAGTCTGAAGAATTATAACAAGCACCTAATATATTGCTAGAATCTTCATTGTAATCACCAGGTATATCCTTAAGGCTAAGCAGATATGAGATTTCATCCTCTCCTGTATTATTAAATTTTAGTTCAAGGTCTTTATATTTTGCGGCTATTTTATTAAATGTAAGTTGATTATCAAGAGAGGAGTATAAACTGTAGAAATCAAGATCTAATCCTACAGACACTATAAAAACTATATCTGAATGTCTGATAAGTTATGACTGTCAGATGAGTATTCAAGATATAAGATTTCGTTATTCTTTTCAACATCTAACTTTTTACTATCCATAAAAGCCTGCATAGGCGTTTTACCATAGCGATATTTACCGGAATGTGATCTTTCGTTATTGTAATGCTCTAACCAAATATCAAGATCTAGTTGTAGATCATCAAGATCAGTATAAATCTTTTTACGCATAGCTGTATCAAAGAATTCTTGTTTTATAGTTTTATTAAAGCGTTCACACATACCATTTGTTTGAGGAGAATATGCTTTAGTAGTAGTATACTCAATACCCTCAATGCTTAAGAACAATTCAAAAGCATGATACTCTATATTGCCCTTATATTTACCACCTCTATCAGTTAGAATACGAAGTACTGGTATTTGCTGACTCTCATACCACGGCAGTACTCTATCATTAAGCATGTCAGTAGCGGTAAGAGCTGTTTTATCAGTATATAATTTAGCATCTGTAACCCTAGTATAGCTATCAATAAATACCTGAGAATATACCTTGTCTATACCTTTAAAATTACCTACATAATATGTGTCTTGGCATCCTAGATAATCTGGATGCTGTGTATCTATTTCTCCATGAGCTTCTTTCTCGCTACGCCGTTTCTCTAATACTTGTAACTGAGCTTCGGTAAGAACAATACCATCCTGAGCCATTTTTACTTCTAATGCTTTAAGTCTTTTATTGATATTATTTAAATCATTACGTAGCCAAATTGATCTAACCCCCCAGGTGATACAAGAATACCAGTCTTTTTAAGCTCATTTGATACTCGCATCTGACCATAAGCTGGGTATTCTACCGCCATATCTAATACTGCTCTCTCTACCGCAGGATCAACTCTATTTGCTATAATTGGCTTCTTCCGGCTAATCTCATATAACGCCTCTTCTCCCCCAGTTTCATATAGCTCTTTGAACCTATAATAACTGTCCCTGCTGTATCCCATAGCTTTACACGCTGACGATATACTTCCAAGACTCCTAGCTAATCCCAGTAATCCTATTTTTGGCTTTATTATTTTTTGATTTAGATTCATTTCTAATCCTCTATTTAATACTTATCTTATTTTACTAAATGTAAGATTGAATCTCAGCTATTACATATGAAATAATAACAAACTCTTGAGGTTGTTCCGTCAATTACTTCGTAATTTTCCTCGCAATGACGGTTTTGGTATCTATACAAGCAATACCATTAAATAACAGCTTATTCACTCTTTTCATAAATCTGCTCTACTACACCGTCAACACCCATTAAGAAAGTATAAACCTTTAATTGGGGGAATTTTTCTCTGATTATGTTACGTGCTTTATTTAAAATTTTTGTATGCTCTGTCGTTTCTTTTTCACGTGTTTTTAAATATTCTTGACCTACAAGTATCTTATAAGCTCCGCAATCTCTATGGTCAAGGAACACAATTTGTTTAATATTATGTAACTGCTGTAAAATTCCTATTGTATCTTCTATTGTTTTTCCCCAGTAAGTATATTTCTCGTTGACGAGTGCAAGCGATGCACCGGGCAGTGATACTTTATCAAAATTATCTTCTAACCCCAACTGTTTCATTAATTTATCGGTTTCATCTATTAACCTAAAATCTACACAGCTAATTAAAAGAGTAGAGGCTTCGTTTAATGTTTTTAAATGCTCTTTACTTACTTCTACCTTTATAACTTTTTTATCAGCAATTATATCTTTGTTAGCAGCGTAAAGATTTAAGCTAGACACCATAATTAATCCCAAAATTACATATTTTACATATATCATAAAACTATCCTATTTAAAAATATTTCTTACATGCTTTAAAATAAGAATAACCTGTGATGATTGTTAGAAAAGCAGCAATCCACAAAATTATTTCTCCTACTATATCTAAATAAATAATGCCTGAACCCTTTGAGCCCAATATCAATATCGATAAAGCAAACATTTGTAAAAAAGTTTTTACCTTAGCAAGTCTTGATACAGGCACACTAACTTTTACTAAAGCTAAAAACTCTCGAAGACCGCTAACTAAAAACTCTCGTGCTAAAATCAATAAACACGGTATTTCATCTATATTATCTTTTTTTAGTAGCATTATGATAGCACAGCCTACGAGTAGCTTATCTGCTATAGGGTCAAACATCTTACCAAAGCTCGTAACTAAATTATATCTTCTTGCAATATAACCGTCAAAAAAATCCGTAATACTAGCTAAAACAAATAATAGCGCCCCTAATTTACGTGCAAGCGGATTATTTACGTAAAATGCCAATATAATAACCGGAATTACCATTATTCGAGCAATAGTCAGATAATTAGGTAAATTTTTGTCTATTCTCATTAATTCATTATCGCCAATAAAATATTTTCTATTGATTTAAAAGTTGTAGAAATTGACGCTTGACGTAATCACCCCGATTTCTAAATAATATATTATTATATTCAGTAAAGAAATTATTAGTTTTTACTAAAAAAAACAATTTTATAACGAATAGCGGATTATGCAATAATTCGCTATTCGCTTTAGTTAAATTTATTAATATAGTATTGTTGTATTATAGATAAAATATTATTCCAAGACCAATATATTAAAAGTCCTACAGGAAAACTACTAAACATCACTAAAAAAACTAACGGCATAAATTTCATTACTTGAGCTTGCACGGGGTCCGCAGGTTCAGGACTCATTCTTTGCTGTAAGAACATAGTGGTAGCCATTAAAATAGGCCATGCTCCAATCGTTAAAAATGACGGCGGCGAGAATGGCAATAAGCCGAATAAATTAAAAATAGTAGTGGGGTCAGGCGCGGACAAGTCTTTAATCCAGCCATAAAACGGAGCTTGTCGCATTTCAATAGTTACATACAATACTTTATATATAGAGAAAAATACGGGTATTTGAACAAGTATAGGCAAACAACCTGCTACCGGATTTACTTTTTCTTTCTTATATAAAGCCATAATTTCTTGATTTAAACGTGCTTTATCACCACTGTATAAATTTTTTATCCTATCGATTTCCGGCTGTAAATTTTTCATTTTTTTCATCGAACGATAAGATTTATTGGCTAAAGTGAACATTAGCAGCTTAATTATAACCGTAACGATTAATATACTAATCCCAAAATTACCGACATAACCATAGAAAAAATTCATGGCGTAGAAGACCGGTTTAGTAATTACATAGAACCAACCGAAATCAATAGCTCTATCGAATAATTTAATATCATATTGTTTTTCATATTTATCGAGTAAGTCTACTTTTTTTGCTCCGGCAAAAATTCTGCTTTTAATGGAAAAATTTTCGCCGGGTTTTATTATTTGTACCGGTGAAATAAAATCTACTTGATATTTTTCAATGCCTTGTTTAAGAACATAATTAAAATTTGAACTATAATTACTTGATTTATCGGGAATTAATGCAGACAACCAATATTTATCGGTAATTCCTATCCAATCAACCTTACCTACTGCAAATTTCTCGCTTTTCTTATCTTTAATATCATCATATGAATATTCTTTAAGGCTTTCATCTATACAACCGATAGGTCCTTGATGTAATATATTCACCGCTTTTTCAACAGAAGTATATTTACGGTTTATTAAACCGTAAGATTGCACAGAAAGTTCTTCATCGCTATTATTAACGATGGTTTGTTCTATAGTAAATAAATAGTTTTTATCGACCGTGATAGTAACTAAAAACTTAACTCTGTCTTCATTAACCCAAAATAAATTAACGGGCTTTTCAGGACCTAATATTTCACCGTCACTATTCCATATAGTATCGTTATTAGGAAGTTTTGCACTAGATAAATTACTAACTAAGCCAATTTCGGCAAAATAAGAATTCTCGGTATTAGTAGGTGAAAATAATACCACATCAGGGCTATCTTTAGATAAATCTTGCTTATATTTTTTTAATATTAAATCATCAAATCTAAGCCCTTTTAATGAAATAGAGCCGGTGAGCGATTCAGATTCTATTTTAATACGCCGCCCCCCCTTTTCTTCTTGAACAACAATATCAGATGCAGGCTCAACTAAAGCTTTTAACTTTTGCTTCTTTAAATTTTCTACTTTCTGCGCTGCTAGTTGCTGTTGCTGTTTTTTTTGTTCAGGTTTTACGACAAAATATTGCCAACCGAAAATTATACTTAAAGATAGTACAATAGCGGCTATTAAATTAATTATATTATTATTCATTCCTAGGTCTTAAATTTTCATATTTTTAAAGCTTTAAGTTTTAAAGCATTTAGAGAAAATAATCAAGTAGTATATAATACTTCTTTTCTTTCAAAAGTAGTAAATATCCAGGATGAAAGGCTACTTCCCTCCCATCTTAGGCTCTGCGAAGATTTCTAAAAAGATTTAATTTATTTTTTTATTTTTACTACTTTTCATTTTACTTCGGATATATTATACCACTCCTACATTCTGAAATATTTTTAATTTAAATTCAGGAAGTATAGAAATTAAATGTTCAGAAATATTGTCTTGTATATTTTCATAACCTACTAAATTCACTTCTTTAATGAAGATATATATTTCTACAGGCAACCCGTTAATTGTAGGTTCAAGTTGTCTTACTAAAAAAGTAAATCCTTCGGTATAAACTGCCGGATTATTTTTTAGATATTCCTGAACGTATAATTTGAATAGCTTTATATTAGTTAAATCCTTCTCTTCTTTATCAAGAGTGATTTTATCTATTACATCATTTGATATATAAGGAGATTTTTTTAGTTCTTTTAAAATAGTAGCGTCACAGAAGTTAATAGTTGTCATATTAATATTAAACACTCTCTTTACCCTTCTTGCTCCTGATTCACTAATTCCTCGATAATTAGTTACGTTAGAATTTAAAATGCTGTAAGTAGGAGCTGTAGAAATAGATTGATCAAAATTCCTAATTGTTACTACAGAAATAGTAATTTTTTCAACTGTTCCTTCAATTTCCCCTATACGTACCCAGTCTCCAATATTAATAATTTCTTGAGTAGTTAGTTGCAAGCTTGCAAGTAATCCTAAAACAGTATCTTTGAAAACAAATGTTAAAATAGCCGCGGCTGCACCTAAACTTGTTAAAAATGCACTAAGCGAAATATTTAATACATATGAAATAGTTACCATTACAGCGATAATTATAACAATAATTTTTAGTATTTGAAAATATAAGCTAAGCGGTGCATTTTTTGTAACGGCTTTGATCCTATTGTGATACAGATCTGCAAAAGCATCTATAAGCGTTAATAATAACAACGTCACAGGTATACTAGTATATAAGATTACTACAGTATCTTTGATTCCGAGTAATACATGCGCTTTAAAAGAAGTAGGATGAAAAATATTTCCCCAACATACAAAGTAAATTGCTAATAAAGTGTGTAATAAGTAACGAAATATAGGATATTTTTTTAGCATCCTTTCATAATCATCATAATGATGTCTAGCTAAATAATTTTTTATAGGAATAAAAATTAATCTTTTAATTAGAAATATCACCGGTATAAGGGATACTAACATAACAAATAATAATACTAACTCCGTACTTGAGGTATGATATAGATCCATTAAATATTGCATATTTTACCTATCATCATTATTATAAAATATAAATCTTTTTTATTATTACTAAAAATTTTATTTTTATCAATAATTTTAACTCAAAAGAACTAAATAACTTATTTATCTATGACATTTCCTAATATTAATCCAATTATTTTTGCTATAGGTCCATTTGCTATATCTTGGTATTCCCTTTCATATGTAGTAGGAATTTTACTAGGTTGGTTCTATGCAAACAAAATTATAGAAAAATTTAAACCTCAAATTACCAAAAAAAATCTAGAAGATTTCATTACTTATGCCGTCATAGGAATAATAGTCGGGGGTAGATTAGGATTTGTTTTATTATATAACCCTTCTAGATATTTTTCGAACCCAATAGATATCTTAAAAACTTATGAAGGCGGGATGTCTTTCCATGGCGGAGCTTTAGGAGTAATTATTGCCGCTTATTTGTTTTGTCGAAAATATAAAATTAATTTTTTAAGTCTCACGGACATAATAGCACCGGTAGTACCTATCGGATTATTTTTAGGTAGAATCGCTAATTTTATTAACGGTGAATTATATGGACGCATTACAGATTCTTCTTTTGGTATTATTTTTCCAAATAGTTATTTACAGCCCCGTCACCCTAGTCAATTATATGAAGCTTTTTTTGAAGGTTTAGTATTATTTTGTATTTTAGCATACGCAACATTTAAGCACAAAACACTTGAAAAATATGCTTTAAACTCAGGGCTATTTTTAACACTTTATGCTCTTTTCCGAATAATTATTGAAATATTTAGAGAGCCTGACGTGCAAATCGGGTTTATTTTAGATAGCATAACTATGGGACAGATTTTATCTATACCACTACTTTTGCTAGGCGTTTATTTAATAATTAGGTCTAAGAGACTATCTTGAATTCCCTTTATTATTAAATTTTGTAATCGCTTGTTTAAATCGTTCTACATAACCTTTAGAATCTTTCGATTTTGTAGGTAATGATTTTTAAGATCCTGTATCATTGTTTTTACACGATCTAACGATCGTGCCTCCATTTTACAGATGTGGGTATTAAATGCTATACGTTCAATAAGAGTCCCGATGACTTTATCATGAATATCCAATGACTTGGAAAAACAAATTGTTTTACGTGTCAGTCTTTTGCATCTTGTTCTAAGATTTAAGTTACCCCGTTCTATCCGTTGAGTATATTTTTTACTAACAATGTGTTTTTTGGGATCTAATAACCTAGCAGGTCGTGCCCCCGTATTGCAGCTTAGCATGAATAGTCTATAATCCTCAAACAGTAATAAGAGAGAATTATAGTTAAGGAGTTATGGCAAGAATATATGTTAAGTGTAGATCAAGAATAGATGTTAAGTGTAGATATTGTAACGACACAGAAAAAGTAGTAAAGGCGGGATATTCAATTTCAAAACAACAGAGATATCAATGCAAGCAGTGTAATCGATATTTTTAACTGTAATATATTAATAATGCCTCTAAGCCTGGAGTCAAGGCTCAGATAGTAGATATGTCAATCAATGGCTCTGGAGTTAGGGATACAGTAAGAGTATTAAAAGTGGGTATCAATACGGTTATCCGTGTTTTAAAAAAATCTAGCGTTAAAAAAGATAAATCATTCTATCAATACGATAGAAGTAATTATTGCTCCTGAAATAGATGAACAATGGCCTTATGTACAGAATAAATCCAAACAAAGATGGCTTTGATATTCTTTGGATAAGATTTTGTTAAAAGTAGTTGCTTATACTTTTGGTACAAGATGTGATAGCACATCAGAATCATTACTGAAAAAAACTGGAGGATTTTAAGGTTACTTTTTACTTTACAGATGGATAGGGAAGTTATGCTAGGTTATTAGATCCCAAAAAACACATTGTTAGTAAAAAATATACTCAACGGATAGAACGGGGTAACTTAAATCTTAGAACAAGATGCAAAAGACTGACACGTAAAACAATTTGTTTTTCCAAGTCATTGGATATTCATGATAAAGTCATCGGAACTCTTATTGAACGTATAGCATTTAATACCCACATCTGCAAAATGGAGGTGCGGCCCTCCGTTCTATCCGTTGAGTATATTTTTTACTAACAATGTGTTTTTTGGGATCTAATAACCTAGCATAACTTCCCTATCCATCTGTAAAGTAAAAAGTAACCTTAAAATCCTCCAGTTTTTTTCAGTAATGATTCTGATGTGCTATCACATCTTGTACCAAAAGTATAAGCAACTACTTTTAACAAAATCTTATCCAAAGAATATCAAAGCCATCTTTGTTTGGATTTATTCTGTACATAAGACCATTGTTCATCTATTTCAGGAGCAATAATTACTTCTATCGTATTGATAGAATGATTTATCTTTTTTAACGCTAGATTTTTTTAAAACACGGATAACCGTATTGATACCCACTTTTAATACTCTTACTGTATCCCTAACTCCAGAGCCATTGATTGACATATCTACTATCTGAGTCTTGACTCCAGGCTTAGAGGCATTATTAATATATTACAGTTAAAAATATCGATTACACTGCTTGCATTGATATCTCTGTTGTTTTGAAATTGAATATCCCGCCTTTACTACTTTTTCTGTGTCGTTACAATATCTACACTTAACATCTATTCTTGCCATAACTCCTTAACTATAATTCTCTCTTATTACTGTTTGAGGATTATAGACTATTCATGCTAAGCTGCAATACGGGGGACACTGCCGATCTAACGTTGTCTGCATCTCCATTCTTGGTTTTGCAGGTTTTGCTTGCTATTTTTTTGCTTGGTTTAACTCGTGTTCTTGACAATCTAGCATTGCCTGCATATCCATTCTTGGATGTGGTTTATTATCACCTGTTTTTTCTTTAGGCATAATATTTAGCTTTTTATATTAACATTACTTAACTAGTATAGAAGCAAAAGTTTAAATTAAGATATTAAATATTAATTTTTTGAAATTATTTTTATTAAATTGATGTAAATATGTAAGCTCAAAAATAAAATCATTTTGAAATAAGATTAGCATCCTTTTTTAATCTTATAAATATTATAAATTTTAGACATAGAAATAAATGTCAATAGAATCCAAAATAAGACAATTAATTGATCAAAACGACTATATTACTTGCGATGTTCTCATACAGGAGGTGTTAAACTTAAATCCTACTTCCTATTATAAGCAAGTAAGGACGCTAGCTAGCGAAGGTGATTTTGTTACGGCTCCTGAAATTTCGCAGCTATTCGGTGAAGTTATTGGCTTATGGTGTATCAAAGAGTGGCAAAGAATCGGTTGCCCGAAAAGTCTTAGTTTAGTAGAGCTTGGTCCTGGGCGAGGCTTATTAATGCGTGATTTACTACGTACCGCAAAATTAGTACCGGAATTTTATAAAGCTTTATCGATTGAACTAATAGAAATTAATCAAAATTTTATTGCCCATCAAAAGTCTAATTTACAAGATACTAATTTACCGATTAAACATCTATCATTTGTAGAAGATATACCCAAAAAACCTACCATAATAATAGCTAATGAATTCTTTGATGCTATGCCGATAAAGCAATATATTAAAGTCAAAGAATTGTGGTATGAAAGAATATTCGTGGTACAACCAGTAGATGGAAGAATAAAATACGACAAAATGAGCGTTAATAAGCAATTACAAGAATATTTACAGCGAACTCATATTGAAGCAAAAGACGGAGCAATACTTGAAGAATCTTATAAATCGATAGAAATTATTAAATTTATAGCTAAGCATCTAAAAAAACTAAGCGGCAGCTGCCTTATAATAGATTATAGCTATGACATATCTCCAGATAACAGAACTAGATATCAATATAATCCAACTCTGCAAGCAGTTAAAAATCATAAATATTGCTCTATACTTGAGAACCTTGGAGAAGTCGATTTATCGGCGCATGTGGATTTTTACGCATTAAAGACGGTTGCTAAAAATAGCAGTATGAATGTAATAGATACAATGTTGCAACGAGATTTTTTAATAGAAAACGGAATCTTATTACGTAGTAAAACATTGCAAGGTAAGCTTAACGATGAGCAAGCGCAAATAATAGAAAAGCAAGTAGAACGACTAATATCCCCAAAACAAATGGGAACATTATTTAAAGTATTACAGATAATGTATTAATCTCAGTTCTGCGTCTTGATTATAAATGGACAGCTTAGGTCGCCTTCTTCACATTTCAGCATAGCTTCAAATTCTTTGACGCGCTCTTCGGTTCTTCCTGTAAAACACATAAGCAGTATCATTGGATATACTGAACCGCCATAAACCCCGGAACTCTGAAACTCACATTCGGTATCTCGGTACTTAATCCATAAATTTTGGGATTTTTTAAGCAGATTAACTTTTTCTTGTTCGTCTGAAATATGCTTTGATATTTCTTGATATATTTGATTTTAGTTTCTCATCAACTTTCTTATATTCTTAACCGGTACAATAATTCATATCACCTTGTGTTAGGGCATTATTGCAATCAACAGCAAAAGCATAAGATATCGAACTAAGAAATAGCCAACAGAAAATAATTGCTTTTTTCATTATTTTACCATTTTTAGAAATAATTAATTAAGAATCACACGCCATGACGTTCTGCAATTAAAGTTTTTATCTTGCCGATAGCCTTAGCAGGATTTAGACCTTTCGGACAGGTCTTAGTACAGTTCATAATCGTATGGCAACGATAAAGCTTAAATGGGTCTTCTAAAACTTCAAGACGTTCGCCCGTATGATCATCTCTTGAATCGGCAATCCATCTATATGCTTGTAGTAAAATTGCAGGACCTAAATATTTATCGCCGTTCCACCAATAGCTAGGACAGGAAGTGGAGCAGCAAGCACATAATATACATTCATATAAACCGTCAAGTTTTTCACGGTCTTTAATTGATTGTAATCTTTCAGAATTTGAAGGGGTAGGGTTATCAGTTCTAAGCCAAGGTTCTATAGATTCATATTGTGCATAAAAATGCGACATGTCAGGCACTAAATCTTTTACCACTTTCATATGAGGAAGCGGATAGATTTTAATATCACCCGATATGTCTTCTATCGGTTTAATACATGCTAAAGTATTTGTGCCGTCAATATTCATAGAACAGCTACCGCAAATTCCTTCACGACAAGAACGTCTAAATGTTAGGGTTGAATCAATCTCATTCTTGATTTTAATTAAAGCGTCTAAAACCATTGGTCCGGTTTTACTTAAATCTATCTCAAAACTATCGACAGTAGGATTCCCATCAAGGTCAGGATTATATCTATAAATCTTTATTTTACGAGGCTTTAGCATTTCCCCGTTTGCTTTATGCTCCCTACCTTTTTTTACTACTGAATTTGGCGGTAATCTTAACTCTGCCATTTAAGTACTCTCTTAAAATTTATTTTTAGAACTATACAAAATAATTAGCTAATGCACAATCTTTCATACCTGTTGCGTGGATAGCATTAATGTTTCTAGGTTGTCATGCTACTTACAGTTACTCAACAAGGTGTTGCCAACGTGGACACTAATGTCATTCCTGCGGAAGCAGGAATCTAAAAAATAGTCTTATTATTGACAAAATAAATCTAAAAAAACAAGTTTTTTGTAGGTTTTATTGGATTCCCGCTTCCGCGGGAATGACATAAAGAGCATTTACTAGTTACACAACAATGCCTGCTCATATTTATAGTTAGCAATCCATATACGAAGATGGGCTTTAAAAAGAGCAAGGTGTTCACAAGACGAGGAACGCAGCGTATAACTTAATACGTGAGTACCGCAGTACTTGTAGGACGACATAGCCAATTTTTGAAGTTCATCGAGTATATTCCATTATCCATTAAACTCCTCTTATTGAGTCATATATATTCACTATTATTTGTGGAATTACTGAATTACCTAATTGTTGATATCTCTTTAACCCGCCTGTAACATAATGATTTTTAGGAAGTCCCATCAGACGCTTGCATTCATTAATTGATAATCTTCTGATTTTATCATTTATATAATAAAGACTAGTTGTAGCACCGACGCAGCCACCAAAAGCAGATAAAGTTATTGAATGACCGTAAGGGCTATAAATCCTTTCACCTTGACCGCCTTTATTAACCTAACCGATTCTAATCGGTTTTAATTGCTTTTTAACCGGCGTTTTATCTAAAACAGTATCATCTCTATTAATATATAAACTTTTATCAACATCCTTTTCTAAAATATCATCAAGAAAAATCCTTTCATAAGATTCTTTCGGTTTTACGTATTTGAGTGTATATTCACTGCTAAAATCCTTTCGTAAACAAACAAAATAAACTCTTTTTCTTGCTTGAGGTACTCCAAATAATGAAGCATTTAATACATTTCTATATACTTTATAGCCAATCTCATTTAATTTCTGGTCTATAGTTTCAATTACGCTACCATTATTAATATTCAGAATATTTTTAACATTTTCAAGTAATAATATATAAGGTTTGTGATATTGTGGCCATTCTGATTATTCCATAAAAGAGTCTACTGTTATTATCACCTATACCAAGCCTCTTACCTAAAATACTAAAAGACTGATAGGGGAAAACCGGCGCATAAAATATCATGTTTAGGGATTTTGTTTTCCGGTATTTCCGTAATATCACCGTGCGGCCTATCACCGGAATTTCTTTTGTATACTTCTTATATATCTTTGTCTATATCAGAGGAAAAAACACATTCAAGTCCCTTTGTTCCTAAAGCTTTTCTAAAGCCACCAATACCACAAAATAAATCTATAAATTTATACATAAATTATATTGTTAAAGCTTAAGAAGCGGTGTTTTCTTTTTTAGTTCTAGTTGTTTTTGCTTTATCTACCTTAATAACCGGTGAAGTACCGAAAGGAAAGCTATTTTCCTCCTCAGAATCTAAAGACTTACCACTGAGTAAATTTTTAATTTGGTGACCTGATAATGTTTCATATTCTACTAAAGCATTTGCAAGTACGTGTAGTTGATCGATATGCTTAGTTAAAATATTTTTAGCAAAATTATATCCTTCGGTAATAATTTTTTTCACCTCAAAATCTATTAATTCAGAAGTTTTTTCCGATCTCTCATCATTACTTCTTCTAGCATATAAATCTTCATTGTTAGAGCCATAAAATATCGGTCCAACTTCATCGCTTAGCCCCCATTCCGTAACCATAGCTTTTGCCATTCTAGTTGCCATTTTTATATCGGATGATGCTCCTGAAGTCACTTTATCTTCACCAAATATAATTTCTTCGGCTACTCTGCCTGCCATGGCAACCGCAATATCTGCTTTCATTTTATCACGCGCCATGGAGAAACGATCATTTTCCGGTAATCTCATAACCATTCCAAGAGCTCTACCTCTTGGTATAATAGTAGCTTTATGAATAGGGTCGGAAGCGGAACAATAGAGCCCCACCAAAGCATGTCCACCTTCATGATAAGCAGTTAATTTTTTTTCTACATCGGACATAGCCATGGAACGACGCTCTACGCCCATTAAAACCTTATCTTTTGCTTCTTCTAAATCCGTCATATCAACTTCTTTTTTGCCGCGACGTGCAGCAAGTAAAGCGGCTTCATTGACTAGATTAGCAAGCTCGGCACCTGAAAATCCAGGAGTACCTCTAGCAATAATTCTAGGTAAAACTTTAGAGTTATATTTTATTTTTTTCAAATGTACTTGTAATATTTGTTCTCTGCCGTCAATATCAGGATTAGACACCGTAATTTGTCGATCAAATCTTCCAGGCCTTAGTAATGCCGGATCAAGAACATCGGGGCGGTTAGTAGCTGCAATAATAACAACCCCTTCATTTGTTTCAAACCCGTCCATTTCGACTAACATTTGGTTAAGCGTTTGCTCACGTTCATCATTACCGCCGCCCATGCCGATACCTCTATGGCGACCTACCGCGTCAATCTCATCAATAAAGATAATACAAGGTGCATTGCGTTTGCCTTGTTCAAACATATCTCGTACACGGCTTGCACCGACTCCGACAAACATCTCAACAAAATCAGAACCTGAAATACTAAAGAATGGCACATTAGCCTCGCCGGCTATTGCTTTTGCTAAAAGGGTTTTTCCCGTTCCTGGTAGCCCTATTAGTAAGCAGCCTTTCGGAATTTTACCGCCAAGCTTTTGAAATTTACTAGGGTCTCTTAGAAAATCGACGATTTCTGTTAATTCTTCTTTTGCCTCATTAATACCGGCTACATCTTTAAACGTAACTTTAGGTCCCTTATCTGATAATAATTTAGCTTTAGATTTTCCAAACCCCATGGCTTTCCCACCACCATGCATTTGACGCATAAAGAAAACCCAAACACCTATTAATAAAAGCATCGGAAACCAAGAAATTAAAAAACCTAAAAATGTATTCATTCTTGTTTCAAGGGGTACGACTTCAATATTAACGTCATTGCTAGTAAGACGATTTACTAAATCAGGGTAATCAGGAGCATAAGTGTTAAAAGTAGAGCCGTCATTTGAAGTACCTTCAATTACTCTACCTTGAATTTTAACTGAATTAACGGTCTTTTCATCAACTCGTGTTAAAAAATCCGAGAAAGTTATGTTGTTTCTTCCGCCAAGTAAACCGTCAGACTGGAAAATATTAAAAAGTAATATTATAAAAACAAAAAGCGCCGCCCAAGCTAAAATACTTCTACCCTGATTATTCATCGATATAAAACCTAATAAAAATTTTTACCGGCATTAAGTTACCGGTGTTAGCAAAAATGGGTGAAACGGGATACAAAATTTGGAGCAAAAGATACTTCAAAGTTCCACATGTCGTTATCATAATATGATATATGTGGTATTGCTATAACTTTTTCAAGTATTTTAATGATAGGCAAGGTAAATAAAATTACATTGTGGTTTTTGTAGGATAGATTTTTCAAAGGTTCTAAATCTAATTGTTTTTTTATTATTTTATAATCTTCCAACGATAAATGAGTCACAAAACAATTTATAGTTTCTTGAATAGGCTCCCTGTAAAATTCTACTTCTAGAGGTAATTTGTGCGTCGATCCTAACTCCTTATCCTCACGTACGCTTATGTACGCTGCGGTGCTGCGTTTCGTGTCTTCTACAAATTCCTCTCTATACACGAATTTTGCAGGAAGTCTATTTTTTGTGATACGAAACCTATTATCCCAAATAACTGGTTTATCTAGTAATATTTTACTCGCAGGTAATTTTCTACCGACTTCCTTGTATATAAGTAACTCGTTTTGAGTGCGTTTAATAGTGCAACCATGAAGAGTATTTTTAAAGTTTACATCTTGAGTAATTAATTTTAAAATAGGTGTTACTGAATAAAAACGTGCCACCCTAGATTGTCCACTAATTATTACCAGTAAAAAATTAATTAGTTGTACTTTTACCTCATTTGAAAATTTATCAAATTTTACTAAATCAAGAAAAGCAAAACCATATTCAAAAACCTTGACCGCCTCAGCTATTGCTGATATTAATTCTGGCTTAAACTCATCTTCTATAAGCTTGTTGGTTTTAAATTGTTGTGAGATTATTTCGGCTTTAATATAATCTTCGCCGTTAGCTAATTTTTGCCTAATAAGATTCCGCTTATATTTATCTGATAAATTCGATTCATCTTCAAACCATTCTATATTATGAATGACTAAATATTCTACTAATTCACTCTTTGGAATATTATATAGGGGTCTAATTATCTGTGTATTATTATGCCAATTTATATTACTGCTACTAAGCCCGAATATACCGCTTTTACGTTCTAATCTTAAACAGAAATTTTCTACATAATCATCCTCATGGTGAGCAGTTAGAAGAACTAATGTATCGAGTTCCGCGCATAGATTTGCCATTAAATCATAGCGCCCCTCTCTTGCTCTTTCTTGTAAATTGGAAAAATTATTTTGATGATCAAAAGATAAACTATAATGCTTGCGATTTAGGCTGTTACTGATGTTTTGGATATAATGGGTTTCTTGTTTCGATTGCTGCCTTAAGTTATGATCAACCGATATAACAAATAATTCTATATTATTTTTTTCTACCCAAATATTAGTAAGATACAGAAGTGCTATCGAATCACTCCCGCCGGAAACTGCAATCGCTATTTTAGATAAACCAAGGTTACCTATTAAATTATTGATATTATACTCAAATTTTTCATATAGCATGGTTGAAAAATGTTAGTATTATAAAGTGTTTAAATATTGTGGTCAAACGTAGTAGTATGTCATTCCAGCAACGGCGGAACGTTGTTGCGTGGCTTGAAAAACCTGCTCGATGTCATCCCTGCGGAGGCGGAGATCTAGAAAAATAACTTCAATATTGATACAGAAGTTACATCATATTTGGCAAAATAAACACATAAAAAAACTTGTTTTTATGTGTTTTACTTGATTCCCGCCTTCGCGGGAATGACACAAAACGAGCCATGCAACAACTCCTACAAACTCTCTGGATGACAGAGGTAGAATTGATCCACACAAACTAAATGATAAAGAAAAATTTATGCTGATTCAGCTAAGCTTTCTGAAGTTTCAGTCTTTTGTTCACGTAAATAATCTTGCGCTTCTGATTCTGATCTTGCAACAATAACCGTAACTATGGCATTAAGCTCTGCATGGAGTCTTATTTCAACCGTATAAAGTCCAGTAGATTTAATTTGTTTATCAAGAATAATATTTGAATGAAAAATACTATAAGATACATTTTCAGATAATTTCTCAGCTATTTCTTTATTAGTAACCGAACCGAAAAGTTTACCGTCATCTGATGTTTGACGGATAAAAAACAATTTTTGATCTTTAATAAGGGTATTGATTTTTTCTACTTCTTCTCTTATTTGCTTATCTTTTGCTTCAAATTCGTCTTTTTGCTTAACTATTAGCTCTTTATTAGGCTCGGTAGCTCTAATAGCTAATTTTTGCGGTAAAAGATAATTACGACCAAATCCGTCTGCTACTCTGAGTATGTCGCCAATTTTACCTAATTTTCTTACGGGTTTTATTAATATAATTTCCATGTATTATGCCTTTATTTAGCTTGAAATACAAAAGGTAATAATGCTAAAATTCTTGCAATTTTAATAGCATTATTTAGCTTTCTTTGTTTCTTTGCACAAACATTTGTGATCCTGCTTGGAAGCATTCTACCACCTTCAGAAACGAACTTTATCAAAAGTTCAGGATTTTTATAATCAATGACGGGTGCATTAGAGATAGAAAGAGGGCATCCTTTACGTCTTCTAAAAAATACTTTTTTAGTGGTTTTATCTCCTACCTTGCGGGTAGCTGTTTCACTAGTGTTATTACTTTTTAACATTCTTTAACCTTAATTCTTACAAATTTAATTATTAATCGTTACGTCAATTACCGGAGTATTTTCCGTACTTTGATTTTTTAATATCGGTGAAGGTTCGCTACTAATTGAATCTGCTTTAATTGTAAGAAATCTAATAATATTTTCGTTAAGCTTCATTTTTCTTTCTAGCTCTTCTTTTACATTTCGATCAATTTCTAGACCTAGAAAATAATAATGTCCTTTTTTGTTATTACCGATTTTGTAAGCTAAAGTTCTTAACCCCCAATATTCTTTTTTTATGATAGTGCCGTTATTATCTTTAATAATTTTAGCAAAATCATCAACGATTTTATCTATATCGTTTAATGATATGTCTTGGCGTATAATAAAAACTGATTCATAAAAGATCATAATATATAGGTTCTCCAACAAACAAACTTTAAAATAAAGCTATTTATAGCAACTAAAACTATTAAACTCAAGTACTATCTTTAAAAAATTATTATTTCTTTGTTTCTTTTTATAAAAAGTTTAGGTCGCGCCCCCGTATTGCAGCTTAGCATGAATAGTCTATAATCCTCAAACAGTAATAAGAGAGAATTATAGTTAAGGAGTTATGACAAGAATATATGTTAAGTGTAGATCAAGAATAGATGTTAAGTGTAGATATTGTAACGACACAGAAAAAGTAGTAAAGGCGGGATATTCAATTTCAAAACAACAGAGATATCAATGCAAGCAGTGTAATCGATATTTTTAACTGTAATATATTAATAATGCCTCTAAGCCTGGAGTCAAGGCTCAGATAGTAGATATGTCAATCAATGGCTCTGGAGTTAGGGATACAGTAAGAGTATTAAAAGTGGGTATCAATACGGTTATCCGTGTTTTAAAAAAATCTAGCGTTAAAAAAGATAAATCATTCTATCAATACGATAGAAGTAATTATTGCTCCTGAAATAGATGAACAATGGTCTTATGTACAGAATAAATCCAAACAAAGATGGCTTTGATATTCTTTGGATAAGATTTTGTTAAAAGTAGTTGCTTATACTTTTGGTACAAGATGTGATAGCACATCAGAATCATTACTGAAAAAAACTGGAGGATTTTAAGGTTACTTTTTACTTTACAGATGGATAGGGAAGTTATGCTAGGTTATTAGATCCCAAAAAACACATTGTTAGTAAAAAATATACTCAACGGATAGAACGGGGTAACTTAAATCTTAGAACAAGATGCAAAAGACTGACACGTAAAACAATTTGTTTTTCCAAGTCATTGGATATTCATGATAAAGTCATCGGAACTCTTATTGAACGTATAGCCTTTTAATATCCACATCTGTAAAATGGAGGTGCGGCCTGAAAAAGTATGCAAAGGCGGACTGAATATTCGTTTAGGTCCTACTGAGTTTAAAATTTTGTGACTTTTTTCAGTTTCCAGATGAAGTATTCTCGCGTCAAGAAATAATAAAATATTTATGGGAAAGTGGAGAGGCCTTTAGTGAGCGTCCTATAGATGTTCATATAAATAGGATTAGAGAGGCCTTAGGAAAAGACAATTTAATTATTAAAACCGTTCGTTTTATCGATTATTGTTTAAATAAGGATAATGATTAGGCTCTATGAGGGAGAATTAAATTAATCTATTTTTGCTATTTTTTGCTGTAAATCATCAAATTTTTTTGAAATAGGGACGACTATTACCGCAAAAATCTTATTAATTTTCGCTAAAAAATATCTAACAATATAAATAATTTAATTCTCCTTCACAAAACCTAGAATTTTGTTGCCAAAATTTTCTTTGTATTTATGCGTTAAGTATGTTAATATCCATTAATTATATTTATATAAACTATAAATATAATTAGATTTTATTCGTTGCCGATTTATATATTTTATAACTAAAAACTGTAAATTTTATGTTAAGTAAACTAAATAAGCCTGCTTTATTTGCTTTAATATTTTATCCTATTTTTATTATATCTCTTATAGTTAAATATTCGTTTGATTATGGAATAGGGTTAACTGAAATTGTTTTTATAATTGCTAGTTATTATATTAATAATATTACCGTTGGGATTGGTTTACACAGGTTATGGTCACATAATGCTTATAAAATAAATAAATGTGCCGAGTTTGTTTTAGTTATGTTATCTGCGGGAACATTACAGGGACCGGCTTTATCTTGGGCGTCGAATCATTATAAACATCATAGATATACGGATCAAGATCAAGATCCGCATACCCCATTAAAATTTAACAATAAATTTTTAGGTTTTATGTGGTCTCATGTAGGATGGATGTTAGTCGGAAGCGGTAGCTATAAATCTATTGATCGCATCACTTGGGCTAAGCATGGGAAAAACAATTTATTAAAATGGCAGCTAAAATATTATTGGCAAATAGCAACTTTTATGAATATTGCCGTACCTTTATTTATCGGTTATTTAGTCGGTGGCACTATACAATCAGCATATGCAGGATTTTTATTTATGGGACTCGGTAGATTCCTGCAACAGCAAGCAACATTCTGTGTTAATTCTTTATGCCACTTTGCCGGCAGTAAAAAATATTACAAAGGCACTGCCGGAGATATTTGGTGGATGGCATTATTCTTACTAGGTGAAAACTGGCACAATTATCATCATGCTTTTCCTTCAGATTATCGTAACGGTGCAAAGTGGTATCATTTTGACGTTCACAAATGGATAATATTTTTAATGAGTAAAATCGGTTTAGCTTCAGAACTCGAACGTACTACAAAAGTACGCATACAGGCAAAAATGCAAGAAACTTTAAGTTATCTTAGTGAAAAACAAAAGCAAAAATTGAACTTAATGCAGACTAAAATAGATCAGCTTCTAGAAAATTTATGCTTAAAAATTAAAGAACTTGAGGGATCATCTATTACAATTAAAGAACAATTTAAAAAATCTTTTGTAGAAATACAAGAATCGCTTAAAAATTTAGCGGATCAAGTAAGTTCTGCAACGCAAATAACAGAAAAACCTTCGGAAAAATTACTAAAGATAGTTAATAAAAAAATTATTGATGCTGAACAATCTATTTATAAGCTGTATAATCAATTAAATACCTCAAAGGTATCTAATTAGGCATTATTAAATAAAGATAAATATTGTCATTGCGAGAAGCCGTAGGCGACGCGGCAATCCAGAAAATAATTAAAAAATTCTGTAAATCAGAATTTTTTGCTGGACTGCTTCGTCAACTGCTATGCAATTTCCTCGCAATTACGCAAACTATCATTTTTTACTTAACAACATCTCTAATTAGTTTTAATTTTAATGACAAAAATTTTAGGTATAGAATCAAGCTGTGATGATACAGCTGTTTCTATAATCACCGAAAATCGAGAAATCTTATCTAATATAATCATTTCACAAAATGCAGAACACGCAGCTTTTCAGGGAGTAGTGCCTGAAATTGCTGCACGTTCTCATTTATCGAATCTAGATAAAGCATTAAAAAATGTTTTAAAAGAAAGTAGTACCAACTTAACGGAAATTAGTGCAATTGCCGCAACTTCCGGTCCAGGCCTGATCGGCGGTGTTATAGTTGGCTCAATGTTTGCAAGGTCGCTAAGCAGTCCTTTAAAAAAACCCTTTATTGCAATTAATCATTTAGAAGGTCATGCCTTAACCGCAAGATTAACCGATAATATCCCTTATCCTTATTTACTCTTGCTAGCTTCAGGTGGGCATTGCCAATTTGTAGCAGTTTTAGGACTCGGAAAATATAAAATACTAGGATCTACTATAGATGATGCCGTAGGTGAAGCTTTTGACAAGGTAGCAAAAATGCTAAATTTAGCTTTTCCCGGAGGACCTGAAATTGAGAAAAGAGCAAAACTCGGTAATTCTCATAAATACAAATTTCCAAAACCTATAATTAACAGCGGTAATTGCAATATGTCTTTTTCAGGACTTAAAACTGCCGTACGTACTTTAATAATGAATTTAAGGGAAATTGATTACAAAGACCGTCATCATTTAGAAAGCTTCAGACAAGATGAATTTCAGGAAGAGCATGCGAATCGCGCAAAAGTACGTGAGCACAGGCGAAAGCCACAAAATTTGTTCGAATCAAGCTTTCTAAATGATGATGTAATTAATGATATAGCGGCAAGTTTTCAATTTACCATAGGAGAAATTCTATGTAGTAAGATACAGGATGCTATTAGAGCATATGAACGAGTTGTAAATGATTATTACGAGAATATAGATTATACTACACAGCTAAATTTAAAAAGCTTTAGACAAGATGAATTTAAGAATAAGTTAGCTGGGCGTACAAAAATACGTGAGCACAGGCTATACCCGCAAAATTCGCTTGGATCAAGTTTTTTAAATGACACTGTAGTAATTGCTGGCGGCGTTGCTGCCAATAAATATTTACAAGAAGTATTAAGTAATAGTACTAAGACGCATGGTTATCATCTTATCTATCCACCTATCCACTTATGCACCGATAATGCTGCAATGATTGCATATGCAGGACTAGAGCGTTATAACAAAGGATTATTTACACCTTTAAACTTCTGTCCAAAAGCTAGATGGAGTTTAGAAGAAATATAGTAAATTAACTGTAGAAATCAAGATCTAATCCTACAGACACTATAAAAATTATATCTGAATGTCTGATAAGTTATGACTGTCAGATGAGTATTCAAGATATAAGATTTCGTTATTCTTTTCAACATCTAACTTTTTACTATCCATAAAAGTCTGCATAGGCGTTTTACCATAGCGATATTTACCGGAATGTGATCTTTCGTTATTGTAATGCTCTAACCAAATATCAAGATCTAGTTGTAGATCATCAAGATCAGTATAAATCTTTTTACGCATAGCTGTATCAAAGAATTCTTGTTTCATAGTTTTATTAAAGCGTTCACACATACCATTTGTTTGAGGAGAATATGCTTTAGTAGTAGTATACTCAATACCCTCAATGCTTAAGAACAATTCAAAAGCATGGGCCGTGCCCCCGTATTGCAGCTTAGCATGAATAGTCTATAATCCTCAAACAGTAATAAGAGAGAATTATAGTTAAGGAGTTATGACAAGAATATATGTTAAGTGTAGATCAAGAATAGATGTTAAGTGTAGATATTGTAACGACACAGAAAAAGTAGTAAAGGCGGGATATTCAATTTCAAAACAACAGAGATATCAATGCAAGCAGTGTAATCGATATTTTTAACTGTAATATATTAATAATGCCTCTAAGCCTGGAGTCAAGGCTCAGATAGTAGATATGTCAATCAATGGCTCTGGAGTTAGGGATACAGTAAGAGTATTAAAAGTGGGTATCAATACGGTTATCCGTGTTTTAAAAAAATCTAGCGTTAAAAAAGATAAATCATTCTATCAATACGATAGAAGTAATTATTGCTCCTGAAATAGATGAACAATGGTCTTATGTACAGAATAAATCCAAACAAAGATGGCTTTGATATTCTTTGGATAAGATTTTGTTAAAAGTAGTTGCTTATACTTTTGGTACAAGATGTGATAGCACATCAGAATCATTACTGAAAAAAACTGGAGGATTTTAAGGTTACTTTTTACTTTACAGATGGATAGGGAAGTTATGCTAGGTTATTAGATCCCAAAAAACACATTGTTAGTAAAAAATATACTCAACGGATAGAACGGGGTAACTTAAATCTTAGAACAAGATGCAAAAGACTGACACGTAAAACAATTTGTTTTTCCAAGTCATTGGATATTCATGATAAAGTCATCGGAACTCTTATTGAACGTATAGCCTTTTAATATCCACATCTGTAAAATGGAGGTGCGACCGCACTGGTATTTGCTGACTCTCATACCACGGCAGTACTCTATCATTAAGCATGTCAGTAGCGGTAAGAGCTGTTTTATCAGTATATAATTTAGCATCTGTAACCCTAGTATAGCTATCAATAAATACCTGAGAATATACCTTGTCTATACCTTTAAAATTACCTACATAATATGTGTCTTGGCATCCTAGATAATCTGGATGCTGTGTATCTATTTCTCCATGAGCTTCTTTCTCGCTACGCCGTTTCTCTAATACTTGTAACTGAGCTTCGGTAAGAACAATACCATCCTGAGCCATTTTTACTTCTAATGCTTTAAGTCTTTTATTGATATTATTTAAATCATTACGTAGCCAAATTGATCTAACCCCCCAGGTGATACAAGAATACCAGTCTTTTTAAGCTCATTTGATACTCGCATCTGACCATAAGCTGGGTATTCTACCGCCATATCTAATACTGCTCTCTCTACCGCAGGATCAACTCTATTTGCTATAATTGGCTTCTTCCGGCTAATCTCATATAACGCCTCTTCTCCCCCAGTTTCATATAGCTCTTTGAACCTATAATAACTGTCCCTGCTGTATCCCATAGCTTTACACGCTGACGATATACTTCCAAGACTCTTAGCTAATTCTAGTAATCCTATTTTTGGCTTTATTATTTTTTGATTTAGATTCATCTCTAATCCTCTATTTAATACTTATCTTATTTTACTAAATGTAAGATTAAATCTCAACTATTACACATCAAGGACTTGTAAAACTAAAAGTCATTTTGTAAAACTCTCTCTTTTCTTAAATTTCATATCTGACACAAAATAATACAATGATTATCTTTTATTAACCAATTAGTTAATAAAAGATAACTTTTTAGTTGACAGATCTTAACAAAAATTATATAATTCGCCCGATTTTAAAAAGCAATTAATAATTAAAAAGATAGTGTTATGTTTCTACAGAATTTAAAATCGAAGAGGCATGTAAGTCTTTTGTCTAATAGTGTTTTAAGCATAGGTGCTAGTGTTAGCCCCAGTCCATTAAAAAAATAACAACTAATCGAGGTACATTAATGAGTATAGCACGTAAATTAAAATCCATATTGTTAACATACTCTTTCGTTATTAGTATATCAACAAATTTATTTACCACGGATTCAGAAGCAGCCGGCGGTCCTCCACCTCCACCTCCACCTCCACCGGGATGGACATCTCAAGCAGCGTCATCAAACAATTCTGGTAGTGGAGGACAAACTACTCAACCAGAGTCATCAAAAAGCACTAGTAGCAGTAAAGAAACTTCCTCGCCAACAAAAGCACCGGAAGTACCCCCCCCTACTACAAACTTAGGTAAAAGATACGCTGAATTTATTAATATAAATGATTCAAAACAAAATCTAATAATACAATTTCCAAGAGCAATAGCATATTTGATACGCCAAGAATTAACACTTCAGAACCTTGACACTAGTACCGATGTAAACAAAATTATTACCTTGTTTAATGAGAGAGAAGATTCAACCTTAGATAATGCAAAAAAAAAATATCAGGAGTTTATAAAAGACCCTTATATAGCTCAGTTTACAAATAAAAACCAACAAACAGGAGGTTTCTTAGATAATAAACTCTTCGATGAAAGTCAAGAAGAAGCAACCTTGCGTCTTTTATCATTAGAGCAACTAGATGCACAAAGGAAACAAGGAATTTTAAGTCAACAGGGTGATATATTAGAACAATTAAAATTTATAAATGAAAATTCTGAAATTCTAGGTGCATACGGTAAGACGGCATCAACAGAGATATCAAAAAAACTACCTAAAGAATTACCTAAAATTTTAAATCAACAAGGTGATATATTAGAACAATTAAAATTTATAAATGAAAATTCTAAAATTCTAGGTGCATACGGTAAGACGGCATCAACAGAGATATCAAAAAAACTACCTAAAGAATTACCTAAAATTTTAAATCAACAGGGTGATATATTAGAACAATTAAAATTTATAAATGAAAATTCTAAAATTCTAGGTGAACACAGTAAGGCAACATTAAAAGATAGACTAAAAGTATTATTTAGGCAGTTAGATAAAATTCCAAGCAATCAATTAGTAGGTTTTATACTTGATGAAAATAAGATCAACACGAACTTAAAAGACGCTTCTTTTTCAAAAAAAGAAGTAAGGGGGCTAATAGATAGCTTAAATAATGAAATCTTAGAGAAAATTTTTCTCAGAGATGATGGTACGATAACTGAACAAGATTTAGCCAAAATATCACAAAAATATGAAGAAACAGATTTAATAAAAAACTTAACTCAGAGTATGGTGTATATTGAGGGTAATAAAAGTAGCGGCAGTAATACAGAAACTTTAAATAAAACTTTAGAAAAAGGTCTAGGGAGCACTACCAAAAAACAACGAGAATTATTCGTAAATGTACTAACTTCTGACAATTCAAGGATACAAAAAGTTTTTATAGAGAAAATAGAAAAAGAGCGGAAACAAGATAAAATTCAAAGGGACTTAGAGAAAAAGGGGGTTTTATTAAATGACCTAGTGGGTGCACTCAAAAGACGCGAATCTAGGATATCCAAACAACAAATAGCAAGCGAGATAGAAGAACAAATAACAAGCTACCGACAAGAAACTTCAGCTTATAAGAAGCAGGAGAAAACGGGTTGGGTGCCACATCACCAAAATGATGATCAAAATACTAATAAAGATACAGAAGTAGAAGGGTGGGAAGATAATAATAATGATAATAACAACATTGACACAATAACGGAAGCATTTAAAGAATTAGAGCGAGCAGTTCAGTCTATAATAGAAAAAAACGGCATAATAAAAACTGCTGCAATGGCTCAAGAATATTTACAGAAGGCTCAAGATCAATTAAGTTCAGCAGAAAAAAACAGAGAAGAGGTAGTAAGGGATTTATCCGCAGCATTTAAAATGATACCTGAAAAAGAGCAAAATAAGATACGAGGTAATGGTTGGCAAGATCATTTATCACTAGAGGAAATAACAAAACTAGGTACACTAAATGAAGAAACCAATACACTAAAGAACAGAAGAAATAAATCTGGGAAATTCACATCAACTGCGGACGCATCACAATTTAAAGCAAAAGAACAGGAATATCACACACTATTTGCAGAATTACAAAAAATCGGAATCGCAAAGCAACAGGAAAAACTTGTTAAAGACTTCGTAGACGAAATGATAAGCAGAGCTAAAAATGAAGTAGGAAAAATAGAAGCAATTTTAGAAAATTTAAAAAAGAAGGAGGAGAATAAACGCGATAATGCAGAATCTGGTCCACTAATTTCTAAGGAAATATTAGAGGCTCAAAAGCAGTTAAAAAAAGCTGAAACAGTCTTGAGTACTGCTGAACGCAATTATGAGCTTGCTAAGAGGCGAGGTGACATATCTGACAGCGATAGTGATGATGATTCCGATAATGAGTCAGATAAAAAAGTAACATCAATACAAGCAAGAGAAATAGAGTTAAACGATGCTAAAGAAAAGGTGGCGCAAGCTAAAAAAAACTTAGAAGATGCTGAGGCAAAAGATGCAGAGCGCCAGCGTCAAGAGGAAGATGAAGCAAAGCGTAAAGCAGACAAGGCAGAAGAGAAGGTTGAACAAAAAGAAGAAGTAGAACATCAACGTCAAAAAGACCTGAAGCTTGAGCAGGATGAAGCAAAGCGTAAAGCAGACAAGGCAGAAGATGAAGCAAAGCGTAAAGCAGGCAAGGCAGAAGAGAAGGTTGAACAAAAAGAAGAAGTAGAACATCAACGTCAAAAAGACCTGAAGCTTGAGCAGGATGAAGCAAAGCGTAAAGCAGACAAGGCAGAAGATGAAGCAAAGCGTAAAGCAGGCAAGGCAGAAGAGAAGGTTGAACAAAAAGAAGAAGTAGAACATCAACGTCAAAAAGACCTGAAGCTTGAGCAGGATGAAGCAAAGCGTAAAGCAGACAAGGCAGAAGATGAAGCAAAGCGTAAAGCAGGCAAGGCAGAAGAGAAGGTTGAACAAAAAGAAGAAGTAGAACATCAACGTCAAAAAGACCTGAAGCTTGAGCAGGATGAAGCAAAGCGTAAAGCAGACAAGGCAGAAGATGAAGCAAAGCGTAAAGCAGACAAGGCAGAAGAGAAGGTTGAACAAAAAGAAGAAGTAGAACATCAACGTCAAAAAGACCTGAAGCTTGAGCAGGATGAAGCAAAGCGTAAAGCAGACAAGGCAGAAGATGAAGCAAAGCGTAAAGCAGGCAAGGCAGAAGAGAAGGTTGAACAAAAAGAAGAAGTAGAACATCAACGTCAAAAAGACCTGAAGCTTGAGCAGGATGAAGCAAAGCGTAAAGCAGACAAGGCAGAAGATGAAGCAAAGCGTAAAGCAGGCAAGGCAGAAGAGAAGGTTGAACAAAAAGAAGAAGTAGAACATCAACGTCAAAAAGACCTGAAGCTTGAGCAGGATGAAGCAAAGCGTAAAGCAGACAAGGCAGAAGATGAAGCAAAGCGTAAAGCAGGCAAGGCAGAAGAGAAGGTTGAACAAAAAGAAGAAGTAGAACATCAACGTCAAAAAGACCTGAAGCTTGAGCAGGATGAAGCAAAGCGTAAAGCAGACAAGGCAGAAGATGAAGCAAAGCGTAAAGCAGGCAAGGCAGAAGAGAAGGTTGAACAAAAAGAAGAAGTAGAACATCAACGTCAAAAAGACCTGAAGCTTGAGCAGGATGAAGCAAAGCGTAAAGCAGACAAGGCAGAAGATGAAGCAAAGCGTAAAGCAGGCAAGGCAGAAGAGAAGGTTGAACAAAAAGAAGAAGTAGAACATCAACGTCAAAAAGACCTGAAGCTTGAGCAGGATGAAGCAAAGCGTAAAGCAGACAAGGCAGAAGATGAAGCAAAGCGTAAAGCAGACAAGGCAGAAGAGAAGGTTGAACAAAAAGAAGAAGTAGAACATCAACGTCAAAAAGACCTGAAGCTTGAGCAGGATGAAGCAAAGCGTAAAGCAGACAAGGCAGAAGATGAAGCAAAGCGTAAAGCAGGCAAGGCAGAAGAGAAGGTTGAACAAAAAGAAGAAGTAGAACATCAACGTCAAAAAGACCTGAAGCTTGAGCAGGATGAAGCAAAGCGTAAAGCAGACAAGGCAGAAGATGAAGCAAAGCGTAAAGCAGACAAGGCAGAAGAGAAGGTTGAACAAAAAGAAGAAGTAGAACATCAACGTCAAAAAGACCTGAAGCTTGAGCAGGATGAAGCAAAGCGTAAAGCAGACAAGGCAGAAGATGAAGCAAAGCGTAAAGCAGGCAAGGCAGAAGAGAAGGTTGAACAAAAAGAAGAAGTAGAACATCAACGTCAAAAAGACCTGAAGCTTGAGCAGGATGAAGCAAAGCGTAAAGCAGACAAGGCAGAAGAGAAGGCGAAGCGTAAAGCAGACAAGGCAGAAGAGAAGGCGAAGCGTAAAGCAGACAAGGCAGAAGAGAAGGCGAAGCGTAAAGCAGGCAAGGCAGAAGAGAAGGCGAAGCGTAAAGCAGACAAGGCAGAAGAGAAGGCAAACAAAGCGGCAGAAGAGAAGGCGAAACGTAAAGCAGACAAGGCAGAAGAGGAGGCAAACAAAGCGGCAGAAGAGAAGGCGAAACGTAAAGCAGACAAGGCAGAAGAGGAGGCAAACAAAGCGGCAGAAGAGAAGGCGAAACGTAAAGCAGGCAAGGCAGAAGAGGAGGCAAACAAAGCGGCAGAAGAGGAGGCGAAACGTAAAGCAGGCAAGGCAGAAGAGGAGGCAAACAAAGCGGCAGAAGAGGAGGCGAAACGTAAAGCAGGCAAGGCAGAAGAGGAGGCAAACAAAGCGGCAGAAGAGGAGGCGAAACGTAAAGCAGGCAAGGCAGAAGAGGAGGCAAACAAAGCGGCAGAAGAGGAGGCGAAACGTAAAGCAGGCAAGGCAGAAGAGGAGGCAAACAAAGCGGCAGAAGAGGAGGCGAAACGTAAAGCAGGCAAGGCAGAAGAGGAGGCAAACAAAGCGGCAGAAGAGGAGGCGAAACGTAAAGCAGGCAAGGCAGAAGAGGAGGCAAACAAAGCGGCAGAAGAGGAGGCGAAACGTAAAGCAGGCAAGGCAGAAGAGGAGGCAAACAAAGCGGTAGAAGAGGAGGCGAAACGTAAAGCAGGCAAGGCAGAAGAGGAGGCAAACAAAGCGGCAGAAGAGGAGGCGAAACGTAAAGCAGGCAAGGCAGAAGAGGAGGCAAACAAAGCGGCAGAAGAGGAGGCGAAACGTAAAGCAGGCAAGGCAGAAGAGGAGGCAAACAAAGCGGTAGAAGAGGAGGCGAAACGTAAAGCAGGCAAGGCAGAAGAGGAGGCAAACAAAGCGGCAGAAGAGGAGGCGAAACGTAAAGCAGGCAAGGCAGAAGCAGAATGTATAGAGGATATGGCTTCAATGTTTAAAAATGCAGAAGATGAAGCTGAGCAAAAAGCAAGGGAAGATGCAGCAAAAACAAAAGCTGGGGCCGATAGAAAAGCAAAAAAAGATGAGGGATATAAAGCTGACGAGGAGGAATTAGAAGAAAGTAATAATACAGTTGAAGAGGAATTTAAAAAAGATACGCTTTTAGAAAGCGAAGATAAAGCTGTCAATATGTCACTCAAAACTGAAGAAATTGTAGAACAAGATGACACTGTATTAAAAGAGCGGATATCTAACAAAACCAATGAAACAGTAGCACTATTAGAGGGAGTAGATAGAATGACTTCAGTTACTAATAAACATATTTATAGTAATATTTTTAATAACAGACTTAATGTTGCTGCAATAGGTGCCGGTGATGAAGAAGTTAATATAAACAGAGGGGTATGGATTAGCGGTTTATACGGGATCAACAAACAAGGAGCCTGGAGAAATATTCCGAAATACCAAGGTCGTACAACCGGTGTAACTATCGGGAGCGATGTTGAATTCATTAACAACCATGATGTTATAGGAATAGCTTATAGTCGTCTGGAATCCCAAGTTAAATATAATAAAAAACTAGGAAAAACAGCGATTAACGGTCATCTTTTCAGTCTTTACGGTCTAAAAGAATTGGTTAAAGGCTTCTCTTTACAAGCTATAACATCTTACGGTCATAATTATATTAAAAATAAGACAACCAACATTAATAATATTATCGGTAAATATCAAAATAATAATGTAAGTTTTGAAACATTGCTAAATTATAAATATCGAACAAAACATGATTTACATTTTATTCCTAGCATCGGTTTTAAATATGATTATTCAAGAGCTAGCAACTATAAAGAGTATAATGTAGATATAGAAAATTTAATGATTCAAAAAAAATCAAATCAATCATTTGAAAGTAGCTTTGGCGGTAAAATAGCGTTTAGACCTATAGCGACCGGAAATAATATAGTATTAACTCCAGGCTTACATGGTAATATCGAGCATCACTTCAATACTAAAAATACAAAAGTTAATGCAAGAGCGACTTTTAGAGGACAAACATTACAACAAACAATTATTCTACCAAAACAACCTAAGCTTGGATATAATGTCGGTAGTAATATATTTATGAGCAGAAAGAATATAAATGTTCTACTTGAGTATAATTATTACGCACACAAAAAATATCAAAGCCATCAAGGACTTGTAAAACTAAAAGTCAATTTATAAAAATAAATAGAGGATAAGGTTTTAAGAATCTTATCCTTATAGTAATTCAGCCCCATTTGGTGACAAGCGTGAGGGTAGAGCGTATTATTTGTAGAAGTCAAGATCTAATCTTACAGACACTATAAAAATTATATCTGAAGTCTGATAAGTTATGACTGTCAGGGCTCTGTCCAAGTAATCATACGCGTCAAGTTAAGGGGTGCTTATAAGTTTAAGAGAAGATAAAGTGGATTTTTTTGTTTTCCTATATTTATCTTTTAAACAAAAATTTACCCAAGCTATTCGTAAATTTTTAAAGAAGTTTTTCAACTTATTTATCGATTTTTTAAACGTCAAAGTTAGTTCTGGTACTCGCCTTTTAAATTCTAGAAAAGCCTTAGTCATGCTAACTTCCTGATTTATTTTTGATATAAGGCAGTTAGATATAGCATGAAAAATTATAATGCCACATAGCTTAGCATAAAGCTCACATAATACCCTAGATGAATCACTTTTTCCTTTAAGAGATTCTATTTAAAATGACTTTTATATAACCTAAATAATAACTCAATTTGCCATCTTGCTCTATATATCGTTGCTATATGCTTGATACTGACTTGACTCTCAGGAATATTAGTAATAAATATTGACCAATCAAGTAAATTTTGATTTCTTTGAGAAGACTTATAGCCACGTGCTTTTGCAAGTGTATTCGCCTTCCTTTTCCTGATATCAGATTGTTCTTTTGTAAGCTTATGGCAGACGATCCTAACCGGTAGTAATGATTCCTTGCTAAGTAAAATATCACCTTGTCAAAAAGTTACTTTCTCTAATAACTCAAGTAAATCTAATTTATTTCTAGCTCTATCATATATATTAGTATCAGTCTTGTAACGACTAATAAAATAAGCGCCTTTAGCACTTAAGGAACTAAAAGACTTAGGAACAAAATACCCTAAATCTGCTATCAATAAATCATTAGGATTAATATCCTGTAAATAATCTTTATAACCTTGATCTGATCGTGCCCCCGCAAGAATATCTATGTTACTTATTGTTTGTGTTGAATAATTATATAATGTGCAGCTTGATCGAAGCTTTTACTCTACGCTCATGATCCTTAAATCCTGACCCATGCCCCTTATATAATCTTTCCATATTGTCGGGCAATTTTATATTGCTGCTATCAAGTAACTTAACGTTATTAAATTTCTGTAATATCCCGCAATCAAGCTTAAAACTATTTGCAAATAAACCGATATTTTCTCATACATACTCCTCATAAAATCCACTGCAGAGTTACTAAATCTGAAATCTAGGCCTTGCTTACTTATTATTACTGATTCTTCATGTAATAATTGACACATTCTTTCTATGTTACAATCAGCATCACTCAAATTACCCAATACTAATGCTTGTGCAAACGAACAGCCGGTTAATCCTCTTCTCCCCTTGATAAAACCGCTGCTAATTGCAACTCTGATAGCTGTTTCTGTTAAAAACTCTTTGACTCTATTCGGTAGTTTTGTTATATGTTAGCAACGGAAGTAAAATGATACAGCACAACGGATAAAAATTGATACAGTATTAAAGTAATATCTTCTGGGTAAGAAGGTAAAAAATAATGATAATACTGGAGCAAATAATGGAAATAAAAATATTAAATAAACAAGACACGAGCCTAAGAAGTATATCAAGAGAAGTAGATGTATCAGTAAATACAGAGTCGCACCTCCATTTTGCAGATGTGGGTATTAAATGCTATACGTTCAATAAGAGTTCCGATGACTTTATCATGAATATCCAATGACTTGGAAAAACAAATTGTTTTACGTGTCAGTCTTTTGCATCTTGTTCTAAGATTTAAGTTACCCCGTTCTATCCGTTGAGTATATTTTTTACTAACAATGTGTTTTTTGGGATCTAATAACCTAGCATAACTTCCCTATCCATCTGTAAAGTAAAAAGTAACCTTAAAATCCTCCGGTTTTTTTTTCAGTAATGATTCTGATGTGCTATCACATCTCGTACCAAAAGTATAAGCAACTACTTTTAACAAAATCTTATCCAAAGAATACCAAAGCCATCTTTGTTTGGATTTATTCTGTACATAAGGCCATTGTTCATCTATTTCAGGAGCAATAATTACTTCTATCGTATTGATAGAATGATTTATCTTTTTTAACGCTAGATTTTTTTAAAACACGGATAACCGTATTGATACCCACTTTTAATACTCTTACTGTATCCCTAACTCCAGAGCCATTGATTGACATATCTACTATCTGAGTCTTGACTCCAGGCTTAGAGGCATTATTAATATATTACAGTTAAAAATATCGATTACACTGCTTGCATTGATATCTCTGTTGTTTTGAAATTGAATATCCCGCCTTTACTACTTTTTCTGTGTCGTTACAATATCTACACTTAACATCTATTCTTGATCTACACTTAACATATATTCTTGCCATAACTCCTTAACTATAATTCTCTCTTATTACTGTTTGAGGATTATAGACTATTCATGCTAAGCTGCAATACGGGGGCGTGACCCATGCTTTTGAATTGTTCTTAAGCATTGAGGGTATTGAGTATACTACTACTAAAGCATATTCTCCTCAAACAAATGGTATGTGTGAACGCTTTAATAAAACTATGAAACAAGAATTCTTTGATACAGCTATGCGTAAAAAGATTTATACTGATCTTGATGATCTACAACTAGATCTTGATATTTGGTTAGAGCATTACAATAACGAAAGATCACATTCCGGTAAATATCGCTATGGTAAAACGCCTATGCAGACTTTTATGGATAGTAAAAAGTTAGATGTTGAAAAGAATAACGAAATCTTATATCTTGAATACTCATCTGACAGTCATAACTTATCAGACATTCAGATATAATTTTTATAGTGTCTGTAGGATTAGATCTTGATTTCTACATATTATGAATCCCAGGACATTCTATAATATTAATTCCAACTTCATTATCAGATATAAAAAAGTTATTAACACCCTTATATTCATTACCTGCTTTATGGTGTATTTTTTTATTATATTCCTGTTCTTTCGTATATAAAGAGCAGTCCTCGCCCCCCATTAATTTTGTACGCTTAAAAAACATCTAAGAGTAGTCGCTCCTACTCCGTTCATCCCTATCATTACAATTAGTTTCTTTATAATATTTATTGTTTTAGTAATTTCATTATGACTTTCTGCGATTAATTTCAAAAGCTTATTACCATCTTTTATCATTGGTCTTTCCAAATGATAAAAATTTGCAAGAGGTTGCAAGTTTTTATTCGTGATCTCCACATCTAATGCACTTTCTTTCTGTATTTTTTCTGAATATGTCTCTATTGAATCATCATCAAAAATATTTATATTTATGCCGGCATAAGAAATTACTACCTCTAGGACACCATTTCCTTTTATTTGCAATAGGGTTTTTATCCCAACATTAGTTATTTCTTTATTATGTATCAAAGAGAGTTTGGTTATTGTTTTGTTAAGCCTAGGTACCTCAGCTAAAATTTTTACCTGCTCATCATTTATACCGCAATTATCTAAATATACCTGCCTAATAGTCTTGTTATTTCTTAAATAATTCGCTATATATTGTACATTTTTTGTTATAAAAGCATTATTACTAAAATCTAAAGTAGCTATAGAAATAAACTCTGTAAGCTCGCTACTTGGCTTTACTAATTTTTTATTGAATATTGAACGAGTATTATTAGAAAGCTAATCTATAATATCTTCATAATGATTAGATATGGAATACTTGCTTGAAGTTAATATCTTATCAAGATTAACATTATGTAATTTTTCTGAAACATTGCATTCTTCAAAAATACCTAAGTTTGGAGTGTGTTTTTTTATCAAAAGATTATTAAAATATTCTGTCAAAAAATCATTTACATTTTTAGACACTCATTCCTGTTTGGGACTCCCAAGTAGTGTACTGCTAACCGCCTTTATTTGATTCCACATAATAATTGGACCTATAAATTATTTGCATTTATATTGTCAACAGCGGTCGAAAAATGATACATAATTTTAATATATACTGTTTGAAAATTGATACAGTATAATAAGAAATCATTTGATATTTAAGTCATAAGATTATCCTCCTGTTTATTAATCACCTCTATTGATACAAGACCAGCTTTCTTTTTATTTCTAAGTCTGAAACTATCCCCTTTAATATTGAGTATCGTGGAATGATGGAGCAGACGATCTAAGATAGCAGCTGTAGGAGCACTATCCTGAGCAAGATTATTGTGCCATTGTCCAAATGGAAGATTACTTGTAAGAATTATACTATCTTTCTCATAACGCTTTGCTATAACCTGAAATAATGGATTAGCTTGTTCCTGTTTTAATGGCAGATACCCAAATTCGTCTACTATGAGTAATTTGTATGGAAGGATGACTTTTTTAAGTATAGCGCCTAGATTTCCCTGATTTAGTCCTGCATTAAGTACGAGCATTAAATCCGCAGCTGTTATAAATTTAGTCTTGATTCCACATTGCGTAGCTGCATAACCAAGGGCAATAGCTATATGTGTTTTTCCTACTCCAGAAGGATCAAGCAAAATAATGTTTTCTTGTCTTTCTACAAAAGATAGGGAACTTAGATTTTCCAGAACCTTGCGTTTGACTCCTGTAGCAAAATCATAGTCAAAATCATCCAGCGTTTTTATAGCAGGAAAGTCTGCCATTCTTGTGAGTATTGATTTACTCCTATTTTGTCGCGCCAACAACTCTGTTTTTAATATTGACTCAAGGAAATCCGTATAACTTGAGTCTTCTTTACTAGAGGACTGTGCGATATCAAAATAATTTTCAGCTACCTGAACAAGATTTAATGAGTGGCACATCTCTGCTATACGTTGGTGCTGCAGGTTCATAATGCCTCCAATATATTTTGAGTCGCACCTCCATTTTACAGATGTGGATATTAAAAGGCTATACGTTCAATAAGAGTTCCGATGACTTTATCATGAATATCCAATGACTTGGAAAAACAAATTGTTTTACGTGTCAGTCTTTTGCATCTTGTTCTAAGATTTAAGTTACCCCGTTCTATCCGTTGAGTATATTTTTTACTAACAATGTGTTTTTTGGGATCTAATAACCCAGCATAACTTCCCCATCCATCTGTAAAATAAAAAGTAACCTTAAAATCCTCCGGTTTTTTTTCAGTAATGATTCTGATGTGCTATCACATCTTGTACCAAAAGTATAAGCAACTACTTTTAACAAAATCTTATCCAAAGAATATCAAAGCCATCTTTGTTTGGATTTATTCTGTACATAAGACCATTGTTCATCTATTTCAGGAGCAATAATTACTTCTATCGTATTGATAGAATGATTTATCTTTTTTAACGCTAGATTTTTTTTAAAACACGGATAACCGTATTGATACCCACTTTTAATACTCTTACTGTATCCCTAACTCCAGAGCCATTGATTGACATATCTACTATCTGAGTCTTGACTCCAGGCTTAGAGGCATTATTAATATATTACAGTTAAAAATATCGATTACACTGCTTGCATTGATATCTCTGTTGTTTTGAAATTGAATATCCCGCCTTTACTACTTTTTCTGTGTCGTTACAATATCTACACTTAACATCTATTCTTGTCATAACTCCTTAACTATAATTCTCTCTTATTACTGTTTGAGGATTATAGACTATTCATGCTAAGCTGCAATACGGGGGCACGGCCTTTATTTGGAACAGCTGTTGACTGAGGAAATAAGTTATTTGTAAAAGTCAAGATTTAATCCTACAGACACTATAAAAACTATATCTGAATGTCTGATAAGTTATGACTGTCAGATGAGTATTCAAGATATAAGATTTCGTTATTCTTTTCAACATCTAACTTTTTACTATCCATAAAAGCCTGCATAGGCGTTTTACCATAGCGATATTTACCGGAATGTGATCTTTCGTTATTGTAATGCTCTAACCAAATATCAAGATCTAGTTGTAGATCATCAAGATCAGTATAAATCTTTTTACGCATAGCTGTATCAAAGAATTCTTGTTTCATAGTTTTATTAAAGCGTTCACACATACCATTTGTTTGAGGAGAATATGCTTTAGTAGTAGTATACTCAATACCCTCAATGCTTAAGAACAATTCAAAAGCATGATACTCTATATTGCCCTTATATTTACCACCTCTATCAGTTAGAATACGAAGTACTGGTATTTGCTGACTCTCATACCACGGCAGTACTCTATCATTAAGCATGTCAGTAGCGGTAAGAGCTGTTTTATCAGTATATAATTTAGCATCTGTAACCCTAGTATAGCTATCAATAAATACCTGAGAATATACCTTGTCTATACCTTTAAAATTACCTACATAATATGTGTCTTGGCATCCTAGATAATCTGGATGCTGTGTATCTATTTCTCCATGAGCTTCTTTCTCGCTACGCCGTTTCTCTAATACTTGTAACTGAGCTTCGGTAAGAACAATACCATCCTGAGCCATTTTTACTTCTAATGCTTTAAGTCTTTTATTGATATTATTTAAATCATTACGTAGCCAAATTGATCTAACCCCCCAGGTGATACAAGAATACCAGTCTTTTTAAGCTCATTTGATACTCGCATCTGACCATAAGCTGGGTATTCTACCGCCATATCTAATACTACTCTCTCTACCGCAGGATCAACTCTATTTGCTATAATTGGCTTCTTCCGGCTAATCTCATATAACGCCTCTTCTCCTCCAGTTTCATATAGCTCTTTGAACATATAATAACTGTCCCTGCTGTATCCCATAGCTTTACACGCTGACGATATACTTCCAAGACTCCTAGCTAATCCCAGTAATCCTATTTTTGGCTTTATTATTTTTTGATTTAGATTCATTTCTAATCCTCTATTTAATACTTATCTTATTTTACTAAATGTAAGATTGAATCTCAGCTATTGCAGCTAATTTACCCCAGCTTAAATCTTGTCTCTGGATGAATCCGCGCGTTTATTCCTATTTTTGTCCGTTACTATCTTAACAAAATCTCTTTTATCTTTTTTAATAACATTATCTATTTTTGCTATTGGATGAATTTTAACACCTATATTTTTCGCCATAATGTGTACTCTGGCTTCCCCATTCTTTTTGTCAAAAAACCTCCCGAGTTTTGTTAAACCTATAAAAGAACAGAAATTGGACAATAATTTCCATATTGTATCACCATCATGGATTAAATACCCTTTATTTATTATATCTTTACTCATTTTAGTATAGATATTATCAGTAAATACTTGTTGCATCGCCTCTATTAATTCTTTTGGCTCAGCTTTTTTGGGATCAACCCCTTGTTTTTTTAACGCCTCATCTCTTGCTTCGGTAAGCCTTCGATCCATTATATCAACATAATCACCTATATTCTCTTGAAGTTGTTCTGCTATTTCTTGTATAGCTTGATAGGATGTCGTCATTTCAATAGTATCTACTTTGATCAAAGTTTCTGATTGCAATGATTTTAAGCTTAATTGTAACCGTTGTTTTGTATCATTTCTAACTTCTGAAGATGTAATATGTCCTGTATCTTCCTGTCCCTTGTTTTCAAGATAAATGTGAATAGACTTATCTAGAAAAGATGCTACTAATGAACTTTCATTCACTACATCTCTAATAATAGGATTTAGTATCTCCTCCCTTTTTATAAAATTATCGATATCATTAATTTCTCCCTCAACCATAACACCTAAATTCAGAGCTCTTCTTTTTACAAATTCACCCAATGTTCCTTTAAAACCTGTAATATTGCGGCTTGATTTTACCCATTGCAGCTTTTCACCATCACCAATACCTGGTTCATCTAATAACTTTGCATAGGTATCTTGGATAAAGTCTACTAAAGTTTTGTCTACTGCTTGATGGCTTTTCTTTTTTGTAATTACTTCATCAATTTTAAGCTGTATATCCATTAATTTCGCGATATCAAGCACCTGTTCTTGATTTTCCTTATAAAACCCACCAATATTTTTAAAACTTCTATTTAAAACATCTTTTATATTAGCTGCTACTGAAATCTTATCATGGCTAATATTATTATTAATAGCTATTAGTGAATTTTTAATATGATTTAAAACATTTTGATTTTCTTCAGCATTTTTTAACAAATCATTTATTAATTTTTGGAAAGTACCTTTAGCATTTGTTAAACCTTGTTTAAGTCCATCAGAGTTACCAAGTTCTTTAAAAGCATCTATCAGTTCTTGTGATGGCACAATACCCTGGTAATCTCTCCATAACTTAGTTTCAGCAACCGGAAAACCAGCGAGTTCTTCCCTATTCAGAAAATCTAATACTAAATTATTTTTATTACGTACTACCCCACCAAATACTCTATATGTATTTAGTAAATCGTTAAAAGCATGTCCAAAATCAATTCTTGCTATTCTGTTGTTACCATTCTGATCTTTCACAACCAACATATTACCTGGATTCACATCATGATCACCACAAAGAACGGATAATGCTATAGATCGAGCTAGATCTTGTCGAAGAATTGCATTGCTATTATTAGGTCCTAGATGTATTGTTTGTTTGGGTCCTAAATTTAAATTATCTTTTATCTCCAATTCTGCCGAAACTTTAACATGTCTATCGGAAATCATCACCTTTTTATCTTCTTTAGCAAAGACATCTAGTGTACCTACGACATTTGAGAGATATTGTGATGCAATCAATATTTTCTTGTGATCAGGGTCATACACTAATGATATTTCAGGTACAAGCCCCATATCTTGATCCTGCGCCACTATACTTTTACTTATGGTGGCAGCGATTAACTCGCCAAAGTTTTCACGATCTGTCCCACTAGCTTTAGTTCGTCTAATAAATGATGCATCAAGAATAGATGGTTTTAACTGATAATCTTGACCATTTTTATTTACTTTCTTACTACCAGTTACTCCACCAGTACTTTTTGCTTCACTGATATTAAATTCTGTGTAATGAATATAATTTCCAGACATCATTTACCTATTTATACATCCGTATATTTTAATTAATAATTAATTTCATTTTATCTTTAGTTTAGAAATCGGATAATGTCCAGCTAATTTCACAAAACACGATAAGTTAGGCAGGGACATGATTTTAGCAGGTAATACCTACATTTTCTCTTGTTCTATAGTGTTAATATTCATGCCATCTCTAATAGTATTTGAGCCATAAGGCGGGCTTTCTTGGGTCTTTCATATTTCTTGCTCACCTAGCATCATTGCCGATCTATGTGCTATTTGCTGATCACCGACACGGAAAATGAATTTAGAATTAAACAGATCAAGTAAATCATTAGCTGCAGCAGAGCCATATATTTTATCGAGCTGAAATGTATTCTGAATATCCGTAACAAAGCACCCACCATATTTTCTACTTTCTACAAGTGCTGTACCTAAGCTACTGATTTTACCAAGAGCAGAAAGCTCGTCCATAATAAATCACAGATTTTCTATTGTGCTAGCTATATCTCTACTCATTAATGACTTTAAAGGGCTTTATTGCATCTATTACACATGTTTAAGATTTGCCCTCAAATCTAAGATTTTAGATGTTATGATGCCATGAGCATTGTAAAGTTCTCAAAAGTAGATACTTGATTACTAGCTCCTATCATCTATCCTTTTTGAATCATGCGAATATTTTCGATACCGACAATAGTGATCTTAGCACTACGGAAATGATCTGTCAACACTTTTCCGGACAGTTGTTTAAGCGCAATTTTGTATCTCTTCATATCTTACTGGTGATAAATAATCGTTAGCAGAATACATTCTGATACGGTTATAAAATACCTCTATATATTCAAATATGGCATATTTTGCTTCCTCCTTAGTTTTAAATTTATATTGATACATTAATTCTGTTTTTATAGTATGAAAGAAACTTTCAGCAACAGCATTATCCAAGCAATTTCCTTTACGACCCATACTCTGTTTGATACCATGTTGTTTTATAATTTTTAAATGACTATCAGAACAATATTGACTACCTCTATCAGTATGCCAAATAAGCCCTTTTGCTGGTTTACGTTGCCATATTGCCATTAATAAAGCATTATTAACCAAATCAGCTCTCATGTTATTACTCATAGACCATCCTATAATTTTTCTAGAAAATAGATCAATAACAGTTGCTAAATATAGCCAGCCTTCACCAGTTGGCACATAGGTTATGTCTCCAACCCAATAACAATTAGCAGCATAAACTGTAAACTCTCTATTTAATAAATTAGGAGCAATTTGCTTATTATGATTAGAGTCAGTAATGGCTTTAAATTTACGTTTAGTTTTACATAGCAAATTAGCTTCTTTTATTAGTCTTGCAATGCGTCTCCTACTAGCAGTTATATCTTGCCGTGATAGTTCCTTTTTAATAGGTCTAGTTCCATAATTACCTCTACCTTCTTTAAAGATAATTTCAATTCTGTTTGTTAATTCATTACCTTCTTTAACCCTATTACATCCAAGATTATTTAACCATTCATAATAACCATTACGTGATACTTTCATAAATTTACACATAGCAGAAATGGAAAAATTACCTCTGTTTTCCTTTATCCATGCGTACCTTATTGGGATTCTTTTGCAAAGTACGCGGCAGCCTTTTTAATAGATCACGTTCTTGTGTTACTCTATCTAGTTCTTCTTCAATCTCCTTAATTCATCATACAGATGTTCTTCATATCTCATTACTTCCTTGAGTTTTGAATGTTTATTAACCCAATTATATAGACTATACTTCGTAATTCCTAGTTCTCTAGCTGTTTGAGCAAAAGGTTGCTTAGACTCAATAGCTAATCTAATCGCTGATTCTTTAAATTCAGCTGGATATATCTTTGGCTCTATATCCGGCATTTTTATCCCTACTGTTAATATCGTCTATTATTAACTTTCTGGAAAACTATAGCTGCATCAATATTAGTATTTATTTTTATTATTACAGTCTTTTTGATCTTTATCAGTTTGTAGCTTATCTGACTTATTATGTATATTATTTTTATCATAATTAGTTTGATGAGATTGATTACTTGATTTATCGTTCGTATGTTCCACAGTGCCTTTATTATTTTCTAAACTCATAATAGCCTCCTAACTTTGATACTTATTGATAAAACTGTACTTAAAGATAAATAAACAAAAGATATATCATAATATATGTTCACCCATCCTTATTTCCAAGTTAACATTTTATCCATTGTTTGCCATATATTAAATTATTAATCTAGTCAAATTTATATAACATATTATTTATAAATCACATTGACAATTAATACGTCTCATAAAGTATACTTTATGAGATAGCAAAGCTCTGTCGCATTATTGCAGCATTATGAATCACATCAATTTTGCTGCAGCATTTAAATTTCAACTGCTTTTAAATTGCTAACTCGCGACGAGTTCCACAGCATGACACGGCAATTTCATATTATACTTGTATGATTCCCAACAAGATATATTATGCTCCTTTTTAGAATAAAAAGAAGCATGTTTTATGGTTCTGTTATATTCGTCGGCAGTAATGAATATAGATTTTTATTTCTAGCACACCAGCTTAAATCTTTTGCAATATCCCAACACTAAGAAAACTATATGAACCTCTTATCCAAAATACATAAATTCTTTTACTCAGACCACGATAGATCTCATGCCATATACCAGTGCTTGTTCAAGACTCATATTAGAAACATATCTTTGTCACAACGGGAATTTGCATATATTAATAAATTAATTAAGAATGGCATAGATTTGGGCTTTAGAGTTAACGGTCATGGTATTTCACTTTTAGAAAAGGTAGTAAATTGTAATAATACACAATTGGTAAAACGTTTTTTAGACCTAGGAGCGCAGTTTGATGGTCAAAGAAACCCCCATGATAGATGCTATAATAAATAAAAATGTAGAAATGATAAATCTATTACTAGAACACACCCCATTGCGTTTGGACGAGACAGTTTTGCCATATATTGGCCGATGTCGCGATGTAACTATATTTAATCTACTTTTAGATAAGCTTATAGATAGTAATATTGATGTCAATAGTCGCGAGCATCATTTTTTGTTAAGCGCTGCTCGGCGTGGATGCGATGATAATGTTAAGATTTCAGCACAGCATCCAAAGATAGATTTGAATGTTACTAATTCACACAATGAAAATATTTTAACCTTCTATAGGACAAACCCAGAAATGCTCGAGCATCTTATATTACATGGAGTGGATTACAAAGAGGATGGTAGTGATGGCTCTCTAGCAAAGGAGGCGGCAAATATACAGTCTTCTCATAGTATTAATACTATTAGTGATGTATATTCTAAATTTGCTAATGGCAACATCATTGCAGAACTAAAACATCAAAAACATAAAGATGTCCTGAAAGAAGAGCTTAGTAAAATACTACTGCATAATGATAAAAATAAAGCTTCAGAATTCATCCACTTGTTTCTAGAGCTAGTGCAGCAGAAGTTGAAAGATTGTAGTAGCAATATAGGTCAAGGTGATAGCTTTATTAAAGAGTTGTTAAATGTAAGCAAGTCCAACACCAATATAGTGCAAATTAAAAATACTCAACATGATGAACAAGCATTATTAACCCATTTTAAAAAGTTTATTTGCTCTAGTAATGCAAACCAATATTTTATATTATTACGCGATAAAGCTTTAGAAATCCAAAAAATATTACATGATACCAAAATTTATAAGTTGGCAGATACAACAATAGAGACAGAATTAGTGATTCCATTAACACAGAAGGTTGCCAATGATAATAATATTTATCAAGATATTATGCGTCGGTTGTCAATTGAGTTGATTGATGCGGCAACGATGTATTCATCTGGTGGCCCTAGTTGTGTAGCGGAGATATTAAATAAATTAGCTTCTGTACTTATAGATGTAAATGATTCTAATGATAATGTAAACACGCCAAATGCGTTTGATTTCAATGGTTATATGGTTAATTATAATGAATTATTGAAGCATGTATTAAAACTTGCCAGAGCAGATTATATGGATCTGGATTTTACGCAAGATCTGACGCGTCTTGATGCACAAAAAATACGTGAATACATCGCTAGAATTCTTAAAAAAAATGTATTAACTGATGAAGAATTTGCTGAGGTTGTGCATTATGGTGAAATGCTTAACGTATTCAAGAATTCAGAAAATATACAAGAGTTTCGTAGCACCTTACCTTATGATACTTTATCTAACACTCAAAATGAGATTCTAGTTTCAAATAATAGTGTACAAAATAGCAAAACATATATGATACCTAGTAAATACTTACCATTTCCAGAATTAGATAACAATGTGCAAGGTATTCCTAATAATGTGACACAACATATGTTATTTCAAAAGGTATTAACGTCGTTAAATGATTTCAGTGAATTAAATCATAATGCTTATAGCAGTCTGATTGATTTTACTAGATCGAACAAACAAATTCTGACCTTAGAACAGTTACAGCAGTGGCAAAATTTAGAAGGACAAGCATTAGTATCACAACTACTCGCATTGCAGGAGCATGAATTAAGTATGCTGGATGGTTCTGTCGAGCCTGTGACGCATATTTTGTAGAAGTCAAGTGATGGCAGCTATAGTTTTCCAGAAAGTTAATAATAGACGATATTAACAGTAGGGATAAAAATGCCGGATATAGAGCCAAAGATATATCCAGCTGAATTTAAAGAATCAGCGATTAGATTAGCTATTGAGTCTAAGCAACCTTTTGCTCAAACAGCTAGAGAACTAGGAATTACGAAGTATAGTCTATATAATTGGGTTAATAAACATTCAAAACTCAAGGAAGTAATGAGATATGAAGAACATCTGTATGATGAATTAAGGAGATTGAAGAAGAACTAGATAGAGTAACACAAGAACGTGATCTATTAAAAAGGCTGCCGCGTACTTTGCAAAAGAATCCCAATAAGGTACGCATGGATAAAGGAAAACAGAGGTAATTTTTCCATTTCTGCTATGTGTAAATTTATGAAAGTATCACGTAATGGTTATTATGAATGGTTAAATAATCTTGGATGTAATAGGGTTAAAGAAGGTAATGAATTAACAAACAGAATTGAAATTATCTTTAAAGAAGGTAGAGGTAATTATGGAACTAGACCTATTAAAAAGGAACTATCACGGCAAGATATAACTGCTAGTAGGAGACGCATTGCAAGACTAATAAAAGAAGCTAATTTGCTATGTAAAACTAAACGTAAATTTAAAGCCATTACTGACTCTAATCATAATAAGCAAATTGCTCCTAATTTATTAAATAGAGAGTTTACAGTTTATGCTGCTAATTGTTATTGGGTTGGAGACATAACCTATGTGCCAACTGGTGAAGGCTGGCTATATTTAGCAACTGTTATTGATCTATTTTCTAGAAAAATTATAGGATGGTCTATGAGTAATAACATGAGAGCTGATTTGGTTAATAATGCTTTATTAATGGCAATATGGCAACGTAAACCAGCAAAAGGGCTTATTTGGCATACTGATAGAGGTAGTCAATATTGTTCTGATAGTCATTTAAAAATTATAAAACAACATGGTATCAAACAGAGTATGGGTCGTAAAGGAAATTGCTTGGATAATGCTGTTGCTGAAAGTTTCTTTCATACTATAAAAACAGAATTAATGTATCAATATAAATTTAAAACTAAGGAGGAAGCAAAATATGCCATATTTGAATATATAGAGGTATTTTATAACCGTATCAGAATGTATTCTGCTAACGATTATTTATCACCAGTAAGATATGAAGAGATACAAAATTGCGCTTAAACAACTGTTCGGAAAAGTGTTGATAGATCAATCAGTTAAACTTTTCAAAAATCTTTCAAGTTTTCTTTTTCTTCTTTACCCTCTTTCTTATTTTCCAACTGGTTTATTTTTACAGATAAGGTTGATGTAAAGGTAGTTGCGCGGTAGCTATCGGTTCTTGGGAAGCAGCGGTTTGAGAAGAAACTTCTGTTACTTCACTTTCGGTCGGTCTCATTGTTGAGAGGTGGATTCATAGCTACACTCTTATTAAATTAAAAAATTATCTTAAATATTAAGAAGCTTAATTTATTATTTAGTATACAAGCAACCCCAAGGTAATTAATAGATTTAACTTAAGAACTATAAAATTAAAGTTATAAAAACTAAAGAATGGTACGGATGAAGGGACTTGAACCCCCACACCTTGCGGCACAAGAACCTAAATCTTGCATGTCTACCAGTTCCATCACATCCGCATATGACAATGTCGTTACCGTAAGGTATTGTTGCGTGGTTCAGTTTTTTTGTCATTGCGAGGAAATTGCATAGTAATTGACGAAGCAATCTCAGGAATTTGTTATTATTCTATGAGATTGCCGCACAGCCTGCGGCTGCTCGCAATGACGTTTTCTGATCCACACAACAATGACATCAAAGTACTTCCATCAAAAAATTATAATACACATCATATAATTTTTGTAAATCGTTAATTTTGGTGGATTCATTTATTTTATGTGCTGTTTCGGATAATAAACCGAACTCCACTAAGGAGCAATAATCTTTGACAAATCTTGCATCCGACGTACCGCCGCTTGTAGAGAATTCAGGCTTTATTTTTAACGTCCTCTCTACTATATCAGCAAATTCTTTTATTTTATCGTTAGGATTCTGAATAAAACTTTCAGCAGAACTACTATATTCTAGGTTATAATCTACTTTATATTCTTTGCAATATCGTTCAACAATTTGTTCTATCGATTTTGCTAAATCTTCTGCATTATGTAAATTATTAAAACGTATATTGAAAGATGCTTCCGCATTTGCAGGAATTACATTTAGAGTATTATTACCGACATTGATATTCGCCACTTCAAGATTTGAACTTTGAAAAAATTCTGTCCCTTCATCAAGTTTTATATTTATTAACTCGTTTAATATTCTTATTAAACAAGGCAACGGGTTATTTGCTTTATGAGGATAAGCTACATGTCCGCCTAAGCCCTCTATATTTAATTTAAAGTTAACGCTTCCTCTTCTGCCGATTTTAATTGTATCGCCTATCTCTTTTTCGCAAGTAGGCTCACCGACAATAGCAAAGTCGATTTTTTGCCCTTGATCATAAATATACTGTAGCATTTCTTTAGTACCGTGCTTTGCTTTCCCCTCTTCATCACTAGTAAGTAAAAAACTAACAGAACCTTTAAAATCAGTATTATTTTTTATAAAATCTAAGCTAGCTGCTAAAAAGCACGCTATAGTCCCTTTCATGTCAACAACTCCTCTGCCGTATATCTTTCCCTCTTGCTCATGAGCCTTAAATGGGCTCGCATTATGCCAAAGATGATAATCGCCCGCAGGTACTACATCTACATGCCCGACAAAGCAAATATTAGGTTTGCCGTTACCATACACGGCACAAAGGTTAGTCACCTGCTCTTCTGCCTCACCGAATATCCTTATTTCAGTCTTAAAGCCGTGTTTTTTAAGCAAACCGTCAATATACTCAATAGCCCCAGCACTCTCAGGAGTTACAGACTTAAAACTGATTAAGTTTTTTAGGTAGTTGATGTGCATTAGTATTATTTATATATCTTCTTACAGTTACTATACAAGCTTATAGAAAAACAAAAAACAACTTTTATCTCACTAAAAAATAAATTATTGCTATGGATTTATATAGATTTTTGACTTTCTTAATGAATTTAAATAACTTATTATTATCACCTTGTTATAATCAGTATTAAATCATGCGTATAAATAATCAATTAAGAGAATTAATTAAGTCCGGTACTTTTGCCGGTATATTATTAATTATTGCCTTTACCTTAGCAATAATCGTCAGCAACAATATTTTCCTAGCAAAATATTATTCTTCTTTTATTTACAGCAAAATCTCTTTAACAATAGGAAACGTAAGTTTACAAACAACTTTTATAGAATTAGTCAATGACGGTCTCATGACTTTCTTCTTCTTGTTAATAGGTTTAGAAATGAAATTTCATCTAGTAGAAGGTGAATATAAAAATAAAAAAAAACTAATATTGCCTACGGCAGCGGCACTTGGTGGTGTGGTAGTTCCTGCCCTAGTATACATGTTTTTTAATTATGATAAACCAGATTTAATAAAAGGCTGGGCTATTCCTATAGCAACCGATACTGCTTTTGTCCTCGGTATTTTATCTTTCTTCAGCCGACATATATCCTTAGAATTACGGGCTTTTATTATAGGTTTTTCATTAATTGACGATGCTTTTGCATTAATTATACTAGCCTTGTTTTATACTAAAACAATCAATACTCCGGCATTATTAATCTCCTCTGCAATCATATTCATCTTGCTTATATTGAATTATCGACAAGTTAAACAGCTATTTTATTATATAATTGTAGGTGTTTTGTTATGGGTAAGTATGGTGGAGTCCGGCATTCACGGTACTCTATGCGGAGCTATAATAGCACTTTTCATACCAGTTAATATAAAAGGAGAATTTAACACTTCTTTCAAAAAACTTGAAAACTTAACTCGACCTTTTGTAAATTACTTTATTTTACCTCTTTTTGTATTTATGAATTCCGGTATTCTTTTAGAATATTTTGTATTTAAAGGCACTTGCTCTAATTCAATACTTGCTTTAGTTTACGGGATAATATCTGGTTTATTTATAGGCAAACAATTAGGCATTATGTTATTTTCATATCCATTTGTGAAATTTAAATTCTGTAATTTACCAAGTGATACCTCATGGTTAAAATTTTATTCTGTATCTATCCTTGGAGGAATTGGATTTACCTTAAGTTTGTTTATAGGTAGTATTACGTTTGAGAGTAGTTGCCCTTCAAACTCTATGAGAGCCGCAGTAATAATAGGCTCTTTAATTTCCGCATTATTTGGCGTAATAGTTCTAAAATATTGTACTAGAAAAGAGTAAGGAGTAGTATATATACTTTGAGTAAATGAAGAATCGGTAGACGAAGTTTAATTTGAAAAAGAGCAAGAAGTTTATATGTATAATAAACTGATACCCACTTTGTGACAGGCGTAAGGAGCGAAGCATATAATAATAGGAGAGACGACGAACAACGAGGCACAAAGTGGATATCAGTTTATTATACTCATTAAGTAACGATGATAGGATTTAAATAATACATCATATTTTTGTTTGGAAAAAACAGGATATGGTACTATATAGATATTTCTAGAAGAAGAAGTCGCTTTTTCAAGCTTATTTAGCACAAAGGGCATATTATAATTATGCTCTACTAAAATTACTGAAGTAAGATTATAAGTCACAATAAAATCAACCGCTTTCTTAACACTATCTTCTTCAGAAGTTATTTTATTCGGAGCAAGTACTACTCGTTGTTCTATCGCGCTATGCTCTTTTAGCAAATTTTTTAATTGCTCCGCAGATTCTATACCGGTAATAAATAATATAGGTGCATAACCGGCCTTAAGCAAAGCAATACCGGTTTCAATTTTACGCCCTCCTCCTGCAAATACTATTATTGCACTAGTAGTATTACTGTTAAGCTTATAAGAATTTATTAAATATATATAATAACCAAAACTACCTATCCAAAAAGCAAAAATTGCTAAAATTGTGAGTAAAAATTTTTTGATCATTTAAATATTTTGCTAAATTCAGTTTGAATAATTTTATCAAATTCAGGCATTTCAATATAAATTCCCAACTTATTTAAAGATGTTACTAAAGAATTTTCAAGTCCACAAGGAATAATCCCACCAAACTTACTCAAATCTGTTGAAATATTTATAGCTATACCGTGATATGTGACCCATCTTCTTACTCTAACTCCTATTGCAGCAATTTTAGCAAATTTATCTTTCCTTACTTTTACCCAAATTCCTACTTTATTTTTAATAATATATGTTTTAATTCCAAAATAATTTAAGCTATTTATAATCCACTCTTCAAGCATTTTTATATATAGCTTTAAATCTTTATGGCGATTTGGTAAAGCTAAATTAAGAATTGGATAAATAACACGCTGACCCGGCCCATGAAAAGTAAATTTACCGCCACGACCTGTATAAATTACCGGAATATCACCGTAATTTAATAGTTCTTCTTGTTTATAATTAGTACCGGCGGTATATACTTCAGAATGTTCTAGTAAATAAACAATCTCGGGTTCATTAGCATTAATTACCTTATTAACATAGTCTTCCATTAATTTCAAAGTAACTTGATAATCCGTAAGATCTGGTATAGTTATGAATTGCGCCATATCATAAATATATCATATTAACTACTTAATTCAGATTTATATTTCAATATTAATGTATCTAAAATTGCTATGGTTTCAGCATCCAAATCACCTGAAAAATTATTAGGACGAAAATGCATTTGAAATGAAATTATAACATCTTTCATTTTAGAGTCTAGAACTCCGGCAGCTTCAAGTTTATAACCGTATGTAATAAATTTTTGCCGAATTGCTGCAATATCGGTTGTATCAACTTGCGGCAATAGATCGTTAAAACTACGATCATCATACCATGCTCCTATACCATTATCATATAATAGTTTCCAAGGAAATAGCGGACCTGGGTCCTGTTTTCTACCTGGAGCAATATCAGAATGCCCAACCACTCTAGTAGGTTTAATATCATATCTAGCAATAATCTGTTTACACAAACTTATAACGCTATTAATTTGCGGCGAAGAATAAGACAGCCAGGCTATATTATCATTTTTTTCATTTACTTCAAAAGCAGGATTTACGATTTCAATGCCGATTGATGTGTCATTAATACGCTCATGACCTTGCCAGTAACTTACTCCGGCATGCCATGCTCTATCATACTCTTCTACTAATTGAAATATATGTTCAGGGCTCTCATCATTTATTAAATAATGACTACTTAACTTTTCACCGGTTAGAAAATCTAAAGATTGTTTAAAATCACATTGTGTATAATGTAGTACTAGGAATTTAATACGTTTATCAAACCCTACAGCTCTATAAGATGTTTTATCGATTACTATCATAGTTTAAATGGTGTTAATCTTAGTTAAAAACGACTTTGTTGCATGGCTCTTATGTCATTCCTGCGGAAGCAGGAATCTAGCATAAAGCAAGATAAATCAAGCTTTTAATCCCAAGAACCTGCTGTATTTATATTTTTTTCTAGATTTCTGCTTCCGCAGGAATGACATAAACCGATCCCGAGTATGACAAGAAAAATTTTGATGGTGCCGGATATCGGATTTGAACTGATGACCTACCGCTTACAAGGCGGTTGCTCTACCACTGAGCTAATCCGGCATATTAATATGATTATAGAGAAAAGGCAACTATTTAGAAAAAGTGTGAAAACGTCCTTATGTCATTCCCAGAAAGTATCGGCTTTATTGCGTGGCTTTTATGCCATTCCTGCGGAAGCAGGAATCCAAAAAATTTAATGTTGTTACACATTATTGACAAAGTAAACATATAAAAAACTTGTTTTTTATATGTTTTACTAGATTCCTGCCTACGCGGGAATGACATAAAGTGATCCACACAAGCAATGCCTGCTCGCAATGACGAAAATGTACTATAAACTAAGCTCCTTTAGCTTCTTTTTACTTGGTCTAGCTTCGCGACTTTTTGCTTTAACTTCCATTTCTTTTTTGATTTTTTCAGGAAGAGTAACACCAGCCTGCTCAATAAATTTTGCAACTCGCTCGGTTGGTTTAGCACCAGTGCCAAGCCAATATTCTACACGATCTTTTTTTAAAACCACGCGCTCACTATTATCTGAAGCGAGCATTGGATTATAAGTTCCGACTTTTTCTAAAAAGTCACCATCACGAGGTGCTGTTGCATTAGCTACTACTACACGGTAAAAAGGGCGCTTTTTAGCACCACCTCTAGCTAAACGAATTTTTACTGCCATATATTACTTACAATTATTTTATCTTTTCTTCTTTAAATAGAACATGTTTTCTTACTTTTGGATCGTATTTACGAAAAGAAAGTTTTTCGGTCCGGGTTTTTGGATTACGTTTTTTTACTAAAAAAAACCCTGTACCTGCCGTGCTTACTAATCTTACCAAAATATTTTTATTTTTCTTTGCCATTAGCTGACACCTTAAATCAAGATATTATTTTATTATTACTTAAGAAAAGCAGAATAAAACGAAATTGAAAAATAGTCAAGTAAAATCCTGATGTCATTCCTGCGAAAGCAGGAATCCAGCGTAAAGCGGGATAACTCGAGCTTTTAATTTTAAAAATTTATTGTATTTATAATTTTTTTCTGGATTTCTGCTTTCGTAGGAATGACATCAAACTGCGCAACAAAGCCGATTAAGACTTTGGTCAATTTTTCAAATTAAACGAGTTACCGACCAAATAAGCGTTCAATATTCTTAAGCTTCAACTCAATATAAGTAGGTCTGCCGTGATTACATTGTCCTGAAAATGGCGTATTTTCCATTTGACGCAGTAAAGCATTCATTTCATCTGCCGATAATTTTCGTCCTGCTCTAATTGATGTGGCTATAGTTTTCCAGAAAGTTAATAATAGACGATATTAACAGTAGGGATAAAAATGCCGGATATAGAGCCAAAGATATATCCAGCTGAATTTAAAGAATCAGCGATTAGATTAGCTATTGAGTCTAAGGGTCGCGCCCCCGTATTGCAGCTTAGCATGAATAGTCTATAATCCTCAAACAGTAATAAGAGAGAATTATAGTTAAGGAGTTATGACAAGAATAGATGTTAAGTGTAGATATTGTAACGACACAGAAAAAGTAGTAAAGGCGGGATATTCAATTTCAAAACAACAGAGATATCAATGCAAGCAGTGTAATCGATATTTTTAACTGTAATATATTAATAATGCCTCTAAGCCTGGAGTCAAGGCTCAGATAGTAGATATGTCAATCAATGGCTCTGGAGTTAGGGATACAGTAAGAGTATTAAAAGTGGGTATCAATACGGTTATCCGTGTTTTAAAAAAATCTAGCGTTAAAAAAGATAAATCATTCTGGTCGCACCTCCATTTTACAGATGTGGATATTAAAAGGCTATACGTTCAATAAGAGTTCCGATGACTTTATCATGAATATCCAATGACTTGGAAAAACAAATTGTTTTACGTGTCAGTCTTTTGCATCTTGTTCTAAGATTTAAGTTACCCCGTTCTATCCGTTGAGTATATTTTTTACTAACAATGTGTTTTTTGGGATCTAATAACCTAGCATAACTTCCCTATCCATCTGTAAAGTAAAAAGTAACCTTAAAATCCTCCGGTTTTTTTTCAGTAATGATTCTGATGTGCTATCACATCTTGTACCAAAAGTATAAGCAACTACTTTTAACAAAATCTTATCCAAAGAATATCAAAGCCATCTTTGTTTGGATTTATTCTGTACATAAGGCCATTGTTCATCTATTTCAGGAGCAATAATTACTTCTATCGTATTGATAGAATGATTTATCTTTTTTAACGCTAGATTTTTTTAAAACACGGATAACCGTATTGATACCCACTTTTAATACTCTTACTGTATCCCTAACTCCAGAGCCATTGATTGACATATCTACTATCTGAGTCTTGACTCCAGGCTTAGAGGCATTATTAATATATTACAGTTGAAAATATCGATTACACTGCTTGCATTGATATCTCTGTTGTTTTGAAATTGAATATCCCGCCTTTACTACTTTTTCTGTGTCGTTACAATATCTACACTTAACATCTATTCTTGATCTACACTTAACATATATTCTTGTCATAACTCCTTAACTATAATTCTCTCTTATCACTGTTTGAGTATTATAGACTATTCATGCTAAACTGCAATACGGGGCACGACCGTTTACAGTTTATGCTGCTAATTGTTATTGGGTTGGAGACATAACCTATGTGCCAACTGGTGAAGGCTGGCTATATTTAGCAACTGTTATTGATCTATTTTCTAGAAAAATTATAGGATGGTCTATGAGTAATAACATGAGAGCTGATTTGGTTAATAATGCTTTATTAATGGCAATATGGCAACGTAAACCAGCAAAAGGGCTTATTTGGCATACTGATAGAGGTAGTCAATATTGTTCTGATAGTCATTTAAAAATTATAAAACAACATGGTATCAAACAGAGTATGGGTCGTAAAGGAAATTGCTTGGATAATGCTGTTGCTGAAAGTTTCTTTCATACTATAAAAACAGAATTAATGTATCAATATAAATTTAAAACTAAGGAGGAAGCAAAATATGCCATATTTGAATATATAGAGGTATTTTATAACCGTATCAGAATGTATTCTGCTAACGATTATTTATCACCAGTAAGATATGAAGAGATACAAAATTGCGCTTAAACAACTGTTCGGAAAAGTGTTGATAGATCACTCTATTTTAGTACCTTCATTATGGACAGAAACAGTAACTTGTTTTTCATTGCCGCCGATTAATTTAATTTGAAACGCTTTTTCAGCCTCCAGCTTCTTAGAAGTAATGAGCATTTTACTAATAGCAGCAATAGACGGTAATGCTTCACCACGAAAACCGAAAGTATGAATATTTAGAAAATCGCTTTCATCAAGCTTAGAAGTTGTATGGCGTTCAACGGCAATTTCTAACTCCTTATCAGTCATACCGATGCCGTCATCGGAAATAATGATTAGATTTTTACCGGCACGTTCCAAGATAATATCTATTTTAGTACTACCTGCATCAATCGCATTCTCAACTAATTCTTTTACTACCGATACAGGTCTTTCTATAACCTCACCGGTGGCAATTCGGTTGATAGTACTTTCTGAAAGAAACTTGATAGTCATTTTGCTACTAATTTAAATTTCTTACTACAATATGGGCAGATAACTTCCTTTTTTTCTTTATCTATCTCTAAATAAACTTTTGGATGGTCATATGGAGGTTCTTTGCCCCGGCAAGATACAGATGCATCAACGCTATTAACAATTTCCATAGATTTATACATTATTTCTTTAAGTGAAATCTAATATAAGTTACTTTTAAATAAAAGACAAATAATACTTGATTAACTATGTCATTCCCGCGTAGGCGGGAATCCAGTACTTTAAAGCTTTTTAAAAGCTCGGTTTATCTTGCTTTACCATGAATTCCCGCCTACGCAGGAATGACATCGAGCGTCATACAATAAGACTAGGTTAACTATAGCATAACACAGCAGGGAGGTAAAAATGAAAAACAAAGTAGCAGTCATTACCGGTTCTACTAGCGGTATCGGACTTGAAATAGCAAAACATTTCGCAAAACTTGAATCTAAAATAGTTATTAACGGTCTTGCAAAAGAATATGAAGTAGCCAAAATTTCAGCAGAATTGAAAGAACTTGGTGCAAGTAGCGTATTTTATCAAGGAATAAATTTAGAAAAACCTGAAGAAATTCGTTCTATGTTTGAGAGAATAATAAAAGAATTCGGTAAAATAGATATATTAGTAAATAATGCCGGTATTCAGCACGTTGCCCCTATCGATGAATTTCCTGAAGATAAATGGGAACAAATTTTGCGTATAGATTTAACAGCCTCTTTTTATACTACAAAATACACAATACCGATTATGAAAAAAAACGGCTTTGGGCGGATTGTTAACATCGCTTCTGCTCATGCCTATGTCGCATCACCCTTTAAGTCGGCATATGTAGCAGCAAAGCACGGTATCCTTGGGCTTACCAAAACCGTTGCTTTAGAAGTGGCTGAGAATAATATTACAGTGAATGCTATCTGCCCTGGTTACGTTAATACTACCTTAGTCAAGAATCAAATAGCAGATACTGCTAAAGCTAGACATATCAGTGAGGAATCGGCATTAAGGGACGTAATCCTAAAATCTCAAGCTACAAAGAAATTTGTTGAAGCCGATGAAATAGCAAACTTAGTAATATTCTTATGTGACGAAAAAGCATCATCAATAACAGGTAGTGGACTCTTGATAGATGGCGGCTGGACGGCACAGTAGTCTTTAATTTTTAATATTTGTTAGTTATTGAGAAATAACTAACAATGAAAATTTCTTGCAAAATTTTGATTTACCCCTTTACACTAAATAATAAATCAAAATTTATCCAAGGAGGAATTTATGCCAGAAAAAAACATGTACATTTTCAAACTGAAGAAATTGAATTAAATAGAGTAAAAAATGCCAAATTAATTCATTTTAAAGATGAACTGGGTAGACCCATAGATGGGCAATTAGTTATAGGAGAAGTTGAAGAAGTAAAAGAAAAAAAATTTTCTAGGCCCATAGAAGTTGAGGTAAAGCGTAATTTGGGTAAGTTTAAAAAAGCTCTAGCCTATCTTGGAATTATTAATATGATGCAGCTATAGTTTTCCAGAAAGTTAATAATAGACGATATTAACAGTAGGGATAAAAATGCCGGATATAGAGCCAAAGATATATCCAGCTGAATTTAAAGAATCAGCGATTAGATTAGCTATTGAGTCTAAGCAACCTTTTGCTCAAACAGCTAGAGAACTAGGAATTACGAAGTATAGTCTATATAATTGGGTTAATAAACATTCAAAACTCAAGGAAGTAATGAGATATGAAGAACATCTGTATGATGAATTAAGGAGATTGAAGAAGAACTAGATAGAGTAACACAAGAACGTGATCTATTAAAAAGGCTGCCGCGTACTTTGCAAAAGAATCCCAATAAGGTACGCATGGATAAAGGAAAACAGAGGTAATTTTTCCATTTCTGCTATGTGTAAATTTATGAAAGTATCACGTAATGGTTATTATGAATGGTTAAATAATCTTGGATGTAATAGGGTTAAAGAAGGTAATGAATTAACAAACAGAATTGAAATTATCTTTAAAGAAGGTAGAGGTAATTATGGAACTAGACCTATTAAAAAGGAACTATCACGGCAAGATATAACTGCTAGTAGGAGACGCATTGCAAGACTAATAAAAGAAGCTAATTTGCTATGTAAAACTAAACGTAAATTTAAAGCCATTACTGACTCTAATCATAATAAGCAAATTGCTCCTAATTTATTAAATAGAGAGTTTACAGTTTATGCTGCTAATTGTTATTGGGTTGGAGACATAACCTATGTGCCAACTGGTGAAGGCTGGCTATATTTAGCAACTGTTATTGATCTATTTTCTAGAAAAATTATAGGATGGTCTATGAGTAATAACATGAGAGCTGATTTGGTTAATAATGCTTTATTAATGGCAATATGGCAACGTAAACCAGCAAAAGGGCTTATTTGGCATACTGATAGAGGTAGTCAATATTGTTCTGATAGTCATTTAAAAATTATAAAACAACATGGTATCAAACAGAGTATGGGTCGTAAAGGAAATTGCTTGGATAATGCTGTTGCTGAAAGTTTCTTTCATACTATAAAAACAGAATTAATGTATCAATATAAATTTAAAACTAAGGAGGAAGCAAAATATGCCATATTTGAATATATAGAGGTATTTTATAACCGTATCAGAATGTATTCTGCTAACGATTATTTATCACCAGTAAGATATGAAGAGATACAAAATTGCGCTTAAACAACTGTTCGGAAAAGTGTTTACAGATCACATTCTAAAACAATAACAAACGGACAAGAGGTAATAATAATGTTGATGTTTCGCCTTACTACTCAAAGACAGTGCCTGCATCTGCCGGTATTTTTGCATCGACAAATGAAATGATTGAAATGTTCAAACTTAGCTTTGGTTATAAACCAGATCTTATTTCTAAGAATATGTTAGACCGTATGTATAAAATAGCAAAATCAAACAAGGATGTTTTTGGATTTAAATGGCAACCGGTTTGGCTGATTGATCAAAAAATGATTGAGTCATATTATGCTCTTGGATAGCGTATTCTTAAAGTAAAAGGACGGTCAAATAAAGATTTAATTTTTCACTCAGGCTATATTAACGGTATTTATTCCTTTATTGGCTTTATACCATCAGAAGAACCTGGAATTATTATTCTAGTGAATCAAGAAGGTAAATTTTCACTTAAAAATGGGCTTGGGCTTTGGCTTGATTATATAGATTAAAAGTTATATTATATGAATAAAAAACTTATCAAATTTGTTTTTATCGTTTGCAGCACCATAATTGTAACCGGTTTATTATACAAATATATCAATCAGCATTATCCGAAATTTTTTAAAGAATCGCAAAATATAGGAAGTTTTTGTGCGTCGTTATTAATATTATTTAGTATAATTTATAGTACTATTAGCCAAAATGAAATACGCAAATTTTGTTTGCAATTAACAAGTTGGGCAGCAATTTTTTTAGTTATAATAACCGGCTATGCTTTTAGGTTTGAGCTGAATTATGCTTATCATAGGGTAATGTCTGCTTTAATTCCCTCATATAAATGGTCTACTGAAGTAGGGGAAATTATTATAGCACGTAGTGGGGACGGGCATTTTTATACCAATGCTCTTGTAAATAACGTTAAAATAAAATTTATGATCGATACCGGTGCAAGTGATGTTGCTTTAACTAAGGAAGATGCTCAAAAATTAGGCTTTGACTTAACTAAATTAAAATATACTAGAACTTATCTAACAGCTAATGGTGAAAATAAAGCCGCCCCTATAACCTTAGATAATGTAGTGATCGGCGCAGAATTTAAGAGCATCAAAGGACATGTGGGTCTTGGTGACCTCGATATCTCACTTCTCGGTATGTCTGTGCTTGAACGCTTTAGAGGTTTCAGGATTGATAAAGATTTACTAATCTTGAATTATTAGGCATCTTCGTCATTACGAGCAGCCATATGCATTGTTGCATGGTTCGGTTATGTAATTCCCGCCTACGCGGGAATTACATAAACGCCGTATTAAAATGGCATTTTAAAACCAGGTGGTAAGCTCATACCGTTTAAAGCTCCTGATAAAGAATTTTGAGAATCCTCATCACATTTTTGTTTAGCATCGTTAAAGGCAACTTTAATTAAATCCTCAAGCATTTCTTTTTCCTCTGCTTTTAATAAAGATTCATCAATTGAAATCTTTTCAACCTCCCCTTTACCGGTTGCAATAACTTCAACAAGCCCGCCACCGGCTTTACCGGTATATCTCGCGTTTGCCATTTGTTCTTGGGCTTCTTGCATTTTCTTTTGCATTGATTGGGCTTGTTTTAAAAACTGATTAAAATTTACCATAATCCTATCCTATATATTCTTTATATTTTAAGTAAAATATCCGAAATTGTTGTATTTGGGAAATGTTTTTTAATTAAACCAAAATCGTTACTTGCTTCAATTTTACCGATTAACTGATTCTTTAAGATTTGCTTGCTCTGCTCTTTTATTATTACAATCTCAAACTTTTTTTTAGTAAAAGCAGTTAACAAATCTTCTATTTGTTTTTTTATTTTGCTTGTAATTTCAAGACTTACGAGTTCTAATCTATTATCACTAGGCTTTTTAAGCTCCGTGCTATTGAGCAGGAAGTAATATATATCTATCTCATTATTTTTATATAGATATTCAAGAAAATCTACAATTTCAAAATTTTTTTTTATTTCCGAGTCGATCGATTGATTTAAATTTTGATTATTACTATCCGAACCATCAAGCAGTAGTAGCGATACCGAATATATAGATTTTATAACTAACATTTCCGTCTCTGTTAGCTGATTATAGGAAATTTTTATTTCTCGGACCCCCTTATTATATATTTGCCATAAGATTGATAAGTGCGGCAAGCTAATTTTATCCAAAATATTTTTGATTCTATCATTAAATGATTCATATATCGGCAAACTATAATTAGGTAACATTTTTACTTTATTAAGATAAGAGATAAAATCTGTTACCGATTCTATAAAAATCTCAAGATTAACTGAAAAACCATAAAGTTCATTTATTAAGGTAATAGCTTTTTCCGTCTCCCTATGAATTATGTATTCTACAAATTCTATTATAACGGAACTATCAACAAGCCCAAGCATTTGATTGATTACCTGCGGACTAATTATATTATCGGATTTCGCGGGCATACTAGCGGCTTGATCTAAAATAGATACTGCATCACGTGCTGACCCTTCAGATTTGTAAGCTATAATTCTTAATGCTTCTATATCGGCTTTTAAATTTTCTTGCTTAGCTATATATTCAAGTAGCTTAAAAATCTCTTCAAAACTCAACCGCCTTAAGTCATAACGTTGACATCTTGAGATAATAGTTGCTGGTATTTTTTGTACCTCCGTTGTTGCAAAAATAAATATTATGTGAGGCGGTGGTTCCTCTAAAGTTTTAAGAAGTGCATTAAACGCTCCTTTAGAAAGCATATGCACCTCATCAATAATGAAGATTTTGTGTTTACCTTGCAGAGGTTTATACTCAGCAGATTCGATAATTCTACGTATATCATCTACGCTAGTTTTACTTGCCGCGTCAATTTCGATTATATCAGGATGATTATGATTATTAAAGCTGATGCAGTTTACGCATTCTTCGCATGTTTTAATAGTCGTATTTTCAGTAATTAAAGCAGAGCAGTTTACGGCTTTAGCAATAATACGGGCGGAGGTAGTTTTACCGACCCCTCTAATACCTGTTAAAAGATAACCTCCAGCCAGCCTATCATTTAAAATAGTATAGCTTAAAACTTTGACTAATACCTCTTGCCCCTGAAGCTCGGCAAAGTTACTAGGACGATATTTCCTTGCAAAAGGAATATACTGATTAGATGAATTTATATCGGTCACGATTTAAATTTTGAAGAGTGATTTGATTTTTTCAATATCATTTCTGCGAAAGCAGGGATCCATGCTAAAAAGCTTTACTTTAATGGATTCCAGCTTCCGTGGGAATGACATAAACGAGCCATGCGGTCAAAAGCCACGGCATGACAGTATAACTGTATTTACTCGAAGTATTTTTGAAATTGAATTTTATTTTTTAAGAGGGAATAGCGGAGCGTACATTTAGTACGTGAGCATATGAACTCTCAAGTAAAATAAAAGAGCAATTTTAAAAAGACGAGAGGTAAATGCTAGTAATAACCCACCGAATCTCACTCCGGCTGCTTCCTTTCAGACCTGACCGACTAAACAAGCACAGTGCCCACTACTAGCATAATTAACATAACCTGTTTATCAGGAAGAGACAACATATTTTTTTTCTATTTCTGCTTTTGTTAACCTCTCAGGCGGACCAAATATTTCAGGATTTTTTAATTTAAACAGATCATCGGAAAATTTTTGTACTTTAGCTATTTTATCAAAAGTAATAGTGACTATATTATTATCTTCAAATATTTTTAATGTTTCAATTTGTTTAATAGCTTTATTAAAAGTAATTTCGCTACGCTTTTCCGTTAGAGTATGATGGATAGTAATTTTAAAAATATTTCCTTCATCAATTACCGATTCAAAAACAAAATCCTTGTCAAAATTCTCATTATCACCGAGTAAAAAATTAAATGTATTTTCAGCTCGAGCGATTCGGCTTACTTGCTCCATATCATAATCATACATTGATACAAAATTTTTAGTACCTATTATAACTAATGGAAAGGGAAGATAATAATTACATCGAAAATTATAAGGCTTGTTGATCAACAATTTTCCTTTAACTATATTAGCCCTAGAATCTTCTTGAGTAAAATCTATTGCAACCGATTTTATCGTACGTAGATAAGTTTTTAGCCCCGAAATAGCTGTTTTATCATCTACCCCAAACGCTAAGCTTGAATTCACAAAAAGATAAATAATGATTAGAAAAAATATTTTTTTCATTTTCGTTGTCTTATACTTTAAATTATGTTTAAAATACCTTATGTATTCAGTTAATGCAAAAGTATAATTAGTATTTATGAAAATTGTTGCTTTAAAAGAAAAAACCCTGCATGAGTCGCGTACCGCTATAACACCTGAAGTAGCGGGATTGCTAGTCAAAAAAGGCTATGCGGTTACGGTAGAAAAAGATATAGGGTTTTCTGCTGGCTTTCTTGATGAAGAATATGCCGCTCTAGGTGCTAAGATATCCTCAGTTCCGCTCGAAATTATTTCTGATGCTGATATTATATTAAAGGTGCAACCTTCATCCATTACGGATAAATATAGTGAGCTTGAATTTGCAAAAAAAGGAGCAATTATTGTAGGCTTATTGTCACCTTATTTAAATCATGAATATATAAAAGCGGCAGCTAAAAAAAATCTTACTACCTTTGCTATGGAGTTTGTATCGAGAATTACTAAAGCACAAAATATGGATGCTTTATCTTCTCAAAGTAATCTAGTTGGATATAGAGCGGTAATTGAAGCAAGCTATCATTATACAAGAGCTTTTCCTATGATGATGACGGCAGCAGGAACTATTTCACCGTGTAAAACTTTGGTCCTTGGTATCGGCGTTGCAGGTCTTCAAGCTATTGCAACGGCAAAAAGGCTCGGTAGTATTGTTGCAGGATACGATGTGAGAGCTGCTACTAAAGAGCAGGTAGAAAGCTTAGGAGCCAAGTTTGTTTCACCGGAACTACAAGAAGATTTACAAGATAAATCAGGCTATGCTCACGAGAGCTCAGAAGATTACCAAGCTAAACAAGAAGAGTTTTTAGCAAAAATTATTAAAGGATACGATATAGTTATTACTACTGCACAAATTCCTGGAAAAAAAGCACCGTTACTTGTTACAAAAAAAATGCTGGAATCGATGAAGTATGGCTCAGTGATTGTTGATATAGCGACTTCTACAGGTGGGAATGTGGAAGGATCAGAACCGGATAAGATCGTCACTAAGCACGGAGTTACCATAATAGGCTTATCAAATCTTGAAGCCAAAATTGCTACCGACAGCTCAAAATTATATTCCAAAAATTTGTATAATTTTTTAAATTACGCTTTGCAAGACGGTAAATTTAATATGAATGATGAGCTAGTACGTGATATGTTGATTACTAAAGATGGCAAAATTGTGAGCGAGAAAATCAAATGATTATGTGTCATACCGCGACTTGATCGCGGTATCTCAGGACGCAGTCTGTGATACAAGATCCCGTGGTCAAGCCACGGGATGACAATGAAAATACTAACCAAGAGAAAAATATGAATCAATTACCGATAATAGCGAAGCAGGTGGCTGAAATTGCTCATAATACCCAAGAATTATCAGATAAGTTAAAAGATTTAGTAATAGATACTAGTTGGCAAACGAACACAAGTACTATAGACCCACTAGTATTTGCTATAACTATTTTTGTATTAGCTTCTTTTGTAGGCTATTATGTTGTATGGAAAGTAACGCCGGCACTTCATACCCCGCTTATGTCTATTACTAACGCTATTTCAGGTATTATAGTTCTTAGTTCTATGATTGCCGCAAGTAGTTCTGCTTTGGGAGTTTCTGGTCTACTTGGGTATTTTGCAACTTTACTTGCTTCTATAAACATTTTCGGCGGATTTATAGTGACAAAAAGAATGCTAGAGATGTTTAAGAAAAAATAAATACAGCATAATAGGACTGTGTATAAATAATATAATAAGTTACTACTTTTCATTTATTCTAATATGTAACTATGTATACAACATATAGATCGAAAAATTCTCTTATAAACGGCTTGTTGAATTTAATTGCACATTATGGTCTAATACTATGTTTTCTAATGATTACCTCTTGTGCTACAAGATATGAGATTATTTCGCCAAATACTGCAGAAGGTAGAAAATGTGCCAATGAATGCTTATTAGAAAAAGAAAGATGTATGCAAAACTGTGATATGTATAATACACAATGTAATTTACTTAATCAACTAAATGCTCAAAATAGCTATTTAATCTCGCAACAAGCTGTCAAAATCAATAAGGATAGCAAATATACACCACACTTTAGTAACCATCAAAATAATCTTTGCAATAATTTCAGTTGTAGTTGGCGTTGAAAACTACCATATTTGCCACAAGAACTGCGGCGGAGAGGTTATAGCGATAAAATAAAATATTTTAACCTAATTGCAAAGAGCAAAAGTGTCTTCTTCAAACTCTTTTTTATTAAGAGTTATGCAAAAAGGTCTACTGCTATGGTATTAACTTAGCTATTTTTATTAGTAATAAGAAAAAGTTAAGCTAAAGCTCTAATTCCTTATATTCAACTTTAACTACCTCGTATGATTTTGTTCCTCCCGGTGTTGTAACTTCTGCAATATCACCTACCGATTTTCCAATCAAAGCTTTTGCTATAGGAGAAGCGATTGAAACTCTTTTTCTAGTGATATCGGCTTCATATTCTCCTACAATAACATATGTTACTTCCTCTTCAGTATCGTCGTCGATCAAAGTAACTGTAGCCCCGAATTTTATGTTATCTCCCGATAGTTTGCCAATATCAATAATTTCCGCTCTTGCCGTCATATCTTCAAGCTCCTTAATACGCCCTTCTATAAATGCTTGTTTCTCACGCGCTGCTTCATATTCCGCATTCTCGGATAAATCACCGTGTTCTCGTGCTTCTGCTATATCCTCACTAATTTTTTTACGCTCTACATGTTTTAAATGCTTAAGCCCACGTTCTAATTTTTCAAAACCTTTAGCGGTGATAGGAAATTTTGTATTCATAATTATATTGTGTAAATTTAGTAGTTTTAGTATACTATTTTCAATAATATAGATTTCAGCAAGTATATTTGTAATAGTTAAATTTGTCAAATAAGCCTTTTTAATTATTTTTCATATGCAGCGTAATTCAAAAAGGTTCAGACAAGATGAGTTTAAAGGGCGAGTCCGCACAGCGTATAAAAATACGTGAGCACAGGCGAGTCCTACAAAATTCGCTCGGATCAAGCTTTTTGAATTATGCTGTAACATAGCAATCAATTAGTAATCTTATGGCAATCAAAGATTTTGACTTTGAAAAAAAGCGTAAAATTTTCCACCTATCGGCTATAATATTTCCGCTGATTTATTTATTTATTTCAAGAACAACCATTGCATTACTATTATTTATAATAACTGCTATTACTTTATATTTAGATATATCGCGTCATAATAATGCAAAAATTAGCGAACTTGTGACTAGATTTTTTTCAAAAGTTATAAGGTTTGAAGAAAATAACGGCTCTTTTGCTTTAAGCGGTATTAGCTCTATGATACTTGGTTTTTTCTTGACTACTATTCTTTTTCCTAAAAATTTAGTAATTTGCTCGTGGTTAATTTTAATTATTTCTGATTGTTTAGCAGCTCTCGTTGGCGTTAAAATAGGCAATAGTTTAAGTAACGGTAAATCGATAGCAGGTTCTATTGCCTTCTTAACTTCTGCAATTTTTATAAGTATATTAGTATATTTCTACTTAGGGTATAATACAAGTTTTATTATTATTATTATAAGCTGCATAGGGACTGCGGCAGCTGAATTTTATTCAAAAGATTTAAGAATTAACGATAATTTATCTATACCTCTTTCTTATTGTCTTTCTACTGCTATTCTTTCTTATATAATATGATATACTCGCCCCACTTGAAAAATTGGCAGCAATGTCTTTGTAAGTTCTCGGATGCTGAAAGTTTAATAACTGCTTCTGCTCGGCTTACAGCTAGATTACTTTTTTCCAAGTTGAACTTCGTATAACAACTCTTCATTCCACAGGAGTATATAATGAGAATTACACCGGAATTTTATGAGTTTTTAAGAAACCGTATTAATATATCTGATGTAGTACGGCAAAAAGTAGCCTTAACTAGAAAATCCGGTAACTATGTAGGTTTATGTCCTTTTCATCAAGAAAAAACTCCATCTTTCACAGTTAGTGATAGTAAGAGATTTTTCTATTGTTTTGGTTGTAAAGCAGCCGGTGACGTTATAAAGTTTACTTCTAATATTAGCGGTTTATCCTATAATGAGTCTGCTATAAAGCTTGCAACTGATTACGGTATAGAGATACCGAAATTAACTGTGAAACAGAAAGAATTTTATGAAGAATCTGATGAAATTTTAAATATTTTAGAACTCACCAATAAGTTTTTCAGAACGCAGTTAACACCTGAAATATTAAATTATCTACACCGAAGAAATATTACCGAAGAAACAGTAAAAGAGTTTTCAATAGGTTTTGCTCCAAGGAATAATAAATTTGAAAAGTTTTTTCATGATAAGAATATTGATATTACAAAACTCGGTAAAGCGGGTCTAATTGGCAGGAGAGAAAACGGAGAAATATATAATTTGTTTTCTAACCGTATTACCATTCCAATTAGAAATATTTACAATAAAATTGTAGGCTTTGGCGGCAGAGTGTTAGGGGAGGGGTTGCCTAAATATTTAAATTCACCTGAAACTATAGTATTTCAAAAAAGCGAAACTTTATATGGTGAGCATAAGGCGATAAGCAGTAGCTATAAAAAAAATCACTCGATTTTAGTGGAAGGTTATTTTGATGTTATAGCGCTACATCAAGCAGGTTTTAGCGAAACGGTTGCGAGTCTTGGTACTAGTGTTACTGAGAATCATTTACATAAATTATGGCGTGCCGGTGATGAAATTATATTATGCCTTGACGGAGATAATGCAGGTATAAAAGCTAGCATAAGAACTATTAATCTAGCATTACCTATTATTAATAGTGAAAAGAAAATTTCTTTTATTAGGCTGCCAAGCGGACTTGATCCCGACGATGCAGTAAGTAAAAACGGTGCTGATTTTTTTACAAAGCTTATAGATAAAAGAATAAGCCTATCAGAAATGATTTGGCATATTGAGTATAACGGTAAGAGTTTTAAAACTGCAGAAGAAAAAGCTAATTTAGAAAAAAATTTAAAGGATTATTGCGGCAAAATATCGGATAGTAATTTAAGAGCGAGTTATTATAGATTTTTTAAAGATCAAATATGGCAGAATTTATTAACAAACCAGAAAAAAGTTGTAACTAAAAACTCAAATTTAGCTCCTATAATTTCAAGTCACAGCTATTCAGAGCTTGAAATGCTAGAACACGCTTTTTGTGCTTTGTTGGTTAAATTTCCTACAATACTTGAAGAAAAAGATATTAAAGATTTTATCCTAAACTTAAATTTTAATAATAAATCGCTTGAAGAATTTCGTAATTGGTATTTTAACGAAATTATAGATAATAACGTAGAAGCGGGTGAAATTGCTGCAATTGTGGAAAAAACTAGCTTTTCTGATATTTTTTTATTATTATCAAAAACGAATAACTTATTTTTAGATACCTCATTTAATAAAAATAATGTCAGACTAGATTTATTATGGCAGTGGCTACATAAGAAATATTATCTAATAAATTTACAACAAGAATATGCTATCACTATAAGCAGCATTGATAATCACGATTTTGAGAAAGTTTTACTATATAAAAAAGAAATTCTGAAGATTGCAAATGAACTGCAAGTTTTAAACGAATCTTTTATTAACCACATGACAACTTAGGTTCTTTGTACTTTTGATTAAATATGATTATTTTATTAAAAGTACAAAGAACCTAACATAAGTTTAAAAAAGTCTTAAGCTTATGATTAACTTAATTTATCCTAAGGTATTTAATGAGCAATAGCAATATAGACAATGATCTAGATAAAATAGGCAGTTTACTTAAAAAAGCTAAATCTAAAAAAACACCTGTTACATACGATGAGATAAATGAAGCTATCTCTCTTAATAAAAATCTTTCTATACGACAATTAGAAGAAGTTATATTAAAATTCTCCGATGCGGGGGTAGATATTTTAGAACCTAAATTAAAATTCTCCAATGCGGTGGTAGATATTTTAGAACCTAATGAAGATGATGAAATTAAGCTTGATATCGGAATGGATGAAGAATTTAAGCTATCTACCAATGTTGATAATGAACCCGAAGATGAAGGAGAAGAGGAAAATATAGGTACTACCGATGATCCTGTAAGGTTGTACCTTAAGGATATGGGAGGAGTCGATCTTTTAACTCGTGAAAACGAAGTAGAAATAGCAAAAAGGATTGAAGAAGGACGTAAAACAATGACTGCTTCCTTATGCAGAAGCCCTATTGCTATGCGTTGTTTTATAGTATGGTATGAAGATTTAGTTAATGAAAAAATGTTACTACGTGATCTAATAGATTTAGAAGCTAACATGTTACATGACGAAACACCCGAAAATGATGAAGAACATAGTAGTGATGCCGAAGGTGAAGAACATGAGGATAATCACTTATCTATGTCTAGAGTAGAAACGCAGATATTACCTAATATCATAGAGCGTATGAAAAAGATTTCTTTTATCTGTGAAGAGCTACTAATTGAAGCTAAAAAATGTTATGAGAAATCTTTTGAGCCGAAGGTTTTACAAAATAGCAAAAAATATAATAATAATTTGGAACTATTAATAAATGAAGTTTCGGAAATACATTTTAATTCTAAAAGAACAGAAGAAATTTTAGGTAAAATGTATGGAATAAATCGTGATTTAATTAATAAAGAAACCGCCTTTTTAAAACTTGCCGAAAAGTACGGGGTAACTCGCCAAAATTTCCTTGATGAATATATAGGATCGATTATCAATGCAGCATGGAAAGAAAAAATGCTGAAAAATAAAAAAACCGCTTGGAAAGAGTTAATTACTAAAGAATCGGATTATATAGATCAAATGATTGCCGAATTATCGGTTATAGAATCTAATACCGGTCTTTTAGTTAATGATTTTAAAAAATTAGTGAATACTATACAAAAAAGCGAGAGACAAACACTGCAAGCAAAAAAAGATATGATAGAAGCAAATTTACGTTTAGTTATATCTATCGCTAAAAAATATGCTAATAGAGGATTGCAGTTTTTAGATTTAATTCAAGAAGGTAATATAGGACTTATGAAAGCGGTGGATAAATTTGAATATCGTCGTGGCTATAAATTCTCTACCTATGCTACTTGGTGGATTAGACAAGCTATAACAAGAGCTATTGCCGATCAAGCAAGGACTATACGTATTCCTGTGCATATGATTGAAACGATTAATAAGATACTGCGTACCTCAAGACAAATGCTTAATGAGCTCGGCTATGAACCGACCGCAACGGAAATCGCTAACCGTCTTTCAATGCCGCTTGATAAAGTACGTAAAGTCATGAAAATAGCTAAAGAGCCTATAAGTCTAGAGAATCCCATAGGTGATGATAGTGATGGTGGTCAATTAGGCGATTTTATTGAAGATAAGAATGCAGTAGCGCCAATTGATGCGGCAATTCAGTCAAATTTACGAGAAGTTACCACTAGAGTACTTGCAACTCTTACGCCTCGTGAAGAAAGAGTGCTTAGAATGCGTTTCGGTATAGGCATGAACACTGACCATACATTAGAAGAAGTAGGGCAGCAATTTAAAGTAACTAGAGAACGTATAAGACAAATTGAGTCAAAAGCTTTAAGAAAATTACAGCATCCCATTAGATCTAAAAAGCTTAATAGCTTTAGAAGCGGCGGAAAGCGTGGTGACGGTAATCCATCGGATCTATTAGAGGCGTGATAATACTTATACTGTCATCCCGTGGCTTGACCACGGGATCTTGTATCACAACCTGTGTCCTGAGAACCCGTGGTCAAGCCACGAGATGACAGTGGGCTATTATGTATCGATATAAAATTACCATTGAATATTTAGGCACGGAACTTGCGGGTTGGCAAAGGCAGGAAGGAGTAATGTCGGTACAACAAGTACTAGAAGAAGCGATTTATAAATTTTCCGGTGAACATGTAGTATTGTTTGGGTCAGGAAGAACAGATGCCGGTGTTCATGCTATAGGACAAGTAGCACATTTTGACCTTCCAAAATATTTAGAGCCTCACAAAATTATTACGGCTATTAACTATTTTGCAAGACCGTATGCCGTAGGAGTATGGAACTGTGAATTAGCCACCAATAATTTTCATGCAAGATTTTCAGCTACATCCCGTCATTATATATATAGAATTATTAATAGACCTTATCCATCCGTAATTGATTTAAATAGAGCATGGTGGATTATTTTACCTTTAGATGTTCTAGCCATGCAAAAAGCTGCCGTCTATCTCTTAGGTAAACATGATTTTACTTCATTTAGGGCTAGCTCGTGTCAATCAAAATCACCGATAAAAACTTTAACGGAACTTAATATCATTAAAGAAGATGAAGGAATAAAATTATATCTTTCAGCACCCTCGTTTTTGCATCATATGGTACGTAATATTGTCGGTAGTTTAGTACTTGTCGGTAAAAATATATGGCAGGCAGAACAAATTAAAGATGTTCTAGAAGCCAAAGATAGAAAAGTCGCCGGTCCCACTGCCCCCGCCTCCGGACTTTATTTTGTAAAAGCAGATTATTAACTAAAATCGTTATTGCGACCAGGCAATGACATGATCTCAATATTAACGTTCTTTACAAAAAATCACAATTAGTATATAACTCGATAATAAATTAATTATTAATTAATTATCATAATGAACCAAGGAACTTTACAATCTAAACCTAATAATCCACAAACTATTACCTTTTCTGAAGATAAAAGCATTTTGGCAACCACAAATACTTCTAAACAATTAGCCGATGTATTAGGAAAAGATCTGAATTTACAATTGTTATTTGATTCTATTGCTCCGGTAAAAAATGTTAGGGCTGCTATAGAAATGGTAGTTTATTCATTAAATTATTTATTCATAAGAAATAACATAATCTCTATACACAATATTATGGCAGAATTATTTACTTATTATAAATATGAAGAATTTATAAGTATAAATTAGTTAATAGATATAAAATCACAAAAATATATGAAAATACCTATAGCTATAAAATAGGAAAAAAGTTTTATTCATGTAATTTCAAACCAAACAAAATTAATAATTTGGACTACAAAGAAAATAAATTTTTAGAAATAAAATATGCACGTAATGCTATACACGTCGCTATAAAAAACAGTCATACACAAACCGTTGAAGAATTAATAAAAGAAGTATTAAAAAACGCAGACTACACTTAACCATGTTTTTGGCAAGTAAATATACTAAATATAATAAATGTACTAATATTATATCTGAAGTAATAGAATTATTAGAACCAGAATCAAAAGTTTTCACTTTCCGAATATTAAAAAAGCATTATCAGGAAAATTTTACCGTATAAGCAAATTTTTCTAACGCTTTATTGATATGGAAACACTTTGATGAAATAGTAGAGTTGTTAGAAAGTAAACTAGCAAACATAGACAATGAAGCTTTAGCAAATGAAGATATAGGTAGTTGTTATTATAATCCCGGCTTAGCATATTATTCTAAAACAAATTATCAAGCTGCAAAAAAATATTATTTAAGTGCCTTAAAACATTTACCGAATGATCAAGATACGATTTTAGAACTAATTAAAATTTTTTTAAACACTAATGACATAAAAAAGTGCAGCAAATTATATAAAGAATCCGGAATCTAAAGATATAAAGAACTTATTAGAAATGGGTCTTGATTTATCTACTATTTCTACAACCAAATTTAACTCAGTTAAAAATAAACCCGTTCTCAAAGCTTTTTCCTCTTTGATCTCAAATTTGGAGTATATAGCTAAATTTAATGAAAGTAAGTTTTCTTCTAATAATGATAAAATTGATGCTTTTAAAAGTCTATGTAAAAAATGTAATGATAACCACGTATTACTTTCGACGGCAATTTATACTAAACAAGATGATTTTATAAGAGAAATTGTAAAAAAATCTCTAAGAAAGAATTATTTCAAAATAAATATTTGTGGAAATTTAAAGCATTATTTGGATTAGAAGAGGATACCGAAACTGTTATTGATAACAATAATCTAGAAGGAGGAGAAGTGGCCGATTTAATTAATATCCCGAATACCGTTTCAATTGCTAAGGGAGAATTTGACTCAGTCGCTGAAAAGGTAGACAACGCTTTAAATTATGATCAAAAAAATGAAGAAGCTTTAGAAACCGATATAGCGCTTCTTTATTAAATAATAATCAAGAAAAAGCGAGAGAATATGCAGATCAATTAAGCGAAGAAAAACAGCAAGAAATTTCTACAAATTATTCTAGAGATAACAAAGCAGAAAGCATAGGGGAGCTTATTGAACAATATGATCCAAAAGAAATACCAACAGGTAAAACAACAAAAGTTTTTTGAAATTAGTCGAAAATTTACAAATAGCCAAGCAGATCCAAGTTGGAATATTGATAAAAAGATCATTAAAAAAGATGATGCTTTTTTTGTAGGCAAATATAAAGGTTTAAATTGTTTTGCAAAAATTGCGAAAGAAGAAGTTGAAAAGAAACTAGATAATAACCTTATTGATTCTTTTACTAGAGCGATAGAAAAGGGTATTACATACTGTAAAACAGTCATCAATGGAGTTAAATTTTTACAAAATAAAGCGGTAGAACTTAAAATTGACGGTGACATGCGTTTATTTACAAATCTACTTTATAGAAATTCTCAAGAAGAACTATTAATAAATTTTGATTATTAGGGCAACCATGATGAGGCAGGAAATTTTGCTAATAACCATAAATTAATAGAGGTACTTGGGGATTTAACCGTATTATAATACACGGTTGCGTAAATACCAATGTCATTCCTGCGAAAGCAGGAATCCAAAATAGTCTTAATATTGACAAAATAAACCTAAAAAATAAGTTTTTTGTAGGTTTTACTAGATTCCCGCTTTTGCGGGAATGACATAGAACAAAAAATGTCCGGTACTATAGGCTTGATCACGGGATCTAAAAAACAACTCATAATACTTTTAACAAACTATATAATTTTTCATGGATGTTAGTTAGCTTACCTAGATCATTTCCGCCTGCTTGAGCAATTGCGGGCAGCCCACCTCCGCCACTGCCGCCTAAGAATAAAGAGAGTTCTTTTGCAATTATACCTGCATTAAATTTATCTGTGATAGCTTTACTCACTGCAACCGTAATAGATAATTTACCAATCCCTTCAGTAATATATACTACTACTAAATCTTCCGCTTTATTTGTTAATTGTTCAGCAGCTTGGCGTAATATTTTATTATCTATATTTCCTACTTTTTTGTATAGCAGCTTTATTTCTGCTATTTTTTCGGCTTGCTTTTCAATCTGCTCTACTTTTAAATCTAAACGGGCTAACAGGACTTTTTCAAGCTCTTCCTCAAGCCTTTTATTTCGTTCCAAAATATTGTTCACTTTGGTAATAAGTTCATTTTTGTTAGTCCTTAAAGTACTTTCTACCGATTTAAGTAAATTATCTTTTTCCCTCATTAATTTAATTACGAATTCACCGCAAACCGCTTCAATTCTACGAACACCGGCAGCTATAGCACTTTCGCCTGTAATCTTAAAAGAGCCAATATCACCGGTACGCCTAACATGCGTACCTCCGCATAATTCTAAAGAAGTTTCACCCATCTTAACTACTCTGACCTCAGAGTCATATTTTTCGCCGAATAATGCCATAGCCCCATGCTTGACTGCGTCTTCAGTTGCCATTAATGTAGTATTTACCTCATGATTGTCTCTAATAATCTCATTTACTTTATCTTCGATTAAAATAATTTCTTCATTAGTCACAGCTTTAGAATGGCTAATATCAAAGCGTAAATAAGTCGGAGCAACTAACGAACCTTTTTGAGTAACATGTTTACCTAGTACCTCGTGCAGTACCGCATGTAATATATGCGTTGCCGAATGGTGAATTCTTAAATTTTGTCTATATTTGATGTCTATACTAAAATTAGCATTCTCGCCTACGTTAATCCGCCCCTTTTTCAAAATACATTTGTGGACCATAATAGAGCCTAAATATTTTAAAGTATCTATTACTTCTACTTTAGAATCTTTTGCAAATATCATCCCAATGTCACCCATTTGACCTCCGGACTCACCGTAAAAAGGTGTTTGGTTGCTGATCAACAAAAATTTTGTACCTGTTTCCTGAATATCATCAACTAAATTATTATCTTTAACTAATGCAATTATTTTACATTCAGCTTCATTAAGCGTATATCCTAAAAATTCCGTGCTACCATATTGCTCTTTGACATTAAACCATAGTTGATCGGTTTTTGACTCACCGGAACCAAGCCAAGATTTTCTAGCACGTTCCTTTTGCGCAAGCATTTGCTCTTCAAGCCCTTTATGATCAACGGAAATATCACGGTTTTTTAAAATATCTTCGGTTAAATCAAGTGGAAATCCATAAGTATCGTATAATTTAAATGCTATTTCTCCTGATAATTCATTACCTTTTGTTAGCGTTTCTGTTTCTTCGGTAAGAAGCTTTAATCCACGTTCTAAAGTAGTTTTAAACCTAATTTCTTCTTGTTCTAAGATACTGCTTATAAAGCTTTCTGCTCTCTTAAGTTCAGGATAAACATTCCCCATCAAATCAACAAGTTTCGGTAGTAACTTATACATTAATGACCCTTTATTCCCTAAAATATGAGCATGCCGCATGGCTCGCCTCATAATGCGGCGAAGGACATAACCACGTCCTTCGTTTGAAGGGATGACACCGTCAGCTATTAAAAAGCTACTTGCTCTTAGGTGATCAGCAATAACCCTATAAGAAAATTTAGCTTCTCCCCCTACTTTTACCTTTACTATGCTTTCGGTAAAATCAATTATTTCCTGAAATAAATCTATATCATAGTTGTTGTTAACGTGCTGTAATACTGCCGTCATACGCTCAAGACCCATACCGGTATCAATAGATTTTTGCGGTAACTCTATTCTAGTATTCTTATCGACTTGTTCATATTGCATAAATACCATATTCCAAATCTCGATAAATCTATCACCATCTTCATCTTTAGTACCGGGAAGCCCTCCATATATTTGTTCTCCGTGGTCGTAAAAAATTTCGGAGCAAGGACCGCAGGGGCCCGTATCGCCCATAGACCAAAAATTATCGTTTGTGTTAATTCTAATTATACGATCATCAATAAGATTTGCTATTTTTTTCCAATAAGAAACTGCTTCATCATCAGTATGATAAACCGTTACATATAGCTTTTCTTTTGGGAGTTCAAATTCTTTAGTTAATAAATTCCAAGCGTAATATATGGCTTGTTCTTTAAAATAGTCACCAAAAGAAAAATTACCAAGCATTTCAAAAAATGTGTGATGTCTTGCCGTATAACCGACATTCTCAAGGTCGTTATGCTTACCGCCGGCTCTAAGAGATTTCTGACTAGTTACTGCTTTGCTATAAGGTCTTTTTTCCTGTCCGGTAAAAACATTCTTAAATTGCACCATTCCAGAATTAACAAACATTAAGCTAGGGTCATTGTGCGGAATTAACGAGCTAGCCGGTACATGCGTATGATTATTTGCTTTAAAGTAAGTTATAAATTTACTTCTAACTTCTTCAGTGGTAAATTTAGTCATATAGGTTATAATAATTTAAAGTTTCTTTATACTCTGAATCGTGATTAAAATAAATTTATTTATGCAAAATATTTTTGACTCAATCAAATTACATCTTGTTAAATTTGCTACAAATATTTTTTCTTTCAAAAGAAAAAATATTGTGGTGCTACTAGGCAATAAAGGTGTGTTTCTTAGTGCTTTTCTCGATAATAAATTATTAGATAAATTATTTATCCCTACCCAAGAACAGATAGACTTAAGCCCCTATAAAAACTTTTTTAATAAATTTCCAAAAAGCGATATTTATTTTTTACTTGACGGTAGCGAATGTAAAACGCGGCACGATCAAATACCTATATTACAGTCAATAGTTAAACTTGATCCTATTGAACAATTTATCGAAGGTTATTTTAATAAAGAAGACATTATAGCGCATTGTGTTTACGAAATTACTACTACACCAAGTGAAATTCGGTCGACTTTAATTATGTCAGCTCCATTTGAAACACCTTTAAGCGATATAATTTCATGTATTATAGATAAAAGGTCGCTTGATTTAAAAGGAATTTATTTTTTAACATTAGAGCTAAAAGTTATTATAAATAAAATAGTCGAGAATATAGAAAGTAATAAATATAACGATTATTTCCAAATTTGTGTATATGTATCACAAGCTAGCGGTATAAAATTTATTATCAAACATAAAAATAATATAATAACAATTAGAAACCTTGAGTATCCATTTGATAAGGCAATCGGTTATATTCAAGGTATTATAGAACAAGAAATTAATGATTGCCTTATATTATTTAAAAACTATATAAGTAATCTTGATCAAAAAGCCTGTATAATTCTTATAGTAGATGAAGAGTTAAAATCTTTATTAGAATCAACAAATTTTGAAAATCACCCTGTAATCTTTATATCGGTTGATAATATACTAAATGAGGAAACTCTAGAAAAAGAAAGATTTATAGATACAAATATTAGTAGGTTGTTTCTAGAATATAAGAGTTTTCCCGCTTATAATAATAATTTAAAATCAATAAAAAAACTAGTTACTATAAAGGATCTAACATTTAAATTATATAGTACATTACTTATAATATTAATATTAGTGGTAGGTGTTATCAAATATAATACAAAACAGAATTACAAAGACATAAACTCTATTAATGAAAAATATTATGCAACAAATCAAGAATATGATAGTATTAAATATAAATATCCTTATATTAAAAATACTACTAGCCTAGCTGATTTATATGTAATAGAAAAATTACTAGAAGCACCGGTACCCCTACCGTTCGATTTACTTAAAAGACTAATAATTACTTTAAATCCGGCTCTTAAATTAGAAGAAATTAAATGGGAATTAACAAATATAGATAATATTTTGTTAGTTTCTAAGAGACAATTAATAATCAAATTAATACTTAAATATCATACTAATAATCTATCGGTAGATGAATCTCTAAAGATGCTAGATTATCATATGCAAAACGTAAAAAATAAATTATCTAATTTGCATATAGATTACGTTATATATAAGGATAAAATACTTGATATATCTGGTAAGGTAGTAATTCCTTTATCGGTTAATATAGTTGATGACAAAACTTAATATTTCATGTCATTCCCGCGTAGGCGGGAATCCATCACTTTAAAGTTTTTTAAAAGCTCAGGTTATCTCGCTTTACCCTAGATTCCCGCCTACGCGGGAATGACATAAACCATGCAACGTTACTAATAAACCAAGGTAAAGATAATGTTTGAAAAATATATTATGTATTTAAAGAATCTTATATTCTTTCAATTTATCATATATTTCTTCTTTATTTCCTTAACTATTTGGATAATAAAAAATTTCCAGCAAGAATACAGTAAATCTATTCTTGATAAACAAGTTTCACAAGAAAATCTAACGGAAGAAGTTTTAAAGCTTTATTCTGTCATTAACTCTAAAGAAGAAATATTAGAATCTTACAAAAAATATGTAGATTTAAGCGTGCCAAGTAGTGTGAGTTGCTTAAATTATCAAGAACTAATCCCTAAAATAAAAAGCTTAAGCGATAAATATAACTTAATAGAACCTATAGACGTATCTATAAATTTAGTATTTTTTAAAAATAATGTTCAGGCGATTGAAGGAGAAGGTGAATCGATTCGTGTAAATAATTATAGCATAAATATAAAATATGCATGTACAGATTTTCTGACTTTTCTAAAAATATTCTCTGAAATTTATTCTTATATGCCTCCTAATACTCTTATATCTTTTGTACGAGTACGTAATGAAGAAGTATTAATGCCTAAGAATATCTATAAACTTTCAGTAAATCATGCTCCTAACCTTATTTATGCTAAATTAATACTATATATAAGAGAATTAGCTTCAAAATAAATTACTTAAATGAATAATGCAATAATACTTAATAACGTAAATACTAATTTATTTAAAAAGGATATTGTTAATAATTTTGTCAATAATCTTACGAAATCTACTTGCTTTACTATTGCAAATATGCTTGCTATAGATTATACACTAAGGCTCAATTCTAAACTGGAAGCTGCAAAATATATTAATAAATGTATTTCTAGACTCAAAAATTATTTAGGTATGCGTGTTATTAACGATGATAATTTCTCAATAGCACTAGAGTTATTTGCAATAATGATTACTTCTGAAGATGAAAATGAGCAAAATAAGAATAATATTTTAGAGCAATCACAAGATATAATAGCAGAAAATCTTGTAGAAGTTTATTTTGGAGATGAAAAAATAAATAGTACCGAAAAAGAAAAAATTAAAAATATATTTAAAGCTCTTTCAAAAGAGAAGAGTTTTGAAAAAATAATAAATTATGCCGAGTCTCATAAAAAATTATTTAAGGCTTCCGTAATGTATGTAATGAAGAAATATAATAATATTGATGAAGCAACTACGTATATCAATAAAGAATTTAATAAAATATTAGAGATGTCTTTAGCACTTACGAAAAAAAGTAATATATTTAAACAAACAACCGGAAAAATTGCCGGTGCCGTTTGCGCTTTATTAGTTGGAGCAATTAGTGTTGCGGCCGCGGGAGCGGCTTTTGCTATCGTAGTTGTACCGGTATCAATTTTTGCCGTCAGATATGCGCCTGAACTTGGTGAAAAAATTGGAGAATTAATTTTGAATAATGATAATGCAATAAAACTAGAACAAAGCAACATAGATAAGTTTATGAAAACATTACAAAATGATAAAGAAAGTCTTTTATCTCAAGAAAAAACAAAAAATATCAAACAAAATATTAAAGTTGCTCCTTCTCAAATAAATGCAAAATTAACTAAGAAAGTGGTTAATGAAAAACACAGATAAAGCTATTTTTACTCGATAATATAAAATATTACTTTTATTATCTTTTTTAAATCAATAAAATAACTTAATGAGAAAAGTAGTAATATCAGGCATGATCGGCAACGCTTTAGAATGGTATGATCATGCATTATATGCACAATTTGCTTATATTATAGGGTAGCATTTTTTCCCGGATTCAGAAATGCGAGATACTTTAACTTTTGCAGTATTTGCTGCAGGTTTTATAGTACGCCCGCTTGGCGGTATTATTTTTGGTAATATAGGTGACAGGTTTGGCAGACGTATCGCTTTAGTAGTAGGTATCATAACTATGGTTATACCAACTGCCGGAATAGGTTTATTACCAAGCTATAAAACTATTGGTATTGCTGTTCCTATTATTTTAACTATTATCAGACTCATACAAGGCTTTTCTTTAGGAGGCGAATTTAGTGGCTGTATTTCTATATAGTTGAGCATGCTGCGCCCCGGCAGAGAGGGTTTGCAGGGAGTGCCTCGTTTGTTAGTATGTGCGGAGGTATGTTACTTGGGCTACTAACTGCAGCCGGTTTTTCTTATTTCATGCCAGCTGAGGTGCTATTTGAATGGGGCCGGCGAATACCTCTTATTACCGGCTTATTTATTAGTTCTGTAGGTTTATATATTAGAAAAAACCTAGCAGAAAGCCCTATTTATAAAAAAGCTAAAGAAACGGGACACTTAGCACGCTTTCCTTTACGTGAAACATTAACAAAATATCCAAAAGAATTAATAGTTGTACTTGGAATCTATATTACCGTAACTGCTCCTTTCTATACTTCTACAGTTTTTATTGGTAATTTTATGCAAACACTCGGTTATACTAATCAGCAAAGCACAATTGTTAGTAGCATAATATTGATAGTAATGATGATTGTATTACCGATATCAGCATATATTTCGGATAAAATAGGGCGTCACCCTGTGTTAATATGGGGTATTATATTACTAATTATATCTGTCTATCCTATTTTTATAGCTTTAGGATCAATGAATTTTACTTTGGCTATAATATCGCAAGTAATATTTGCCGGAATTATCAGTATTTATATGGGACCTGTCCCTACAATTTTAGTAGAGATATTTCCAACCAGTGTAAGATTTACTGGCGTTGCACTTTCTTATAACTTTGCTGCTGCAATATTTGGTGGTACTGCCCCGATGGTGGCAATGATATTAGCGAAAGTTACCGGTGATAATTATGCTATTGCATATTATTTAATTGCGCTCACTTCATTATCCTCTATAATTCTAAAATTCTATAAAGAGACATATAAAAAAGAATTTGGTAAATTAATTATGAACGAAGTTTTTGAAGTACCGGGCGGTGAGAATAACGTCTTATTACATACTTGTTGTGCTCCTTGCGTTGGCCCGTTAATGGAAAAAATGATTGATTCTGGTATTAAATTTACACTTTTTTTCTATAATCCCAATATCCATCCTAAACAAGAGTATGAGCTTCGGAAAAATGAAAATATACGCTTTGCTGAGAAGCATAATATAGAATTTATCGATGCAGACTATGACCCGCAAAACTGGTTTAGGCGCGCTAAAGGTATGGAGTTTGAACCTGAGAGAGGTAAACGCTGCACAATGTGCTTTGATATGCGTTTTGAGCGTATGGCTTTATATGCTCATGAAAACGGGTTTAAGGTTATAACTAGCTCGCTTGGTATTTCTAGATGGAAAGATATGAACCAAATTAATGAATCAGGAATTAGAGCCACATCGCATTATGACGGGATAACTTATTGGACTTATAATTGGCGTAAAGATGGTGGTGCTAGTAAGATGTACGAAATCGCTAAAGAAGAACATTTTTATAAGCAAGAATTTTGTGGCTGTACACCGTCACTCCGTGATACCAACAATTGGCGAGTAGCTAGCGGCCGCCCTAAGGTTGAGATCGGCAAGGAGTATTATTAGGACTATAGGCTGTATATGTCATTCTTGCGAAAGCACATGGGTGTCAACTTAAGAAGTGATGTCATTCCCGCGGAAGCGGAAATCCAGGGTAAAGCGAGATAAATCGAGCTTTTAAAGAGCTTTAAAGTACTGGATTCCTGCTTTCGCAGGAATAACATATAGTACTAAGACTTTCCAGTTAATAATAACATAAAAAATTAAAATCACGAAAGATTTAGAACAAGATATTAATAAAAGCGATATAGAAACACTTTCATCTACAGAGATAGAGGATAAGAAACCTGCAAAACTTAGTTACTCAGTATGCCTAAATGTGATGAATTAGATATTCAAAGAGCAAAAGGCAGAGCTAGAGAATTTGAGTTCTAATATATAAATTTCTATGAAAAAACTATCATTTCAGCAAATCATATTAACATTACAAAATTATTGGCAGGATTACGGCTGTGCAATATTACAGCCTTACGATGCACATGTCGGAGCAGGTACGTTTCATCCTGCAACGGTGCTTAGATGTCTTGGAACTAAACCTTGGTTCGTTGCTTACGTACAGCCATCAAGAAGACCAGGGGATAGCAGGTATGGCATGCACCCTAATAGAATGCAGCATTATTACCAATTTCAGGTTATCTTAAAACCCTCTCCCGGTAATATTCAAGATTTATACCTTAAGAGTTTAGAATGTTTAAGCATAGATTTAAAAACTCATGATATTCGTTTTGTTGAAGATGATTGGAAATCGCCGACCTTAGGGGCTGCCGGGCTCGGCTGGGAAGTATGGTGCAACGGTATGGAAGTATCGCAATTTACTTATATGCAGCAAATTGGCGGGATTGAATGTCGCCCTGTTGCCGGTGAAATTACTTATGGGCTAGAGCGGCTCGCGTTATACATTCAGGGGGTTGATGAAGTAAAAGAGCTTGATTGGAATGGGCAAGTAGGAGAAAAAGCTTTAAAATACGGAGAAGTCGATTTTGAGGCTGAAAGACAATTTTCAAAATATAATTTAGAGCTTGCGAATAGTGAAATGTTGCTACGGCATTTCAAAGATAGTGAAGAAGAATGCAAAAGACTAGTTGACGGAGATGTGCCGTTAGCTGCTTATGATGAATGCCTTAAAGCAAGCCATGTGTTTAATCAATTAAATGCACTTGGGGTAATTAGCGTAACCGAGCGTGCTTCTTATGTTTTAAGAGTGCGTCATTTAGCAAAAATTTGTTGCACAAAATGGTTGGAGATGAACGAGTGAGTGAATTATTATTAGAGTTATTTAGTGAAGAAATACCAGCATTAATGCAAAAAAATGCTGAAGAGGGTTATTTAAACATATTCACGAAAATTTTTGAAGAAAACGAAATATTCGCAAAAGTACAAGTATTTGCGGGACCTCGCAGGATAACGCTGCATGCTACCCACTTGCCAAAGGTAACTTTACCAAAAGAAGATGAAATTAAAGGACCGAGCATAGATGCTCCGGAAACGTCTATTAACGGATTTTGTAAAGCTCATAATGTTGGCAAATTAGAGCTTTCTACTAAATTAATTAATAATCAGCTATATTATTTTTTGATAAAAAAAACAGAAGAAAGAGAAATAAAAGAGATTCTATCGGAAATTATCGTAGAGGCTATTAATAAATATAGCTGGGCGAAATCAATGTTTTGGGGTGATTACAAAATAAAATGGATTAGACCCCTGCGTAACATTTTATGTATATTTGACGGGGAAATATTACCGCTGCAATTTGGGCATTTAACCGCTAATAATATTACGTATGGACACCGTCTAACTGATAATAAAAAATTAGAAGTAATGGATTTTGAAGATCATAGAAATAAGCTTTTAGAAAATCATGTTATTTTAGAAAGAACAAAGAGAGAAGAAATAATTAAGACCGGCTTATTGGAACTGGCAAATTTTCATGATTTAACTATAAAAGAAGAGGCGCGTTTAATAGAAGAGGTAGCGGGTCTTACTGAATTTCCTGTTGTATTACTTGGAAAAATACCGCAGAAATTCTTAGAACTACCTAAAGAAGTATTAATTTCCTCGATGCGTACGCATCAAAAATATTTTTGTCTATTCGATAAAGCGGGAAATTTTGCCCCGTATTTTCTCTTTGTCAGTAATGGTAGATTTGCCAATAGTGAGTTAATTGTACAAGGTAATGAAAAGGTATTATCTGCAAGACTTTCCGATGCCGTATATTTCTATAAACAAGATATCTCTAAAACTTTAGAATCAAATTTAGACAAGCTACTAGCAGTAACATTTCATGCAAAGCTTGATAATTTGAAAGAAAAAATTAATCGTATAATCAAAATTTGTAATTATATAGCTCCAAATAATAAAGATTTAATTACGGCGGCGAAAATTTGCAAGAGCGATCTTGTTTCTGAAATGGTCGGGGAATTTCCTGATTTACAAGGTATTATGGGTTATTATTATGCAAAGCATGAAGAGCTAAATGAAGAAGTAGCTATGGCAATTAGAGACCATTACAAACCGCAAGGTCTAAGCGACAATGTGCCAAGCGGAAATGCTGCGTTGCTTGGACTAGCTGATAAAATAGATAGTTTAGTAGGTTTGATGATAGCAGGCGAAGCTCCTACAGGTTCAGGCGATCCCTATGCCTTAAGGCGTCAAGCCCTCGGTATAATAAGAATAATACTTGAAAATAAATTAGAGTTACAACTTACTGATTTAATTAGTTTTTCCATAAGCTTATATAAAGACTCATCTGATAAAGATAAAGATTTAATAATATCTTTCATTGAAGAAAGAATAAAATTCTATTTCAAAAATAATTATGATATTTCATTAATTAATGCAGTTCTTGACTTAAATTTAGTAGATACAAAATTTAAGCTTGATGCGTTAAAAGAATTTTTAGCAGAAGATGTGGGAAAGGAATTATTAAATGCCTATAAACGAGCAAATAATATAATCAGCGATCAGAAAATTACCGGCTTAGTTGATGCGAGTCTTTTTAGTACACAACCTGAAAAAGAATTATTTGAAGTGATGCAAAAAATTTCTCCGCAAGTTACAGATAGTATATCAGATAAAGATTACAACAAGGCCCTAAATTTATTATCGTCTCTATTAACTCCAATTACTAGCTTTTTTGATAATGTACTAGTTAATGATCCTGATTCAAAAATTGCAGGGAATCGTTTGTTATTACTGCAAGATATTTGTAATTTTTTTGATAAAATAGCTAAGTTTAACCGCTTATGATTGAAACTTTCCTATGTCATTCCCGCGAAAGCGGGAATCCAGAAAAAAGCGAAATTATTTGAGTTTTTAATTTTAAAAATTTAGTGTCTTTATACTTCTTAGTGACTGGATTCCCGCTTCTGCGGGAATGACATAGAGAAGCAGATATATAACAAAACCAAAATAACTAAATTAATGATCAGTAAAGCTGTTGAATATATAAAATCAGGTAAAGTAGTAGTATTCCCAACCGAAACAGTTTATGGAATCGGAGTGGATGCTACTAATAATGAAGCTTGTTTAAAGATTTTTCAGTTTAAAAATCGCCCTGTTATCAATCCGCTTATCGTACATGTTTCTTCTATAGAGCAAGCAAAAGAAATAGGAGAGTTTAATGATTTAGCTACAAAAATAGCAGAAAAATTTTGGCCTGGACCATTATCTATAGTTGTGCCTTTAAAAGAGAGTGCAAATATTGCTCCTAGCGTAACGGCAGGACTTAATACAATAGCACTTCGGGTACCGTCCTACCCCGTAGCATTAGAGCTTATAAGACAATCAGGCGTACCAATAGCTGCTCCAAGCGCTAATCCCTCAAACTATATTAGCCCAACTAATAGTGAGCATGTTGCAAAGCATTTTTCAGAAAATGCTGAAATTTTTATTTTAGCACCTGAAATATATCAATCTGAATATGGCCTAGAGTCAACGATAATTGATACTACAGCGACTAACCCTACTATACTTAGAGAAGGGTTTATAACTGCTGAAATTTTAGAAGAGTTACTTTGGATAAAAATTCTTAGAGCATCAGAGACAAGTGCTATAAAAGCTTCAGGTATGCTTGCAAAACACTATTCACCAAAAGTACCGGTTAGGCTAAATGCTATAAATTTAGAAGATAAGGAAATCGGCTTAAATTTTGGTAATAGCAATCTTACTGGAAAATTTTCATTAAATCTAAGCACCAAAGGTGATCTTATAGAAGCTGCTGCAAATCTTTATTCATATTTAAGAATACTTGACGACTATGCTGTATCTCATGATATAAGCGGTATAGCAATTAGTACCATACCCTCAGTAAATATCGGTGCTGCGATTAATGACCGTCTAAAACGTGCTGCAAAATTATAAATTTCGGTGTTCTGTTTGCATTAACAGCTTTCTGATGATATTTGGTCATTACATAATTATGATCGCACCTCCATTTTACAGATGTGGATATTAAAAGGCTATACGTTCAATAAGAGTTCCGATGACTTTATCATGAATATCCAATGACTTGGAAAAACAAATTGTTTTACGTGTCAGTCTTTTGCATCTTGTTCTAAGATTTAAGTTACCCCGTTCTATCCGTTGAGTATATTTTTTTACTAACAATGTGTTTTTTGGGATCTAATAACCTAGCATAACTTCCCTATCCATCTGTAAAGTAAAAAGTAACCTTAAAATCCTCCGGTTTTTTTTCAGTAATGATTCTGATGTGCTATCACATCTTGTACCAAAAGTATAAGCAACTACTTTTAACAAAATCTTATCCAAAGAATATCAAAGCCATCTTTGTTTGGATTTATTCTGTACATAAGGCCATTGTTCATCTATTTCAGGAGCAATAATTACTTCTATCGTATTGATAGAATGATTTATCTTTTTTAACGCTAGATTTTTTTAAAACACGGATAACCGTATTGATACCCACTTTTAATACTCTTACTGTATCCCTAACTCCAGAGCCATTGATTGACATATCTACTATCTGAGTCTTGACTCCAGGCTTAGAGGCATTATTAATATATTACAGTTAAAAATATCGATTACACTGCTTGCATTGATATCTCTGTTGTTTTGAAATTGAATATCCCGCCTTTACTACTTTTTCTGTGTCGTTATAATATCTACACTTAACATCTATTCTTGATCTACACTTAACATATATTCTTGTCATAACTCCTTAACTATAATTCTCTCTTATTACTGTTTGAGGATTATAGATTATTCATGCTAAGCTGCAATACGGGGCACGACCAAAAAAGATAAATCATTCTATCAATACGATAGAAGTAATTATTGCTCCTGAAATAGATGAACAATGGCCTTATGTACAGAATAAATCCAAACAAAGATGGCTTTGATATTCTTTGGATAAGATTTTGTTAAAAGTAGTTGCTTATACTTTTGGTACAAGATGTGATAGCACATCAGAATCATTACTGAAAAAAAACCGGAGGATTTTAAGGTTACTTTTTACTTTACAGATGGATAGGGAAGTTATGCTAGGTTATTAGATCCCAAAAAACACATTGTTAGTAAAAAATATACTCAACGGATAGAACGGGGTAACTTAAATCTTAGAACAAGATGCAAAAGACTGACACGTAAAACAATTTGTTTTTCCAAGTCATTGGATATTCATGATAAAGTCATCGGAACTCTTATTGAACGTATAGCCTTTTAATATCCACATCTGTAAAATGGAGGTGCGACCGCTTTATCGCACTCTGCTAGTTCTTTTTCAAGATTATTCACAATGTACTTAGATTCATCATTAGATAAAGATAGATTAGGCAAATAGTTACGAAAGCATATTGCTACTACCACAAGAATTAAAATACCGACAATTAAATATTTATATCACATATGTGCTTATGATTTTATTGTAATTTATAATATATAAAAAAATTAAATATTATAAAGGTTAATTTATAATATTATAAATTACACTTTATAAATGATGTAACTTGTCTATAATAACTAATTAGTAATTAAGTTATTTAAAGCTCGATGAATAAATCTAAGTTCATTTTTTTATCTGCTATTTCAGGCAATGTACTCGAATATTATGATTTTACGGTATATTCAGTTTTTTCGCTGATTATTGGACAAGTTTTTTTTCCCGGTGAATCGGAATTTATGCGTATTCTTTTAAGCCTTGGGGTTTTTGCGGTCGGTTTTTTGACAAGACCTATAGGGGGCATATTATTTGGTTATATCGGTGATAGATACGGTAGACGTATCGCTTTAATAATATCGATGCTAGGTATGACCGTTCCAACCTTTATTATGGGACTCATACCATCATATGCAAGTATTGGGATTTATGCCCCTATAACATTAGTTATAATGAGGCTTATTCAAGGTTTATGTATTAGTGGTGAAGGAACGGGAGCAGCTATTTTTATCCTAGAACATCATCAAAACTTAAGACCCGGTTTTACGGCAGGTTTGGTTCACGGCTCAAATATTGCCGGTACTTTAATTGCAACATTTATCGGTATTATAATCGAGCGTTATTTTTCTCATATAGATTTTGCTTGGCGTTTTGCTTTTCTGCTTGGCGGATTTATGGGTCTTGCCGGATTTTACTTGCGATTGCGCGTATCGGAAACACCGATTTTTAAAATGCTTGAGAAAAAGAAACAAGTTCTTAAAGCACCTTTTTCCAACGTAATTAGAACTGCTTGGAGATCTATGGTTTTAACCATGTGTATAGGTGCTATCGCTAGTAGCGTTATGTATTTAGTAAAAACTTATATAAATGTTTTCTATTATAATGTAATGCATCTTAGCAATACTATTGCTTTATCATATTTGGCTTATAGTTCGTTTATTGCGATGATAGCGATGCCGCTTGCCGGCGGTACTGCCGATATTATCGGAAAATTTAAAATGGCAATGCTTGTAGGAGTTGCTATCTTAATATTAATCTTACCTACTATGTTACTCATGTCATCAGAAGAGATGTGGCAACAAATTATAGCTCTTACAATGCTTGGTATGCTTGCAGGAAGTATAGCAGGTACGGCTTATATATTCGTTATATCCTTATTTACGGCAGAACAAAGATTTACCGGTGTTGCTTTCAGCTACAATTTTGCAATAGCGATATTCGGCGGAACTTCACCTATTATTTCTCGTTGGCTTGTAGAGCATACAGGCTTATTTTATGCTCCGGCTTTTTATATCATAATCATTGCTGCCGCATTTTTAGTGATTATGTATATGATGAGGAAAGTAATTAAATCGTTGCTTAATAATTATGAACATAGAAAATAAAGAAATAACAAATCGTTGGTTTACTAATTTACGTGATTTATTGTGCAAAGAATTTGAAAAAATCGAAGAAGGATATGCACAGACAAAAGGTTTAAAACCGGCTAAGTTTGTACGCTCAAGTTGGGAGCGTAACGGTGGCGGTGGCGGTGTTATGTCTCTCATGAAAGGAGAAGTATTTGAAAAAGTCGGAGTTAATATTTCTACCGTATTCGGTGAATTTTCTCCCAAATTCCGCAGCGAAATTCTAGGAGCAGAGCTAGACGGAAAATTCTTTGCAACCGGTATCTCTGTAGTTGCACATCTTAAATCACCGTTAATTCCTGCAATGCATTTCAATACTCGTTATATAGAAACTTCTAAAAGTTGGTTTGGTGGTGGTAGTGATTTAACGCCCTTTTATCCGGAAGAACATGAAGCGGCAAAGTTTCATGAAGCTTTTAAAGAAGCGTGCGATAAATATGATCCTAGCTATTACCCTAAATTTAAAAAACAATGTGATGAATATTTTTATCTAAAGCACAGAAAAGAACCAAGAGGAGTAGGCGGAATATTCTATGATTACTTAAATAGCGGTAATTTTGAACAGGATTTCGGTTTTACCAGGGATGTAGGTAAAGCTTTATTAGCGGTATATCCTGAAATCGTTAGAAGCAAGTTATTTTTACCTTGGACTTTAGAGCAGAAGGAATACCAGCTTATAAGGCGAGGTAGATATGTAGAATTTAATCTATTATATGATCGCGGTACTAAATTCGGTTTAATGACTGATGGAAATGTAGAGGCAATATTAATGTCATTGCCACCTGAAGTAAAGTTTAATTGACTTTTTTAAAATCATGACCGAAATAATAAAACGCTATTTCGATGTGTCGAAACCTTTGTCAAAAGTGAGGGTATTTTTCACAAAATCGATGCAATCCTTGGCTTCACGGTCTATAGCAAATTTTTTACTTTGTAAGTTTAGGTGGTAAATAATTTTCTTTTGAGATTACTTTTTTATCGGTTTTATTTTCTAGAGCCGTTTTAGCGTTTTTAGCTATACTTCCTTCTATTTTACCTGCAACCTTATTTTCTTCCATTCCTGTCGCATTATTAGTTTATGCTACCTGACCGAGTAGATAATTCAGCAAGGGCAGTAAAAACTAATTCTGCTTCATTCATGTGATCACGTTTTTGATGTGGCTATAGTTTTTCAGACAGTTAATAATAGACGATATTAATAGTAGGGATAAAAATACCAGATATAAAGCCAAAGATATATCCAGCTGAATTTAAAGAATCAGCGATTAGATTAGCCGGTCGCACCTCCATTTTACAGATGTGGGTATTAAATGCTATACGTTCAATAAGAGTCCCGATGACTTTATCATGAATATCCAATGACTTGGAAAAACAAATTGTTTTACGTGTCAGTCTTTTGCATCTTGTTCTAAGATTTAAGTTACCCCGTTCTATCCGTTGAGTATATTTTTTACTAACAATGTGTTTTTTGGGATCTAATAACCTAGCAGGTCGCGCCCCCGTATTGCAGCTTAGCATGAATAGTCTATAATCCTCAAACAGTAATAAGAGAGAATTATAGTTAAGGAGTTATGACAAGAATATATGTTAAGTGTAGATCAAGAATAGATGTTAAGTGTAGATATTATAACGACACAGAAAAAGTAGTAAAGGCGGGATATTCAATTTCAAAACAACAGAGATATCAATGCAAGCAGTGTAATCGATATTTTCAACTGTAATATATTAATAATGCCTCTAAGCCTGGAGTCAAGACTCAGATAGTAGATATGTCAATCAATGGCTCTGGAGTTAGGGATACAGTAAGAGTATTAAAAGTGGGTATCAATACGGTTATCCGTGTTTTAAAAAAATCTAGCGTTAAAAAAGATAAATCATTCTATCAATACGATAGAAGTAATTATTGCTCCTGAAATAGATGAACAATGGTCTTATGTACAGAATAAATCCAAACAAAGATGGCTTTGATATTCTTTGGATAAGATTTTGTTAAAAGTAGTTGCTTATACTTTTGGTACAAGATGTGATAGCACATCAGAATCATTACTGAAAAAAACTGGAGGATTTTAAGGTTACTTTTTACTTTACAGATGGATAGGGAAGTTATGCTAGGTTATTAGATCCCAAAAAACACATTGTTAGTAAAAAATATACTCAACGGATAGAACGGGGTAACTTAAATCTTAGAACAAGATGCAAAAGACTGACACGTAAAACAATTTGTTTTTCCAAGTCATTGGATATTCATGATAAAGTCATCGGAACTCTTATTGAACGTATAGCCTTTTAATATCCACATCTGTAAAATGGAGGTGCGACCTAATTTTTCTAGAAAATAGATCAATAACAGTTGCTAAATATAGCCAGCCTTCACCAGTTGGCACATAGGTTATGTCTCCAACCCAATAACAATTAGCAGCATAAACTGTAAACTCTCTATTTAATAAATTAGGAGCAATTTGCTTATTATGATTAGAGTCAGTAATGGCTTTAAATTTACGTTTAGTTTTACATAGCAAATTAGCTTCTTTTATTAGTCTTGCAATGCGTCTCCTACTAGCAGTTATATCTTGCCGTGATAGTTCCTTTTTAATAGGTCTAGTTCCATAATTACCTCTACCTTCTTTAAAGATAATTTCAATTCTGTTTGTTAATTCATTACCTTCTTTAACCCTATTACATCCAAGATTATTTAACCATTCATAATAACCATTACGTGATACTTTCATAAATTTACACATAGCAGAAATGGAAAAATTACCTCTGTTTTCCTTTATCCATGCGTACCTTATTGGGATTCTTTTGCAAAGTACGCGGCAGCCTTTTTAATAGATCACGTTCTTGTGTTACTCTATCTAGTTCTTCTTCAATCTCCTTAATTCATCATACAGATGTTCTTCATATCTCATTACTTCCTTGAGTTTTGAATGTTTATTAACCCAATTATATAGACTATACTTCGTAATTCCTAGTTCTCTAGCTGTTTGAGCAAAAGGTTGCTTAGACTCAATAGCTAATCTAATCGCTGATTCTTTAAATTCAGCTGGATATATCTTTGGCTCTATATCCGGCATTTTTATCCCTACTGTTAATATCGTCTATTATTAACTTTCTGGAAAACTATAGCTGCATCATATAGCCGAGTTGCGGTATTTCACGTTCTAAATAGGTCATGATAAAAAATTGCCTCCAGTTCATGCTACTATTATCTGAAGTACCAAGAAAGCTATCGGGAAAGTTACCTCTAAGCCATAATAAATTATCATCAATATACCCGGCTTTTCTAACTTCTTGAACATTGAAACCATAAAGCTGAGTATAAATTATACGACCTGCTAATGATTCTGAAGAATGCTTTAATAATTCTTTAGAAGCAGAACCAAGAAGTAAGAATTGTTTGACTTTTTTCCTTGCTGACGCCTTTCGTCAATAACACTACGTAAAACTTGAAAAAGCTGAGGCATTCTTTGAATTTCATCAATAATAACTAAATGGTTAGAATGAGCTTGAAAGTAAAGCTCGGGATCAGATAATTTTGCCAAATCTAAAGGTTTCTCTAAATCTAAATATAAAGGTGCGGGAGATATTGCTTCTGCTATTTCCTTTACTAAAGTAGTTTTACCTACTTGTCTTGGTTCTAAAATAGCTACTGCTGAAAACTCATTTAAAAAAGATCCAATTTCTTTTGCTAAAAAACACTCAATCACTATCCATGCAAATTTAATATCCAACGTTAAATTTGCATGGATATAACCAATGCGTCAAGATTTTAGTTTAAAGATTGATCAAGTTAATTAAATATAGTATAATATAAAACTTTTTATATTATACTCGATGAACTTCAAAAATTGGCGTTGTCGTTCTACAAGAGCTTCGGTACTCACGTATTAAGTATACGCTTCGCTCCTCGACTTGAGAACTCCTTGCTCTTTTTGAAGCTGATCTCCGTATACTAGGCTATGTGAAGGAAAATTAAATTAATTTTCTTTCACGCAGCCTATGCTTTTAGTTTAAATATATGTATGTAAAATTATGAGTAAGAAGCTTTATATTAAGACCTACGGATGTCAGATGAATGTTTATGACTCCGTTAAGATGCAGGATTTGCTTTATCCTTTCGGTTATGAACCCACGGAAAATATTGAAGAAGCAGATGTTATTATTCTAAATACCTGCCATATCAGAGAGAAAGCAGCCGAGAAAACTTATTCAGAACTTGGGCGTATTAAGAAACTGCAAGATACAAGAAAAAAACAAGGCTTAAGCTCTGCAATAATAGTTGTAGCCGGTTGTGTTGCACAGGCGGAAGGCGAAGAAATTTTCACAAGAACCCCTTATGTCGATATTGTAGTGGGACCGCAATCTTACTATAATTTACCGGAATTAATCTCTAAAGTCGTCAGACACGAAAAGCATTTAATCGATCTTGATTTTGTTGAAGAAGCAAAATTTGATAATTTACCGGAACAATTATATCCGCAAGGAGCGAGTGCCTTTATATCGGTACAAGAGGGGTGCGATAAATTTTGTACTTTCTGCGTAGTACCTTATACAAGAGGTGCTGAATTTTCAAGAAATGTAGAGCAGGTTTACAGAGAAGCGCTAAAAGTAGTTAGTAGTGGTGCTAAAGAGATAACCCTACTCGGTCAAAATGTTAATGCCTATCACGGCAAAGGTCCTGCAGATAAAATATTTAGTCTAGCCGATTTACTGGGACATCTAGCACAAATTCCAAATTTAGAGAGATTGCGTTATATGACATCACACCCGATAGATATGACGAATGATCTGATAAAACTACACGGCACTGAGTCTAAATTAATGCCGTTTTTACATCTACCGACGCAATCGGGTTCAAATAAAATATTAAAAGCAATGAACCGTAAGCATGATCGGGATTATTATTTTGATATAATTAGCAGATTAAGAGAAGCAAGGCTCGATATAGTTCTATCCTCTGATTTTATTGTCGGGTTTCCCGGTGAAACAGATGAAGATTTTGAAGATACTTTAGATTTAGTACGCCGAGTAAAATACGGTCAGTGTTATTCATTTAAATATAGTCCTCGTCCAGGTACTCCTGGAGCAACTAGAACTGATCAAGTCCCTGAGCATGTAAAATCAGAGAGATTAACTATATTACAAAAAGAACTCACTAGTCAGCAGCTAGCTTTTAATGAAAGTTGTGAGGGTAGTATTATGCAAGTTCTATTCGACCGCAACGGTAAATTCGACGATCAAATAATAGGTAAAACTCCATACATGCAGTCCGTATATATCCAAAATTCTAATAAATCTTTACTTGGCAAAGTTGTTGATGTAAAAATTACTAAAGCATCAAGTAATAGTTTAACCGGTGAGATAATATAAACCATGTATAAATCTCTGTTTTTTTGTTTAAAAATCTTTGCCGTACTTATTTTAGTAGGTTGTGGAATTACTGCTTATATAATATATCATTATTCACGTGATTTACCTGATTATTCACAGCTTACACGTTATTATCCCCCGTCGGTAACTCGTATCTATTCTCATGACGGAAAATTAATGGAAGAATATGCTTTTGAGCGTCGTGTATTTGTACCGATCAATAGCGTACCAAGTTCATTAATAGAAAGTTTTATCGCAGCTGAGGATAAGAATTTCTATAACCATCCCGGTGTTGATTTGCTTGGAATAATTAGAGCAGCATTTTTAAATATATCTAATTATCTACATCATAGGCGTATGGAAGGAGCTTCCACTATTACGCAGCAAGTGGTCAAAAATTTTCTACTAACTAACGAGGTTTCCCTTGAACGTAAGATTAAAGAAGCGATCCTTTCTTATATGATTTCAAGAGTATTTACTAAGAATCAAATTTTAGAATTATATCTTAATCAAACATTTTTTGGTCGAGGTGCATATGGTGTTGCAACAGCCGCACAAAATTATTTTAATAAATCGGTAGAAGAACTTACCATTGCAGAATCAGCTTTTATTGCAGCACTGCCTAAAGCTCCTTCCGAACTTAATCCTGAGAAAAATTATGCTAGAGTAAAAGGGCGTCGTGACTATGTAATAACACGTATGTTTGAAGACGGTCATATAACAAGAGATGCTGCGAAAGAAGCCATAGAAAGTCCAATAATTTTACGCAAACGAGCTAAAGAAGAAACGGTTACGGCTGATTATTATGCCGCACAAGTGCGAGAAGAAGTAATTAAAATGCTAAATAGTAAGGAAGAATTTTATACAGGCGGGCTTACTATTATTACTTCTTTAGATGCAAAGATGCAAAAATTTGCTGAAGATTCATTCCGAAAAGGTCTTAGGGAGTTTGATAGAAAGCTTGGTTTTAGAAAACCTATTACTAATATTTCTCTTGATAATTGGCAAGAAGAGTTAAAAAAATTACCTACACCTCAATCGCTTTTAGAGTATAAATTAGCTGTAGTTCTAGATGTAGCCGATAACAAGGCTGAGATTGGACTTATAGATGGCTGCAAATCTAAGATCCCTATTGCTGAAATGAAGTGGGCAAGAAGTAACCTTAAATCAGTTAAGGCTTTGCTTAAAAAAGGTGATGTAATAGTGGTTGAACCTATAAAAGAAGATCGGAATACCGAAGATACTTCAAAAGTTGGAAGCCAAATAAGCGGTAAGCCTGCGGAGCGTAGAAAGCTACGTGAGCAAAGGCGAATCCCGAAATTTGACGTACCAAATCTTGAAGTATCAAAGGTACATGCCCTCCGCCAGATCCCTGAAGTAAATGGTGCTATTATGGTTATGAACCCAAATACCGGACAGGTACTTGCAAGCGTCGGCGGTTATGATTTTTCCGCAAGTAAATTTGATAGAGTGACTCAAGCACTTCGTCAACCAGGTTCTTTGAGTAAAACCTTTGTTTATCTAGCGGCTCTTGAAAACGGTATTAAGCCGAATCAGATTTTTAACGATGGACCTATTGAGATTTCGCAAGGCCCTGGGATGCCTAGTTGGCGTCCTAAAAATTATGAAGGTAAGTTTTTAGGTGAAATCACTATGCGCGCTGGACTTGAAAAATCCCGTAATCTTATAACCGTAAGAGTAGCAACTGCCGTTGGGCTTACAAAAATTGTTGATATAATTAAGCGCTTCGGTATTAATAATGAACCGAAAAAAGTCTATTCTATGGTACTTGGTTCAATTGAAACAACACTTAGCAGAATGACTAATGCTTATGCAATTATTGCTAATGGCGGTAAGAAAGTTGAACCTCATTTTGTAGAATTAATTAAAGACCGTAACGGTAAAATTATTTATAGGCGAGATGATAAAGAATGTTCTTCTTATAATGTTTCAGATAGCAATCTAGATACTGCAATATTAGAAATACCCAAAGAAAACATCTATAGAGTTACGGATGAAGCTAGCGACTATCAAATTACCTCGTTTTTAACAGGGGCAATAGATAGAGGAACCGGCCATGCTGCTAAGAAGTTAGGAAAAATTATCGGCGGAAAAACCGGTACTAGTAACGATAGTAAAGATACGTGGTTCGTAGGTTTTACACCAAAAATAGTAGTTGGTAGTTATGTTGGCTACGATACACCGAAAGAGCTTGGCAAAAGAGCAACGGGTTCAAACGTTGTATTGCCGATCTTCATTGATTTTATGAGTAACGCTTATAAGGATGAACCGGTATTGCCTTTCAAAGTCCCAGATTCAATAAAATTACTAGCCGTAGATAGAGCGACCGGTAAAATTACACCAAGCGGCACAGTTATGGAAGCATTTAAAGTAAATAATGTTCAGATGCTTGAGAACGAAGATATGATCGATAATCACGATAATAATGATATTTTTGATTATGTACCGAGTATAAAAGATCAGTCCCAAGAGATTTACTAGTATTATACGAAATGTGTTAAAATCGTCATTGCGAAGCCATGAAGTGGCTGTGGCAATCCAGTAAAAATAATAAAAAAATTCTGATTTACAGAATTTTTTACTGGATTGCTTCGTCAAAACTTACAACTTTTTCTCGCAATGACGAAAAACAGACCATACAGACAAAACCACCTATTTTTATTTTAACCTATGAAAAAAATTATTTTATATTTAACTGCCTTAATATCACTTACTATATCTTTTATAACTAAAGGGGATTGTTTTCCAGTTAAAGAAAATGATAAATTTATAAAACAAGAAGGTAGTTGCGAGTCCCGTTATGCCCCATGCTCAACATTTAAAATTGCTATAAGTTTAATGGGTTATGATGATAGGTTTTTAATTGATGAAACTCATCCAAATTACCTTTTAAAGAAGGATACGCTGACTATCTTGAAGTTTGGAGGCGGTCTCAAACACCTAAAGACTTGATGAAGAATAGCTGTGTTTGATACTCTCAGGTTATTACCAAAGAATTAGGTATTGAAAAATTTTGTGATTATGTAACAAAATTTAATTACGGTAATCAGTATATTTCCGATGATAAAGGTAAAAATAGCGGCTTAATCAATGCGTGGCTTTCTAGCTCTTTAGAAATTTCGCCGGAAGAACAATTAGCTTTTCTTCAAGAGCTAGCAGAGAATAAATTACCTGTAAGTGTTAAAGCCCAAGAAATAACCAAAAATATTTTGTTTATGGAAGATTTTGTAGATGGTTGGAAGCTTTACGGTAAAACAGGTAGCGGTAATAAACTTAGTCAAGATAGAACCGTAAAGTTAAAAGATAAACAAATTGGATGGTTTATAGGTTGGTTACAAAAAAATGGCAGAACAGTTTTTCTTTGTACATTTCATTGAAGATAATAAAACTTATGATCCTTATGCGGGACGACGCTCTAAAGAAGTAGCAAAAGAAAAGCTAAAAGAATTGATAAATAAAGAATTAAAATAAAATTTATTCATGAATAAACTTTCTATAGTTTGGTTGCGGCGAAATTTGCGGCTTCAAGATAATAAATCTTTTGCAGCCGCGCTCTGTAATTCTGATAAAATCCTGCCAATCTTTATTTTTGATGCTATCATTCTAGAAAGATTTAAAAATCCTTACGATAGACGACTTTCCTTTTTAGCAAATACTCTCTGTTTAATTAACGAAGAACTAAAAAAGCTGAAAGGAAAGCTATTAGTATTTCATGGTGACCCTATTGATATTATTCCAAAAATTGTAAGTAGCTTAAAAATTGAAGCTATTTATGCTGATGCCGACTATGAGCCAAGTAATATAGAGCGGGATCAAAAAGTAGGAAAGCTATTGGGCGATACGCTTCATCTATATTGTGATCATTTACTTATAAAACCTGATAAAATTTTAAAAAAAGACAATAAACCGTATAAAGTGTACACTCCTTATATGCAAGCTTTCCGTAAGTTTATATCGGATAGCGGAACTATAGAGCATAATAAGTTATTAACGCAGTATTGCTATAATTTAGAAGGTAAATTATATACACCGAAAGATATAGAGCTAAGTATTATTGATCTAAATAAAGGTGAAAGCGAAATTTTAAAACAAATCGGCTATATTTATAAAGAAGATGAACTCTGGCAGCCTAAAAATGCTAAGAGTGCTCTAGATAAATTTATTGCAAGAAGAATAAATAATTACAAAACCAATCGAGATTTTTTATATCTTAACGGCACAAGTACCGTTTCACCTTATTTAAGATTTGGACTTATATCCATAAGAGAATGTTATCGTAAAGCTTTTGCTGTTAGCTCAAGCCTTAGCGGTATAACTTGGATTAACGAGTTAATTTGGCGTGAATTTTATGCAGCTATTTTATATCATTTTCCAAATACCGTTAATGAAGAGTTTCAAGAGAAATATCGTCATAAAATACCTTGGAGCAAAAGAGAAGAATATCTTGATAAATTTATTAATGCAGAAACCGGTTATCCTATAATAGATGCCGCAGTTAAACAGCTAGTTTGGGATGGCTGGATGCACAACAGAGCAAGGATGATCGTTGCTAGTTTTTTCAGTAAAAATTTACTTTTAGATTGGCGTAAAGGCGAAGAATTCTTTGCACAGTATCTTATGGATTATGAGCTTGCTTCCAATGTGGGAGGGTGGCAATGGGCAAGCTCTTGCGGTACTGACGCTCAGCCTTATTTCCGTATATTTAACCCTTATACTCAGGGTAAGAACTTTGATGTGGATAGCGAGTACATCAAAAAATATTTACCTGCCTTAAAAAATACCCCTTCTCATATTATCCATAATGTAAATTTCCATAAAATGTATGATAATTATCCAAAGCCGATAGTCGATTACGGGTTATCAAGAGCAAGAGCTATTGAGACATTTAAAAAGATGGCAGAAATACATGAGGATCTACCTTTATCCAATGTTGCTATGAAACTTGATAAATAAAGAATTAAAATAAATCTCAATTTTGCGATATCAATATAATCAATGCCCCTTAATTTTTATTTTCGCGGAACAACCAACAGTGAATTTACTATTGGTTGTTGATTAAAAAGCAAGAATCTAAGTTATCTATACAAGGGTACCCCCGTCTTCATAGGAGACTCCGGTCATATCTACCGCAGTATAATCATTATCTGAGGTATTGCCGCTAAGCAGAGAGTGATTTTCAGTAGCATCTTCAGACGCTTTAGGTTCTTCAGATCTGTTAGCTTCTTCTTCAGCAATATATTTTTGTAACTGAGCTTTTTTTGCGTTTTTATTTCTAACATACCAAGTTAATCCTGCAACTATTGCTACACCTATAACAGTAATTCCAGCTATACCATTTTTTATATACGGAGCAACTAAGGAAGTATCGGTATCACTATCATCAGACATATTTTCTTGAGGATTATAAGTTGAATTGAAAGAGGTATTAGTAAGGTTTGCTACGGTGTTATTAATTAAATTTATTCCAGTTTCAGTCCAGCTTTCAGTATTATTAGAAAAGATTGATTCAGAAATTTCAGCAGCAGAGTTTGTTATTGTGTTATTAACTGCATTAGTCGCCATTTCAGATAAATATTCTGTTACGGACTTTGTCCAACCCTCGGTTGTACTAGTAACGCTTGATTGCGTAGTGTTGGATATCGGGTTAGCGATTAAATTCTTTATTTCTGAAGAAATTCCATTCAAATTATTTCCTTTAAGTACCTCAAATATTTCGCATCCTTTACTATAACCCATAATAATATGGTTATTAGCTGCTGCAGTATTAAGTATATGCTCAATAGTTGGGTTTAAAATTTTAGTATAATTTTGTACATCAGAATAATAGCGAAAATTTTCTTGACACATTTTAATCAACGATTCCTCATACATAAAAGTCTTATTACCTTGTTTGTTAAGTATATAATCCCGTACATCATCTCCATTATCATTAACTGCAGTAATAATAGCCTCATCTACAGTTAACGCTTTCTTTACTTTGAAAAGCCCTCTAAATATTAGGTCCACTATATTACTATTTAATAATTCAATTCCTTTGCTACACTCTATCGCTGCCATATTGTTTTTAGGACAATTCGAGACAATTAAATTTTTTGTAGTAGGATTTATATAATAATTTTCTCCGTTATATCCTATTTGAAGCATATTATATTCTTGATCCCCAATTGTTTTTCTTATTGTAGTAATTCTTGTCACAGTGGTTAAAAATGAATTTAATTGATGTATCATTTTGCTACCCCCTCGGATTTTTAAAATTGAAGGGGCATAATAAGTAGTACTTATTTGATAGTCAAGAAATTTTTAACAAAAATTAATAATTAATATACAAACATTGCAATTAGGTAAAATTATACGAATTTCAATATTTCTTGAAGTATCTAAAAAAATGTTATAAAGTCAAAAAGTTCATAGAAATTTGAGGGTATTATGCAAGTAGTAAAAGCTTTAGAGCAAATTTTAGCAGATAGTTATGCTTTATATTTTAAAACACAAAATTATCATTGGAATGTGGAAGGAGCAGAATTTAGAAGTTTACATCTATTATTTGAAGGACAGTATGAAGATTTAGCTGAAAGCTTAGATGAGCTTGCCGAAAGAATAAGATCTCTAGATGCTAAAGTTCCAGTATTATCAAACTTGATAAAGTTTGCATCTATAGATGAGCCAAATCCAAACGCAACAGCAAATGAAATGCTTAAAAGCCTTAAAAAAGATCAAGATATTATTAGAGATACATTATATAAAGGGCTTAAAGCAGCACAAGCAGAAAGTGATGAGGGTACAGCCGATATGATTATTGGAAGGATTAAGGTGCATGAAAAAAACAGATGGATGCTGAAGAGTAGTATAGTTTAGTGTCATTCCCGCGTAGGCGGAAATCCAGTACTCTAAAGCTTTTTAAAAGCTCGCTTTACCCTAGATTCCTGCTTTCGCAGGAATGACATAGACCCAAATATAAACAAAACTAACAAAATAAAAATAAAATGGAACAATATGATATAGCCGTTATAGGCGGTGGTCCAGGCGGATATGTTGCGGCAATTAGAGCGGCACAATTAAAGAAAAAAGTTGTATTAATAGAAAAAGAACATTTGGGCGGGGTGTGTCTTAATTGGGGATGTATACCGACTAAATCTTTACTTAAATCTGCTGAGGTTTTTGAATATATAAAACACGCTAAAGATTATGGTGTTGAAACTAAATCTGCTGAAGTTAATATTAAGAAAATAGTAGAGCGTTCAAGAGAGATTTCAGGTAAGCTTGCAGGCGGTGTTAAATTATTGCTCAAGAAAAATAAAGTTACCGTGATAGACGGAGTAGCAAGTCTTGCAGGAAATAAGATAATAAATATAGATGCTCAAGGTAATAAATCGCAGCTAAAAGCAGATAATATTATTATAGCTACCGGAGCAAGACCTAGGGTGTTAAAAGGATTTGAGCCTGACGGTAAGCAAATTTGGACTTCTAAAGAAGCTATGATACCGCAGCATGTGCCGAAATCTATGATTATTGTAGGTTCAGGTGCGATAGGTATAGAATTTGCTTCGTTTTATAATAGTATCGGTGTAGAGGTTACCGTAATTGAGGCTCATACTAGAATATTATCAGTGGAAGATACAGAAATTTCAGGACTTGCTCATAAGAGTTTTGAGAAGAAAGGTATAAAAATTATTACTAATGCAAAGTTAATTAAGCAAACAAAATCAAAAGATAAGATAGAAGTTGAGTTAGAGTTATCCGGCAAAACACAAAAATTACAGAGCGAAATCCTGCTTATGGCAGTAGGTATTACGGCAAATACAGAAAGTTTAGGGCTTGAGAAAACCAAAGTTAAAGTAGAAAACGGCTATATAACTACTAATGGATTAATGCAAACTGCGGAATCAGGAATTTATGCTATAGGCGATGTAGCTGGAGTGCCTTGTTTAGCTCATAAAGCAAGCCATGAGGGAATTATTGCAGCGGAAAGTATAGCCGGTTTAAAGCCGCATGCTATCAATAAGCATAATATACCGGGTTGCACTTATTCTTTGCCGCAAATAGCAAGTGTCGGCCTTACAGAAGAAGCGGCTAAAGCTTTAGGTTATGAATTAAAAATCGGTAGGTTTCCTTTTATGGCTAATGGCAAGGCTTTAGTGAGCGGTGATAGTGATGGTTTAATAAAAACTATATTTGATGCTAAAACCGGTGAGTTGCTCGGTGCTCATATGATAGGTTCGGAAGTTACGGAATTAATACAAGGATATGTGGTTTCAAAAAATTTAGAAGGGGCGGAGCTGGATTTAATTAATACTATCTTCCCACATCCTACTTTATCGGAAATGATGCATGAGTCGGTGTTAGCTGCTTATGATAGGGCGGTACATATATAAGTAATTCATATGCATAATAAATATTATTCTAACCTAGATGTATTAAGAGGTTTAGCATGCTTGTTAGTATATTTTAACCCTTCTCATTTAGCTATACATAAAATATTTGGTTTTGAATCTTCACTGCTTATCGATGGTGCAAATGAGGTTTATTTATTTCTTGTTATTAGCGGTTTTATTACTACTGAAAGTTTTGATAAGCAATATAAAAAATAAATAATTTTTCTTTGAAAGAATTTTTGTTAACAGTTAAGGCAAATCAAGAAAAGATATATTATTTTTGGTACAATAGATGATGCGACTATAGTTTTCCAGAAAGTTAATAATAGACGATATTAACAGTAGGGATAAAAATGCCGGATATAGAGCCAAAGATATATCCAGCTGAATTTAAAGAATCAGCGATTAGATTAGCTATTGAGTCTAAGCAACCTTTTGCTCAAACAGCTAGAGAACTAGGAATTACGAAGTATAGTCTATATAATTGGGTTAATAAACATTCAAAACTCAAGGAAGTAATGAGATATGAAGAACATCTGTATGATGAATTAAGGAGATTGAAGAAGAACTAGATAGAGTAACACAAGAACGTGATCTATTAAAAAGGCTGCCGCGTACTTTGCAAAAGAATCCCAATAAGGTACGCATGGATAAAGGAAAACAGAGGTAATTTTTCCATTTCTGCTATGTGTAAATTTATGAAAGTATCACGTAATGGTTATTATGAATGGTTAAATAATCTTGGATGTAATAGGGTTAAAGAAGGTAATGAATTAACAAACAGAATTGAAATTATCTTTAAAGAAGGTAGAGGTAATTATGGAACTAGACCTATTAAAAAGGAACTATCACGGCAAGATATAACTGCTAGTAGGAGACGCATTGCAAGACTAATAAAAGAAGCTAATTTGCTATGTAAAACTAAACGTAAATTTAAAGCCATTACTGACTCTAATCATAATAAGCAAATTGCTCCTAATTTATTAAATAGAGAGTTTACAGTTTATGCTGCTAATTGTTATTGGGTTGGAGACATAACCTATGTGCCAACTGGTGAAGGCTGGCTATATTTAGCAACTGTTATTGATCTATTTTCTAGAAAAATTATAGGATGGTCTATGAGTAATAACATGAGAGCTGATTTGGTTAATAATGCTTTATTAATGGCAATATGGCAACGTAAACCAGCAAAAGGGCTTATTTGGCATACTGATAGAGGTAGTCAATATTGTTCTGATAGTCATTTAAAAATTATAAAACAACATGGTATCAAACAGAGTATGGGTCGTAAAGGAAATTGCTTGGATAATGCTGTTGCTGAAAGTTTCTTTCATACTATAAAAACAGAATTAATGTATCAATATAAATTTAAAACTAAGGAGGAAGCAAAATATGCCATATTTGAATATATAGAGGTATTTTATAACCGTATCAGAATGTATTCTGCTAACGATTATTTATCACCAGTAAGATATGAAGAGATACAAAATTGCGCTTAAACAACTGTCCGGAAAAGTGTTGACAGATCAAAATGTATTAGACTTGGACCTGCACTTTGTCTATCCTTAGTGTGCTGTGTATTACTAATGTTAAGATTTGGAATAAAAAATCATGATATTTTTGCAGCAGTTGAAAGTTTTATAAAATACATTATTGGTCTTATTTTACTTGATAATATAGTAGCAGATTGGTCAAGCCTGTTAGCAAATTTTCGTGTAATTTTGGTAGGAGTTACCTGGTCTCTTACTTGTGAAATATTATTTTATTTAATATTTCCATTTATAATTGTTTTTGCAAGGCTTAAAAATATTTTGCTGTTGCTTGTTATTGGAACATTTCGAATAAATATATATCGCGGAAGTAATGAAGTATATTTTAGTGAATTTGGTCATTTCGATGCTTTTTTAGGAATATTAATTAGCTTTTACAATAGGCAAGTAAATATTAAGAGTAAAATATTAATATTTTTATATATCTCTTCTTTAGCCATTATATTTTTTATTTCCCCGCGTACTACAGAAAAAAGCGGCGGTTATTTCCATGTATTATTAGCATGTAGTTTTTTTAGTATATAGTGTAACATTAAATAAAGATATTATAAATTTATCAATTATGGATAAGATATTAGGTTTTATAGGTCGTAGATCTTATTTCATATATTTGATGCATTTAACTATAGCGTATGTAATGAGAAAGCTGCTTAATTGTTTATTTACATATTCCGCTGATTATAGTCTTTACTTAAACAAATTAATATTAAAAGATGATATAAAAATATTGCATTTTCAAAATATAATTATTTGTTTTATAGTAATTATTTGTGCTGATTTGTTTTATAGACATATAGAGCAGTCCTTTATAAAAAAAATTTAGAAGTATAATTATGACTCAAAATAATTTAATTGAGAATTATGCTGTAGCGTTATTTAACAATGCTAAATCTGATAATATCCAAGATAAGATATTTGAAGAAATTACCTTAGTGAATCGTATTATTGAGGATAGTTTTGAGATTAAAGAATTTTTATTTTCTCCTACAGTAAATAAGAATGATAAAATTAATGTGGTTAATTCGTTAGTAAAAAATATTAAATTTAACAAAATAGTGAATAATTTTTTATTACTATTGATAAAAAATTCCCGTACTACTATCTTATCAAATATAGTAAAGGCTTATAATAAATTATTGTATGAAAGTAGAAATATAAAGATAGTTCAAGTTATTTCTGCAAATAAGTTACAACCTAAAGAACAGGAATGGATAAAATCAAAGATTGAGAAAGAATTAGACCGAAAAATAGAAGTAGTGTTTGATATGGATCATACTATTATTGGCGGTATTGTAATTAAATATGATAGTATGTTGCAAGATTACTCAATAAAAGGTAGTTTAGAGAAAATAGCTAAGAGTTTGAAGAAAGTTAAGGTTTGTTAATGTCATTCCCGCGAAGGCGGGAATCCAGAAAAGCAACCTTAATATTTTGATAAAATAATCATATAAAAATAGGTTTTTATATGATTATACTGGATTCCCGCCTTCGCGGGAATGACATACATGCATATTAGGAGCTATCCCACATGAAATTAAAGCCTATTGAAGTAGTTGAAATATTACAAAAGGAAATAGCTAATATTAATTGCTTAAGTGAACTTGAGGAAGTAGGGCAGGTAATAACCGTCGGTGACGGTATTGCTAAAATTTACGGTCTTGCTAATGTAAAATACGGTGAAGTAGTAGAATTTAAATCAGGTGTTAAAGGTCTTGTTTTAAACTTGGAAAATGATAGCGTTGGCGCTGTAATTATGGGAGACGATAATGAAGTACAGCAAGGCGACCTAGTCAAAAGAATCAAAGAAGTTTTAGAAGTACCTATAGGAAAAGCTTTGCTTGGTCGCGCGGTTGATGCTCTTGGTAACCCTATTGACGGCAAAGGCGATATTGCAAGTAAAGAGTACAGACATATCGAGATGAAAGCCCCTGGGATAATAGAAAGAACGAGCGTTAGCGAACCCGTGCAAACCGGAATAAAAGCTATAGATTCGTTAATTCCAATAGGCAGAGGGCAAAGAGAGTTAATAATCGGTGATAGGCAAACCGGAAAAACAGCTATAGCGGTCGATACTATTATTAATCAAAAACAAGCACACTCACTTACTAATGAAAGTGATAAAATTTATTGTATTTATGTAGCTATTGGGCAGAAAAGATCAAGTGTTGCACAGATAGTAAAAAAACTAGAAGATGCTGGAGCAATGGACTATACAATCGTTGTTTCAGCTACCGCATCAGAAGCTGCAGCTCTTCAATTCATTGCTCCTTATTCCGCCTGTAGCATGGGCGAATATTTTCGTGATAACGGCATGCACGCACTTATTATTTATGATGATTTAAGTAAGCATGCTGTCGCATATAGACAAATCTCATTATTACTTAGAAGACCGCCTGGGCGAGAAGCTTATCCTGGTGACGTATTTTACTTGCATTCAAGATTGCTTGAGCGAGCCGCTAAAATGTCAGAGGAAAAAGGCAGCGGCTCACTTACTGCTCTTCCTATAATCGAAACTCAAGCAGGTGACGTATCCGCATACATCCCGACAAATGTTATTTCAATTACAGACGGTCAAATTTTTCTAGAAAGCGAGCTATTTTATAAGGGCGTAAGACCGGCTGTTAATGTCGGTATTTCAGTAAGCCGCGTTGGTTCTGCTGCGCAAATAAAAGCTATGAAGCAAGTGGCAGGTTCGGTAAAGCTAGAACTTGCTCAATTTAGAGAGCTTGAGTCTTTTTCGCAATTTGGATCAGATCTAGATCCTGCAACTAAAGCACAAATCGATCACGGTAAAAGATTAGTTGAGATACTAAAACAAGCGCAATATAATCCTTTTCCGGTAGAAGAACAAATAGTAAGTATTTACGTCGGAACTAAGAAATATTTAAATGATGTACCGCTTCAAAAAGTAAAAGAATTTGAAGATAAAATGCTGACGAAAATAAGGTTAAATAAAAAAGATATTTTGGAATCAATAAAAACCGAGCAGCGTATAACTGAAGAAACCGAGCAGAAGCTAAAAGCATTTTTAGAAAATTTTGTTAAGGAATTTGTTAAAGCCGGTTAATTAGTGTTATGTTATTACCGTACTCTATGTCATTCCCGCCTACGCGGGAATGACATAGAGTTTTAAAAAACCAAAAAACTATATGTCAAATTTAAAGCAGCTAAGAACTAGAATTAAAAGCGTCAAATCTACGCAAAAAATTACTAAAGCAATGCAACTAGTATCAGCTTCTAAAATGGCAAAAATAAAAAATCAAATAGCCAATTCAGATTTTTATATTGAGGCTATTACTAAAATGATGTCTGATATATTATCGATTGATATATATGAGTTATCTATAGAGGAGCAGAAATTTTTTAATACTGTACCGAATAAAGCAAATTTATTGATAGTTATGACGTCGCAGCGTGGTTTATGCGGAACATTTAATTATAGCATAATTAAACAAGTTAAGAATGATATTAAAGAGTTAGAAAATAAAGGCGAGCAAATAAAACTTATCATTATCGGAAAAAAGGGTTACGAAACACTAAAAAGACAATATGCAAATTATATTGATAGTTATTTTGAGTTACCCAAAATTCATGATGAAAATCTGATGCTACAAGTAAAACAAAAAATTATGTCGGCAGCCTATAATTTGGAAATTAGTAATTGTGTTATATATTTTAACAAATTTAAAAACGCAATGACTCAAATTATGACTAAGCAGCAGATTTTACCGGTAGAAAAATATCATGACGATTCTGCAATAGATAATGATTATTATGAATATGAAGGAGAAAATTTAATTTCTAATTTAATTAATTTATATGTGAATTCCCAAATAAATTATGCTTTACTACAAAATAGAGCTAGTGAAGAGGGAGCGAGAATGGCTGCCATGGAAAATGCAACAAATAACGCTAATGATTTAATAAGTAAGTTAGTTTTAAAGCTAAATAGATCAAGACAAGCTATTATTACTACCGAGTTAATAGAGATTATAGCCGGTTCAGAGGCTGTGTAGATATAGGGCTGCGTCATCCCGTGGCTTGACCACGGGATCCAGTCTTCTTTATTTTTTATGGATCCCGTGGCCAAGTCACAGGACGAAAAACCTTAACAGAAAAAATAATGACAAAAAATATTGGAAAAATTACTCAGATTATTTCAGCAGTGGTGGATATAAAATTTACAAATAATGGTAAATTACCGGCGATTTTAAATGCCCTTGAGTGTTATAACGATAATCAAAGAATAGTATTGGAAGTGGCGCAACATATTGGTGATGATACGGTGCGTTGTATTGCTATGGATTCTACTGAAGGGCTTATAAGAGGTATAGAAGTAATAGACACAGGTAGTCCTATTCGTATTCCCGTAGGTACTGAGACGCTTGGGCGTATTATGAACGTTGTAGGTGAGCCGATTGATGGTAGGGGAGAAATTAAAAGCTCAAATATCTCCTCTATATATAAGCCAGCACCTAGCTTTACCAATCAATCAACCGAGCGTAGTATATTAGTAACCGGTATTAAAGTAGTCGATCTACTTGCTCCTTATACTAAAGGCGGTAAGATAGGATTATTCGGCGGCGCGGGAGTCGGTAAAACCGTGTTAATTATGGAGCTTATTAATAATGTAGCTAAGGCTCATGGTGGTTATACTATATTTGCAGGAGTCGGCGAGAGAACTAGAGAGGGTAATGACCTCTACCATGAAATGATTGATTCAGGTGTTATTAACCTTGAAGAGCCTGAAAAGTCAAAAGTGGCTTTAGTTTATGGACAAATGAACGAGCCGCCAGGAGCAAGGGCAAGAGTTGCATTAAGTGGTCTAACTATTGCAGAAAGCTTTAGAGATATGAATGAGGGACAGGATGTTCTATTCTTTGTAGACAATATTTTCCGTTTTACTCAAGCAGGTTCTGAAGTATCAGCACTGCTTGGTAGAATTCCGTCGGCGGTAGGATATCAACCTACTCTTGCTACTGATATGGGAGAACTACAGGAGCGTATCACCTCTACTAAAAACGGCTCAATAACTTCTGTGCAGGCTATATATGTACCGGCGGATGATTTAACCGATCCTGCTCCTGCTACTTCTTTCGCGCATTTAGATGCTACAACAGTACTTAGCCGCCAGATAGCTGAGCTTGGGATTTATCCGGCAGTTGACCCATTAGATAGCAATTCTCAAGTACTTGATCCAATGATTGTTGGGGAAGAACATTATAGTGTAGCAAGACAAGTGCAACAGGTTCTACAAACTTATAAATCGTTGCAGGATATTATTGCTATTTTAGGTATGGATGAGTTATCTGAAGAAGATAAATTAACCGTGTCACGTGCTAGAAAAATACAGCGTTTCCTATCACAGCCTTTCCATGTAGCAGAAGTATTTACAGGTAGCAAAGGAAAATTCGTTAATCTAGCCGATACTATTGCAGGTTTTAAAGGATTAGTAGAAGGTAAATATGATGATTTGCCGGAAGCTGCTTTCTATATGGTCGGAACTATGGACGAGGCTATTGGGAAAGCAAAGACTTTGAAGGTATAATTGTCATCCCGTGGCTTGATCACGGGATCCAGTGAAAGTAGCAATATTGCAAGTCGTTTTTCTGGGTCCCGTGGTCAAGCCACGGAGTGACATTAAGGATAAACCAAAATATGAACGAAACAATTCTAGTCAAAATAATTACACCTTTAAGTATTGCATTTGAAAAGCAAGCTAAAATGGTAACGCTACCGGATGAGGAGGGTATGCTTGGAGTGCTACCGAGTCACGCTCCGATGATTGTTAGTTTAAAAGCCGGTTTAGTGCAGGTTTATATAGATGATATGCATAAATCCGAAAACATTTATCTTATTTCAGGCGGTATAACCGAAGTAACGGGAAGCTATGTTAATATAGTCACGGAAACGGCTATTAACGCTACGAATTTAAGTGAAGCGGAAATAGCAACTAAGCTTCAGGAACTTCAAAAATCTACTTAAATATTTTTTAAATTAACATTAATTTGTTTGAAAAATCTACGTTTTGGGATAAGGTTAAGTATAAGATTTAAGATGTCATACCGCGGCTTGACCGCGGTATCTTAGGACACAGTCTGTGATGCAAGATCCCGTGGTTAAGACACGGGATGACAATAGGAAACCAGTCCACGTAATCAAGTGAGAAACAAATGTCAAAAGTGCATAATTCAGAATATATTAAAGAGTTATCAATCGATAATACTTCATACAAAATTTACGATATAAATAAAGCGGCAAGCGATACCGAACTTCCCTTAAAAAAGTTACCGTATAGTTTAAGAGTGTTGTTCGAGAATGTATTACGCTCCGATGGTTCAAAACAAAACTTACTTGTATTTAAAGAATGGCTGAAAACTAAAAAATCTGATGCGGAAATAGATTTTATGCCGGCAAGAGTTTTGATGCAGGATTTTACCGGTGTGCCTGCTATTGTAGATTTGGCAGCTATGCGTGATGCGATGAAGAAAATAGGAGGCGATCCGCTAAAAATTAATCCGCTTATTCCTGTTGATTTGGTAATAGATCATTCTGTAAGCGTTGATTCTTACGCAGCTAAGGACTCATTCGATAAAAATGTTCAAATGGAAATGAAGCGTAATATAGAGCGTTATCAGTTTCTTAAATGGGGGCAGCAAGCATTTAATAATTTTAAAGTAGTTCCGCCCGGTACGGGCATTTGCCACCAGGTAAATTTAGAGTATTTAGCAAAAGTCGTGTGGCATAAAGACGGCACCCTTTATCCTGATAGTTTAGTTGGAACAGATAGCCATACAACTATGGTAAACGGGTTATCGGTACTTGGTTGGGGAGTCGGCGGAATAGAGGCTGAAGCTGCAATGCTTGGACAGCCTCTTACTATGATTCTACCGGAAGTAATTGGGGTAAAACTAACAGGAAAATTAACAGGCATAGCTACTGCAACTGATTTAGTTTTGACCGTTACTGAGATGTTACGAAAAAAGAAAGTAGTAGGTAAATTTATTGAGTTTTTCGGTGAGGGGCTTAAAAACCTAACGATTGCCGATCGTGCTACTATTTCTAATATGTCGCCTGAATACGGCGCTACTTGCGGCTTTTTTCCAATTGATCAAGAAACTATAAAATATCTAGAACTAACAGGAAGAGAAAAAACGCAAATCAAATTAGTGGAAGAGTATGCTAAAATACAAAATCTTTGGTATGATTTTGAACATGCGGCAGAGTATACCGAGGTTTTAGAGCTAGATTTATCGAAAGTACAAAGTTCTTTAGCCGGTCCAAGACGTCCGCAAGATAGGGTGAATTTAAACGATGTGGCAAATAATTTTAAACAAGAATTACCGAATTTTGCTACAGAAAATAATGATATTGATAAAAAATATACCGTAGCAAACCAGAATTATGAAATCGGTAATGGTGATGTGGTAATTGCAGCGATTACCAGCTGTACTAATACTTCTAATCCCACTGTCATGATAGGCGCGGCACTTCTTGCCAAAAAAGCAATAGAACACGGATTAACGGTAAAGCCTTGGGCTAAAACTTCTCTTGCTCCTGGCTCAAAAGTCGTAACGGAATATTTGAAGCTTAGCGGTCTTGATAAATATTTAGATGAATTAGGGTTTAACTTAGTAGGTTATGGCTGCACTACTTGTATAGGTAATTCCGGTCCTTTAAATCCGGAGATAGAGGAAACTATTAATAAAAATGGGCTGGTTGTTGGTTCTGTTTTATCGGGTAATAGGAATTTTGAAGGAAGAATTAATCCGCTTACCAAAGCAAGCTATCTCGGCTCGCCTATTTTAGTCGTAGCATATGCACTTAGCGGTACTCTTAATATTGATTTAAGTAGTCAACCAATAGGAAAAAATATTTATTTAACAGATATTTGGCCAAGTAAAGAAGAGATAGATAACGTTATTGTAAATTCAATTAATTCCTCTATGTTTATAGAAAAATATTCCGGTATATTTAGCGGAACAAAAGAGTGGCAAAGTCTAGAGGTGACGTGTAGTTCTACTTATAACTGGAATAAGAATAGTACCTATATTAATAATCCGCCTTATTTTGAAAATATGGGCAGCAAGAATAATATAAAAGATATAAAATCTGCAAGAATTCTAGCAATCTTCGGTGATTCTATTACTACCGACCATATTTCGCCGGCAGGAAGTATTAGCAAAACTAGCCCTGCTGCTAAATATTTAACAGACCATCATATAGGGTCTTTTGATTTTAATTCTTACGGGTCGCGTAGAGGTAATCATGAAGTAATGATGCGTGGCACGTTTGCTAATATTCGTATAAAAAATGAGATGTGCAAGGGTGTAGAAGGTGGTTTTACCGTAAACCAGTTAAGTGGTATACAGCAAACTATTTACGATGCAGCTATGGATTATAAAGCTAATGATGTACCGGTAGTAATTTTTGCCGGTAAAGAATACGGTAGCGGTTCATCAAGAGACTGGGCAGCAAAAGGTCCACAGTTGCTTGGCGTAAAGGCAGTAATTGCCGAAAGTTTTGAGCGAATACATCGTTCAAATTTGGTAGGTATGGGAGTGATACCTCTGACTTTTACACAAAATATGTCTAGGTTAGATTTAAAGATAGATGGATCGGAGTCTATTGATATTATAGGCTTAAATGAACAAATAAAGCCTTATAGCCTTGTTAAATGCATGATAAAAAAACAAAACGGTGAAACAAGGACAATCGATTTAATATTGCAAATATTTACGGATAATGAGATAAATTATATAAAGCACGGCAGTATTATGAATTTTGTGGTAGAGAGTTTGAAGGGGTAGGGGCAATTGTTACATGGGTCGTTTATGTCATTCCTGCGAAAGCAGGAATCCAGGAAAAAAAGTATAAACACAGCAAATTTTTGAAATTAAAAGCTCGATTTATCCCGCTTTATGTTGGATTCCTGCTTTCGCAGGAATGGCATCCAACACTTTTCTCGAGCCACACGGGAACGACATAAAGAGGTAAATAAAAATATGGATAAACATCTTAAAGAATATACCGAGAGCGGTAAGAAAAACTTAATTGTAGTATATATACTATATCTATGCGGGGTAGTAGCTCCAATATTACCGTTAATCGGGGTATTTTTTGCATATCTTAACAAAGATAAAGGTAATAATTTTGCTACTAGCCATTACGTGTTTTTATTCCGCACTTTTTGCCTTGGGGTACTTGGGTGGATTGTATGTTTTATATTTACGTTTATCGTGATTGGAGTAGTGCTATACTTTGTACTGGCCATTTGGTATGTACTACGTGTTGCTATCGGTTTTAAATATATGATAGAGGATGGGGCATACCCAAATCCTATGACTTATTGGATTAAATAGAAATGATAAAACTTACGATAGATGGCTCCGAAATAGAAGTATCTGACGGTACTACAGTTTATCAAGCCTGCACACAAGCGGGGAAAGAAATCCCACATTTTTGTTATCATGAACGATTGAAAATCGCCGGCAATTGTCGTATGTGCTTGGTTGAAATGAAAAAATCGCCAAAGCCCATAGCTTCTTGTGCAATGCCTGCCGGCAATGGTATGGTTATTCATACCGATACACCTATGGTAAAAAAAGCACGTGAAGGAGTGATGGAGTTTTTGCTGATCAATCATCCCCTAGACTGTCCTATTTGTGACCAAGGTGGGGAGTGTGACCTGCAAGACCAAGCTTTTAGATATGGTAAGGGTACTAATAGATTTCATGAAAATAAGAGATCTATTAAAGATAAATATATGGGACCGCTGATTAAAACAGCGATGACTAGATGTATACAATGCACAAGATGTATTAGGTTTGCCAACGATATAGCGGGAATAGAAGAAATGGGAGCTATTCATCGAGGCGAGCATATGGAGGTAACTTCTTATTTAGAGCAAACGCTCGATTCTGAAATTTCTGGTAATATGATTGATATTTGTCCCGTCGGTGCTCTCAACTCTAAACCATACGCCTTTAAGGCTCGTAAATGGGAGTTGAAGCATACCGCTAGTATTGGCGTGCACGATGCGGAAGGATCTAATATTCGTATTGATAGTAGAGATGATGAGGTAATGAGAATACTACCTCGTGTTAATGAAGAAATAAATGAGGAGTGGCTTTCTGATAAAAACCGTTTTAGTTATGACGGTTTGAAATATCAGCGTTTAGATCATCCTTATGTTAGAAAAAATGGTAAGTTGGTAGAAGTTAGCTGGAGTGAAGCTTTAAAGATGATAGCGGATAAAATTAAATCTATTAATCCTAAACAAATTGCCGCTATTGCCGGCTCTCTTACGTCTGTTGAAACAATGTTTATGCTGAAAACATTATTGCAAAAGATTGGCTCTAATAATTATAGTGTTAATCAGTTTAACTATAAAATAGATACAAGCGAGCGAGGAAACTACTTATTTAATACAACGATAGCAGGCATAGAAAAAGCTGATTTATGTTTATTAATCGGAGCAAATCCAAGGCAGATAGCTCCGGTATTAAATAGCCGAATAGGTATGCGAGTACGTGCCGGCTCATTAAAAGTAGCAAGGATAGGTGAAGGGCATAATCAAACTTATAGAATTCAGGATTTAGGAAGCAGTCCCAAAATAATTGAGGAGCTAGTCATTGGTACTCATGAGTTTACGAAAGTCTTAAAAGCAGCAAAATATCCGATGATTATAGTGGGTGATGGCGTACATGCAAGAGATGACGGATATGCTATATTGTCGCTTATTCATCAAATAGTAGCTGAATATAATATTATGCGTGATGATTGGAAAGGTTTTAATATATTGCATAATCACGCTTCTATAGTTGGTGGGCTTGATAGCGGTTTTAATAATTCCATTAAGCTCGAAGAGTTGGAATTCGCTTACTTGCTTGGAGCGGACACCGTCCCGTTTGATAAGCTGAAATCGGCTTTTATAGTATATCAAGGACATCACGGGGACGTAGGTGCTGCGAGTGCTGACGTAATTTTACCTTCAGCATCTTATACCGAGCAGAGCGGAATTTATGTCAATTTAGAGGGTAGACCACAAATAGCAGAAAAAGCCGTAGCACCTGTGGGCGTAGCTAAGGAAGATATAAAAATTATAAAAGAGCTAGCAGGTTTCCTAAAAATAGATATTGGAATAGGTAATTTGCAAGAAATACGTACTAAGCTTGCTAAAGAATATAAGGTGTTTGCAAATATCAATAAAATTATAGAGAATAAATTTACTAAATTCAGCTCTAAAGATAAATTATCAAAAGAGTCTATAATTGCAGAACCTATTAATTATTACATGACTGACGTAATTAGTAAAAATTCGGTAACTATGGCTAAGTGCGTGGAGACTAAGCAGAATCGAAATGAGGAGGCAGCATAATGAAAAACATGTCATTCCTGCCCCTGATGACATTCCCGCGAAAGCGGGAATCCAGTTCTTTTTTTGTAAATTATTTTCTGGATTCTCGCTTTCGCGGGAATGACATAATAAGAGTACAATCATGCTAGGACTCTTTTTTGAATATATTTTTCCGCTTATTATAATCGCTTTAAAGGTGGTGGTAATCACTATCCCTTTAATTTTATGCGTTGCGTATTTAACATATGCAGAGCGTCGTGTTATTGGATTAATGCAGCTTCGACGAGGGCCTAACGTTGTCGGTCCGTTTGGGCTTTTGCAGCCTATTGCCGATGCGGTTAAGCTCTTATTCAAAGAGCCGATTATTCCAACTAATTCCGATAAAATATTATTTATTCTAGCACCGATGATAACTTTTATATTAAGTTTAATTGGTTGGGCAGCGATACCTTTTGCAAAGGGCGTAGTTCTTGCAGACATTAATGTCGGTGTTTTATATATTCTTGCTATATCTTCATTAAGCGTTTACGGCATTATTATTGCCGGCTGGGCTAGTAATTCAAAATATGCTTTTTTAGGAGCTATACGCTCGTCTGCTCAAATGATTTCTTATGAAGTATCGATGGGGCTGGTTATTATTACCGTGTTACTTACTACCGGTACTCTCAATTTAAGTGGGATTATTGAAGCACAAAGAATAATGCCGTGGTGGATTGATTTAATGCTACTACCTATGGGCGTCGTGTTTTTCATCTCGGTGCTTGCCGAAACAAATAGATTACCTTTTGATTTACCTGAAGCAGAATCGGAGCTAGTTGCCGGTTATAATGTTGAATATTCCTCTATGGGATTTGCTTTATTTTTCCTAGGTGAATATGCTAATATGATACTTGTTAGTGCAATGACTACGACTTTCTTTTTAGGAGGTTACCTGTCGCCGTTTAATATATCGTGGTTAGATTGTATCCCAGGGTTCTTTTGGTTTGTATTTAAGGTCGGATTCCTATTATTCTGCTTTTTGTGGATTAGGGCGACCCTGCCGAGATATCGCTATGACCAATTAATGCGTTTGGGATGGAAAGTATTTTTACCTCTGACTTTATTTTGGGTGGTGTTAGTATCAAGCGTGTTAGTATGTACTGATAATCTTCCGAATGTTTAGAGCGGAGAGTATCATTGCTCTCCATTGTCATCCCGTGGCTTGACCACGGGATCCAGAAAAAATATACGAATTAAAAGCACTATAAATTATTTTACTAGATTCCGTGGTCAGGCCACGGGATGACACAGTGAGTTTTACCGGTCCACGCAGGAATACATAGCTCTTTAATACATAATTTTATGATAAACTATTTAAAATCATTTTTTCTATATGAGATAGTAAGGGGTATGGCTTTGACTTTAAAGTATTTCTTTAAGCCCAAGGTTACTATAAATTATCCTTATGAAAAAAGTCCTGTTAGCCCAAGATTTAAGGGTGAGCATGCTCTGCGCCGCTATGAAAACGGGGAAGAGCGTTGTATTGCTTGTAAGCTTTGTGAAGCTATTTGTCCAGCTCAGGCGATAGTAATTGAAGCGGAAGAGAGAGAAGACGGTAGTAGACGTACCACTCGTTATGATATCGATATGACAAAATGCATCTATTGCGGGTTATGTCAAGAAGCTTGTCCTGTTGATGCGATAGTTGAGGGTCCTAATTTTGAGTTTGCAAGCCTAACTCATACTGCACTTATTTACGATAAAGAAAAATTACTGCAAAACGGCGATAGATGGGAACAGGCACTAGCTAGTAAACTACACAAAGATTATGAGTACAGGTAATATGGTCGCGCCCCCCGTATTGCAGCTTAGCATGAATAGTCTATAATCCTCAAACAGTAATAAGAGAGAATTATAGTTAAGGAGTTATGGCAAGAATAGATGTTAAGTGTAGATCAAGAATAGATGTTAAGTGTAGATATTATAACGACACAGAAAAAGTAGTAAAGGCGGGATATTCAATTTCAAAACAACAGAGATATCAATGCAAGCAGTGTAATCGATATTTTCAACTGTAATATATTAATAATGCCTCTAAGCCTGGAGTCAAGACTCAGATAGTAGATATGTCAATCAATGGCTCTGGAGTTAGGGATACAGTAAGAGTATTAAAAGTGGGTATCAATACGGTTATCCGTGTTTTAAAAAAATCTAGCGTTAAAAAAGATAAATCATTCTATCAATACGATAGAAGTAATTATTGCTCCTGAAATAGATGAACAATGGTCTTATGTACAGAATAAATCCAAACAAAGATGGCTTTGATATTCTTTGGATAAGATTTTGTTAAAAGTAGTTGCTTATACTTTTGGTACAAGATGTGATAGCACATCAGAATCATTACTGAAAAAAACCGGAGGATTTTAAGGTTACTTTTTACTTTACAGATGGATGGGGAAGTTATGCTAGGTTATTAGATCCCAAAAAACACATTGTTAGTAAAAAATATACTCAACGGATAGAACGGGGTAACTTAAATCTTAGAACAAGATGCAAAAGACTGACACGTAAAACAATTTGTTTTTCCAAGTCATTGGATATTCATGATAAAGTCATCGGAACTCTTATTGAACGTATAGCCTTTTAATATCCACATCTGTAAAATGGAGGTGCGACCTTTCTTACTTCTCTAGATGAGTATAATCCTATAAATGATTTCGCTAAAAATGGTATAACCCTTTTAGGAGTGCTTAATTCTACTTTTAATGATGAAGGATTGCCTGATGTATAATTTTCATAAGTGTTACTTATGAAATCTCGAGCTTTACATGCGAAATTTCATAAACCTTTGTAATTTAATTATTGCCTTTCTTTTTTGACTTTTATAATCGTAAATGATTATAAAATACTGAGAAATTATGCTTATAAAACAAATTTATAGTATGGTGGTTTGCTTTATTACTACTATAGTGATGTTAGTAACACTTGCTTTGACATTTAAGGAGTTCATTACATTATCTCTACCGGAATATACTAATGAACAACTAGTAAAGTATAGTACTAATGAGCAATATTTAAGCCTAAAATCATTTAAATATGAGGAATTAAAAAACTTGTCTCCAAGAGAGTTAGAAGAACTGAGAATTAAGGATAGAAATGAGTATATAGAAATTATTAAAGCGCGTGCTATAAGCGCAGTAACTAATTGTTTAATTTGAATGATAATTAGCCTTGGGTTTTTTTATTGTGCATTGGAAGATTTATAAAAATACGCAAAAACAATAATAGTTAATGCAGTTGTAATGTATGTGCTGATTTTATAGAATTTTCTAGGTGGGAGGATAGAAGAACAATACCACCGTTATTTGTTTTCATGACAATTAAATTATTTAGTAAACCCCTATTTTCCTTGCTTAAATTGGTTTCAACTTCATCAAGTAACCATAAATCCGATTGGCAGGCAATAAGCCTTGCTACGGCTACGATTTTCTGCATCCCGCTAGACAGATTATAGCATTTTTCATCTAATAAATCGTGTAACTTGAAGTAATGAACTGCGGCTTGTAAGGTTTCGGTAGAATTATAAATTTCCGACCAAAATTTTAGATTCTCAAAAACAGTCATTTCGAGTTTTAGCCCTAGATTATGACCGATATAAGTACAATAAGGTTTAGCGATATTGTTAATATTACTACTTTTATAGTAAATATTACCGCTGTTTGGTTGTATAATTCCGGCTATCATCCGCAGTAGCGAGCTTTTACCACAGCCGTTAGCTCCTTTGATATATGTAATAGCAGAAGGTAGCAGAGTAATATTCAGGTCAAATAAACTTCTTTGTTCTATGTTAAATTGTAATTGGTGAAGTGATAGCATGTTGTCATACCACCATTTGATCGTTGTTGTATGAGGCGGCGATGCCATTCCCGCGAAAGCGGAAATCCAGAAAACATAACCTTAGTATTGGTTCTAAAATTATATACCTGACAAAATAAACATATAAAAAACTTAGTTTTTTATATGTTATACTAGATTCCCGCTTTCGCGGGAATTGCATAGAGAAAAAACTGACCGATACTAAGAAATCAACCACCAAATCTAACCAACAAATTTTCTACCGATAAACGAAATACATTTAGAATTGAACTCGGCATTAGACCAAAGTAAATAATCAATAATATTAAAGGAGCTATTGAGATTATTTCGTATTTATATAAATCTCTGAAATGCATAATTTCTTTATTAGTAATTTCGCCTAGCATAACCTCTTTGTATAATTTCAGCATATAAACTGCACCAAGGATTATACCAAGAGCCGCCATAAAGGTCGCTATTACGTTCACCTTATAAATCCCAAGCAGGCTTAAAAATTCTCCGATAAATCCGCTAGTACCGGGTAGCCCGACAGAGCCAAGCATTGCAATCATAAAAAATGTGGCAAGCACAGGCATTTTACTTGCTACGCCGCCATATTTAGCTATTTCCTTAGTATGTAATCTTTCATATAAAGTACCGACTATTAAGAATAGACATGAAGAAATAACACCATGGCTAAGCATCTGAAATATTGCTCCGCTAACTCCGACTTCGGTAAAGCTAAAAATACCTATCGTAACATACCCCATATGTGCAATAGATGAATATGCTATCATCTTCTTCGTATCTTTTTGAGCAAGAGCAACGAGTGATGCGTATATTATAGCAATAACACTAAGGTAAATTACGTAAATTGCAAATTCTTGTGATACACCCGGAAATAGTGGTAGTAATACTCTTAAAAAACTGTAACCGCCGAGTTTCAGCAGAATACCGGCAAGAATAACCGAACCGCTGGTTGGAGCTTGTACGTGTGCATCGGGTAGCCAAGTATGAAAAGGAATCATAGGGATTTTAACGGCAAAGGCTATAAAAATTGCCCACCATAAAATTTGCTGAGCAAATAATGGAATATTACCAGTAAGTTCAGCAATGTAAGTTAAATCAAAGCTATGAATTTTGCTATAAATGTAAATTAATGAAAGTAGGAAAAATACCGAACCGAAAAAAGTGTATAAGAAGAATTTAAGAGCTGCATATATTCTATTTTCGCCACCCCATACACCAATAATAATATACATCGGCACTAATATTGCTTCAAAAAACAGATAAAATAATAGTAAATTTACTGAGGTAAATGCCCCAATGCAAAAAGATTCCATTAATAAAAAGCATACCAAATACTCTTTAATATATTTTTTAACGGTAAATAAGCTTCCAATTATACAAATAAGAGTAAGAAAAGAAGTTAGAACCACGAAAAATATCGATATACCGTCAACACCTACATGGAATTCAAGCCCGATCTTATCAAGCCAAGCGTAGCGTTCAACAAATTGGTAAGCAGGATTTGAGGAGTCAAGCTCTATTAAAATATAAATAGTTGAGATGAATGTTAAAACAGAACTAAGAACTACAACATACATTACATATATTGGTTTATCTGTCTTTTTACTTTGACTAATAAACAGCAAAATATACAGCACACTTATTAGTGGGAGAAAAATACTGATAGATATAATAGGTAATTGTAGCATGCTATTTTAAGATTTTATGAGTTTTTTTGTAGTATACTCGCTGAATTTGAAAAATTGGCTACGTCGTTTTTGTAAGTCTTCGGATGCTCAGGTATTAAGTATACGCTCCGCTCCTCGGCTTACAGACTCCTTACTCTTTTCCAAATTGAGCTTCGTCTACCAATTCTTCATTTACTCGTAGTATATATACTACTCGATATCATTCCTGCGAAAGCAGGAATCTAGTGTAAAGCGAGATAAATCGAGCTTTTAATTTTAAAAACTTGCTGTACTTAATGTTTTTTACTGGATTTCCGCTTCCGCGGTAATGACATCAATGTTCTTTTAAAAACCTTTCCAAACGAAAAAACTAATTGTTACAACAATAAACGATACAATATATAAAGCATAATTAAAAACATACCCTGTTTGTGTTTTGCCGGCCAAGACACTAAAACAATTAACAACTCTTGAAAAACCGTTCGGTCCAAAACGATCGATCATTTTTTGGTCGCCAAGATAAAATAAAGAGGCTAAACAGTTAATAGGCTTAACAATTAAACAATTATACAGTTCGTCGAAAATGTCATTCCCGCGAAAGCGAGAATCTAATAAAACGTTAAGTTTATTTTTTTTGGATTCCTGTTTTCGCAGGAATGACATAGAATAAAGCCGTGATGACAATGAAAATACACAAATTCCTGTAACAATTCCTATTATACCGACTGCCATTGGTAGTAATTTTATATATAAAGGTGGATGACTGATTAGTAATTTATAAATATGTAAATTAAATATACTTTCATGGAAATAGCCGTTTGGTTTATCCATAGAGAGTAAATAATAACCAATCATACCGCTAAAAAAGCTGCCTGCTACCAGTAATATAAGGGGATTATTCATTACTTTAGCCGGTTCGTGAGCATGCTCAAAAACATCTTTTTCTAGCTTAGTTTTGCCGTGGAACACAAGCATAATAATTTTCATTGAATAAATAGCGGTAAGTATTGCGGTCGCTATTCCAAAAATAAACATAAACGATCCGCTACTATATGCCGCCTCTAAAATCGAGTCTTTAGAGTAGAATCCTGCAAGCGGATAAATACCTATCAATGCAAGTGAGCCGATTAAGAAGTTGCCGTAAGTTATCGGCATTTTATTCCGCAAGTTCCCCATTTTAAAAATATCCTGCTCATGAACGACGTGTATTACGTTACCTGCCGATAAGAATAATAATGCTTTAAAAAACGCATGAGTTACTAGGTGAAATATTCCGCTATTATAGGCAGATACTCCGCAAGCCATGAACATATAACCAAGTTGGCTACAGGTAGAGTAAGCAATAATCTTCTTGATATCGCTTTGCATAATAGCAATGCTTGCGGCAAAAAGACAAGTAACACCACCGATAATTGTAATAAATTGTAGAACTATAGGGCTGTATTCAAACAAATATGAGCAGCGCGCCACTAAGAATACTCCGGCTGTTACCATAGTTGCTGCGTGAATGAGTGCTGATACGGGAGTCGGTCCTTCCATCGCATCAGGAAGCCATATATGTAAACCGATCTGTGCAGATTTACCCATGCAACCGATAAATAATAATAAACAAATAATATCTAGAATAGAAAATCGTAATAATATTTTTGTATTAGATAATAACTCTGCAGATGAAAATACATCCTTATAGTTTGCTGAGCCACAGTAAAAAATTATTGTTATTATACCTAAAATAAAAGCAAAGTCACTGGCTCTATTTGTTATAAAAGCTTTAATTGCTGCTTTATTGACTGATTCTTTTGAATACCAAAATCCGATTAGTAAATATGAGCAAACGCCGACGCCCTCCCAGCCAAAAAATAATTGTAAGAAATTATCTGCTGACACTAGCATTAACATAAAGAAAATAAAAAGCGCAAGAAAAGACAAAAAGCGTATAATCCCCTTATCTTTCGCCATATAGCCAAGCGAATAGATATGCACAACGCTTGACACCCATGTTACGACTATAAACATTATACTAGTGAGTTGATCTATATAAATCGACCAATTTACTTTAAAATCTCCAACCTCAATCCATGGTAATAATTTAATATGGATTATATGCCCGTCTAGGCCGGTATGGCTAAATATTATTAGTGAGAATAGGGCAGATAATGATAAAAAGCTGGTTGCAATTATTTGAGCTAATTTTTTATCTATTATCTTTACAAATAGTCCGTTTATTACGCTAGATGCAAGCGGTAACATGATGATCATTATGGCAATATTTTGATACATCTTTACCCCTTCATTTGGTTAATATCAGTAATTTCAATTGAGCCTTTATTGCGGAAATATATAAGTAATATCGCAAGTCCGATTGAAGTTTCGGCAGCTGCTACGGTTAAAATTATGATACTAAAAATTTGCCCCGATAATTCTTGCATATATACGGAAAATGCAACAAAATTTATGTTAACTGCAAGCAGCATTAACTCAATGGACATTAATATATTGATAATATTTTTGCGATGCATAAATAATCCAAACATTCCGATAGTAAAAATTAAGCTACTTAAGATTAAATAATGATTAAGCGTTATGTATTCATTCATACTTAATGTCCCCAACACCTTTATTTAAAAGAGGTTTTGTCATTAATGCGGCATTTTTCTTATTGTGACTTAATTGTTTTGATGTATTTTGACGTTTTACTCCCTCGCGCTTCTTTAGCGTTAACGTGATACATGCAATCATAGCTACGAATAAGATAAGCCCTGCCATTTGAAACGGTAACATAAAGTCTGTGTAAAGCACGTTACCTATTGCTTTAGTATTCGAGATATTATGTGTTATGGCAAATGATACATCCGAACTGAAATTAATATTTTTAGTACCAAGTAAAATAATTATTGCTAAATCGACAAACATCATTAGAGCTATAAAAATACTTAAAGCTAGATTTTCTTTTAACTGCACTATTGTCTTATTAAAATGCATATCTAGCATCATTATCACAAATAGAAATAACACCGCTACCGCTCCAACATAAATTATTATCAGCATCATAGCTAAAAATTCTGCTCCAAGCAAAATCATAAGCCCTGCACCATTGAGAAACGCAAAAATTAACCATAATACTGAGTATATGGAATTTTTGCTTAAAACAACGCATAAGCTGCTGATAATTATTAATGTTGCAAATAAATAAAAAAATATAGGCATGAGTTACTTTTGTGTTTTTTTAAGTACCGTTTGCATCGTTATTGATGTCATTCCCGCGTAGGTGGGAATCCAGTACTCTAAAGCTTTTTAAAAGTTCGATTTATCTCGCTTTACTATGAATTCCCGCCTACGCGGGAATGACATAACACATCAAACTAACAAAGCGTTAGAAGAAAATTTCTCGATCATCGGAGCAAATAAGCTGTCTAGTTCTCTACGTATTTCTTCTCTGCTTCCTACTTTTTTATCTTCTTTACTTAAAGTTAATTCGCCTTTTTCTACATGTCCAAGTACAGCTTCAATAATTGCTTTTTTATCATGTTTACCGTCCATATATCTAAGTGCAAATTTCTCAAAGAAATTAACCGCAATTGGTTCATGTTTTAAATTTGTTACCCACATATAAGGGGCATGGCTTGCTTGATGTATAACCATTTTTGTTGTTTTAGGTTTATCAATCTCAGGGTGATTCCGATGTTTTTGAGTCGTGATACTAATGTAACCTTGTAATACTAGCTTCATAGCATTATTTAAAAGTTCAGCTTTAATTTCGTTTAATTTTGTACCGTGTAGTTTTTTATTAGCTTCTGCAGTTATTTTTTCAAAGCTTAAGGGGTTATTTAGGTTTTCGCTGAAAGTGTATAAAATAGCTTTCATATAAGGCGAACTAGTCGATAAATTAGAATCTCTATCCCCATTTAAGAAGAATTTTAAGGATTTAGAAGCATTATTAAGATCTACTTCTTTAATCGGCTTTTCAGGCACTATATTAAAGATCATGTTAAATTTTATTACATCGTTATTATTAATATTTCTATTAATTTTCACATCGCTATGACATAACAAAGTGGTTCTAAAGCGACGATTCGTAATAAAATCCATATATTGTTCGGTTCTAACTATATCATTCACCACTTTTAATTGCTCTACTACTTTCGGCGGCATATTACCAAGGTACATAGTCGAAAGATTACAATCAGCTAAATATTGTAAATTATGCCTCCTTGCTTCATTCATAAATTCATAAAAGTAGAATTGAGCATTTTCTTCTTCTAAATGATCATGACGTAAATAATGATCAGTTTGTTTAGCAAGCAGTCCTGCTTCAGTTTTTAATACCTCTGCGTAAGGAGTTTTAGAATTCTCTAAGCTATCCTTAACAAATTCCAGTAACAATCTAGATTGAGCTATTCTATCCCGTACATTTGTAAATGAGCTAGAATGATACATCATCATATCTCTAATAGTACGGACCATATTCCAGCCTGGGAGTGTATTATAGCTAATATAAGCTATTCCATTTGGACTAAGATTTTTATTACAAACTTCAAAAATTTTATCTCTAACGGTTTTTGGTACCCAAGAAATTACGCCATGGCAAATTACATAATCAAACTTACCGAAAGAATCGCCAATATCGGTTATCGAACAATGATGAAACTCTATATTTTTTAGTCCTAGTTCCTTAACATTTTTATTTGCTTCGTCAATTTGTACCTTAGACAAATCAACCCCAACAAAATGAGCTTTTGGGTAAAGAACTGCATGTGGTATTAAATTACCGCCTGCAGCACAACCAAGCTCTAATATTCTGCTATTTTCAACTTCAGGAGCATTTACACCGAAAAGAGCTGCAAGTGTACTTAAGTGATAAGGATTGGTAAGGGCATACGAATAGCTTTCGTATGGTACTTCATCATAAGTGTTATGATCTGAAATCGCACCGTTAACAACTGATTGTACAGAATGCGATTTTTTTACCGTTTTATCATGACCATTAGCAAGAGTAGAAGAGTTACTAGTTTTTACGGACATATTTTTTCCTTATATGTTTGGATTATTCGTGTCATCCCGCGAGGTGATATTGTAGCTTTTATATAAATATTTCACAGAATTATTAAAATGGCAATCTATAAGTAAATCCTACGCCAAATTCTCCAACGGCTATAGTTTTTTTGATAGGATTTGCCGGCACAAATTGCCCCGTTCTCATATCAAGTGTATCATAATTAATCCTTACTCTATATGCCGTTTGTAATTTTGCAGTTGCATCAATACTTAAATTTGAAGTTATTTCTTGTGAAACCCCAAGACCTACTTGCCAAGCAACGCAATTTTTATGAGTTCTCTTTACTTTAAAATAATCGCTATTTATAACACTCCACCTAGAAGAGGTAGACTTAACCTTTACTTGTGCTATTCCACCTCCAAGTATTACAAAAGGTGTGAAAGTTTTTATTTTTTCTAAATCATAAATAAGATTTAGCATATATATATTTGATAATACTTTAGTATTGCCCGGAGTAGGAGGAATAGCAAGACCGTTATTTAAATTTTGTTGAGGTAATACGTAATGTAGACGATATTTAGGTTGATAGGTTGCTGAAAATTCAATAGCTATCTGCGGATATATCATATAGCCTATTTTTCCGCTATACATATTTGATTTTTTTAAAATTATTTCGGTATTTGAGTGCTTATGTCGGAATTTACTAACGACCGGTTCAACTACTCCGCTTTCTGCTCCTATATAAAAGACCGTTTCTTTTGCAAAAGTATTACTATTAAAAATGATGATAGTAATAAAAAATATTTTTAGTAATTTAGTCATTATAATTGTTTAAAAATAAAAAAATATTATATACCCCCTTTATTAATGGTCAATCATATTTTTTCTAATTATTGAAGCAATCATACCAAATAGTAATAAAGTAATAGTTACAGTGAGCGAAACATATGCCGGAATCGCTATATAATGATGAATAAATATTTTAAAGCCGATAAATATTAAAATTAAAGCCAAAGAATATTTTATATAACTGAAACGTTCTACAACCTCTGCTAAACAAAAGAATAGAGCTCTAAGCCCTAAAATAGCAAAAATATTTGAAGTATAGATTATAAAAATATCGTTAGTGATTGCAAATATTGCAGGGATACTATCAATAGCAAAGACTAAATCTATTGCTTCTATCAGTACTAAAGATATAAAAAGGGGAGTAAAATATAGTTTGTTATTACGTTTAACAAAAAACTTATCTCCTTCAAGACTAGGAGTAATATTTAGATTTTTTACTATTGACTTGTAAATATAAGAATTCTGTATATCAAAAGTTTTATGTGATACATAAAAAGTTTTTATACCTGTAGCAATAAGTATTACGGCAAAAATATATAATAACCAGGCAAATTTATTTATAAGGATAATACCTCCGTAAATCATTATAGCTCTGAATATTATTACGCCTATTATCCCGAAAAATAAAACACGATGTTGATATTTCCAGGGAATTTTAAAAAATTGAAAAATAATAGAGATAACAAAGATATTATCAAGTGACATAGCTTTCTCAATGAGAAAGCAAGTATAATATTCACGAGCATGATCTGCCCCCGTATTATAGTAAACATAGATACCAAATAAACAAGCTATTATAAAATAGAAAAGACTAAAAAATACGCTTCCTTTAAAGCTCATTACGGTATTTTTTTTATGTACGATTCCTAAATCAAGAATTAGTAAAGCAAAAATTACCGTATAGAAAATAATCCAACTCATTTATTTATCTCTTCATTTTATATTGCATGTGGAAATATAACCCTCCGCCAAATATAACTCTTAGCTGAAATCTTATAATGTTCTCTCCTTGTTTTAAATAACGTTTTATATTAATCGGTAAATTATTAGCTTGTAATGCTTTACCTTGGTCAATCCCATTGTTACAGTACCTTTTCTCATCTAGAGAATTAACGTCAGTAGGAAGGCTAAGTAGCTTTGTGCCGTTAACATATATTAATGTGCAATCATCATACCATAAATCCCTTACTTCAAAATACTCAATATCGTCCATTATTGCATCTAAGGTTACTTTAAATTCTACGGTATGCAATATTGTATTCCCTGGTTTATTTGTTGCATCTATAAATGCCCCATCGTTTGGAAATACCATAATGCTTCCCTGCTGCACCGGTTTCTTGTTTAAGATATAGTCGCCTATTTTAGTTACCGGATTATAAGGAGTCTCAGGTAATTGGCTTGATGGAAAGTCGTTATAACCAACTTCTATAGGCAATCCTGTAGACTCTCTACAGCCGACATTTTGACCTAAAGGTTCAAATTCAACAACTTTCCTATCAAAATATGATAAACAATAGCGCTCTAGTGGTTTACTAGGATCAATGGATATCCAATTTGTCGGGCATTTTCCTTGTGCAAGTTCCCCTATATCACTTTCAGGCCATTCTGCATTACCGTGGCTGTTACCGGAAGGAGCTTTCTCTGTGCTAGGAATTTTAGCACAATTAGGTATTAATATAGGAGCGCAAAGATTTAGCTCCTGCCAAGTTTTATCTCTTACATCGGAAACAGAAGCATTATATGTCGGCTCAGGAGGAGTGTTTTCATCTCCTTTTGTATATGTCACTGTATAATATTTCGAAGGATCTACTGGTACTAATATTGGTCCTATATTAGGATCCGGCTCGATTCTATCTGTATAGTCCCTACTTAAAACACATATTGGAGTATTAGCCTTATCGTTATTGGTATAGCAGTTACTCGGAATATTATTTATATTGCAAGTATAAATAGTAATGCCTCTTCCTGGACCTGATACTGTTTCTTTTATAGTGCAGCTACTTGTATTTCCGCATAACCCAAGGTTTGGATATTTAACATTATATGTATTTTTAAAATCTTTACAATTTATAGTATCGTTGTTGTTTAGCTTAGCAAGTACACAATTTATCGAGTCATTATTGTAACCGGGAATAGGCGAACCATTAGGTAAGGTAGGGATCGGAAGAGGGTTACAATGTTGGAAATTCTTTGGCATCAGACAGGCATGCGTTCCGCCTTGAATATATTTACCGTTTATATATTCTAAATATTTTAAATATAACGCATTTGGGTTTGGATTTCCGTTATTATCGTAAGGTTTCGTATTTTTTTCATTCGGATCATTTTTATTTTTATATTTACCGTGAATAGTTAATTGATTTAGAGCGCTCTCTCCTGAAAACGGCATAGCAATATATTTATCTTCTGCTGGATCTTTTGGCGGATCTTTAGGTATAAATGCAACGGAAGAGCTATAATCATAGCCGGCAAGTTTTACTATACTTTCCGTATCAGTAGAGCTAGAAGATGCGGCGTATGATAACGGTGTTACAAGAGTGCTTGTTTCATCTATAATGCTAATAGTCCCATCTTCTCTTTTTTCCCTTACCTGCACTGAAGCAATGAATTGCGGTTTATAATAAGCATCGTTGGAATTGCTATTAGTACAGGTAATTCCGGCATATTGTCTTGAACATTCATAAGCAGCTAAGCTGTAAGAGTGATTTACTCTCGGTACGCAATCTATTAAATTACTAGACTCAAATAAACAAATATTATTAGGATTCTGCTTATCGTTTTCGTTATTACTAATAGAGACATAAAGATTTCTAGCTTTATCGTTATTGTCTTTTAAAGTGACATCTGTCTTTATAGGCATTAAGCTATTTGTATCCTGTCCTTGTTTTTCAAGAAATTGTACGCTTACATCCTTAAATTGGCCGATATTAACGCCCCACACTTTTTGGCAGGTAGTTGAATTAGAACTTGGACAGTCCGGTATATCGCTTATGTAATAATCACTAGGTGCTTCCACATTTCCAATTTTCTGCGAATATACTATTCTAAATCCATCATTACAACCGTCAGCTGTAACACTACATGGCGTAGGGATATCTGTATTAATACATGGGGTACCGCCTGAAGTGTTTTTACACGATTTAATTAAATCTTTAAAAGCCGTATTAGTATGAGTAATTTTTGCTGAAGAAAAATCTATATTACGTAGTTCTACACAAGTTTTGAGATCAGAAGGAGAGCCGGTGCATAGCGGAACAAGATTGCTAAAGCTAACACGTATGGTATTATTAACAATATTGTTCCTAACGTTTGATACTACACAAGGCGGCAAGGTTGAAGATTGTTTAAATACAGGCTCTCCTTTCTGAATATCCTCTGGAGTATTTTTTATGCTACATATATTATTAGCACTAGCATTAATGCTAATATAATCTAAATTTGGACAGTATGGCGGTGGAAAAGGTCCCAAAGGTAATTGTACGCAACCAAAAGAATAGCTATCTACGGAACCGTTCAATGATCCGAGTGCTTCAATAACTGTTATTATTAAACTAGGAAAAAAATTAAAAATTTCTCCTATTGCATCAAGTACTGATCGAAGTACTTTTATAAGTTCTGAATCTTGATCTATCATACCAAGAAGCTGCCCTAATAAACTTGGTAAACTTGCTCCTTTTACCGTTTCAACTAAAAATTTTAATACTTTTGCAATAGGGCTAAGTTCATTAGTTTGGTGGAGAGGTTGACGATTAGGATTCCAGTCCATAGGATCAAGATGTGCTCCGGAATCTGAAACAAGGTTAACAAGTCCAGGATCGCTATAAGCACAAAGTTTAGGAGATTTTAAAGTAACTATTTTTCCATCTACACCGATTATCTTATTATCACTTTCCGTGTAACCGACTTTATTGAGATGTACTCCATCGGTATAACCTGGATCTGCAGGAGAAGCTGTAGCATTTATTCCGGGAGGTGGAGGCATATCCGGTACGGCAATTCTAGCACAAACTCTAGTTAGAGGTAGACCGTAACCTGTAGGCCATAATACACATTCTCCATCCCAATTTAAAGTGGAGTTTTGATGCCAGCAAGCTGCGGCATTACAGCTTTGAACTCTAATACGAATTTTTGGAGTAAAGTAACTACTATCAGGAGCTTCTTCCGCACATCTATTGAGTAAAAAACCGATAAATGTACCTGGGTAATCAAATTTTAATAAACAAGTATCATTATCGCGACCGTCGCTTTTATTCCAAGGAGGACACAATGTGCCTGGTTTAAAAGGTCCTCTCGTCTTTACATTGATGCCTCCATCCTTATTCCAAGTTTCCGTTCTATCGCTTTGTCCGCAATTACATGGATCGCTAAGACAATCGGCTATATCACCCCAAATAAATGCATATACATTAAATGAGAAGAATGAAAATAAAAAAAATAGTAAATATTTTTTAAGCACTTTAATATGGTTCTTTTATGTTAGTTTTTTTTGTTGTCATCCTATGGTTTGACCATGGGATCTTGTATCACAGACCGCGTTCTGAGATCCCGCTACAAGCTCACGGGATGACAAAGAAAAATATCAGTCCGTATTTAACTCATTATATAAGTAATTAATCCAATTATCTGGAGGACCTTGGTATTGTTCAAGTATTTTTTTATAAATATCCATTTCCTCCTGCCTGCTTGATAAAATACGGACAATTCCTATTAAAGAGGCAATACTTAATTCAGAAGCTATAGATTCATTATCCTTATTAATTAAGAACATCCTTGCAGAAAGTATTAGCTGTGATAATTTTCGTATTTCTGGTTCGCTTAAACCTAAAATTTTGTCTAAATCTTCTATTTTAACATCAGACGGTAGAATAATTTTAGTATTAATTAAATTAAGCCAAGGTTTTATAGTATATTTTGGATATGACTTAAGATAAATAAAATTGAAATTACTGACGAGAATACCGTTATTTTGAGATAAATTATTAAAAATTAAGTTTATATTATCGTAATAAGCTTCAGGTTTGTAAAGTTTATCAAAATTATCGGCAGCAAATATTTTAGGTTTTGTACTAACTAGGCTTAAATGATAAGTAAAAGCATAAATTACTGCTGCACTGATAGCTTGATGTTTCTTTAAGTTATTATTAAATTGCTCTAAAAATTTTCTTTCCGCCGGGTAAAATTGTTTAGAAAACGGCTCATCAGAAAGTTTATATAAATTAAACCCCATGACTTCCCCTTCTTGAATGTTAAGAGACGGTCCGTCAAATAATCCAGAATATAATTGTCCTTCTGTAAAATCCTTTAATTTATCAAGTATTTGTATTCCTCCTTCCTCTTTAAAATCTTCTAATTTTAAAATATCGGAAAAAATACGTTTTTCTTCTTCAATTGATAAAATTTTATTTTTTAACTTCTCTAGAAAAGATATTTCTATTTTACTAAGAGGTGAAATATAATGACCGCTGATTAATTTAAAAAATTCTAAAATGAAAGCTCGTGATTTTTCTGTATCATCTACTAAAAATGGATTGATAATTTGTTTATCCGGTTCTAGCCATTTGCCCTCTATTGCCTCGATAAAAATTTTAGAATCATTATTATTAGAGATATAAATTATTGTTGGGTTATATTTGGTCGATTCTGATATTAGAAAATTCAATAATATGGTTTTGCCGGTTTTTTTCGTACCAAAGATGCAAGTATTACCTTTATTCGTTTTATCATGAAAATTCATGAAATATGGAGTACCTTTTTCAGTTCGCAGTAAAGTGACAGCTCTACCCCAAGGGTTATATTGATTACCGAGTGTAGTATTATGAAGAGCGGTAAGAGAAGCAATATGTTCTACGGATAATGGTGACATTCTACGGATAAAGGCGAAGTTGGCAGGTAATTGCGACCAAAATATTTGCTCAATATTGAGATCTTCTTTTACATGAATAATACCAAGTTTAAAAAGCTCGGTTGATGCTTTAGCTACGGCTGTATCTAGTTTATTTTCATCTTCTTCTATAATGGCAATTGAAATTTGCTGATTACAAAATTGAAAAGCTGAGTTAGCTGCATCAAGCTCATTAATCCCTTTGTGATTAAGTAAAGTTGAGTCGTTGGTAATTCTTAGAATATAATCTTGACCTTGCAATTTGGATATTACTTGTTTTTTGCTAACAAAATAAAATATTTCAGTTATTATTAATTCAATCGGTAACTGTAAAAATTTATCAAGCGCATTAGAAGGAGTTTCCTGATATTCTTTTATAGATAGTAAAGAAGCGAATTTGTTATTTTTCTCATGATCCGTAACTACCATTTTATCGCCGCTAATTGTATAAGTACTTCTACCTAGAGCATCTGATAAATCTATTATAGGTACCAAACAATCATTATTATTAAGGTTAGCTATTCGATTATATAAAAATAAAGGGTTAGAAAAAACATTATCATTTTCAAATATTATACCGAGTTTTTCAGCGCCGAATTCATTTAAATCATTTAAAATATTATTAGTGATATTTTCTAGTTTTTGAAAAGCTGAATCTAAGTAGTTATTTTCAAAATCAGTAATTAATTCATTAAACAAAGAATTTATTAAAGAGTTAAAATTTTTGATATTAACTTTAGTGGAATCATGTACTATAGATATATATAAAGTATTAACGAATTTATCATTCCAATGATTCTTTCTTTGCCATAGTGCATGAATATTTGCCGGTAATAATTTTTTGTAAGGAGTAGGATCATCTAAATTTTGTTTTTCTCGTATTGTATGTAGCCAAAAAGCAAAATCATAATCAGTTATGTTCTTTTTTATAGAAGCTCTAACTACTTCACGTAAATTCTGTATGTTGTCGCTGATTTTATCTGAATTAATGCCGTGTATTTTGATAATTTGTAGTAATTTACCGTCTTTGGTAAGTAAAGTATGTTCATTATAATGACATGCGACGGGTATAAAATTAGGAGCATTGTAATTATATACATCCTTGTCAAATTTTCGTAAATCACTAAACACAAATAACCTGAATTTAAATTATCGCTTTGTATGCTAATAGAATTTGTTGTATATCAACCGTCATTGCGAGGAAAAATTGAAAATTTTGACGAAGCAATCTCAGGAGTTTGTTACTATTTCCTGAGATTGTCGCGCAGCTTATGGCTGCTCGCAATGACGAGAACCGTGCAACATAGACAATTTTTCAAATTAAACGAGTATACCACAAAACTTTATCTTATTGTTTATATTTAATAAACAATTATTCACTATATGTAGTGATTTTTTGTAATCCTCCCATGTAATTTATCAAGACATCAGGTACGGTTATTGAGCCGTCTTCATTTTGGTAATTTTCAAGTATTGCAACCATAGTTCTTCCGATAGGTAAAGCAGAAGCGTTTAAAGTATGAACTAAGGTAGTTTCGTTACTGCCGAATTCTTTATACCTTGCTTTCATTCTACGTGCTTGAAAATCTCCACAATTAGAACAGCTCGCAATTTCACGATACTGTTTCTGTCCTGGGAGCCATACTTCTATATCATAGGTTTTTTTTGCTGCAAACCCCATATCTCCGGTGCAAAGTAACATAGCACGATAAGGTAGACTCAGTTTTTGTAAAATAGTCTCTGAGGCATTAGTTATATATTCATGCTCATTTTTTGACTCTTCCGGGGTGGTAATAGATACAAGCTCTACTTTACCGAATTGATGTAATCTAATCATGCCCCTTGTATCTCTACCGCTACTACCTGCTTCTGATCTAAAGCACGGGGTATAAGCAACGTAACGCATAGGTAATTTTTCTCTCGGTATAATAGTATCGACAACCATGTTTACTAAAGATACTTCTGCGGTTGGAATTAATCTGTAACCATTCGTTGTTGCAAAAGACTCTTTAGCAAATTTAGGTAGTTGTCCTGCGTTATACATGGCATTATCTCGAACTAATACCGGAGGTGATATCTCAAAGAAGTCAAACTCTTTAGTATGAACATCAATCATAAAGTTAATTAAAGCACGTTCTAGCTTTGCTAAATCACCTTTTAACGTTACAAATCTAGCTCCTGAAATTTTAGCAGTTTGTTCAAAATCCATTAAATTTAATTTTGTGCCTAGCTCAAAATGCTGCTTATTTAAAGCATTTGGATTTATCTCTCCGTGAGTACGAACTAATTTATTCATGCTTTCATCAATCCCGTAAGGTACTTCTTCATCCGGAATATTAGGAAGCATATCCAATAGTTCATTTAATTCGTTATTATTATTTAGATCCTGCTCAAGTTCTTCCAACTTCTCATTTATATGTCTGACATCGCTTTGTAACCCTTCGAACTCTTCACCGCTTTTAGATGCCATGTTACCTAAAATCTTTGATTTTACCTTGCGTGCGTGCTGAAATTCTTGAATTAAACTCGTGATTTTCTTTTTTTTTCCGTCGAGCATAGCAATTTTACTAGACATAGGTCCGATAAATCTTTGGCTAAGCTTTTCATCGAATAATTCTTGATTCTCTCTAATCCATTTGATATTTAACATTTAGTGTCCTCGGTTTTTCTATAAAATTACATATCATTATTGAAGTTTCATATAATAAAAGTAGCGGTATTGCAAGAGCAAACTGGCTTAAAATGTCAGGAGGCGTTAATATTCCCGCAATAATAAAGTTAATTACCACAGCAATCCGTCTTTTTTGTTTTAGTGTTCGGACTTTAACTATATTTAATATATTTAATATTATTATCACAACCGGTAGTTGAAAAGCAACTCCAAAAGCAATAATTAAATGAATAACTAAAGTTAAATACTCGCTAATTCTTGCTTCCAAAACTATCGGTACCATCATATCACGTTTTTCAAAGCTAAGAAAAAAATTCCAAGCTTTAGGCATCACAAAATAAAAAACAAAAACACTACCGCACCAAAATAAAATAGGCGACGTGAAAAGAATAAAAGCAATAATTTTTTTTTCATGGCGGTGTAATCCGGGGCTGATAAATAAATAGCACTCCAAAGCAATTATTGGTATAATAATAGTAAAAGCAGTAAAAGCTGCAAGTTTAACATAAGTAAAAAATGCTTCTGTAAGTCCCGTATAAATTATATTTCGTACCGTATCACCGCTTAGCTTAGCAAGTGGTTTTAATAAAAAACTATAAATATTGTCGCTAAAATAATAGCAAATAGCAAATATAATTATAAAAGTAGTAAATATTCTAAGAAGCCTTATTTTTAATTCTAATAAATGTTCCTGAAAACTATATAATTTCATAATTATGCGATTAACTTATATATCAACATTATAAACCTTTTTTAATAATTGTCATATTTTTTTAATAATTAGGTAGTTAATTTCTTGCTATATATTTTTAAAAATATCGGTATAAACAACATACTAAGCAGAGTATTACCTAAAAAGAATACAGACCAAGTAAGATATTTTGCACAGATACCGCCGAGGCTAGCTAGAAGAATACGACTAAGAGAACTAAAAGATGCAATAATGGAATATTGTGTGGCAACAAATTCACTATTGCAAAGGTTAGCAAAATAGATAGCGATAATAGTTCCTGCAAAACCGGAGCAGAAATTTTGCATCGTAACGGTTATTATAAATATTTGAATATCATGTCCTATAGTAGCAAGAACCATAAACATAAGAGGTGATAATAATTGAATAACTCCGCCAATTAAAACACTGTGAAATATACCCATTTTTGCAGCTAAAACGCCGCCTAATGCTCCACCTACGATCATGATTAGTAACCCGTAAGCTTTGTAAATAACGGCAATTTCATGAGTAGTAAAGCTCAAATCTAGGAATAAAGGTGAACTCATAGCCATAGGTATAGAATCCGCAGCTTTATATAGAAAGACAAACAACATAATTAGCAGTATACTCGATGAACCCCCAAAATTGGCTGAGTCGTCTTTGTAAGTCCTCGGATTCTGAATGTTTATTATACGCTCCGCTCCTCGGCTTACAACTAGATTACTCTTTTCTAAGTTGATCTTCGTATACCTCTTCATTTCACGGGCGTCATTTTTTAAGGATATAATACTTTTTTTAATGACCTCAAAATATTGTTGTAATCCTATTAAAGTATTAGCTGTATGACGTTTTTCTTTAGGCTTTGGTTCTTTGATACATAAAATTACTATAGGTCCAAGTATAGTAATAAATAGAGCAAATTTATATACCATATTCCAGCCAAAAACAATTGATGAATATAAAGCGCCGACACTGCCAAGTAACATACCTAAACGAAATCCTATACTACTAAAAGTAAAAGCCATTGAAAGCTCTTCTTTTGACGTAGGTCTCTCGATTCTATACGCATCAAGTACAATATCTTGAGTAGCACTACAGAATGAAACAATAAATAAGATAATTGCAGTAATATATAAATTATTACAAGGGCTTATGTCTAAGAACCCCATCATTGCTAAGATTAAAAATATTTGTGATACCAATGCCCAGCCACGTCTGTGACCGAATTTAGAGCATAAAAAAGGTATAGAGTATTTATCTATAAAAGGTGACCATATTACTTTTAAGCAATATGGAAAAGCAGCTAATGATATTGAACCTATTATATCAGTGGTATATTTTGCTTCAGATAATTGGTATGGAACCGTGAAAAAAATTAAATTAAACGTAATACCGGAAATTAAGCCTAAAAGTAAAATACCGATTAAATATAATTTTTTTTGCACAAAATCTAGTTACTTATATTTCATTTTTAGAGTGTAAGGGGCTACTTTGGAAAATATTTTGCCGACTACAGGTATTTTGGTTACAATAGTGCTGATTAAGAAAAAGGAAGGAATAACGTTTCCTTTAACCGTAATTAATTGCTGCTTGGTATCAATATTACCTTTCATAGTAAAATCAAAGAATGGTCCATGTGCTTCCGTATCAAAAATTGTAATGATATTTCCCCTATAATTAAATTTACCGGCCATATCTCCAAATAAAATATTTTTATTATTAGTTATTGAACTGAGAAAACCTGGCAATGAAACAAAAGAAACAAGCCGTGTTAAAAAAGGAGTATCAACTACCGTAAAATGTTTTATAGAAAATCTACCGTCTAATACCGGCACTATTTCCCCTTTTTTCACTTCATATCTTTTGGTGTTTAAGTTAATGTTAATCTGACCGTTTTGCATAGTAGTATACATTCCGAGTCCCTTAAGTAATGCTCCGGCATTATCGGATTCAATTAGCCATTGTTCAAAAGTTTCCTTAGCGGTAAGCGACAGTTTAACTTTTTTACTACCGATATCGGCATTTAGAAAACCGGAGAAACACCGCACTTTATCACATTTAATTGCTAAATTAAGATTATCTAGCGTTATATTATTCTTTAAAAGTATTTTTGATATACTAGTTTTTAAATTAATATTACGTGTAGAATCACCCTCTTTTTCTAAAAACTGCATCATATTAGCATTTGATAAATCTAGTCCGCTTCCATAAAGTTCTGTATTCAGATTATGGTTATCTATGATTATTTTTCCTTTTAAATTCGTACGATTATGTATAATAGAGGCTAGATTAATATTATAAATATTCTTCTTAATCAAGGCATTACCGTTAATTTTTAGATTATCCTGCCCTGAAAGGTTAAATTCGATATTCCTATCGAAATTTTTATCATTTAATTTCGTATGTAAGAATAAATTGGCTTTTTTATATAATTTTTTATGAATAGATACTTTATCTATATAAAATTCTAAATTATCAAGATTAGAATTAATAGTAATAAAACTCTCGTTGTTATGCTGTTTTTTGTACTCAAAATTTAGAACTGTGCTGCCTGAAATTAATTTAAATACACCGAATCTTTGATTATTTGCCGTAATATTGCTTTTTATTTTAAGTAAACACTCATTATTTTTATCTGATATATCATGATCATAAGTAAAGCTACTTGCATAATTATTAATTTTACCTTTGCCGTTAATATCTAGTTTGTTATCTTTAAAGCTACCTTTTGCTTCGCCGTTTCGTAATAAAATATTATTGTCTAAACTATTAAAGGAAATATTTGTTAATGTCGATAACACATTATAATTATTAGGAATATTTGGGCTAATAGGAATTATTAACTCTATTATTGAATTCGCTGTTCCGTTTATTTTTTTTAAATCAATATTTTGAGCCTTAATGTTTTGATATGCCTCATTTGGGACAAAGTCAATTAAATCATTAATTTCACCTTTAGCAGTAACATTAAAAACAAATTGCGATTTTTCCATTCCTTCCCATTTGAAATTTACGATACCGCCGGAGATAACGCTTTTACCGCTGTAAGCTTCGTTAATTAGAAATTTTACTTCTGGTCCTGAAATGATTATATTAGTATCAACCTTGGTTAAAGGCGGTAAATCGTTATGATATTTATATTCAAAATTTGAGATATGTAAATTTGCTTTTAAATTATCCTCCACTAAAATATTTTCTTTAAAAAAGCTTTTATCTAATTTAACACTTAATTCCCCATTTTGGATGTAACCTCGTTTTATATGTTCTCGTAAATATGAGATTATATGGTTATTCGGAATGATTTTCTCGACTGTTTGATAAATTATTAAAGGCATATTTGCAGCTGTCCCACTCGCCTCAATATTTTTATTGGTTATTATACCGTTTAGAGATAAAAAAGCTTTGTCTCCAAAGGTAATTTTGCAGTTGATGCTTTTTGGATTATCTTTAGAATAAGCGGTTCTATACGAACACAAAGCATTTCCGAGTGGCAAGCCGACTCCTTGCTCATCGGTTAAAATATCGCTTTTTATTGAAGTTAACTGTATGCCGGTTAGAACATCTTTTTTGATTATATTTAACGAATAATCACCGGTCATTGAAGTATCTATAATTTCTTCATCGTTATTTGAGATTACCGAAAATTTATCAACATTAAAATTAGCTTCTATTAACGAATTAGAGAAAAAATTTTTGAAATTAAGAAAAAGATTAAAATTGTTAATTTCTCCCTTAGCATTATCTATCAACCTTAAGGAAATTTTATCTATAGATAACTGATTTTCTTTAAATCCTAAATTATGTAATACGGCTTTTATATCATTTTTACTTAAATAAAATTCAATTATTTTTTTCAAAGGTTCATTTAAATGTCCTTTGTTTGCGCTATAAACAATTAGAGTTATAGCGAGAAACAATGAAATAAGAATTATAAAAATACTGATAAAGGTTTTTTTAATAAAATTCATTTGAGCTTGTAAATCTATTGAAATATGATAAAAGCTTTACATACTTGATCAACTTAAAAAATTGACTAAGTCGTCCTATAAGTACTGCAATGCGAACTATATTAAGTTACGCTCCGCTTCTCGTCTTGTGGACCGATTACTCATTTATTTTCCAAGTTGATCTTGTCTATACTACTCTTCATTTACTTGAGGTATATACTTGTCACGTTAGTTGAATATAACTTATAATCTAAAAATTTAATATAAAAATCACAAAAAATTATGAATATTAAATTTATCGGTAGTGGATATGTGGGATTAGTCTCAGGTATTATTATGAGCTATTTAGGTCATAATATTACTTGTCTCGATAATAATGAGGTTAAAATATCTAAGCTAAATAAGCAAATATTACCGATTTATGAGCTGAGTCTTGATGAATATTTACAAAAAGCTCTGCTAGACGGAAGATTAAAATTTACAAATATTTATAATAATGAGCTCCAAAATGCTGAGGCAATATTTATTACGGTCGGTACGCCTTCAAAAGAGTCGGGAGAAGCGGATTTAAAATATGTTTATGATGCTATTGATAAAGTTTCCGAGCATATAAATAAGGATTGTTTAATAGTCATCAAATCCACTGTTCCGCCGGATAGTTGCAATAATATTATAGCTTATTTAAAATCAAAAGGTTTTTCATTTAATGTTGCTTCTAATCCTGAGTTTTTAAGAGAAGGAAGTGCGGTAGAGGATTTTTTATATCCTGATCGTATAGTTGTCGGTGTAAATAATAAAGAGTCAGAAGTAATATTACGAAAAATCTATGCACCTTTAATAGAGCGGGGAGCAAAATTTGTGGTTACCGATTTAGTGACGAGCGAGCTTATTAAATATGCTTCAAATAGTTTTTTAGCTACCAAAATTGCTTTTATTAATGAAATGGCTGATTTATGCGAAAAAATCGGCGGCAATATTAAAGATTTATCTAAAGGTGTAGGGCTTGATCAAAGAATCGGTCAAAATTTTTTAAATGCAGGACCCGGTTTTGGCGGTTCATGTTTTCCAAAAGATATTTTAGCATTAAATAGTCTTATCAAGAGTTATGATATCGATTGTAAAATTCTTGAAGCGGTGATTACAAGTAATAAAGAGCGCCCAAAAAGTATGGTAGATAAGATAAGTATTTTGTTAGACGGAGATTTAAAAGATAAACATATAGCAATTTTAGGCTTAACATATAAAGCAGGAACGGATGATATTAGAGCAAGCCCTGCTATCGAAATTATAAAGATTTTATTAGATAAAGGGGGATATATTAAAGCATTTGATCCTATTGGTCTCGAAAACGCCAAAAAGAATTTTGAAAATAAAGATTTGCTATATTTAGATTCGGTAATTGAAGCTTGTAAATCAGTAGATATTATAGTTATTGCAACTGAATGGTTAGAATTCAAAGAACTTAATTGGCAAGAAATTTATAATCTAGTAAAATACCCGATAATCATTGATCTTAGAAATATACTAGATAGTGAATCAATGAAAAAAATCGGTTTTAGATATTATACAGTTGGAAGTAAGATTTAATAAAACGTCATTGCGAGGAGATTCGTAGAATCGACGTGGCAATCTCAGGAATTTTATACTGTTTTATGAGATTGCTACACTCTCTACGTTTGCCCGCAATGACGGTAAAAACTAAACCCCTATAAAAAGAAAAAATGCGACCCGAATTTATCCATTTAAGAGCTCAAAGCTCCTATTCTTTTCTAGAAAGTGCATTAACTACCAAGAAAGTAGTAGAGCTTGCTTCATCACATAAAATGCCTGCTATTTGTTTGGCAGATAGAGGAAATTTATTCGGTTCATTAGAATTTGCGTTATATGCAGTAAAAAAAAGGCTGCAGCCTATACATGGGGTTATTCTTAACATACAATATGATACCAACATTTTTGCTCAAATTTTGCTTATAGCTAAAGATGAGGTCGGCTATAAAAATTTACTCAAACTATCAAGCCTTACTTTTACTAAAAATGATCGTAAAATATGCGATCATATTAATTTTGAAGATTTAGTAAAATATCAAGAAGGGTTAATAGCATTATGCTGTTATACCGACGGTATTGTCGGAAAATGCTTACTGGCTCGTACGCAAGAGCAAGCTATGCTGTTTGCGCGTAAATTACAGGGAATTTTAGGAGATCGGTTTTATTTTGAGATCATGAGGCATGATCTACCGGAAGAGCAGTTTATTGAGGATAGTTATATTAGAATTGCTGCTGAGCTTACTATTCCACTTGTTGCCACTAATAAAGTTTTGTTTAGCGAAAAAACCATGCATGATGCACATGATGTATTATTATGTATATCAGCCGGCGTTACTAAAGAATACCCTGATCGTAAAACAGTTAGTGAAAATTGTTATTTTAAATCACCGCGTGAGATGGTAGAGCTTTTTTCCGATCTACCTAATGCCGTCCAAAATACTGTGAATTTAAGAGAGCGTTGTTATTTTGCAGCACACGCAAATCCACCGATGCTGCCTAATTTTGCCACCAAAGATATTAGTGAAACGGATTTAATTAGGAAAGATGCAAAAGAAGGGCTGCTTGCAAGGCTTGCTACAAAGTTTAAATCTAAAAATATTCCGCTGCAGAATCAAGAAGAATTGAAAACTGAGTATTTTGCTCGTCTTAATTACGAGCTGGATATTATCTGTAATATGAATTTTGCCGGTTATTTTTTGATTGTATCAGATTTTATTAAATGGAGTAAACAAGAGGGAATTTTAGTTGGTCCTGGTAGAGGTTCGGGAGCAGGGTCGGTTGTTGCTTGGAGTTTACTTATTACGGATCTTGATCCGATTAAATTCGGCTTGTTATTTGAAAGATTCTTAAATCCTGAACGTATTTCAATGCCTGATTTTGATATTGATTTTTGTCAGGAAAGACGAGAGGAAGTAATTAATTATGTACGTTCTAAATACGGCAATAATAGAGTAGGGCAGATTATAACTTTTGGTAAGATGCAGGCAAAGGCTGTAATTAAGGATGTGGCTCGTGTGCTTAGCTTGCCTTATAAATTCGCTGATTATCTAACGGAGCTTGTACCTTTTAGTGCAGTTAATCCCGTTACGCTTGAACAAGCAATGTGTGAAGTTCCGGAGCTTGCAAATGCTGCTAAAGGTAATGGACTGTATAATTTAGAGGGTGAGGCGGAGTTAATTAAGCTAGTGCTTGATACTTCGTTAATTCTTGAGGGGCTACATAGGCATTCTTCAACTCATGCTGCAGGAATCGTAATAGCAGGCACTGATTTGGTTGATATAGTACCGGTATATAAAGACGCTAATTCCGATATGTTAGTAGTCGGTTATTCTATGAAATATTCTGAGATTGCCGGTTTAATTAAATTTGATTTTTTAGGACTGCAAACCCTAACGGTTATTACCGATTGTAAGAAACTACTTAAAGAGCGAGCGATAGAAGTAGATTTTGACAATATGACCTTTGATGATAATAAGACTTATCAAATGTTATGTAAAGGTAAGGGGGTTGGAGTTTTCCAGTTTGAAAGTGTCGGAATGAAAGATGCACTTAGACGTCTTAAACCTGATTCCATACACGATTTAATCGCTCTTGGTGCTTTATATCGTCCAGGTCCTATGGAAAATATCCCTACTTATATAGCTTGTAAGCATAAATTACAGCAGCCTGATTATTTACATGAGCTATTAAAGCCGATCTTAGAAGAAACTTATGGAGTGGTGATATATCAGGAGCAGGTACAAAGAGTTGCTCAGGTTCTTGCCGGTTATACTTTAGGTGCTGCTGATTTGCTTCGTAGAGCAATGGGTAAGAAGATAAAAAAGGAAATGGTGGAGCAGGAAGAAATTTTTGTTAAAGGGGCAATTGCTAATAATATTTCGGAATCTCAGGCTAAATCTATTTTTGCGACCGTGGCTAAATTTGCCGGATACGGTTTTAATAAGGCGCACGCTGCGGCTTACGGCGTTATTTCATACCAAACCGCATACCTTAAAGCTAATTACCCTGCTGAATTTTTAGTAGCGTGCTTAAATCTTGAATTAAATAATCACGATAAAATTAATTTATTCCTGCAAGAAGCAAAAGACAGTGGCATAAGGATTATTGCTCCTAATATTAATATTTCTAAAGGGTATTTTAGTGTAAAGCCTGTGTATGACAAAGAAGTAAGTACAATAGTTTTTGGGCTTGGTGCTATTAAAGGAGTTACGCCGAATTTCGGTAAGTTAGTAACGGAGGAGCAAGAAGCAAGAGGAGTGTTTAAATCAATTATCGATTTTATTGAAAGATTACCACCAAAATCTGTTAACAGTAAATTACTGGAAAATTTAATTAAATCCGGCTGTTTTGATGAGTTGCATGATAATCGATTGCAATTATTTTCAAGCATTCCAAAATTACTTTCTTATTCAACTTCATATCACGAAGAGCAGGAATCTAATCAATTTAGCTTAATTAAAGTTTCTAGTTCAAGTCCTAATATATTAATTGCAAGTGATTATGCCGATAACAATACTTTAGCTTTTTATGAGTTTGAGGCTATGGGCTTATTTATCTCTAATCATCCTCTTACGCAGTATCAAGAAATATTTAACCGTTTAAATATTTTAAGTACCACAGATTTACATAATAACTTACCTGACGGTGCTAACCGAATAAATCTTGCTGGGGTGATACAAAAAAAGGATTCTCGTATGTCGGCAAGAGGTAGGTTCGTGACACTCGTGCTTTCCGATCCTGAGAATATATTTGAACTTAGTATTTTTAGTGAGGAAGTTTTAAAAGATTATGTACATTTACTTAATGTTAAAAGTTTGGTAGTCGTTAATTGCGATATAATCAAAGATGAGGGTGGAATAAAACTAACGGCAAAAAGCTTTTCGTCAATTGAAGATGCGATTAATAATAAACAATTTGAACTACAGCTTTACCCACAAAATTATGAAGAATTACGGCAGATAGTAACCTTGCTTGCAGCTCGCACTAATAATAATGAAAGTAATGCTAGAGCTATGATCTATTTACAAAGCGAAGAGGTAAAGAATTTTATAGCAAAAATTACATTACCGGAAAAATTCTTTCTCCAAGCACAAGATTTTGAGATTTTAAAAGAATATATTCGATGAACTTCGTATACCACATTCCCTGTATTGTTTTCATAATTTAGAAATATTCTTCGGTGTTTTTTTACCGCTAAATACTGCATTATTATTTTTATTATTGCTAAGCTCCATATATTTTGTTAGTCGATATTTTTCTGCTATTAACTTTGCTTCTTTTTCTAAATTGATATTTTGCTCAAGATTTGGATCCTTAATTAATTCTTTAAAATAATTACTTATAGATTTTAGTCCTAATTTTTCCGTTAATTTACTTAAATACTTATAAAATTTGTTTTTGATAGTTTGTTTTTTAGGCTCCGAGTTTTTATTGAATACATTATCGGTCTTAACCTCTTGTTTTTTATCTTCTAATACTCCCGTATTATTAGGTAGATTTTTATTAACTTCAGTTATTAGTTCATTCACTAAATTTTGTTTTTCTTCTTTAAGTACAGCGTCATTCAAAAAGCTTGATACAGGCGAATTTTTTGAGTGTACTGTATCCAAGTTAAGATTAGTAGTTTCTTGTTTTACTACGTTTGGGAGCGGTATATTAATATGCTCGTCTTTTGTTTCAATTATAGGTGAATCTATTAATCTATTCTCTCCAAAAATATCTAGCGATGCTTCCGTAAATTCATCTACTAATTTTTGAGATTTTATAGGCGTTATTTCCTCATTAAATTTATTCTCGCTGTAATCTTTAACCACTTGAGTAATTTCTTCGGATGCTTTTGCTTCCGGTATAGTCATTTTATATTTTTGTGCCATATCTTTTATTACATCATCTAATTTTTTATGCCCCTCTGATAGCTCTAGCGATTTAGGGTTAGTATTACTTTGCTTCATTTGCCGGAAAATATCTATAGATGGGCGATTTTCTATTTTCGCTTGTACTTGCGCTTTGATGAGTATATTTACATCTTTATCATTTAAGCATTTTTCCGATAGCTCTTTAATAATTTGTTCTTTATTGGACTTATATAATCTATAATTTTCTAAAACTGTTTTTGTGGGAGCTATTTCGTGATCTTCAAAACAAGTTTGGATATGGTTTATGACAGGCTTTAAAAGATCCTTGGTAATAGGTAAATTAGTGTCCTTATAGGGAAACACGGTAGATAAAAAATCTACTAGATCAATCTTGACATATTTTAAATTAGATTCTTCAGCAACTTTACTAAATAACTTTTCTCTTGTGCTCGGTGTATGTCCTTCATTATAAAAAAAAGTATCAAAATAATTAGTAGCTGAATTGGCAATATCTTTTTGAAATTGATTTTGATCAGTTGTGTTTGAGATACTTTGTTCTTTTGCTAAAGGTATATCTAAGTTATTTGCTAAATTTCTTTGTTCGCTTTCTAAGTTTGATATTATTTGAGATACTTGATTTTGTGTAATGAAATCATATATTTCACGAAATTCTGAATCCGGTACATTGTCTCGTAAAGCTTCTCTTATTGACCTGCTACTACAATTCCTTAAAGTTTGTCCGGTAACTGTTCTTCTTGGGTCAGTTGTTGGGTTAATAAGTTGCTCCGATTTGAACCTATTGATTTCGTTATTATGAGCTTTTATTGCCTCTAGTTCGTTTATAGATAATATAGAAAATATACTATCTCTTATTTCTTTATATATTAAATCCTTTACTCCTTTATCTGACTGTTCTTTGAGTTCATATTTAATTGAGCTGAATTTTGCTTTACTTCTTGCTTCTATTGTTTCATTTATTTTAGATAATTGATCTTTTGGTGTTTGATTTAGCTTTGAATTATCTGCTCTTACCCCAGCACCGGCATTATACATAATACGATAATTTTTTCCGTTTTCTTTAGAATATTTTATAACATTTGCATGTAATCCTGTATTAGTAGGAGCATTAGAATATGATAAATATGCCTCCCCTGTTTTTTGCAGTTTATCATATATTTCATTTGTAGTTTTTTCTAAAAATTTTTTTAACTGTTCTGTGGGTGGCAATTTATTTGAGCCAGTTAAATTACGTGCTGAAAAGGATTGCTTATAAATCTCATCTAAGCCATCCATAAAGTTATCTAATTTTTTATCTGGATTTTCATGTAGAGCTTTATATGCCCTAAGCAAGGCTTTATAACCGCTAGCTGTTATAAAATGAGCCGAGCCTAAATCATAATCTTTTGTGGATTTATCATAGGTACGGGCATCGTCAAGCATTTCGCGGTACTGAGTTGCCCTCGCTTCATATTCATATTCTCGTATGTTATTTAAGGCCTGAGTGATATTTTCATAATGCTCTTTCAGCTTATTTTGGTTATTCTCTTTTAGAGCAGTATTTATAAGCTCGTTTTCATAGTTTTTCAAGTTGCCGAACTTTATATCATTATTTATATTCTCAGTCATATTTTTAACTAAATAGTTGAGTAAATACTAAGATAGTCCCATACTAAAAAATAAATGTCAATAATTACTATCTCAATATCCCTATTTTATCTAATTGCTCCCATGTAAAATTTTCGTCTTCACGACCAAAATGACCGTAAGCAGCTGTTTTTTGATAGCATGGAGTACGAAGTTTAAGATGTTTAATAATTCTGCCGGGACGCATATCAAAATGCTGTGTTATTAGCTTAGTAATTTGTTCATTGCTTAATTTGCTAGTGCCGAAAGTTTCAGCATAAATAGATACGGGAGCCGCAACACCTATTGCGTAAGATATTTGTATTTCACATCGATCGGCTATTCCTGCTTCTACTACATTCTTAGCAATATAGCGCGCCATGTAAGCAGCCGACCTATCTATTTTGGTCGGATCTTTCCCGAGAAACAACCATCGCCGTGTCTTGCCATTCCTCCGTAAGTGTCCACGATAATTTTTCTACCTGTTAAACCGCAATCAGCAACAGGATCGCCTATAACAAACCTACCTGTCGGGTTAATTAGATATTTAGTATCTTTATGAAGTAAATTTCTTGGTAATGCCTGCTTAATAATTTCTTCCATTACTGCTTCAATAAGGTCTTTCTGCTGTATTTCCGGATTATGCTGAGTTGATAAAACTACTGCATCAATGGCAATCGGTTTATTATTTTCGTATCGTAACGTAACTTGTGATTTTGCATCGGGTCCAAGCCAAGATAATATATTTTTTTGCGTAGATATGCCTGTCTTTTCATTAAGAGATGAGCGTAGTAAATAGGTGCAGGCATTAAGCCTTCTGTTTCAGTACAAGCATAACCGAAAACCATTCCTTGATCTCCCGCTCCTATTTCATCTTCATTATTATTATCAACCCCCACAGCTATATCGGGTGATTGTTTAATTATAGACGAAATTACGGCACAACAACTGCCGTCAAATCCATAATTTGGATTATTATAGCCGATTTCTTGTATCTTACTCCGTACTATTTACCCAATATCTACATAGGTACTAGTAGTAATTTCACCGCCTACTAGAACTAGACCGGTTGTTACAAATGTTTCACAGGCAACACGACCGTTAGGGTCTTGTTTTAGAATTTCATCAAGTACCGTATCTGAAATTTGATCGGCAATTTTATCCGGATGTCCTTCAGAAACTGATTCAGACGTGAATATAAAATTTTTCATACATTATGCCCCTTTTAAAATTCCTCAAATTGTTATTCATGTATAGGTGTTGTATGCCGTCATTGCGAGGAAAATTACGTAGTAATTGACGAAGCAATCCAGTAAAAAATTCTGATTCACAGAATTTTTTATTATTTTTTCTAGATTGCTGCGCCGCTTTGCTCCTCGCAATGACGGTTTGAGTATCCACGCAACAATGCCACGCCTTTAATGAATTTCCATCCAGTTATTACCTGCTCTTACTTCAGTTATGATTGGTACATCCATATTAGTAGAATTCCCCATGATTTTTTTGATAATAGGTGTTATGATTTCTACTTCATCAATTGGTGCTTCAAACAGTAATTCGTCATGAATTTGCAGTACTAATCTTGTTTTTAGCTTACGTTTTTCTATTTCTTGATCTAGATTGATCATGGCAATTTTAATTATATCGGCATTAGTTCCTTGAATTGGAGCATTAATAGCCGCGCGCTCTGCAAATTGTTTAAGCTTTTTATCATGAATTGAAGGTACAAAACATTTTCTGTCAAAGAAATTTGTGACATAGCCGTTGCTACTTGCAAAAGCTTTTGTTTGCTCCATATATTCTTGTACTCCTTTATATTCAGCAAAATATTTCTTGATATATTCGGATGCTTCGCCGTTACTAACATTTAATTGTTTAGCAAGCCCAAAAGCACTTATACCATAAATAATACCGAAATTTATGGCTTTTGCTTTACGCCTATGTTCGCTAGTTAGTTCATGTTTTTGCAAGTTAAAGATTTGACAAGCGGTTTGAGTATGAATATCATCTTTATTGATAAATGCTTGTTTTAGTGCTTCTATATTTGCGATATGGCTTAATATTCTAAGCTCAATTTGAGAATAATCAGCGGATATTAATTTATAACCTTCTTCAGCGATAAAAGCTTGTCTGATTTTATTCCCCTCACTAGAGCGAATTGGTACATTTTGCAAATTAGGCTCTTGTGAGCTAAGTCTCCCTGTAGTGGTAGAAGTCTGTAAAAATGTCGTATGTACCCGCCTCGTTATATTATCTATCTGTTTCGGTAAGCTATCGGTGTAAGTGTTCTTTAATTTCGTAAGCTGCCGCCATCTTAGTAATAAATCAGCGATAGGATAGCCGTGTTCACTAAGCTTCTCGAGTATTTCAGCTCCTGTTGAGTAAGAGTTTGCTTTAGCGGAAGCTTTGCCAAAAGGTAATTGCATTTTTTCAAATAGAATTTCACCAAGTTGTTTTGGTGAACCGATATTAAATTTAATCCCGCTAAGAGCGAAGATTTCTTCTTCAAGTCTAGCTATTTCTGCTCCAAATTCAGCGGATAACTGATTTAGATAATTTGCATCTACTTTAATCCCAACCTTCTCCATTTTATCCAAAATAAAACAGGTAGGTAAGTCAATTTCACTATAAAGTCTAAATGCTTTATTGTCCTTAAGCTCTAATATAGTTTGCTTATAAAGCGAAGTGAAATCAGCTACTATTTTTGCCGATTCATTGATCGTATTATCCTCTTTCAAAGCCTCTCCAAACAAATTTTTCTGTGATAAACCAGCAGATAACGCATATTGCATTAGTTCTAAATCCTCTATAGCAATAATCTCATGAGCTTGTTTTGCGTAAAATTTAAGCAGAGGTTTAAGAGAATAGGTGATTTTTTTTATGGATTTATCGGCTAGTAAATTGAAGATTATATCCGAAAACCAGTTATTATTAGTTTTAGTATTATAGGAAAAAAGGTTATTGGTAGTATTTGGAATTTTAATAATATAACTTTGGTTTTGTAGTGATAAAATAAAAGCAAGATTATCTCCTTTACGCTGAAGTAAATATATCCCGAATATTCCTATTTTCTCAGCCCCTTTAGCAAAGTCTGTTAACTCATTAGCATTACTAATTTCTTTTATTTCCGTTACTTTATTATCTGCTATCTCTTCATGCTCATTAATTTTAAAATCAAATAAATTTTCTGCTCTTTTATATAAGGATTTAAAACCGTATTTCTGTAAAAATTCTGCTAATTTATCGCTATTTGGAGGCGACCATTCTAGATTATTTAGCTGAAAATCTAAATCAACATTAGAATCAAGCCCTATTAACTGCCATGAAATAAGCGCGGCTTCTCTTGAATTTTGTAAAGTTTCACGTTGTTTTATACTTGATATTCGATCTAGAGAATTTAGTATATTTTCCACTGAACCGAATTCGGCTATAAGGCTACTGGCCGTTTTTGGTCCAATAGACGGTACGCCCGGTATGTTATCAGATCTATCGCCAATTAAAGCCATCACTTCACGTAATTTATCAGAAGTAGTGCCAAACTTTTTAACAACATCACCCTCTGTAATATATTTCCCTTTTAGAGGATCATATATTCTGATGTTTTCACTCATTAACTGCAATAAATCTTTATCGGAAGAGATAACAACGACATCCTCTCCAAATGATGCGACTTTATTAGCAAAAGTTGCGATAATGTCATCGGCTTCATAACCACTTTTTTCTAGAATAGGAAAATTTAAACTGCTTGCAACATCGCGAACTAAAGGTAATTGTGCAATTAAATCTTCAGGCGGAGGGGGGCGATTAGCTTTATATTCAGGATAAATATGATGGCGAAAATTTTTCCCGCCGCTGTCAAACACTACAGCGACATGTTTAGGCTTAAAGTCGCCCAGTAATTTTAGTAGCATTGAAGTAAAGCCGTAAAGAGCTCCAACAGGTTCACCTTTTGGTGAAGTTAAAGGCTGTTGTGCATAATAGGCTCTAAAAACGAATCCGTATCCGTCTATGAGCAATAAGGTATTTTTTTGAGTCATTTTATGATTTTATTTTTAATTCTATCGTCATTGCGAGCGAGCGTTGGTGCTGTTGCGTGGCTCATTTTATGTCATTCCCGCGTAGGCGGGAATCCAGTAAAACCTATAAAAAACTTGTTTTTTAGCAAATATGTAATTTCCTATATTAATATTGAAATTATTTTCTGGATTCCCGCCTACGCGGGAATGACATAGAACAAAAATGTCCGATACTATAGGTCAAGCCACGGGATGACACCGAGTGTGTTTCCTGCTCCACGCGGCAAAACCTCACAACCCAACCAAACTTTTAGCAAAATCATGTCGGTTGAATATTTTTAAGTCCTCTATTTTCTCGCCTATGCCGATAAAGTACACGGGTAAATTAAATTTCTGCACTACTCCGACAATTACTCCCGCTTTAGCACTGCCGTCTAATTTAGTTACGATAAGCCCCGTCAAATTAGTAGCACCATCAAAATACTCGACTTGGTTATAAGTATTTTGTCCGGTAATAGCATCAATTACTAAAATGCTATGCGTAGGTACACTCTCATCTAATTTTTTTATAACTTTTACGATCTTGGCGAGTTCGTCCATTAAGTTTTTTTTATTATGAAGCCTGCCTGCTGTATCGATAAAAAGTATATCGATATTTTGTTTTGTCGACTCTTCTATCGCGCGGTAAGCAACGCTTGCAGGATCAGCCGATTCTTCGCCGGTAATAAGTAGTGCATTTGCTCTATCCACCCAAGTGCTTAGTTGATTTATGGCAGCTGCTCTAAAAGTATCACAGGCTGCAACTGCTACTTTTTTTTCTTGTGCTGAATAGATTGCAGCAAGCTTACCTATAGTCGTAGTTTTTCCTGCTCCGTTAACACCGCAAACTAAAATTACGTTTAATTTATTCTCATTTAAAGTAAAAGGAATTTCTGATTTTGATAGCCGCTGTTCTATCAACTTAGCAAGAGTTTTTTTTACCGTGTTACTATCTATTTCCTTGTCAAATTTTATTGTTTTAAATTCCTCTATAATTTTAGTTACGGCTGAAATGCTCATATCGCTAGAGATAAGCAACTCTTCTAGCTCTTCTAGAGTTTCATCGTCTAATTTTTTCTTGTAAAATATTTTGTCGATACCTTCCGATATTTTACTAGAAGTTTTAGATAAACTTTGTTTTAATTTACTAAATATCGAAATCATATTAGATAGTTTTTGTTTTGTGGGTGTTGGTGTTATTCTCGCGTGAGTATCAAATCGTCATTGCGAGCGACTGGAAGGAGCGTGGCAATCTCGTACCAAAGTCCTGAGATTGTTTCGTCGAAACTTGCAGTTCTTCTCGCAATGACGATTGAAATACTTATTTCTTCTTACCCTTGCTTTTATTTTTGTTTCCGTCGGTAGTTTTATTGAATCTACCTAGATTTTTAACAAATTTTTGTAGCCCGTTAAGTTCTGTTCCATATGTCCTAGTATATTCACGGACCATTTCTATATCTTGTTTATGAGAGTCATCTATTACTACTATTTCCTGCATAAAATTATTAGCATCAAATGTAATTTTTACTATTGTTTGCTTTTCAATTTTTGGGTTAAGCCAAGCTCTTTGAGACATCACTCTTTCGACATAATACCAAGTGTTTTGGGAATATTCGGGTACCATACTAGGCGTACCAATTAATTCTACGACTTCCACTTTGTTTAGTTTTTTAGACTCTAATTTTACAAGTGCCGAATCATCTATGGATTGCCCTCTATTTTCAATAGTTTTGCAGCCGCTTAAGGAAAAAAAGGCTAATATACTAAAAATGTATGTTATAAAAATTTTCATAAGTTTAATTTTATCTAGATTTTGTTACAATATTATAATATACTGCTTCACTAATTTGACAAATACTTTTTAATTTATATTTAGAGAGGCTAATAATGGCAGTTCCAAAGAAAAAAACATCGAAATCAAGACGTAATATGAGACGTTCGCACTTAGCACTCGGCAAAGTTAACGTGATAGTTGATTCACAAACAGGTGAGTATAAACTTCCGCATCATATTTCTTCAGTAGACGGTACTTACAATAATCGTCAAGTAGTAACAAAAAAAATTGAAGCTGAAGAAGAAGTAGTATCTTAAATAATATATGACCTGTAAAATTATTGGCTGCGGCGGATATCTTCCTTCAAAAATAGCTAGTAATGACGAGCTTGCAAAATTTGTAGATACTAACGATGAATGGATTAGAACAAGAACAGGTATTACGCAGCGTCATATAGCAGGTGATACAGAATATACTTCCCATCTTGCTTTAAAATCAGCTGAAAAAGCTATAGCAGATGCGGGGATATCAGCAAATGATATTGATTTAATTATTACATGTACTACTACCCCGGATAATAGCTTCCCTTCGGTTGCCACTAAACTTCAAGGTTATCTTGGTTTAGCTAATATACCATCTTTTGATTTACAAGCCGTATGTGCCGGTTTTGTGTATGGATTGCAAGTAGCAAATTCCCTTATTTCATCCGGTAAATATAAAACTATTTTGCTTATAGGTGCTGAAAAAATGACACCGCTGTTAGATTGGAATGATCGTTCTACTTGCGTTTTATTCGGTGATGGAGCGGGTAGCGTAATATTACAGTGTAGTAGTGATGACTCCGGTTTAATAGACAGTAATATCTTCTCAAGCGGGGCTGATTATGAAATACTATACACAAGCGGTGGTGTCAGTATGAACGGTACTAGCGGTAAAATTATTATGCAGGGGCAGAAATTATTTCGCCATGCAATAGAAAAAATGCAACAATCTATAGAAGAGTTGTTGCATGATAATCAATTTAGCGTAAGCAATATTGATTATTTTATACCTCATCAAGCAAATATACGTATTATTAATAAACTTGCCGAATCATTAAACCTACCCGAACATAAAATAGTAAAAACCGTTGAGAAGCACGCCAATTGTTCAGCGGCTTCTATTCCTCTTGCTTTAAGTACTCTAAAAGCATCAGGCAAAATAAAAAAGGGTGATATTATACTATTTTCAGCTATCGGTGCTGGTCTAACTTGGGGCAGTGCATTAATAAGATGGTGAACAGATTTCCTGCATAAGTCATTTCTAAAGGTAATTTATACATCGAGTAGGTAGCCGAATCCTCACGTACGTCTATGTACGCTACGGTTCTGCGCTCCGCGTCCCCTTTAAATTCCTCTTTATAAGATGACTTATGCAGGAAGTCTAATATATTCTAAGATAGAACTTCAAAAATTGGCTACGTCATCCTACAAGTACTGCGGTACTGAACGTTTAAGTAACGGCTTCCGCTCCCCGTCTTGTGGATTCCTTTCTTTTTCCTCAGTTGATCTCTGTCTATCAATTGCTTTATTTACTCGGAGTATACTCGTCTATCCATCCATCGACGCTAAATAAAATGATATTTTTACAACATTTATACAGAAGTAATTGCATTTTATAATATTTTAGCCTTTAAACTAATAAAATAATAATATATACTAACTCACATAGCTTTTGGTTAGTTTGTAATTTATAACTAACTAAAATGAATTCAATACTAATAAATTATAATCTTCTAAGGAGTTTAATTATGAAAATAACAAAAATTACATTAACTTTTCTTGCATTATTTGTGCTTGCAGGGTGTAATACAACAAAAAGAGCGCCTCAAATGGACGGTATGATGAATCAAAGTGAAGAAACATCATTAATGAAAGATTTCGAGAAGCATGCAGGGAATGCAGTATGGTTTGCTTTTGATAGTTCTTCTTTATCACCAAAAGCTAAAGAAGAGTTAGAAAGACAAGCTTGCTGGTTATCAAAGCATCCCGAAGTAAAAGCTACTGTTGAAGGGCACGCGGATGAAAGAGGTACTAGAGAGTACAACTTAGGTCTAGGTGAAAGAAGAGCAGCAGTAGCGAAAAAATTCTTAGCTCATAAGGGAATTGATCATAACAGATTAAATACAATCTCTTACGGTAAAGATAGACCTGCTATGATGGGTAACACTGAAGAAGCTTTTGCTTGTAATCGTAGAGCTGTAACAGTTGTACATCACTAAAATTATTTACTAATTATAGTTTATTAAAAGGTCGAGTAGTAAGCTCGACCTTTTTTATTTATAACCTGTTTGTCATTTCTGTGTGGCAATCTCATGAAATAACAACAAACTCCTGAGATTGCGAACGTACAATTACTTTGTAATTTCCGTAGCTTATGATGAAAAAGCTAGCCCACATTGTCCTGTTTTTAGTCAATACCTAAAAAACACAAAAATTTTACTAGACTTGAACGTATAAAAATTATATAAATTTCAAATAAAAAGGGGCTGTAGCTCAGTTGGTTAGAGCACGCCGCTCATAACGGTGTGGTCGTAGGTTCAAGTCCTACCAGCCCCACCACACGATTCTTATTTTAATTCATAACAAACTACGTTGTAATAATAATCTTTTTAATTTTCCATACGCAACAGCCTAGACTTGAATTTATAATGATTAATCTAAAAACACTTTCTTGGTATCTTACTAAATTATATTCTAAGTGTTTCGTTATTATATTATTTCTTTTAATCGGTCTGTTAATTATCTCAAATATTTTTGATCTTTTGCAAAAATTCAAAAATATTTATGCCCCTTTTAGTTTTTTTTGGAGACTTGTCTTATATAAAATTCCTTATTTATTAGGTCAAGTATCTTCGTTAATTAGTTTTACCGCTATGTTATTTTTTCTTAGAAATCTAACAAAAAATAATGAATTAACAGCTATATTATCTAGCGGTATTCATATTTGGCAAGTGCTTGTTATTCCGTGTATCGTAACTTTAATTTTAGGTATAGTTTTTATGACCATATTGAATCCTATCGGTACTACAGGTTTACAAAAATATGATTTATTAGAAGCAAAACTGACAAAAAAAGCCTTAAGTGAAGGTATAATATCTAGATCCGGTTTATTATTTTTTGAAGCTTTAAATGATGAAAATCAAATCATTCAAACACAATTTATTAATGTTGCCGAGAAAAAATTAAATAATATTACAATTTTATTTGTTGATAGTAATAATTCTTTCTTAAAGAGGATTGATGCATTATACGGTATTATTGAAAATAAAACGTTACATTTAAATAGAGTAAAGGTTTTTACAAAAGAGAAGACCACAACCTACAATAATTTAACTATACAGACAAATTTATCAATTAATAGTTTAGTAAATAAATTTATTCGGCCTGAAATGGTTTCTATTTGGAATTTACCAAAATTAATTAATGAATTATTAAATTCAGGTTTACCGACTATTAATTATCAAATTTATTATTACAAGCAATTATTTAAACCTGTAATGATGACGGCAACTGTCATTTTAGCGAGTTGTTTTATTAGTCTTAAACAGCGTGATAATTCACAAGAAAAAATATTGATATTAGGTTTATTTTCAGGTTTTATAGTATATTCGTTATCAGAAATATTGTTGAAAATACTTACTTATAATAATCTGTCTTTAATTGCTGCCATTTTATTACCTAGTATGCTAATATTTTTTATTAGTAATTTTATTATTTTACATTATAAAGAGATTTGAATAATGTATTTGGTTGTGGTTTGATGTATGGTCCACCAAGCGATTTAGTGTCATCCCGTGACTTGACCACGGGATCCAAAAAATAATTTAGAATATGCATTGTTTTAGCATTTTTAACTGGATCCCGTGATCAAGCCACGGGATGACACTAAGAATTAAAAATAAGTTTTTAGAATTTAGAGAGAAAAAATAAAATGATAAGGAAATTTTTGGAGGGATTTTCTTCCGGTATGGCTATAGATCTCGGTACGGCAAATACTATTGTCTATCAAAAAAATCGTGGCATTGTTCTCAGAGAGCCTTCTGTTATTGCTTTAATAAAAAAAGACGGTGCTTTTGTGCCTTATGCTTATGGTCATGAAGCAAAAATGATGCTTGGGCGTACTCCTACGGATATTGAAGCAAAAAGGCCTTTAAAAGACGGTGTTATTGCCGATTTTAAAGGTGCAGAAGAAATGATAAAGTATTTTATTAGAATGGTGCATAATCGTCGCTCTTTTTTTGGCCCGACAATTGTTATTTGTGTGCCTTCCGGTTCTACGCCGGTTGAGCGTCGTGCTATCCAAGAAGCAGCGGAAAGTGCGGGTGGTAGGGATGTATATTTAATTGAAGAGCCTATGGCAGCTGCAATCGGAGCAGGGCTCCCCGTAACGGAGGCGACAGGTTCGATGATTGTCGATATTGGAGGAGGTACTACGGAAGTTGCAGTTTTATCACTAGGCGGCATAGTATATGCAAGGTCGGTAAGAGTTGGTGGTGATAAGATGGATGAAGCTATTATTTCATATATAAGAAGACACTATAATTTATTGATAGGTGAGGCTACTGCTGAAAAGATAAAGCAAGAAATAGGCACGGCTTATGTAGATGAAAAGGTTGAACCAAGAAAGATGGAAATTAAAGGGCGTGATTTAATTTACGGTATTCCTAAAGAAATGGTATTGAATGAAAAACAAATTGCTGATAGTCTAATTGAACCAGTAAGTCAAATTGTTGAAGCGGTAAAAGTGGCGCTAGAAGCAACGCCCCCCGAGTTATCTTCAGATATAGTCGATAAAGGAATTGTTCTAACAGGCGGCGGCTCATTATTACGAAACCTTGATTTTGTTCTTAGTGAAGCCACTAAATTGCCAGTGATAGTTGCAGATGACGCCCTTTCTTGTGTGGCACTTGGAATAGGAAAAGTACTTGAAGATTTTACAAAGCTAAAACATGTACTATTTAAACAGGATTAAAAATGGCAATACTTGCAAATAGAGTAAAAAATTCTTCAAATTCATTAGAATTAATAAGAATAATATCAAATGCCCTTAAGCGTTTTTTTGTTATATTTGGGCTTGGATTATCTGTATATTTATTTTTTACTAAGCCTAAAAAAATATCTAGTATATCTCTTGAAGTAACCGGTAGTATAGTATCAACCGGTTTAGCAGTTTATGAAGATATATTTGAATATATCAATTCAATAACACAAAAATTTGCTTATTTTCAAGATTTAGAAAGGAAAAATATAGAACTTAAGCTCGAAATAGCAAGATTACAACATTTGCAAAGTGAAGTAGAATCAGTAAGAGCCGAAAACATTGCATTAAAAGATTTGTTAACGATTGCTGAGGAAGAAGAATTTAAATATATTACTACTAAATTACTGAGTGTTTCCTTTAATCCCTTTTCTAGAACTGCTTTGATTTCTGCGGGTAAAAAGCAAGGTATTGAACCTGATCAAATCGTTGTTAATTCAGGAAAATTAATAGGAAAAGTAATAGAAGTTAGCAATAATTATGCTAAAGTGATGTTAATTAGCGATGTTAACTCCAGAATACCTATTAAAGCTAACTCTTCAAGAGAACAAGGTATTTTAGCAGGTAATAATAATAATAGTAAAATTTTATACTTGCCTAACAATCATTTAGTACAGAAAGACGAGGAGATAATAACCTCCGGACACGGTAATATTTATCCTGCAGATATTTTAGTAGGCTATGTGTCTAAGGTTACGCAGCAGGATGTTATAGTGGATATAGCAGCTGATCTATCTAAAACAGAATTTGTACAGATATTATTACCTAAAGAATAATGAAAAAGGACTATTTCGGCATTATTACTGAATATATTTGTATAATAATCTATAAACTAAAATTTTATCAAATACTGCATCATAGAAAGCGTTATTATGTCGGTGAAATAGATACTATTGCGTTACGTAATAAAGAAATTGTTTTTATTGAAGTCAAAGCAAGAAGCTCTAAAATTGATGATAGATTTGTATCTTTCAATCAGCAAAGAAGAATTACTAGAGCTGCTGAAATGTTTTTAAGTAGCAATTCTAAATATAGAAATTATAATATCAGGTTTGATTTGGTAATTATAAGGTCTTATAAATTACCCATAATTATAAAAAATGTTTGGTAATACCGGCGTTGTTGCATGGATCGAAAAACCTGCGCGATGTATTCCCGCGTGGATCGGAAAATCTACTTAATTGTCATCCCCGCGTAGGCGGGGATCCAGAAAAAAGGTATAAATACAACAAATTTTTAAAATTAAAAGCTCGGTTTATCTTGCTTTACCATGGATTCCCGCCTGCGTGGGACTGACATAAAACGAGCCATGCAACAAAAGCTCCGCCTATGCGGGGATGACAATTAAGTAGGTTTTCCGATCCATGAAACAAGGCTAGTAATACCCAACAAACTTCGTATACTACTCTTTATTTATTCAGAGGTTATTAATATGGCGCTTGCTACTAAAGTAAAAGAATTTTTAGAAGAAAAATTAAAACAAGAAAAGATAGATCGTAAATATCTTGCTCAGGTTACTGATATCCCTTACACGACCGTTAGCAGAATTATGAGAGCAGAAGTTAATCGCGAATTTAATCCTGAAATAGATACTATTTTAAAAATAGCAAAATATTTTAATTGTACTATGGATGAGGTGATAAAAAGAAAAGTATCTAACAAATAAAAACTACAATATGATAACGAACAATAAAGGGCTGATTATAATTTTATCTTCTCCTTCAGGCACAGGTAAATCAAGTTTAGCCAAAGAATTATTGAAAATAGATAATAATTTGCGTTTATCTGTTTCTGCGACTACAAGAAAACCTCGTTTAGGAGAAATAGAAGGTATAAATTATTATTTTAAAACAGGTCTTGAGTTTGAAGAATTAGTTAAGCAAAACCAATTCCTTGAATATGCTAAAATATACGACCATTATTATGGTGTGCCTAAAGAATATGTGGAAATGTTATTAAATCAAGGCTTGGACGTTTTATTTGATATTGATTGGCAAGGAGCAAGAAGTATTAAGAAAAATGCTACTAATGTTGTTTCTATATTTGTATTGCCTCCTAGTATTGAAATACTGGAACAGCGCTTAAGAAATAGAGCAACCGATAATGAAGAAGCAATAAAATTACGTATGCAGTCAGCGCAAAACGAAATATCACACGCTAATGAGTATGATTATATAGTTACTAACGATGATTTTGATGATACGCTTAAAAAAATACATGAAATTATTATAGCTGAAAGAGCAAATACTATTTAACCTCTACCATGCGGACTCCGTGGTTTAGGTTTAGGAGTAGAAGGAGTTAGGCAAGGCTTGGCTACCGGAGGAGTAATAGTTATACGAGGCTTAGGTCCGGGTTTAGCCTCGGTTACTACGTTTTTAGGAGTAAGAATAGACTTAGGAGCTATTGGAGTTTTTGTGATCATGTTAGGAGCAGCACTAGGTATTGTTGTTTTTGGTTTAGGGCCGCACCTCCATTTTACAGATGTGAATATTAAAAGGCTATACGTTCAATAAGAGTTCCGATGACTTTATCATGAATATCCAATGACTTGGAAAAACAAATTGTTTTACGTGTCAGTCTTTTGCATCTTGTTCTAAGATTTAAGTTACCCCGTTCTATCCGTTGAGTATATTTTTTACTAACAATGTGTTTTTTGGGATCTAATAACCTAGCAGGTCGCACCCCCGTATTGCAGCTTAGCATGAATAGTCTATAATCCTCAAACAGTAATAAGAGAGAATTATAGTTAAGGAGTTATGACAAGAATATATGTTAAGTGTAGATCAAGAATAGATGTTAAGTGTAGATATTATAACGACACAGAAAAAGTAGTAAAGGCGGGATATTCAATTTCAAAACAACAGAGATATCAATGCAAGCAGTGTAATCGATATTTTTAACTGTAATATATTAATAATGCCTCTAAGCCTGGAGTCAAGGCTCAGATAGTAGATATGTCAATCAATGGCTCTGGAGTTAGGGATACAGTAAGAGTATTAAAAGTGGGTATCAATACGGTTATCCGTGTTTTAAAAAAAAATCTAGCGTTAAAAAAGATAAATCATTCTATCAATACGATAGAAGTAATTATTGCTCCTGAAATAGATGAACAATGGTCTTATGTACAGAATAAATCCAAACAAAGATGGCTTTGATATTCTTTGGATAAGATTTTGTTAAAAGTAGTTGCTTATACTTTTGGTACAAGATGTGATAGCACATCAGAATCATTACTGAAAAAAACCGGAGGATTTTAAGGTTACTTTTTATTTTACAGATGGATGGGGAAGTTATGCTGGGTTATTAGATCCCAAAAAACACATTGTTAGTAAAAAATATACTCAACGGATAGAACGGGGTAACTTAAATCTTAGAACAAGATGCAAAAGACTGACACGTAAAACAATTTGTTTTTCCAAGTCATTGGATATTCATGATAAAGTCATCGGAACTCTTATTGAACGTATAGCCTTTTAATATCCACGTCTGTAAAATGGAGGTGCGACCAATAGAGTATTTGTATGGACAAAAAGAATATCGCCCTTAAGAAGTAGAAATAAAGATTCAACAAAAATACCGCTTGATAGATTGAAGGTAGGCGTAGAGCAATATAGTGATGCATACCAATATGAAAGGGCTGAGCGGTTAGGAGTTAGTAAATCAGGGATACATAAAGCATTAAATAAGTTAAATATTACGTATAAAAAAAGCTTTAAGACATCCGAAGGCAAAAGAAGAAGAGAGGCTAGAATTTCAGCATAAGATCAAAAAGTATAAAGCGGAAGAGAAAGTGATCGTATTTACCGATGAGAGCTGTTTTGTCCGTAGTGCTCCTAGGACCCATGGGTATTCAGTAAAAGGTCAGAGATGTTATGGTATCCATGATTGGCATCCGTCAAAAAGAACTAATGTTATAGGGGCGTTAATAGATAAATCATTGCTGACTGTGTCAATTTTTGAATGCAATGTTAATACTGCTATTTTTAACGCTTGGGTAGAACAAGATTTAATACCTAAATTACCCCATAATTCAGTAGTTGTAATGGATAATGCAAGTTTTCATAAAAGTCCAAATTTAAAAATTATGATAGAAAAAGCCGGTCATATATTAGAGTACTTACCGCCTTATTCCCCTGATCTAAATCCCATTGAACCAGAATAGTTTTAAGCTAAATCTAGGAGAAGAAAATATCTCTGTGATGTAGACACGCTTTTCGAAAAGTACATGACGTAACTGTTTTATAGAGGCTTAGCTATATATATGTTTCCATAATCCACAAAACGCTAACAAAAGTTAATAATTAAGTCAAGAAAATTTTAATAAAAATTAATTTTGTATTTCTAGCCATTGATTTAATAACTCATCTAGTTTCTTTTTATCATTAATTAATTGGCTAGTAACGCAGTTATATTTTTGAGGATTATCTAAATATAGATTAACATCTTCGAGTTCTTTTTCTAGGTCATTGATTGATATTTCTAGCTTTTCAATATCATTCGGTAATGTTTCGAGCAAACGCTGATACTTATAAGATAATTTTTTATTTGTGGAGTCTTTTTGAGAAGTTAATGGTAGTGGTTTTGAAGCTTTTTTGATTATAGGAGTCGTAGTAAAATATTGTTTATAATCCTCATAACCCCCTGTTATATCATGAATTTTACCTTGAGCAAAGACTAAAGTTCTAGTAACTAACCTATCGAGGAAGTCACGATCATGGCTAACTACGATTAAAGTACCTGAATAATCTGCAAGCATATCTAGTAAAATTTCTAGACTATCCATATCGAGATCATTGGTCGGCTCATCTAAAATTAAAAGATTCCCTGGGTTAATTAGCATTTTTGCCAGTAATAATCTATTAGCTTCACCGCCTGATAGAATAGCAGTTTTTGCATTAAGTAGTTTAGGATCAAACATGAATTGTTTTAAATAACCGGCAACATGCATGGCTTTATTGTTCGGCAAAAATACTTGATCACCGCCTGTAGGACATAAAGTTTGTTGTAATGTATGGCTAAGGTTTAATTCCTCTCTATGTTGATCAAAATATGAAATATCTAAATTACCGCCATATATAATTTTACCCAAGTCAGGTGTAAGTTGCCTTGTCAGTAATTTAATAAAGGTAGATTTGCCTGAGCCGTTTGCACCGATTATGCCAATTTTTTCGCCTTTTTCTACACGAAAAGTAAAATTATCGATAATATTAGTATTGTTATAACTAAATGTAATATTATTTACTTCGATAATAAATTTGCTTTTAGCTATATTCTCGGCAAGTTCTGCCCTAACTCTCTGTTTTGAATTAGCTAGTTTCTCAGTATGTTCACGTGCTATTGCTTTTAAGAATTTTAACCCTGCAAGTCTTTTTTGATTCCGCTTACGTCTAGCGGTAACGCCGGAATTTAACCACTCATTTTCTTGAGATAGTTTTTTATTTAATTTCCGTAACGCAGCTTCTTCTTGCTCTATTATAATTGTTTGCCATTCATCAAAAAATTTAAATCCTTTATCGGACTTATGCAAAATTCCTCGATCAAGCCACCAAATTTTATTAGTAACATTTGAGAGAAATGTCCTATCATGACTAACACAAATAATAGCACCGTTATAGGATTTAACAAACTCTTCTAACCATTCTATTGTTTCAATATCTAGATGGTTGGTTGGTTCATCAAGTAATAATATTTCCGGCTCTAATATTAAAATTTTAGCAAGACTTACTCTTCTAAGTTGACCTCCTGAATAGGTGGATAAGTTATCAGCTCCGCTGATTTGTAATTTTTCTAGGATTATATCGATTTGATACTTATCTATTTCTTTTGTACTATCTGTCTGCTGTAAGACAAAATCATAAACAGTTAGATTAGCCTTTATAGAAATATCTTGTCTTAAATAGCCGGTTGTGACGAGAGGGTCTTGAAATAACTCGCCGCTATCTAGCTCATAATCACCTGATATTACTTTCATCAAGCTTGATTTTCCGCAGCCGTTACGACCTATAAGACAAACCTTATCACCTTTGTATAAATAAAGCTCTAAATCAGATAAAATTACTTTATCCGCAAAACTTAAATTACCGTCTTTAATGTAATAAATTGGGGTCATAATGATGTCATACCGTGGCTTGACCACGGTATCCAGAAAACAATTTAGAATATATATTTTTAGCATTTTTAAGCTGGATACCGTGGTCAAGCTGGCGTTGCTGCATGGCTCGTAAAACCCACTAGAGGTCACTCCCGCGGAGGCGGGAATTCAGAAAAAAAATATAAATACAGCAAATCTTTGAAATTAAAAGCTCGCTTTACCCTGGATTCCCGCCTACGCGGGAATGATATATACAGCCATGCAAGCCACGGTATGACAATGATTTAAACTAAACCTTTCTAATCACTAAACTAGCATTAGTACCGCCAAAGCCGAAAGAATTAGATAATACGTAATCTATTTTAGCTTCTCTAGCCCTTAATTTTACTAAATCTATCTTAACCTCATCCATAGGGTTGTCTAAGTTTAAGGTTGGCGGAGCAATCTGATCTCTAATTGCAAGAGCTGAAAAGATAAGCTCAACGCTTCCTGCTGCACCAAGCAAATGTCCTATTGATGATTTAGTAGAAGACATCAAAATTTGAGGATTCGTTTCTAAAAATAATTTTTGAACAGCGTTTAATTCAATTTCATCGCCAAGATTAGTAGAAGTACCGTGTGCATTAATATAATTAATCATATCTGGAGTGACAGCTGCATCTAGCATTGCGTCTCTCATTGCCCTATAAGCCCCTCTACCTTCAGGATGTGGAGCAGTCATATGATAAGCATCACCTGTCGAGCCGTATCCTATAACTTCACCGTAAATTTTAGTCCCTCGATTTATGGCATGCTCATATTCTTCTAAGACTACAACACCTGCTCCTTCACCCATAACAAAGCCACTGCGGTCTTTATCCCAAGGTCTTGATGCTTTTTCAGGATTATCGTTATATTTAGTGCAAAGAGCTCTAGCTGCCACGAAACCGGCAACTCCGACAGGTGTAACGGGAGCTTCTGCGCCGCCTGCGACCATAACGTCTGCATAGCCGTGCTTTATCATACGCATAGCATCGCCTATAGCATGTGCTCCTGTAGAGCAAGCGGTTACTGCTGCTTGGTTCGGACCGCTAAAGCCGTATTTTATGGATACGAGACCGGACAAAAGATTAATTAATGAGGCTGGAATAAAAAAAGGACTAACTTTGCCGTTATTTTCTTGATAAAGTTTGATAGAAGTATCTTCGATCATTTTAAGTCCTCCGATTCCTGAACCTAATATCAAGCCGGTTCTATCACGAGATTTTTCATCTTCGGGTAACCAACCGCTATCTTCAACTGCTTCGGTTGCGGCTGCTACTCCGTAATGGATAAATTTATCCATTTTACTTAGTCTATTAACGTCATCTGCCTGTGTAAAATTTTCAAGTTTAAATCCATCCTTCTCAGAGCTATCTATAAGTCCGGCAATTTTACACGCAAGTTTAGAAGTGTCAAATGCCGTAATAGTTTTTATTCCGCTTACCCCGGTTACAATATTTTTCCAAGATGAGCTAACATTAAGCCCAACAGGAGTAATAAGTCCAAGTCCGGTAATAACTACTCTTTTATTTACTCGCTGATTCGACATTTCTAATTATCTATTAGGGATTTAATTTATGCAGATTAAGATTGGCGTTCTTTGATATATTTTATAACATCGGATACAGTTTTAATTTTAGTGGCTTCATCATCAGGTATATCAATACCGTATTCAACTTCTATTGCCATCATTAACTCTACGGTATCAAGGCTATCGGCTTTCAAATCTTCTATAAATCGCGAATCCGTAGTTATTATCGATTTATCTTTATTTAGCTTTTCAGCAACCATTTCAATAACTTTCTGCTCGATCTTGTCCGTTGTACTCATAATTTGAACTCCATAAATCATTTAATTTTATATGCCGCATAATAGCGGTTATTCAGCTACTAGGCTTTATTTATAACTGTATGAATATTTATTTAAAATATTCATAGCATTTTATCTTTAAAAGAACTTCTAGCACAAAAAATTATTTTATGCTAGCACAAAATTTTACACCATTAACATCCCCCCGTTTACATGGATAGTTTGGCCTGTAATATAAGATGCTTGATCGCTTACTAAAAATGCGACTGCGTTTGCCACGTCTTCCGGCATACCGTAAGTTCCTAATGGAATCTTTTGTACTATCATTTCTCTTTGTTTTTCGTTCAGTTTATCAGTCATATCAGACTTAATAAATCCCGGAGCTACTGCATTAACCGTAATTCCTCTAGTTGCAACTTCATAAGAGAGCGATTTGGTCATACCGATTAAACCTGCTTTAGAAGCGCAATAATTAGCCTGCCCTGGGTTGCCTGAAACTCCTACTATTGAAGATATATTAATAATGCGTCCATACCTATTTTGCATCATTTTTTTTATTGCTTCACGATTTAAAATAAAATTTGCTTTTAAATTAATATCAATAACTTTGTCAAAATCTTCATCTTTCATTCTAATTGCTAATGCGTCGCTAGTAATACCGGCATTACACACTAAAATATCTAGCTTTGATGCTTTAGATATTAAATTGCTGCATTCTTCCTTATTTGCAAGGTTGCATATTTCTATTGTATAATTATCTTTTAAAATATTTCCAAGGGCTTTTAATTTTTCCTCATTACTACCGCTAATAATTACATGACTTCCGAGTTTGTGCAGTAGCTTTGCTATAGCTCCGCCTATGCCTCCTGAGACCCCTGTAATTAAGGAAGTTTTACCTGTTAAATCAATCATTTTCTTCCTCCATTTGATCAAGATTTATAGTAATTTTTGATGATCTTTCACGTATTATTTTCTCAATTTCGTTGGAAATTTGAGGATATTCTTTTAAATATTGTTTGACGTTTTCACGCCCTTGACCGATACGTACATTATTATAAGAAAACCATGAACCTGATTTCTCGACGATATCAAGCTTAACGCCAAGGTCAATTATCTCACCTTCTTTTGAAATACCTGAGCCGTACATTATATCAAAATCTGCGGTTTTAAACGGAGGTGATACTTTATTCTTAACTACTTTTACTTTAGTTTGACTACCTATTACCTCCTCTTTATCTTTAATCGCACCAATTCTTCTTATGTCTATCCTAACAGAAGCATAGAACTTTAAAGCATTTCCGCCTGTCGTAGTTTCGGGATTACCGAACATGACACCTATTTTCATCCTAATTTGGTTGATAAACACAGTAATACAATTAGTACGATTAATTGATGCGGTAAGTTTACGTAAAGCTTGGCTCATTAATCTTGCTTGAGAAGCCATTTGGGCATCACCCATTTCGCCTTCAATCTCTGATTTTGGTACTAAAGCTGCAACACTATCTATTATTACCATGTCAATACCGCCGGAGCGAATTAAAGTATCGGCAATTTCTAGAGCTTGTTCACCTGTATCGGGCTGTGAAATGATAAGTTCGTCAATATTTACGCCGAGTTTCTTTGCATAAGCAGGGTCAAGGGCGTGCTCAGCATCAATAAAAGCACATGTGCCGCCTTTTTTCTGGGCTTCAGCAATTAAATGCAATGTTAGAGTAGTTTTACCTGAGCTTTCAGGACCAAAAATTTCGATTATTCTACCTTTAGGAACACCGCCGATCCCAAGAGCTATATCAAGCCCAAGTGAACCTGTCGATACGGCTTCTATATCAACATTCGGACGCTGTCCTAATTTCATTACCGAACCTTTACCGTAGCTTTTTTCGATTTGCGCGAGTGCTGCGGCAATGGCTCTTTCTTTATCTGTATTTGACATAAATTTCCATATTATAAACTTATCAATTAAAATATAAGCTTAAGAAAGAAAAATCAAATTTTATTTATTTTATTATGCTTGTAAGGTTAAATCTTGACTTCCATACTAGGTGGTGCTTAGATGTTAAGTTTACTTGTGTTATAGTTAATTGATTTGGATTCGCCTACTATGTCACTCGTCACTCTCCTATTAATTATAGGTCTTGATTCTTGTATGCAAATCCAACTGAATTGACATAGGACTGCCAACAATCCTATTTTCCTGAAAAAGATAGATCCAGTAAAACCTTTATTAAATAACTTATCACATATGGTATCACAATTCTCACAAACTGAATATATCGCTAAAGATAATTCACCATCTCCGTCTTATAAATTTAGATGGCATATTTTAATTATTTTAAGCGTTTGCTTATTTTTAGTATCGATGGATGCTACAATCTTGCATGCTGTTATGCCTACTATAATCCTTGATTTAAAACCATCTAATTTACAACAATTATGGATAATCAATGCATACGCATTAGTATTATCAGGTCTTCTAATCACCGCAGGTGCACTAGGAGATAGATTTGGTCGTAAAAGATTACTACTTTGGGGGCTTTTAGTTTTTTCCATCGCTTCAATGTTAGTTTATGTATTTGATGACCCATGGGGATTAGTATTATGTCGTGCTTTACTTGGGTTAGGAGGATCAATGATTATGCCTTCCACTTTATCTATATTGCGTAATATTTTTACTAATACACACGAACGTATGATCGCAATATCCGTGTGGGGAATAATGGCAACCGTAGGAGCAGCTATAGGACCCGTACTAGGAGGAGTATTGGTTGAGCTTTTAAGTTGGCAATTTGCATTTTTTATAAACACACCTACTGCACTAATAATTATTGCTTTTGGCATAGTTTGGATTCCTGAATCATCTAATCCTAGTAATGAGCCATGGGATTGGATAGGAGTATTTCAATCATTTTTTGGTATGGCAGCTTTAGTTCAAGGCATTAAGATGTTGGCTAAATACGGTATTATGAATCTAGCATCCGGCGGGATGCTCTTAATTGGCATTGTATTACTAATAATATTTACCTTACGTCAACTTAAAAATGATGATCCATTAGTGGATATGCGTTTATTCTTAATTAGCAATTTTAGTATAGGAGTAATAGTTTATTTGCTGATTACTTGTGTCTTAGGATCCATAACGTATCTCATGTCCTTATGGTTACAGTTTATCAAAGGGTTAAGTCCTTTGCATGCAGGTCTTTATATGTTGCCTGCAGCAGTTTTTGCTTTAATTGCCTCTTTAGTTATGCCGTATTTACTCACGCGATTTACCGCACGTGTAATAATATTTAGTGGGCTTATCTTTACTACTATATCATTAATTTTACCTAGTATATTAGACTATAGAGATTTACTATCGAATACTATATATCTTGGACTGCTTGGTATAGGAAGTAGTCTATGCCTCTCTACCACCGTAACAGTTATGATGAATGCAGTGCCGGCAGAGAGATCCGGAGGTGCAGCAGCACTACAAGAAACAGCATATGAATTAGGTAATGTATTAGGTATAGCTGTTATTGTAAGTATTACATCTTTTATATATAGTAACAATATAGTAATCCCTCACGGTGTTTCTGTATCAATGGCAGAAATAGCTCGTGACTCAATTGGCAAAGGAATAATTATTGCTCAACAACTACCACCTTCATCTGCTCACGAATTAATTCAGGAGGTTAATATTGCTTTTATAAATGCCTTCAATATAATAGGTATTATTCTAGGAATAATCATACTAATATTGGCGGGTTTGGTTATGTACGTTCTCCCTCCTTTTAAAGCATCAACCCCCCTACATTAATGGCTTTATTACATGATGAAACGGATATAGAAACCTTACAGTTTTGCGCTATTTATCATAATGGTTACTGTAAATTATCCGGTCGCACCTCCATTTTACAGATGTGAATATTAAAAGGCTATACGTTCAATAAGAGTTCCGATGACTTTATCATGAATATCCAATGACTTGGAAAAACAAATTGTTTTACGTGTCAGTCTTTTGCATCTTGTTCTAAGATTTAAGTTACCCCGTTCTATCCGTTGAGTATATTTTTTACTAACAATGTGTTTTTTGGGATCTAATAACCTAGCATAACTTCCCTATCCATCTGTAAAGTAAAAAGTAACCTTAAAATCCTCCAGTTTTTTTCAGTAATGATTCTGATGTGCTATCACATCTTGTACCAAAAGTATAAGCAACTACTTTTAACAAAATCTTATCCAAAGAATATCAAAGCCATCTTTGTTTGGATTTATTCTGTACATAAGGCCATTGTTCATCTATTTCAGGAGCAATAATTACTTCTATCGTATTGATAGAATGATTTATCTTTTTTAACGCTAGATTTTTTTAAAACACGGATAACCGTATTGATACCCACTTTTAATACTCTTACTGTATCCCTAACTCCAGAGCCATTGATTGACATATCTACTATCTGAGTCTTGACTCCAGGCTTAGAGGCATTATTAATATATTACAGTTGAAAATATCGATTACACTGCTTGCATTGATATCTCTGTTGTTTTGAAATTGAATATCCCGCCTTTACTACTTTTTCTGTGTCGTTACAATATCTACACTTAACATCTATTCTTGCCATAACTCCTTAACTATAATTCTCTCTTATTACTGTTTGAGGATTATAGACTATTCATGCTAAGCTGCAATACGGGGGCACGACCAATTATCCTAGTGCTTATTTTTATAGTAGGTAGTTAATAAAATGGGATGATGATATTTTTAAGTCTATAAATCATTACTAAATATTCTTTCTAGTTCAGTCAAACGTTTCTCTATTGCGTCGATATCCCTCTTTTTCAAAGGTCTTTCTAGCAAATCTGCTACCTCTGTTCTCAGAATTTCTAAATTTTCTTTTGAAGTAAACTCTGCTACGAGTTCATGTAGGGTTTTGGTATTTTGGTTGGACGTATAATGACTCCCGATTAATTAAACTTAAATAACTCAAGTTTTAACCAACGAAGTTTAACTTTGGTGGTCGGGGCGTTCAAAGAAACCGTAAACGACAGCTTATAATAGCTTTTAGATATAAAATTAAATTTTATATCTTGGACATATGCTATTATCACCCAAACCGTAATAAAGTTGAGGATGGTATCATTCAATGGTAGATACCAACCACGTTTACAAAAGGCTTTGAAACCCCGAAATAGCGTTTTGCTACTTCGGTTAAAGTTTATACCTAACTTCCTTTAAAAGTCAATCGATAACTTATTATATTTAAACTAACAGTTTAATTATAATAAAAGATTTTTTATTTCTAATATAAGTTATTAAATTTATTTAAAATATTTTGTGGTTTTCAGTAGTCGATGTAGTAGGAGTATTGACTGATAGTCCTGATGCTTATTAAAGTAAGCTTAAACGAAGATTAAATGAACAAAAAAGTGAGGTCATGACAAATTGTCACGGACTGAAATTAACTGCCACAGACGGAAAAAATATATAACAGACTGTGCAAATTTTGAAATACTTTAAGTTTTTTAACCACCAATGAACATGATTTTTGGCGGTCGGGGAGGTAGAAAAACTGTCCAAAATCAGCTATAATAGGTTTTAAGCTTAAAGCAAAGCTCTAAGCTCTGAACATACCTAAAATCTCCCCGATCTTAATAGAGTCGAGGATTACATCATTTTGCGGTTGATGTATACCGCTTTGGACTTAATAGCTTTCTTCTAGCTTGTCTTTAAATTAACTACTGAGTTCCTGATCATTTGCTAGCTCTTCCTGCGAGATTATTCTTACATCTGGTCGCACCCCCGTATTGCAGCTTAGCATGAATAGTCTATAATCCTCAAACAGTAATAAGAGAGAATTATAGTTAAGGAGTTATGGCAAGAATAGATGTTAAGTGTAGATCAAGAATAGATGTTAAGTGTAGATATTATAACGACACAGAAAAAGTAGTAAAGGCGGGATATTCAATTTCAAAACAACAGAGATATCAATGCAAGCAGTGTAATCGATATTTTCAACTGTAATATATTAATAATGCCTCTAAGCCTGGAGTCAAGACTCAGATAGTAGATATGTCAATCAATGGCTCTGGAGTTAGGGATACAGTAAGAGTATTAAAAGTGGGTATCAATACGGTTATCCGTGTTTTAAAAAAATCTAGCGTTAAAAAAGATAAATCATTCTATCAATACGATAGAAGTAATTATTGCTCCTGAAATAGATGAACAATGGTCTTATGTACAGAATAAATCCAAACAAAGATGGCTTTGATATTCTTTGGATAAGATTTTGTTAAAAGTAGTTGCTTATACTTTTGGTACAAGATGTGATAGCACATCAGAATCATTACTGAAAAAAACCGGAGGATTTTAAGGTTACTTTTTACTTTACAGATGGATGGGGAAGTTATGCTAGGTTATTAGATCCCAAAAAACACATTGTTAGTAAAAAATATACTCAACGGATAGAACGGGGTAACTTAAATCTTAGAACAAGATGCAAAAGACTGACACGTAAAACAATTTGTTTTTCCAAGTCATTGGATATTCATGATAAAGTCATCGGAACTCTTATTGAACGTATAGCCTTTTAATATCCACATCTGTAAAATGGAGGTGCGACCTTACATCTGTTAGCAACGGAAGTAAAATGATACAGCACAATGGATAAAAATTGATACAGTATTAAAGTAATATCTTCTGGGTAAGGAGGTAAAAAATAATGATAATACTGGAGCAAATAATGGAAATAAAAATATTAAATAAACAAGACACAAGCCTAAGAAGTATATCAAGAGAAGTAAGTGTTTCAGTAAATACAGTACGTAAATATTTAAAATATGATGGTAGCCCTAAATATAAGGATGGGAGGAAGTTGATAACAAAGCTAGCCCCGTATAAGGAGTACTTGAGCGAAAGAATAAAATCAGCCTATCCTATATCGCTACCCGGCACTGTATTGTTTCAAGAGATAAAGGAGATGGGTTACACGGGCAAGATGACCCAACTCAGAGATTATTTAAAAAGCATAAAGCCAGCAGCTAAGCAGGAGGATATGGTAAGATTCGAGACTGCATCCGGTAAACAGATGCAAGTTGATTGGATTGAATTTCGTAAAGGCAAGAACACTTTATCAGCTTTTGTAGCTACATTAGGATATAGTCGAGCAAGTTATGTGGAATTTGTTACTAATGAGAAGCTTGTAACGTTAATAGAATGCCATAAGCGTGCATTTGAATATTTTGGCGGAGTACCAAAAGAAGTGCTTTATGACAATATGAAAACAGTAATACTGGGTAGAGATACGTATGGTCTTGACATACATCTTTTTAATAAAGGAATGCTAGATTTTGCAAAACATTATGGTTTCCGCTTAAGAGTGTGTAGACCTTATCAAGCAAAAACCAAGAGCAAGGTTGAGCGATTTAATAGATATCTCAGAGAAAGCTTTTATAACCCATTAGTGACAAAATTAAAAACAGCAGAGCTAGTGTTGGATGTGGATACTGCAAATTCAGAGGTGCTAAAATGGCTGCGAGATATAGCGAATATGCGTGTGCATGGCACCACAGGTGAAATACCTGTAAAAAGATTAAAGTCTGAGAGGAGTACTCCTCAACCACTACCATTGGATTATAGCGGTAGTCATCCTGCGGTATTAGAGATTATGGAAGGTAAAGAAGAACGATTTTCTACAGTTTCTTTGCAGCATTCCCTATGCGTATACTAGATATATTGGAGGCATTATGAACCTGCAGCACCAACGTATAGCAGAGATGTGCCACTCATTAAATCTTGTTCAGGTAGCTGAAAATTATTTTGATATCGCACAGTCCTTCTAGTAAAGAAGACTCAAGTTATACGGATTTCCTTGAGTCAATATTAAAAACAGAGTTGTTGGCGCGACAAAATAGGAGTAAATCAATACTCACAAGAATGGCAGACTTTCCTGCTATAAAAACGCTGGATGATTTTGACTATGATTTTGCTACAGGAGTCAAACGCAAGGTTCTGGAAAATCTAAGTTCCCTATCTTTTGTAGAAAGACAAGAAAACATTATTTTGCTTGATCCTTCTGGAGTAGGAAAAACACATATAGCTATTGCCCTTGGTTATGCAGCTACGCAATGTGGAATCAAGACTAAATTTATAACAGCTGCGGATTTAATGCTCGTACTTAATGCAGGACTAAATCAGGGAAATCTAGGCGCTATACTTAAAAAAGTCATCCTTCCATACAAATTACTCATAGTAGACGAATTTGGGTATCTGCCATTAAAACAGGAACAAGCTAATCCATTATTTCAGGTTATAGCAAAGCGTTATGAGAAAGATAGTATAATTCTTACAAGTAATCTTCCATTTGGACAATGGCACAATAATCTTGCTCAGGATAGTGCTCCTACAGCTGCTATCTTAGATCGTCTGCTCCATCATTCCACGATACTCAATATTAAAGGGGATAGTTTCAGACTTAGAAATAAAAAGAAAGCTGGTCTTGTATCAATAGAGGTGATTAATAAACAGGAGGATAATCTTATGACTTAAATATCAAATGATTTCTTATTATACTGTATCAATTTTCAAACAGTATATATTAAAATTATGTATCATTTTTCGACCGCTGTTGACATTCCAGAAAGTTAATAATAGACGATATTAACAGTAGGGATAAAAATGCCGGATATAGAGCCAAAGATATATCCAGCTGAATTTAAAGAATCAGCGATTAGATTAGCTATTGAGTCTAAGCAACCTTTTGCTCAAACAGCTAGAGAACTAGGAATTACGAAGTATAGTCTATATAATTGGGTTAATAAACATTCAAAACTCAAGGAAGTAATGAGATATGAAGAACATCTGTATGATGAATTAAGGAGATTGAAGAAGAACTAGATAGAGTAACACAGGAATGTGATCTATTAAAATAGATATAAAGTATAATAATTTATGTATTATGAATAATAAGCTTGCCCTAATAAATCAAATTTAGGAATACCACAATTATGTTCATATGAACCTAAATAAGCTTGTAATTCATAAACATTTTGTTCCATTTTTTCATAATTATATTTATCTGAGTTTTGAAATTTTTCAACTAATTTACCCTTATTAACAACTTTTTTATAAGCATCTTCTTTAAAAAACCCATCTTTTTGTTCTTCGCTACAAAAGTAATCCTTAAATTCACTATGTTGTTTCGGTAAATTAGAGATAAATTCTGCAAATTTTTCTAATTGAATATTAGTAATTAGGGTAAATACCAAACCTATACTTTCTTTGTATTGATTAACTCTTGAAATTTCTTGCTCTATTACCTCTTTTCCTTCAATTTCAATAACATTTTTAGATAAAACAACCAAATCTTTTTTATTAACCTCTAGCTTTCCAGATTCCTTTTGCTTTATATTCAGCGCTTCTTCTTCTAATCCCCATTTACTAAACGATTTTTTAAATGCAGCAAGCCATGAACCAAAAGCTGCACTTTCTAACTTTTCAAAGTATTATTTTAACCTCATAACTAATTTCCTTGTTTATATTTTCTTAGTTTAACTTTATATTACTAGTTGAAAGTAATCAAGTTATAAAGCTAAGAAAAATTAATGCTTTTGTAAAAATCTTACATAGCGTAACAATTGAAAAACAGTTTCAAAGTGTTTAAAATAATTTGACTATTTTAGGAAATTTTAATAAAATCTATTAATAAACTCAATCGATAATACAAAATATGAAAACAGCTCTTATCTTCCCCGGTCAAGGATCGCAATTGATCGGCATGGGAAAAGATTTTTACGATAATTTTAAACCTGCCAAAGAAACCTTCCAAATCGTTGATGAAGTACTAAACCGAAAACTCACTGATATAATTTTTAATGGACCTTCTGAAGAACTTACCTTAACTACTAATGCACAACCAGCATTAATGGCGGTATCTATAGCAATAATAAATACTATCAAAGCTGAAATCGGTAAAAATTTGGATAGTCTTTGCGATTATGTTGCTGGTCATTCTCTAGGTGAATATAGTGCTTTATGTAGTACCGGAAGTATTAGCCTTACAGATACTGCAAAACTACTTCATGTACGTAGTACATCTATGCAAGAAGCATGTCCTGAAGGCGAGGGAGTTATGGCTGCTTGTATTAATATTCCGATTCAAAAGCTTGAAGAACTATTAGAAGATATCAACAAAATAAATTTATGCCAAATAGCCAACGATAATATTGAGGGGCAAATAGTTATTAGCGGTAAGACCACAGCTATAGATCACGCTATTAGTATAATTAAAGATTTAGGTTATAAAGCAATAAAGTTGAAAGTCAGTGCTCCATTTCACTGTAGTTTAATGAAGCCGGCAGAATATAAAATGCAAATAGCACTTGATAAAACAGTAATTAACAAACCTCTAATACCGGTAATTCAGAATTATACCGCAAAACCTATAGCCTATCCTCTAGAAATCAAACAAAATTTAATTCTTCAGATATGCGGACGAGTTAGATGGCGTGAAACTTTAGAGCTATTTAATCAGCTAGACGTAACCCATATAGTAGAAATAGGACCTGGAAGCTTACTAACAAATATGCTCCGAAAAATTAATTATCCATTCAAATTAAGTAATATAAGTAATTTAGAAGAACTACAGAATTTTTTAGATAACATTAACAAATAACGCTTTTAATAACTTCTGATTTATAAAACTTTTAAATTAGCTCAATAATATTATTATATGAAAATTAGTTTTAGTTTTTTAAGAAATTTCTAGAATTGCTAACTAGCGATTGGCTGAGCTATTTAAATAAGATAATAGAGGATTATAAAAATTTAGCTTTAACAGATGCTAATGATACATTTTTAAAAGAAGAATGTTACAACAAAATTGCTCTTATTAAGGGAGACGTTAAAAAAGGTGAATACCCGTGGTATGTTATTCCTTTTGATAAAATAGAACGTGCAAGTTTATTACTTACCAATATTCATATATTAGAGCTTGATTACCTAAATCAAAATATGGTAAAAGCAATAAAAAATATGCTGCAAAATAATTTCAAAGGTATATAATCCGGCAATTTATATTATTGCTAACTATGAAGAACCTATAATTAAAAACTATACGATAATAGATAAAATAGCCAAAGGGAAAGTTATTACCTTTGAAGATTTAAATATTAAATATATAGATCACGCGGATGAAGAGTTAAAATATATAGGTTATATAGTAAATGATATTAGAAAACTAGACAGCGAGTTAGTAGCAGATATATCAAATATTATCAAATTTATTTATCAATTTTATTTTGTAGATTCTGCTATTACTCAGTACACGATCATTTTTATGACTGCATATTTTGAAGAACTACAAAATTTCATCAAAATTTAGATCACCTCAATTTTATAGTGCCATTGAAGCATTATAATTTAAATTACCGGCCTAAAAATTATAATAATTTTGTCGATATTGAAGCAATAACTTGGAATAGATTTTTAGTAAAATATCAGAAATTATTTAATAATCTTAGCGAAGAACATTCAGAAATATTATCTAGTATCTGTAGTGATAAAGACGGTTTTGTAAAATTATTACTTTCAGATTCTTGTCATCTTAGCTTAAACAAACGAAACGAAATTATAGCGTACCTAATAGGTAAATATAAAAATGATACCAAATCTATTTGTTACATAATCGAACAGCTTCTTAATATTTGTAACGATAATACGAGTATTAAAACTATAGAAACAAAGGTTAAACATCTTAACAAATATATTAAACATTCCCGTAGCTGGAATGGTTTACCTAGCTATTGACATATTAACTTTAAAGGGCTGCCCGGTTGCGATACGAAAGCTTTGATTATAGGCGATTCTGTAAAGCCGGAAAATGATTTTGATAATATTTAGTTAGAAAAATTATAAAATAATTCTAGAAATTTTGCTTATTAGCTGATATAAAGTAAAGCTATAACTGGAGAGATGGCCGAGTGGCCGAAGGCGGCGGTTTGCTAAACCGTTATACGAGTCACACCGTATCGAGGGTTCGAATCCCTCTCTCTCCGCCAACACATGTTCTATTTAAAATTCAAGTTATTTTACAAAAAACATTTAAAAGAAATATTATAACAGGATTAGTATAAGGTATTTATAGTGATATGATACCTGTAATATTACTAAGGTTATTATGATAAATAAAGAAGATTTTGACTGTGCATTTATAATACTGGAATTACAAACAAACGTATTAATCCTAAAGTTGCAACAAATAAAACTAGAAATTATCAGTATAATAAAGAATTAAAGGTTTTAGATTCCAAGCTCTGGATGCTTATGAAAAGCATAACAAAATATGACTTTATTTCCTGTATTAATTCAGGCGATTCACTTTTAGTTGGAGAAGGAAATTGGCCGTGCCCCCGTATTGCAGCTTAGCATGAATAGTCTATAATCCTCAAACAGTAATAAGAGAGAATTATAGTTAAGGAGTTATGACAAGAATATATGTTAAGTGTAGATCAAGAATAGATGTTAAGTGTAGATATTGTAACGACACAGAAAAAGTAGTAAAGGCGGGATATTCAATTTCAAAACAACAGAGATATCAATGCAAGCAGTGTAATCGATATTTTTAACTGTAATATATTAATAATGCCTCTAAGCCTGGAGTCAAGACTCAGATAGTAGATATGTCAATCAATGGCTCTGGAGTTAGGGATACAGTAAGAGTATTAAAAGTGGGTATCAATACGGTTATCCGTGTTTTAAAAAAAATCTAGCGTTAAAAAAGATAAATCATTCTATCAATACGATAGAAGTAATTATTGCTCCTGAAATAGATGAACAATGGTCTTATGTACAGAATAAATCCAAACAAAGATGGCTTTGATATTCTTTGGATAAGATTTTGTTAAAAGTAGTTGCTTATACTTTTGGTACAAGATGTGATAGCACATCAGAATCATTACTGAAAAAAACCGGAGGATTTTAAGGTTACTTTTTACTTTACAGATGGATGGGGAAGTTATGCTAGGTTATTAGATCCCAAAAAACACATTGTTAGTAAAAAATATACTCAACGGATAGAACGGGGTAACTTAAATCTTAGAACAAGATGCAAAAGACTGACACGTAAAACAATTTGTTTTTCCAAGTCATTGGATATTCATGATAAAGTCATCGGAACTCTTGTTGAACGTATAGCCTTTTAATATCCACATCTGTAAAATGGAGGTGCGGCCAATTAATAAAAGTAATAGATAACTGCTCGTGGATTACTGAATTGAAACGGAGAGTTCAGCATTATGGTTATAAATATGATTATAAAAGCCGTATTATAGATCCATCATATTATTTAGATCTCCTGCCTAAGTGGTTACAGGTTATAGCTGATATGTTTTATAAATTAAATATTTTTAATGAAATCCCAGACCAAGTAATTATAAATGAATATATGCCAGGGCAAGGTATAGCACCACACGTAGATTGTATACCTTGTTTTTCAGATACCATATGTTCACTGAGTTTAGGTGGCAGCTGTATTATAGAGCTAACAAATAATAAAGTGAAGCATCCTATTATGCTTAAGCCAAGAAGTTTATTAGTCTTCAAAAATGAAGCAAGATATGAATGGAAGCATGGAATTATACCAAGAAAAAGTGATAATAAAATAATCCGTAATAAGCGTATATCTTTGATTTTTAGAAAGGTAATTTTGTAGATCAGCTACCTTTTTAGAATAAAAAGGCTTAATGAAAGCCTGAATTAAGGCTAATCTGAACCGGTTAAAGGTTCGCATAACGTCCCACGCTCCCGCCCAGCTCAGTTTACGGGATTATGGGTAGTAAGCCATGTCTTGTAGTTTTAAATTAAAGCATACAAAGACTTAACCACCGCCTGAACCAAGGCTAATCTAAACTCGTTAAAGGTTCGCATTACGTGCCTTATGCTTTTCGCCAGCTCAGTTCATTAGATTATGCTCTTTTATCCTCTTTGTAATGTTTAGTATACTTATCTAATAATACCTTAATCATTTTTTGATAAGAAACATGACTGTGAGCGGCCTCTGACCTAAAAAATTCTACATTCTCTTCACTTAAAGAAATAGTTACTTTTACGGAAGTCTCTTTTAATAACAACCCTTTAGGATGCGGCAGGAGATCTTTTACTATCTTTACTGCACCTATTTCCCCATCGGTGTATTTTATTCTCTTGCTCATAAATTCTTTTACCTTTTATGCCAATACCTTGCTCCAAAAATTCTTATACGATTATCTCGGAGCATAAAACGGACTGTTAAAATATTACCATCAACTTTGCCTAAACAAAAATATTTTTTACGTGATCACATGAATGAAGCAGAATTAATTTTTACTGCCCTTGCTGAATTATCTATTCGTCAGGTAGCAGAAACTAATAATGCAACAAGTATGGAAGAAAATAAAGTTGCAGGTAAAATAGGAGGGAGTATAGCTAAAAACGCTAAAAGGCCTTAGAAAATAAAACCGGTAAAAAAGTAATCTCAACAGAAAATTATTTACCGCCTAAACTTACAAAGTAATTAAGCTTAATTTGAAAAGCTTTAAGTTTTTTAACCACCAATGAGCATAATTTTTGGTGGTCGAGGAGGTCGAAAACTGTCAAAAGTCAGCCACACTAGGTTTTAAGCTTAAAGTAACCCTTAAGCTCTGGGCACGACTAATGTATCCCCGACCGTGAAGTCGAGGATTACATCGGTTTTGTGAGAAATGCTCTCACTTTTGGCAGAGGTTTCGACACCTCGAAATAGCGTTTTGCTATTTCGAGTATCATTTTATATATAACTTTCAAAAAGTCAATAATGGTTTATTCAACACTTAAACCTGAAGAATCGGATGATGGCGATCCATCGGCTAATAGCGGCACTTCGGGATCTTGATATTCAATATTTGTGTAATGAGGATTGAATATCTCAAATATTTTTGCAATACTTTTTTTGTATTCTTCGGACTCAGTATCCGCTGTCCGTATAGTTGTTATTAAAGTTGCAAAGTTGCTGATAGTATTAAGGCTATCAGAACCATCAAGACCCTGACATATTTCATGCAATATCCTACTTGAAGAATCTAAGTTCATTACTATACTGGATGGGGAATTTAATTTTATAATTTCATTATTTAAATTAGTTAGTGATAGTATTGAGAATTTATATTGTTCATTAGATCTAGCTATTTTTATAACATCATTTAAATCATGAATTTCTACAATCTTATCTAATATAACTGAATTACCCTTAAAATTTTTATGTAATAGTTCTATATACTTTGAATTCTTATTGTCCGTTACTAAATCTAAATCCTCATCTTCTATATTTTTCCCCTTATACCAATCCCATCCATATTTAGCTGCATATCCTAAGATAGCGCCTAGAGCCAATGTACCCCCTGCTACAGCGAGATAACCCCACACTTCACCGCCATTTGTGCCATCGTTAGGTTTTTCTGTAGTGGAAACGGTTGCTTCAGTGAAAGGTTTATCTAATAGATTTAAAATATTTTTCCCTATCTCTGCAGGGGAAATATTGTCTAAAGATATACCTAAACGATTTAGAGTATTTTCAAGAGTATTAACAGAAGAAGCAGTAGTTGCCTCAGTGTAAGCTTTATCAAGTTGATCTAAAATATGTTTACCTATCTCTGCAGGGGAAATATTGTCTAAAGATATACCTAAACGATTTAGAGTATTTTCAAGAGTATTGATAAACGATGCATGAGGTATTAGCGTTTCCTTATAAGCATTATAGTTTTGTAAAGCACTTATAGCCCCTTCCTTAGTGCATTCATTTAGACCTAAGAAATCAGCTCCGTTAATTTCGGTAATATCGCCTTGAGAGAACATATAATCATCCGTTACTTTATAAAGCTGATCAAAAATATTAGCCGTACTGTTTTGATGAGGTGTTATAGCTTGTTGTAAAAGTATATGTGGACTATTTTCTGCATCGGTAAAAATATTATTTATTGGATTATCTAAGCCGTTTCTGCATTCTTGGTGTAGTGTTGAAAAGTCATTAGGGGACTCATTGAAAGATTGTTCAATATTTTTCCAGTTACACTTTGCATTGTCTACTAGGTAACCTTTTTTGAAGCTTCCTTCAGCAGTATTATATACCGATGAAAGTATAGTATTACCGAGTTTGTGAATGATATGTTTTACATTACCGGGCAAACTACTTGCCATTTCATTCTCAAATATAGGCATAACGCATTTAAAATTTATATTTAATACAGGCGCCATAATTAGTACTCCTTGAATTTAATTAATAAAACCACAAAACGTGGTTTCTAGAGTATGCTAATGTTTCTGTCAAGAGAAAGTTAAAATAAATTAATATATGAAAAAGGTGTTTGAGGTGGGTTATGGTTATTTGTCATGCCGTGGTGGAGCCACGGCATCCAGTAAAAATTAAAAAACTGGATCCCGCGATCAAGTCGCGGGATGACAGCGGTAAAATCATTTTCCTATGCAGAAATTTTTAAAGATCTCTCCTAATATTTCTTCTACGTTAATAACGCCCGTAATAGCACCGATAGAGCGCGTTGTCATTCTAATATCTTCAGTTGCTAAGACTAAATCATTATCTAAGCTAAAAGCCGTTAAATGCGAGAGAGCTTGTTTTAAATAATGACGATGACGCTGATTTGTTATATAAGGTGTTTCGGTAAAGCCTGTCATATTTTCGGCAATATTTTCAATATTTTTTAATATATCGTTTAAGGCTATGTTATTCTTAATCGAAACCATTAAGCACTTATATATATCTTCAATATGAAAAGGGTCTAATATTTTATTCGGTTCTATAAGATCGATTTTATTAATTATCACGATAGTATTTTCATCAATTAAATCAGTAATATCTTCATTTATAGAGGAGTCTAATTTTTCGGCATCAAACATAATAATTTTAATATCCGCTGTTTTAGCCGAATTTATAGCTCTTTTTATACCTTCTTGCTCAATAATGTCGCTACTTTCTTCCCTTATACCTGCTGTATCTTGCAAAATAATAGGGTAACCACCAATGTCTAAATGACCCTCAATTATATCTCTAGTAGTTCCTGCGATATTCGAGACAATCGCTATATCTCTTTGCATTAAGAAGTTTAGTAGGCTAGATTTACCTACATTCGGCGGACCGATAATTGTAAGCCTAAGACCGCTGTTTAGTAGCTCTCCTCGCCTATTATCGTTAAGATATTCAGATATTGTATTCACAAGATTTGTATGAGTGTTATTAACGTCGTTAAGGACACTATCCGGTATATCTTCATCGGGGAAATCTATATAAGCTTCAAGCAGAGAGATGATTTTTAGAAGCTGATTACGCCAGTTATTATACAATTTTCCAAGCCCACCGCTTGCTTGTCTAATTGCTTGCCTATGCTGCATAATAGTTTCGGCATTAATTAAATCGGCTATTCCCTCTGCTGCTGTTAAATCAAATTTTTTATTTAAAAAAGCTCTTTTCGTAAATTCTCCTGGTTCCGCTAAACGAATATCAGCTAGATTTAATAACACATTAATAAGCATTGTAGAGATAGCTTTACTGCCGTGCGGATGAATTTCGACTACGTCTTCGCCGGTAAAACTATTAGGTGACTTAAAATAAACAACCATAGCATTATCAATTAGCTCCTTGGTCTCAGGAACTGTAATTTGTTGATAATACATTAATCTCGGCTTAAAGTCTTTTTTACCGGTAAGTAGCTGCAAAACTTCTAAGCTTTTAGGGCCGGAAATCCTAAAAACCGCTACCCCTGATTTACCGAATGCAGAACTTTGTGCAAATATCGTTTCCACTTATTTTCTATGCCTCTTGCTTAAGTTATTTAATATAATATAATAGGTTCTGCGAACAAAATTTAAAATAATATATTTTAAATTTTGTTCGCAGAACCTAACAAAAGAAATAATCATATTATTATTACTTGAGAAAATCATGACCCCAAAAACAATCTCTTTAACTTTTAGTCGTTTAAATTGCCAAATTCCGAATTATAAAACTAAAATCCTAGAATTTAGCAAAAAACGTGAGTCAAGTTCCATATATATAGATTTTGTTCAAAAATTTTTAAATTATATTCCTATAGATTATGATTTTGAGAATAAAGAAAAATTATTCCAAAATTTTGCAGATGAAGCCTTTAAGTTTTTTAGGCAAAGGTTAGAAAGAGCGAGAAAAATAGCAATAACAAAGGTGGTTATAGAAAATGATCCGGCAATAAATGTCTTGATATTACTTGATAATAAACCACACATTGTTGATTTTATCATATGTTTGCTTAAAAACATGAATTTGCAAACTAAGTTTTTACTCCATCCGGTAATAAACTGCATTCGAAATAGTAAAGGAGAATTAGAAAAAATATTAGAAAATTCTACACCGGATGAAAAATCAGAATCGATACTACATTTAACCATTTTAGGAAATTTTGACGATAAAACTACTACATTTTTAACTGAGGCTATAAATGAAAGATTAGAAGGGTTAGAGCAAAGCTATAGCCATTTACTGCAATTACTCACAAAATTACAAGATTTATCTAAAAATATAATTGGTAATGATAAATTAAATTCTGAAGAGGCCAAAGAATTCTTGCATTGGTTACAAAACGATAATTTGGTTTTATTAGGAACTCTTGATTTTGAGGTAAAATCTTTAAAATTAAGCAATGAAATAGGAGCAGCAAAAATATGGCAAGAAGTAAAAGACGAGATTGATGATATTATAAAATGTTCTGCTAATCCTTTATATAAAAATCAATTAATAATACTCGGTAAAATAAATAGTGCGTCGCTTATCCATTCAGATAATTTAATCGACTATATCTTGGTCAAAAAATTTGACTCTTCGGGTAAATATATTTCAGGAAGTATAATTTTCGGTATATATAATTCAAATATGTATTACCATTCAATAAGTAATATTCCCATCTTAAGACAAAAATTTAATTTTGTAATTGAGAAAGCCGGTTTTGCATTATCTGGTTATAATGCTGATAAGTTAAGAATTTTAATAGAATCGTTACCGAGAGAAGCTTTAATACAAATTGATCAAGGCGATTTATATTGTATGTGTCTTCATATGCTTTCAAGTATGATGAGTAAAAAGCTTAAATTGTTTATCCAATATGATTGGTCGAGCTCTTTTCTTAATATTATAATTTTCTTACCGAGAGAGCGTTTAACGGCTGAAATACACAATATTATAGATTGTTATTTAGCGGAAAAATTCGGTAGTAAAATTTTATCTAATTATATCACTGAAGTAGCTGGTAATTTTTCTTATCTTTTTGTAACGCTTGAAGCACAAGGTGAACATAAAATAAATTTTGAAGCAGAAATAATACAACAAGATTTAGATCATATTTCTACATGCTGGAGTGAAGATTTTTATTTCAAGCTTTCTAAAAAATTCGGCGAATATCAAGCAGGTATTAATTTAAAGCTTTTTGATAATGTTTTTCCGGTAGACTATAGGCAAAAATTTTCCCCTGAAATAGCTTTAGTAGATATTGAATATCTAACGGAAGCGAGCAAATCACAAAAATATATGTTTAATTTAGTTTCTGTAAATGAAACGGAATTTTACTTAAAAATATATAGTCCAAAAGTAAAACTTGCCCTTTCTAACATATTACCGCCAATCGAAAATTTAGGTTTTAAAGCAATTGATGAACAAACTTTTGCAATTAAGGAGGCCCTCGAAATCAAAGAAAGCTGGATATATAATTTTATCTTAACTTCTATCATACCGGTAAAAGATAATATTACCGAATTAAAAATAAATGTTGAAGAAGCTTTAGATAAAATGGCGCTTGGGATGCTTGCTAATGATTCTTTAAGTAAACTGATAGTGCTTGCCGGTTTTAATTGGAAACAAGTTAAATTAGTAAAAGCTTTAACAAGATATTTACATCAGACGGGATTTAGTTACGGTAAAGGTTATGTGCAACTAACGCTACTTAAACATCCCGAATATACAAAAATGTTGGTAAATCTTTTTGATATAAAATTTAATCCTAAACATTCCGATAATAATTGTGACGTAATTAAAGATAAACTAAATAATTACTTAGCAACCGTTGATATGAGTAGTGAAGATAAAGTACTACGTAGTATGTTTGGTATAATTAATGCCATTACTAGAACAAATTACTATCAACCGCATAAACATGTTTTTTCATTTAAATTCGATTCCTCTAGAGTCCCCCATTTACCTAAACCTGTTCCGTTTGCCGAAGCATTTGTTTATTCTAGAAATTTTGAAGCCGTTCATTTAAGAGGCGGTCCGGTATCGCGCGGAGGGCTTAGATGGTCGGATAGAGCAGAAGATTATAGGCTTGAGGTCCTTGGGCTTATGAAAGCACAAATGACGAAGAATTCTGTTATTGTCCCTGTTGGCTCTAAAGGAGGTTTTTATGTTCATTTTACTGAGGAAAGGCTTACTCGTGATGAATATATGGAAAAAGTGGTAGAATGCTATAAGAATTTCCTCAGAGGTTTATTAGACATAACTGATAATATCGTTGATGGTATAGTAGTACATCCGAAAGACGTTATTATTTATGATAAAGAAGACCCTTATTTAGTGGTTGCTGCCGATAAAGGTACATCCTCGTTTTCGGATTATGCTAATAGTGTAGCAAGAGAGTATAATTACTGGCTTGATGATGCTTTTGCTTCTGGTGGTTCTGCCGGCTATGATCATAAAAAAATGGCTATTACTTCTAAAGGAGCTTGGATTTCCGTAACTAATCACTTTAAGACTTTAGGGTTAGATGTCCAAAAAGACCCTATTACCGTCGTGGGTATAGGAGATATGTCGGGAGATGTATTCGGTAACGGTATGCTAAGATCAGGGGCTATTAAATTAGTTGCCGCCTTTAACCATAAGCATATATTTATTGATCCTACTCCTGATTCCTTGATAAGTTTTAATGAACGGTTACGTTTATTTGAGCTGAAAGGTTCTAATTGGTCGGATTATAACCTTCAGCTTATTTCTAAGGGAGGCGAAGTATTTGAACGTAGCAGTAAATTAATAAAATTATCGCCGGAAATTAAAAAATTACTTGATATAGATTATAATGAAATATCACCGGAGGAATTAATAAGAAGTATTCTAAAGGCAGATGTTGATTTGTTGTGGAATGGTGGAATAGGCGCTTATATCAAAGCTAAAACAGAAAATAATTTAGAAATCGGTGATAAAGCAAATGATAGTCTTAGATGTAACGGTGAAGAAATTAGGGCAAAGGTTATAGCAGAAGGCGGTAATGTTGGTGTATCACAAAGAGGTAGAGTTGAATATGCTAAAAAAGGCGGACGCATAAATGCCGATTTTATTGATAATTCGGCAGGTGTTGATTGCTCCGATCATGAAGTAAATATTAAAATTGCTTTAAGCAGTGCGGTAACCTCAGGAAAAATTACTTTAGAAGAACGTAATAAACTTCTAAACGATATGACAAAGCAAGTTGAAGAGTTAGTATTGCTTGATAATTATAAGCAAACCGAAGCAATAACGATTATGCAATTATCTCCTACTTTAACCGTTAATATACTTAGTCAATTTATAGACATTTTAGAAGAAGAAAAAGTATTAGAACGGGAAAATGAATTCTTGCCTAGTGCAGAAGAACTGAATAGAAGAGCTATAAGCGGTGAAGTATTAACTCGCCCTGAGCTTTGCTTACTGCTATCATATAGTAAAAGGTCGGCTTATCACGAGTTACTTAATTCTACTTTTTCCCATGATAAATATTTTGATTCATATCTTATAGATTATTTTCCGGAAATGATGCAAAAAAAGTTTCGTAATGAAATTTTAGCTCATCCTCTCAAACATGAGATTATTAAAACCGTTACTATAAATAAAATAATTAATCAGCTTGGAGGGCCGCTTATTAGCATTGTAAAGCGTGAGATTGGGGCCCCTCTTTGCGATATAATAAGGTCATATACCATTATTTGTGAAATCTTTGATCTTGATGACATATGGGAAACAGTGAGCAATTTATCCACTAATATTGATTACAATGTAAAAATTGATATGTTTACTGAAATAACGAAATTAATGCGCCGGGGTATTTCTTGGTTTATTAAAAATTTAAAACATCCTATTAATATTAGTGAAACTATAGAAGAGTTTAGAATTCCTGCACAAAACTTAAGAAAAACGATAGGTACTTTATTAGCCGGAGAAACTAAAATAAGATTTGAAGAAAAATTAAATTATTATACAACTAGTGGAGTAGATGAATCATTTGCTGCTACTATCGCTACATTTGACAATTTAATCTCAGTATTTGACATTATATATATAACAAAACAGACTTCAGGGAGTGACAAAGATACAGCAAAGCTCTATTTTTCAATAAGTGATATGTTTAGTCTTGATTGGTTACGTAAAGCTTGCGATAAGCAATTGAACGATTCATTTTGGCGTCGTCTTGGAATTCAATCGCTAAAAGATGATTTATATGACAAACAACGGAGATTATTAATAAAAATAATTAATAAATCTAAAACAACTATTGATTTAGATCTATGGATTGATAATAATAATAACTTAGTTAGAAATTTTCTTGATTTTATTAAAGAAATTAAATCTCAAGAAATTATAGACTTAAATATAATTATTTTAGCAAACAAGAAGTTTGAAATATTCTTACAAAAACTTGAGTAAATTATGTCGTCAATGCTTAAGCAAATTAGATTAGATTCAGGTAAAACTTTAAATCAGGTATCTAGTGATTTAAAAATTAGAAAAAAATATTTAGTAGCTTTAGAAGATGGTGATTTTGATGTTTTACCGGGAGAAGTATACGTAAGAGGTTACTTAAAATTATACTTAGATTATCTTAATGTAAAAGATCGAAATGCAGAGCAGCTAGAAGCTACTAAACAGAACGAGACAGAAAAATTATTAAATAATAAAAGAGCTACGGCGTTGATAAATTATAAACGTAAAAAACAATTAGTACTTATATCTATTACAATGTTATCGATTATTATTGTAAGTCATCCATTCATAATTAATGCTTAGAAAAAATGGATAGTGAAATATTAGACTGCTTACAGAACGAAGCTAATAAAGAGAAATTTAAAGGGGACACGAAACGCAGCGCCGCAGCGCACACTTCAGTACATGAGGATGCGAGTACCAGCTCGACGTACAAATTATCTTTAGAAGCAAGTTATGTAAGCAGTCTAAAAAAATTAATGGAAGAAGTCGAGCATAGGCTTAATGAAGTGTTAAATACACTTGTAACTAAGCAAAATGAGATTCAGAAGTTACAAAACGAAAATAAAGAATTAAAAGATAATTATATAAAAATGCTAGATCAAATTAACATTTATATTAATGAACTTGAAGAAATAAAAAAACAGCAAAAATAATTATGTCAATTGTTACGGTAACATTAAATAACAAGAGTTTTCAATTATATTGTAATAATGGAGATGAGGAAGAATTACTATCTTTAGCGAATAAATTGAATGACAAAATAACTGAAATTAAACTTGAGAGTCCCACAGCCTCTTTTGAGCTATTATTAGTCATGGCATCCCTTAATGCTCAGGCTGAAATAGCCAGCTTAACAGAAAGGCTTAATAAAAACGGCTTTCAAAAAAATCACCACGACGAAGAAAAATTTGCAGAAACCTTAACTACTATAGCGGGTTATCTAGAAAACCTTGCACATAAAATGGGAAAGTGATATATTAGCTCTTGGCTGCTTGGTTCGTGAGCTTAATATTAACCTAGGACTACCACTAACTTTTAGGACATCGTCCCTGTCTAATACTAATTCAGTTTAGATATATGAAGTCCACCTTTACATAAAGGTCTTTGAAGGATTTTAAGTAACGGCCAAAGCGGTCATGTATACCTATGTCATTCCCGCGTGGCATTGTTGCGTGGATCAATTCTTCCTTTGTAATCCCGCGACCTGATCGCGGGACCCAGCTTAAGATATTAAATTATTAGTATCTTAAGTTACTTTTATGGATACCGTGGTCAAGCCACGGTATGACATCGAGTGCTTTTTTATATCCACGTGGGAATGACATAATAGAACTGCTTTCAAAAAAAGACATACCACCTTTAAAATGAAACAAACAAAATCAAGCAATAAAGTTCTCGGTGCTTTTTTAGGAACTATCATTGAGTATTACGACTATAGTTTATACGGTTTTTCAGCGGCAATTATTGCCGATAAATTCTTTTCAGCTGATACTGATCCATTAACAAAGCTTGTAAATGTTTTTGCCGTTTATGCAGCAGCATATTTATCAAAGCCTATCGGTGCTTATATTTTTGGACGCATAGGAGATATATACGGCCGAAAGAAAGCGTTAAGTTTTACGATTATCGGCATTGTAATTCCTACCTTAATAATCGGTTTATTACCTGATTATTCTTCTATAGGAGTTTGGAGTACAATAATTTTAGTTGTATGTCGCTTCATGCAAGGTATTTTTATCGGGGGGGAATATGACGGAGCAGCAATTTACGTCATTGAACATTTAGGAGCAAAATACCGATTTACTGCCTCAGCAGTAACTAGATGTACAGGAGTAATGGGTTTATTATGTGGGATTGGTGCAACTAATTTCTTTGATTCTCATATTTTTCCGGAGTGGGGTTGGCGTATTCCGTTTTTGCTAAGTTTACCCCTTGCATTAATAACTCTTTATTATCGTCAGAAATTTGATGAAACGCCGGAATTTAAAGAAGCGCACGATAGGCAAGATTCTATTGAAAAACTTAGTTTTATAATTAAAAAGCAATGGAAGAATATCTTACCTCTTATATTCTTAGCTGGAGGTTTTGGAGCAACATATCAAATTACGATCATCTTTATGAAGCAATATTTACCGATTGTATTACCTTCAATCGGTATTATTATGAGCTCTTTTTCAGTCTTAATAGTAATATGCTTTGCTATTTGCATGCCAATTGTCGGCTTTATTTCTGACCGCTTAGGAGTTAATTTGGTATTAAAAACCGCATTTATATGTACTATTACGGCAAGTGTATTTTTTATGATAGCAGTAAAATATCAAATGACTAATTTAGGGTTTGCAGCTAGTTTAATGTTAGCTGCATCGGTCGCTCCTTTTAATGCCCTTGCTCATAGTATAGTTATTAAGTCTTTTGTAGTTAAGGAACGTTACCGTGTTATAAGTTTAGGACATAATATCGGCTCAATGTTAATGTCCGGTACTGCTAATTATATTTGTGCAAAGGTAATAAAGTCATTTGGTTTTAACCTATTTCCAATTTTATATCTTTGCATGTTTGCCGTACTTGCTTATTCTATGACTATGTTGTTTAGTAAAAATAATGGAGAATATACTCGATGAACTTCAAAAATTGGCTACGTCATCCTACAAGAGCTACGGTGCTCACGTATTAAGTATACGCCCCGCTCCTTGCCTTGTGGATTCCTTGCCCTTTTTGAAGTTGATCTTCGTCTACCTATTGATAAAAATATTTCTATAGTAGATGATTTTATTGCTGAAAGACGTCAGGAATATTTAATTGAAGAAAAAAGAAAATACGCACCTGTTATAATTACTGCAGATGTTTTATAGATTCTAAACCGTTTTCATCAAATAGGAAAAACTCACTTATTTCAGGAATAATAAAATTATTTTCATCAATATTATGCGTTTTCATAGCTTGTCGGAGTTCCAAAGGAGCCGCGTTAAAAGCTTCATCAGCTAATTGAAAGACATCAAAATGACTAGCTATAGAGTATTTAGAACTTAAGTCCAAATGAGTAAATACGGCTTCTTCAGGATTCATATGCACCGGTTTCATAAACCATCTTGGTTCATAAGCACCTATCGGAATAAGGCTTATTAAAATATTATGTTTTTTTCCGATCTCTTTAAAAAGAGTATCGTTATAACCCGAATCACCTATAAAACAAATATCTCCTATTTTAGTTTTAATGATAAAAGTTCCCCATAGGGCTTTATTTTTATCAAATACTCCTCTAGCTGACCAATGCTGTGCCGGCTCTAAACAGACTTCTATACTATTCTTCTGATCTTTATATGATTCTCCCCACCCTAAAGTAACAATTTCTGCACCGCTAATATGTTTTTTGATTACTATGTCATTTATTAGCGGTGTAATAATCTTAGGCTTATCTCGTACCCATAAATCTTTAATTGTTCTGATGTCTAAATGATCATAGTGATTATGGCTTATTAATATAACATCTACTTTAGGTAAATCGGTAAAATTAATACCGGGTTTAACTACTCTCTTTGGTCCTGCAAAAGTAAAAGGACTAACCAGCTCCGACCATACTGGATCAGTTAAGATATTTAAACCGTCTATTTGAATTAAAAAGGTTACATGCCCTACATAACTTACTCTTATAGTCTCATTATTAGTTATTTTTTGTGGTGGAATATCAGTAGAAGTAAGTGGCAGTGTTGTTGGCCATTTTGGTCTTTTTGAAGTTATTTTCCATTTTAAAATATCAAGTAAAGTTTTAGGTTTGATATTAGGATCAATATTGAAAAACATATTTTTATTTAGATAGATCTCACTTTGGGTTTACTAGAGCTTTTAACTTGTTCAGTAAAAGATTCTGTTTTTTTAGTTGTCGGTTTATGTATAAATCCTTTAGTTTTTTCTCCTATCAACATGGCTTCTTGAAGTATGTCTTTTGGTAGTTTAGTTATAGATGCTGATATTTCCGAGGTTTGTTTTATTTCTACCGATATCTTTTTTTCTTTATTTATGTCCCTGCCTATTACTTCATCTAGTGGAGCATTTTTATAATCTGCAAGAGCGACAATTGCTCCGGTGTCAGGTTTTTGTGTGCGACCGTCTACGACATTTTTCCATAGTGTTTCATGAGTATTTGTTCTTCTACTTAACTCATATGGGGTTATGTTTTCCTCTCCTAACACATTTTGTACAAATATTTCTAAATTATCTCTAATTTTTTTTAAATCTAAATCATCTTTATTTGTTTCTGATATATCGTTAATTCGATTAAATCTTTCTTTTGACCTTATATCTTCGCTCATTATTTTTTCCTGTAAAATTTACTCCTAAAAATTGAGAGTTAAAATAATTTATTTCCAAATGATAAGAATTTTTGATTTTTTAAAAAACCACCTATAAAGTTATTTTAATTGATAATTAAAGAGATTTTATAGCAAAAATTAATAAGATTTTTGATAGAATGATACTCCTATTTCAAAAAAATCTTATAATTTACAGCAAAAAAGAATTTAATTAGTTTTAAAATAACTTTATAAATAGCCCCTTAGACTTATTTATTAATATATAACTAATAAATGGTAAATAGAAGTTAATTATAATGAAAATAATAAATTTAAGCTATTTAATTAAGTATTTAGGTCTTATATATGAAATTTAAATTAACCTATCTTAACTTTTTTTGTCACAAATTATAAAATTTTTCAGAAATAAGAGCTCTGTCTTTTCGAAATCGTATAATTTAAACATAAAATAACTTAAGACATAAATTAAATTTCAGATGCAGAATCTAAAATATTTTAAAAATATCATATAAATTAAAAATTGTTTTCTCTGCATCCTGATCATTTATTAATAAGGTAATTTTAACTTCTGATAATTGCATCATGCTAACATTTATATTATCTTCCGTTAACTTTGCTAATATCGTTCCAAGTAATTTATAATCATTTTTAATCCCATAACCAATAAGTGAGATTGTAGCAATTTCGGTATCAAAAGTAAAATGTTGTATTTGCTTATCATCTTTTAAATTAGTAAGTAAAGTTTGTATATTATCTTTATCGGTTAAATTTGTAATAAAACTACATTCCTCATTACTTTTTATCTCTTGCATAAACTCAATATGATTATTGTTTTGTGTAATCATATTTGCAATTTGAAGAAAATTTAACGAAACACTCTTTATAGATATTTTTAATAAATTTTTATTAGAGGCAATACCGCTAATAACGCCATCTTCCATATTAGACCTCTTTTGAAATTCTACTTCTAAGGGTAATTTGTATGTTGAGCCTAGACTCGTATCCTCACGTACTTCTTTGTACGTTGCGGTGCGAGGTGAAGTGTCTCTTTCAAATTTCCCACTAAATCCTCTTTCCGAAAGAGGTCTTGTATCCCTACTCCTTGAAGTAATTAATGTACCTTCTGTATTTGGTGAAAATGTTGAAAGAACACGCATATTTATCTTATATCGCATTACTAACTCTACGGCTCTAGGGTGTAATACTTTTGCCCCACTTGAAGCTAGTTCTAACATTTCTAAAAAATCTATTTCCTTTATCTTCTTTGCATTTGGAATAATTCTTGGGTCAGCAGTAAATATTCCCTCTACATCAGTATAAATATCACATCTATCGGCTTTCATAGCTGCGGCGATTAAAGCGGCAGTAGTATCGGATCCGCCCCTACCTAAAGTGGATAACCTATTGAATTTGTTAATTCCTTGAAAACCGGCTATTATAGGGATAGTATTTAGCCGTAAATATTTTTCTAGTAAATCTGTATTAATTGATTCCACTAAAGCTTTACTATGATTATTATCGGTGAGGATCGGTAATTGCCACGCTAAAAATGATCGTGCCTTGATGCCCTCTTCTTGCAGAGCTAATGCAAGTAATGAAGCGGTTACTATTTCGCCACTAGAAAGTGCTGCATCATATTCTGCAAATTGCGAAGTTTGATTGAGGCTTGATACTTCATTGCACAGTGTAATAAGCTGATTAGTAACCCCAGCCATAGCTGAAACTACCACGATTACTCGGTTATTTTTAGCTATTTCGGCTTTTACAATAGGAACAATTTTTTTTATTCTGTCGATATTTGCAACGGAAGTGCCGCCGAATTTTTGAATTATTAAGGCCATAGACTAGGAAGCCTAATAGAATATTATATAATTAATTTCCGCTTGTTGTCATTTAGCTTACTTACAGACATTGTTGCGTGGCTTGATTCTTCCTTTGTCGTATTCCTCGCGACTTGATCCCGAGATCCAGTTAAAAATACTAAAATTATTAGTATTTTTTATTATTTTTTGGATACCGTGGTCAAGCCACGGTATGACACTGAGTGCTTTTTTATATCCACGCAACAATACCACGTAGGAATGACATAAAAAGTATTCTTCGTTCCACGTAACACTAGTAGATCAAACCGCAATACTTAAGCACTTGCAACTTCTTTAACATTTACGACTTTTTGATTTCGCTTAGTTAAAAATTCTACTCTACCTTCTCTCAAAGCAAAAATTGTATGATCTTTGCCAAGCCCTACATTTATTCCAGGGTGAATTTTTGTACCGCGCTGCCTAACTATAATATTGCCTGGTATTACATATTGTCCGTCAGCTTTTTTAACTCCCAGTCTTCGGCCTGCCGAGTCTCTTCCGTTCCTAGAACTACCGCCGGCTTTTTTGGTTGCCATTTTATAACTCCTTTATTGCTTGGTAATATCTAATATTTTTAATTCCGTCAATTCTTGGCGATGACCGGATTTACGACGATAATTTTTTCTACGCTTTTTCTTAAAAACTATAATCTTATTATCTTTAAACTGATTAGTAATTTGAGCTGTGACAACGGCTCCTTTAACCATAGGAGTACCAATAAAAGAAGGCTTTGAATGCTCACCTATCATTAAAACTTGATCAAGTTGAATCTTTGCCCCAAGTTCTCCTTCAATTTTTTCGACCTTAATAACGCTATTTTGGCCTACTTTATATTGTTTTCCACCTGCCTTTATAACTGCGAACATGAAAAATATCTCTTTAAAAATTTATAAATATCTGTCGTATAATATTATTATATTAGAAATTAGTCAATGATAATATTATGTTATACTCGATCAATTCGAAAAATTGGCTACGTCATCTTACAAGGACGAGGGTGCCTACGTATTAACTATACGTTCCGCTCCTCGTCTTGTAGATTCCTTGCTCTTTTTCAAGCTGATCTTCGTATACTATCTTTTCACTCACTCACATTATCTATTAATACAAATATAATTGCATATTGTACAACTGTAGCAAATATTGCAGCTAGCAAATCATCAAGCATAACGCCTATACTGCCCTTAATATTTTTATCAAACCAATTAATAGGCCACGGTTTTAATATATCAAAAAACCGAAATAGACAAAAAGGCAATATGAAAAGTAACATAATATTTATTGTTAGCGGACTAAAATATCTTACTAAATGCGACTCATTAGCAAATAAAGCTGAAAAAAATACTAAAATGATAGTTAGCATTTGTCCGACTACTTCGTCTATTACTACTTCTTTAGGGTCTTCTGAGTTTGTATAATTCAAATATATTTTAGTAAAATAAATGCCAAGTATTAACAACATCAAACATATGCTAAAACTTATAATAAATATACTTACAAGCTGTGCTTCACCTAGGGTTAGGTTTGAGAAAGGAATAATTATTTTGTTGTTAACGATAAAATATATTAGAAAGTAAGTTAAAGGAAAAGCAGCAAGCGAGCCAAAAGTGCCAGGGCAGTACTTGATTTTACCTACATAAAAGAAAGTAGCCAAAACTTCCGACAATCGTTTTTTAGTGAACATTTTCTAAATAAAATATACTAGATTAAATTTGTTAAAAATCTTATAATAAGATTTTCACTTATACAATAATAAATATCATGGGCATGAGTCTTAGCCATTTATTAATAGTCTTACTAATTATTTTTGTATTATTCGGTGCTGGTAAACTACCGCAAGTCATGTCTGAGCTAGCTAAGGGGCTCAAAGCTTTTAAAGACGGCATGAAAGACGATGGCAAAGATAATGATAAAAATAAATAATTAATTCTTTTCATTTCTACGTGGATACCGAGTAGTCATTGCGAGAAAATTACGTAAGTAATTGACGAAGCAATCTCAGGATGCTTGACAAGATTGCCACGCAGCCTACGGCTACTCACAATGACGACTCAAGCATTTACGCAGGCAGCGCCCTAATTCCCTGAAACGATAGAATATACACCACCCTCTTCCCTAATTATATCATATTGTCTTTGAGCTACTGCGTCGACAAAATGGACATTACCTGATAAGCCAACGTAGGGCTGTCTACTGTTCAATCTATTTAAAAACCTTTCGGATGCAAATTCATTGCCTATATAGTTCGCAGTCATACGACCTAAATCATAAGCAAGAAGATGCATAAAACCCATATGGTTAATACCCAAGTCTTTTGCTCTTTCAGGAACATTACTATTAAGCAAATTTAAAGAACCGGTAAAGCTAATATCAATATTTTCAGAGTAATCGACATCAATACGGTTATCACCGACTAAAATAGCTTTTTTGTCTAAATTATATTTACGAATACTATCAGCGAGTAGGTTTAAATTTTGAGGATCGTCCGATAGATAAATAACAGGTTTTGTCGCGTCGCTACATTCATTTATAATATCGGTATTGTCTGAAATATTTCTTACGGCTTTTGCTATAGATTCAGGATTATCCTCATAGAATTCAGTGTGTGATAATGAGGCATTTTTCTGAATCAATATATTTTGCATTACTTGACTAATAGTCTGCGAATGCTTTCCTTTAGGTAATAATGCCATAAAATCTTTATGGTCGTTACTTGCGTAATAATTAACTATGCGTATCAGTTGTTTTAAAGGTGCATGACCGAATACAAATAATTTATCTTCTGTAAGAGCCGGATTATTTGACATAGTTATTACAATAATATCATTTTTCTTTGCTTTTTCGGCTATTAGAGAAGTAAAGTTAGAATATAGAGGACCTAGAATAACCTTGGTTTTGCGTGCTACTATTTTGTCCATAGCGGCTAAAACATTTTTTTCGTCTGAACCATCGTAAGAAGTAACATGTATATAAGATTTTACCCCGTCGTTAAGTCCCATTTTAATCAGATCTTTATATTGTTTACCTACAATACTATCAGGTCCCTGATTCGGCATTAAAATTGCAATCTCAATTTCTTTTTGTTCTTTTTTAGGAAAACTTATAGGTTCTTCTTTAGGGGTTTGACAGGACGTTAAATATATCAAACAAAAAAATGATAGAACGATTCGTATCTTATGTTTTATACTAGCCATAATATTACTTAAAATTAAAAAACTATGATTAGATATCTTTCCAAACCGGGATTATACATTGTTTCAACACCGATTGGTAATTTTGAAGATATAACACTTCGTGCCATATCGACTTTAAAAAATTCAGATATTATCTTATGCGAGGATACTAGAATATCGCAAAAATTGCTAGCAAAACATGATATTCGTACTAAATTACAAATTTACAATGATCATAGTGATGAGAAAGATAGAGAAAATATTATAAGTTTAATAAAAACGGGTAATATGGTAAGCTTAATTTCCGATGCGGGAACTCCTTTAATCTCCGACCCAGGGTATAAGTTAAGTAGAGATTTACGTATGCTTAACTATCATGTAGATGTAGTACCAGGGGTATCTGCGCCGATTACTGCCTTAACTTTATCGACTCTTCCTACTGATCGATTTTTATTTTGCGGTTTTTTGCCTAAAACTACGGAAAGTAAGAAAAAAGTTTTTTCTGAACTAGTAAATCTCAAGGCCACATTAATCTTCTTTGAAACAGCCCCTCGTTTGATAAATACTCTATCGGTAGCTAAAGAAATACTAGGAAACCGAGAAATATGCGTAACTCGTGAGCTAACTAAAATGTATCAAGAGACGAAAACAGGAAATATAGATGAAATAACAGAGTTTTATCAAAATAATATTTTAAAAGGTGAGATAGTATTGTTGATTTCAGGGAATATACAAGAACAAAATCAACAAACAAATTTAGAAAAATTTATAGAACTTTGCTTAAGTAAAAACTTAAGTAGCAAAACCACTACCGAACTTGCTTATGAGAAATTCAAAGATGTTTATAGCAAGAAAGAAATATATAAATTAGTGAATGAGAGTAAGTAGATGTATGCGTTGTGGCATGATTTCTATGTCATTCCTGCGAAAGTAGAAATCCAAGAAAAAAAGTATAAATACAGCAATTTTTTAAATTAAAAACTCGATATATCTTGCTTTATGGCAGATTCCTGCTTTCGCAGGAATGACATTATACGGCAAGCATATTTTAGTGACAACCGCAACCTTTTTTAGGTTTATTGTTCTCTGTTGAGTCCTCAAGCTTTTTACCCGCTGCCTGCATATCTTGACCAGCTCCTTGCATTGTATTACAAGCACTTGTTAAGAAAGCTACAGCTAATATGGAAGTTATAAGTGCTGAACGCATAAAATTTTACCTTTATAAAATTGAGTTTATAGCCAATTGATTTGAACTTGGTGCTTCGTTATTCATCGACTCACCTATTATTATAGGCTTCGCTCCTCATGCCTGTTACCAAATTCAACTGAATTGACTATAGATATTATGAAGTAAGCAAGAAATTGTCAACTTGAAAATGCATACTCGATGAACTTCAAAAATTGGCTACGTCGTCTTATAAAATCTGCGGTACTCACGTATTTAAGTATACGCTCCGTTCATCGACTTATAGACCCCTTGCTCTTTTTGAAGTTGATCCCCGTATATATATTTCATTTACTGTGAGTTTATTAATATAATACTCACAATACTCTTTAATAGGGCAGATGTTACAGTCTGGTTTTCGGGCTTTGCATATATATCTACCGTGTAGAATTAACCAGTGATGGGCATGAATTAGCCATTTCTCATCGATAATTTGTAGCAATTCTTTTTCTACTATTTCAGGAGCACCTCCTTTAGCAAACCCGATCCTTTTTGATACTCTAAATACATGCGTATCAACTGCCATTGTAGGCATGCCGAATAAGCAATTTAGTACAACATTAGCAGTTTTTCTACCGACGCCGGGCAATTTAATCAAATCTTTAAAGTTGTTCGGTACTGAAGCTTGATAATCATTTATTAATATTTTACACAATGCTATAATATTTTTTGCTTTACTGTTAAATAGCCCGATAGATTTTATATATTTTTTAAGCCTTTCTTCGCCAAGTTCTAAAATTTTTTCCGGTGTATCGTAAATTTTAAATAAAGATTTAGTTGCTAAATTTACTGATATATCAGTTGCTTGAGCAGATAATATTACGGCTACTAATAAGGTAAAATCATTCTTATATATTAATTCGGTTTTCGGATTTGTATTATGCTTTCTAAAAATCTCAAAAATTTTATTAACTATTTGTGCTTGCATGATGTATTATGAAGAGTATATTTTAGAAAATAATATTTATATCAGGTTTTGAATGGCGGAAAATAAAAATTTTGAATTTATAGAAAATGAAATAAAAAATAACAAAGTAGTATTGTTCATGAAAGGTACTAAGAAAAGGCCTGAATGCGGATTTTCAGGAACGGTAGTAGCTATTTTGAATAAACTAGGCGTAGAATTTCGTGATATTAATGTATTCGTTAATCTAGCATTTCGTGAAGATTTAAAAAAGTTTAGCGATTGGCCTACATTCCCGCAATTATATATTAACGGGGAGTTAGTCGGTGGTTGTGATATTGCTAAAGAATTATATCAAAGCGGCGAACTTGAGAAGATGTTAAGAGAGTAAAGTCATTATTAACGTCATTGCGAGGAAAGGCGAAGCCTCGACGTGTCAACCTCATGAAGCAGTACTAAATTCCTGAGATTGCCGCACTCCCTATGGTCGCTCGCAATGACGGACAAATAACAAAATTTGTAAAAAAATATGAGCAAATATTTAGAATATCCTGAAGTAGAAAGTAAAGAGCAGCCACCAAAAAAGCTAGTAGTATTACTGCACGGCGTTGGTTCGGATGGTCACGATTTAATAGGGTTAATCCCTTACATTAAGAATGATTTATCTGATTGTCATTTTATTTCCCCGCACGGCATTGAGGCTTACGATATGATGCCTTATGGCAGACAATGGTTTAGCTTGCAGGATCGCAGTCTTAATGTTATGGCAAAACTAATTGCAAATAATATTTCTAAACTTGAGGATATAATTAAGCAAAAACAAGAGGAGCTAAATCTAACCAACAAAGATACTATTATTATTGGTTTTTCCCAAGGTACAATGATTGGTTTATACTTAACTCTGATTCAGCAAGAGCAGTTTTTTTGTACTATAGGTTTTTCAGGAGGAGTAATCCCACCTATGGAAGTTAATAATATGCTTACTCCTATATGTTTGATTCATGGGGAGCTTGATGATGTGGTTAGTATTAGTAAAATGTATGATGCTGCAGACTATTTATCTAAGTTTCATATAGCTCATAGCATGCATAAATTAACATCACTTACTCATTCAATAGATGGACGTGGGCTTGAAATTGCGATTAATTTTATAAAAAATATAAGAATTACTGTATGACTCCAATGTCATTCCCGCGTAGGCGGGAATCCAGTAATCTTTAATTGTCATACCGTGACTTGATCACGGTATCCAGTCTTTTCTAGTTTTTTTCTGGACCCGTGATCAAGCCACGGGGTGACATCTAATGTGCTTTATGATGGATTCCCGCCTACGCAGGAATGACATAAATGAACTACACAACAAACCAAAAACATATGAGGATAGATGAATATTTTTAATAATAATTTACACGAAACGGATAAAGAAATTGATGAAATAATAAAGCACGAAAAAGCTCGTCAAAATAGTGTAATTGAGCTTATTGCATCAGAGAATTTCGTAAGTCCTGCGGTGCTTGAAGCTCAAGGGTCGATTCTGACTAATAAATATGCAGAAGGGTATCCGAGTAAGCGTTTTTATAACGGTTGTGTCGAAGTTGATAAAGCTGAAGTTTTGGCTATAGAGCGAGCAAAGAAGTTATTTAACTGTAAATATGCGAACGTGCAGCCTCATTCAGGATCGCAAGCAAACCAAGCCGTATATCTTGCTTTATTACAGCCCGGCGATACAATTCTTGGTATGTCCTTAGATAGCGGTGGGCATCTAACGCATGGTGCGGCCCCTAATATTTCTGGTAAATGGTTTAACGCCGTTCCGTATAGCGTTAATAAAGAAACTTATTTAATTGATTATGATGAGATTGAACGCTTAGCGGATTCACATAAACCAAAATTACTTATAGCCGGCTTTTCTGCCTATCCTCGTAATATTGATTTTGCAAAATTTAGAGAAATAGCGGATAAAGTAGGAGCTTACCTTATGGCGGATATTGCTCATATTGCAGGACTTGTTGCTACAGGTGAGCATCAAAGCCCTATCCCCTATGCTCATGCTGTCACCTCCACTACTCATAAAACGCTGCGTGGACCAAGAGGCGGTTTAATTTTATCTAATGATGAAGAGATAGGCAAAAAGATAAATTCTGCCTTATTTCCCGGGCTACAAGGTGGACCGCTTATGCATGTTATAGCTGCAAAAGCCGTAGCTTTTTTAGAAAACTTGCATCCTGAATATAAAAGCTGTATCAAACAGGTAATAAGTAATGCTAAAGCTTTAGCGAGTAGCTTGCAAGAAAGAGGATATGATATATTAACAGGCGGCACCGATAACCATATTGTTTTAATGGATTTGCGTAAAGACGGAATCACAGGTAAGCTTGCTGCTAATTCTTTGGATAAAGCAGGTATTACGTGTAATAAGAATGCTATTCCGTTTGATGAAACCTCGCCTTTTATTACTTCCGGCATTAGGCTTGGTACTCCCGCATGTACTATTAGAGGCTTTAAAGAAAAGGATTTTGTATTAGTCGGCCATATGGTAGCAGATATTTTAGACGGCTTAAAAAATAATGAAGATAATAATAAAGCTGAACAGAAAGTATTAAGCGAAGTAACAAAACTAATTAAATTATTTCCGTTTTATGAGTGATTCAAATAGACATCTTTCCAAATTCGCTTATAGAGAGGAATTTGTAGGAAACACGGAAGCACTTGCCACCGAAGCGTATACAAAAATACGTGAGGATGCGAGTACCGGATTGACGCACAAATTACCTCTAGAAGTAGAGTTTGGGAAGATGTCTAAACGACCTGATTGGATAAAAGTAAAAGCCCCGAGTTCCGCAGAGTACTATAATACAAAAGATTTAATAAAGAATCTGAGATTAAATACTGTGTGTGAGGAAGCAGCTTGTCCTAATATCGGTGAATGCTGGTCAAAAAAACATGCAACCGTGATGATTTTAGGTTCAGTTTGTACTAGAGCTTGCAGATTTTGTAATGTCAAAAGCGGTAGACCCGATTTACTTGATCCACACGAACCGCAAAGGCTTGCTGAAGCGGTGCAGAAATTAAATTTGAAGCATGTAGTAATTACTTCTGTTGATCGTGATGATCTTGAGGATGGCGGAGCTACGCACTTTGCGCAGTGTATTAGCGAAATTAGAAAATCATCCCCAAATACTACTATTGAGATTCTAACCCCTGATTTTTTAAGAAAAGAAGGAGTAGCGGAAATAATAGCTAATTCAAAGCCTGATGTCTTTAACCATAATGTCGAAACAGTCCCGTCTTTATACAAAACGATTAGGCCGGGAGCTAGATATTATAACTCCCTAAGCTTACTTCATAATATCAAGAAATTATCCCCTGAAATTTTCACAAAATCCGGTATGATGGTAGGACTTGGGGAAGAAATAAACGAAGTAGTGCAGGTTATGGATGATTTAAGGGAAGCAAAGGTTGATTTTCTAACTATCGGGCAATATCTGCAACCTACCAAAAATCATGCCGAAGTTGCAAAATATGTTACTCCCGAAGAGTTTAAATATCTAGAGCGAGTAGCAAAAACAAAAGGATTTCTGATGGTTTCAGCAAGCCCACTAACCCGTTCTTCATACCATGCCGATGAGGATTTTCAAAAATTAAAAGAGAATTACCGACAGCGTCATACCGTGGCTTGACCACGGTATTCAGAAAACAAATTATAGTAGTAAATAATTTATGAAACAACTTGTAAAGCCTTATGTAATTAATGAGGAGTTTGGAGTCGCTTACAAAGCCATGGCTAAAGATATAAAAGCTGAAGAAAAAACCAATGAATGGGTAGAAGGATTAATAGAAAACGATTTTTAAAGTATGGTGAGTAGATTAATCTTTCTTTGGCGTTGTTGCATGGCTCGATTTATGTCATTCCCGCGAAGGCGGGAATCCAGTAAGACATATAAAAAACTTGTTTTTATATGTTTGTTTTGTCAAATATGTAACTTCTATATCAATACTGAAGTTATTTTCCTGGATCCCCGCCTACACGGGGATGGCATCGGATAGGTTTTTCGAGCTATGCAACAACACCTTTCCGTTTATGCGGGAATGACATTGATGTGATGGAATTAAGAAAATGATAAATGTAGAAATCATAAAAAATTACGACAAATGGCGTGAGCATAAGCAGATAAATAAGAGTTTAATCAAAAAAATAACTCAAAATGTTTTACTGCGATTTGATAATTTTAGTAAAATAAAACAATTTGAATTATCAATCTTACTAACAAATACTGCAGAAATATTGACCTTAAACAAACAATTTCGTAATATAGAAAAAGGTACTAACGTTCTTTCTTTTTCAAGTAACGAATTAAATTGGCAGGGTTTACGTTTTAATAATGTCAGCCCTAAACTTGAATTGTTAATCGACTATGATTATGTGCATTTAGGTGATATAGCATTTTGTTATGAGGTAATATATAATGAATCGTGCGAGCAACAAAAAACTTTTGAGAATCACTTTATTCATCTTTTAATACATAGTATTTTACACTTAATCGGGTTCGATCATCAAAATGACTCAGAAGCAAATATTATGGAAAATCTAGAAATTGAAATATTATCATATTTCGATATTTCTTCCCCTTATTAACTAAATAAAAAAATTTATGTTAAAATCTTCAAAAAAAGAAGATTCCAGTAAAAAAAATCACAATTTTACTATACAAAAATTATTCTCTCCGATAAAAAATTTTTTTAGAAAAACAAAAACGCCCGATAATTTTTTTGGTGTCATAAAACGTCTTAAGATTAATAGTCAAAAAATGACTTTAGACGAGCGTAATATTTTAGCTAATTTACTGAAGTTAGAAGATAAGACCATTGAGGATATAATGGTACCGCGTTCTGATATTGCGGCAATAAAATTAACTACGAATCTAGAAGAATTAAGTGAGTCTATTAAGTTAGAAGTCCCACATACACGAACTCTTATATATGACGGTACTTTGGACAATGTAGTAGGGTTCATTCATATCAAGGATTTATTCAAGGCATTGGCTACAAAGCAGAACGGTCGTTTAAAAAAGCTTATACGTAAACATATAATTGCAGCTCCCTCTATGAAATTATTAGATTTGCTAGCAAAAATGCGTCGTGAGAGAACGCATATTGCAATAGTTGTTGATGAGTATGGTGGTACTGATGGTTTAGTTACTATTGAAGATCTTATAGAAGAAATAGTAGGACGAATTGATGATGAACATGATCAGCAATTAGATAGCGATAATTTCAAGGTTATTAATAACTCAACAATTATTTCAAATGCACGTGTTGAAGTAGAGGTGCTTGAAGAAATAATAGGAGAAAAGCTAAAAAATGATGATGATGAGTTTGATACGATAGGAGGATTAGTACTGACTAGAATCGGTAGTGTTCCGGTAGTCGGTACTAAGATAAATATTTCGGAAAATATCGAAATTGAAGTTACGGATGCAAATCCTCGTTCTTTAAAACAAGTAAAAATTAGGCTTAAAAATGATTTGAACAGTAATAAAATTTAATTTTAAATAAATATGAATTTAGGCTCTGTGTACTTTTCACTAAAAATCTAATCTTAAGTAAAAAATACACAGAGCCTAGAAGATAAGTACCCCTAAATTCACTAAAAATATTTTATTATTATATTTCAGTATTATATTCTACTTCCCCGATTAGTCCTTCTTAGGTATTTGTTTCCATATAATAATTATAACGGGCTTCTCCTACTTTAATTGCGGCCAATGTTCCCATTATACCGGCAGCACATGCCATAGCAAATTTCAAAGGTGGATCAAGTATTATTACATAAATTCCAACAGCACATGCTCCTACTACTGCAAGCTTACCACATCAAGGGCTTGTATTATCATTTACTATATCATTGATTATTTCTTTAAGCATAAATATAAATTTATTAGTTAATATTAAATTCACTAAAATCTAAGCATCCTTAATAAAAAGATTAAAAATTATTAAATTCTAGAAGCGTAATGCATAACTAAATATTAATCAGTTGTCAATAATAATTACCATGAAACATGGTAAAAATAATAATTTAAAAATGATTTTACAGCATTATTTTCATTTGACTTAGTAAAGAAATTTGAGTTAAATAGCGAAGCTCAACACATATAAAATTATCGTTATGAATGAATTACATATTAAATTACAAAATTACAGTAGTATATATCCTGAAGAAATTGTTGCAAAAACAAAAATGCTTGAATTTTTAAATGAATATGAAAACCCTTTTTAGCCGAGATTTACAAATAGGACATTTCACTGCTTCGGCTTTCTTACTTAATAATAATAAAACTAAATTTTTATTGATGCATCATAAAAAGCTTGATAAATGGCTTCAGCTGGGCGGTCATTGCGATGGAGATAGTAATATATTAAATGTAGCAGTTAAAGAAGCTATGGAAGAATCCGGAATTAATGAGATCAAAGAGATAAACAAGGAGATTTTTGATGTCGACGTTCATTATATTCCACAAACTCATAAAGAGCCTGCTCATTATCACTATGATGTACGATTTTTACTAAAAACAGTAAATAATGATAATTATGTAAAAAATAACGAATCGAATGAACTCAAATGGTTTAACTTTTCCGATTATTCAAAATTAAATATAGAGCTAGAACGCTCTGTCACTAGAATGATAGAAAAGTTTATAAAAATTAACCATCTTGCTTGTTAAATATAAATTATTTCCCTATAATGGCATTTTTTAAATAAAATGTAAATCAAATGTCATTATCTAGAATTTTTTCATTCCGTACTAAGAATAAGGAAGATAATATTTCAAAAAAACAGAAATTACGCATCCAAACCCAATTAATGAGTTTGGATATACGAACTCTCTAGTAGGTGAAGTTGTTACTATTAAACTTAAGGATCAGCCCCAGCTTCACAATTTTATAAAGAGTGAAAAAGTTGTTCTAACTTCATTAAACCACCTTCTTCTCAAAGTAAAGGCGAATTTGATCCTATCTTAAATGATGTTCAAAATATCTTAAAGGACTTTGAGGTTTTCCTAGATAATATAGATACTAAAGTTTTAGGAGAGATTGATTCGGTCGCACCTCCATTTTACAGATGTGGGTATTAAATGCTATACGTTCAATAAGAGTTCCGATGACTTTATCATGAATATCCAATGACTTGGAAAAACAAATTGTTTTACGTGTCAGTCTTTTGCATCTTGTTCTAAGATTTAAGTTACCCCGTTCTATCCGTTGAGTATATTTTTTACTAACAATGTGTTTTTTGGGATCTAATAACCTAGCATAACTTCCCCATCCATCTGTAAAGTAAAAAGTAACCTTAAAATCCTCCGGTTTTTTTCAGTAATGATTCTGATGTGCTATCACATCTTGTACCAAAAGTATAAGCAACTACTTTTAACAAAATCTTATCCAAAGAATATCAAAGCCATCTTTGTTTGGATTTATTCTGTACATAAGGCCATTGTTCATCTATTTCAGGAGCAATAATTACTTCTATCGTATTGATAGAATGATTTATCTTTTTTAACGCTAGATTTTTTTAAAACACGGATAACCGTATTGATACCCACTTTTAATACTCTTACTGTATCCCTAACTCCAGAGCCATTGATTGACATATCTACTATCTGAGTCTTGACTCCAGGCTTAGAGGCATTATTAATATATTACAGTTAAAAATATCGATTACACTGCTTGCATTGATATCTCTGTTGTTTTGAAATTGAATATCCCGCCTTTACTACTTTTTCTGTGTCGTTACAATATCTACACTTAACATCTATTCTTGCCATAACTCCTTAACTATAATTCTCTCTTATTACTGTTTGAGGATTATAGACTATTCATGCTAAGCTGCAATACGGGGGCACGACCCAATATCTACACTTAACATCTATTCTTGCCATAACTCCTTAACTATAATTCTCTCTTATTACTGTTTGAGGATTATAGACTATTCATGCTAAGCTGCAATACGGGGGCACGACCTTAAGTAGAAGGCTAAATATACTGTGCAAAAGCTTAGGACTATAATCCTGTAATTAAGATTAGTAACTAGCCTTCCGATACTCATTAAAGATCAAACGGTATCTGAGGTCTTGAAATTTTATATCTATGAACCTGTATTCGCAAGGTTGATCCCTGAGTATTCTATTAATTATTACTACAAAAGGTTTTTTATGTATAGCTTAATTTTAGGTATCGATATTTCCAAAAAAACATTTGATGCAGCTTTATTAAAAGATAACAAAATTACAACTAAAAAATTTGATAATAATACCAAAGGCTTTGAGACATTAATTCTATGACTAAAAGCTAAACAAGTCAATATTGCTCATACTTGTATGGAAGCCACGGGCTCTTATTGATCTATCAACACTTTTCCGAACAGTTGTTTAAGCGCAATTTTGTATCTCTTCATATCTTACTGGTGATAAATAATCGTTAGCAGAATACATTCTGATACGGTTATAAAATACCTCTATATATTCAAATATGGCATATTTTGCTTCCTCCTTAGTTTTAAATTTATATTGATACATTAATTCTGTTTTTATAGTATGAAAGAAACTTTCAGCAACAGCATTATCCAAGCAATTTCCTTTACGACCCATACTCTGTTTGATACCATGTTGTTTTATAATTTTTAAATGACTATCAGAACAATATTGACTACCTCTATCAGTATGCCAAATAAGCCCTTTTGCTGGTTTACGTTGCCATATTGCCATTAATAAAGCATTATTAACCAAATCAGCTCTCATGTTATTACTCATAGACCATCCTATAATTTTTCTAGAAAATAGATCAATAACAGTTGCTAAATATAGCCAGCCTTCACCAGTTGGCACATAGGTTATGTCTCCAACCCAATAACAATTAGCAGCATAAACTGTAAACTCTCTATTTAATAAATTAGGAGCAATTTGCTTATTATGATTAGAGTCAGTAATGGCTTTAAATTTACGTTTAGTTTTACATAGCAAATTAGCTTCTTTTATTAGTCTTGCAATGCGTCTCCTACTAGCAGTTATATCTTGCCGTGATAGTTCCTTTTTAATAGGTCTAGTTCCATAATTACCTCTACCTTCTTTAAAGATAATTTCAATTCTGTTTGTTAATTCATTACCTTCTTTAACCCTATTACATCCAAGATTATTTAACCATTCATAATAACCATTACGTGATACTTTCATAAATTTACACATAGCAGAAATGGAAAAATTACCTCTGTTTTCCTTTATCCATGCGTACCTTATTGGGATTCTTTTGCAAAGTACGCGGCAGCCTTTTTAATAGATCACGTTCTTGTGTTACTCTATCTAGTTCTTCTTCAATCTCCTTAATTCATCATACAGATGTTCTTCATATCTCATTACTTCCTTGAGTTTTGAATGTTTATTAACCCAATTATATAGACTATACTTCGTAATTCCTAGTTCTCTAGCTGTTTGAGCAAAAGGTTGCTTAGACTCAATAGCTAATCTAATCGCTGATTCTTTAAATTCAGCTGGATATATCTTTGGCTCTATATCCGGCATTTTTATCCCTACTGTTAATATCGTCTATTATTAACTTTCTGGAAAACTATAGTCGCATCATATGGATTAAAACTTGCTAAGTATCTTTATGAAAATAATTTTAAAGTTAGTATAGTAAATCCGGCTCGTATAAAAGGCTTCCCTATGAGTAAGTTTTATCGCATCAAAACCGATAAGGCAGACAGTGAGTTAATAGCTCAATTTTGTCAAGTAATGAAGCCTGATTTTTGACAACCTATATCTTTACATATACAGGAATTACAACAGTTAGTAAATCGTCTAAATACACTAATTGATATAAAAAATCAAGAAACCAATAGACAGGAGGATTTATATAATATAGTTGCATCTGATGTTGAATCTCGCATTAAATTTTTAGATGAACAGATAAAAAATAGAGAAACTTATAGCTGATCATATAAAAAAACATAAAGATTTATCTGATAAAGATGTACTACTTGCTTCAATTCCAGGAATAGGAAAAAAGACGATAGCCGCAATACTTGCTTTTTTATCAAACATTGAAAAGTTTGAGTCAGCAAAACAAGTAGTAGCCCCTGTTGGTCTTAATCCAAAGCAGCGTTAATCAGGAACTTCTGTACGTGGAGTTAGTAGGGTATTGAAAACAGGAAAAGCAGAATTACGTAAAGCTTTTTATATGCCAGCCATAACTACTCTTAAATTTAATCCTACTATTAAAAAATTTGTCGAACGTTTAAGTAGCTTAGGAAAACCGAAAATGGCTATAGTTATTGCCGCTATGCGTAAATTAATTCATATTATTTATGACATGCTTAAAAATAAGACTTCTTTTTGATAAAAGTTTTTATAAAATACAGATAAAAAATTGTTGATACTTAAGACGGTATTTTGTGTCACAGGCTGTATCCTTAGATCCCGCGATCAAGTTAGCTAGGATGACAATAATCTATTTACGCTATTTTTTGATATTCAAAATATATTTTCCTTACGGCATAAATCCATGCTAAGCATACAAAAGTAAATACTACCATTAGAATCGGTGAGATTGAGGTAAAAGTAGCGGTTGGAACTAAAGTAAAAATAATAGATTGCACAAGACCGCTAGAGGATTTGCCGACTTTCGCGCTTATCACGTCGACAGCAGCTTTACCTTTGGTTTTAAGTTCATCATCAAGCGGTATATATAACATTTCTCTTGAAGTATCCCATATAGAATACTTAGTACCTTTTGCTAAAATATTTTGAATACCGCCGATCGAAACGGCAAGAGCAAGAGGCGACATTAAAATTGCTCCGTCAAATAATGATAAAATTTGTTGATCAAATACGATAAGTACAAAAAACAAGATGCCGGTAATCATAATTATTACCGGCGAAATTACTGCTGCTACAAACCAATTATGCATACGCATAACGTTATTACCGATGATGGTCATAACCATTATCGCAACGCCGGTCCAAAGTATATATAAACTGTTAAATTCAGCATAAGTATTAACCGTCGGATATAACTCCTTAATTTTTGCTTTCCATACGGCCTCGACTAAGTTAATAGCGAACCCAAAAGCTGCGGAACAAATTAAAAGTAGCCATAGATATCTTGACTTTATAATATATTTAAAGCTTTTAATTAGTCCCATACGCTCAGAGGTTGATCTACCGCTTTTTGCTTTAGCGTAAAATAACGGATTTGTAAAAACATTCCTGCTAATAAACCGAATTAATAAACAACAAACAACGGCAACGATTGCTACAATTGTCGTGGATACTTGGACTAAAGTGATTTTACTATCCGAAATATTCATAAACTTTTTAATAATAGTATCTTCTGAGGATAAATTCATCATTAAAAAGCCGACTAATATTAGGGAAGAGTTACCGAACAACGAAAAGAGAGTATAGAATCTTTTTGCTTCTTCGGTAGTAGTAAGTTCATTAGCAAACTGCCAAAATAATAGTACGTAAAAAATATTAGGCCAAAGCTCAGCAAGGCTGTAATATACTATATAACCCCAATTTCCTACTAGTGAGATATACCATTTAAAATTAGGATAACGCTCCATTAGTTCGGCTAAATTATCGGGATGTATATGAAAAATATGGATGTTAGGATAAATAACAAAAGCAAATAAAACAAAAAAGCTGATGAAAAATGCACTTAAATAATAAAAGATTTTTTCAAATGTAAGGTGGTTAATCATCTTAGCATAAATAATTACGAATAAAGCGGCGGCAGGCGTAACGCAATAAACTTTAGCAAAACCTGCTATTTCTGCACTAATTTCAGAAATTAGGATGCTGTCTTTTAATATTCGCAAGATATTTTGATTAAATAGAATGCAGAACATTAAGGCACTCATCGGAATAAATTTTCCGAGTTCGTAATTATGCACAGGCCAAAATGCAGCTCTAAATTTATTTTTAAACGATCGTGATGAGGTACTTAGCATTATAAAGCCCTAAGGACAAAAAAAAAACTTAAGCACTTCAAGATTTTATGAAAAGATATTTCCTCTAAAATTTTAGAGGTGATATACTGCTTGTTACATTCTGAAGGTGCTGAATTTATATAATATACTCAGCCTTTTGTCAAGGATTTAGTGTACTCGATTAACTTCAAAAATTAGCGTTGTCGTTCTATAAGTTCGCAGGTAGCCACGTATTATACATGCGCTCCACTCCTCGTCTTATGAACTTCTGGCTCTTTTTAAAGTTAATCTTCGTATACTGCTCTTTATTTACTTAGGATATACTCGTGATGCTAGATAGTAATAAACTACAGGAATATTTTGACCTTTATAATAATTATACAAAGACACATAAGCTAGGCAATAAATATTTAAAATCCGGTAAAATAGTAATGCAAACAGAGCATTATAGGTTAATATGCTATAAGATGGATTCCCGCCTTCGCGGGAATGACATAGATAGAGGGAATGACAGTAGGACCTTTCTAATCATTCCTTCTATCTTCAACTCTCCGGAAATATTTTTTTTAGCTCGGGATAAAAGTTTTATTGAAAATTTGAGAAGTTACGGTGAAGTTTATTTAATAGATTGGCTAGAGGTTAAAGAACCTAAATATTTACTAGATGACTATGTGCATAAAATAATTGAAGTAATAGATAGTTTGAAAATTAAAGACATTAATTTAATAGGTCACTGCATCGGCGGTAACCTTGTTATAGCTACAAAAATAATAGCGCCTAAAAAAATTGAAACCTTGATTTTACTTACTTGTCCGTGGGATTTTTCTCATTTTTTTTATGTAAGGATGCTACACAAATATTTAAAACTAGATTACTATGTAGAAAACTTGTTGATGATTCCTAAAATTCATATTCAAATTTTATTTTTTCTTTTATTTCCTGATTATTTCAATTCCAAATTAAATAAATTTTTTCCTATAACTTCTGATAAAGAGCAAGAATTAGCATTTAGAATAGAAAATTGGCTTATGTCAGGTAATAATATATCTCACGGGGTTTATAATCAAATTATGCAAAATATATTAGATGAAAATATGTTTATGAATCTTAAATGGAAAATCGACAATTTTATTATTGATCCGAGTTTAATCGATTGCCCTGTATATATAGTAGCAGCGGAAGATGATCAAATAGTGCCCAAATCTTCCATTTTACCTTTGCAAAAATTATTAAAAAACTCTAAGCTTATAGAAGTGAAAGGCGGACATATTAGTTATTTGATAAATGATAAATTAGATAAATTATTTAAGAAATATTAATACAAATCTTTATTGGCGACATAAGAAATAAGTTTTTTATCAAAAGTTAATACAGAAGTATCATGTTTTTTAGCATTAGCAAGTAGTAAGCAATCTACTATATGCATATTTAGTTCTTGATAATATTTTAAGGCAAGAAGAATAGTTTCTTTATTATAACAATTTATACCCTTATAGCTTAGCAATTCAGTTAATATATCACAAATTTTATTTTTAGGAACTTTGTAAAAAGAGATAAGTACAAATATTACTTCTGTAAAAACAGCTTGCTCTATTATCACAGTTAATTCACCTGTTTTTGCTTTATCAAATATTTCTTTAGTATTTACTAACATATCATGGTTATCGGCTAATAAATACCGTACAATAAAATTAGTATCACAAATATGTTTCATTTTAGGACTCTAGATTTTATAGTATTTTCCTGCCAAACTTGTTCTCTAATCTCTTGAAAAGAAAGAGTTGTGTTTTTCTTATAATCGGAAAGAGAGCCACTAAGATCTCGTAAGGGCGAAAGCAATATTTGATTATTGTCATTAATTTCCAAAGAAATCACATTTGTTTTTAAAATGTTACGAATTTTTTTTGGTAATATAATTTGACCTTTAGGTGAAATATTTAATGTATCTATATACATAATTAAAAGTTTACAATTTTAAATTATATGGTATATTTATTATATTACTACTTTCAATATAAGTAAATAAATTATTTAAGGAGTACGCACATTATGACAAAACCGGTTTATATAACTTATGCGAAAAGAACTGCTTTTGGCTCGTTTATGGGTAGCCTTAGTACAATCCCTGCGCCTATGCTCGCCGCTCATTTAATAAAAGATATGATACAAAACAGCAAAATCGACCCAGCGATAGTAAATGAAGTAATACTTGGGCAGGTAATAACAGGCGGTAGCGGGCAGAATCCGGCAAGGCAAACTCTGATTCATGCAGGAATACCAAAAGAAGTGCCGGGCTATGCGATTAATAAAGTATGCGGCTCAGGTCTTAAAAGCGTAGCACTTGCAGCTAATTCAATTATGACAGGCGATAATGAAATAGTTATAGCAGGGGGGCAGGAGAACATGTCTCTCGGTATGCACGGTAGCTATATCAGAGCAGGAGCTAAATTCGGCGATACTAAAATGCTTGATCTAATGCAGTATGACGGGCTAACCGATATATTTTCAGGGGTATTTATGGGCATTACTGCTGAAAATATTTCTAAACAGTTTAATATTGCTAGACAAGAGCAAGATGAATTTGCTTTAAGTTCTCACAAGAAAGCAGCTAAAGCACAGTTAGCCGGAATTTTTAAAGATGAAATTTTACCTATCGAAGTAACGATAAAAAAAACTACTAGCTTATTTGATCATGATGAAACGGTGAAACCTGATACCAGCCTTGAAATTCTAGGAAAATTACGTCCTGCTTTCGATAAAAACGGTGTAGTTACGGCTGGTAACGCTTCTTCAATCAATGACGGCGCGGCATGCCTTATGGTAGTTTCTGAAGAAGCTTTGAAAAAGTATAATTTAACGCCGCTTGCTCGTATTGTTTCTTACGCTAGTGCTGGTGTTGATCCAAATATTATGGGAACTGCTCCCGTTCCTGCATCGAAAAAAGCTTTAAGTAAAGCAGGTTGGAGCGTGGATGATTTGGAAGTTATCGAGGTTAATGAGGCGTTTGCTGCCCAAAGTATTTATGTTAATCGTGAAATGAAATGGGATATGGATAAGGTTAACATTAACGGTGGAGCAATAGCAATCGGTCATCCGATCGGTGCAAGCGGCGGGCGTGTGCTTGTTACTTTAATACACCAATTAAGAAGAGCCAAAGCTAAAAAAGGCTTAGTTACTTTATGTATCGGGGGCGGTATGGGTATGGCTATGTGTGTTGAAGCGGTTTAATGAAAAATAATTAAAAAAATTCTGAAAATTAGCATTTTTAACTGGATTGCTTCGTCAATTACTTCGTAATTTCCTCGAAATGACGGATACTTTCGGAAATATCTATAGTTATTGAGCAATGCCAATTATGAAAGTAATTTGCTATTGGCAGTAACTATAGTTCATTGTAATATATCTGATTTAATATCACTACAACCCAATAATGCATCATTACAGTGCGTTATTGTACTTATAAACTCATGGAATGCAGAAGAGTTAGAGAATGCCCCCGGTTCATAACCCCCCTAATAATTTTCTGCTACTTCTATATTACTACAAGCACGCTTTAACTTTTGACCAAAATATTTAGGAATATTTCATAAATTTTTTGCCCAACTCCATACCATAAAATAATTAGGATTGGAATCAGTAGGATCTATAAGAGGAGTTAGTCTAAAATGCTTCAATAAATTAGAAAAGTTATTGATGAGTTCATGAGACGCTAACGCTTCATCAGGTACGTAATTCTCATCATCAAATTTATGAAATACCTTTAATCTTTTTAGGCATATAGGTATCTCTTTGGCGAGTTCCATATAACGAGAAGATGGAAATTGTGTATTATGAAAGGTAAAAGTTTGATTGCTTTTAAGCAATTCGTGGTCATTATTTATTATTTATGCATCTTCAATTGGATATGCATCATTACCATCAATTAAACAAGAGAATATGTAACTTAAAGCAGCTAGTTGCATGCTTGGTGACCAGTTTATAGGATTCCAAGAAGACCAAATGCTAGACGCTATATATTTAATAATTTCCTTATTAGTTTGCATTTTGTTATATCCTGTTTTGGTTAAGGAAATACAGCTTCAACCATTAAGCTCTTGACACCAAATTTTGCAAGATTTGCTTATACTCACATATTGGCCGCACCCCCGTATTGCAGTTTAGCATGAATAGTCTATAATCCTCAAACAGTAATAAGAGAGAATTATAGTTAAGGAGTTATGGCAAGAATAGATGTTAAGTGTAGATCAAGAATAGATGTTAAGTGTAGATATTATAACGACACAGAAAAAGTAGTAAAGGCGGGATATTCAATTTCAAAACAACAGAGATATCAATGCAAGCAGTGTAATCGATATTTTTAACTGTAATATATTAATAATGCCTCTAAGCCTGGAGTCAAGGCTCAGATAGTAGATATGTCAATCAATGGCTCTGGAGTTAGGGATACAGTAAGAGTATTAAAAGTGGGTATCAATACGGTTATCCGTGTTTTAAAAAAATCTAGCGTTAAAAAAGATAAATCATTCTATCAATACGATAGAAGTAATTATTGCTCCTGAAATAGATGAACAATGGCCTTATGTACAGAATAAATCCAAACAAAGATGGCTTTGATATTCTTTGGATAAGATTTTGTTAAAAGTAGTTGCTTATACTTTTGGTACAAGATGTGATAGCACATCAGAATCATTACTGAAAAAAACTGGAGGATTTTAAGGTTACTTTTTACTTTACAGATGGATGGGGAAGTTATGCTAGGTTATTAGATCCCAAAAAACACATTGTTAGTAAAAAATATACTCAACGGATAGAACGGGGTAACTTAAATCTTAGAACAAGATGCAAAAGACTGACACGTAAAACAATTTGTTTTTCCAAGTCATTGGATATTCATGATAAAGTCATCGGAACTCTTATTGAACGTATAGCCTTTTAATATCCACATCTGTAAAATGGAGGTGCGGCCAAAATAAATTACCCCAGATAAAATTGATAAAGTAATAAATTTTAGCAAATATGGGGCATTAAAAATATATGCTAATAACTCGCGTAGATAATGATCAGACAAAATAGCACTAATGGCAGTAACTATACATATTAGAGAAAGCCAAAATGAATATCTAGCTAATTTTTTCCAGTCAAAATTTAATATTTCTATATTATTTTTTTTAAGTAATATAGTTGTATTATCATCAAGTAAACCTGCATTATTCCATTCGTTTAACGCTGAAAAAAGTATATTTGCTTTTGATTTAGTAATTTTCATAAGCTAAGATTTAAATAATTCTAACTAAAAATATATATTAACATAAAATTGTAAAGAATTATCAAGTGCAAATTTGTTAAATCTATAAAAGTTATATTTATAATACAATTGGCGGTAGTGCTAATATATGTTAAAATAATATTTTTCAAAAATAAGTGATTACTAGTGTCAAAATTTTCATTTAATATTCATCATAGCCATAAAAAAGCTAGAAGCGGTGTTATCACAACTGCACACGGGGAGATTCGTACTCCTGCTTTTATGCCGGTCGGGACTAGAGGGGCGGTTAAGGCAATGCCGCCTGAATCGGTAGCCGAAACCGGAGCGGATATATTACTCGGCAATACTTATCACTTAATGCTTCAGCCAAGTGCTGAACGTATAGCGCGCCTTGGCGGTCTACATAAATTTATGAATTGGGATAAGCCCATACTAACCGATTCCGGCGGTTTTCAGGTAATGTCGCTATCGAAGTTACGCAAGATAACCGAAGAGGGGGTAAGCTTTAGCTCTCATATTAACGGTGATAAATATATGTTAACTCCTGAGCGTTCTACGGAAATACAATATCTGCTCGGTAGCACGATCGCTATGGCTTTTGATGAATGTACGCCTTACCCTGCAACTTTTGAGGAAGCAAAAACTTCTATGCAGCTTACGACTAGATGGGCGAATAGGTCGCGTAATGCTTTTGTTAAACGAGATGGTTATGCACAATTCGGTATTATTCAAGGTAGCATTTACGAAGAATTACGTGAGCAGTCAGCTAAAGATTTAGTAGAACTTGATTTTGAGGGCTATGCTATAGGCGGGCTTGCAGTAGGCGAAGGGCAGGAGCTTATGTTTAAAGTACTTGATTATGCACCTGATTTTCTGCCACAAAATAAGCCGCGTTATTTAATGGGCGTCGGTAAGCCCGCTGATATTATCGGGGCTATACGTCGAGGTATAGATATGTTTGATTGTGTAATACCGACACGCTCAGGTCGCAACGGTCAGGCTTTTACCAAATACGGTACGGTAAATATTCGTAATAGCAAATATGCTGATGATAACGAGCCTCTAGAACATGATTGCCCATGTCCTGCTTGTAAAAACTATAGCAAAGCATATTTGCATCATTTAGTTAGAATCAGTGAAATACTTGGAGCAATATTAATGACATGGCATAATCTAGCATATTTTCAAAGTCTCGTGAGTCGTATCAGGGAGTATATCAAACTAGGTAAAGATTTTGATCTTGATTCTTAAATTGACTAGTTATAAAACACGTACTATTACATGTACATGTACCTAAATATGTCATATTATGGAAGCAATATCTTACACTAAAGCAAGAAATAATTTTGCAGATATCATGAAAAAAGTTTGTGCCAATCATACTTCATTGGTGGTAACTAGACAAAAAGAAAAATCGGTGGTTATTATGTCGCTTGAAGATTATAATGCTATGGAAGAAACTTTTTACTTATTAAAAAGCCCTAAAAATACTGAAAGACTAAAACGAGCAATTAATGATTTTGAAGCAAATAAAAATTTTAAAACAGCCTCTTTATAATGGAAATATCATTTCATATTGATGTATGGGCAGATTATTTATACTTTCAAAAAAACGATACAAAAATTCTAGAAAAAATAAATGAGCTAATTAAGGATATTGCACGTTCCCCCTTTACGGGAATCGGTAAACCTGAAGGCTTAAAGTACAATTTATCAGGCTATTGGTCTCGCCGAACTAACCATGAACATAGGCTAATATACGCCATTAAAGGTAAAACCGTTTATATATTACAATGTAGATATCATTATTAAATCCGAATTTTAAATAAAAGTATGAACTACTGATGCAAAATATTGATTTAATATCTGAAGAGGAAGCAAAAAAATTACTAGAAGAACTAGCTGATAAAATAGCAGCGTATAATCATGCTTATTATATAGAAGATAATCCTTTAGTTTCTGATAGTGAGTATGATCAGCTATTTAATACCAATCTCAAGTTAGAGCAAAAATTTCCTCATTTAGTTTTAGAAAATAGTCCTAGCAAGAAAGTAGGGGCTAAAATAGCAAATAAGTTTGCTAAAGTTACGCATCAAGTACCTATGCTATCTCTTAGTAATGCTTTTGACGAGCAAGATGTAGGAGATTTTGTAGACCGCATTAAAAATTTCTTACGTCTCGATGAATTTACTCCTATCTTTTGTGAGCCTAAAATAGATGGTTTATCCTTCTCTGCTATCTATAAAAACGGGTTGTTTACAACAGGGGCTACAAGAGGTGACGGATATGTCGGTGAGGATATAACAGCAAATATAAAAACAATCAAAAATTTTCCTCATAAAATAGATAATGCTCCGGAGTTTTTAGAAGTACGCGGGGAAATTTATATTGAAAAACAAGATTTCTTAAACCTAAATAAAGAACAAGAAGAGCAGGGTAGAGATAAGTTTGCTAATCCCCGTAATGCGGCTGCCGGTTCGCTTCGTCAGCTTGATGCTTCTATTACGGCTCAAAGGCCGCTCAAATATTTTGTATATTCAGGAGGAGCAACTGAGCAGAGTCTTGCTTCTTCGCAAGATCAACTACTTACAAAATTAAAAGAATTCGTCTTTAGCGTTAATGAAATATCTAAGCTTGCGAGTTCTGAAGAAGAAATATTTACCTTTTATGAATATCTCAAAACAAATAGAGAAAATTTACCTTACGAAATTGATGGAGCGGTATATAAGCTAAATGATTTTGCACTGCAAAATAGAATGGGATTTATAGCTCGTTCTCCAAGGTTTGCTACTGCTCATAAATTCCCTGCTATAATAGGACAAACTAAGCTGCTTTCTATTACGGTGCAGGTTGGTAGAACCGGCGCATTAACACCAGTAGCGGAGCTTGAACCTATAGAAATAGGTGGAGTAACCGTTAGTAGGGCAACATTACATAATTACCAAGAAATTGCACGAAAAGACGTACGGATTGGTGATTATGTATTTTTGCAGCGTGCTGGTGACGTAATTCCTAAAATCACGGGAGTTGATATAGGGAAGCGTTCCAATGATACAACAGCATTTGATCCGCCTTTAGTTTGTCCGTCATGCAATTCTAAGCTACACTATGTTCCCGAAGATATTACTATACGCTGTGATAACGGTCTTAACTGCCCTGCTCAGAATTATGAGCGTATCCGCCATTTTGTATCAAAAAACGCTATGGATATTGAGGGGCTGGGGCGTAAGCAAGTTGAGTTTTTAATAGATAAAGGGTTAATTAACAATCCCCTAGATATATTCTTTTTAAAAGAAAAAAATGAAGCTGGTTTAACTATAGTCAATTCAGCCCCACTTGGATACAAGAAGCAAGGAGCGAAGCCTATAACTAATAGGAGGGCGACGAGTGACGATGTAGGCGAGCGGGGATCAATTGACTATAAACTTGAAAATATGGATGGGTGGGGTAAGAAATCAGTAGAAAATCTTTTTAAAAATATCGAAAAATCAAAGGACGTTAGCTTGCCAAGATTTATACATGCTCTAGGCATAAGGCATATCGGTGAACAAAACGCTAAATTACTTGCTAGAGAATTTGGCAGCTATAATAATTTTATAGCTCAAATGGAATTGCTTAGTAAAAATGATCCTGATATCTATCAAAAACTAAATGATCTAGAGGGTATCGGCGATAAGATTTTAGTAGATATTATTGATTTTTTTGACATTAGAGAAAATACCTGGCTTATCAAAAAACTTGGTGAAGTATTAAATATTGAAGAGTATAAAGAGACTAGAGAACAAAGCAGTTTAACAGGTAAAATAGTAGTATTTACCGGTAGTTTACCGACGATATCTAGAGCAGAAGCAAAAGCAACAGCTGAAAAACTTGGAGCTAAAGTTGCAGCTAGCGTATCATCAAACACGGATTTAGTAGTAGCAGGCATCGACGCGGGCAGTAAACTTAAAAAATCTAAAGAGCTTAATATTAAAATTATTGATGAAGAAGAATGGCTTACGCTTATAAAAAATGCTTAGAAAAAGCAGCTATTGCATTTTTTGCAACAGTTCAAATAGAAGGAGAAAAGAGTGTAGAAAGACAAATAGAATATTATAATTTAGATGCTATAATATTAGTAGGATATAGGGTAAATTCTATGTCATTTCTAGCTAAAAGTAATCTTGCGGTATGGCTTGTTTTTTTATGTCATTCCCGCGGAGGCGGGAATCCAGTATTAACAACAAGCGTAAGTGCATTAATTTTTATAACCGATTACTGAGTTTATTTAATTTTTTTCTGGATTTCCGCTTTCGCGGGAATGACATAGAGTTATGCGAGCGAGTCGGTCATAGAAGTGAAATTTATGATTAATTTAAAATGAACTATCGTCATATTTATCATGCAGGCAATTTTGCCGATATAGTCAAACATTTAGTGCTTATTGCGGTTTTTAAGAAAAAAGATAAACCTTTTACGGTTTTAGATGCTTCCGCAGGTCTAGGTCTTTACGATTTAAACTCGGAGGCGGCTTCTAAAACTCTAGAAAGTGATACGGGCATTAATAAACTACTGCAAGCTACCGATCCTATTCCTCAGTTCTTACAAACTTTCTTAAATATAGTAAACCTAGCAGGTATTAATCATTATCTAGGCTCATCTTTTATAATTAAACAATTATTAAGACCAAATGATCGCTTAATTGCTTGCGAGCTTCATCCAGCGATTACCTGAGTTTAAAAAAACTATTACCGAATAATACGCATAATATAGATGCTTATAATGCTATCAAAGCTTTTCTACCGTTTAAAGAGAATAGAAGATTAATTTTTCTTGATCCGCCTTTTGAAGTCAAAAACGAGTTTCAAAAATTGCTTGAAACACTCAAAAAAAAACTAAGTTACGAATTCTTAATAATACTGTCTTAATTTGATATCCTATAAAAGATTTATCTTTAGTCCGTGATTTTTATCACAATTATAAGAATATCGGATTTAAAGAAACTATGATTATTGAATATGAGCTTTTATATAGTGATAAAAATATGGTAAAGTGTAGGTTAATGTTAATTAATCCTTCAAACATTAGAGGAGAATTAGAAAAATTAACTGATTATTTAAGCAATATTTTAAACTTAAAATTTATGTATACTCGCTGAATTTGAAAAATTGGCTTCGTTATTTTTTGCTTTTAATCCTCACGTACTAGTATGTACGCTGCGGTTAAAAGCTTCAAAACGCCTTGCTCTTTTCCAAATTGAGCTCCGTATATCAACTCTTCATTTCACAGGAGTATATTTACTTTTAATGCCTTTTAAAAAATATATTTTTTTATTGTTTGCCACTTTACTAATCCAAGGTTGTAGCAGTATTAAAGAATCTAGCGACGCTACTCTACTTTCTACCACGTCATCTCAATTAAAGCAAAAATACAAAATCAGCCATGCAGATTTAGTAATACAGTATGATCTAGCAAACAAAAATAGCAAATGTATATACGCAAAAAACCTAGGTCTGATAATTAATAATCCTAAACAAAACAAGATTTTTTTACAAAAATTTCATAATAAAAACCCGGCAGAATTTAATAAAGCAGCTGAAATAAAAATAGCTGATATAAAGGAAGTTGTAACAAGACTAAATTCAAAATATAAGTTTCTCTCTAAACCGGAAGCTAATTATTTTGCAAAAAAACAAATTCATAGAAATAATATACTGGAATTAATTAAGCTTGATAAAATAATTAGCACGATCCCGCTGATGTTGCCGGAATATGAGTCGAAAATTACTAGCCATTACGGTACTAGAAAAAGCCCTCATAAAAAGAAAAGAAAAAAGAAATGTTTCCATAGCGGTATTGACCTGCAAGCTAAAAAAGTAGCGCCGATATATGCGGCAGCAAGCGGAATCGTTATAAAAGCAGCAAGAGCTTCTGATTACGGAAACTTTATCGAAATTAAGCATTCGCGCAAATTTGTTACGAAATATGCTCATTTAAAGGAAATGTCCGTTAAAGAAGGGAGTAAAATTAAGAGAGGTCAATTTATCGGTATACAAGGAAGAACCGGTAATGCAACAGGTGAGCACTTGCATTTTGAAATTCTACTAGACAATAAAGCAATCAATCCGTTTGACTTTATTTTTAACTGCAGTAAATGTTAAATTATGATTAAACTTTTGTATCCTAAATTTTGGCAGAGGCGAAATATTATAGCTTACTCGCTTTTGCCGATAAGCTTGATATATCAATTTTTAGGCTATTTGCGAGCCAGTTTAGCGCGTCCTATTATGTTGCCTGCTAGAGTTATTTGCGTCGGCAACTGTAGTGTAGGAGGTACGGGCAAGACGCAAATAGTAATATATCTAGCCAAATTACTAAGAGCTAGAAATGTAAGTTTTGTAATAGTCACTAAGGCTTACGGTAGTAACCTTAAAAATGCAACTACCATACATCAAGGACATACAGCATTAGAGGTAGGAGATGAAGGGGTAATACTTGCAAAGCACGGAACAGTTATTACTACTAAAAATATTAAACAAATCCAGCCATTAATTAACGAGCTTAAACCTGATGTAATAGTAGTTGATGATTTTCTACAAAATCCTCATTTTTATAAAGATGCTACTATAGTTTCAATAGATGGCCAAAGGCTTTTCGGTAACGGCTTTTTGATTCCAGCCGGTCCTTTAAGACAATATCCAAATAAGACCCTTGATGCAGCTGATTTAATTTTTTTAGTCAGTAGTACCAATGATAAAATACCGAATATTTTAACTCTTTATATTGATAAATTAATAAATGCTCAAATAGTTCCCTCAAGTAATATAGACAAAAATAAAAATTACTTTGCTTTTAGCGGCATCGGTAATCCTGAGCGCTTCTTTTTGACTTTAAAAAATTATGGACTTAATATAACCGGTTACAAAATCTTTCCTGACCATTATAATTATTTACAAGCAGATTTAGAAAATTTATATTCATTAGCTAAAGATCATGATGCTATCTTAATTACTACAAGAAAAGATTATGTTAAATTTAATGATTTAAATGATGTAATCATATGCTTGGATGTAGAATTATCTATCAACAACCTTGATTTATTGAATGAAAAAATTTTTAAAAAAGCCCAGATATTTAATTGAGTATTTTATCGTTGTTATATTCCTGAAAGTAATGGGGATGTTCAGTATAGATAGAGCAGCAGATATTTGTAGTTTTATAGCTAGAAAAATCGGCATATTATTTGCTGCTAATAAAATTGCTAGAAGAAATATTAAAGCAGTATTCGGCGATATGTTTGATACCCAAAAAACCATAGATCAAACTTGGGATAATTTTGGCAGATTTATCGGCGAATGTGCGTATGTTAACAAAATGAGCGAAACAGAGTTAGAACATAGAGTCGAAATAATTGGGTTTGAAAATATAAAAAAGCTTGAAGGGCAACCTTTTTTATTATTTAGCGGTCATTTTGCTAATTGGGATATTGGTCTTAACCTTCTACATAAATCTTATCCAAAATTCGCCGTGATTTATCGTAAAGCAAATAACCCATATGTTAATAAGTTAATTAATGAAAGCCGTGCTAGTGATAAATTAAGGCTTATACCGAAAGGTCCTGACGGTAGCAGAGCTTTAGTTAGGGCTATCAAGGAACGTGAGGCTATTGCGATGCTTGTTGATCAAAAAATGAATGATGGAATTGAAGTGCCATTTTTAGGGCGCCCTGCTATGACTGCAAATGCCATCGCTAAACTTGCTTTACAGTATAAATATCCGATTATGCCTTGTCAAATTATCAGAACCAAAGGTAGCTATTTTAAAGTAATAGTTCACCCACAATTAAAGTTTGAGCAAAGCGGTGATAATAAAATCGATTGCTACAATATAATGCTTAATATTAACCAAATGCTAGGAGAATGGGTTAAGCAAAACCCTTCTCAATGGCTATGGTTTCACAATAGATGGAAGAAGTAATACTCGATGAACTTCAAAAATTGGCTACGTCATTCTACAAGTTATGCGGTGCTCACGTATTAAGTATACGCTCCGCTCCTCGTCTTGTGAACCCCTTGCTCTTTTTGCAGTTGATCCTCGTATTATCACTCTTTAATTTCACTTCGGAGTATTAGTTTGTCATAGTACGTAATTTTTCAAGTACCCCTTGAGCGTGGTTTTTAGCATTTACCGAACGCCAAATATGTTTAACGATGCCGTCTTTATCAAGTAAGAACGTAGCTCTGTCAATGCCCATATATTTTTTACCGAACATTGATTTTTCTATCCATACCCCTAATTGTTCGCATAAATTTGAATTTTCATCAGACGCTAAATCAAATCCCAAGCCGTATCTTTCTTTAAATTTATCATGAGAATCAAGTTTATCTTTGGATACCCCGATAATTACCGTATTAAGTTTATCGAATTCCGGTTTTAGCCTGTTAAAATCTTGTGCTTCAAGAGTACATCCGGGCGTATCGTCTTTCGGATAAAAATATAATACTGCGAATCGCCCCTTTAAGTCCGATAGTTTAATAATTTTGTCTTTACCTATATGCAGCGAAAAATCAGGGGCTTTTTTCCCTATTTCTAATGTCATGATATCCTCAAATTTATTTTATACAATAACTATATATTAAATATGTACTTTTTAAAATTGCTTTTTATAATTATATTATTTATGATAGCGGTATATAATACTTAAGTTTAATTTTTATTAACTATTTCAATAAAGAAGTTTTATGAGAACTATAACTGAAGCACTTGAAGAATTACATAAAAACCTTAAGAATTCTGCTGAAATTATTACTGTCGACTTTAGTAAAAAATGTCATGAAGTAGCGGATAAATTATCTATCAAAATTAATGATTTAGAGAAATATGCTAAGGATAGTAAAGACCATTCTTTAGAAACTATAAAGGAGCAATACAAAAATTTAACGGAAGACTTGCAGGATTATCAAAAAATCAAGGATGATAAAGTAGAAGAATATAGACAAACTATTGTAAAAAACTTGATAATTTAAGTAAAAAAATTGAATAGTATAACAATAAACACAAACATTAATTGGAGAATATAATGAAAAAAATCTTAGTAACATTAGGGGCTACCGCTACTTTATTATTAACACTTAGCATTTTTGCAGATTCGCCTACCAAGGACGAAACACAAGCAAATAAAGTGCAAACTGAAGAAGTAGCTACAAGCAGTACAAAAACAATTACAGAGAATTTACAGGAATTAAAAGACAATTTAACAAACCTAGCACAAACTGGAGCTGGTAAATTTAATCAGACCTTAAGCAATACATATGATCAGATAGCACAAAGCGTTGCAGAAATAAAAGAAAATATGAAAGATCAAAAAGATAAAAAAGGTAAAGCACTACAAAAATCTACAGATGATATAAAAGCGAAAATAGAAGATTATAAGAAAGCTGGAAGTGAAAAGCAAGAAAAAATACGTCAGCAGCTTGTTGATAAATTAGAAGATCTAAATAAAAATATTAATGAATATAATAAAGAAAAAGCAAATCCATGATTTTATTTAGTGGGTTTTGGTTCTTCCATTGTCACCCCGCGGCTTGACCACGAGGTCCAACTTTTTTTAATTTTTTCTGGATACCGTGGTCAAGCCACGGTATCACATCATTAAAAAATCGGTATTATTTATGACTATTACCAAAGAAAAAATTGCATCTATGTTAAGCTCCAAATTGGGTTTTTCAAATAATTTATGTGAGGAAATAGTTAATACGGTTTTTTCTAACATTTTAGAAACAGCAAAAGAGCAAAAATTAACTTTAAGAAATTTCGGTAGTTTTGAGGTTAAACAAAAAAATCCACGTCTTGGAATAAATTTTCATACTAAATCTCCGGTAATTATAGAATCAAAAAAGAATTTACGTTTTGCTCCTTCTTCCAAATTAAAGGCCCTAGTCAATGAATATGACAAACAATAAATCAATAGGCCTAACAAAAAAATATTATTTTGCTAGTGAAGTAATTGAACGTTTAAATATTGCTTCACATCAATTAAGATATCTCGAAACAAAAATCCCTGGTTTATCTAACTATAAAATAAATAATAGGAAATATTATACTGCTAATGATATTGAGCTACTTCAAAAATCTTTGTCTATAAGCCAAGGAGCGAAGCGTATAGAAGCACGTGAGCATACGACGACTTACAAAGACATTGCAGCCAATTTTGAGGGTTCATCGAGTAGAATCGATATATTACTTACCAACTTCCATAATTTATCTCTTCAAATAAAAAAAATTCTTGCCGTTTCCTCAATGACTTGCGTATAGTATTCGCTATAGTAAATTGATTTGAACGAAGTAGCACGTTATTCACCCTTTCGCTTATTATTATAGGCTCTACCTTCACGACTGTCCCCAAATTCAAATGAATTCACTATATATCGTATTAAAAGGAGTATATTATGACAATAAGACAAACGGCAAAGCCTGTAATCGTAGGTATATACGGTTCTGCATTAACTGATGCTGAAAGAGAATTATTTAAAGAGCATAATCCTTTAGGTGTAATTTTGTTCCGTCGTAATATTAAAAAACATGCTAACGGTGAGCAGGATAAAGAAGCGCTTAAAACCCTTATTGCTGATATAAAAGAAGTATCAGGTGAAAATACTATCATCTCTATAGATCAAGAAGGGGGGAGGGTAAGAAGACTTATTGAACCGACTTTTTATAAAGCTCCGGCTGCCCAAACTTTTACTAATCCCCAAGAATGTAAGCAAAATTATAGCAAGATAGCGAAAGAGTTAAGAGAAGTAGGTATTAATCTAGATTTTGCTCCAGTAGCGGATTTGATTCACGAAGGAGCAGACAATATAGCTGGAGATAGAAGTTTCGGTTCAGAGCCTGAAGTAGTCGTGCCTCTATGTTTAGCTGCTATAAACGGCTTGCAAGAAGAGAAAGTCGGGGCTTGTATCAAACATATTCCGGGTCATGGTAGAGCTAAAGTAGATAGCCATATAGAGTTACCCATTGTTGATACTAGCTTAAAAGAACTAGAGGATACAGACTTTAAAGTATTTAAGGAGCTGGCGAAACATGATAATATTAAGCTTGCTATGACGGCGCATATAATTTACAAAGCTCTTGACCCTCATAACCCTGCGACTCTATCCAAAATAGTTATCGATTATATTAAAAATAATATTGGTTTTAAAGGGCTTATTATTTCCGATGCAATAGATATGAAAGCTTTAAGCGGTAGTATGGTAGATATTACCAAACGAGTTTTAGATGCAGGAGTAGATATAGTGCTTGAATGTACCGGAGAATTTGACAAAATGTCTGAAGTTTTAGATAGTGTTTCAGAAGGTTCTATAGATAAATTTTCTGACCTGTTTGCGTAATGCTGTGTTCATTTAATGTCATACCGCGGCTTGACCGCGGTATCCTAAGGCGCAGTCTATGATGCAAGATCCCGTGATCAAGTCACGGGATGACAACAGAACTACATTAATCTAAGTTAAAATTAATTAAACAATTACATTGAAAAAATTTATTTTTACTATTAATCTGTTTTTTAATTTTTAGTTAAAGAATTAATTTTATAAATTACTTGAATAGTATTATGAACAGTCTTGTAGATTCAAGTTCTAAAAGCTATAGGTAATATTTACTAAAAATAGAGATATGTAGAATTTTAGGTAGCAGGAGGGGGTTTGATTTGTGATATTATTAATCTGCTTAAAGAAGATTTAAATAAAGCAGAGATAGAAAATGAGATATATATGCGTCTTAAAGAACCATACTCTGTTTTAAAAAAGATGAAAAGGAAAGAAGTGCCGATTGATGCGCTGAAAGACTTAATTGCATGTAGGGTTATAGTAAAATCTAAAGGCCTATGCTACAATGCTTTGGACGTGGTTAAGAATTCTCCGCATTTAGCTTTGCTATACACCAAGGATTATATCAATAGACCAAAAAGCAACGGCTATCAGTCTCTCCATAATATAATGCAGCTTTTACACTCTAAACGTAATTTTGAAATACAAATAAGAAGTGAGGATATGCACAAAGATGCCGAGCTTGGTAGAGCGGCTCATTTAAATTACAAAGAAGAACAAGATCGTCACTTGAAAAAAGTTTTTGACGTTACTAACGACACGGTACTTTCTAAAGCGCGTCAAATGGTGAAACAATTTGAAGGATTAGAAGAGCAAATTGTAGAATACGAAAAAGAAATTATACGTATTTGGCATACCAAATATGATGAAATGCTAAAATGGGAAAATGCAGCTGAAATGCTAATATTTAATGAAAAGTAGGGGGGTGCAAGTCTCGTCATTGCGAGCAGGCATTGTCAGTGTGGATCGGTTTTCTTCCGTCACTGCGAGGAACGAAGCGACGTGGCAATCTTGTCAAACATCCTGAGATTGCTTCGTCAATTACTTCGTAATTTTCCTCGTAATGACGATCTGTATGTCACGACATAACGCTATTATGGCAAAAAATATAACATTTATTAAAACTTTATAAAAAAACTACGGCGAAGCTTGTAATTATATACTATATTATAGTACGCTCAGCCCGTAGTTTAGAAACTATTAAAACAAATTTTAGGTTAATTCCCTTATCGAATATAGGATATCCTACCTATATTCGATTGTGATTGTTTTGATGCTAAGTACTAAATATTTTAACTTCAATATAGGAAAAAAATATAGCTCAAAAACCAAATTTTCTAAAAAAATTAATTTCTGCAGAATTGGTGACTGCTTCTACAGCTACCATAGTAGCTGGTTTTGCAGGCTCAACTATGGGTGCTAACCAAAATATTGGTGCAAACGTTGATTTAGAGCAAGCCGGTGTTCCTGGAATAGTAACAGGTGATTCCTTAACTTACGTTGTGCAAACAGGTGGTCCTTTCACTGCTACTGGAGGAAATGATAACGCTGCTAACCCTACTGTGCCTTTCGGTGCGATTAGCGTGCTACAAAACGGTGTTTTTGCAGTTAACGGTGCAGATATAACTATCGGATCTGTTTCTGGTGCAGCAGGTCAATTATTAACAATCAATCTTGCTTCAGGAAACACCTTAACTTTAAACGGCGTTCCCGGAGTTGCCGCTTTCCCTGTAAATACTTACACTAACGTCGGACCTGTTAATTTTGCAGATGATGCTGCTGTATTCAAAGTTAGCCTTGCCGCTAACGGTGCAGACGGTACTAAAACAGCTATTTTCGGTAATACTGCTGCTTTCAACGGCGCTGCTCCAGGTCAAGGTGTAATTAACATTGGTGCTAACAATATAGCTATATTTAATGGTACAATCGGTAATACTAACGGTATACAAGGAATCGTATTAGCTGCAAATGCTCAGGCTACTCTAAATGCAAATACTAAGTTAGATGGTGCTGTTGGAGCGGATGGTATTGCTTTAGGTAATGCTACGATATTAAATGTTGCTGATGGAGTTAATATAACCGGTATTACTGCTAACGCTAATATCTCTATTGATGGTGCAACAGTTAATAACGGTACGGTAAATTTCTGAGGTGATTCTACCGTTAGTACAGACATAGGTGCTAACAAGTCTGTAGCTGCAGTTAATGTTAACGGTGAGTTAACATTCCAAGGTGGGAACGATGGTAATGATAGTACATTTGCTGCTAAAGCTATTAATTTAACTAGCGCTGATTCTTTAATCAAATTTACTACACAAAATCATGTTGTAACAGGTGACATACTTAATACTAGCGGGACTAATAACCAAGGCGGTTTCAGTGTTAACGGTGGTGATGTAGAAGTTACCGGTAATATCGGTGCTGACGGCAATAGTTTAGCTACAATTAATTTTGAAACAGATAATGGTTTAACAATACATAAAGCAGCTGCAAATGCCACGAATGCTCTTTTTGTTCAAAATGTAAATACAGATACAGCTAATAAAGGTACATTAGAATTACATGGTAAAACTTACGCTATTAACGGTAATATCGGCGGAAATAACGCTTTAAAATTAGTTATTTTAGCAGATGATGATAATGGTGCTGCTACAAACTTTACCTTAAAGCAAGGTGACTCAATTAAGGCTCAAAATATATCTTTAGCTAAAGCACAAGATAACACTCTCGCCTTAGAAGAGGGTACAACCGTAACCGGTGATATCGTAAATACAAAGGGAGTAGGTAACGGTACAATCGCTTTAACCGGTAATGCAACTATTAACGGTGGTATAGGTGTTGATATTGCTGCTGGCGGTAATGTCGGTAAAGCTATCAAAAATATTACTTTAGGCGGTAACAACTTAGCTTACGGTGGGAAATGCTATTAATGTTGAGAGTGCTCTTAATAACGGCATTAATTTTAAAGCTAATGAGATATTATCTTTAACTAACACTACGGGTGCTATAACAATTACTTCTGATATATTAGCAGGTGCCGATAAACAAGGTATAATAGATGCAAGTGCCGTAACAAATAACCAAACTTTAGCAATTGCAGGTAAAATTGGTATTGTTGATATTGTAAATAACCCATCTACAAATAATAAATCTTTTGGACAATTAAATGTCGGTTCAAGTAAAACAATTTTAAATAGTGGTGATGCTGCTATTGCTGAGTTAGTTATTGGAAATAACGGTTCAGTACAACTTGGTCACGATCATTATTTAATAGCTAAAACTACTAATGCCGCCGGCCAAGGTAAAATAATAGTTGCTGCTAATACTGGTGCGGGCGATACCACTCTTATAGCAGATACAAATTTAGGTAGTGTTGCAGCTCCACTTTCTGAAGTGAACTTTGCTGCACCTGTAGTTAATGCGGATATTCAATTAATTTTCAGTAAAAATGTTAATTTACATGCCAATAACATCACTACTACCAATCCTAACACAGGTTCTGTTGTCTTTGATGTCGGTGGAACAAATATAGTAAGCGGTACAGTCGGCGGTCAGCAAGGTAATAAGTTTAATACTGTAGCATTAAATAACGGTACTACGGCTAAGTTCTCAGGTAACGCAATATTTAACGGTGAAACTACAATTGAAGCTACTTCAACCTTACAAATCGGCGGTAACTATACTACAGATAATATCGCATCTGTCGATAATACCGGTATAGTACAATTCGTTAACGCTGATGATATTACCGTAACATTAAACAAACAAGCTGCACCTGTGAATGCTTTAGCGCAAATAACAGTTTCCGGTTCTGGTAACGTAACATTTAATGAAACCGGTAATGCAGGTAATGATCATGGTGTTGAAATTGATACAATTGTTTTTACAGAGGCAAGTTTAGATTCGGCTATATTTTTACCTAGTGGTATTCCAATCAACGATGCAGGCAACACAATTCCTTTAACAATTACAAGTAAAGTTGGTAATGGTCCGGTGAATGGTAGATTTGTTGCTCCTGCTGTAGTAGTATCAGGGGTTGATAGTACAATCGCTAACGGTCAAGTCATCAGTGATGAGGATAATATCGTAGGCCTAGGTCTTGAAAGCGATAATGGCATAATCGCTAATGCTACTACATTATACGCAGGTATCGCTAGTGTAAACAATAATCAAGGTACTGTGACTCTTAGCGATGGTGTTCCTAATACCCCTGGTACAATTTACGGTTTAGGTATTGGTAACGGTACACCAAAGTTAAAGCAAGTAACGTTTACTACAGACTATAACAACTTAGGTAATATTATTGCAACTAACGCAATAATTAAGGACGGTTTAACTGTTACTACAGGTGGTATAGCCGGAAAAGATTTTGACGGTACGATCACTCTTGGAAGTGCTAACGGTAACTCTAACGTAAGGTTTGTTGACGGTACAAATTCTACTTCTACAAGTACAGTCGCTACTGTTAAAGCTAATAACAGTACTGTAACTTACTTAGGTAGCGCATCTGTCGGTAATATAGGGGCTGCTAATACTCTTGTAGCTTCCGTGCAGTTTACGGGTCCTGCCAGTTCATTAGAAAAATTACTAGGAAATATATATTCTACAACAACCAATTTTGGTAATGTTGACTTAAATGTTACAGGATCGAAGGTAATTTTAGGTGGAGGCACAACTGCTATTAACGGTAATATTAACCTTGTAACAAATACCTTAGCATTTGAAAGCGATACTTCAACATGGGGAGGCAATGCTTCTCTTACTACTGACTTAACAGTATCAAACGGTAATATAGGTCATATCGTTATTGCGGAAAGTGCTCAAGTTAATGCAACAACTATAGGAGCAACAACCATTAACGTACAAGATAGTGCCAATGCAAATTTCAGTGGTACACAAACTTATACTTTAATCCAAGGTGGTGCTAGATTTAACGGTACTTTAGGTGATCCTAAGTTTAACGTAACTGGAAGTAATATTTTTGTAAAATACGGATTAATACGTGACGCTAATCAAGATTACGTGTTGACACGTACTAACGATGCGACAAACGTAGTTACAACAGCTATCGGAAGTTGCCAATTTGCAGGTGCGGCTGGTATAGGTCAGAACGTTGCGACATTCTTAAGTGCAACTAACACTGCAGCATATAACAATATGCTTTTAGCTAAAAACACTGCTGATGCAGCTAACTTTGTTGGAGCTATTACTACCGATACAAGTGCAGCTGTAACTAATGCGCAATTAGATGTAGCTAAAGATATCCAAGCTCACCTTGGTAACAGAGTAAATGCTGTTAGATATCTAGGTACTCCTGAAACTGTTGAAATGGCTGGGCCTGAAGCTGGAGCAGTTGCATCGGTTGCTGCCGGTGATGAAGCTGTTGACAATGTAGCTTACGGTATATGGGCAAAAACTTTCTACACTGATGCACATCAAAGTAAAAAAGGCGGTGTAGCTGGTTATAAAGCTAAAACCACCGGTGTCGTAATCGGTCTAGATACGCTAGCTAACGATAACTTAATGATCGGTGCTGCTATTGGTATCACTAAAACTGATATTAAACACCAAGATCATAAGAAAGGTGATAAAACCGACGTCAACGGTTTCTCATTCTCTCTATATGGTGCACAGCAGTTTGTTGAGAATTTCTTTGCTCAAGGTAGTGCAATATTTAGCTTAAACCAAGTGAAGAACAAAAGTCAGCATTATTTCTTCGATGCTAACGGAAATATGATCAAGCAAATCGCTGCTGGTAATTACGATAACATGACATTCGGCGGTAACTTAACAGTTGGTTATGATTACAATGCAATGGAAGGTTTATTAGTAACTCCAATGGCAGGGCTTAGTTACTTAAAGTCATCTGACGAAAACTACAAAGAAACCGGTTCAACAGTTGCAAACAGGCAAGTTAACAGCAAGTTTAGCAATAGAACCGATTTAATAGTCGGTGCTAGAGTAATGGGTGGTACTATGAACTTTAGTGATCTTGCGGTATATCCGGAAGCTCATGCTTTTGTGGTTCACAAAGTAAATGGTAGATTATCTAAAACTCAATCTCAGTTAGACGGACAAGTTACTCCGTTCATCAGCCAACCTGATAGAACTTCTAAAACATCTTATAATTTAGGTTTAAGTGCAAGCATAAGACCTGATGCTAAGATGGAATACGGAATAGGTTACGATGCTCAGATTGCAAGTAAATATACTGCACATCAAGGTATTCTAAAAGTCCGTGTAAACTTCTAATCGCCCCCGATTAGCAAGTTTATAAATTTCTCAAGAAAAAAGCCCTCTTTGAAAAAAAGAGGGCTTTTTTTATTCTATATTCCAATTTTCGTTTATTTTCGTAGGTGTTGCCGTTGTGTGCACTTTACGTCATCGCGAGGAAAGTTACGAAGTAATTGACGAAGCAATTTTGGGGAAAATTCCTGAGATTGCCACGCTCACTAATGCTCGCTCGCAATGACGACTTGTATCCACGTAACAACGCCTTCCCTCGAAAACGGGAATCCAGTACTTTAAAGCTTTTTAAAAGCTTTATTTAAAAAGTAAAATTAATAATAAAAAAAATCTTTAAAATTAAAATTTTTTTAGCCTAGATACCCGCTTTCGCGGGTATGACATAGAAATTTTAGATCAATTCTTTTTAGGTAATGCCCAGTCTAACCTCAAATTTTTATTGACTTTTAGTAGAAAAGTTATAAATTTTTACAGCCAGAAATTTAAAATTATCAAATATTATAAAAAAATATATATTAGTGATTATTATGCTTTTAATAAGTGGAAGTATATTTGCTTAAAGTCAAATATCTAATTTAGTTGTACCGGTTAGCTATTTTATAAATCATGTATCACAATTGGAACTACTAGCAATAAATCCCATATGGAATATGCAAAAGGGCCGCACCTCCATTTTACAGATGTGGATATTAAAAGGCTATACGTTCAATAAGAGTTCCGATGACTTTATCATGAATATCCAATGACTTGGAAAAACAAATTGTTTTACGTGTCAGTCTTTTGCATCTTGTTCTAAGATTTAAGTTACCCCGTTCTATCCGTTGAGTATATTTTTTACTAACAATGTGTTTTTTGGGATCTAATAACCTAGCATAACTTCCCCATCCATCTGTAAAGTAAAAAGTAACCTTAAAATCCTCCAGTTTTTTTCAGTAATGATTCTGATGTGCTATCACATCTTGTACCAAAAGTATAAGCAACTACTTTTAACAAAATCTTATCCAAAGAATATCAAAGCCATCTTTGTTTGGATTTATTCTGTACATAAGGCCATTGTTCATCTATTTCAGGAGCAATAATTACTTCTATCGTATTGATAGAATGATTTATCTTTTTTAACGCTAGATTTTTTTAAAACACGGATAACCGTATTGATACCCACTTTTAATACTCTTACTGTATCCCTAACTCCAGAGCCATTGATTGACATATCTACTATCTGAGCCTTGACTCCAGGCTTAGAGGCATTATTAATATATTACAGTTAAAAATATCGATTACACTGCTTGCATTGATATCTCTGTTGTTTTGAAATTGAATATCCCGCCTTTACTACTTTTTCTGTGTCGTTACAATATCTACACTTAACATCTATTCTTGATCTACACTTAACATCTATTCTTGCCATAACTCCTTAACTATAATTCTCTCTTATTACTGTTTGAGGATTATAGACTATTCATGCTAAGCTGCAATACGGGGGCGCGAGCGGCAGAAGTATTGATAATATTGTTATTGAGCGTTTCTTTAGGACACTGAAATATAATTGTATATTTATTAATGATTATCAAAATATAGGAGAACTTAAAGAGGGTATCAATGATTATATCAGTAAATATAATTATCAGAGATTTCATTCAAGTATTGGGTATAAAAAACCCATGAATGTATATCTCGATAGTATACCACATCATACACAAATAGCAGCTTAATTTTGAACAAAATTACCAAGTACATTGTTCATATATTTTGTCTTGATTTTTCAGGTCATTATACTTTATTAACTCAGTATTTACTGACCTTGTAGCTTGATAACGACTTTCAGATACTCGAATTTTTAATTGCTCTACAAATTCTAAATACCCTGAATTAATGATATTTTTATCCATAAAATTTTTAGTTTAATAATAATTAGCATTATACACATGAATTTTTATATTTTCAATTATAGGTTTATTATTTGCTAAATATTATTAGCGATAGCTCTATTGTCATAATCACATATAACCTTTATAATAATATTCTTAACAAAAATAAAGTATATGAAAGAATTTCCAAAGAATTATAATTTTATCGAAAATGAGAAAAAGTGGCAGCAGATTTGGCAAGAACAGCAAATTTATGCGTATGATTCAAATATTCCAAAAGAAGAAACTTATGTAATTGATACTCCGCCTCCGACAGTTTCGGGGCAGCTACATATCGGGCATGTTTACAGCTATACGCAAACCGACTTTATCGTACGTTTTCAGCGTATGATCGGTAAAAATATCTTTTATCCTATGGGGTTTGACGATAATGGACTACCGACCGAGAGACTTGTTGAAAAGCAAAAGCAGATCAAGGCTTACAATATGAGTAGAGACGAGTTTATAAATATTTGTGAAGGGGTAGTAGCAAGTGAAGAAGGGAAGTTTAGAAGTCTATTTAACCAAATAGCCTTATCGGTTGATTGGAGTTTAGAGTACCAAACTATCAGCCCGTTATCACGAAAAATATCACAAATGTCTTTTCTTGATTTAGTTAAGAAAGGCGAAATTTATCGCAATGATCAGCCTATATTATGGGATCCGGTAGATTGTACTGCTCTTGCTCAAGCCGATATTGAGGACAAGGAAAAAACCTCTTTCATGAATTATATTACGTTTAAAACCGAGCAAGGAGACCCGCTTACAATAGCAACTACAAGACCGGAATTACTACCAGCTTGCGTAGCCGTATTTTATCACCCTGACGATGAACGTTATAAGCACCTGGTAAGCAAATTTGCTATAACTCCGCTTTTTAATGAGAAAATTCCACTGCTTGCTGATTCTTTAGTACAACAAGATAAAGGCAGTGGATTAGTTATGTGCTGTACGTTTGGTGATCAAACCGATATTACTTGGTGGAAAACGCATAATCTACCTTTAAAAACTATTATTACTAAAAAAGGTATAATAGATTTTCCTCATGATATCGGTATAGACGGATTGAAAATTAAAGGAGCTCGAACAAAAATAATAGATACTTTAAAAGAGCAGGAATTGCTTATTAAGCAAGAAGAGATAACTCAAACCGTTAAATGTGCCGAGAGGTCAGGCGCTCCTCTTGAGATACTAACCGTACCGCAATGGTTTGTTAAAACAATATCACATAAGGAAGCGTTACTTAAAAGAGCAACTGAGTTAAACTGGCATCCTAAAAGTATGAAAATTAGACTTGAGAACTGGATTAATGCCATTAGCTGGGATTGGTGCATCAGTAGGCAGCGTTATTTTGGTATACCGTTTCCTGTTTGGTACTCTAAAGTAATAGGAGAAAAAGGTAAAATTTTATATGCCGATATTTCACAGCTACCTGTCGATCCCTTAAAAGATTTACCTATAGGCTATAGTAAGGAGGAAGTAGAGCCTGACTTGGATGTTATGGATACTTGGGCAACAAGTTCTGTTTCGCCGCAGCTTTCTACTCATGGGATTTCTGATAATTTCGCTGTTAATAAAGATAGACACAATAAATTATTCCCTATGGATTTAAGACCTCAAGCACACGAAATTATTAGAACCTGGGCATTCTATACAATCCTAAAAGCACATCTACACCAAAATACTCTACCGTGGAAAAATATCATGGTAAGCGGTTGGTGTTTAGCTGAAGACCGCAGTAAAATGTCAAAATCCAAAGACAATGTTTTAGTTCCTGAAAAACTGCTAGAGCAGTACGGTTCTGACGTAATACGCTATTGGTCGGCAAATTCAAGACTTGGAGCTGACACCTCCTACTCTGAAGATGTTATGAAAAATGGTAAGCGACTAGTTAATAAGCTATGGAATGCTGCTAAATTTGTTTCTATACATTTTGATAAATTAAAAGATGAAGATAAAAAAGCAAAGCTTTTGGATGTTAAAGAAAAAATCACTAACGAGTTTGATCAATGGATAATTAATAAACTAGTAGAGCTAGTTAATCTAGCTACAAATGAGTTACAAAATTATGAATATGCAAATGCTATGCAGCTGACAGAAAAGTTTTTTTGGTCGGTATTTTGTGATAATTATTTAGAGATTAGTAAAACTAGAAGCTATGATGAAGAAAACAAAAACCCACAAGGGCAATATAGTAGCATATTAACACTCTATCACATAATGCAAACGCTATTAAAGTTATTTGCTCCGTTTATACCGCATATTACTGAAGAATTATATCAGATATTATATAATGATAGGAGGTCTATTCATATAAAAGGTGGCTGGGTAAATTATAGCAATTTATACTATGAAATCGATGTAACGCAATCAGAAAGATTAATTGAAATTCTAGACATCGTCAGGAAATTCAAAGCCGAGAAGAACCTATCTATAAAAGCTCCGATAAAATTACTTGAAGTTAGTAGCATAAAATTATCTGAAGAACTAACAGAAGATTTAAAAAACGTTACATCGGCAGAAGAAATAAAATTTGAGGTTCAAGGTGATAAAATTAAAGTCGATATTATCCTTTAAAAATATTTTAGGCTTAATTCTTATTATATTTGCCGGTATATTTTTTTATGCTTATATATTAGAACATGACTGGCGATATGTAACCTTAAATGATGAGCAAGTAAAAAAATACAGAATTAGTGAGAAAAAAGCTATTGGCCTTTATCAGCTAATGAAAGACACTCATGAGATACTTGGTAAGAATAATATTAATTATTGGATAGAAGGCGGTACGCTGCTTGGAGCCGTTAGACATCAAGGTATAATTCCTTTTGACGATGATTTAGATATAGGCATAATACATGAGAATGAAGTACGGTTGCAACAAATATTACCACAATTTGAACAGCTAGGTTATACTGTTTCTTTTGAACGGTCTTACAATATATGTAAAAAAGTTTGCTTGGATATTTTTATTTTTCATAAAGAACAGAACAAATTTATTCATACTAACTTAACTACTCGCAATAAATATCCAAGCGACTTTTTTTATGATTATGAGCTATACCCTTTAAAAAAATATAAATTCGGTAGTATAGAGGTTTATGGCCCGGCTGATCCTAAAGCAAATTTAGATGGGCTATATCCGGAATGGGATAAGTATACAGTAATACATAATTCTCATAGCTTACATTTACCTTTTTTATCGAATATCGAGAAAAAAACTAAATTTATATTAACGCCGGAATTGTTAAAACCGGCTCATCCGTTTGGTCCCTTAGAGGATAGAGTAAGCTTTTAAACACGTTAAAATAATAACCGATTTGTTATATCAGCAGGGAAAATATAATTTAAGATTCAAGATAATAAAATTAAAGTCGATATTATCCTTTAAAAATATTTTACGCTTAATTCTTACTATTTTCATCGGTGTATTGTGTTATGCTTATATATTAGAACATGACTGGCGATATGTAACCTTAAATGATGAGCAAGTAAAAAAATACAGAATTAGTGAGAAAAAAGCTATTGGCCTTTATCAGCTAATGAAAGACACTCATGAGATACTTGGTAAGAATAATATTAATTATTGGATAGAAGGCGGTACGCTGCTTGGAGCCGTTAGACATCAAGGTATAATTCCTTTTGACGATGATTTAGATATAGGCATAATACATGAGAATGAAGTACGGTTGCAACAAATATTACCACAATTTGAGCAATTAGGATATCGTGTTAAACACAATAAAATTTATGTAATTTGTGGGATAAGATGTTTAGATATTTTCGTATTTCATCAAGAAAATGATAAATTTGTTCATTTTAATCAAAGTATGTATAATAAATATCCAAATGATTTTTTTATGATTATGAGCTATACCCTTTAAAAAAATATAAATTTGGCAGTATAGAAGTATATGGTCCATCTGAATATAAAGGGTATTTGAATAGACAATACCCGGAATGGGATAAATACGCAATAATATACAGTCCTCATAGCTTACATTTACCTTTTTTATCGAATATCGAGAAAAAAACTAAATTTATATTAACGCCGGAATTGTTAAAACCGGCTCAGCCACTCGGACCGCTAGAAGATAAAGTGAATATAGTCAATCCAGCTACATTTATTGGTATGTGCGAGGATACAGCTTATAATTAAACGTCGAAATGATCACGTAAATTACAAAACATATGCCTTATTTATTACCGATTATCATAACTACACTACTTATTTTATTAGCTTTAATAATTTGGTTTTATGTAAAAACTAAAACCTTAAAAACGCAGCTACAATTCTTATCGGAGCAGAATCTAGAAATTAGCAATAACAACCGATTATTGAATCAAGAAAAAATAGGATATTTGCAGAAAATTGAGCAATTGAGGTGTAAAGTAGAATATCAGGACCAAACTATCAAAGATACGGAAAAAATAAGAAGCGAGTCGTTTTCATCAGCAAAAGCTGCTTTATTTGATTTAGGTAAGGATTTATCCAAGCAATTAATCGAAATTCATAAAATGGAAAATACAGCAGCAAGAGAGATTTCAGAGAAAAATATTGCTACTGCATCAGGAAAGTTTAACAGCGAGTTTGAGCGGCTAATTACGATGGTAGGTGCATTAAATAAAGATATTGAGCGATCAAAAGGTACGGTTGATTTGATAAAACAGTCGCTGCTTTCTCCTATCGGCGCGGGGTTACTTGCCGAGATTACGCTTGAGAATATCCTAAAATCGTCGGGCTTACGTCCTAATTTAGATTTTATTATGCAATACGGCCTAACTACGCTAGACAGCGGAAAGCTAAGACCTGACGCCCTTATCTTTCTACCCTCAGGTAATTTAATGGTTATTGATTCCAAAGCTTCAAAGTTTCTAGTTGACGCACAGGATAATAATGGGAATCTGAGTAAAACTATGAATTATCATTTAAAATCCCTGACTAATAAAGACTATGCCGAAAATATTTTAACCAACCTAAACAAAAAGGATTGGAGTTTTAATAATGTTATTACTTTAATGTTTTTGCCAACTGAGCAAGCGGTTGAGAAAGTTATTGCAGCTGATCCTGAATTTTTACAAAAAGCTTGGAGCTGTAATATCTTTCCCGTAGGACCTGCGGGGCTTATGAATATGCTGTCATTTGCAAGATTCCAGATTACCGATCATAAGCGTTCAGAAAATTATAAGGTTATCATAGAAGAAGTCAGGAAGTTATTAAGCTCTATAGGTACTATAGCCGATTATTCTCAGAAAATAGGTAATAACCTACATAATATGGTTACTAATTACGATAAATTTGCGGCTTCGTTTAATCGCAACCTTATGTCAAGAGTTAAGAACATTCACAAACTCGGCATTGATTCAGGGAATAAAGCCATGCCGGCAGCATTAGAGCGTTATCAAATTGTTTCCTCTAAATCAGAGATTATTGAAGTAGAGGCGAATGAACAGCCCCAGATAGAGGCAAAATTATAAATAAATTTGCCGTATACCTTACTTGGCGCTATAATGCTCCTAACGAATAATTTGCGCTAGATTCATAAATATCCTTGCATTATGCTTAGAACGCATACACTCATGTAAATACAAATGTTCGCAATCTTCTTTTATGGAATCGTAAGAGCAGTTTTCAAAGAATTTTCTTTTGTATATTGCAAGACTGTTAAAACACGAATTTACCGGTAGCAAATCTGAATCTGGGAGATATATTTTCTGCATGGGAGAAATATTTCTCGTAGGATAATAATTTTGGCCGGTTTTTAGGCTATATTCAGCTGGTGTATCGGAAAACTCTTCATTACGGAGCGCAAAAGCATCATACATTTGCCCTTGAGAATTAAATATTCCATTTGAGCATATAACATCCCAACGTTCAATTTTGCTAAAACTGTCTTGTATTCCTCTAATATCAATACCGTAACCTATATCTATATCGAGAATAATTACTATATCAAACTTATCAAATTCACTCGTGTTTAAAATTTCTAGATATTTATTCCTAATATCCGCTAGGAAGTTTATAGAAGGTCTTTTTCGGTTAAAAAAGTCCTGTGATATAATCTTTACTTTATGATTTACTAACTGCCACAAGTTTAACATTAATTTTGTAGTATCAGTAGAATCGTTTTCAAAGATTATTATTCTTCAATCTGAAAAAACTGCCCTATATACTCTATATGACGTATTGCGTTTGGTAAATGAGGAGCATTACTCCTTGTAATACCAGCAAAAACAACCTTATGTTCACTCATCTCCAACCTACCAGCTTGCAGGTTTTCATCACTAATAAAATCCAGTTTAGCAATTTTTTCTATAGGTAAAAATCTATAATAAAAAAACTAGTAAATGAAGAATCGTACACATTTATTGAACCCCAAATAATCATAAAAATTATAAGTATAACTTTATACATCTGATTTGCTTTCTAATTTCCCTGGCTTATAATTTTATTATGTATATTAGCTACATTTGTAAGTATTTGTTCCATAGTAAATTTATAGAGATAAATCTGATGAGCTTTTTTTACCTTTTCGTAAGCTTCTTCAGGATGAGACTTTATCCATTTTAAATGTTGATTTATTTGAGAATATATTTCCTCAGGAGATTTGTTTAAAGTTTCTATATATAATATATTATCGCCAAAAGTTTCTTTTGCCCATGGAATTTCATCAACAATTACTAATGCTGAAGAACTAACAAGTTCTAAAACTCGTCCAGAAGGAAAATTTTCAGTATTATGTCCTTCCGAATGAATTGCTAAGCCAATACCACTTTTTCTTATTGCATCAACAAATAGTTGATCGTCATATGGTATAAATCCCCTATATGAATTAAGACCATTCCAAGCTTGCTTAGGACCGTATATATCAACATCTTTGTGCTTATCAAGTAATTGATATAATTTTTTATACTTAAGACCAGTGCGAGTATTATCCCAATTATAACCACATATAAATAACCTTGAATAATTAATTTTAATAAATTCTGTTTTAGGTCGTGAAAACTTAAAATCAATTACAGGTATAGAAATACTTTCATAATATTGATTAATTCTTTTTAAATCCGTAACAGCAAGCAATCCATCATACCGAAGAGGGTTCGGACAATAGTATTTACTTAAATCAGGATTAATTAAACAAGGAAAATGCAAGACCAAGTAGTTCTTAACACCCGCTACTACACCAAAATCAGCTGCAGATATAGTAAAATCAGGATTAAATTGACTAACTATGCCATGAATTCTAGCCACATCTAGTGGATGAGTTGTAGCTGAAATGAGCAAAGACTCCCATCCAAGATTACTTGCTGCTTGTTGTATTCTCATACAAGCCAAAGGATCATATCTACACAAAATTGCAATTCTGTAAGGAATATTTGGATTTTTTGCTAGTTGTATAGTGTAATTTGATTTTTCTAACTTTTCTTGTAATAATGGTGATGAAAAATTGTAATAAAAAAACCCTCGATCTATGTTATTCCTATAGAAACCATTTTTGCTTATATCATAAATTTCTAATAACAAAAATGTTGGTAAAATTACTGCTAATAATATAAATGGAGAAATTAACAAAAGTTTTGATTTATTTTTAATATACATAAATTTTCTAAAAAAAGAAGTTAGTGATATTGTATTTTTTTATTTTTTAATACACAATTCAACTTCTTTTACCGGTATTACCTAAAAAGAATTGATTTAAAGTTTCTATGTCATTCCCGCGTGGCTTTGTTGCGTGGACCGATAAAATCTACTGCGTCACCCCACGACTTGACCACGGGATCCATAAAAACAACAAAAATACTAATAACTTTAGCATTTTAAACTGGATCCCGTGGTCAAGTCACGGGGTGACAAAAGTGCAATTGATTCACGCAATAATGCCTTCCCGCGTAGGCGGAAATCCAGAAAAAACGAGATAAATCGAGCTTTAATTTTGAAATTTAGAGTGTTTAAATTTTTTAATGACCGGATTCTCGCTTTCGCGGGAATGACACAGGAAGAACGCATTAAGAAATTCAAACTTCAACCCATGCATGGTACTACTTCTGTAGGTTCAATATTGATAACTGTATCATCGTTTGTGTCTGAAACAATGTTATTAAGCCAAGTAAAGGTAATAGCGGTTTTCTCGGCAATATTCTGTCCTGCACTACGTGGTCGCACCTCCATTTTACAGATGTGGATATTAAAAGGCTATACGTTCAATAAGAGTTCCGATGACTTTATCATGAATATCCAATGACTTGGAAAAACAAATTGTTTTACGTGTCAGTCTTTTGCATCTTGTTCTAAGATTTAAGTTACCCCGTTCTATCCGTTGAGTATATTTTTTACTAACAATGTGTTTTTTGGGATCTAATAACCTAGCATAACTTCCCCATCCATCTGTAAAGTAAAAAGTAACCTTAAAATCCTCCGGTTTTTTTCAGTAATGATTCTGATGTGCTATCACATCTTGTACCAAAAGTATAAGCAACTACTTTTAACAAAATCTTATCCAAAGAATATCAAAGCCATCTTTGTTTGGATTTATTCTGTACATAAGACCATTGTTCATCTATTTCAGGAGCAATAATTACTTCTATCGTATTGATAGAATGATTTATCTTTTTTAACGCTAGATTTTTTTTAAAACACGGATAACCGTATTGATACCCACTTTTAATACTCTTACTGTATCCCTAACTCCAGAGCCATTGATTGACATATCTACTATCTGAGTCTTGACTCCAGGCTTAGAGGCATTATTAATATATTACAGTTAAAAATATCGATTACACTGCTTGCATTGATATCTCTGTTGTTTTGAAATTGAATATCCCGCCTTTACTACTTTTTCTGTGTCGTTATAATATCTACACTTAACATCTATTCTTGATCTACACTTAACATATATTCTTGCCATAACTCCTTAACTATAATTCTCTCTTATTACTGTTTGAGGATTATAGACTATTCATGCTAAGCTGCAATACGGGGGCACGGCCCCCTCAGAGTCAACAGCTCTCCATAATATAAATACTTCCCCTTTAATCTTAATGTTCATTTCATCTAAATGCCATTTATCAGTCGGCTTCCTCTCTCTTCCTGATAACATCTTAAAAATAAACCGCAAATTTATTGTACCAAAATTTTACAGTCTCATGACTCAAAATAATACCTCGATATGCCATCTGTTCTTGAACATCTCGGTAGCTACTATTAAAACGATGATATAACCAGCGTTTGCTCAATACTTAATTTACTTCCCTCTTAACTTTACGATGCCAGAGCTTCTTGTAATCCTTTTCTATTATCTTTTGTTCCTCTGACCTTATCTTGAAAATATGTCTTGGATCAACTTCTTCTTTAATAAGTGCATCATATTGAAGATCGAACACTTGGCGTTCATTTTCACTAGAAACTCTCATATAACCAACTAGCATGCACGGAAAACACTTGTTTTCCGTACTAATATCTTTCATGCTATATAACCAATTAACCACTCCTTCAGTTTGGAATAACGCAAAGAATATAATGGAAGTGTGAAGATAGTATATACCTATCTCTTATCATCAACCTTCTTCTCTATGTCATCTATTATTTCTTTTGCCTTATCCTTCATATTATTGATGCCATCCTTGGCTTTATCAGCTAAATCTTTTGCTTTATCTTTCATTTGTTCCATAGTGCCTTGATTGTTTTCTGAACTCATAATAGCCTCCTAACTTTATACTTATTGATAAAACTTGCTTAAAAATGACTTATTTATGGAATAAATAACACTTATTCCATATGTCCTTACTTTCAGATTAATATATTTAGTTTTATATTGTCATATATTGAATTATTTATCTAGTTCAATATATGCAACATGCTGTGTATATACCACATTAGAATTTTATCAGTCTCCAAAAGTAAACTTTTAGAGACATTAGAGGAAATTGCTATATTATCTATTACTAAGTGCGATATCCCATGATATTGGTTATTTAAATTCAGCCTATAAACCCGAATCCTCTGCAAGTACTGGAACGGTAGTGACTAAAGATATATTATAATCCTGTTCTAACTGATGGTATAGCATTTTAGGTATGTCCTCATTCACAACAACTGGAATATTGTAGTTTCTTAATGTTTGTGCAGCCATATATTTTAAACTAAAAAACATTGTAATGTTTTCTTCAACTTGTTGTAAGATTTCTGAATGATCAGGAATGTTACTAACTAATTGCTTATACTTTATTACGTCTGATATATTTTTACTGAATTGATCTAGTGTCTTATGAGAATTGCCTGTTGTAATTTTAGATATTTGCCTCTTTGTAAATATTTTAAGATGCTTATTGGAAAAATGATTGATTTCTATATCGCCGATTGACAATGCATTTTCTAATTGCTGTAAATGAATAATAATATCCGCTAAGTCATGATTATTATATGAAATCACTTTATCTAGTAATGTATTGCCGTGCTGATCTTGGGGATTTATCTCAGTATTGTGATTACTTAACAATATTTCGGCAATTTTATTGCACGCACTTCCATTACTAATAATAGTAAATAACAAGGGCTTATTATGAACTGTAACACTAGGATTTGCACCATAATCAAGTAATGTTTTTGTAAGAAAGCAGTCAGATAATAAAATTGTAGATATTTCTAACGGACTTTTCTGATCATATCCAATACAGTTTGGATCAACACCTTTTTGCAATAACATGTTCACTATCACTCGATAGTTTCTATTGATAGCTGTTAATAGGAGGCTAGTACCAGCGGGGCCAGTAATATCAGTATGAGCGTATCCATTTAATATCTCCAACACCCCTCCTTCATTATTGGTTAATACAAAACATCGTAAATTATTTTTATAAAAACCTAATGTATGATTGGATGGCATAATAAATTTAGTACTATTATGTTAAAATAGTATCATATATGTTATTATCTTGTCCCTGTACAGCGAGTTCCTGATCATGGGCAGACTTATTTAAGTCGTCTGTTTCTACTGCTATCTTGCTCTCCGCCTTATTATTTGATATATTTAGATGATGTCTGGTTATAGTTACTTTTGAATGCATTAGTTTTTCTAACTCATGATCATCAGCAACAAGAGAGATGGCAAGCTGCACAGGGGTCAGGGAGAGATTATTTGGGACATAAATATCTACCTCGCTATTACTAAATAATAATTTTGCTATATCCATATAATGGTATTGTAGTGCCAAATGCAAAGCGGTATCGCCATCATCATTTACTGCATTTACATTCACCCCTGCATCTAGCAATAATTTTACGATATTTATATGATTATACTTTGTTGCAATATGTAATGCAGACTGAGCATCGTCATTTTTTATATCCAAATTAATATTAGAGCTAGTAATAAGTAGTTCAATTATTTCTTTCTTAGGTTCCTTGGCGAGTATCGCATAAATTAAAGGAGTATTACCCTTGTTATCGCGGATATTGGGATCTGCTCCATTGTTAATTAGAGCTGTTGCAACCTCCTGTAAACTGTTCTGAGAGGCAATATGTAATGGAGATGTTCCATCGACATATGACGTAATATTAAGATCAGCACCGAATGCAAGCAACATATTAAATAGTTCTATGTTATCATCTTCTAATACAGCAATAATGATTGGTATATCACCAATATTAATATTTGGATTATTTACATATTTCAACAATACTTTAATTACGCCATTATCTTTCATATATATGATTGCATTGAGAAGTGCTAAATCGAAATCTGGTGTGTTGCGACTGGTGCAATTGGATTCACTATTATAACCAACTAATAAATCTAAAAAATTTTCTAATATCTTGAGATCAATACTACCCGCGCGTTGCTGAGTAAAAAAATATTCTAGTTTACATTGAATATAGTATGCACCGTCATATGCTGCAGCAGTATTACTATTGCATTGTAAGTACTTACCAAATGTACTACGTTCATTTCTAATAATTGTATCTACCATGTAATCAACCGTGATATTATCACTTAATATATCCGTTAAATCATATAGTGTGCGATCTGTTAAGAAATCAGTAGTAGTATATGTTATGACACCATCCTTTGTCACTGATCCCCATGATGCAATACCTACATTAAAACCCAAGTCATATAAAAATTGTTCCTGAGGTGTAATATTGGTACTTGCGTGATAATGCATTATCGACCTACATAGTGCATCGTCAGCGCACAAAGTGTCTTCGAGATCCAGTTTATGTGTATGAGCTATAATAATAGTTCCTACTTTAAACTTATACATCATGTCATGCACCGCTCCAGAATGACATGTCCATAGCTGAATATACAATGGATAATCTGATAAAGTTTGTAATAATGTATGATAATTTAGAAATTCATATTCTATATTAGACGAGATAGATATACTATACTGCCCATTATGGCCGCGCCCCCGTATTGCAGCTTAGCATGAATAGTCTATAATCCTCAAACAGTAATAAGAGAGAATTATAGTTAAGGAGTTATGACAAGAATATATGTTAAGTGTAGATCAAGAATAGATGTTAAGTGTAGATATTGTAACGACACAGAAAAAGTAGTAAAGGCGGGATATTCAATTTCAAAACAACAGAGATATCAATGCAAGCAGTGTAATCGATATTTTTAACTGTAATATATTAATAATGCCTCTAAGCCTGGAGTCAAGACTCAGATAGTAGATATGTCAATCAATGGCTCTGGAGTTAGGGATACAGTAAGAGTATTAAAAGTGGGTATCAATACGGTTATCCGTGTTTTAAAAAAATCTAGCGTTAAAAAAGATAAATCATTCTATCAATACGATAGAAGTAATTATTGCTCCTGAAATAGATGAACAATGGCCTTATGTACAGAATAAATCCAAACAAAGATGGCTTTGATATTCTTTGGATAAGATTTTGTTAAAAGTAGTTGCTTATACTTTTGGTACAAGATGTGATAGCACATCAGAATCATTACTGAAAAAAAACCGGAGGATTTTAAGGTTACTTTTTACTTTACAGATGGATGGGGAAGTTATGCTAGGTTATTAGATCCCAAAAAACACATTGTTAGTAAAAAATATACTCAACGGATAGAACGGGGTAACTTAAATCTTAGAACAAGATGCAAAAGACTGACACGTAAAACAATTTGTTTTTCCAAGTCATTGGATATTCATGATAAAGTCATCGGAACTCTTATTGAACGTATAGCATTTAATACCCACATCTGCAAAATGGAGGTGCGACCCCCTCTCGATTGTAGTTTTCCCCAAATCCTTCGCTAGTTCATCATTCTGTTCCTTAAGTCTATTAATTTGCTCTTGATATTCACTAACTACCTTGGCTGGCTCAAATGCTATCGCTGCATTTGATAAAACTGCTTCTTTCAATGTGATATGCTATTGCTGCTAACCTCATATTTAGATGATAACTGTGATATTGTTACATCCTCTTTTAATAATTCTAACACTATCCTTGTCTTCTCTTTAGCACTGAAATTCCGTATCTGTTTTCTTGTCATTTTATATCCTATAAGTTATTGCCTGCATTCTAACTTATTACCAAGATACACCAACTATTTTTTGTCCAATTTTTTCAGTTCATTATAATTTGAATGCAAAGGCATATGCAGCTCGCACTACAGTTATAGCTGATCTTCTTTTTACTACTCCAACTGTGATAATTCAACCGGTTAGCGGCATAATATTAGTAAATATGCTTGGCTATAATTATTCTGATTTACGGCTTATCTTAACTTTTATCGGATACATAATCACCGGTAGTTGTTGGCTTCCAGTGGTATGGATTCAAATTAAACTACGAAATATGGCACTTGAAGCATTAAAACAGCGAACCCACCTACCGAAAAAATATTATAAATTATTTAAATTATGGTTCTACCTAGGTTGACCAGCATTTATCAGTCTGATTATTATTTTTTTCTTAATGGTATTTAAATCATTATAACACTAGTTTAGGATAAATTTTATGTTGTCCTGTGGTTCAAGCCGGTGTTGTTATGTGGATACCACCTCATCATTACGAGCAGACATTGTTGTGCAGACATTTAATCGTCATTGCGAGGAAATTACGAAGTAATTGACGAAGCAGTCTCAGGATATTTGACGAGATTGCCACGTCGAGGCTTTGCCTCTCCTCGCAATGAAAGAAAAAACGATCCACACATATTTATGCCGGTATATCCTCAATAATCGGTTGTTTTTTATTTGATTTTGTAGAAATGAGAGAAGTCATTATCGGTTCTGCTAAGCCGTTAACTACTTCTTTTGTAATAGTAACACGCTGTTTTTTTAGCTCAGCAACTTTATACATACTATCAAGCAAAAGATGCTCAAGTATTGAACGAAGTCCCCTTGCTCCCGTCTTCTTAGCTAAGGCTTTTTCGGCAATAGCTTCTAAAGCTGAATCACCAATTACAAGCTCAGCATCATCAAGCTCGAATTGTTTTTGATATTGCTTTACTATAGCATTCTTAGGCTTAGTTAAAATTGTAATTAAAGCTTGCTTATCTAATTCGTCTAAAGTCGTAACGATAGGTAATCTACCGATAAATTCAGGAATTAGACCAAATTTAGTTAAATCCTCAATCTCTAGAGATTTAAGAATCTCGCTATTATTTTTCTCTTTATCTATATTTACGTTAGCTGCAAAACCTATAGAACTGTGATTAGTTCTTGCGGTTATAATGCTGTCAATCCCCATAAAAGCACCACCGCAAATAAATAAAATATTTGAAGTATCTAGTTGAACAAAATCCTGTTGGGGGTGTTTCCTACCGCCTTGAGGAGGCACGGAAGCAACTGTCCCTTCCATAATTTTAAGTAGTGCTTGTTGCACTCCTTCTCCTGATACATCTCTAGTAATAGAAGGGTTCTCCGATTTACGGGCAATTTTATCAACCTCGTCAATATAAATTATACCTTTTTGTGCTTTTGCTATATTAAACTCTGCTGCTATTAATAAACGTAGTAAAATATTTTCAACATCTTCACCGACATAACCGGCTTCCGTTAAAGAAGTAGCGTCTGCCATAGTAAAAGGTACGTCTAAAATTTTAGCAAGCGTTTGAGCAAGTAAAGTTTTTCCTGAACCGGTAGGACCGATCAGTAAGATATTCGACTTACTAAGTTCAACCTCATTATTGCCGGATTGTACATATTCAAGTCTTTTATAATGGTTATATACCGCTACTGCCAAAATCTTTTTCGCTTGATCTTGTCCAACTACGTAATCGTTTAGAATCCCACATATTTTTTGCGGCGTTGGAATTGAAGAAGTAATTTGCTTTAAGGCAACTTTACTTTCTTCTTTCATAATATCCATGCATAAGTCTATACATTCATCACAAATAAATACCGCAGGACCTGCTATTAGTTTTTTTACCTCATGCTGTTTTTTACCGCAAAACGAGCAAACTAATTCTTTTTTATTAACTTCTACTACCATTAATTTTCTTTTTTTACGTTTATTTTAATAATTCTTATTATCGTCATTGCGAGGAAATTACAAAGTAATTAACGAAGCAATCTCAGGATATTTGGCGAGATTGCCACGCAGCCTACGGCTGCTCGCAATGACGGCTTAAGTATACACAACAATACTTATACTACTCTTGCATACATATAGTAATCTTTATGCTCATTTGCAACTATTTCGTATTTTTTAAGGATTCCCTCCCTAACGAAACCGCATCTCCCAAGAAGATTAATCGAACGAGAATTATCTGTAATAACTGTTGCTTGGACTCTTACAATGCCTATATAATAAGCAAATTTCAAGATATTTTTTATAGATTTTAACATTATACCTTGCCCCCAAAAATTAGGATCTAGATCATAGCTTATTTCTGCTCTGTGATGTTCTAGATTTATTACATTAAAACCCGCAGTACCTATTAATTTATTATCGTCTTTCAAAGCAATTCCCCAATAAAAACTTCTATGATTTTTATATAAACTAGACCAATAACGTACTTCGCCTTGGGCTTCTTCTAAGTCTTTAGGTCTATTACTATCAGTTATATAAATAGCCATTTCCGACTTACTCATATAATTAAAATAATCCTGCACATCCTCTTCAACTAACTCTCGTAAAACTATATCATTTAGGTCGATAACAGGAAAAGGGGTATATAAATATTCTCTATTTATCATACATACTTAATCGGATCATGTACATTATTCTTTTTAAAAGCATCAAGCCTTATCATGCAAGCAAGGCAATTACCGCAAGATAAATCATCTTCCGTAGGATCGTAACATGAAATTGTATTTTTGTAGTTAACTCCAAGCTCAAGCCCTATTTTAATTATTTGCTCTTTAGTCATATCAATTAAAGGCGTATGAATGATAATTTTTTCTCCATGCACCCTTATATTAGTTGCTAAATTTGCCATTGTTTCAAAAGATTTAATATATTCAGGGTGACAATCAGGATAATTTGCCGAATCACTAGTATGTACGCCTATAAAAATGTCTTTTGCCCCTATTACTTCCGCATACCCTAGTGCATAACTTAAAAATATCGTATTACGAGCAGGTACGTATGTAACCGGTACATCTTCAGGTAGTTCGTTTGTATTATGGTAATGCGGAACATCTATATTATCATCAGTTAAAGCAGAACCACCAAAAGCCCGTAAATCTATATCAATAATCTTATGCTGCTTAATGTTATATTCTATAACTAAATCCTTAACTCTCCGAAGTTCTGCATTGTTACGCTGCCCATAACTAAAACTCATAGCATAAATTTCATAACCCATTTTTTGGACTATTGCAAGAACCGTGGCAGAATCAGCTCCACCGCTAATTAAAATAACTGCTTTTTTCATTGTTTACCGATAAAGTTAATTTTTGAGATACTAAAGCATTAAAGCTAATTTTTGCCCTAAGTGCTTCCAGTACCAAAGCTCGATGTATACGTTTGTCTACTCTAACATTAAACTGTCCACTATATTCTTTCCTAGCCGATGCTAGGGGAATAGATTGATTATGACTTATATAACTTTCTTTCATTAAAGCTCACGCTTCTTGTAATTCTTGCAGTGCTTTTTCAGGTGAATTTCCAAAAGCCGATACGGTCGCACCTCCATTTTACAGATGTGGATATTAAAAGGCTATACGTTCAATAAGAGTTCCGATGACTTTATCATGAATATCCAATGACTTGGAAAAACAAATTGTTTTACGTGTCAGTCTTTTGCATCTTGTTCTAAGATTTAAGTTACCCCGTTCTATCCGTTGAGTATATTTTTTACTAACAATGTGTTTTTTGGGATCTAATAACCTAGCATAACTTCCCCATCCATCTGTAAAGTAAAAAGTAACCTTAAAATCCTCCAGTTTTTTTCAGTAATGATTCTGATGTGCTATCACATCTTGTACCAAAAGTATAAGCAACTACTTTTAACAAAATCTTATCCAAAGAATACCAAAGCCATCTTTGTTTGGATTTATTCTGTACATAAGGCCATTGTTCATCTATTTCAGGAGCAATAATTACTTCTATCGTATTGATAGAATGATTTATCTTTTTTAACGCTAGATTTTTTTTTAAAACACGGATAACCGTATTGATACCCACTTTTAATACTCTTACTGTATCCCTAACTCCAGAGCCATTGATTGACATATCTACTATCTGAGCCTTGACTCCAGGCTTAGAGGCATTATTAATATATTACAGTTAAAAATATCGATTACACTGCTTGCATTGATATCTCTGTTGTTTTGAAATTGAATATCCCGCCTTTACTACTTTTTCTGTGTCGTTATAATATCTACACTTAACATCTATTCTTGATCTACACTTAACATATATTCTTGTCATAACTCCTTAACTATAATTCTCTCTTATTACTGTTTGAGGATTATAGATTATTCATGCTAAGCTGCAATACGGGGGGGCGCGACCCAGTTTGTCCATATAAATAATTATATTGCAATTAAATAAAATTATGAACAAAAAAAATTATTCAAGAATTAAAGAATATAGAGTAAAAATCATACTTGTAAATTTCTTACTTTTAGTATACATTAATTCTAATGATAAAATTATTTCATAATTATGAAAATATCTACTAAAAGACAAATTACCATACCTATTGATATCAGAAGTAAATTAGGAATGCTGCCTAACACTGAAATTTCTTTCATTTTATATAAAGATGGAGTTTTTATTAAAAAAGAAAAAAATTCCAATCAAAGAGGTATAAAATTAATACAACAATTATCAGGTAAAAGTACATCAAGCATGTCTACCGATGAAATAATGAAATTAACTAGATCATGATTTTAGTCGATAGTAATATAATACTAGATATTATAACTTTTGATAATAATTGATATGAGCGCTCTTCAAACAAACTTAAATTACTCTCGCAATTTCACGAACTTATAGTTAATGATATTATTTATACTGAAATATCAATTGGGTTCAAAAGGATAGAAGGGTTAGAGGCTACAATAACTGAAAATTTTTTTAAACTTACTCCTATGTCTACAGGGGCATTGTTTTTAGCAGGTAAAGCCTTTCAAAAATATAAATTGAATGGCGGTATTAAAAATTCAATATTACCGGATTTTTTTATTGTTGCTCATGCGAGTATATTAAAGATAGACTTATTAACAAGAGATGTAAGTCGATATAAAACGTATTTTCCAAAAATAAATCTTATTACCCCTAAATATTCTTGACTAAATCCTCCTGATAATCTAAATTTAGGTTGTTAATTTATGGCGAGTGTAGCTCAGTTGGTTAGAGCATCAGGTTGTGGTCCTGAGGGTCGCGGGTTCGAACCCCGTCACTCGCCCCATTTTCTTTTCTTCATACAAAATAATCAATAGACCTCTTTCATAACCCGCCTTATAAAGAGGAATTTGAAGGAAACACGGAACGCAGCACCGCAGCACAAAAAGTACGTGAGGATGCGAGTACCGGATTGGCGTACAAATTACCTTTAGAAGGAGGTTATGAAATAGGTCTAATGGATATCAAACTTTTATATAGACTGGCTAAATATCTAAGGTTCTATAAAAAAGACTTGATCATCGTTATGATCTCTTTACTTAGCGTATCAGCTTCATTATTACTAATCGGTAGTGTTTTTAGAAATTTAGTTGATAAAGGTTTAGCTGAAGATCATATTTTATCGGTTGATAAATCTATATTGTATATTTCCTTATTAATTATTATCTTAAGTATTGCCAGTTTTTTTCGTTCATATTTTATCAATAATGTTGCCGAAAAAACTGTTAATCAAATAAGAAAAGAGGCCTATAGTAATTTAATTAATTATGAAATTAAAGAATTTGAAGAATTAAGAATCGGCGATATAATTTCACGTTTAACAAATGATATAGATCAAATATCTACGCTCATTGTTAATTTCTTATCTTTCTTTATTCGAAATTCGGCGATGCTAATCGGCGGTATTACGTTAATGTTTTTTGAAAGCTTCAAACTTGCTTCTATAGTAATTATTACCATTCCTATCTTATTAATTCCTTTAATTAAATTCGGCAAGCATGTTAAAGCTTTGTCTAAAAAAGCTCTAGAATCTAAGTCACTTTTAGCATCAGATATTGATGAAACTTTTAATAATATTAGAGCTATTTATGCTTTTAACAATCAAGCAAATAAAATTACCGATTTTGACATTAAACTACAAAGTTATTTAACATACTGCAAAACCCGTTTAAAAATTCGTGCTTTATTTTTCGCGATTTCAATATCCGTTATATTTCTTGCAATTACTTTAGTCGTTTGGATTGGAGTCTTGGATATAGTTAAAGGTAATCTATCAGCAGGACAAATTATATCATTTATTTATTATGCAATTATTGCCGGAGTTAGCTGCGGCGGTATTTTTGAACTACTAAGCGAGATACATTTACCTGTTACAGCCCTTGAGCGAATAATTACAATTATAGATAAGTCGCCTATAGCACATAATGATTATTTAGAATTAAATAATTCCGACTCAATCTCGATAGAATTTAAAAATGTAGATTTTTCCTATCATTCAAGACCTAATTTAAGAATTATCAACAACATGTCTTTCAAGATAAATGCCGATAAATTTATTGGGATTGTAGGTAGATCAGGCGCAGGAAAAAGTACCATAATTCAGCTATTATTACATTTTTACCGACAAGAAAGCGGCGCTATTCTTATTAACAATCAAGATATAGCTTATTTAAATCCTATCGAAATCCGTAAATTAATCGCTTATATACCCCAAGAAGCTAGTATTTTTTCTGGTACTATAAGATCAAATATTATATTCGGTAACGATGGAGCAAGCAATAATGAAATAGAAGAAGTAATAGAAATTACAGGAATCGCAAAATTTGCAGATAAAATCCATGACGGTATCAATGCTAAAATAGGTGAAAAAGGCGCTAGATTATCAGGAGGACAAAAACAGAGGATAGCTATTGCTAGAGCATTACTTCGCAAGCCGAAAATTTTACTTCTTGACGAAGCAATGAGTGCATTAGATACGATGAGCGAGCAAAAATTATTAACAGCTATAAGAAAAATGATGAAAGGAAAAATTATTATATCAATCGCTCACCGAATTAGTAGTATAGAATCAGCTGATAATATTTTAGTAATAGACAAAGGACTAGTAGCTGCTAGCGGAACACATAATAATTTATTACAAAATTCAGAAATTTATTGCAATATTTGTAGAGAGCAGCTAACAGTATAAATGGAGTATGTCATTCCCGCGTAGGCGGGAATCCAGAAAAATAACTCTAATATTGATGAAGAAGTTACATATCTGATAAAATAGCATATAGAAAGCTCGTTTTTTTATATGTTTTACTGGATTCCTGCCTACGCGGGAATGACATACACCGATCCACACAAGTAAAACTTCACAGGAATGACAATAAAGTAGATAATTGATATATTTGTTACAATAAAAGTTCCTCGGTATAAAAAAATTTAAATGTTTAATATAATTTAGCTTGAAAGCCATTATGACTTTGTTATAATCATAATTACAAAAACAAAAAAGGTTTACAAAATGAAAAATTTATTGAAGATTTTATTAATTCTCGCTTTCGCAAGTCCAGTATTTGCTTCATCAATGCAAATGCCTGACCCAGCTTCAGTTACAACAATCCAAATACAAGCTATGAGTAGCGACGACCAGCAGGCTTGGGTTGCTAGCTTAACAGCGGATCAGTACAATATGTTAAGTCCTGATGTTCAAAAGTGGGTAATGGAGAATACTACTGATGCTCAAAAACAAGCTTTAGGAATTAATCAGTAATATTTTAATTAATTTTTAAAATTGATAGGGGGCTGTTAACAAAATAATTTTATTAGCAGTCCTACATGTTAGGAATAATTATTCTTAACATATATCAGTAAAAGCTTCTGCTTTCTCTTCCTTTTCAATCCTCCAGTTATCGTGTCATGTATAAATATCTATTTATTCTTTAGTGCAATAATACGATAATTATTGTAAGTTATAACTTGGCTCTTTCTATGTCATTCCTGCAAAAGCGTTGTTGCATGAATACCCGAATCGTCATTGCGAGGAGCGAAGCTTTGCTGCAATCCAGAAAAATAATTAAAAAATCCTGATTTATAGAATTTTTTTACTGGATTGCTTCGTTGAAACTTGCAGCCTCTTCTCGCAATGACGGAAAAATCAATCCACGCAACAATACTTTACTAAAACAACCTAAAAATAACAAATTATTTATGAAATTACTTATTACCGTAATCATCATGGAAATACTTGCTGGAGCGGAAATAGATTTATTCGTTCCAAGTTTCCCTGAAATACAGGATACATTCAAGCTTTCGACTTTTATGACAGAATTATTACTCGGTGTAAACCTAACTGCTTATTGTATTACTTCGCTTATAGTCGGTAATTTAGGAGATAGGTACGGACGCAGACCGATTATTATACTTGGTTTATTGATTTTTAATCTTGGTAGTTTATTTTGTGTATTTGCAAATAATTATGAAGCTATATTACTTGGAAGATTTTTGCAAGGATGCGGGATATCATCGGTTGCGGTGCTAGTATATGTCGTACTTGCTGATATTTATTCGGTACAAGAGCAGCAAAAATTAATGGGCATTTTAAACGGCACTATTACGCTTTCTATGGCTTTTGCACCGGTTTTAGGCAGTTACGTCAATTTATTTTGGGGATGGAGAGGTAATTTTGTTTTATTATTCGCACTTGGTTTAATTAGCTTAATTCTAGGTATATTTCATATTCCAAAAAGAGAAGTTAACAAAAAAATACGTATTTCTTTAAAAGAATATATCCCTATTTTTAAATCTAGAAAAGCTATATATTATATACTTACAATGATGTTTCTTGCTCAAGGATATTGGATATTTATCGGGATTGCACCTATTTTATATATGCAAGATTTAGGTGTAACTTTAGAATATTTTGGACTTTACCAAGGATCAATGGCAGCTTTATTTTCCATTATGAGCTTTTCAAGCGGTCATTGTTTTAAAAAATTCGGTATTAAAAATTGCTTCTATTTTGGCGTTATATTTATAATACTATTCTTGGTAGGAAATAGCATATTGATTATATTTAATATTAATAATCCTTTAATCATAACGATAGTTACGCTATTATTATCACTTGGTGTAATATATCCGATTAACATATTATGGCCTCTACTTTTAGAAGCTATCCCCGATGGTAAAGCTCGTATGACTGCTATTTTTACTTCGGCTAGATTGATTCTAACGGCATTTGGATTACAATTAGTAGGCTTTTTATATAACGGTACTTTTGCCCCTCTTAGCATTACTATATGTATTGTTACGATATTTGGGTTAGTAACGCTACCTAAGTTATTTAAATATGATAATGTTTTTGAGATTTCTGAGAGAGTGTAAATGCAGCTGTGTCGTACCACATGGGTATCAGCTTAAGAATCGATGTCATTCCTGCAAAAGCAAGAATCCAGCGTAAAGCGAGATAAATCGAGCTTTTAAAAAGCTTTAAGGTAATGGATTCCCGCCTACGCGGGAATGACATAAAAAGCTTCTAAAATAACAAATATAAATAAAAATGATTAATAATAGTTTTATCTTCAAAATAGCTTTCAGATATTTTAGAGCTAAGAAAAATGAAAAGTTTGTTTCTATTATTTCTGCCTTTTCTTTAGTTGGCGTAATGATTGGCGTTGCAGCACTGATAGTCGTAATGTCCGTTATGAACGGTTTTCATATAGAGCTTACTAAAAATATTATCGGGTTAAATGGGGATATAGTAATAAATCGGCAAGGTGGTAGTATTGATAACTATGAAGAGATTAAAGCTAAACTCCTAAAACAAGATTATGTAAAACATGTAGCATTTATTGCTCACGGCCAAGCTTTGGCTCTTGGTAAAAGTAATAATAGCGGTGTACTTGTTAAAGGTATAAAATTAAAGGATCTAAGTTTAAGAAATGAAATTTTTAAAAATGTAAATTTTGGTAGTTTTGATAATTTTCGCGGCAAAAACGTAATAGCGCTCGGAGAACAATTAGCAAGCAATTTAGGAGTAACTGTCGGGGATAAGATTAGATTAATTTCACCGAATTCAGTTTCTACGGCCTTTGGCAATATGCCAAGGTCAAAAGAATTTAAAGTTATCGCAATTTTCAATAGCGGTATGTATGATTATGATTTGACAACAATATTAATGCCGCTTACCGCAGCGCAAAATTTCTTATCTCTTGGCGACGATATTAATTTAATCGAAATTAATAGTTTAGATCCCGATAAAGCTCTTGCATATTCATATAAAATACAATCATTATTAGGTCCAAACCTATACGTATTTAATTGGCAAATCTTAAATTCACAATTTTTAAGTGCCCTTGCTGTTGAGCGTACTGCTATGTTTACTATCCTATCTTTAATTATTACGGTCGCCGCATTTAATATTATTTCGAGCTTATTTATGCTCGTTAAAGATAAAACTTCAGATATTGCAATTCTTAGGACCATGGGAGCAAGTACTAAGCAAATAATGCTTATTTTTATCTATAACGGAATGTTTATAGGATTGCTTGGCACAACACTAGGTGTAATCCTTGGTGTTACTTTCTCTCATAATATCCAAGCTATCAAAAATTATTTGGAGCGTATAACCGGTACTAAAATTTTCGAGGCAGCTATTTATTTTCTTTATAGTTTACCTTCAAAAGTAAGAGCTGAGGATATTATTTTAATTACCTCTTTATCTATAATATTGTGTTTTCTTGCAACAATTTATCCTTCTTATAGAGCCTCAAAATTAAACCCCGTGGATGCCCTAAGATATGAATAATACAGCCCTCATTCTAAAAAATATCTCAAAACATTACAGCCAAGGCAAAACTGTTGTTAGGGTACTCGATGATCTTAATTTAACTGTCAATGAAGGTGAATTAATCGCTATAATAGGTTCTTCAGGTAGCGGCAAATCGACTTTACTACATATTGCTGGCTTACTTGATAAACCTACAAACGGTCAAATCATTATACCAAATAGCGAGTATAAGAAAAATCATCTAATTCGTCTTCATTATTTAGGTTTTATCTATCAGCAACATCACTTACTTAAAGATTTTACCGCCCTTGAAAATGTTATTATGCCAAGGCTTATTAGCGGTCTTGATCAAAAAGAAGCAATAGAGGATGCAACAAAGATATTAGAAAGTTTAGGACTTGGAAGAAAGCTCTATAATATGCCCGGAGAATTATCAGGAGGCGAGCGGCAACGAGTCGCAGTAGCTCGGAGCTTAATTAATAAGCCGAAAATTATTTTAGCAGATGAACCAACCGGTAATTTAGACCCCAAAACCACAAGTGAAGTATTTAATTTATTTTTAAAAGTAGCAAGGCAGCAAAATACCGCCGTTATTATGGTAACACATAACTATGAGTTAGCACATAAACTGGATAAATTATATAAGCTAAAGCACGGATTATTAAATATAGCTTGATTTAAAGCTCAAAAATTCTGATAATTATATATAGCTTCTGCGAATATTTCTAAAAAGATTGAATTTTGGCTATTTTTTGCTGCAAATTATAAGATTTTATTTAAAATATGAATAACTATTCCTTCAAAAATCTTATTAATTTTCGCTAAAAAATATCTCAAAATAGCAAATTAATTAGAAATTTTCATAGAACCTAATATTTTTTAATAAAGGTTAGTAATGACTGAGCCTATTATATTTACTCTTTTACTTGGCAACAAAAATCAGATATTAGAGGAAATACAAAATCAGGAAATACAAAATCAGGAAACTCAAAATAAACTACCTATTATCCAGCTTCAAGTTAATAAAGAATCCCATATACCCGATAAAGAACGTATTTTTTCGGAAATCTTAGAAAAATCTCGCAAAGAAGACAAAACGCCGATTTTTAACATTCAACTTAATAGTAATAATGTAAAACCCATTTTTCAGGTACAAGATTTAATTAATGCACAAAATTTAAATATAAAAACTACTATTACTTTTGATCGATATAATTCACTAATTCAAAATTCTGAGCTAGAAGCTTACTGGAAGCAAGTTATGGAAAAAGTTGATCATGTTTTTTTTACAAATGAAGCAGATCAAAATTTAGCCATAACCGATGGTATAGTACCAAAAGATAAAACCACTGCAGTTACGGATATAAGTTTAGTAACATCTGTTTTTAACAATCTTGTATATGATCGTGAAATTGACCATTTACTCTCTGATACGATACCTGATAAAGCAAAATTAGATAAAATAATAAAAAATGCTAAAAATCAAGGTGGCAGAGTAATAATAGAAACTTGGCCTATCTCTACGGATGAAGCAACAAGTCTTATAACTGCTAAATTCGGTATTACCTCTGAAGATCAAATTTACGGACTAAAACTCGAAATTAATGAAATTCTAAAAGATACAAGCAACGCAGCTCAGAACCTAACAAAGTATGTATCGCAAATATCAGCGCAATTCCAAAAAGATTTAGGTAAAGCTGAGATAAATCCTATCGACTTTAATTTTAATACAGAGAAAGTTATGAGAGATAGATCCGGGGATATACAAGCAGAACAAACAACACTATATGAACCTCCAGAAGAAAACCAACTAAAACCACCAGGCTTCTTTAGAAAAGTTTTTAACTATTTTAAAGATACGGTAACTAGTTTTAAAGAAGCAATATTCGGTAAAAAAGAAGAGTCCAAAACTCAAGAATCAGCAAACCTAACTGCACAAGCGGAACCAAAGCCTAAACCGGCAATAGCGCAAGGACAGCAAGTAGTTGCTACCCCTACGCAGCAATCTCCTATTAATGACCAAGAGCCATGGAAAAAACTAGGAATTCCACGGCAAATGTATGAGGAATCTCTAAAAGCAAAACAACAATTATCGAAGTCAACAATAACACAAGCGAAATCGGCGACTGTTATACCTCCTGTAAATCAACCGCAACAACAGGCCTCTAAAAACTCTCCGGTTATAGGTTCAAGTCAAAAGCAACAAGATAAGCCATTTGGTGTGACAGAGCAAGATTATAAAGTGATGATGCCTGCTAGTGCTTCTATTAATCCAAGTAATGATTTTAATATCAATGATTTTAAATATGAGATATCTCAAGAAGATATTAATAATGTAAAAAACCAAGATTATTGGTACAATCAAAATGACATTATAAATATCTTGGTAGAAGAATTAAAAGATATGAATGTCTCTATACAACCGGCTATTAGTTTACAAAATACTAAAACTATAGAAGAAAACCTTAAAGATCTTATATTATCACCCGAAGAAAAACAAAAAGCTTTGGAAGAAATTCAGGATATGGAAGAAGTGCTGAGAGGAAATACTACAGCTTTAAAAGAAGTAGAAGACAGAGAAAAAATACTTAATCTTCCAGAAAAAGAACGTGAAAAACAAGTAGAAAAGCTTCTTAATGCCCTAGAGTCTGAACAAAAAATTAATATAGATATTTTAAAAAGAGCCATTAAAGATATACAAGACAACGGAAAAGAATGTGCAGTGATATCAGTAGAGATGGGTACCGGACATTGGTGTAACTTATTTATGACTCCAAATAAACAAGATAATCAAGTAACTATAACTTTTAACGATTCCTTCGGGCATTCTATGGATAGGGATAATACTATATTACGTGACACAATAAACGAAGCATTTAAAAATAAAACACCCCCATTTATTTATGATGAACAAACAAGACAGCAAGATAATAGTTCAGATTGCGGTCCTTTTTCTGTAGAGAACGGTATTAGAAAAGCTAAAGGCCAACCAATTCTTACTGAGGCAGAAGCATTAGGTAAAGGGAAAGATGTAAGAGAGCGGCATGTAGCAATATTAACTAGGGTTTTGACTAAACAACAAGCTAGGGAAGTGATGAGTCAAGCAAAGGCAACCCCACCCCAACAACCAAGTAATAAATTTCAGAATATGGTTGGTCAAAGAAAAAATAATCCATCGATAAGACGCTAGACTTCTTATATAACGTAGCTAATAAGGAGGAACCCCTTCGGAAACACTTCACCTCGCACCGCAGCGTACAATAAAGTACGCGAGGATGCGAGTACTGGATTGACGTACAAATTATCCTTAGAAGCAAGTCATGCAAGAAGTCTAAAAAAACATTAGGCAAAATCTATAATTCCTAATATAATTACTTATAGTTAATTTATATTTTAACAAAGAATGACTACCATACTTGTGATCGTTATTATAATAATGATCGCCTTATCTGCTTTATTTGCTGCTACCGAAACCGCTATTACAGCTTCTTCACCAGGGAAGATTCATAAGCTTAAAATAGCCGGTAATAAGCGTGCTAAAACAGTTTTAGAGGTTCTTAAGAAAAAAGAAAAAGTCATAGGAACTCTACTAATAGGCAATAGTTTAATCAATACGATTTGCACTACTATTGCTACTACTCTCTTTATTAGCTTTCTCGGAGATAATGGACTCATTGTTGCTTCTGGCGTTATGGCTTTTATAATTATTGTTTTTGCTGAAGTAGTACCTAAAGCAATAGCCGTTGCTAAGCCTGAACAATTAGCATTAAAAATGGCTTCAACTATCGTAATCTTTTTAAAGCTTTTCAAACCTATTAATATTGCTCTTGATTACATTACAAAAATATTTTGCTTCATATTTCGTATTAATTTAAATCCTCAAATATCAGGAACGGAGGAAGTAAGAGGTGTTATTGAGCATTACCATCAAGAAGGCGGAGTTTATAAATCCGATCGTAATATGCTTGGCGGGATCTTAGATATACGTAATATGACGGTATCGGAAATTATGACTCATAGAAGTAGTATTATAGCTCTTAATATCGACCTACCTCATGAAGTAATAATTAAAACTTTATTATCAGGCTCTCATACACGTATACCTTTATGGCAAGATAATAGAGACAATATAATAGGTATTCTTAATTTAAAAGATCTGCTTAAAGCATTATACGAAAACAATAATGATGCAAAAAAAATTGATATTAATAAACTTTTAACTCCGCCTTGGTTTATCCCTGAGAATGCACTCGTAGTAGACCAGTTACATGCCTTTAGAGAGCGTAATAATCATTTTGCTTGTGTTGTAGATGAGTATGGTACTCTGCTAGGTATTATTACTCTTGAAGATGTTATAGAAGAAATCGTAGGACCTATTACCGACGAGCATGATAGGCTTAATAATGAAATTATCAAAAAGTCTAATACCGAGTTCATTATAAAAGGAACTACGACTATTAGGGATATTAATCGAGAGCTTGATTGGAATTTATCAGATGAGGATGCAAACACTATCGCAGGATTAATAATCCATAAAATTGCTAGAATCCCAAATCAGGGAGAAGTAACAGAAATATTTAACTTAAAGGTAATTATTTTAAAGAAAATTGCCAATAAGATTGATAGTGTAAAAATTACTGTACTACCTACTACCCAGGAAGCACAAAACAGTGAGTAACATCGGTAATTTTTTACTGCTAGCTACGATGTGCTTAAGTGGGATGTCGGTTATTTATGTAACTTTTGTCTCTTATGTCATTCTCGCGAAAGCGGGAATTCAGAAAAAATCTTTATTTTATCAAAGACTGGATTCCTGCTTCCGCAGGAATGACATTTACCTCATCACTCTTCCTTTCTACAAAGCCGCCTTATGTGCTATACTTGCTTTTGTTACCCTAGTCCATGCTTTCATTGTTTCCGATTTTTCACTACAAAATGTTTTCCTAAATTCTAGTACTTTAAAACCGTTAATATATAAAATAGCCGGTAGCTGGTCGAGTCACGAAGGCTCGATGTTATTATGGTTTTGTTTATTACAAATTATCAGCTGCTGTTATATATTTTTAGCTAAAGATAAACAGCTTAAACTTTTATCTATCATCATATTATCAGCTATACAATTACTTTTTAGCAGTTTTATTTATTTTACTTCTAATCCCTTTAACGTTTTTTCCTTTATCCCTAAAGAGGGGCTCGGGCTAAACCCAATGCTACAAGACATTGCTTTGAGCATCCACCCCCCTTTACTTTATCTCGGCTATGTTAGCTACGCCGTACCTTTTACTATTGTTTGTGCCTCTATGTCATTCTCGTCTCTTTCTATGTCATTCCTGAAAAAGCAGAAATCCATTAATGACATAAGGCTTCTCAAAATATTTTCAAATATCGGCATTTTATTTACTACTATCGGAATTAGTCTTGGTTCTTGGTGGGCATATAGAGAACTCGGTTGGGGTGGATTTTGGTTTTTCGATCCAGTAGAAAATATTTCGCTATTTCCTTGGTTATCCGGAATTATGCTACATCATTCTATAGTAGTTACTACCAAAACAAATCGTATAGACCCCTGGACTATAATTTTATCAATAGTTACTTTCTTGCTGGTAATATTTAGTACTGCTTTAGTCCGATCCGGCCTTATTACCTCTGTTCACTCTTTTGCATTCTCATCTGAGAGAGGAATGTACTTACTTGGGATATTTTTGATTATGGGGATTGGTGGACTCTGTGTCATCCTGCGGCTTGATCGCGGGATCTCAAGAAGTTTACCATCACAGACTGTTTTACAAGATACCGTGGTCAAGCCACGGCATGACATACTCGGAATACTCCTCGGCAACATATTCTTCCTACTTAGTCTTATCGTCCTAATATGCGCTACCCTTTACCCACCAATTTACTCTTTATTTGATGATAAACCTATTATTATTAGTGAGACGTTTTTCATCAACAATTTTATTATATTCGTTATTCCTACTCTTTGTACCATAGGATTATTTACTACCAGAAACTCTATTAAAAAACATATTATTATTCTAATATTATCTCTAATAATTACTTATTTAATATCATCAAAAGTAACATTTAGTATCATATCGATTTTAACTATAATCGCATCTATATTTCTGATGCTTCATAATGTGCATTATCTTTTGATTAAAACCAATTATTTTAGAAATAAGCTTAAAGCAAGTAACGCTAGTATGATACTTGGGCATTTTGGTTTCGCCATGATTAGCTTTAGTATCACTATGAATGCATTATTACAAAGTGAAATGGATTTTACCGGAGAGGTGGGAACAAGTAAAACATTTAACGAATTTAAAGTAACATTGCAAAATATTAAGTTTGCTCAAGGTAAAAATTATTATAGACAAATCGCTGAATTTTGGCTTGAAGATAATAGCCATAATATAACTATATTAAAGCCGGAAAATAGACTTTATATAGTTGAAAAAAGTTTATCGCAAGAAAGCGATATATACTCTTACTTATCATATGATCTTTACGCTGTTTTAAGTAATATAGACGGCGATATAATTCATGCTAAAATATATTACAAACCAATGATGAGCTTTATCTGGCTTGGAATTATTCTTACCGCCTCCGGCTTTTTTATTGCGCTAATCAGAAAAAATTCTAAGTTCTGTGAAGAAAAATTAAATTATTTGTATCCAAAAAGAGCAAAAATAAATTAATTTAATTTTCTTTCACAGAGCCCAGCTATGATGAAATTTTTATCCATACCTCATTATAGTCATAATCATCCTCGTCGTCTGATTCTAAAATATACTCTTTGTCTAATAAAAATATATCCAATGACTCCTTGATATCATTTATCTGTTTAGAAAATTTTTCTAAACTTATATCCAGTTTTTTTCACAGTTAAAACTTCCTGTTTCTTTCTTGCTCATAAAATATTTTTCCATTTTTATTGATGCTTTAAGTAAGAACTTAATTACCTAAAGCATAATAACGCCGATCATTTAGGCTCCCTGTATATAAAAATTAAAATTTGTACACAAAATTCCTAAAACTCATTCAAGAAAGCACTTAAACTTATAGCAAAGCGTAATGTCCTCTTGCTTTATTTAAAACATCTTGATATGTTTGTAACCATACGATATTTTGGTCGTATTATATTCAACCAATAAGCATAATTACATATATGTAATTTTGTTCTAGTACTTTTGGACAAAAAGTCAATGAATAATGTTTATTAATTGGTTTAATATTTATAAAAATACAATGGTAATTTAAAAACGTATGTCAGATACGGTATTACAAATTACATGGCTTGAAAGAAAGAGTCGCACCTCCATTTTACAGATGTGGATATTAAAAGGCTATACGTTCAATAAGAGTTCCGATGACTTTATCATGAATATCCAATGACTTGGAAAAACAAATTGTTTTACGTGTCAGTCTTTTGCATCTTGTTCTAAGATTTAAGTTACCCCGTTCTATCCGTTGAGTATATTTTTTACTAACAATGTGTTTTTTGGGATCTAATAACCTAGCATAACTTCCCTATCCATCTGTAAAGTAAAAAGTAACCTTAAAATCCTCCGGTTTTTTTCAGTAATGATTCTGATGTGCTATCACATCTTGTACCAAAAGTATAAGCAACTACTTTTAACAAAATCTTATCCAAAGAATATCAAAGCCATCTTTGTTTGGATTTATTCTGTACATAAGGCCATTGTTCATCTATTTCAGGAGCAATAATTACTTCTATCGTATTGATAGAATGATTTATCTTTTTTGGTCGTGCCCCGTATTGCAGCTTAGCATGAATAATCTATAATCCTCAAACAGTAATAAGAGAGAATTATAGTTAAGGAGTTATGACAAGAATATATGTTAAGTGTAGATCAAGAATAGATGTTAAGTGTAGATATTATAACGACACAGAAAAAGTAGTAAAGGCGGGATATTCAATTTCAAAACAACAGAGATATCAATGCAAGCAGTGTAATCGATATTTTTAACTGTAATATATTAATAATGCCTCTAAGCCTGGAGTCAAGGCTCAGATAGTAGATATGTCAATCAATGGCTCTGGAGTTAGGGATACAGTAAGAGTATTAAAAGTGGGTATCAATACGGTTATCCGTGTTTTAAAAAAATCTAGCGTTAAAAAAGATAAATCATTCTATCAATACGATAGAAGTAATTATTGCTCCTGAAATAGATGAACAATGGCCTTATGTACAGAATAAATCCAAACAAAGATGGCTTTGATATTCTTTGGATAAGATTTTGTTAAAAGTAGTTGCTTATACTTTTGGTACAAGATGTGATAGCACATCAGAATCATTACTGAAAAAAACTGGAGGATTTTAAGGTTACTTTTTACTTTACAGATGGATAGGGAAGTTATGCTAGGTTATTAGATCCCAAAAAACACATTGTTAGTAAAAAATATACTCAACGGATAGAACGGGGTAACTTAAATCTTAGAACAAGATGCAAAAGACTGACACGTAAAACAATTTGTTTTTCCAAGTCATTGGATATTCATGATAAAGTCATCGGAACTCTTATTGAACGTATAGCATTTAATATCCACATCTGTAAAATGGAGGTGCGACCTGGCGCAATAATCTTGCTCAGGATAGTGCTCTTACAGCTGCTATCTTAGATCGTCTGCTCCATCATTCCACGATACTCAATATTAAAGGGGATAGTTTCAGACTTAGAAATAAAAAGAAAGCTGGTCTTGTATCAATAGAGGTGATTAATAAACAGGAGGATAATCTTATGACTTAAATATCAAATGATTTCTTATTATACTGTATCAATTTTCAAACAGTATATATTAAAATTATGTATCATTTTTCGACCGCTGTTGACATTCCAGAAAGTTAATAATAGACGATATTAACAGTAGGGATAAAAATGCCGGATATAGAGCCAAAGATATATCCAGCTGAATTTAAAGAATCAGCGATTAGATTAGCTATTGAGTCTAAGCAACCTTTTGCTCAAACAGCTAGAGAACTAGGAATTACGAAGTATAGTCTATATAATTGGGTTAATAAACATTCAAAACTCAAGGAAGTAATGAGATATGAAGAACATCTGTATGATGAATTAAGGAGATTGAAGAAGAACTAGATAGAGTAACACAAGAACGTGATCTATTAAAAAGGCTGCCGCGTACTTTGCAAAAGAATCCCAATAAGGTACGCATGGATAAAGGAAAACAGAGGTAATTTTTCCATTTCTGCTATGTGTAAATTTATGAAAGTATCACGTAATGGTTATTATGAATGGTTAAATAATCTTGGATGTAATAGGGTTAAAGAAGGTAATGAATTAACAAACAGAATTGAAATTATCTTTAAAGAAGGTAGAGGTAATTATGGAACTAGACCTATTAAAAAGGAACTATCACGGCAAGATATAACTGCTAGTAGGAGACGCATTGCAAGACTAATAAAAGAAGCTAATTTGCTATGTAAAACTAAACGTAAATTTAAAGCCATTACTGACTCTAATCATAATAAGCAAATTGCTCCTAATTTATTAAATAGAGAGTTTACAGTTTATGCTGCTAATTGTTATTGGGTTGGAGACATAACCTATGTGCCAACTGGTGAAGGCTGGCTATATTTAGCAACTGTTATTGATCTATTTTCTAGAAAAATTATAGGATGGTCTATGAGTAATAACATGAGAGCTGATTTGGTTAATAATGCTTTATTAATGGCAATATGGCAACGTAAACCAGCAAAAGGGCTTATTTGGCATACTGATAGAGGTAGTCAATATTGTTCTGATAGTCATTTAAAAATTATAAAACAACATGGTATCAAACAGAGTATGGGTCGTAAAGGAAATTGCTTGGATAATGCTGTTGCTGAAAGTTTCTTTCATACTATAAAAACAGAATTAATGTATCAATATAAATTTAAAACTAAGGAGGAAGCAAAATATGCCATATTTGAATATATAGAGGTATTTTATAACCGTATCAGAATGTATTCTGCTAACGATTATTTATCACCAGTAAGATATGAAGAGATACAAAATTGCGCTTAAACAACTGTTCGGAAAAGTGTTTACAGATCGTAATATTTTTAACAAAACGCCATACTCAAAACTAATCCAACGTAATTATTAGCTCGAAATCTTGTCATACAATTAGCAGGGTTTCGGATATCAAGAGTCGCTACCTGCAATATTAGTAAAATTAGGGCAGCTAAAATAGGTAAATAGTCGATATTACAGTTAGCTATCTTTGTTGCCAGGATAAATAACAATATAAAACCTATATAATATATATAAAGCCAAAACTTATAATGCTTGTTCTCTAAGTATATACCTAAAGACTTCACTCCTATTTTTCTATCATCTTCTATATCCGCAAAGCCGTAGATTGTATCATATCCGATTATCCAACTAGCACAGGCTAAATACATAATAATCGCTGCCATTTCAAGTTTATCCTGAACTGCCGCATAACCTATTAATACTCCTAGTTTAAAGGTAAAACCCAAAAAGATTTGCGGAAAGTAAGTAATACGCTTCATTAGCGGATATATAGCAATCATGATAACGGCAAATAATCCTATATATATAGCTGTTCTGCTTAATGATAGCAAAATGATTAAAGAGATAATAGCAAGTATGATGGCTATAGTAATAGCATAGGAAACAGACAAAGCACCGCTTGCTAAAGGTCGATCTTTAGTCCTCGTAACATGTTTATCAAATTTTCGATCAAATAGATCATTAATAATACATCCGGTACTCCTCGTAGTTATACTACCTAAAATAAATAACGGAAGTAAATGTACTAGCTCTGATTTTGAAGGGTTTGCAAGTAATAATCCAAACAAAGCCGGAAAAAAAACTAATGAATAAGCTACAGGCTTATCTGCCCGCATTAATTTTAAAGTAAGTAAAAGTTTGCTCATCATTTCTATTTTCTTATTAATTCTTTAGCAAGCTCTGCCTCTAATTCCTCAATGGTTGGGAGTTCACTTTCTATCCCTTTAGGTAAATTTTCAGTTATTTTGTACTCTGCAAGTCCAATAGGTTTACTCATATCACGTAATGCGTATTCTGCAAGCACATTATTTTTTGATTTGACCTGTAAACACTTTTCCGAACAGTTGTTTAAGCGCAATTTTGTATCTCTTCATATCTTACTGGTGATAAATAATCGTTAGCAGAATACATTCTGATACGGTTATAAAATACCTCTATATATTCAAATATGGCATATTTTGCTTCCTCCTTAGTTTTAAATTTATATTGATACATTAATTCTGTTTTTATAGTATGAAAGAAACTTTCAGCAACAGCATTATCCAAGCAATTTCCTTTACGACCCATACTCTGTTTGATACCATGTTGTTTTATAATTTTTAAATGACTATCAGAACAATATTGACTACCTCTATCAGTATGCCAAATAAGCCCTTTTGCTGGTTTACGTTGCCATATTGCCATTAATAAAGCATTATTAACCAAATCAGCTCTCATGTTATTACTCATAGACCATCCTATAATTTTTCTAGAAAATAGATCAATAACAGTTGCTAAATATAGCCAGCCTTCACCAGTTGGCACATAGGTTATGTCTCCAACCCAATAACAATTAGCAGCATAAACTGTAAACTCTCTATTTAATAAATTAGGAGCAATTTGCTTATTATGATTAGAGTCAGTAATGGCTTTAAATTTACGTTTAGTTTTACATAGCAAATTAGCTTCTTTTATTAGTCTTGCAATGCGTCTCCTACTAGCAGTTATATCTTGCCGTGATAGTTCCTTTTTAATAGGTCTAGTTCCATAATTACCTCTACCTTCTTTAAAGATAATTTCAATTCTGTTTGTTAATTCATTACCTTCTTTAACCCTATTACATCCAAGATTATTTAACCATTCATAATAACCATTACGTGATACTTTCATAAATTTACACATAGCAGAAATGGAAAAATTACCTCTGTTTTCCTTTATCCATGCGTACCTTATTGGGATTCTTTTGCAAAGTACGCGGCAGCCTTTTTAATAGATCACGTTCTTGTGTTACTCTATCTAGTTCTTCTTCAATCTCCTTAATTCATCATACAGATGTTCTTCATATCTCATTACTTCCTTGAGTTTTGAATGTTTATTAACCCAATTATATAGACTATACCTCGTAATTCCTAGTTCTCTAGCTGTTTGAGCAAAAGGTTGCTTAGACTCAATAGCTAATCTAATCGCTGATTCTTTAAATTCAGCTGGATATATCTTTGGCTCTATATCCGGCATTTTTATCCCTACTGTTAATATCGTCTATTATTAACTTTCTGGAAAACTATAGTCGCATCATTATTGTCATACCGTGGCTCAGCCACGGTATCCAGAAAAAAATATTGTTTTTGGACCCCGTGATCAAGTCACGGGGTGACAACATTAACTTCTCGCTCTAACAGCCCATAAGGTTATAATCGATATTGCGGTTATGTAAATCGCAATTGATAAAGGGCTGCTGGTTACATGCCAAAGCATTAAACAGATTGACGGAGTAAGGCGTCCGATTAGCGAAGAGCCTATACTACTGCCGATACCGACTAGCATATATTTATCGGCAGTTTTAAACAAATTATTTAGCCAGCAATTTAAAGGGGTTAAGAAGCCAACACCTAGTATTATAACCCAAACACGCACAAAATTAACATACCATATAGATGAATTATTCAAGAATAACCATAAAGGAATCATGCTTAAGCTCATTAAAATCAGAGTACCGCTTAGTATTTTATGATAATGTAGTTTTTTTGTTAGATGGCCAATTATCGGAATCATAATCATATCAAAAATCAGAAACTCGGTATTAAATTCCATCATTGTTTCAAGTGATATATCGGTAATAAGCGGAATAAAGCTATTCATAAATACGAAAGGTACTATGTAGATCATATACGAAAAACCTACGGCAAAGCTAATACGTAAGATACTTAGTTTGTTGTTCCAAATTGTGTTTAAGTCGAGTAATAGTGACGATACTACGTCATTGCGAGGAAAAACTGCAGGTTTTGACGAAGCAATCTCAGGCAAAATTCCTGAGATTGCCATACTCCTTTTAGTCGCTCGCAATGACGTGCAATCCTCACTCTTTCTCAAAAAATAACCTATAAGAGCCGTAAGCCCGCCAAATATGAAACATAACCTCCAATATTCATTATACTCCACATTTAAAACTATAGTGCTGATAAATGAAGCAAGAATAATACCAACCATAGTAGAGGTTTGATAAAGGTAAGAAGCTTTAAATACTTCCTCTTCGTTTTTATTCTCTAAAATAAATAATTTAGCAATGGCGCATTCACCCTCGGAATATACTCCTTGCAACGTTCTAAGCAAAATTAATAATTGCGGTGCAAGCCAACCTATTTGCGCATGAGACGGTATCAAACCTATCAAACTAGTTGAGAAGGCCACCCCAATCAAAGAATGTGACAAAGCAAAAACACCACCGTATTTTTTAGCAATTACGCCAAAAAAATAAGATCCTATGGGACGTGTAAATAAAGACGTAGCAAGAACGCTATAGGTAAGTATTAAGGCTGCAACTTTATCATGATTCGGGAAGAAAGTGCTAGCAAGTAACGGAGCTAGAAACCCATAAAGCGCAGTATCAAAATGATCCATCGCATTACCGATTAAGATCGAAAAACCCCTTTTGCTTAATGAATTATTCATATATTAATAATTTAAAATTTATAATGGATTATAAGTATGTAATCTTCCTTGTAAATATTTTTTTAAGAGATATGATTATAAAGTTATAGCTTAAAAGTAATTGTAATTAATGAATAATTTGAAACAAGGAAAGTTTATTACATTTGAGGGAGGGGAGGGAATCGGTAAATCTACTCAATCTCAAATGCTATACGAATATTTAAAATCTCAAAATACTTCTGTTATTTTAACTCGTGAAGTCGGTGGCACTGCTGTTGCCGAAAAAATGCGTGAAATTTTAGTGCATGAAGAATTATTACCCATGTCCGAGCTATTACAAGCTATGGCAGCGCGCTATGATCATATGGTACGAAAGATTATACCAGCTCTGCAAGAGAGATATATTGTAATATGCGATAGGTTTATTGACTCAACTGCCTGTTATCAAGGATTAGAGCTGGAAAACGGTATAGATTTAGTTTATAATCTGCACAAAACTTTAATGCCCCCTCTTATGCCGGATATTACGTTTTTTATTGACGTAGAGCCGGATACTGCTATTGAGAGAGTAAATTTACGAAATATGAGTAATAAATTTGACGTAAAAGGTATAGATTTTTATAAAAAAATCTATGATTGCTTTAAAGAATTAAGTAATAGATTTCCTGAAAGGATAAAGACAATTAAAGCTTCAGATTTAAGTCCAGTTGAAGTACATGAGTTAATAAAGAAGCATTTATGAAGAATACTTACTATATCACGACCCCTATATATTACGTTAACGACGTTCCCCATATCGGTCACGCATATACAAGCGTCGCAAGTGACGTAATTGCTCGCTTTATGCGTCTTTGTGGTAAAGACGTAATGTTTTTAACAGGTACTGATGAACATGGGCAGAAAGTAGAAAAAGCAGCTATTAATAAAAATATCGATCCGCAAAAATTTACTGATCAGACCTCTGAGAGTTTTCGTCATTTGATGACTACTATGAATATTTCTAATGATGATTTTATTAGGACAACAGAAAATAGGCACAAAGAGGCCGTAGCCATTTTTTGGCAGAAATTACTAGATAAAGGCGCTATTTATGAGGGGTTTTATGAAGGGTGGTATGCAGTGCGGGATGAGGCTTTTTATGATGAGTCAGAGCTAACTGAAGATAGGCTAGCACCGACTGGAGCTTCGGTTGAATGGATTAAAGAACCAAGTTACTTCTTTAATCTTTCAAAATGGCAAGATAAATTACTTGAGTTTTATGAAGCAAACTCTGATTTTATTAGACCTATGTCAAGGCGTAACGAAGTAATTAGCTTTGTTAAATCAGGCTTGAAAGATTTATCGGTATCGCGTACTACTTTTAACTGGGGAATAAAAGTCTCAAATAATGCCAAAAATGATGTCAGACATGTAATTTATGTTTGGCTTGATGCACTGGCTAATTATATTTCGGCACTCGGTTATCCTCGTGAACAAAGTAGTTATGGTAAATTTTGGCCGGCTGATTTACATGTAGTCGGTAAGGATATATTGCGTTTTCATGCCGTTTATTGGCCTGCTTTCTTAATGGCTGCCGAAATTCCACTGCCAAAAACAATTATGGCTCATGGTTGGTGGACGAATGAGGGACAAAAAATTTCTAAGTCTCTTGGGAATACTATTGATCCAATTAAATTATTTGATGAATTCGGTGTTGATCAGGTTAGATATTTTTTGATGCGTGAAATAACATTCGGTGCGGATGGTAATTTTGCTCGTAGTAATTTAATTACTCGCATCAATAGCGAGCTATCAAACAAAATCGGCAATTTATTGCAGCGTAGTACGGCTTTTGTTTATAAAAATAATGATGGTAAAGTGCCGCTCCTTACACAAAGTGTTATAGATAAAATATATGAGCTGCCAATTTTAAAAACAGCTATTAAATTTGCCAAGCAGAATATTTTATTGATGGAAAAAACAGAGATTAATAAAATTCTTGAGAATATTATTAATTTAGCGGAAGAAGCAAATATTTATATTGATAGTGAAGCACCTTGGAATTTGAAAAAAACTGATCATGATAAGATGTTAGAGGTATTATATACTTTACTCGAAGTTTTACGTTATATTGCGATAATGCTTCAGCCTTTTATGCCGACTTCGGCAAATAAAATGCTTGATCAGCTAGGAGTAAATAAAGAAGAACGTTTATTTAAGCATTTAGTGCGTGATTATGCTTTAACAGCAGAAAGCAATATTTTAGAACCTACTATAATATTCCCAAGATTTGAGGAGTGTGTTGTATGAATCTTATTATTTCGTCTCTGTATAGATGTCTCGTTGTGTGGATCAAAAAAAGACATTTATGTCATTCTTGCCTTCCTCGATGTCATTCCCGCGAAAGCGGGAATCCAGCTTTTTTAAATAAACTATATACTAAATTTTTATATAATTTTCCTTGTTTTTATTATTTTTTACTGGATTCCCGCTTTCGCGGGAATGATATCGACACTAGATAATGTTAATAGATTCACATTGTCATCTTAATTTACTTACTGACTTGTCATCCCGCGAGCTCGTAGCGGGATCCGGTAAAAATATTAAAACAACTAATACTAGTTGTTTTTTGGATACCGTGGTCAAGCCACGGTATGACACGGTGCTTCTAGATTCTGTCATTCAAAGAGCGTTAGAAAATAATGTGCAGTATATGCAAACTATCTGCACTAAAATTGAAGACTTACCGATTGTTTTAGAAATAGCTGAAAAGTATAAAAATGTTTTTGCGAGTGTTGGAGTGCATCCTTGTGAAATTAACGAAAGCAGCAGGCTAATTACGGATTCAGAAATAATAGAGCTAACCCAGAATCCGAAAATTATTGGAATCGGTGAGACAGGTCTTGATTATTATCATGAACCTTACGATAAAAAACTACAAAAAGATTCGCTAGTAGCGCATATACATGCGGCGTCTAGTACACTCCTACCCGTTATTATTCATACAAGAGAAGCAGACAAGGATACAATAGATATTTTAACCTCAGAAATTCGTAATAGCAAATTTCCTGGTCTGATCCACTGCTTTACTTCCTCAAAAAATCTAGCAACAAAAATGTTGGATATCGGCTTGTATATTTCAATGTCAGGTATTATAACTTTCAAGAATGCAACTGATTTGCAGGAAATAGTTAAATATGTACCGCTTGATAGATTATTGATTGAAACCGACTCGCCTTATTTAGCTCCTACCCCCATGCGTGGTAAACAAAATGAACCGGCTTTCGTTAAATATGTTGCCGAGAAAGTCGCCGAACTCAAAAATATCACTTCAAAAGAAGTGGCAAATACTACTACTCGTAACTTCAAAACATTATTTTCTAAATTTGAAAAGCATACTCGTTTAATTTGAAAAATTGACTACGTTGTTTCTTGCTGATAATCCTCACGTACTAGTTGTACGCTGCGGTTATCGGCTTCAAGATGCCCTGCTCTTTTCCAAATTAAACTCCGTCTACCTACTCTTCATTTACTCATAGTGTAAATAAATAATACTTTATAAAATCATCAAAATTAATAATTTAAAGTTGAAATTTTTAAAATAATTATGTATTTTTATAATATTTCAATTATTAGTGTATTTAATATGGAATTTGATCGCAAAAATACCATCATTGGTTTTTTAAAAGAAGATGAAGATCAAAAATTCACATCTTATGGCATAGCTGAATGGATTGTAGAAAATCACATTGAAGAAGCAAGACTCAAAGCAAATGCAAGTACAAATAAGAGATCGTTAGAAGCAAAGACTCAAGAAGAAAAAGATAAGGAGATTATAGGAATTTATGCAGGTGAAATTAGCAGTAGTAAGCTTTCTGCTGAACGAAGACAAGAACCTAATATTAGAATAGAGCTAAAACCTAAGCTAAAGTTTTATTATTCGCAAAACCCTGATTACTATGTCAATAATGAACAAGCCACAGAACCTAAAATAAATGCAAATAAAGAAGATAAAATAACCGAAGCACAAGTATGTGATGCACTTGCATTATATCTTCAGAACAAATTGAAGATTCATAATATACCTATTAAGCATAATTTTTCGGTCGCACCTCCATTTTACAGATGTGGATATTAAAAGGCTATACGTTCAATAAGAGTTCCGATGACTTTATCATGAATATCCAATGACTTGGAAAAACAAATTGTTTTACGTGCCAGTCTTTTGCATCTTGTTCTAAGATTTAAGTTACCCCGTTCTATCCGTTGAGTATATTTTTTTACTAACAATGTGTTTTTTGGGATCTAATAACCTAGCATAACTTCCCCATCCATCTGTAAAGTAAAAAGTAACCTTAAAATCCTCCGGTTTTTTTTCAGTAATGATTCTGATGTGCTATCACATCTTGTACCAAAAGTATAAGCAACTACTTTTAACAAAATCTTATCCAAAGAATACCAAAGCCATCTTTGTTTGGATTTATTCTGTACATAAGACCATTGTTCATCTATTTCAGGAGCAATAATTACTTCTATCGTATTGATAGAATGATTTATCTTTTTTAACGCTAGATTTTTTTAAAACACGGATAACCGTATTGATACCCACTTTTAATACTCTTACTGTATCCCTAACTCCAGAGCCATTGATTGACATATCTACTATCTGAGCCTTGACTCCAGGCTTAGAGGCATTATTAATATATTACAGTTGAAAATATCGATTACACTGCTTGCATTGATATCTCTGTTGTTTTGAAATTGAATATCCCGCCTTTACTACTTTTTCTGTGTCGTTACAATATCTACACTTAACATCTATTCTTGATCTACACTTAACATCTATTCTTGATCTACACTTAACATCTATTCTTGCCATAACTCCTTAACTATAATTCTCTCTTATCACTGTTTGAGTATTATAGACTATTCATGCTAAGCTGCAATACGGGGGCACGGCCATGGGGCTGTTAACAAAATAATTTTAAGGCTAATTAAAATCTTTTTTGCCGCAAATTATAAGATTTTTTTGAAATATGAATAACTATTCCGGCAAAAATCTTATTAATTTTTGCTAAAAAACCTATTTAATTATCAATTAAAGCTATTTTGTTAACAGTCCCATAGACCATTATTATCACGCATCTATAAAAATTTAAGACGTGAATCCTAAAATTAATGTTACTAAAGAAATTTTTGATGTTAAACTAAATGATTATATTAATTATTTTTTAGATTTAGGGATAAATTATGATGAACTGTGATTTAAGTACTAATTATACATATTATATGTTAGAGGGGCTTAGAGCGCAAATTGCCCCAATGCATTTAGGCATAAAAATTCTAAAAGAAGCATATGAACATGAGTCACTAGAAGATAACGGTTTTGCAAGAATTATGCATGCTTATTTAACTCTTTGCGAACGCATGACTAGAAAATATGAAAAACCTGAATTTAATATTCTTGAAACAATAATTGACGATAAAACCTATAACATAAATGAAAAAGTTATACTAAAAAAACCTTTTTGCGAATTAAGGCATTTTGAAAAAACAGGTTTTAAAAAAGAATTACCTAAATTATTAATAGTAGCACCTATGGCAGGGCATCACGCTACTTTACTTAGATCAACAGTACAAGAATTGTTACCTTATACGAATGTGTATATTACGGATTGGACAGAAGCAAGTTATGTACCACTTGAAGCAGAGCATTTTGATATGGATGATTATATTGATTACGTAATGGAGTTTATCAATTTTATGGGATCAAATATTCACACTATGGCAGTTTGCCAACCTACCGTACCTCTGCTTGCTGCCACTAGTTTAATGTCGGAAAATAATAGTCCAAATGTTCCAAGCTCAATGATTTTGATGGGCGGTCCTATCGATGCAAGAAAAAACCCTACGGTAGTTAATGAATTTGCTCAAAGTAAAAGTTTAGAATGGTTCTGCAAAATGGTTACAATGCAGGTACCGCCAAATTATCCCGGTCATGGAAGAAAAGTATATCCTGGCTTCCTCCAGCTTGCCGGTTTTATGAGTTTAAACTTGTTCCGTCACATGGATTCGCATTTAGAATTATGGCAAAGCCTATTAAATTGTGACTATAAAAAAGCCGATCATACTATTAAATTTTATGATGAGTACTTAGCAGGTATGGATATGCCGGCAGAGTTTTATTTACAAACTATAGATGAAGTATTCCAACAATTTTCATTAGCAAGAGGTAAATTAGTTTCTGAGAAGCGTCCGATCGATTTAAAACATATTACCAAATGTGCTTTACTCGGTATTGAAGGGGAGTTCGATGACATTGCAGCAATAGGGCAAACAAAAGCTGCTTTAAAACTTTGCCCCAACATACCTGAATCAATGAAAAGATATCATTTACAAAAAGGGGTAGGGCATTACGGGGTATTTAGCGGAAGTAAATTTAAACAGTTTATAGTACCTATTATCAAAGATTTTATCTATGATTTTGATAAAACTAATTTCAAGTAACCTAAACTTAAGGCAATATAAAAATAGTCATTACGAGTGGGTACTGCCTGCGTAGAACGGTAGAACTCACTGTGTCACTCCGTGGCTTGACCACGGGATGACCAGAGGTAAAATTGATCCAAGCAACAATACCATGCGGGGATGATATAGTAGTCATACAACAAGATCATAACTAAAGAAGAATTGTGGTAAGTTAATATTCAATTGTTATTAGTTTTTTGAGTTTTTTGTTGTTGCTGTTGTTTGTATTCTTCCGCTTTTTCCTCTATGGAATTAAAAAAGAAATAAGTAAAAGTTAAAAAACCGGTCAAAATAATACCAAATGTTATTAGTATTGTTTTAAGCTGCTTTCGTGAATCTTCTGCTTTTAATTTTCTCTCTTCTTCATCTATACCCTCATCATTTTTGAATTCAGATATTATTATTTGTTTTTCCGTAGTATTTTCCATGTTGTAACTCAACTAAAATGAACCTCTTTATTACTAAGTTGTTCCTATAACTTACAGATTTTGAAGTTTATAAGATTAGCTATAATGATCAGGTTTAAGCCTCATAAAAATAGGATATATAAGCAATAACGCTATGTCAATAGCCTTATTAGCGATAAATTATATCATAATATATGTTCAACCAAGATTATACATGTTATTATAATTTGGGTCTCCTAGTATTGAGGTATTTAAAGTATCGGAGCAAGCAGATGATAATATAGCATCATCAAAAGTGATATCAGATCGTCCTATATAATTTTGAACGAAATAATTAGCAGTATGCTCAAGAAATGCATATTTTGTTGGAGCCGCTGCAACAAACTGCTGACATTCTTGATTTCCCAGTTTATAGCCGATCAATGTTAACAACACAGCACTATACTCATCTTTCTGCTGATAAAAACCTATTGCATTTACTTTGACAAGAATGCAGCAAGCCTCATGACGGCCCTGCATAACATCTGATTCTAAGCTTTTTAATATTTCTTCTAACTGTTCTTCTTTTTTTTAAAGCTGAAGTTGTAGAAAAAAGCTTCCCCATAAATTTCATAATGTGGTGATGAGTTTAATTTTCCTTTAAGGAGTGCTTTAAATAAAATTCTAGGTTGTTCAAGATTCATACTTTAATTTTCTCCTACTTTCATTACTAATTCTTCGATTTTATTCATTTTTGATTTATCGGCAACTAAAAGACCATTCATAGTGATCTATCAACACTTTTCCGGACAGTTGTTTAAGCGCAATTTTGTATCTCTTCATATCTTACTGGTGATAAATAATCGTTAGCAGAATACATTCTGATACGGTTATAAAATACCTCTATATATTCAAATATGGCATATTTTGCTTCCTCCTTAGTTTTAAATTTATATTGATACATTAATTCTGTTTTTATAGTATGAAAGAAACTTTCAGCAACAGCATTATCCAAGCAATTTCCTTTACGACCCATACTCTGTTTGATACCATGTTGTTTTATAATTTTTAAATGACTATCAGAACAATATTGACTACCTCTATCAGTATGCCAAATAAGCCCTTTTGCTGGTTTACGTTGCCATATTGCCATTAATAAAGCATTATTAACCAAATCAGCTCTCATGTTATTACTCATAGACCATCCTATAATTTTTCTAGAAAATAGATCAATAACAGTTGCTAAATATAGCCAGCCTTCACCAGTTGGCACATAGGTTATGTCTCCAACCCAATAACAATTAGCAGCATAAACTGTAAACTCTCTATTTAATAAATTAGGAGCAATTTGCTTATTATGATTAGAGTCAGTAATGGCTTTAAATTTACGTTTAGTTTTACATAGCAAATTAGCTTCTTTTATTAGTCTTGCAATGCGTCTCCTACTAGCAGTTATATCTTGCCGTGATAGTTCCTTTTTAATAGGTCTAGTTCCATAATTACCTCTACCTTCTTTAAAGATAATTTCAATTCTGTTTGTTAATTCATTACCTTCTTTAACCCTATTACATCCAAGATTATTTAACCATTCATAATAACCATTACGTGATACTTTCATAAATTTACACATAGCAGAAATGGAAAAATTACCTCTGTTTTCCTTTATCCATGCGTACCTTATTGGGATTCTTTTGCAAAGTACGCGGCAGCCTTTTTAATAGATCACGTTCTTGTGTTACTCTATCTAGTTCTTCTTCAATCTCCTTAATTCATCATACAGATGTTCTTCATATCTCATTACTTCCTTGAGTTTTGAATGTTTATTAACCCAATTATATAGACTATACTTCGTAATTCCTAGTTCTCTAGCTGTTTGAGCAAAAGGTTGCTTAGACTCAATAGCTAATCTAATCGCTGATTCTTTAAATTCAGCTGGATATATCTTTGGCTCTATATCCGGCATTTTTATCCCTACTGTTAATATCGTCTATTATTAACTTTCTGGAAAACTATAGCTGCATCATAGTATCGATAATTATGACATTGTAAAGACCTACTACGGTAGTTAATTTATTATTAGAACTAATGAAAGAGTTTGTAGTATTGCTTGTTACTGCGTTCCCCTCACAATAATTGTCGTTGATATTTTGGTGTTTTACCTATAATAAGGAGTGCCAAGTACCGAGACCGTTCCAAGCAAAATCGGCTTTTATCATAACCATCCCCGAAATATATTCCATTACGGCGTTGTCTATAGAAATAGTTTCTATTTCGTTATAAGCATCACAATTTATTGTTATAGTATCTTCGTTCTGTATAGCATTATTGAAAGAGTTTTCTGCAATACAAAATAAATCAGACTGAAGATTCATTGCTAAGTTTAAGAAGAAGTTAATATCGTATACAAAAATTCCTGAATTCCAAAAATATTCATTACCTTGAAAATATTTTTTTGCTTGCTCTAATATAGGTTTTTCAATGAAATGATCAACTAGACAAATATTTTCTGCAATTGATAATCCTGTGTTTATATAGCCATACTCGGCGCTTATAGTATTTATAGGAATACCTATAGTGCAAATACCGAATTCATTAACATAATATAAAGTTTTATTTACAGTATTAAGGTAATTTATATTATCCGCTATATGATGGTCCGAAGATAACAAAACTACGGTATCAAACCCTTGTGCTTTAGCCGATAATGCCGTAATAATAGCGCAAACGGCAGTATTTTTTTGTAAAGGCTCGGTAATTAATTCTATTTCTACATTTATCTCAGTTGCTTGTTTTTTAGTAATTAATTCATATTTTTTGGAAGTTATTATTGTAGGTTTTCCTAAAAATTTACTTCTATTTAAAGATTCTTGTAGCAGCGTTAGCTCCCCCACTATTTTCGTAAACTGCTTCGGTTTATCCTTAGATGATAGTGGTCATAATCTTTTACCGTTACCTCCTGCCATAACAACGGGCTTATTTTCATATATTTTACAACATTAATTGAATAAATGCTTTATAAATAGTTTTAAAAAGTATGTTAAGTATATTGGCAAGTTTCACAATAAAAAGTAGCTCTCCCTGAGTGTTTTGTCTTGATAATAGTACCAGAGCAGTTCAAGCATTTTTGTCCTTCTCTACCATAAACCATAAGTTGCTGAGTAAAATAACCTGGTTTACTATTGCCGTTTACAAAATCTTTAAGAGTAGTACCACCGGCAGTTATAGCTTTAGTTAACACTTTTCTAATTGATTTAATTAAATTTTCTATTTCATCATCTCTTAAATTGCTACCTAATTTATCCGGATTAATTTGAGCTAAATGAAGACTTTCTGAAGCATAAATATTGCCAACCCCAACTATAATTCCATTATCCATAATTAAATTTTTTATCGGTATTTTTCGTGCAATTAATTTGCTTTTTAAATATCCGAGTGTTAATAAATCAGAAAGCGGTTCTATTGCTAGATTATAAAAAAATTCTTTTTCTAAAAGAACAGTTTTAAAACTATAAATCATACCGAATCGTCTAGTATCGTTGAAAATTAACTTCTCACCGTTACTTAAATCAAAAATTACATGATCGTGTTTTGTGGCTTCATAGTTAGAATGCTGTAAAGTAAACCTACCGCTCATGCCAAGATGAACGATTAAAGAATAATCATTATTAAAATCTATAATTAAATATTTTGCACGACGCCTAACATCCAGTATATTAGTATTTAAGATTTCTGTAGCTAAAAGCGGGGATAATTTATAACGCAAATTGTCTCTTTTTAACTCTATATTTTCTATAACAAGCCCAATTAGCTTATCTTTTAGAGAGTTTTTAAGAGTTTCTACTTCAGGAAGCTCTGGCATTTGATACTATTATTATAATAAAAAACTATGAACCAAACAAATTTTGGCTTTAAAAAAGTAGATTACACTAAAAAACAAGGATTAGTAAATAACGTTTTTTCTAATGTCGCTGATAAGTATGATTTAATGAATGACTTAATGAGTTTTGGATTACATCGCTTATGGAAAGATGAATTTATAAGACAAATTCCAAATCTCAACTCTCATATATTAGATGTTGCTAGCGGTAGTGGTGATATTGCCTTAAAACTTGCTAAAAAAGCAAGAGATAGGGGAAATAATATCTCTGTAACTTTAAGCGACATTAATGAAAAAATGTCGAAGCAAGCTAAGAAAAAAGCAATAGATCTTAATTTATCTCAAAACCTTAAATTTACTGTAGCAAGTGCTGAAGAACTGCCTTTTTTAGATAATAGTTTCGATTATTATACTATAGCGTTTGGTATTAGAAACGTACCTGACATAAATAAGGCTTTAAAGGAAGCATATAGGGTTTTAAAGCCAATGGGTAAGTTTATATGTCTTGAGTTTTCAAAAGTAAAAGAGGGGTGCTTAAAAGATTTTTATAAATTTTACTCATTTAATATTATACCTACTATAGGTCAAATGATTACGAGCAATAAAGAGGCATATGAGTATTTAGTCGAGAGTATAGATTTATTCCCCTCACAAGATGAGTTTAGAATAATGATTAAAGAAGCTGGCTTTGAGGAAGTCGGTTATAAAAACTTAAACGGAGGAATAGTTGCTATTCATAGTGCATATAAATTATGATTTATAATTTTTTTAATTTAATACGAATTTGTCGCATCATTAGTAAAAAGCAAATTCTAATTGACGCTAGAATTCCTAAATATTTTAGGTATATCGGTTATATATTAGCGTTATTTTCTGCTCCGCTATCATTAATCAAAAAACCACGCGAAGATTACGGTAAACGCTTAATAGATTGTTTAAGTAGCCTTGGACCCATTTATATTAAATTCGGACAAGCTCTTTCGACAAGAGTCGATTTAGTAGGGGCGGAGATAGCAGATTATTTAAGGTTATTACAAGATAAGTTACCTCCATTTGATAGTGGCGTGGCAAGAAAGTTGATAATGTCATTGCGAGGAGATATGTATGTCGACGAAGCAATCTCAGCAAATAAACAAGAGATTGCCACGCAGTCTACGACTGCTCGCAATGAGCCCCCCCTTTTCTTACACTTCGACTATACCCCTATAGCCGCTGCCTCAATCTCTCAGGTACATAAAGCACGGCTAGCAACCGGTGAGTATGTTGCAGTAAAAATTTTGCGTCCCGATATTCATAAAAAATATAACCGTGATATTAAGCTGCTATATTTTCTTGCAAAAATCGTTTCAAAATTTTCTAAAGCTAAAAGGCTAAAACCGATTAAAGTAGTTGATAAATTTCACGAAACTATGAAATTTGAGCTTGATTTAAGGTTAGAAGCGGCGGCAGCTTCCGAGCTTACAGATAATATGCGAAATGATATTAATGTGATAATTCCTAAAATATATTGGGATTTAACATCAGAAAATATACTAACTACCAAGTGGTTAGACGGAACTTCTATATATGATACCAAGCTGCTAAAGGAAATGGGCTTAAAACCAAAAAAAATAGCTCAGGATTTTGCCGTAATGTTTTTCAATCAAGCCTATAGAGACGGATTTTTTCATGCTGATTTACACCCTGGAAATATTTTAGTAAATAAGCAAGGTAAGATAATTTTGCTTGATTTCGGTATTATGGGCAGACTTAAAGAAAAAGACCGCTTAGCTGTTGCTGAAAGTCTATTCGGCTTTTTAAAGCGTGATTATAAATTAGTTGCTAAAGTACATTTAAGGGCAGGATACATCCTCTCAAATACTGATTTAGATTTATTCGCCGGGAGCTGTAGAGCAGTTACCGAACCTATAATAGGAACGCCTACGAAAAATATTTCCATAGGTAAGTTGCTCGCACACTTATTTAAAATCACGGAAGATTTTGGCATGGAAGTACAACCGGAATTGTTGCTATTGCAAAAGACTTTGATAATGGTAGAAGGAATAGGTAGACAGTTGGATAAGAACGTTAATATGTGGCAGCTAGCCGAACCTTGGATTAAAAAATGGGCAGTGAAAAACCTAAGCCCTGAAGCGAAGTTATTGCGACTAATAAAGCATCATTTAGAAGAATTATATAGCAAAATAGATGAGTTCTAGTAAAAATCTTGCTAATATTTTGTTAAAATTATATGGTAAATTCAAAGTATCATTATGAAATTACAAGGATGATAGAAAATTCGTAATCTTCTTGCTATAGATAGAATGAATGTTTTATTTTATAAAAGTAATTTTAATTTATATATTATTTCATTTACAAGTATTTCATTTAATGTTAAAAATTTTATTTGCTTTGCGTACTTTGAAATCTATTGATCTAACCTGATCACATAATACCGCCCCCTTTATTTGCTGAAAATCTATTATCACTTCAAATGGATAATTTTCTATTTGACTAGTAATAGGGGCAAATAAAGCAAGACCGCTTTTGAGATTATATTTGTAAGAGCTAAAAGCAACCGCTGGGCGTGTGTTTTGAATTTCTTTACCTTTTTGCGGCCCAAAATCAAGTCAAACTACATCATCTTTTTTCGGTATATAATTTACCATGTTTCATTACCTTTAGTCTCATCATTACTTAATAATTCATGATGACGATTAGAATCAGTAATATTGTCTAGTAATATATCCAATTCAGATTTTTCTGTACTAATAATCAAACTATTTCTGGCCGCGCCCCCGTATTGCAGCTTAGCATGAATAGTCTATAATCCTCAAACAGTAATAAGAGAGAATTATAGTTAAGGAGTTATGGCAAGAATAGATGTTAAGTGTAGATCAAGAATAGATGTTAAGTGTAGATATTATAACGACACAGAAAAAGTAGTAAAGGCGGGATATTCAATTTCAAAACAACAGAGATATCAATGCAAGCAGTGTAATCGATATTTTTAACTGTAATATATTAATAATGCCTCTAAGCCTGGAGTCAAGACTCAGATAGTAGATATGTCAATCAATGGCTCTGGAGTTAGGGATACAGTAAGAGTATTAAAAGTGGGTATCAATACGGTTATCCGTGTTTTAAAAAAATCTAGCGTTAAAAAAGATAAATCATTCTATCAATACGATAGAAGTAATTATTGCTCCTGAAATAGATGAACAATGGCCTTATGTACAGAATAAATCCAAACAAAGATGGCTTTGATATTCTTTGGATAAGATTTTGTTAAAAGTAGTTGCTTATACTTTTGGTACAAGATGTGATAGCACATCAGAATCATTACTGAAAAAAACTGGAGGATTTTAAGGTTACTTTTTACTTTACAGATGGATAGGGAAGTTATGCTAGGTTATTAGATCCCAAAAAACACATTGTTAGTAAAAAATATACTCAACGGATAGAACGGGGTAACTTAAATCTTAGAACAAGATGCAAAAGACTGACACGTAAAACAATTTGTTTTTCCAAGTCATTGGATATTCATGATAAAGTCATCGGAACTCTTATTGAACGTATAGCATTTAATACCCACATCTGCAAAATGGAGGTGCGACCCTATTATTAACTAATTTTAAACTAACTAATGTACCTTCACTAACGTGTAATTTTCCAGCTAAATATTTAGGTATTCTAATACCTAAACTATTCCCTCATTTTTTAATTTGACTTTGCATAATAATGTACTTGTTTATTGTATAAACAAGTACATACGTAAATTTAAATTTTGTAAATTATTTAATTTTAAACTACACATACGGATTCTTAGTTTTTACGTAAGTAAATCTTATAGGAATGCCGGGCATATCGAAAGCTTCACGCATATTATTTACTAGATATCGTGTGTAGCTATCGGTAATTTTTTTCGGATTATTGGAAAATAATTTGAAAGTAGGTGGGCGAGTTTTTGTTTGAGTCATATATTTTACACGTACTCTTTTACCGCCTTTTTGTAGAGGTAGCGGATGTGCTTCCGTAGTGAAATTAAGCCATTCATTTAATTTGCTAGTAATTATTTCCTTATTCCAAATTTTATAAATTTTAAGACAAGCCTCTAAAACTTGTTCAATATTTTTTTTATTTATAGCTGAAATGAATAGCACTGGAATACCTTTAACCTGAGGTAAATGAGTAGTTATTTGGTAATAAAACTCTTCCTGAAATACTTCTTTTTCAGATTCTTTAACTAAATCCCATTTATTCACTACTATAACTATGCTTCTTCCTTCATTTACTACATGGCTTGCAATATTTAAATCTTGCTGTTTTAAAGGAGCTAAAGCATCAATCATTAGAATTACGGTATTAGCAAATTTAATACTATTAATAGCATCTGATGCCGATAATTTTTCAAGTGATTCGGTAATAGTAGATTTCTTACGAAGTCCTGCCGTATCGATCAATTTAATATGATTATTTTTATATTGCCAATCAATCTCAATTGATTCACGAGTAATACCTGCTTCAGGACCGGTTAATAACCTTTCATCGTTAATAAGAGCATTTATAAAAGTAGATTTTCCGGCGTTAGGTCTGCCGCTAACTACTATCTGTAAACAATCCCCTTTAATTGGATCGGCTATATTTGTCTCGATTGATTCTTCCTCAGGTAACTTGGCAATAACCTCATCATATAAATCAATTAAACCCGTGCCATGTTCGGCTGAAATAGCGACCATACTATCGAATCCGAGCTTATAATATTCTTTATCGAAATCAAAAGCTTTCTCGCATTTATTAACCACCAATACAGCAGGTTTATTATATTTTCTGACAAAATTACTTAATAATTTATCATCCGGTAATATTCCACTTCTACCGTCAACCATAAAGCAAATTAAATCTGCCTCTAAAATTGCTTTAGTAGTTTGTTCTATTAGGCGTTTACCCATATCATACGGATTCTCTTCAAGCCCTGGAGTGTCAATTAGCAAAAATTCAAAAGAGCCGATTTTGCCGTCTGTATATTTTCTATCCCTAGTAACGCCCGGTAGATCGTGAACAATAGCTTTTTTACGCATACTTAAGCGATTGAATAATGTTGATTTGCCTACATTCGGACGACCAACCAAAGCAATAATTTTCCTAGTCATTAATGTTAATATATTATTATGGTTAAGAGAATTAGTAATGCCTCTATAAAACCTACTATATTTGCTATTATAATAGGTGTGTTTTTTATTAAAATACCGTATATAAGCCAGCTACAAAAAGCAATAGCACTTATAGTAAAGGCGGGCATAGAAACAGAAGCCGAAGATTTACAGGTGAAAATCTTACGAGCTTGTACGTAAAACATAAAATTGCCGATTGTACTGACAATCGTCATATATTTTTCGTAACATTTTATAAATTTTGGAGACATATATTTTTTTAAAAAGTGATCTATATCATTTTTGTACTGATAGATTGCATATGTCATTCCTGCGAAAGCAGGAATCCAGCATAAAGCGAGATAACCTCAGCTTTTAATTTCAAGAATTTGCTGTATTTATGCTTTTTTCTTGGATTCCTGCGATCAACGGAATGACATCGAGTAGGCTTTACCTATCCACGCGGGCAATGGCGCTCACTGGCTATTTTTTAAAACTAGCAATTACCGGTATATGATCTGAAGGTTTTTCTTGAGTCCTTAAATTATAATCCATATAGCAATTTTCTAAATAGTCAATACTATTATTACAACCAAGGATCATATCAATCCTCATACCTTTATTTTGTTCAAAACATCCGGCTCTATAATCCCACCATGAAAATTCTTGTTTACTTGGAAGTACCATTCTATATAAATCCTCAAATCCGGAATTTAGAATAGTTCGTAATTTTTTTTGCTCAACCTCAGTAAAACAAGTAGTTTCAGCAAGTAGCTTAGGTGAATATACATCTATATCGAACGGTGCAATATTGAAATCACCACCGATGATAGTTTTTTCGTCAAAAGATTTTTTAGTTGATAAATAATTGATAAAACTATCGTAAAATGCTAATTTTGAAGCAAATTTATCGCTACCGACAAATGAGCCGTTAGGAGCATAGAGTGAGATTATATTACAAAACCCTATAGGTAATGATAATTTTATTTGTAGGAATCTTGCTTGATCACTACAATAATTATTAGGAAAATCTTTAATTATTTCATCAGCAGGAAATTTTGAAATTATAGCAACACCGTTATATGATTTTTGTCCGTGAACATAAAAATTATACGGTAAATCGGATAATTCATCAAAAGGAAATTTCTCGGTTTCGCACTTTATTTCCTGTAATAATAAAATATCAGGGTTTTCGTTAGATAAAAAATTACGCAATAAATTGAGTCTTGTTTTTATGGAATTAATATTCCAAGTAGCTATCTTCATTTTTCAGTATCTAACTCTAGTTTTTCATTACGGAATCGCCACTCAAGAAAACCAAAATGATAAACTAAGAGACTAGTAATGAATGCCCCGGAAATTACTATAACCATTGAATATTTTATTGTATGGTAATTTGGATTACTACCGTACATATCTAATAATACGCTAAAAGCTATACCCCATAATACGGTGATTTCAATACTAACTCCTCTTGGTACCCTCTTAATTGAATTTTCTTTCATAATAAAATCTCGTAATATTGCACCACAATTAGCTGTAATGAAAGCAAAAAACGGTCCCCAAAAACTTAGAGGCTCAATTTTGTGAATAATAACCATTACAACTCCTATAATTATAAAAGTCGCTTGTGCGAATGAATCGCAAATTGCTACTATATTATCTAATGATTGCTCCAAATAATTATCTTCAGCGATCTGCTTATTATAATAGCTGAATAACTTAATAATTGTAAAACCGAGTAAAACTACTACAAATATATAATAGAAATAAGAAGGAGTAAAATAGAAGTTTAAATGTCCGGTATCATGGTTTACTATTAAATCTAGCATTATACAACTACTAATAGACGGTAATACCGCAAATAAAAATGTACCGAATAAAGTACTATTTTGTCTGCTACTTAAAATAATTCCCGAAAAAGCAAAAGCAAGGCAACCAAGTAAACCTATAACATGACACCAACGAGAATCTATAGATTTAGGTAATAAAATATGGTATATGTAGGTCCTAATAATTTTTTTATACTCGTTACTTGCAAGAAAATCATCTATCGCAAAATTAAATTGTTCAACTATATTTAAAGATACGGTTTTTTTGCTAAACATTAAATGTAGAGGAGTTTTAATATTTAAAGGAACTTCTACTATGTTCCTGTCTATTGCTCTTCCCAGTATATTAACGGCACCGACAATTCTATCGCTAATGAAACCGTCAATTTCTTTCTTGATTATTCCGTTTATCAACTCCATATTATTTTGATATATTCTAATTATATCTTGATTTTTCTCATTATATAAAAACTCTGTAAATTTAGGATCTCCGTATACAGTACCTTTTACTATTCCTAACTGAAGATTAAATAAACGTATTTGTGCTATTAGTTCATTAACATTTTGGAAATTTAACTTTTTGGCAAGTGGGTCAATAATAAATAATGATAATTCTTCGAGACGATAAGGTTTTGAAAAATAAGCATAGTTACTTCTTTCAGTGGTATAACTAGCTCCTGCTGTCATATCGGCATTGCCGATTTGAATATCTAATTGATCTTGATACCAGCTATCTTGATTATACTCAATGTTGATGCCTGTTTTTGTGGCAATAGCATTAATTAATTCCATATCCATACCGGAAACGTTAATATGATTATTTGAAGTAGTAATTAAATATTGGTAAGGCTCATTTGTATACCAGGCATTTATCAGAGTTTTTTTATCGACTGCCCCCTCGCATTCTAAAGTTTCTTGTTGTTCGTTTGCCCCCATGCTTAAAGCATAAAAATTTTTAGAGATGAGGAGTATAAAAATAAAAAGCTTTAAAATTTTCATGGTCTGTATTTTCTAAAATTATGTTTTTTATTGCCATCCCCGTACTTCAATGTCATTCCCGCGAAAGCGGAATTCAGTACTTTAAAGATTTTTAAAAGCTCGATTTATCTCGCTTTGCGCTGGATTCCCGCTTTCGCGGGAATGACATAACAGGGCGATGCAATAAAGCCCTCTAATTACGAACTACTTTAATTTCGCCGTCAGAAAATTTAATATTAAAAACTTTTTCATTCGCAGCAGTAATTTTAGAAGATAAAAAATTATCTGCTTCTCCTTTAACTATAGCAAAACCTCGTTTTAATACGTTATGATAATCAAGGCTTGCAAGTAACGTGCTATTTAATTCTAATTTATACTCAAAGTTTTTCAAAGTATTATTTGCCGATTTTGATAGATAAGCTGTTTGATGTGTTAATTCTAATATTTTGTAATTGATTATTTTAGCAGGGTTAACTTTTTCTTTAGAGAAAGATTTAAGCTTTGTTTCTTGTAGTTTAATAAAAGAGGGTAAAGCATCTAGTAAATTAAAGCCGGTTTCGTCCAGTAATTGATGCTTATTATTTATATAGTAAGCAAGATATCTGCGTATTCTATCATAATTTACTATATTTTGCTCGTGATACTTAATTAATCGGCTAGTATTATTTAATAATACTTTTTCATAAGATTGTAGGGTATTATTTAAAATAGATCGTACCGGCACGGCAAATTCTGCGGCAGCAGTGGGAGTTGGAGCTCTTTTATCGGCTGCTAAATCTATTAAAGTATAATCCACTTCATGACCTACTGCGGAAATAATAGGAATTTTTGAGTTATAAGTGGCACGCACTAATATCTCATCGTTAAATGACCAAAGATCTTCTATAGAACCGCCGCCTCTTGCGACAATTATAACACTCGGTTTACTTGCCTCTTCTAAATTATTGAACCCTTCAATTGCTTCGGCAATTTCATTACCGGAATTTTCTCCTTGTACGCTAACGGGCCATATTATTATACGAGTCGGGAAGCGTTCACGGATTCGGTGAATAATATCTTTAATAACAGCGCCAGTTATTGAGGTGATAACACCTATTTTATCAGGTAAAAAAGGTATAGGAATACACTTTTTATTAAACAATCCCTCTTTTTCGAGCCTCGCTTTACGCTCATTTAGAATTTGCAGCATAGCACCAAGCCCTGCGGGTTGCAAATTATCTACCGATAATTGATAGCGTGAATTACCTGCATAACTTGAGAGCTTACCGCTAATTACCACTTCCATTCCGTCATTTAACGGAAATTTAATTTTAGCTAGAATAGGACGCCAGCAAGTACAAGCTAAAATAGCAGTATTTTCTTTTAAGTTAAAATAAGCATGCCCTGAACTTGCTATTTTCAAGCCGGAAATCTCTCCTTTTACTTTGATATAGCCGAAGTTATTTTCTAATAACTCTTTAATTTTATTAGAAATCTCACTGACGGAAAATTCGTTGGTTGCCTGAGAGGTAATGAAATTATCTAGCATTGTAACATTTAGTTTAAGGAACGATGTTATCCCTATTCCTATGTCATTCCCGCGTATAGGCCGGGAATCTAGGTAAAGCGAGATAAATCGAGCTTTTCAAATAAAACTTTTAAGTACTGGATCCCCGCCTACGCGGGAATGACATAGGTATCCACGAAGGAATGACATCAGCTAATGACGGTTATCATTCCAATAGAATAACCTTGCACTACAAAAGAGCAAGCAAAATTTTTTATTATTTGATATATTACTAATAGCTTGCTATTATTTTTCACAGCGTCATTCAGGAAACCTGATACAGGAGAATTTTTTGAATTAAGCCTGCGCTTACGTATTAATATACGCTGTGCAGGCTTACTCTCAAATTCATCCTGTCTGAAGCTTCCTGAATGACGCTGTACTATTAAATATATTTATTAATATAAATGCTACTGCGAATAATATGCTTGCTTATTATAATAACATTTTCTTTGGTAAGTTTTGCCGATCTTTCTAAGAATGGTCAAAATATCAAGATAAGCAATATAATAGCCGACTTCGTAGAGTATAATGAAAGTCAGGATTTGATATATGCTAAAGGTAATATAAAAATTATCACGGATGAGTATTCATTAACGGCAGATAATTTACTTTATGATATAAAAAATGATATTTTATGGGCAGAAGGTAATATACGAATTAAGGATAAACAAAACAGAATAATAGAGGGTGACAAAGCAGTTTTAAAAGATGAATTTAAAAAAGGTGTCATATCGGAATTCATTTTACTTTCTGGTGATAGTAATCTTTTAATTGCAAGGCTTGCTGAAAGAATAGATAAAAATAATCTTAAACTACATAATGCGGAATTTACTCCTTGCGATGTTACTTGTAATCAAAACCCTATTTGGCAAATTGTTGCCAAGGATACTTACATTCATTCAGAAGAGCATAGAATAGTTTATAAGAGCGTGTTTTTTGAAGTATACGGCGTACCGATTTTCTTCTTACCATATTTTTTCCACCCTACTCCTACGGCTCCTGCAACTTCAGGGCTATTAGTACCCAACGTAAAAAACAAAGGATTCGGTATACCGTTATATCTACGCGCAAAGCCCAATATGGATTTTACTCTCACCCCAAGAATTTTTAGTAAATATCAAACTTTTGAATTAGAGGGGCGCTACCGTCCTAATGAAACGGATCATTTAAATTTTCAAGGTAGTTACGGTAAATTGCCATATTTTCTAAAAAAAGATGGAGTAGTGGTAAAAAATAACAAAGTTTCTTCTTATCATTATACAGCAAGCGGTAATTTTGTTAGTACCGATAAAGTTTATGACTATGGTTTTAGGGTAGAGCGTACATCGGATAAAGCTCATTTGAAAAATTATTATAATAATTATGCTTCATATTTAACTTCTAGAATATTTGCAAATAAAATTTATGATGCAAATTATTTTTCAGCTGAAGGATTAAGTTTTCAAGGCTTAGGTAGTAATGATAGTAAGTATATTGATCCGCTAGTATTACCGAAAATCAATACAAAAAACGTGATAAATTTAAATGATAACGACAACAGTAATATCATTGTTGAAAATAATACGTTAATGTACAAAGAAAGAATAGGAAAACAACTCGCTAGAACCTCTTTGCAATTATCATTTATGTACAATGCGCTGACTTCTTCAGGGCAAATTTTCGATTTTGTAGCAAAAGATAGAGGTGATTTTTATTTTGCTAGACGAGCTTATTTAGATAAGCCAAGAGAAAGTAAATCATTTCAAAGGAATATACCGGAATTACAAACTTTATGGCGTTACCCATTAGTAGGTAATATAACAAAAACGATAAATCTACTTATTGAGCCGGTAGTTTCTTTTACTATGGGACGTAAATTATCTAAGAAAGATAAAAAATTTGTTATGATTGATCCTGCTAAGTATGAATTATCCGAAAAAAATATCTTTTTATCCAATCGTTATAGTGGTATTGATTGCCATGATTTTAGTAATAGATTAAGTTACGGCCTGAATACTAGTATTGCTAAAGAAGAGAATTATTTAAAATTATTTTTAGGACAATCTCGTAATACAAGATATAGTATAGAATTGCCGGCTGATGATAAGGAAAATGTTGGTCAAATCTTGGGTAATATTTCTAATAATTTAGAATTATTTTATAGTTTTCGGAAAGATAAATATTTCAGACCTATCAGAGATGAGGTAGGAGGGAATTTTAACTATGATAAAATTAACCTTTTAGGTAGTTTCATTCAACTTACAAATCTTAAAAAATATTACTCCGTGGAAAGTATAAAGATTTCAAATAATAGAGTGCGGCAATTTTACGGAGACATAAATTATCAGATAGCGGAAAATTGGACTATAGGCTTTGGCGCACGTATTGATCTCTCTAGACGATCTCCAAATTTGCTTACTCGAACTATTAGAGTGACATATGCTAAAGATTGTGTTAGAATTACTACAAAGATTTATTCCGATTATCTAGCCGACGGAAGTAGAGGAATTAAAAAAACTACTTCTTCACCGACTATTTCTATCGGTTTAAAAGTATTAAACATGTAAGTTTAGCATTGTGTTTGTGTGGATACTTAATCGTCATTGCAAGCAGCCGTAGGCTGCGTGGAAACCCAAACCGTCATTGCGAGGAGCGAAGCGACGTGGCAATCCAGAAAAAATAATAAAAAATGCTACTTAGCATTTTTAACTGGATTGCTTCGTCAATTACTTCGTAATTTCCTCGCAATGACTGTTTGCTGTCCGAAAAAAACTATTCCAATTATTAAGTTATGTGAGTCTTGAAATATGAATAAATTACTACTTATAATTAGTGTCGTTTTCACTTTTAATGTAGCACAAGCTTCGCTACCGAATATAGTAGCATCCGTAAATGATGAACCTATTACTCTTAATGAGTTTCGTGCTAGAAAAAAAATGATTATGGCACTAAACAATGTTGAGAGTCTAACGCCTGCTCAAGATAAGAAGCTAAGCGACTTAGCAATCAAGAGCTTAATTGATGAATCTTTGCTTTTTCAATATGCCGGAGATAGAGAAACTCCGCAAGAAGAAATAGATAACGCGATCAAGTCTATTGAAGATCGTAATAAAATGCCTCACGGTTCTCTTCTTCAATATCTAAAAAGCAAATCGGTTAATCCTAATAGTTTTATTTCTCAAATTAAATCCGAGTTGATTAAAATGAATATTTTGTCAAGCTTGTCAAGGTCGGTGCAAGTAAGTAATAAAGAAATAGATGTCGCAATTTTATCTAGCGATCAAAAAGACGTAGAAATTTCAATGCAAGTATTTACATCTAAAGATAAAGACAATAAAGCGTTTACCCAGATGAATAATTTAAAAAATCGGTTAAAAAAATGTACCGACGTCAAAAAATCGCTTTATGATAATTTTGCTACTATGCAAATTATTACTGATAAGCTTAGTAAAATAGAAGATGTAAAACAAACTATCGTAAGGGATTTAGGGCCTGATAAAGCAAGTAATGTTTTTGAAGTAAATAACAAATTTGAAATAATATTAGTGTGTAATAAGAAAATATTAAATGTTAATGAAGATGAGAATAATTATGTAGTAAACTTCCTAACCAATAAAAAGATTTCGCAAAAAGCACAAAAACTATTTGAAAATATGCGTAAGAAAGCAGCTATAAAAATAATGTTGCCGTCTTAGTATACCCTTCTGCTTCCAAGAACTACTCTTTCATTTTATCAAGGATTCGCATCCTCGCCTATTAAGAGTATAGGTTGCGGGTTCTCACCTCTCAAAATTCAATTCTTAGAATCATTTGAGTATATACTATCGTGCTGTGGTGTTGTTGCGTGAATTTTATTTTTGAACCACGCAACAAGAAAACTTTATTTTTTGACATACCCTATGCTCCCTTCAATTGCAAAACATGCATCCTCACATCAAATTAATCCTCTTAAAAAGCACGGACAGAATTTTATCTTTGACAGTAGTTTATGTGATAAAATTGTACGTGCGAGTAACCTTGCGGAAAATAGTAGGGTGCTAGAAATAGGACCGGGCACAGGAGGGTTAACTAGGTCAATATTGCAGAAAAATCCTGAATCCTTAACTGTTATAGAAACAGATGAGAGATGTATCCCATTACTTAATGAGATTAAAGAATATTACCCTAATTTAGATATTATAAAGAAGGATGCTCTTAAAATAAATTTAACTGATTTAGGCTATGATATAGTAAATTCAGCCTCATTCGGATACAAGGTGCCAAGGGTAGAGTCTATAACTAATAGGAGTGCGACGAGCAACATCATCAGCGAGTCCAAATCAATTGATTATAAAGTAACTATAATCTCTAATTTACCATATCATATAGGTACTGAATTAGTAACTAGATGGCTGAAAGAAGCGCAGCTAATTACTAATATGACGCTAATGTTACAAAAAGAAGTAGTAGAACGTATCTGTGCTATTCCTTCAACTAAAGCATATGGTAGATTATCGGTAATATGTCAACTAATAGCCAAAGTGGAAAAATGCTTTGACGTAGCACCGACTGCTTTCTATCCACCTCCTAAAGTATATTCTGCGATAGTTAAACTAACGCCTTTAGAAACCCCGCTATCTATTGCCCTAATAAATAAAGTTGAGCAAATAACAAAACTTGCTTTTGCAGGACGGCGGAAAATGATCAAATCATCATTGAAAAATCTTGTACCTAATATACATGAAGTATTAACCCAGTTGAAAATCAATGATAATTATCGTGCTGAAAATCTTACCCCTCAAGATTATTTGAGAATTGCTAAAAGGCTATAAGTTTTCATCACTAGCTTTATCCACTTTTTTTGCTCCTGCTTCTTGTTCCTGCTGTAATTTATATCCTGCTGCTTTTTCTTCTATATAGTTAAAAAAGAAATAACAAAAAGTTAAAAAGCTAGTTAAAATGATTACAAACGTTATTAATATTAGCTTAAGTTCTTTTTTAGAGTTCTCAGCTTCTAATCGTTTTTCTTCCTCTTCATCAATTATAAACTTAGGTAGTATATTTAATCCCTCTTCTTCTTTATTTCTCATACGTTACCATCTCTTAAGTTTATTAAAAATTAATGATAGAGTTTAAATATCATTTAAGTAAATTACGATATAAAGATACTTAAAATAAGTCAATGATTTTTAATCATTAGTTGTGATTTAATAGAAATGACAAGTGCTTTTAAAATAATTTTCTAATAAACAGTTTTGAAATTAGTTATTCCTCTTTCTTGAGCTTTTGATTTTATTTTCAGGAAATCTACATTATTTTAGCCAAGTGTATGAAAGTATTTAAGCTTTCTTCTTCGTCTATGGTCATTATGTGAGGCACTTTAACACATATAAGCATCTGATGTGTTTTGTCCGATATTTTACCTTTCTCTAAAAACACATATAATTTATGGATAGTGTTATGTTCATCTTCAATACTAAATATTTTTTTAATGCAACTAATTATCGGGTCTTGATATAAAACTATCAATAAAATAGTTTAAAGAATCTATAAATAATCCACTTAATTGTTCATCATTCTCAAACTCTCTATATAATAATGATCTTGCGTTTTTCAGTTTAAAATATGATTTAATCATTTAAAGTGCAGAATATCTATCACAATTATTATTAAGAATTTGGTATAATAACGTCTTATCTAAATATGCCGGTATTATCTTTAAATCCTTATTAATAATTTGTTGTTTATAATAAGATAATTGATGCATAAAAACGATAACCGTAGCTGTAAGACCTGCAACTAAGATGGAATATAAATTTAGTGATTGAAAAAGCATATTGGGACTATTATTAAATTAATGCAAGTTACAGTATTATAATATTTCTTGTTTATCAATCGAGAGTGAAATTTATTTACCACATATTTTATTATGCCGCTAATAGAACATGAGTAAATTTTTTGATTGAATCGATAGCTTATAAGTAAATTAATATAAAGCTCCATTTAATGATCGAGACAGATATAGCATTGAGTTTTGGGTCAATACGTATTTGGGCCGCCCCCCCGTATTGCAGCTTAGCATGAATAGTCTATAATCCTCAAACAGTAATAAGAGAGAATTATAGTTAAGGAGTTATGGCAAGAATAGATGTTAAGTGTAGATCAAGAATAGATGTTAAGTGTAGATATTGTAACGACACAGAAAAAGTAGTAAAGGCGGGATATTCAATTTCAAAACAACAGAGATATCAATGCAAGCAGTGTAATCGATATTTTTAACTGTAATATATTAATAATGCCTCTAAGCCTGGAGTCAAGACTCAGATAGTAGATATGTCAATCAATGGCTCTGGAGTTAGGGATACAGTAAGAGTATTAAAAGTGGGTATCAATACGGTTATCCGTGTTTTAAAAAAATCTAGCGTTAAAAAAGATAAATCATTCTATCAATACGATAGAAGTAATTATTGCTCCTGAAATAGATGAACAATGGCCTTATGTACAGAATAAATCCAAACAAAGATGGCTTTGGTATTCTTTGGATAAGATTTTGTTAAAAGTAGTTGCTTATACTTTTGGTACAAGATGTGATAGCACATCAGAATCATTACTGAAAAAAACTGGAGGATTTTAAGGTTACTTTTTACTTTACAGATGGATAGGGAAGTTATGCTAGGTTATTAGATCCCAAAAAACACATTGTTAGTAAAAAAATATACTCAACGGATAGAACGGGGTAACTTAAATCTTAGAACAAGATGCAAAAGACTGGCACGTAAAACAATTTGTTTTTCCAAGTCATTGGATATTCATGATAAAGTCATCGGAACTCTTATTGAACGTATAGCATTTAATATCCACATCTGTAAAATGGAGGCGCGACCCGTATTTTTTCATGTGTTAGGCAGAGGTTCTATCTAGGACAAGAAAGTTATTAAAAAATAAATTTCTAAAATCTTATTAATTTTTGCTTAAAAGATATATTAAAATATAAGAAAATAAAGAAGTTGAACATCAATTAATGCGGATAAATAAGGAACATGAAAAAGGGCCGTTTGATATTATTGGTGATGTACATGGTTGTTCTGATGAGTTAAAAAACTTATTAGATAAGCTCGGTCATAGAATTAAAAAAGTAATAAATATATTATTACTCATTCTCAAGGAAGACGAATTATTTTCGTAGAGGATTTAGTAGATCGAGGTCCAAACTCACCGGAGGTATTACGCTTAGTAATGGATAGTGTTTCCCCACCTATTGCTTTTTGTGTTAATGGTAACCATGATGATAAACTAAAACGAAAATTTCAGGGATGAAGTGTTGTTATTGCTCATGGACTTCAGGAAATACTTGAGCAATTAGAAAACGAGCAAGCATAATTTAAAGCATCTGATCTAAAATTTTTAGAAAACTAGATAGCTATTACATATTAGATGATGAAAATTAGCAGTAGCACATGCCGGCATTAAAGAAAAAGATCTAGGGCGTAGTTCTGAGCGAATAAGTAAATTTTGTATGTATGGTGCAACCACCGGTGAAATCGATGAGTTTGGTTTACTGTTTCGTTACTCGTGGGACTAAGAATATTAAGGAAATACGCTGACTGTTTATGGTCATACCCCCCTGTTTCTGAAGCACGGTGGCTTTAATAATACTATAAATATTGATACAGGATGTGTATTTGGAGGTAAACTTACCGCACTTCGTTATCCGAAAAAAGAATTAGTCTCTGTTGGCGCTGCAAAAATTTATTGTAAACCAATCAAACCATTTAAAAAATAATTAGATTATGAATTCAAAAATAGTATATAAGCAGTTACTAGTGCTAAATACGAAGATTAGATTTTTTAGAAAAATAACGGCAAAGGATCACCTTAACGCATTAGATCAAATAGCTGAATTCGGTACTCCTTATGATGTAAGATATATCATCCATCATATATTTTTTGATAATCATAAAATCTCACGAAAAGCAGCATCGGTGATTAGAAAACTTCTTATTAAGCCGGAAATAATGAAAATATGGCCTAATCTATATGCTAGTTTTTCTTATTATTATGGCTACGAATCGGATAATTTATGGAGCAAAGAAAAACTTCAGAGTTTTACAAATTTTGCACCGGAAGAAGCGGCTCATTTATATGGAGTAGCTTCTCTTAATTACAGCGGTTATATACGCGAAGAAGCATTAAATTACCTGAAAAACTTCCTACTCATGAAATATTACCATATATTCTTCTTCGTTTAAATGATTGGGTCCCTGAAGTTAGGGTTAAAGCGAATAAAATATTAGCAAAAATTCTACCTAATATTCCCGTTATAGATTTAATTAAATATCATACTTTAATTGAATGGTTAGGAAAAACCAGACGTATCAACTTAAAAGAAGTACAAAGTAAAATTTTTAAATATATTAATAAATCTAAAAACAAAAGAGAACTACTGATAATAATACAAAAAGCATTTCATGAAGTATGTCTTTTTGTTGGAAAGTGCTTACCGAAGAGATTGTTAATGATGACACTCTTATTGATAAAGCTATAGCTGATTTTGCCCCTAGAATTAGGTAATGGGCCGCTGCTCATTTACCTGATAATCAAAATTATAAAAACAGAATAAGCATTCTACTAAATGATCCTGCTATTCGTGTGCGTCACACTGCATTGAGGAGCGTTCTTAAGAAAGATTTTTTTAGAATATAAAGAGTTTTATGAAGCAGCAATTTTTGGTCGCACCTCCATTTTACAGATGTGGGTATTAAATGCTATACGTTCAATAAGAGTTCCGATGACTTTATCATGAATATCCAATGACTTGGAAAAACAAATTGTTTTACGTGTCAGTCTTTTGCATCTTGTTCTAAGATTTAAGTTACCCCGTTCTATCCGTTGAGTATATTTTTTACTAACAATGTGTTTTTTGGGATCTAATAACCTAGCATAACTTCCCCATCCATCTGTAAAGTAAAAAGTAACCTTAAAATCCTCCAGTTTTTTTCAGTAATGATTCTGATGTGCTATCACATCTTGTACCAAAAGTATAAGCAACTACTTTTAACAAAATCTTATCCAAAGAATATCAAAGCCATCTTTGTTTGGATTTATTCTGTACATAAGGCCATTGTTCATCTATTTCAGGAGCAATAATTACTTCTATCGTATTGATAGAATGATTTATCTTTTTTAACGCTAGATTTTTTTAAAACACGGATAACCGTATTGATACCCACTTTTAATACTCTTACTGTATCCCTAACTCCAGAGCCATTGATTGACATATCTACTATCTGAGCCTTGACTCCAGGCTTAGAGGCATTATTAATATATTACAGTTGAAAATATCGATTACACTGCTTGCATTGATATCTCTGTTGTTTTGAAATTGAATATCCCGCCTTTACTACTTTTTCTGTGTCGTTACAATATCTACACTTAACATCTATTCTTGATCTACACTTAACATATATTCTTGTCATAACTCCTTAACTATAATTCTCTCTTATCACTGTTTGAGGATTATAGACTATTCATGCTAAGCTGCAATACGGGGGCGCGACCAATAAAAGAAGCTAATTTGCTATGTAAAACTAAACGTAAATTTAAAGCCATTACTGACTCTAATCATAATAAGCAAATTGCTCCTAATTTATTAAATAGAGAGTTTACAGTTTATGCTGCTAATTGTTATTGGGTTGGAGACATAACCTATGTGCCAACTGGTGAAGGCTGGCTATATTTAGCAACTGTTATTGATCTATCTTTCTAGAAAAATTATAGGATGGTCTATGAGTAATAACATGAGAGCTGATTTGGTTAATAATGCTTTATTAATGGCAATATGGCAACGTAAACCAGCAAAAGGGCTTATTTGGCATACTGATAGAGGTAGTCAATATTGTTCTGATAGTCATTTAAAAATTATAAAACAACATGGTATCAAACAGAGTATGGGTCGTAAAGGAAATTGCTTGGATAATGCTGTTGCTGAAAGTTTCTTTCATACTATAAAAACAGAATTAATGTATCAATATAAATTTAAAACTAAGGAGGAAGCAAAATATGCCATATTTGAATATATAGAGGTATTTTATAACCGTATCAGAATGTATTCTGCTAACGATTATTTATCACCAGTAAGATATGAAGAGATACAAAATTGCGCTTAAACAACTGTCCGGAAAAGTGTTGACACATCAATTAATAAATTTATATATCAAGAGACAAATAAGCGAAGAGAAACACGAAGAAAAAAGATTAGAATTGAAGCGGAAACGCAAAGAAATAACAAAGGAAATTGAAACGCGTGATAAAGATGATGATAGCTTTACAAAAATGCTAATTTCCTTGATATCAACAGCCTCAAGCACCTATAAGATATTTAAAAGTTCCAGCGTGAGCGAAAAAAGCATTCGGTGCATTTAATATTTGGGAACTTAATATTAAAACCTGAAAAGCTTGACTTTATGCTGCGTTCGCCCTTTGATACATTGGTGAATTTGTCTAAAAATGGCGAATGGTACCCGCGGCCGGACTTGAACCGGCAAGAGCTTACGCTCCACGGATTTTAAGTCCGTTATGTCTACCATTCCATCACGCGGGCAAGATTCAGTGTGCAGTATATTGCATACTGTATTTAATTCTAAGGTGACAGATTAATAAAAAAAACGAAAAAAAGCAAGTACTTTTATTAGGTTCTGCGCAGGAAATTTAAATTATTTATATTTTTATATGAAAATTAACTGTGCCATATTAGTAAATTTAATGGTATTTGGCGACAAGTGCGAGGGTAGAACCTATAGGAATAGGCGAGACGACAAGTAACGAAACACCAAATGCTAATCAATTTACTATATGGCTAAATAATACAAGATAGCACTACATAATATGAAAAAGTTAAAAATAAGCTCATTTTTACTATTATTTGTTAGATAATTAACTTAAATAGTGACAAAATAGTAATAATATGATAGATTAGTTTTAGAAAGTAATACTTTCTCTCGCATGTTATTGACATGTTTATTGACAAATGCCGCAAGATAGGGTAGTTTTGCATAATGAATTTTTATCGACTCTTGTATTAAGTAGGCTTAAATTTAAGTTTTAGTTATTATAAGCGGAGTTAGGTTCAAATAAGTAATTTCTATCTAATATAAGGTTTTTATGTCTATAAGTGGTAAAGTTAAGTGGTATAATTCGACGAAGAATTTTGGGTTTATTGAACAGAATGATGGTGGCAAAGATGTGTTTGTGCACAAATCAGCCGTAGACCAAGCAGGTTTACATAGTCTTGAGGAAGGACAAAATGTAACTTTTGATCTTGAAGAAAAGCAAGGAAAAGCCTATGCTGTTAACATCAAAATCAAATAAATATATTTTATAATACCAACAACAGCTATCCAAAATTTTTTATAATTTAGGATAGCCTAGTCATCTTTATCAAAATAGTAAATATTTTGTTTTTATCTCATAATAACCCATATAATATAATTTAAAGTATAATAAATTATTTCTGCTAGAGGGTATGAGAATACCTTAAATTTAAACGTTATTATTCTAGCGTGAATAAGATTCTGAATAGCTTTATTATTCATTACCATTTTATATATTTAATTAGGGTTTTCTAATCTAAATTAAGCATATTTTTGATTCAGGATAATTATATAAGTCGTTATTTTAATTTACTATAACTTATTTTTATACAATAGACCTCTTGCATAACTTATCTTACGTAACGTACATAGTTAAGTACGTGAGGATGAAAAGGCAGAGTTGATGTCTTAATTATCTTTAGAAATGGGGTATGTAAGAGGTTCAATCAATAATGTGCATATTTTGATTAAAACTATATATGGATTATATAATGAAAAACTTTAATTTACCTGAAGAATTAATTACCGCACTTGAGAAAATGAATATAACTAAGGCTACTGAAATACAAAAACAGTCGATTCCGGTTGCTATGTCAGGCTCAGATATACTTGCTTCTAGTCAAACAGGTTCGGGGAAAACCCTTGCTTATTTGCTTCCTATAATTAATTCATTTATTGAAAATAAAACTACTGCTTTAGTACTTGTTCCGACAAGAGAGCTTGCAACTCAAATATGTAGTGCTTTGACCGAAGTCACTAAGTCTTTTAAAATAAATAATGCAGTTTTGATAGGCGGTGAACCGATGCCTAAGCAATTTATGCAACTAAAAAAGAATCCAAAAGTGATTATCGGTACTCCCGGGCGTATAATCGATCACTTGGACCGAGGTAGCTTAAAAATTGATGGCATAGGTATAACTGTGCTTGATGAAATGGATAGAATGCTTGATATGGGGATGAAAGAACAGTTAGAAGAAATCAACGAATTTTTACCGGCAAAAAGACAAGTTTTAATGTTTTCTGCTACTATGCCAAAACATATTATTGCTCTTTCTCAAAAATATCTAAATAATCCTGTACGTATTACGGTCGGTTCTGCTAATAAAGCAGCAGTAGAAATAAAGCAGGAGTCAATGCATGTTTCCGATAAAGAAAAATTTAGTGAATTAAATAAACAGCTTAGTAGCAGAAAAGGATCGGTAATTATTTTTGTAAAAACTAAACGTTCTGCAGATCAGTTAGCTAAAATGTTAAAATATAAACATCATAAAGCGGAAGCTATACACGGTGATTTAAGTCAGTGTCGACGTGAAAAAGTAATTGCATCTTTCCGTAAGTCAAATCATAGAATAATGGTAGCAACGGATTTAGCGGCTCGTGGGCTTGATATTCCTCATACACAGCATGTTATTAATTACGATTTACCAATGCGTCCTGAAGATTATTTACACAGAATAGGTAGAACAGGTAGAGCAGGTGCTACGGGGCATGCATTATCGTTTATCTCGCCTGATGATGTTATTAGATGGCGTGCTATTGATCGTTTAATAAATAAGGGTGAATCTACACCACATAGTGAATTTAAGAACACTAATAAAAATAATCGCAAAAGGTCATTTAATGGTGGTAGAAGAACTGATAGTGCTAATAAAAGATTTAGTCCTGCTGGTAATAATCGTAAAAGAATTTTTGAAGGCGGTAATTACGGTAATAAAAAACGTAAAGCATCGTAGTTTAGATCTACGTCATTGCGAAGAAAAATTGAGAATTTTGTCGAAGCAATCTCATGCCAAAATCTTGAGATTGCCACGCTCATTTCAGTCGCTCGCAGGGCATTGTTGCGTGAATATAAAAAGGTGCTCAGTGTTATACCGTGGCTTGACCACGGTATCCATAAAAACGGCTCTGTCCAGGTAATCATACGCGTCAAGTTAAGGGGTGTTTATAAGTTTAAGAGAAAATATAAGTAGATTTTTTTTTGTTCCTCTATATTCATCTTTTAAACAAAAATTTACCCAAGCTATTCGTAAATTTCTTAAAGAAGTTTTTCAACTTATTTATCGATTTTTTAAGTGTCAAAGTTAGTTCTGGTACTCGCCTTTTAAATTCTAGAAAAGCCTTAGTCATGCTAACTTCCTAGGCCGTGCCCCCGTATTGCAGCTTAGCATGAATAGTCTATAATCCTCAAACAGTAATAAGAGAGAATTATAGTTAAGGAGTTATGGCAAGAATAGATGTTAAGTGTAGATCAAGAATAGATGTTAAGTGTAGATATTGTAACGACACAGAAAAAGTAGTAAAGGCGGGATATTCAATTTCAAAACAACAGAGATATCAATGCAAGCAGTGTAATCGATATTTTCAACTGTAATATATTAATAATGCCTCTAAGCCTGGAGTCAAGACTCAGATAGTAGATATGTCAATCAATGGCTCTGGAGTTAGGGATACAGTAAGAGTATTAAAAGTGGGTATCAATACGGTTATCCGTGTTTTAAAAAAATCTAGCGTTAAAAAAGATAAATCATTCTATCAATACGATAGAAGTAATTATTGCTCCTGAAATAGATGAACAATGGCCTTATGTACAGAATAAATCCAAACAAAGATGGCTTTGATATTCTTTGGATAAGATTTTGTTAAAAGTAGTTGCTTATACTTTTGGTACAAGATGTGATAGCACATCAGAATCATTACTGAAAAAAACTGGAGGATTTTAAGGTTACTTTTTACTTTACAGATGGATAGGGAAGTTATGCTAGGTTATTAGATCCCAAAAAACACATTGTTAGTAAAAAATATACTCAACGGATAGAACGGGGTAACTTAAATCTTAGAACAAGATGCAAAAGACTGACACGTAAAACAATTTGTTTTTCCAAGTCATTGGATATTCATGATAAAGTCATCGGAACTCTTATTGAACGTATAGCATTTAATATCCACATCTGTAAAATGGAGGTGCGACCAACTTCCTGATTTATTTTTGATATAAGGCAGTTAGATATAGCATGAAAAATTATAATGCCACATAGCTTAGCATAAAGCTCACATAATACCCTAGATGAATCACTTTTTCCTTTAAGAGATTCTATTTAAAATGACTTTTATATAACCTAAATAATAACTCAATTTGCCATCTTGCTCTATATATCGTTGCTATATGCTTGATACTGACTTGACTCTCAGGAATATTAGTAATAAATATTGACCAATCAAGTAAATTTTGATTTCTTTGAGAAGACTTATAGCCACGTGCTTTTGCAAGTGTATTCGCCTTCCTTTTCCTGATATCAGATTGTTCTTTTGTAAGCTTATGGCAGACGATCCTAACCGGTAGTAATGATTCCTTGCTAAGTAAAATATCACCTTGTCAAAAAGTTACTTTCTCTAATAACTCAAGTAAATCTAATTTATTTCTAGCTCTATCATATATATTAGTATCAGTCTTGTAACGACTAATAAAATAAGCGCCTTTAGCACTTAAGGAACTAAAAGACTTAGGAACAAAATACCCTAAATCTGCTATCAATAAATCATTAGGATTAATATCCTGTAAATAATCTTTATAACCTTGATCTGATCGTGCCCCCGCAAGAATATCTATGTTACTTATTGTTTGTGTTGAATAATTATATAATGTGCAGCTTGATCGAAGCTTTTACTCTACGCTCATGATCCTTAAATCCTGACCCATGCCCCTTATATAATCTTTCCATATTGTCGGGCAATTTTATATTGCTGCTATCAAGTAACTTAACGTTATTAAATTTCTGTAATATCCCGCAATCAAGCTTAAAACTATTTGCAAATAAACCGATATTTTCTCATACATACTCCTCATAAAATCCACTGCAGAGTTACTAAATCTGAAATCTAGGCCTTGCTTACTTATTATTACTGATTCTTCATGTAATAATTGACACATTCTTTCTATGTTACAATCAGCATCACTCAAATTACCCAATACTAATGCTTGTGCAAACGAACAGCCGGTTAATCCTCTTCTCCCCTTGATAAAACCGCTGCTAATTGCAACTCTGATAGCTGTTTCTGTTAAAAACTCTTTGACTCTATTCGGTAGTTTTGTTATATTTTTCATTGTATAAGTCCCTTAGCGTTACAGTACTAATACCTATACTCTTTACCTCCTTTTTTAAGTAGCGCTTTTTTCTAAATTTCTTGCAAATTGCTTACTGCCTTTCCTTAACTTGACGCGTATGGTCCAAATAAGTGTGTAAAATTCTCAAAGGTTATATAAAAGAAAATATAACAAAAAGAGAAATTACAATGACACAGAAACAAAATGCTGCAATGGATCAAGCGATAGATTTATTGATCAATAATGATACAGATGTATCAACTTTATTTAAAGAAGATGGTTTATTAAAAGAACTAACCAAGCGTCTTGTAGAGAAAGCTTTACAGTCTGAGATGAATAATCATTTAGAATATAGCAAGTATAATCAAAGTGATGCTCAAAATGCACGTAATGGTTATAACACAAAAAATCTGATTACAAAGAATGGTGCTGTTGAGATTGAAGTGCCAAGAGATAGAAATAGTAGTTTTGAACCATCATTAGTAGCAAAGCGTCAAAGAAGACTTGATGGTTTTGATGATAAGGTACTATCTTTGTATGCTAAAGGGATGAGTTTATTAGATATAAAATTACAGCTTCAGGAGTTATATGGAGCTGATGTAAGCGAGAGTTTAATTAGCCAAATCACAGATGATATAATAGAGGATGTTAAGCTATGGCAGAGCCGTCCATTAGATCCAGTATATGCTAAGTATTTTTTGATTGTTTAATAGTAAAAGTGCGTCAAGATAAGCGGATTATAAATAAACCGGTATATGTTGCCTTAGGTATTGATTTAGAAGGAAGAAAAGATATTTTAGGATTGTGGGCCAGTGAGAATGAAGGAGATAAATTTTGGCTTGGTAATTTTACTGAGATGAGAAATAGAGGTATGCAAGACATACTGATAGCATGTAGTGATAACCCTACTGGTATGTCTGAAGCTATAAGTGCTGTTTTTCCAAAGACGGAGCATCAATTATGTACTGTACATCAAATTAGAAATAGTTTACGATATGTATCATACAAGGACCGAAAAGAGCTAGCCGGTGATTTAAAACCTATTTATACAGCTAGCACAGAAAAAGAAGCACCTTCCACTTTAGAGGCTTTTGAATCTAAATGGAGTAAACAGTATCCTCAAATTGCTAAATCTTGGTACGTTCATTGGGATAATTTAATGATTTTCTTAGAATACCCTGAAGAAATACGAAAAATAATTTACACAACTAATGCTGTGGAATCCGTTAATAGTCAACTCCGAAAAGTCACTAAAAATAAACGTGTTTTTCAAATGATAATGCTGTTTTTAAAAGCTTGTATTTAGCAATTGATTACATGACCAAGAAATGGTCCATGCCTATATCAAATTGGAATGCGGCTATGGCTCATTTTTTAATAAAATTTAAAGATATAATCTAGGCCTTTGAAAAAAAGTTTACACACTTAATTGGGAAGACTTATAAAAACAATTAAAATACTAATAATTTAGTATTTTAAACTGGATCCTGCGATCAAGTCGCTGGATGACAAAAGGAGAATTGATCCACGCAACAAGGTTCGCTCGCAATGACGGATTAGTATTCACACAGGCAATGTAGGTACAAGCCATGGTATGACCTAGAGCATATTTAAGGAGGATAAATTCATGCTTTTTAATTTTTCACAATTTCAATCTATACTTAATATTTTATTTATATTAATAATTTCTTTTCCTGGTGGTTTAATTTATTTACTTACCGGTTCAACTCTTTCCTTTTGGCTTCGAGAATCCGGTTTTGATAAAATCACTATCGGGCTTTTCAGTTTAGTTAATTTTATACATATATTTAAGTTTTTATGGGGGCCTTTACTTGAAAAAATAAGTTTTTCTCCTTCAAGTAAGAGAGGTTATAAATATTGCTTAATTATTGCCTTAGCTAGTTGTATTTTTTGTGTGTATGTTCTAACAAATTTTAACCCTAACACTAATTTTATACCATTTGCTTTATGCTTAGTAGCTGTGGCATTTTTTTCTTCCATTTACGATATGTTATTACAGTCTTCGCAAATGCTACTGATTACAAATAAAAATTGGGGTATAAGCGAAGCGGCTTGTACTACCGGTTTTAGAATCGGTATACTTATATCCGGTTCGGGATCGTTATATTTATCTACTATCATATCTTGGCAAGAGGTTTACCGCGTGATGGCGATCTTATGTATACCATCATTACTGCTAATCATATTCTATCCGCTTAAATTTAAAGATAAGGCGATTGCTAATAATTTTGATAGATTTTGGCATGCTTTTTATGACTTTATTAAGAAGCCTAAATGGTTAATAATTGTTAGTTTCATGCTTCTATATCGTCTTCAAGATAATTTTCTTGCAATTATGCCAAATATGTTTTATCTCGATATCGGCTATACGAAAAAGGATTTAGCTCTTGGCTATAAAGCCTTTGGTATGTGTGCCGCTATATTTGGCGGTTTTATAGGCGGATTTTTATGTCGAAAATATGAATATTCTTTTTTACTTAGGAGAGCATTAATATACCATGCTTTATCTAGTCTATCTTTCGTACTTCTTTATTTTTATAATCGCGATATTACAAGTCTTTATATAGCGGTCTTTTTTCAAGAATTTACTAAAGGCTTAACTATGTCGCCGTTTTTTTCTTATCAACTAAAATGTTGTAGTAGCAGATATTGCATAACTCAGATTGCTTTGATTACATCTATTACTTATGTTAGTACTATATTACTTAGTAGTATTTCGGGTTATGCAGCTACTTATCTTGGGTGGAATTACTTTTTTGTAGTTTCGGGATTTTGCTTTATACCGGCTTATATATTAATTAGATATTTACCTAAATATACTCGATGAACTTGAAAAATTGGCTACGTCGTCTTTGTAAGTCCTTGAATGCTCACGTATTATTATACGCTCCGCTCCTCGGCTTACAGCCTCCTTGCTCTTTCCCAAGTTGATCTTCGTATACCAATTCTTCGTTTTACTTTGGATTATATATAAGAGGTCTTGTATAATTTAAATTGTCGATTTATAATAATCAACAAATTTATTAGTGTGATTTAATTATGTTTATTCAAACTGAAGATACTCCCAATCCCGATGCAATAAAATTCTTTCCGGGACAAGAAATAAGTAGTGATCAGCCGGTATTTTTTAGTGAGTTTGCTGAAGTAAAAGGAAAAAGCAAACTCGCAGAATCATTATTTCATATTAATAATGTGAAATCAGTATTTCTCGGTAGTGATTTTATTACCGTTACTAAAAAATCTGAAAGTAATTGGCAAGTTATAAAGCCTGAAATTTTAATGGTGATTATGGATCATTTTGTTTCAGGATTTCCTGTCTTTGAAGAAAGTTCTAAAGCAGATAGTGTAAATCATAACCTTGAGGGGCTTTCAGAAATAGAGGAGCAAATTATCGAAATTATTGAAATTAGAGTGCGTCCATCGGTTGCACAAGACGGCGGTGATATAATATACAAAGGCTTTGAAAACGGCATAGTTAAATTAGCTCTTCGCGGTGCTTGCTATGGATGTCCAAGCTCTACTATTACCTTAAAAAACGGTATTGAATCAATGCTTAAACATTTTGTACCGGAAGTGCAAGAAGTTGAAGCTGTAGAAGAAGATTTTGAATAATTTAGGTATAGCATAATTCATAAAGCTTGATACAAGCGAATTTTGTAGGACTTGCTTGTGTGCTCACGTAGTTTTCTACGCTGCCAGGCCTCACCTTTAAATTCATCCTATCTGAAGCTTTCTGAAACATGCTGTATTGCTTAAAAATAGTTGATCTAAGGTTTCTATGTCATTCCCGCGAGGCATTGTTGCGTAGATATAAAAGCACTAAGGTAGTCATACCGTGGCTTGGCCACGGTATCCATAAAAACAACTGAAAATACTAATAATGTTAGTATTTTTAACTGGATCCTGCTATAGGCTCGCGAGATGATAACTGAAAAACCGGTCCACGCAACAATGCTTTCGCGGGAATGATATCTGAAAGTATTTAAATTGCTGTTAAGAAGCTATTCCTCCTTTGCAAAATTGATTACATCATCTTGATGCCAAATAATGTAATGTAATGCCACATTTTTTGGGGCATAAATTACGATAGGTAGTTTGCTATTATATCTTAAAAATGCTTCGTCGCCTAAAAATACACTCACCGGCTGCATCGTTGCTTTTACGTTTAAGCATGCCATCATTGTACTAGCAGGGTGATCGCTAACTTGATCTATTACATAATAATTATATCCCCGTCCTTCTAAGGTCTTTGTTTCCAGCTTACCGCCAAACCAAACACGATTACAATCTTTCATCGCATTCTTTGTTGCTTGCAATTCTACTTTCAATTTTTCTTCATTAGGCGTTATAGGTAAATGAATTACATATCGCTTTTGGTCATCTGCTGGTATAGGGTAGAGAGTAATATCTTTTAACGGATTATTGGTATTAGCTAGTAAATGAGTATTTAAAAAACATAATATAAGAAATAGTATAATTTTATTTGACATATGATTATTTTTTTTAATTAAAATCCATTATCTCGCCTAAAGGAGTTATATAAGAAGAATTTATTTCACCGTCGGCTATATCAGCACTAAAACCCTCACTACAGTCAACTTCACTATACTCATTTATTTTTTTTACTTAAAAATAATATAGCATTCTTAAATTTATCGTTTTTATGTATAGGCTGATTATTTAAACTAAAAACCTTCATAGCGAGCCTTTCATTATTCAGTAATATAAAATATATTTCTAATTCTTCACTATACTTAAAAAATTATGTTTATTATGAATATCTAATAATAACAAATCATTTAATATCTCTATAGTAACCTTTTCTCTAAGGTTTATAATTTATGTAATTATTTTATATATTTGAAATAAGAATAGTTTGAGAGTTATATTGCTGTTTTTCCAAATATATATTTGCTAAATTATTTTGTTTTAATTCTGTAAAGACTGATTTAGCCTTATATTTTTGTTTTTCACTAGAAAAGTTAGGTAGTGTTTCTATTAAATTAAGATCAAGAGAGGTTTCGCTAAATTCCGTATTAAGTATATTATTTTGTTTTAATTCTGTAAAATCTAATTCGGTGTAATAAGTTGTGTTGCCAATACCTAAACTATATGTATATTGACTTTGAAGTATTTCTTCGAATAAATCTCCCATATTTCTTGTAGTGTTTCTAATAACCCTTGGATATACTTGTTATCACCTTTAGAATTATTAATCTCATCCGCAAAACTTTTTATTATAAAAAATTTAAAATATTCTAATTGCTTAGGTTCATAAGATTCAATTCTATTTCGTAATTTCTCTTCTAAATAATCTATCAGTAACGTAATATCCGCAGAAGAATCTTCAGTTATTTTAATAATTCTTTTTTATGTTATTCTAGAATTATACTCATATTTTAATCTAATCCCGTTTCTTTCTTAAAAAAGCAGGTATGTCATGAATATCAGACTCTTTATCATCTTGATCTAGAGTACTAACAACAACGTTTTTGCGTTCTAAAGTTTGATTATTTGAAGTACGTAGAGAACCCCATATTTTTCCTAAGAAGGAGGGTTTTTGTGCTTCTCCTTCAGATTTGTTGAAGTTGTTTACATGTAGTCCTAATTCATCTTCATTTACAGTAAAATTCTGATTTATTGGAGAATCGGTAATTTCAATATTTTCGGTACTGTAGCTGTTAAAATCAGGAATTTCTTCTATTTGTGTAGGTTGTGCTATAGCTTCATTATAAGCTTCTTCAGGAACTGTAATGGTAGTTTCAGCTGTTGGTTTATATGTTGGTACTTTATCAGCATCAATACCGGTAGCAACAACCGATACTCTGATAATTCCTTTTAGTTCCGGGTTAAATGTTGAACCGAAAATAATATTAGCATCAAGGTTATCTACTTCTTCTCTAATTCTATTAGCGGCGTTGTCAACTTCAAATAAAGTCATGTCAGAACCTCCTGTAATATTAATTAACACCCCTCTTGCACCGCACATTGAGCTATGATCTAGCAGCGGATTTGAAATTGCAGATTCTGCTGCTTTAATGGCTCTATCTTCACCACTAGCTTCTCCCGTACCCATCATTGCTTTACCCATTTCGCTCATTACTGCTTTAATATCGGCAAAATCAAGATTAATAAGCCCTGGCATAATCATTAAATCCGTTACCCCTCTAACGCCTGCATGTAATACGTCATCTGCCATTTTGAAAGCATCGGCAAACGTCGTTTGTTCATTAGCAATACGAAATAAATTCTGATTCGGTATTACAATTAAAGTATCAACGAATTGCTGTAATTCAATAAGTCCTTTATCAGCAGTTTTCATACGATGACCGCCTTCAAAATGAAAAGGTTTAGTTACTACTCCGACCGTTAAAATTCCTAGTTCCTTAGCAATGCGCGCAATAACAGGAGAAGAACCGGTGCCAGTACCTCCGCCCATACCGGCAGTAATAAATACCATATTGCTATTTTCTAGATAACTACGTATCTCACTTTCTGATTCTTGGGCAGCAAGGGCTCCGACTTCAGGAGAAGCGCCTGCCCCAAGACCTCTAGTCGTAGAAACACCGAGTTGTATTTTGTTAGTGCATAAAGAATGCTCAAGCGATTGTGCATCGGTATTAGCTACTACAAAATTAGCACCTTGTAGATTAGCACTAATCATATTATTTACTGCATTACTACCTGCGCCTCCGACTCCGAAAACTGTAATGGTCGGCTTTAATACTATATTTTCAGGAGCTTTTATATTTAAAACCATGACAATCTTTTATTTATATAATTTGTGTTTAAGTATAATAAAAGATTTAGGCTGTGTGAAGAAAAATTTAATTAATATATTTTTGTGCTTTTTGGCTGCAAATTATAAGATTTTTTTGAAATAGAAAACAAAACTATCTCCTCAAAAATCTAATTAATTTTCGCTTAAAAATATCTAAAAATATAAATAATTAAATTTTTCGTACGCAGAGCCTAAATCTTCCCACAGTATTTTATGAAAAATTTAAGATAAATTTTCTTTTAATAGAGGAGCACCGTTATTATAACATGCTTTGACTAATGCTTTATCATTAGTAGCTATAGAAAGTCCTTCATGCATTGCAGTTAGCAAATAAGTTGTATCATATATAGTAAGATTGTTGCTTCTTGCAGTTTGTGTAATTTCATGTATGGAAAAATTAAAATTTGATATGTTAAGAGGTAGAGAATTATATAAATCTATAAATTTAACTGTATCTGCTATATGTAATCTATTGCGTTTTTCTGATACTAATAGTATATTAGTTATTTCAAGTTTCCAAAGATACGGTACTATAGCTCCATGCTTCATACAATAATTTAATACAAATTTCGAAGGTTCGTTTTTTCATCTTCAAAACACCATGTAATAGCTACGGAGCAGTCTAATATAAAAGAGCGATTACCCCATCTTCTGCCTTCATCTCTAAGCTCTTTAATAGTATAAGGCGCTAATGCTTCACCCGGTCGCGCCCCCCGTATTGCAGCTTAGCATGAATAGTCTATAATCCTCAAACAGTAATAAGAGAGAATTATAGTTAAGGAGTTATGGCAAGAATAGATGTTAAGTGTAGATCAAGAATAGATGTTAAGTGTAGATATTGTAACGACACAGAAAAAGTAGTAAAGGCGGGATATTCAATTTCAAAACAACAGAGATATCAATGCAAGCAGTGTAATCGATATTTTTAACTGTAATATATTAATAATGCCTCTAAGCCTGGAGTCAAGGCTCAGATAGTAGATATGTCAATCAATGGCTCTGGAGTTAGGGATACAGTAAGAGTATTAAAAGTGGGTATCAATACGGTTATCCGTGTTTTAAAAAAATCTAGCGTTAAAAAAGATAAATCATTCTATCAATACGATAGAAGTAATTATTGCTCCTGAAATAGATGAACAATGGCCTTATGTACAGAATAAATCCAAACAAAGATGGCTTTGATATTCTTTGGATAAGATTTTGTTAAAAGTAGTTGCTTATACTTTTGGTACAAGATGTGATAGCACATCAGAATCATTACTGAAAAAAACTGGAGGATTTTAAGGTTACTTTTTACTTTACAGATGGATGGGGAAGTTATGCTAGGTTATTAGATCCCAAAAAACACATTGTTAGTAAAAAATATACTCAACGGATAGAACGGGGTAACTTAAATCTTAGAACAAGATGCAAAAGACTGACACGTAAAACAATTTGTTTTTCCAAGTCATTGGATATTCATGATAAAGTCATCGGAACTCTTATTGAACGTATAGCCTTTTAATATCCACATCTGTAAAATGGAGGTGCGACCGGAAAAATGAGTTTTTGCTTCAAGTAGGTTAATTTGATTAGATAAATTTTGTTTCACATAAGTAATATAATAATATGGACTAATTTAATACTAACCTATTTATAAGATTCTGTACAGCACAATTAATAATTTAAATTAATATTTTTATATAAAACCTAAGATTGTCCAACCATTTTTTCAGGTACTACTACCTTGTCAAATTCTTCTCCCGATAAAAGATCTAGTTTTTTAGCTGCTGCTTTTAAAGTTATTCCGTGTTTATGTGCTTCCTTAGCGATTTTTGCGGCATTATCATAGCCGATATGCGGGTTAAGGGCGGTTACAAGCATTAGAGATTTATCGCGTAAATCATTAATACGTGCTATATTGGGTCCTAATCCTTTAATACAGTGAGTAACAAAGCTATTTACGCTATCTGATAGTAGCTGGATAGATTGTAGGATATTATATATTATTACGGGTTTAAATACGTTAAGTTCAAGATGACCGTTTGAGCCGGCAATAGTAACCGTAACATGGTTTCCCATTATTTGGCTGCAAACCATTGTCAAAGCTTCAACTTGCGTAGGGTTGACCTTGCCGGGCATAATTGAAGAACCTGGTTCGTTTTCCGGTAAATGCAGCTCACCGAGACCGCATCTTGGACCGGAGCCAAGCAGTCTTACATCATTTGCTATTTTCATTAAGCTAACTGCTATAGTATTAAGTGTTCCGGAAAATTCTACTAGTGCGTCATGAGTTGCTAAGGCTTCAAATTTATTAGGAGCCGTTTTAAAAGGTTGTTTGGTAAACTCTGCTACTTTCCCGGCAAATTTTATATCAAAGCCTATTCTTGAGTTAATACCTGTACCTACTGCCGTTCCGCCTTGTGCAAGTAAGTAAACTTTTTTTAGTGCATCTTCTATACGTTCTAAGGCATACCCTATTTGTGTAATATATCCTGAGAATTCTTGTTTGAGAGTTAGAGGAGTCGCATCCTGTAAGTGAGTGCGTCCTATTTTTATAATTTTATCCCAATCTTTTGACTTGTCCTGCAAAGAGGTGAGTAAATTATTCAAAGCCGGTATCAGTTGCTGCTTAGTTGCAAGTACGGTCGCTATATTCATAGCGGTTGGGAAAGAATCGTTAGAAGATTGACCTTTATTAACATGATCATTAGGGTGTATCGGTGATTTCCCCCCTTTCTTGCCTGTGAGTTCTTCATTAGCTATAGAGGCAATTACCTCATTCATATTCATGTTTGTTTGTGTTCCGGAACCAGTTTGCCAAACTACTAAAGGAAAATTATCGTCAAATTCGCCGTTTAGAATTCTAGTCGCGGCTTTATCGATACTTGTAGCTATTTTAGCTTCTAAATCGCCAAACTCATGATTAACCCTCGCAGCACATTTTTTTAAAATAGCAAGAGCACGAATTAAAATTTCGGGCATTTTTTGCTTGCCTATCTTAAAATTTTCTAAAGATCTTTGAGTTTGAGCGCCCCAATAAAATTTCTCTTCTATTTGAATTTCTCCAAAAGAATCGCTTTCAGTTCTGTAATTTTTCATAATTTGTTAAATGTTATATAATTATCTATTTTTTTCATAAAATGATCACTTACTGCGTTTAAATCTAATTGCTCAGCTAATTTAGCAAAGCTACAATATAATTTATCTTTTAAGGAAGCTTTTTTTAGGTTCTTAGCAATAAATACTAATGTGCTTTCTATCATAAGATTACGATTAAAACTATAAAATTTTTGCCAATGTTCGTTATGTTCAGGTTCGGAAGATTCTATATAATCGGAATATATAGGTTTAGTAATTACTGCTTTACCTTGATATATATCAAATATAGTATTATTAATTAATCTTTCATTTTTGAGATTATTGATTATTTTATCAAAAAAATTATTTAATATAGCCTTTGTTATCGCTTCTTCTGCAAATTCGTTTATAAATATATCTAATTGTCTTTCAAAACTCTCGATAATTTGTTCATTTTGTCCCTTCTTCATGACCTTTCTCTCAAATATTATTGATATAACCAAGTTATGATTTAAAATTTAGGTTCTTGCGTATGGAAAATTAAATTAATCTGTTTTTGTTCTTTTTGGCTGCAAATTATAAGATTTTTTCCACAGAACTTATTTACTTTTCGATATAAATAAGTAGACTAAATATTTATATCGAAGTAAACAAAAAACAATATTTGATTTATTAAAAAAATTTTTAGATGTAATGTCTAAGAGGTTATCTGTAAATATATTTTGATTGATAATTTAAAGAGTGTTTTTTAGCGAAAATTAATAAGATTTTTGAAGGAACTAGTTATTCGTATTTCAAAAAAATCTTATAATTTGCAGCAAAAAAGAAGATAATTAGCTTTAAAATATATTTACAGATAACCTCTAATATAATAAGTGAAAAATTATAGAAGCGGCATTTGATACGTTAAGACTTTCTACTCTCTTAGAAATAGGGATTTTGGCTAAATAATCACATGTTTCTTCGACTAATCTTCGCATGCCTTTATCTTCTGAACCAAATACTAATGCTGTTTTGTTGGAAATTAATTTATTGGTAAAGTAGTCATTTGCAGAACCTGTTAGACCTATAATCCAAAAGCCATGTTTTTTAAGATAATTCATACATGAGCGTAAGTTAGTGACTTTAATAATAGGTATTAATTCTAAAGTACCGCAAGCTGCTTTAGCAATGCCTCCGCTTTCATTTGGAGAATTATCTTGAGGTAATATTATAGCATTTATATCAAAAGCAGCAGCACTGCGAATAATTGCTCCAATATTTTGTGTATCTGTTATTTGATCAAGAATCGCAATTTTACATTTGGGAGCTTTTATGTCTACATCTTCCAGATTATAAGAAAAGATCGGCCTAACTTTTGCGGCTATTCCTTGATGTGCTTGATTTTCTAGTAATTTAGATAAAAAATCGTTATTAACAATTCCGTAAGATCTGGTACTTATTAATTGTTTGTTTGCATCAAAAATTTCCCTAGTGCATAAAATATTTTCAATTTGACGTTTTGGATTATTAAGAGCAGAAAATACAGGATGTTTCCCATACATATAATAATAATTTTTAGAATCAAGTTTTTTATTTTGCATCTTATTGAAAACCGCCAGTAATTTGTTCTTGACAGAAACTACTATTTATTATAGAAAGTTACAACTAAATAAATGCGCGAGTTGCTATTTGTTTATTTGATAATTCGGCAAGAAGTTTTATTAGGTCCTAATACTAATTTAGATATTGTATTTTACAGTGAATTAGTCTATTTGATACAGTAAAGTTCTTTAGGAGGGGTGGCCGAGTGGTCAATGGCAGCAGACTGTAAATCTGCCCGCGTAAGCGTTCGAAGGTTCGAATCCTTCTCCCTCCACCACTTAAATGGTTCAGGGAAGCATATCGTTTTTTTAAAAAATTTCATGTGTATATGTTTAATTTTTATTTAAAAATAAAACATAATTATGTATATTTATAAATCCAAATAAAATTGATATAGCACTGCTAACAAAATAGCTTTGAAATTATTTTACTAACAATGCCACAATGCGGGTGTAGCTCAATGGTAGAGTTCCAGCCTTCCAAGCTGGCTGCGTGGGTTCGATTCCCATCACCCGCTCCAGAGATAGTGATGACAAATAAATTTAGCAAAAAAATGCACTTATAAAAAATTAACTTGTATTAAACCTAAAAAATTGTAGAGAGTAATAATATGGCAAAAGCAAAATTTGAACGAACTAAACCGCACGTTAATATAGGTACTATTGGTCACGTAGATCATGGGAAAACCTCTTTAACGGCAGCAATAACTATAGTACTTGCTAAGACAGGTGGAGCAAAAGCTACAGCTTATGATCAAATTGATGCTGCTCCTGAAGAAAAAGAAAGGGGTATAACTATTTCTACTGCACACGTAGAATATGAGACTAAAAATAGACACTATGCACACGTAGATTGTCCAGGACACGCTGACTATGTAAAGAATATGATAACCGGCGCTGCTCAGATGGACGGTGCAATATTAGTAGTTTCTGCTGCTGACGGTCCTATGCCGCAAACTAGAGAGCATATATTACTAGCAAAACAGGTAGGTGTACCTGCTATGGTAGTATTCTTAAATAAAGTAGACATGGTGGATGATCCTGAATTAGTAGAACTAGTAGAGATGGAAGTAAGAGAATTATTATCAAAATACGGTTTCCCGGGAGATGAAATACCTTTCATTAAAGGCTCTGCTCTTCAGGCTTTAAATGGAGAAGCTAAAGGGGAAGAAGCTATTAATGAATTAATGAATGCAGTGGATAGATATATACCGCAACCTACCAGAGAAACTGAAAAACCTTTCCTGATGCCGATAGAAGATGTGTTTTCTATTTCAGGAAGAGGTACTGTTGTAACCGGTAGAATAGAAGCTGGTAAAATTAAAGTCGGGGAGCCAGTTGAAATAGTTGGAATGAGAGACACAACAACCTCTACCTGTACTGGTGTTGAGATGTTTAGAAAGCTTCTTGATAGCGGTGAAGCAGGTGATAATGTTGGTATATTATTACGTGGCGTAGAGAGAGAAGCAGTGCAAAGAGGTCAAGTTCTTGCAAAACCGGGTAGTATAAAGCCTCATGATGAATTTGAAGCCGAAGTGTATGTGCTTAATAAAGAAGAAGGTGGTCGCCACACTCCATTTACTAACAACTACCGCCCACAGTTCTATTTTAGAACAACTGACGTTACTGGTACGATAGAATTACCGGCTGATAAGCAAATGGTTATGCCTGGAGATAACGCTAATTTTAAAGTTAAGTTAATTGCTCCGATTGCTATGCAGGAAGGATTAAAGTTCTCTATACGTGAAGGCGGTAGAACAGTTGGTGCTGGTGTAGTAACGAAAGTAGTTAATTAATTGATTTTATAAATACCTATTATTTTTTAATAATAGGTATTTATATTTTAAGATGTTTAAAAAAACATCTTGCTGTTTAAATATTAGGTTTACTGAATGAAAAATAAAATCAAAATTCGTTTAAAATCATTTGATCACCGTAGTCTTGATCAAGCTACAAAAGAGATAGTTAGCGCTGTTAAAAGAACGTTTGCTAACATTAACGGTCCTATTCCTTTACCTAGAAAAATTGAAAGATTTACCGTAAATAGATCTCCTCATGTACATAAGAAGTCAAGAGAGCAATTTGAAATTAGAAAGCATAAAAGATTATTAGTTATAGATGATCCGAATCCGGCTGTTGTTGATGCTTTAAGTAAAGTTGATTTAGCAGCAGGTGTTGATGTAGTGATTGAATTAGAGAGTGGGGAATAAATGAGAACCGGTATAATTGCTCAAAAAATTGGAATGACTAGTGTTTTTAATGATAAAGGAGAAAGGATTTCTTTAACATTAGTAAAAGTTGATGATTGTCAAGTAGTAGGACATAAAACTTTAGAAAAGCATGGATATAACGCTTTAGTTATCGGCGTAAAAGATAAAAAAATATCTAGAGTAACCAAACCTATGAAACAAGTTTTTGCTAATGCTAAAATATCTCCTAAAACTAAATTAAAAGAATTTAGAATCTCTGATGAGAATTTTATTGATATAGCAGCAAGTCTAGAAGTAGATCATTTTACGGCGGGACAGTTTGTGGATATAACGGCAACTACCATAGGTAAAGGGTTTGCCGGTAGTATGAAAAGACATAATTTTAGAGGTCTTGAAGCTTCTCACGGTGTTTCGATATCCCACCGTTCGCATGGTTCTACAGGACAAAGACAAGACCCAGGGAAGGTTTTCAAAGGCAAAAAAATGGCTGGTCACATGGGATGTAACCAAATTACTATTCAAAATTTGAAAATATTTGCCGTTGATAAAGAGCGTAAGCTTATTATGATTCAGGGTAGTATACCCGGTCACAAAAATTCGTATCTTTCAGTAAAAGATGCAATAAAAAAGATTTCAATAACTGTATAATAGATATTTAGAGATGTTTGTTGAGGTTAAAGATTACCAAATTAACAAAACGCCGTGCAATAATTTATTTATATAAAAGTTTTATATAAGACTGTATAAGGTTAAATAAAGATGAAAACTAAAATATTAAGTCTTGCTAATGAAGAAGTTGGTGAGATTAGTTTAAATGAAGATATATTTGCTGTTGAATTTATCAGAGATGATATAATAAAGAAGGTTATTGATTGGCAGAGAGCTAAAGCAATGTCTGGTAACCACAAAACTAAAACAGTATCAGAAGTATCAGGAACCACAAAAAAGCCTTTTAAGCAAAAAGGTACAGGTAATGCAAGACAAGGTTCTCTTAGGTCGGTACAAATGCGTGGTGGTGGTGTAGCTCACGGACCTAGAGTACGTAGTCATGCAACAAAACTACCTAAAAAAGTACGAAAACTCGGTTTAATCCATGCTTTATCTGAGAAATTAACTGAAGGAAAATTATTGGTAATAGATTCTTTAAAGCTGGATGAGCCTAAAACTTCTGCTCTTGTAAATATATTAAACAAATTTCAGGGAAAAAGTTTCTTTGTAATAGACGGAGACAAAGTAGATATTAATTTTTCTTTAGCTGCAAAAAATATTTATAATACTGTGATTGTTCCACAAATAGGAGCAAATGTTTATGATATAATACGACATGAATATGTCCTATTATCACAAGAAGCAGTGAGCGTTTTAGAAGAGAGGTTAAGATGAGTTCTTGTAAATATTACGATTTAATTAGAAAACCTATTATTACGGAAAAAACTACGGCCCTTTCAGGGCAAAATAAATATGCTTTTTATGTAGATAAATTTGCTGAAAAACTTACCGTTAAAAAGGCTATAGAAGAAATATTTAAAGTAAAAGTTAAAAAAGTAAATATTTTAAACGTTAAAGGTAAGAAGAAAAGATTTAAGGGAATTATAGGGACTCAAATCAATAGAAAGAAAGCTATTGTTACATTAGAAAAAGATCATAATATCGATTTTGCTGGAGGAATTAAATAAATGCCTTTAAAAAACTTTAATCCAATCACTCCTTCCCTTAGAGAGTTAGTTCAAGTTGATAAAACTAGTTTATGGAAAGGTAGACCTTTAAAATCTTTGACCAAAGGTATATCTAAAACTGGTGGGCGAAATAATCAGGGTAGAATTACTTCTTGGCATAGAGGGGGTGGACACAAAAAATTATACCGTATTATTGATTTTAAAAGAAATAAAATAGATATTTCTGCTATTGTCGAAAGAATAGAGTATGACCCTAATAGAACTGCTTTTATTGCTTTAATAAAATACGAAGACGGAGAATATTCTTATATTTTAGCGCCGCAAAAATTATCTGTAGGTGATAGAGTAATATCAAGTCAAGATGCTGATATAAAAATAGGGAATTGTTTACCTTTAAAGTTTATTCCTATCGGTACTACTTTACACAATGTTGAAATGAAGGTTGGCAAGGGCGGTCAAATTGCAAGGTCTGCGGGTACTTCAGTAGATCTAGTAGGCAAAGATTCAGGATATGCTCAGATTAAATTAAGATCAGGTGAATTTAGGTTAATACCTTTAGATTGTAAAGCTACTATAGGTAGTATATCTAACCCGGATCAAAAAAATATTAATTTAGGCAAAGCAGGTAGAAATAGATGGCTCGGTTGGAGACCACATGTTAGGGGTGTAGCGATGAATCCTGTAGATCACCCTCATGGAGGTGGTGAAGGTAAAACTTCAGGAGGGCGCCATCCTGTTACTCCTTGGGGATTCCCGACAAAGGGTAAGAAGACACGTAAAAATAAACGTACTTCAAAATTTATCGTAAAGAAAAGAAAATAGATTTTAAATTAATTAGGTATTAGTATGGCACGCTCAATATGGAAAGGGCCTTTTGTAGACGGTTATTTAATAAAGAAAGTTCAAAAATTAATGGAATCAGGTAGATCTGAAATGGTTAAAACTTGGTCTAGAAGATCAACAATTTTACCTATTTTTGTTGGATTTACCTTTTCTGTTCATAATGGAAATAAATTTATTCCGGTTTCTGTAAATGAAGAAATGGTTGGAAGAAAATTAGGTGAATTTGCCCCTACTAGAACATTTCACGGCCATGGAGCAGATAAAAAAGTTAAAAGAAAGTAAAGATTTATTATGGTACAGGAAAATAAAAATTTTGCTACGGCAAAAGCTAAATCTATTAGAGTAAGTCCAAGGAAGCTAAATCTAGTTGCGGCATTTATTAGAAATATGAAAGTATCTGAAGCATTGGTACAATTAACTTTTTCCCCTAAAAGAATTGCAAAAGTTGTAAAAGATTGCTTACAATCTGCTGTTGCGAATGCCGAAAATAATTTAGGTTTAGATATAGATAGGTTAGTTATTACTAAAGCGACGGTAGGTAAGGCTTTAGTGATGAAAAGAGTTATGCCTAGAGCAAAAGGAAGGGCAGCTAGAATAAATAAGTTTTTTAGTAATCTTTATATAACTGTTACAGAAAAAGAGGATAATTAAAATGGGGCAGAAAGTTTGTGCGCATGGTTTTAGAGTCGGGCCGACTTTAATTAAAGGTTGGGATTCCGTATTGTATGCAGAAAAACATTATAAAACTCTTTTTATACAAGATTTAAAAATTAGAGATTTAATAAATAAGGGTTTTAGTCAAGCTCAAATTAGCAGAGTTTTGATTGAACGCCCCTCTAATAAAAGTATTATAATTAATATTAATGCCAAAAAACCAAATATAATTATTGGTAGAAATGGTAGTGAAATTGATAAGCTAAAAAAAGCTATCGAGAAAATGACTTCTTTAAAAGAAGTTTATATAAATATTCATGAAGTTAGAAAGTTTAATATAGATGCTGCTATAGTAGCTCAAACTATAGCACTACAGCTTGAAAAAAGAGTTTCTTTTAGAAAGGCCATGAAAACAGCAATTCAGGCTTCATTTAAACAAGGTGGACAAGGTATAAGAGTTAGTTGTTCAGGGCGACTTGGAGGTGCTGAAATTGCTAGAACCGAGTGGTATATAGAAGGAAGAATGCCATTACATACTTTAAGAGCTGATATTGATTATTCAACAGCTGAGGCTATAACGACTTATGGAGTTATAGGGGTTAAAGTGTGGATTTATAAAGGTGAATATACAGAAAATAAAAGATATAATTAACTTTAAGTATTAAAATGTTAGCTCCGAAAAAACAAAAATTTAGAAAAGCTCATAAAGGTAGAGTTGCTTCAAAAGCAAAAGCAGGTACGGCGCTTGCTTTTGGATCATTTGGTCTAAAATCTATAGACGGTTGGCGTGTTACTGCAAGACAAATAGAAGCAGGAAGAAAAGCGGCTACTAGATGTATGAAAAGGCAAGGAAGATTATGGATTCGCATTTTTCCGGATGTTCCAGTTTCTAAAAAGCCTGCCGAAGTAAGAATGGGTAAGGGTAAAGGTTCTCCTGAATTTTTTGCAGTTAGAGTTTCGCCTGGAAGAATTATGTTTGAAATTGAAGGGGTAGAAGAAAATATTGCCCTTAGAGCTTTAGAACTTGCAAGTGCAAAATTACCTGTTAGAACAAGGATAGTGAGACGTTATGAATGATTTGAAATTATTAAGAAGTAAGTTATCTACTGAAACGATAGAAGAGCTTTATAAAAACCTTGGTCTTTTAAAGAAAGAATTATTTAATTTAAGATTTCAACAAGCTTTAGGTGAGTTAAAAAATACTAGTAGATTTTCGTTAGTCAAAAAGTCTATAGCATGTATTAAAACTGAATTAACAAAAAGATCTAATAGTGAGGAATATTAAAATGCCGAAAAGAGTGTTACAAGGCGTGGTTATAAGTTCAAAAACTGATAAGACGGTTACAGTAAAAGTAGAAAGAAAGTTTAAGCATCCTATTTACAAAAAATTCGTGAAAGTATCTAAAAAATATGCTGCTCATGATTCAGAAAACAGATATCAAGAAGGAGATAAAGTTAGTATAATTGAAAGTCGTCCTATCTCAAAAACCAAAACATGGATAGTGGTAAATGGAGAATAAAGTTTTTAATCTTTGACTTTATAAGGTAGATTGTTTATTTTATCTCTCATGTATTAAAAATTGGAAGTAGTTTATGATTCAAATGCAGAGCATCCTGGAAGTTGCAGATAATTCCGGTGCTAAAAAAGTTATGTGTATTAAAGTTTTAGGTGGCTCTCACCATATGGTGGCAAAGCTGGGTGATGTTATAGTTGTATCTGTTAAAGAAGCTATACCCGGTGGTAAGGTTAAAAAGGGTGATGTTTATAAAGGCGTGATCGTTCGTACAAAGACCGGAGTAGTAAGACCTGACGGTAGTACAATAAAATTTGATAAAAACGCATTAGTGCTTTTGAATAAACAAGATGAACCTATCGGCACTAGAGTTTTTGGTCCTGTTACAAGAGAACTTAGAGCGAAAAAATATGTTAGAATAATGTCGCTTGCAGAGGAAGTGTTATAAATGATTAAATTAAAAGTAAAAAAAGGTGATGAAGTTGTCGTTATTACCGGAAAGCACAAAGGAAAAAAAGGCAAAATATTAAAAGTTTTTTCTGAGGACAGTAAAGTAATTGTTTCCGGAGTAAATTTAGTAAAAAAACATACTAAGCCTAATCAAATGAGTGAAGGCGGGATAATAACTAAAGAATTACCTATACATATCTCAAATATTGCACATATCGATCCAAAAACCGGTAGCCCTACCAAAGTAGCTTTTAAATTCTTAGAGGACGGTTCTAAGGTTAGATTAGCAAAGAAATCAGGGGAAATTATTGGTAAGGAAGGTAAATAATGCTAAGATTTAAAGAATTATATCAACAAAAAATTATTGAAAACTTACAAAAAGAATTTTCTTATAAAAATAAACACGAAATACCTCAAATTAAGAAAATTGTTATAAATATGGGAGTAGGGGAAGCAATAGCCGATTCCAAAGTAATTAATAATGCAGTAACTGATATTACATTGATTTCCGGTCAGAAGCCGGTCGTAACGTTAGCAAGAAAATCTATTGCAACCTTTAAGTTACGCGAAAATATGAAAATAGGCTGTAAGGTTACATTACGTAAAGATAGAATGTATGATTTTTTAGAAAGGCTAGTAATTGTTGCGTTACCTCGTGTTAAGGAATTTCGCGGTTTTTCTTATAAAAGTTTTGATGGTAAAGGAAATTTTACTTTTGGATTAAAAGAGCAGATAGTCTTTCCTGAAATTAATTACGATAAAATAGATACAATAAGGGGTATGGATGTTACAATCGTTACATCTGCTAAAACGGACAAAGAAAGTAAGTTTTTGTTATCAGGGTTTAATTTACCTTTTTATAATTAATTTTTAGGATATATATAATGGCAAAAGTAAGTTCAATAAAAAAGAACGAAAGTAGGAAAAAAAAATCACAAAGCTTGCATAATAAACGTTTAGCACTAAAAAGTAAAATTTACGATAAAAATATTTCACTAGAAGAGCGTTTTTCTTTAGTAATGTCGCTCGCACAATTACCTAGAAATTCATCATCTACTAGAATAAGAAATAGATGCGAGCTTACAGGTAGACCAAGAGGTGTTACAAGAAAATTTGGTATATCTAGGAATAAGCTTAGGGAATTAATAGGAAGAGGCTTAGTTCCCGGTGTAGTTAAGTCAAGTTGGTAAAAGTCGATAGGTAAATATATGTCAATGACGGATAATGTAGCAGATATGTTAACTAGAATTAGAAATGCTTATAAAAGTAAATTGATAAATGTTTCTTTTCCTAGTTCTAAAATTAAAACTTCAATTTTAGATGTTTTGCAAAAAGAAGGTTATATAAAAAATTATGTAACTACTCAGAAAAATAATATTAGTTATACTGAGGTAGCTTTAAAATACTCTGCTAATGGTGATGCTTCTATATGCGAAATTCATAAAGTATCAAAGCCTGGAAAGAGAGTATACTCTGCTATTAAAGATTTGAAAGGATATTATAATAATATGGGTATATATATTCTTTCCACTTCTTACGGTGTTATGTCTGATAGAGAGGCTCATATTAAAAATGTCGGCGGCGAAGTAATTTGTAAAGTATTTTAAGGTAAAAATAATGTCACGCGTTGGAAAATTACCGATTACTATACCTGAAGGTGTAAAAGTTGGTTTAAACGATTTAGAAGTAAAAATATCTGGACCTAAAGGCGAGCTATCAAAAAATTTTAAAGGTAATATAGCAATTTCATTGGCAGAAAATAAGCTTTTAGTAAAACCTTTAGCCGCAAATAAAAATGCACGTGCTATGTGGGGTACTGCAAGAAGCATAATATCTAATATGGTTACCGGCGTTAAAGAAGGGTTTAAACTTAAACTTGAAATTAACGGAGTCGGTTATAGGGCAATGGTAAAAGGTAGATATCTAAATTTAATGCTTGCTAAAAGTCATAACACAAAAATTGAAATACCCTCAGATATTAAAATAGATGTGCCTAAGCAGAATATTATTATTCTTGAGGGAACAGATAAAGAAAAGCTAGGACAATTTGCTTCAATTATTATAAAACAGAGACCACCTGAGCCTTATAAAGGAAAAGGAATTAAATTTGAAAATCAATTTATACCGCGTAAAGAAGGGAAGAAAAATTAAATTTAAGAGTTAAATATGCGTAGTGCTAAGCTAAAATTTGAAAAAAGAAGAAGTAGAATAAGACATAAAATATCTAAAACATCTGATAGAGTTAGATTATCAATATTTAAGTCAGGTAGAAATATATATGCACAAATCATTGATGATTCTAAGTCTATAACGATTGCTTCCGCTTCAACTTTAGATGAGAAAATAAAAAAATTAAAAAAATCTCATTGTAATATTGAAAATGCTATAAAAGTAGGTGAAGAAATAGCAAAAAAAGCTGATTTTGCAGGGATAAAAGAAGTGGTATTTGATAGAGGCGGTTATAAATATCACGGCGTTATAAAAGCTCTCGCTGATGCAGTTAGAAAGAAAATAAAATTTTAGGTTATATAGGTTGTAGTAATAATGTCTAAAGTTAAAAAAAATGAAGAGACTTTAAGCGAAGTTCTAGTCGACGTAAATAGAGTTACGAAAGTAGTAAAAGGCGGCAGAAGGTTTACTTTTTCTGCTTATGTGGTTGTCGGCGACAAAGCAGGTAGAGTTGGAGCAGGACACGGGAAAGCTAAAGAAGTAAACGAAGCCCGAGGAAAAGCAAAGCATGCTGCTAAAAAAAGAATGATGAAAGTCCCATTATATCAAAATCGAACTATTCATCATGATGTTGTAGGTAAAAGTGGTGCCGCTAAAGTGATTTTAAGAAAGGCTAAAGCGGGTACAGGTGTTATAGCAGGTGGTTCCATGAGAGCAATTTTTGATTCTTTAGGTGTTCATGATATTGTTGCTAAATCAATAGGCTCAACTAATGTTTATGCAATGATTTCTGCAACATTTGATGCATTAAATAAACTTGCGTCACCAAAATCTATTGCTATGAGAAGAGATAAAAAAGTAAATGAAATATCTGTAAAATCTTCTGATATCCAAGTTAATGAATAATATTACAGAGTAAGGTGAAGTGATGAATAATAAGATCAGTAATATAAAAATTACTCAAGTTAAAAGTGCTATAGGTTGTAAGTATGATCAAAGATCGACGTTAGTTGGTCTTGGTTTAAACAAAATTAATAAGACTGTTACTCTTGAAAATACTAATTCAATCAAAGGAATGGTTGAAAAAGTAAAGCATTTGTTAAAAATAGAAAATATGTAGTTAGAGTTTTTAAATGAAATTAAATGAATTATATAATAATATAGGTGCTAAAAAAAATAAGAAAAGAATAGCGCGTGGTATTGGTAGCGGTAAAGGAAAAACCGGCGGTAGAGGAGTTAAAGGTCAAAAATCTAGATCAGGTGTTGCAATAAAAGGTTTTGAAGGTGGTCAAACGCCTATGATAAAAAGACTACCTAAAAGAGGATTTAATTGTATCTCAACTAAAAAATACAACATAATAAATATTTATAATATTGAAGAAGCATTAGCCAATGGGTATTTAAATGCCGCTGATACCATTACTAAGGAAAAATTGATAGAAGCTGGAGTAATTAATAATAAAAATAATAAGAAGTTAGTGAAATTATTATCTATTTGTAGTGATGATTTTGCTTCTCCTATATCAATAAAATTAGATGCGTATTCTTCTAAAGCTAAGGATTTAATCGAGAAAGCAGGCGGAAAATTATTATAATATATGGGGCAAAATTTTTCTAAAAAATCCAGTAATGATTTAGTCAGTCGCATCGTTTTTACTATTCTCATTCTTATAGTATGTAGATTTGGATCTTTTATACCTATACCTGGTATAGATTCAATTGCTTTAAGTAGTGTGGCTGAAAAGAATCAATCCGGAATACTTGGAATGTTTAATATGCTATCCGGAGGATCGCTAGGTAGAATGTCTATTTTTGCTTTAGCAATTATGCCGTATATTACTGCTTCAATTATTATCCAATTAATATCAGTTGCATATAAACCTTTGGAAAATTTAAAAAAAGAAGGGGAAGTCGGTAAAAGAAAAGTAAACCAGTTATCGAGATATTTAACAGTTTTGCTTGCTTCTTTTCAGGCTTACGGTGTTGCTCTAAGTTTAGAATCAATTGTAACAAATACCGGTCCTGTAGTAATTTTAGTAGGTTTCTTCTTTAGAATTACAACCGTAATTACTTTGGTTGTAGGCACTATGCTATTAATGTGGTTAGGAGAACAAATTACACAACGCGGAATAGGTAACGGTACATCTTTAATTATATTTATAGGTATAATTTCTGGAGTACCTAGTGCTGTTATTAACATGTTTGAATTATCAAGAAAAGGAGTATTGTCGCCTTTAATAGCGGTAGCTGCTTGTATTGGAGTAGTTGTATTAATAGCTATAATTATATTCTTTGAAAAAGCCCAAAGGAAATTATTGGTGCAGTATCCTAAAAGACAAGTAGGAAATAAAATTTATGGGGGAGAAGCGACGCATATGCCTCTTAAATTAAATACTTCAGGTGTAATACCCCCAATATTTGCTAGTTCAATTTTACTATTTCCTGCTACGCTTGCTAATTTTTCTAATAGTAATTCAGAAGCTATGAGGATGCTTACTTATTATTTAGGGCATGGAAAACCCGTATATATTTTATTGTATGTAGCATTAATTATGTTTTTTAGTTTTTTCTATACTGCAATAGTATTTAATTCTGAAGAAACTGCTAATAATTTAAGAAAATACGGTGCTTATATTCCTGGTAAAAGACCTGGGAAAAATACATCTGATTATTTTGATTATATACTTACAAGGCTTACGGTTATAGGCGGGATATATTTGAGTGTAATATGTGTAATTCCGGAGCTATTAATGAATAAGTATGTAATCCCTCTTTCTTTAGGGGGTACAAGTTTTTTAATTGTAGTGAACGTGGTACTTGATACTATGACTCAGATTCAAACTTACTTATTTAGTAGTAAGTATGAAGGTTTAATGAAGAAAGTAAAATTAAAAAATTAAAATGAGCTTAAGTAGTGATAGTAATTTTTTTAGGTCCTCCAGGAGCCGGAAAGGGAACGCAAGGGAAAAAGATAGCTAAAAAAATTAATTTACCACATATAGCAATCGGTGATATATTTAGAACAATTATTAAAACATCAACTAGTAAAGCAGAGTTAATTAATAACTATGTTAAGCAAGGAGAGCTTATCCCTAATGAAATAGTTAATTGTGTAATCAAAAATTTTTTATTATCCTCTGAATATAAAAATGGTTATATATTAGATGGATATCCACGTAATTTAGAGCAAGCGAAATTCTTTGAATCATTTATTACAGAGGAAATTAAAATAATATATTTTGATGTTTCGGATGATTTGTTAATTAAAAGAGTTTTAGGGAGATATAGTTGTAAAAATTGTGGAAAAATATATAATAGTTACTTCTTGCAGCCTAAAACTGATAATGTATGTGATGTTTGCGTTTCAAGTACATTTGATTATAGAAAAGACGATACTGAAGAAGTAATAAAAAAAAGAATTAAAGTATATAAAACAGAAACATATCCGTTAATAGATTATTATAAAAATAGTGGTGATTTTTATATAGTTAATGGAAGTAAAAATGAACAAGAAATAGAAATTGACATACAGAAAATATTAAAAATAAATTGACTTTATTAAAGATTTTTATATTATTTTCTAGTTACTAGTAAAATTTGGAGACTATTTGTGGCAAGAATTGCAAGTGTTAATATTCCCGATAATAAACGTTTAGTTGTGAGTTTAACTTACATTTACGGTCTTGGACCTACTACGGCATCAGAGATCTGTAATAAAGCAAAAATATTGAAGGATAAAAAAGTTAAAGAACTTACGGATCAAGAGCTAATAAGCTTACGTAATATTATTGAAAGTGAATATAAAGTTGAGGGTAATTTAAGACGAGAAGTTACACTTAATATTAAGAAGAAAAAAGATATAAGATGTTATCAAGGGCTGAGACATATACGTAAATTACCCGTGAGAGGACAGAATACCCATTCTAATGCTCGAACTAGAAAAGGTAAAGCTATTGCGATAGCCGGAAAGAAAAAAGCTGTAAAATAATAGTTTAAGTATAGAGTATAAATAATGAATCAGACGGTTAAAGTTAAGAAAAAGAAAAAAACTATCACTCTTGGTGTTGTGCATATCCGAGCATCGTTTAATAATACTATAGTAACATTTACTGATATTCAAGGTAATGCTATCTCTTCTGCATCTGCAGGAGGTAATGGGTTTAAAGGAGCAAGAAAAGCAACGCCTTATGCAGCTCAAGTAACAATTGATAGAGCATCAGAAAAAGCAAAAGAATATGGTCTAAAAACTATTTCTATTAGAATTGGAGGACCTGGAGCTCAGCGTGAGTCGGCAATGAGAGCTTTATTTGGACAAAATTTTGTGGTTACATCAATTTTAGATGTATCATCAATTGCTCATAATGGAGTAAGACCGCCAAAAAGAAGAAGAGTATAAGAGAATCATAGGTATTAAATGTTATCGTTAAGTAAAAATTGGAATACTTTAATAAAGCCGAATAAAGTCGCTTATGAAAACTTTCCAGAAACCAATAATAAAGCTAAAATTGTAGTTGAACCTTTAGAAAGAGGTTTTGGTTTAACACTCGGTAATGCTATGAGAAGAGTATTACTTTCTTCTTTACAAGGAGCAGCCATCACTTCTATAAAAATCCCTGGTATAGAACATGAATTTTCTTCTATACCAGGTGTTAAAGAAGATGTATCGGAAGTGATTTTAAACATTAAAGGTATTGAAGTAAAAATGCATGTTGCGGAAAAACGCATCATCAAGTTAAAAGCAACAGGACCTTGTGTTATAACAGCGGGTATGATTGAAACAGGGCATGATGTAGAAATACTAAATCCGGATCATGTAATTTGTAATCTAGCTAAGAACAAGCAGCTTGAAATAGAATTAACTTGTAAGGTTGGTAAAGGATACATACTTAGTACAAATAGTTATGAGGATAACTTACCTATTGGTGAAATAGCTATAGATGCTTTATTTAATCCGGTAAAGAGTGTTACTTATAAGGTAGAAAATACTAGAGTAGGTCAGGTTACCGACTATGATAAATTAATTATGTTTGTAGAAACTAATGGTGATTTATTACCTGAGATGGCTGTAGGCTTAGCTGCACGTATCTTACAAGAGCAATTACAATTGTTTATTTCTTTTGAAGAACAGGAAGAGGATAAGCAGGTTAAAACTGATGCTTTACCGTTTTCACCTTATTTACTTAAGAGAGTTGATGAATTGGAATTATCGGTTAGGTCAGCAAATTGTTTGAAAAATGATAATATAATATATATAGGGGATCTAGTAAAAAGAACGGAATCCGATATGCTGAGAACCCCAAATTTCGGTAGAAAATCTTTAAATGAGATTAAAGAAATACTGTCAAAATTTAATTTAAGATTTGGTATGGATGTACCGGATTGGCCTCCAGAAAATATTCAAGAATTATCTAAACGTTATGAAGATTCTTATAATTAAGGACTAATAAAAATGCGACATAAAATTAAAGGCAGAAAGTTAAATGTAACAAGTAGTCATAGGCAAGCAATGCTCGCTAATATGGCTGTAGCACTTGTGACTCATGAACAAATTAAAACTACTCTACCAAAAGCTAAGGAATTAAGACCTTACATTGAAATTTTAGTTACTAAAGCTAAAAAAGCTAATCTAACGGTAAGAAGAAGCGTTTTATCAAAAATAAAAGATAAAAAAGTAGTAGAAAAGCTTATAAATATTTTAGGTGCTAGATATAAAGATAGACCTGGCGGTTATACTAGAATAATAAAGGCTGGATTCCGTTATGGTGATTTAGCACCGATAGCATATATTGAATTTGTAGATAGAGATGTTAATGCTAAAGGGAATATACAGCAAGATACTAATGAAGATATTAAAAATTAAATATAAAGGACTCAGTGATGGCTAATCATTCTTCAGCAAAAAAAGCTGCTAGACAAACGGTAAAAAGAACTCTATTCAATAAAAAAAGAACTAGTACAATAAAAACTTTTATAAAGAAAGTTGTACATGAAATCAGTCTTGGTAATAAGGAAAATGCTAACTTAGCTTTATCTGTTGCTCAATCTAAGATAATGCAAGGTGTGAAAAAAAATATAATTAAATTAAATACCGCCTCAAGAAAAATCAGTAGATTATCAAGACAAATAAAAAGTATAAATGAAAGTAAATAAAACTTTATAGGTAATTTAAAAGCAAAAACTAATACAATTTTGCTATATTATTTATAGCTACTTCCTATTAATTATAAATAATGTTATTTTACTAATTAATAAAAAATATGGGCGATTAGCTCAGTTGGTAGAGTATCTCGTTTACACCGAGAGTGTCGGCGGTTCGAGTCCGTCATCGCCCACCAACCGCAAGTTTTTAGTATTTCAGCAAAAACATCAAACAATGAATGAAGCTTAAACTCAAGCTTCCCAGTCTTAAATGTTACAATAGTTAAACCTATCAAGGAAAACAATACCTTTGTAAAATGGCATTCCTAACTAAGTATAGATTAATTTATCATTGTGAGAAAATTAGAAAGTAATTAACGAAGCAATCTAGTAAAAAAATACTAAATTAATTTCTCTCCACACCTCCTATATTGCCATGCTCCGAGCAAATGCTCGCAATAATGATTCAATAACGGGTAACAATGCCATATTGTAGTCACAAGCCACGGTATGACGCATTTTCGTAGTGGCATCTATACCTAAAATTATATATAGTTTTTTGAGCTAATTAGCTTTATCTATCGCTAATAGTAAATTACTTGATTAAAAAATTGTAGAAATCAGAGTTTGAATAGGTTTTCCTTCCTCGATTTCAAAATAAATATTATTACTTATTGCTGTTATTCTTACTAGTTTTTCAACTTGCAGAAGAAAAATCAGTAAAGTATAAATTATGCAGAAAGTAAAAGCTAAAACAGCTAATAAAGTAAAATGATAGTTGCTAAAATATAAAATAACCAAAAGTTATTAATATATTTAAAATTAAAAAGCTATTTGCTATTACAATTTTTAATTTTCACTATAATTGTAACCAACTAACTATTAACAATAAATGAAGAAATAACTTTTATGGAAGATTTAGGCTCTTGGCAAGAAAAGTTTGAAATTTGTGTTTACTCTAAAAAACTATTAGATAAAGTTGAATATTTAAACACTAAAGTAAAAAACCCAGTCGATATAGAAGAAGTTAAAAAGGGTATTTATTACGCCCGTAAATACCATAGCTTACAAATGCGTCAGTCAGGTGATCCTCATTACTCTCATCCGATTGAAGTGGCTATTACGCTTGCTTAGTTTGTAGCAAACGACGTTGTCAACAGCGGTCGAAAAATGATACATAATTTTAATATATACTGTTTGAAAATTGATACAGTATAATAAGAAATCATTTGATATTTAAGTCATAAGATTATCCTCCTGTTTATTAATCACCTCTATTGATACAAGACCAGCTTTCTTTTTATTTCTAAGTCTGAAACTATCCCCTTTAATATTGAGTATCGTGGAATGATGGAGCAGACGATCTAAGATAGCAGCTGTAGGAGCACTATCCTGAGCAAGATTATTGTGCCATTGTCCAAATGGAAGATTACTTGTAAGAATTATACTATCTTTCTCATAACGCTTTGCTATAACCTGAAATAATGGATTAGCTTGTTCCTGTTTTAATGGCAGATACCCAAATTCGTCTACTATGAGTAATTTGTATGGAAGGATGACTTTTTTAAGTATAGCGCCTAGATTTCCCTGATTTAGTCCTGCATTAAGTACGAGCATTAAATCCGCAGCTGTTATAAATTTAGTCTTGATTCCACATTGCGGTCGCACCTCCATTTTACAGATGTGGATATTAAAAGGCTATACGTTCAATAAGAGTTCCGATGACTTTATCATGAATATCCAATGACTTGGAAAAACAAATTGTTTTACGTGTCAGTCTTTTGCATCTTGTTCTAAGATTTAAGTTACCCCGTTCTATCCGTTGAGTATATTTTTTACTAACAATGTGTTTTTTGGGATCTAATAACCTAGCATAACTTCCCTATCCATCTGTAAAGTAAAAAGTAACCTTAAAATCCTCCAGTTTTTTTCAGTAATGATTCTGATGTGCTATCACATCTTGTACCAAAAGTATAAGCAACTACTTTTAACAAAATCTTATCCAAAGAATATCAAAGCCATCTTTGTTTGGATTTATTCTGTACATAAGGCCATTGTTCATCTATTTCAGGAGCAATAATTACTTCTATCGTATTGATAGAATGATTTATCTTTTTTAACGCTAGATTTTTTTAAAACACGGATAACCGTATTGATACCCACTTTTAATACTCTTACTGTATCCCTAACTCCAGAGCCATTGATTGACATATCTACTATCTGAGTCTTGACTCCAGGCTTAGAGGCATTATTAATATATTACAGTTAAAAATATCGATTACACTGCTTGCATTGATATCTCTGTTGTTTTGAAATTGAATATCCCGCCTTTACTACTTTTTCTGTGTCGTTACAATATCTACACTTAACATCTATTCTTGATCTACACTTAACATCTATTCTTGCCATAACTCCTTAACTATAATTCTCTCTTATTACTGTTTGAGGATTATAGACTATTCATGCTAAGCTGCAATACGGGGGGCGCGACCATAATGCTTTATTAATGGCAATATGGCAACGTAAACCAGCAAAAGGGCTTATTTGGCATACTGATAGAGGTAGTCAATATTGTTCTGATAGTCATTTAAAAATTATAAAACAACATGGTATCAAACAGAGTATGGGTCGTAAAGGAAATTGCTTGGATAATGCTGTTGCTGAAAGTTTCTTTCATACTATAAAAACAGAATTAATGTATCAATATAAATTTAAAACTAAGGAGGAAGCAAAATATGCCATATTTGAATATATAGAGGTATTTTATAACCGTATCAGAATGTATTCTGCTAACGATTATTTATCACCAGTAAGATATGAAGAGATACAAAATTGCACTTAAACAACTGTCCGGAAAAGTGTTTACAGATTAATAGGTAATTATTAAAATTTGTTAACAATTATCTAGAATTAAATTACTTAAAATGCAAATTTAAGGTAAATCTTTATCATGAATTAGTGTTAGACACTGTTAACAGTGTCTAACAAAGCAAAGAGAGATAAATAATAACTTAAACTAACTAAAAGTTATTGTGTTATTAAAAAATTCATATATGTATTAAAATACAAAGTTACTTATTAATTATTATGTCAAATACATCTAAGTTAGAAAATAACTATAATAAATTGTTACAAGATATTATGTTTAAAACATTAGAGCAGAATAAAGCTATAAAAACCTATTTAATAAAAGAAGATTTTAGTAGCGCTTTAAGTGAACTGCAAAAAATAAACGAAAAGCTTGAAGAATATCATAAGGTTTTTTCTCTACTTGAAATAATTAAAACCGAACTCTCTGAAGGAGATAAAGTATATAACTAATTTATATAAAAGTTGAAAGCCGTTCTTCATTTTCTATATTTAATATTTTATACTGAATAGCGAATTATGCAATAACTCGCTATTCGCATTCAATAATAATTTCCTGCTTCAACTTCTAGCTTTTTAAAATGTGATATACCGAGGCTATACCCCGTAATGATAGGAATTACTATCATGAGTAACCCTAAATTATTAAAACGCTCTGTTAAATAAACAAACCCAAAAGAACTAATTACGTACATAGCAGCTCTTGAAGAAGCATATATAAAGCTAGCATAGGTAAACCGTTTAAAAACCGGAAAACTTTTGTAAAATATCAGGATTGCTGGAAATTCACTTGGAGAAAAAGTAACTACAATTAGTTAATTAAGAAAATTTGCCAACCTTGGGTTATATTATCTAATATTAATGGACTAAATAAAATAAAAGCTAAAAATATCATTAATTGTGTTTTTAAAATTTTTAGCGGATGAAATTTATAGCATAAACATGTAAGCACCAGTGCTACAAAAACTTCACTATAGAAACAATGAAATTTTGATGTATTACTGCCTCAGTGGTATAATGTAACGAATCTTTAAGTATATTACTACAATGAACATAAGCAAAATAAAACCATACAGGTTGTGCTAGTTGTATTAAAAAATAATAGATGGCAGTTTTCTTATTAACTTTTTCTTGTCATACAGGATTATTTTTTATTTTTGCTACATCAATTATATTACTATCTTTTATTGTGTCGTGTATTCTACGTTTAGCATCAACGAAATCCGGTGTTTCACGTAAAGTAGTTCTAGCGGCACTACCTATTAATGCAATTCCTGCGCCTATTCAAAATGCGATACGCCAATTAAAACTGTAAGATGTAACTAAAGTTGCTACGCCAGGAGCTACCGTTAATCCTAAACTAACACACACTTCTACAAATGCTACGGCAGAAAAACGCTTAGGAACTACGACAGATTCCGTTAAATATAATTCCGCTCCTACTCTTTCTCCCATAGATGATATACCTTGTACTATACGACATATAGTTACTATCCAAGCAGCACTATCCCCTACTTGGGCATAAGTAGGAAGATTAGCCATAACGATGCAAGAAAATGACATTAAAATAGTTGTAATAATGACTGTGGATTTCCGACCTATATTATCTCCTATCCAACCAAATAATAGAGCTCCTAAGGGTCTAAAAATAAAAGTAGAGCAAAAAGAAAAAGCTACAAGAAGTCGATACACAATTTTTCTAAAAAGTTAATTTATAGAAAGATTATATTGAGAAGATTTAAAGTCAAGAAAAAAGTTACAATATTTTACGATTATAATTACTTAAAACTTCTTTGACTAATGAAGTGGTTATTTTTCTTTTAGAAGTTAAGGCAAATTGATTTATATTCTCTAATATTTCTATGATTTTAGCATATTCTCTAGGTAAATTTACTAAAAGAAAATCTATTATCTGCCTAGATATTGTTACCGAAGAAATAGAAAAATGCTTAAATATTAGAGTTTTGATTAACTCATCATCAGGGGAGTTTAATACTATACTAAGTACCGATTTGATACGTGAAGATAAATCAGGCAATGCAAAATTTTCATTTTTATTAAGCGATGTAAGCAAAAGATATTTTTGTTTTTCGTTAATAATATTGAATATATGAAGTAATGCCGACTCTTGCCAGTTTTCAATATCTTCAATGATAAAAGCATTACATCTCTCTAAAATTTTTTCATTAAAAAAAATATCTTTAATAATATAGGCATTGCTTAAATTTTGCCATATTTTGGTTAAATAAGTTTTGCCTGAAGAAGAAGGTCCTTTGATTAATAAAGTGAATTTATAAGGATTAACGCCAAAGCCGTGCTGCCAATTTTGTATAATATTATAAGCTTGATAGTTAGAACTAGAAACAATAAATTCATCAAGATGATATTTATTAGGAATGGTAAACCGAAATATATATTGCCGCACTGTTATAAGAATTTTTTAGCCGTCTATTCGATAGAATTTGCTAGATTTATAAAATTTAATTAGATTCAAGAGTAAAATTTTAGTAATACCGGCGATAGGTATGGCAAAAAATATCCCAATAATTCCAAATAAACTGCCACAAGCAAAAATCGAGAATATAATCCAAAGAGGATGCAACCCTATTTCATCACCGATAATTTTAGGGGTTAAAATATAAGACTCACAAATATTTCCGACCAGATAAATTATCATTATATATAGTAATTTGGAAGTTACGCCAAAAGTTAAATAGCCGATAATTAGAGTTAAAAGAAACGATATAAAAGTACCAAGGAAAGGAATAATAACTAAAAACCCTGTTAAAATTCCAAGTAAAAGAGCGAGATCAATACCTATTATGGTAAATGCAATACTATAATAAGTAGACAATAATAAGCAAATATTTAGCTGGCCTCTTATGTAAGCAGATAACAAATTATTAATTGCCGATAATATTTCAAGGATTTTCGGTCTAGTTCCTATAGGTAATAATGATTTCATGTTTGCAATAATTTTAGCCCAATCACGTAGGAAATAGAATAATATTATAGGTATAAGTAAAAATAAAACAAATATGTTAATAGTGATAATAGTATAACGCCAAAAATTATTAGCAATACTGCCAAGTACAGTAAATATACTATTTATAAAATTGCTTAAAGAATTCTTGATTTTATCGGCAATATCCGGTTCTATCGAATAAATTTTTGCCATTATAGGAGGTAATATTTCTGCCTGTAAATAATTTTTATATTTTGGAATATTATTTATAAAAGTAAAAATTTGTCCATAAATTATCGGCACTAAAATAGTAAGTGCTATAAAAAATATGCTCAAAAATATCAGATAAATTATACTCGATGCAAATTTATTTGATATTTTAAATTCTGATGCAATAAAATCAATAGCAGGCTGTAGTAAGTAAGATATTATAAACGCGATAAAAAATGGTTTTACGGCGTCTGAAATTAGCATAAAACCGCTTATAAAAAGCCCTAAAAAAACTAGCCAAAATATAGCGATTCTATTCATATTATTCTTCCAATTTTCTATACGAAGATCAACTTCAAAAAGAGCTAGGAGTTCACAAGGCGAGGACCGAAGCGTATACTTAATACGTGAGAACAGAAATTCTTGTAGAACGACAACGCCAATTTTTGAAGTTGTTCGAGTATTAAGGCTTTTTAACTACTTGTACGGTAGCAGGGCGAAGTAGCCTATCCCTAATCTTATATCCTGATTGCATTAAAGTAATAATGCTATTCGGTGCACACTCTGTATTATCTATCTGCGAAATTGCATTATGTAAATTATAGTCAAACATCGATCCTATTTCCGGTTTTATTTCTTCAATATTATGCTTATGAAATATTTTATCTAGCTCATCTTTAGTCATCTGAACACCGGCTATAATATTTGTGACTTCTATATCAGGATTTGCCGGTTTGTGTGCTAATGCTCTTGAAAGATTATCACTAACATTTAGTAGCTCTTTAGCAAATGTAGCAATCGCATAATCTTTTGCTTCGTCACGTGCTTTTTCTAAACGCTTTCTTGTGTTATCTATTTCGGCAGTAGTTCTAATTAGCCTGTCTTTTAGCTCTTCAATTTGTGCTTTTAAGCTTGCTATTTCTTCATTATCAACTACTTGAGCTTCTATAGTAGGGCTAATTTCTTCTTCATTACGGCTCTCTATATTATCATTTGTCATATTATTTACTTTTTATGTTCTTTTTTGAGTTATATATAGATATAATAAAATTTTTTTCAATGGTAAATTAATATTATGAGACACTCAGGAAGAAAAAGCAACCAATTACGTCCTATTTCATTAGAATTATCACCGCTTGTTAATACAGAAGACTCTTGCCTTATTAAAATCGGTAATACACATGTCATGTGTAGTGCTACTTGCGAAACTACCGTGCCTCCGTTTTTACGTGGGCAAAATCAAGGCTGGATTACTGCTGAGTACGGTATGCTCCCCGGCTCTACATCCCAGCGTATTAAAAGAGAAGCGGCGCTTGGAAAACAAGGCGGAAGAACTCAAGAGATACAGCGTTTAATAGCGAGAAGCATGCGATGCATAATTGACCTAAAAAAACTTGGTGAAAGACAAATTATTATAGATTGTGACGTTATTAATGCTGATGGCGGTACTAGAACGGCAGCAATAACAGGGAGCTACGTAGCATTGCACTTAGCTATTAGATCATTGATGAAAAAGAGAATTTTAAAAGTAAACCCATTAATTAGTCAAATTGCAGCTACTTCTTGTGGTATATATAAAGGTGAGGCGATACTAGATTTGGATTATTTAGAAGATAGTGATGCGGAAGTGGATAGTAATTTTGTGTTTGCAGGTAACGGTAATTTAATCGAAGTACAAGGTACGGCAGAGAAAGAATCTTTTTCTGAGGAACAATTTTTAGCAATGTTAAAGCTTGCTAAAGGCGGAGCTGCGGAATTATTTAAACTACAAAATCAAGTGCTGCTCAGGTCTTAGAAAGTGGCTACGTGGATTAGTTTTTCCGTCATTGCGAGGAAAAATTGAAAATTTTGACGTAGCAATCTCAGGATATTTGACGAGACTGCCATGCTCTCTACGTTCGCTCGCAATGACGATTAGGTATTCACGCAACAACGCAATGTAGAAATAACATATTTATTAAGCGTATGGACGGCCGCCCCCCGTATTGCAGCTTAGCATGAATAGTCTATAATCCTCAAACAGTAATAAGAGAGAATTATAGTTAAGGAGTTATGACAAGAATATATGTTAAGTGTAGATCAAGAATAGATGTTAAGTGTAGATATTATAACGACACAGAAAAAGTAGTAAAGGCGGGATATTCAATTTCAAAACAACAGAGATATCAATGCAAGCAGTGTAATCGATATTTTTAACTGTAATATATTAATAATGCCTCTAAGCCTGGAGTCAAGGCTCAGATAGTAGATATGTCAATCAATGGCTCTGGAGTTAGGGATACAGTAAGAGTATTAAAAGTGGGTATCAATACGGTTATCCGTGTTTTAAAAAAATCTAGCGTTAAAAAAGATAAATCATTCTATCAATACGATAGAAGTAATTATTGCTCCTGAAATAGATGAACAATGGCCTTATGTACAGAATAAATCCAAACAAAGATGGCTTTGATATTCTTTGGATAAGATTTTGTTAAAAGTAGTTGCTTATACTTTTGGTACAAGATGTGATAGCACATCAGAATCATTACTGAAAAAAACTGGAGGATTTTAAGGTTACTTTTTACTTTACAGATGGATGGGGAAGTTATGCTAGGTTATTAGATCCCAAAAAACACATTGTTAGTAAAAAATATACTCAACGGATAGAACGGGGTAACTTAAATCTTAGAACAAGATGCAAAAGACTGACACGTAAAACAATTTGTTTTTCCAAGTCATTGGATATTCATGATAAAGTCATCGGAACTCTTATTGAACGTATAGCCTTTTAATATCCACATCTGTAAAATGGAGGCATGCCTTATAATTTTTGGAGCTTACCCTTTATAATATTTTCTATTGTCATAAATAAAAATTCCATAATTAATTATTTATGACTTGTTAATAGTGTTTTTTCACTTTTATATCTTTATGATACTGTCCTGTATATACTGAAGAATTCTTTAAAAAGCAGAAAAGTAAAATTTCAAGATATAATAGCTTTGGTTTTATGGGGTAGCTATTTTATATTACAGACCATAGCTTCATATAAAGCAGTATTTGAAATAATTTTTTGTCCTTTCAAATGGAGCAAAGCTAACCATGGCGTTAGCTTAGAGGATTTTGAGAAAGAATAGACATCTCGTATGACAATCTTATAAAGAAGAATTTGAAAAAAAAAGAGGTTCATTAAAAAAATTTTTATCCTTTCCCCTTGAACTAATAAAAATAAAATATATATAGTTATGTACATTTGAAGATTTAATAATTGGAGGTTAAAATGTCTTTTAAACCATTACATGATAGAATTGCAATAAAGCCTATCGAACAAGAAGAAAAAACTAAAGGCGGAATTATTATTCCTGATACCGCGAAAGAAAAGCCGATTCAAGGTATCGTCACCGCTGTAGGCACAGGTACTCGTAATGAAAAAGGTGAAGTTTATCCTTTAGAGTTAAAGGTGGGTGACAAAGTTTTATACGGTAAGTGGGCAGGTACCGAAATTGAAATTAAAGGCGAAAAACTAATCGTTATGAAAGAAAATGATGTTCTAGGTTCTATAAAAGAAAATTAAATTAATCTATTTTTGTTATTTTTTTTGCTGTAAATCATAAGATTTTTTTTGAAATATTAATAACTATCACATCAAAAATCTTATCAATTTTCGCTAAAAAATATTTAAAAATATAAATAATTTAATTTTCTGCATAGAACCTCGATACAATTAATTAATTATTTATTTGTAAAAGGAGAAATTAAATATGGCAACAAAACTTATTAAACACGGCTCAAAAGCTCGTGAGCAAATGCTAGAAGGCATTGATATACTTGCAGATGCAGTAAAAGTTACTTTAGGTCCAAAAGGCAGAAATGTACTTATCGAACAATCATTCGGCGCGCCAAAAATTACCAAAGACGGTGTTACAGTTGCAAAATCGATTGAGTTAAAAGATAAAATTAGAAATTCAGGAGCGCAATTATTAAAATCAGCTGCTACAAAAGCTGCAGAAGTAGCTGGTGACGGTACTACTACAGCTACGGTACTTGCTAGAGCTTTGGCTCGTGAGGGTAATAAGCTAGTAGCAGCGGGCTATAATCCTATGGATTTAAAGCGTGGTATGGATTTAGCGGTAAATGCAGTAGTAGAAGAAATAAAAAAATCTAGTAAAAAAATCAATAGCCAAGAGGAAATCGCGCAGGTCGGTACTATATCTTCAAACGGCGATAAGGAAATCGGTGAGAAAATTGCTAAGGCAATGGAGGAAGTCGGTAAAGAAGGCGTGATAACTGTTGAAGAAGCAAAGAATTTTAGCTTTGAGGTTGAAGTAGTTAAAGGTATGATGTTTGATAGAGGTTATCTATCACCGTATTTTGTAACAAATTCCGAGAAGATGGTTGCTGAGCTTGAAAACCCTTACATCTTATTATTTGAGAAAAAATTATCAAATTTACAACCAATGTTACCTATACTTGAGGCTGTAGTACGATCACAACACCCATTATTAATTATCGCTGAGGATGTTGAGGGCGAAGCTCTTACAGCGCTTGTAGTCAATAAATTACGTGGTGGTTTAAAAGTTGCAGCGGTAAAAGCCCCTGGTTTTGGTGATAGAAGAAAAGCAATGATGGAAGATATTGCTATCCTAACTAAAGGTGAGCTTATTACTGAAGATTTAGATATGAAGCTTGAAAATGTTAGCATTGAGAGTTTAGGTAGGGCAAAAAGAGTAACCATTTCTAAAGAAAATACCGTAATTGTTGACGGTAGCGGTGATAAGGAAGATATTGAAGATAGAGTGCTACAAATTAAATCTCAAATAACTAAAACTACTTCTGATTATGATAAAGAAAAACTACAAGAGCGTTTAGCTAAGCTTTCCGGTGGTGTTGCCGTGTTAAAGGTTGGTGGTGCTACAGAAGTTGAAGTAAAAGAGCGTAAAGATCGTGTTGAAGATGCTTTAGCTGCTACAAGGGCTGCAGTTGAAGAAGGTGTTGTTGCCGGTGGTGGTGTAACATTACTTCATGCCTCACAAACTTTAACAACGCTTAAAATAGAAAATAAGGATCAACAAGCAGGTATTGAAATAGTAATAGAGGCTTTAAAAGACCCTCTAAAACAAATCGTTGAGAATGCAGGTGAAAACGGTGGTGTAGTAGTTGGTAAATTACTAGAACATAAGGATAAAAATTTCGGTTTTAATGCTCAAGATATGCAATATGTTGATATGATTAAAGCAGGAATTATTGATCCGGCTAAAGTAGTACGTACTGCACTTCAAGATGCTGCTTCCGTTGCTTCATTAATTATTACTACGGAAACTTTAATTGTTGATGAAACTGATGATAATGAAGATGCTAGACCAATGCGTGGTGGTATGGGAGGCATGGGCGGTATGGACTTCTAAGTCTATATCTCCATAAGATAGGTTATACAATAGGTCTAATAAACCGGTTTTGTTGCATGACTCAAAAAAGCATACGATGTCATACCGTGGCCCCGCCATAGTATCTAGAAAAACAACTTAAAATACTAATAATTTCAGTATTTTTTCCTGGATCCCGTGAATAAATCACGGGATGACAATGGCAAAATCAAGTCATGTAACAAAGCTTAAAAGTTATACAAATAGTACTATTAAAGCGATTCTTCGCTTAAAAATAAATTCTTTAATAAAACTCTTTCACAAAAAATAAAATATAGAATGCCATGTAATTATTTCAATAAATGATTACAAATATTTTTTTAATTAATTATAATAGCTCAACCTTTGGTATTAATCCTATAGTGAAGTATATTGAATTAGGTGAGATTCATAAGAAATATTTTAATTTTGTAGCAAAAAAGAGTTTAAGCGGTTTTATGCCTTAATTATTAAGAATAGATTTTTTGTTGAAGCTCTAGACAAGGTTAATCTATAATGTATATACTAAGATAGAACTTGAAAAATTGGCTGCGTCGTTCTACAAGATCTGTGGTACTGAACGTTTAAGTATACGTTGCGTTCCTTGCCTTGTGAGCTCCTTGTTCTTTTCCAAGTTGATCTACGTACCTATTCTTTATTTACCTGAGGTATATATTCATTTAATTTAAAAAATTAGTAATAAAAGTTTCTAGCTTTTGGTTGGTTAAACTACGCTAACTAAAATTAATAAGATTTTAGAAAAATTACTATTCTTATTTAAAAAAATCTTATAATTTATACAGTTAAGAAAGACTAAAATAAGATAATTTATATTTTATAGTGAACTGATCCTCACGCTGTAGCACGTTGCTCGTCGTCTTGCCTATTAATATATAGGCTCTACCCCCTCACTCCTATCACAAAATGGGTCTGAGTTCACTATACATGTAAAACTTAAAAAAATAGAGTTCTAAAAGAAATCTAATTAATATGAATTTAGATTCTGTGAGCATTTCTAAAATAATATAATTATAGTTCTTTTTTTTGCTGCAAGTTATAAGATTTTTTTGAAATATGAATAACTATTCCTACAAAAATCTTATTAACTTTCGCTAAAAAATAACTCAAAATGTAAGTTAATTTAAAATGTTCACAGAACCTAGAATAAAAGATACAAATAATAGGGTAGGTAGTGCGAAGCTCGCCACAATCTCAATTTTTCCTATTAATATCAACCAAAGCTGAGTTTTATTAATATTTCTAAAAATAGCAAATAAATTAGAAATATTAACAAAACTTAATAAATTTATTGCTTTAATTGGTATTCAGTTATTCGTAAGTATAACTATTAACTGAATTAGTATAAATTAAGGAGGTAGTTTTGCTCCAAAGGGTTATTAAACATTTAAATCATAATTTATCTAAACATGATATTACTGCTCAAATAACAGGTAGGATCAAACATCCAATATCAATTTTATATAAATTATATCGTAAAGGTATAAAGTTAGAAGAATTAACAGATATTTTTGCGATAAGAATAGTGGTAATAGATGAAGAGAAGTGTTATAAAGCTTTAAAAGTAGTTCATAATCTTTATGAGTATGAAAAGGATAAATTCAAAAATTATATTCTTAATCCTAAACCAAACGGCTATCAATCCTTGCATACTATTATTGCAACTGAGGAAAATTATAAAATAGAAATACAAATACGTGATCATAATATGCATTATCATGCAGAGAGCGGTGAGGCTGCACACTGGAAATATAAAAATAGTTTTTAGACTCTGTGAACATATTCTAATTGATTTTTTATTTTAACTCTCTTCTTCTGCAAATTATAAGATTTTTTTAAAATATAAGTAACTACTTCTTCAAAAATTCTATTAATTTCGCTAAAAAATATCTCAAAATAAAAAATCAATTAGAATATGTTCACAGAAGCCTAGCTAAAATAATAGGAGTGTTGAAATATGATTCTTTTCGGTAATTTTGTCGTTAAAATTTGTCTGTGCTCCTCGCGTACGCTTAAGTGCTCGCCTGCATTTTGTCTAAAAATTCCTCAAAAATAATTTATATTTCAACACTCCCATAATGCGAGTAGCAAATTATTGTATAACCCACTATTCGTATTAAAATATTATAGACTTCTTGTATAACTTGCTTCTAAGGGTAATTTGTGAGTCGAACCGGTACTCGTATCCTCACGTACTAAAGTGTACGCTGTGGTGCTGCGTTCCGTGTCTCCTACAAATTCCTCCTTATTAGCTGTGTTACGCAAGAAGTCTAATATAAAAGGTGAAAGGCGACTTCCATCTTAAGTAAATGTAAATGTATGCTATATAACAATTGAGCAATACAAGTAAAGCTGAATTTTTATTTTGCATTATTTTGAAGTTTTAAAAAGAAATTCCGTAAACCGACTTTTTGAAATATTTCTTTTTGTTCCGAAGGGAAATGTTGCTTGATAAAATTAGTGCAAACATTTAATAGTTGTTGTTCTACGGTACGTATTTCTAAATAAGCTGCTATGAGCAAGAAACTTTCTATAGTTTCTTCTACTGTTCCTAAAGCCTTTTCCGGAGATTTAGCATTTATAGTTTGTAAATTATGCAGACGATCAAATACTTTAATAAGTGCGATATCATATCTTTGTTCTTGGATTAATAAATTTAACATTTCACCTGAGCTAATTTTACCGTACGGCTTAATTCTTGTTAAACGTTCTACGTTATCGGCAATATTCTTATCAAAAATTTTACTAATATCAGCATGCGTAAGTATTGTATCCTCTATAGTATCATGAAGAAGAGCAACATTTATCATATATGATTTGTAAAGTTTAGGAGCTTCGAGAGCCGTAAAATCTGCAAGCATGATTGCAACTTCTATAGGGTGAGAATAGTACAGCTCCCCTGATTGACGCATTTGAGAAGCGTGATATTTACGGGTATAATAAAGACCTTTTTCAATTTCTGTTATATCTACAGGTGAGTCTACTATAGTATTCAAATATTTAATTCGATCAATTAATTTTTTACTATAATCACAAATCTCAAATTTTTTCTGCCAAGTATCAATTTCTTCCATAAATCCACTAATTTTTTATAAACATGTACATTATCAGTATAAAATATTTTTATAAGAAAATTAATAAGATTTTAGAAAGATAGAATATTTATTTTTTAAAACTTATCAATAATCGATAGTTAAGCACAAATAAATTATAAGTCGTCAGTATTATATCTAAATTTTTAAATCTAATCGTACTCCTGTGATTTTTTTACATAGCTATATAAAGTAAATATTAATTTTTATTAATATAAATAATATGACTAAAAAACTAGTTGATAACCAAATAGCTCCTAATAAATCAGAGTATGATAGAAAATCTCTGCATTCTTCAGTTACTATTAACAGTAAGGAAGATTATGATAAAGCACCTATTGAAGTAAAGCGTGGTGCAGAAACTTCACCTAAGACAATGGCTATGGTTTGTGAAGATCTAGAGGGTCGCCCCCCCGTATTGCAGCTTAGCATGAATAGTCTATAATCCTCAAACAGTAATAAGAGAGAATTATAGTTAAGGAGTTATGACAAGAATATATGTTAAGTGTAGATCAAGAATAGATGTTAAGTGTAGATATTATAACGACACAGAAAAAGTAGTAAAGGCGGGATATTCAATTTCAAAACAACAGAGATATCAATGCAAGCAGTGTAATCGATATTTTTAACTGTAATATATTAATAATGCCTCTAAGCCTGGAGTCAAGGCTCAGATAGTAGATATGTCAATCAATGGCTCTGGAGTTAGGGATACAGTAAGAGTATTAAAAGTGGGTATCAATACGGTTATCCGTGTTTTAAAAAAATCTAGCGTTAAAAAAGATAAATCATTCTATCAATACGATAGAAGTAATTATTGCTCCTGAAATAGATGAACAATGGCCTTATGTACAGAATAAATCCAAACAAAGATGGCTTTGATATTCTTTGGATAAGATTTTGTTAAAAGTAGTTGCTTATACTTTTGGTACAAGATGTGATAGCACATCAGAATCATTACTGAAAAAAACTGGAGGATTTTAAGGTTACTTTTTACTTTACAGATGGATGGGGAAGTTATGCTAGGTTATTAGATCCCAAAAAACACATTGTTAGTAAAAAATATACTCAACGGATAGAACGGGGTAACTTAAATCTTAGAACAAGATGCAAAAGACTGACACGTAAAACAATTTGTTTTTCCAAGTCATTGGATATTCATGATAAAGTCATCGGAACTCTTATTGAACGTATAGCCTTTTAATATCCACATCTGTAAAATGGAGGTGCGACCGAGGAATGCTAGATTTTGCAAAACATTATGGTTTCCGCTTAAGAGTGTGTAGACCTTATCAAGCAAAAACCAAGAGCAAGGTTGAGCGATTTAATAGATATCTCAGAGAAAGCTTTTATAACCCATTAGTGACAAAATTAAAAACAGCAGAGCTAGTGTTGGATGTGGATACTGCAAATTCAGAGGTGCTAAAATGGCTGCGAGATATAGCGAATATGCGTGTGCATGGCACCACAGGTGAAATACCTGTAAAAAGATTAAAGTCTGAGAGGAGTACTCCTCAACCACTACCATTGGATTATAGCGGTAGTCATCCTGCGGTATTAGAGATTATGGAAGGTAAAGAAGAACGATTTTCTACAGTTTCTTTGCAGCATTCCCTATGCGTATACTAGATATATTGGAGGCATTATGAACCTGCAGCACCAACGTATAGCAGAGATGTGCCACTCATTAAATCTTGTTCAGGTAGCTGAAAATTATTTTGATATCGCACAGTCCTTCTAGTAAAGAAGACTCAAGTTATACGGATTTCCTTGAGTCAATATTAAAAACAGAGTTGTTGGCGCGACAAAATAGGAGTAAATCAATACTCACAAGAATGGCAGACTTTCCTGCTATAAAAACGCTGGATGATTTTGACTATGATTTTGCTACAGGAGTCAAACGCAAGGTTCTGGAAAATCTAAGTTCCCTATCTTTTGTAGAAAGACAAGAAAACATTATTTTGCTTGATCCTTCTGGAGTAGGAAAAACACATATAGCTATTGCCCTTGGTTATGCAGCTACGCAATGTGGAATCAAGACTAAATTTATAACAGCTGCGGATTTAATGCTCGTACTTAATGCAGGACTAAATCAGGGAAATCTAGGCGCTATACTTAAAAAAGTCATCCTTCCATACAAATTACTCATAGTAGACGAATTTGGGTATCTGCCATTAAAACAGGAACAAGCTAATCCATTATTTCAGGTTATAGCAAAGCGTTATGAGAAAGATAGTATAATTCTTACAAGTAATCTTCCATTTGGACAATGGCACAATAATCTTGCTCAGGATAGTGCTCCTACAGCTGCTATCTTAGATCGTCTGCTCCATCATTCCACGATACTCAATATTAAAGGGGATAGTTTCAGACTTAGAAATAAAAAGAAAGCTGGTCTTGTATCAATAGAGGTGATTAATAAACAGGAGGATAATCTTATGACTTAAATATCAAATGATTTCTTATTATACTGTATCAATTTTCAAACAGTATATATTAAAATTATGTATCATTTTTCGACCGCTGTTGACAATGAGGCAATCCAAAAAAATAATTAAAAAATATTATTAGTATTTTTTACTGGATTGCTTCATCAATTTACTATTATAAGTTTCCTTATAATGACGAAAAACAAGCCATAAAAGCAATGTTTATAGAGTAGACGGAACTTAGTTGAGTGATGGAAAAATCGAAGCGTAGCAAAATGCTTAAATTCTCACATTATTACCTACTCAAAGCTTTCAAGCCTTCCCTTAAGCCGTCTTTTATAAATGAAATTTTAGCTTGTTTGCCGTCTGCGGTAATTAGTTCTACATAATTATCATTAGATAAAATCATATCTAAATCGTCTTTTGTAATAACAGCCAAAGCCTGACAGCCATTTATTGTACAATCAACATATTTCCCGGCTGCTATTAGTTTGTCACCGCTATTAATAACAGTCCCTGCCGGAATTTGAACATTTGATGGAACTATTTCGATTATCTTTAATTTCTTCTCTTCTTGTTCCTGATTAAAGTATCCTATATGATAAATGGCTAATATTCCCCTCTCTTTATCTTTCTCTAGATTATTAATTTGTTGTGATAAGAAGCAAAATTGTTTTTTCTTATTATTAAGAGTACAGTTTAAAGTCCAAGCTCCGTACTTTTTTGGTGCCGTTGATGCGTCGACGTTTTCCATGCTATACAAAACAAAAGTGCCGGTTATTATAAATAACCCGCTAAAAATAAAAGCAATTTTTTTTATACAATCTTTCATATAATTTCTAGCCTTTTTAAAATATTTTCTTTTCCTAGAATTTCTGCAATCTCAAACACGCTAGGTGAAGCCGTCATGCCGGTTATTAAAGCTCTAATCGGTTTCATAAGCTCATTCAGCTTTAAGCTGTTTGCTGCTGCTATCTCTTTAAATTTATTTTGCACGGATTCCTTATCAAACTGCTCAAGCTTGTTTAAACCTTCTACAACTTGCTTGATTAATTCCTTATCGCAATTTTCTATAATTTCCTTTGCATCTTCTTCATAAGTAATAGGAGAATCTACGAGATAAATCCCGGCAAGTCGTGCTAGATCAAGGAATGTTTCACTTCTAACTAACAAGCTTTGCATCGCTTGCTTTATATAACCCACTTCTTCCTCGCTAACCTTATAATCTTGCTTCAATATTTCTACAGTTTTTGAAGTTAAGCTATCATTATCAAGTATTCTTAAGTAATGAGCGTTAAGGCTACTCATTTTAGCAAAATCAAGCTTAGAAGGTGATTTACCGAGCGAATCAAGATTAAACCATTCTATAGCCTGATTTACTGTGATAATTTCATCGTCGCCGTGACTCCAACCAAGACGCAATAAATAATTACACAAACTTTCCGGTAAATACCCCATATCTTTATAAGCCTCAACGCCCAAAGCTCCGTGCCTTTTGGATAATTTTGCCCCGTCTGCTCCATGAATTAGAGGTATATGAGTCATGCTTGGTACTTCATAGCCGAAAGCCTGATAAATAGCGATTTGTCTTGCTGCGTTGGTTAAATGATCATCACCTCTAATAATATGAGTTATGCCCATATCATGATCGTCTACTACAACGGCTAGCATATAAGTAGCAGAGCCGTCTGCTCGGAGTAGTACCATATCGTCTATATGCGAGTTTTTAATCACTACATCGCCTTGTAAGGTGTCATGAATTGTTGTACTACCTTCATGAGAGATTTTCAAGCGTATTACCGGTTTTATATCATTCGGGTAGGTAGATGGATCTTTGTCACGCCACTCGCTATTAAAAATAAAATGCTGTTTATTTTCTAAAGCTTCTTGTCGCTGTTTTTCTATTTCTTCTTGGCTAGTAAAGCAATAATATGCTTTGCTCTCTGCAAGTAGTTTTAATGCCGCTTCCTTGTAAAGATCATTACGTTTGGACTGAAATATAACTTCCTCGCCCCAGTTTAAGCCTAGCCATTTTAGTCCTGAAAATATGGCTTCTACTGCTGCTTTAGTTGATCTTTCTTTATCCGTGTCTTCAATGCGAAGCAAAAACTTACCGTTATTATGCCTTGCAAATAAATAGTTAAATAAAGCGGTTCTTGCCGAACCTATATGTAAAAACCCTGTCGGTGACGGAGCAAATCTAGTAATTACGCTAGTCATTATATTGTTTTTTTAAATGTATACTCAGAACTTTGTCATACCGTGGCTTGGCCACGGTATCCAGAAAAACAATTTGCAATGTACGCTGTTTGGATATCTTTACTGGATCCCGCGATCAAGTCGCGAGATGACATTAAAAGATACTGGGCACCGAATGCGTTTTTCTCCCCAAACACATAAAATAATTCACATCTATATTATCGCTTAATTTCCACTCATTCTTAGCCATATCATATACCAAACCTTTCAGCTCTTTAATTTCAACATCGGTATCCATAAGAATTTCATATATTTCTGACGGTTTCAGAAATTTATTACAATCATGAGTATTTTTCGGTACCCAGCCTAAAATATATTCAGCTGCTATTATACCAAGCAAATATGCTTTTTTAGTGCGGTTAATCGTAGAGATTATTGCTATACCGTTTGGCTTAATATGTTTCACTAGATTCAGTATAAATTGCTGCACGTTTTCTACATGCTCAATAACCTCAAGACAAATTACCACATCATATAGCCTATCGCTTTTTAATTCTTCTATAGTAGATTGTAAATAATTTATCTTTATACTGTTTTCCTTAGCATAAGCGGTTGCCGTTTCAATATTGCCTTGCAAGGCATCAATAGCCGTAACGTTAAACCCTTGAGCCGCTAGAGGCGTTGCAATCAACCCTCCACCGCAACCGACGTCAATGATTTCTAAATTAGAAATATTATTGTAATGAGATGTTATTTTCTCTATTATATATTCAAGGCGAATAGGGTTTATGCGGTGTAAGATACCGAATTCCCCGTCTTTATTCCACCAATTATGAGAAATTTTCTCAAATTTTTCTAATTCTTTTTTATCGATTGAAGACATAATTTTTATAATATATAGATGCTTCTTATAATACTAGCCTTAATTTTAATTAGCTGCATATTTGCTCCCCTTGGCTGTATTGCATTATGGAAACGTTATATATATTTCGGCGATGGGCTTGCTCATAGTAGTTTTTTAGCAGCTAGCATTAGTATCATAGCACATTTCCCGCTAATATATTCAGGATTAATCGTTGCAATTCTTTTTTCTCTTTTTGTGTTTATCTTTAAAAATAATTCTGAAAAAAATGTAGTTATCAATTTAATCTCTAGCTTTATGCTGGCTGTTGCTTTAGTTATCAATTATTTTACTTCTTCACAGAATAATATAGTAAATTTACTGTTTGGAGATATTTTATCCGTATCTTTTAATGATTTAATTATACTAGGGATAGTACTAGTAACCATTATAAGCTTTTTAGTATATTTTTATAACCAAATTCTCCTTATCATTATCAATAGGGATATTGCAGTCATAAAAGGCTTAAAGGTTAATATTATTGAGCTAATATTCTTACTTCTTCTCTCATTGTCCGTATTTTCTGCTATAAAGATTGTCGGAGCACTTATGGTCACCGCTATTTTACTTATTCCAGCAATGATTGCACGATTTATAGCATACGCCCCCTCTCAGATGATTATAATATCAGTTCTTATTTCTTTATTTATTAATTTTTGTGCCGCACTTATCTCTTTCTATTTTGACCTACCTTTAACTCCAATTGTCATTATAATAGGGGTATTTATCTATAGTTTGTTGTATTTAAAGCAATTATTATGAACAAAAATGAATTTACTGAATATGTCAAAGAAATGTTAGAACCATATTATTCAGTAACCGTTCGTCCAATGTTTGGTGGATATGGTATATATAAGGGTGGTGTTATGATAGGAATTATTATGAGCAATGAATTATATTTTAAGTCAGATCCAAGCACTTATGAATATTTTCAATCTTTCGGTTCTGAGCCATTTGTATATCAAAGTAAAGGTAAACTTGTAACTCTATCATATTGGAAGGTGTTACCTGAAATTATGGAAGATCAAGAGTTATTAGGCAAGTGGTTTAAATTAGCTTTAAATGCTGCTATCAATAATATACCTCTTGCATAACTTGCTTCTAAAGGTAATTTGTACGTCAATCCGGTACTCGAATCCTCACGTACTAATGTGTACGCTGCGGTTCTGCGTTCTATGTTTTCTTCAAATTTCTCTTTATTGGCTGCGTTATGCAAGAGGTCTAATCAAAAGAAAAATAAATGTAATCCCCGTGGCTTGACCAGCGTTATTGTGTGGGTCGGTTTTTCCGTCTTTGCGAGAAGAATTACTCAGTAATGCGACGAAGCAATCCAGTTAAAAATGCTAATTTACAGCATTTTTATTATTTTTCCTAGATTGCCACACAGCCTACGGTTGCGGTCTTATTGCATGACTCAAAAAACCTACTCTATGTCATCCTCGCGTAGGCGGGGATCCAAAAAAAAGCGAGATAAATTGAGCTTTCAATTTTGAAAACCTATTGTGTATAACCTTTAAATTACTGAATTCCCGCTTTCGCGGGAATGACATAAACGAGCTATGCAACAACGCCTACGGCCGCTCGCAATGACGACTCGGGTATCCATGCAACGACATCGGTCAAGCCACGGGGTGACACTAGTGGTTTTTCAGCATTTCAAGATAGTCTATCTTACCGTTTGCAAGCAGAGGTATTTCTGAATCGATAATAATTACTCTCGGTAAATGTAGTAAAGAAATTTGAGCTTTAGATACGACATCTGCAAAGTTTTCACTATTTACACCGGAGCCGGTAGTAAATAAAATAATCTTTTCCCCGTGTGTTTTGTCGGGGACAGAAATAGCAGCATGCAGAGAGTCAGGGTCAATTTCACTTGCAAGCTCTTCAATTTTTGTAAGAGGTATCATTTCCCCCGCTATTTTAGCAAAGCGTTTCAAACGTCCTAAAATTGTTATATATCCTTCAGAATCGATTTTGACTATATCGCCTGTGTCGTACCATTCTTTATAAGTATGGTGACCTTCTAAGTCCAAGTAACCAAGCATGATATTAGGACCTTTAATGAATAAACGGCCTCCTTCATTTATTCCCTCTACTTTCTCAAGTTTATAATCAATTTTCGGTAATAATCTTCCGACTGTGCCTGCTTTATTATGCATAGGGGTATTACAAGCTATAATAGGTGCGGCTTCTGTAATCCCATATTCTTCAAAAATACGTATACCGTATTTATTAAGCCAAAATTGTCTTGTAGATTCTTTTAATTTTTCGCTACCGGCAAATATATAGCGTAATGAGTAAAAATCATATGGGTGAGCGTAATTAGCATAACCGTTTAAAAAAGTATCTGTAGAAATTAATATAGTTGCTCCGACATCATATATAATTTCAGGAATACTGCGATAATTTAGCGGAGAGGGGTATAGAAACAGCTTAATACCGTTTAAAGTTGTAATAATTGCACCTCCAAGACCGAAACAATGAAATAAAGGTAAGGAGTTAAATACTATATCTTCAGGGCTAAAAGGTACTTTAGCAGTTATTTGATATCTATTAGTTTGTAAATTTCTGTGAGATAGTAATACGGCTTTAGGTTCACCTTCAGTACCTGAAGTAAAAATTATTACGGCCGGTTTTTTGTCATCACGATTACGACAAAAATAATTGTAATAAGTTTGTGCAAAATAACTTCCTATTTTTGCTTTTAGTTTCAAAGCTGTACTAATCTGATTGTTAAAATCCTCTAAATATATTATTTTAATACCGAAATCTAATAAGTTAGTTATTAATTCATGTAAATTTGCTTTCTCGATAAATTGTTTTGAAGTGTAAATTACTTTAATTTGTGCAAGTTTACAGCAGTTAATAATAGTACCTATGCCGCTACTCCAATTAATTATAGCAGGAACATAACCGATAGATTGCATAGCATAAAAAGCAATTAACGTATTCGTGGTATTAGGTAACATTAAGCCTAAATTTCTGCCAAAGATGTTGTTCGTTTTGATTAAATCACCTAGAATAAAAGATTTTAATATTAAATCTCGATAAGTAACCGCATTATTTTCAAAATCATCAACTATTTTTTTCTTAAACCCATGAATTTTAGCAGCTTCTATAAGAGATGAGAATAAAGTATTTTTATAGTCCGAACTTTCAAACACCATCTCAGCCATGATATCATAAAGAGTTCTGGCTATATAACTGCGTCGCTCTTGATTACTTGCGGCATCCATATTAGCAAATTTTACCGGCGGTAAAATGGTTATAGTAATTTTAGGAAATATTTTTCTTTTTAATATATTTTTTAATTTTGATAAATGAGTAAATTGAGTTCCATCTATTCTAACTGGTAAAACGGTAGCACCGGCTTTATCGGCAATCATTCCCGGACCTTCGTAAATTTTCATTAAAGAGCCGGTAACGCTTATTCTACCTTCAGGAAAGATAGCTACTTTCTGGTCTCTTTGTACTTCTTTTACTAAAGTCTTTATTGCCATTGGATTACTTGGATCAACCGGCAAAGTTTTTGCCATACGTAAAAACGGCTTAATCCACCATATTTTTTGTATATCGGGACTAATTGCAAAAGTCATTTCTTCCTTTAGGTAAGTAGCGATTAGGGGAGGGTCAAGATATGAAATATGATTAGCAACAACAACTACTTTTTTACCTGCTTTTTGAAAATTTTCAAGTCCTTTAACTTCAACCTTATACATAAGATCAAAACAGATTTGGAATATTTTTCGCAATAGTTTAAACGGAATAATTTTAACCTCAGGTATTAAGCGATAAATATATATAGTGACAACTATATTAGCTAGGCTAATAAATAATATAATCCAAGGTATAGTGAAATTTAGATAAAATAATAGAGATAGAATAATTGTTGATCCCACCATGAAAATGGAATTTATAAGATTGTTAACAGCAATAATTCGGCTACGATGAGCAGGGTTTGCGTAATGCTGTAATATTGCAAAAAGGGGAACGATATATAATCCACCTATTGCTGCTAAGAAAAATAAATCGATAACTATTCGCCAATTATGCCTTTTAGACAAAAATACCAAAATACTTTTTAACTGAGTAGGTTCGGAGTTAACTGAACTAATTCTACTTGCAAAGAATAAATCGATACCGAAAATACTAATACCTAGTGCCGAAATAAATAGATATTTAACGGTAATTTCATCTTCAAATATTTTGCTACATAAAAACGACCCGACACCAACACCAAGGGAGAAAACCGCTAAAAATAAGTTAGCAACATTCTCATCGGCTTTAAAAGTTATCTTAGCAAGTAAAGGTATTTGTGAAATTATAGCAGCTCCGATAAACCAAAACCATGAAATACCAAGTATAGCTAAATATATCTGTTTTTTCGCCTTAGCATATTTAATCATATTTATGCTTTCATCTATGATATTAAAATTTATTTTAATATCACGATTTGCATTTTTAGATTTTGGTGTAAAAAGGCTTGTAATGAAGCCGAGAAAGGCGATGGTAATTAAGGAGTAAATTATAAAATTATTGCTGATTGTATAATAGCTACCAATTATAGTACCGATAAAAATACTAATAAAAGTTCCGGCTTCAACAAAGCCGTTAGCTCCAAGTAGTTCATCTTTATTTAGATGATCGGGTAATACGCTATATTTGATCGGACCAAAAAAAGTGGAATGTATACCCATTAAGCAAATAGAACAAAACAAAATTAGCAGATTATTATGATGAAATCCATAAATTGCAAAGGCAATTATACCGATTTCACAAATCTTGATAATTTTAATAAGATTTGCACGTTCGTATTTATCAGCAATTTGTCCTGCTATACTTGCGAATATTATAAAAGGTAATACAAAAGTAGCATTAGCAATTAAAACTAGTAGATTATTATATTTACTTAAAGAACCGGCAACACCATAAGTTATAAGGATTACTAGAGCATTTTTTAATATATTATCGTTAAGACAACCGCCTAATTGTATTATAAAATTTGGTAAGAATCGCCTATCTTTGAAAAGATATAATTTGTTTGTGTCCATGATATAAAATATTTTAAATGTCAATTTTTTTAGATTCAAAACGTCATTGCGAGAAAAAATTGAAAATTTTGACGAAGCAATCTCAGGATGCTTGACAAGATTGCCACGTCGGGACTATGTCCCTACTCGCAATGACGGTTAAGGTATCTACGCAACAAAACCTAAACTATCCAAATTTTAGCAATTTATATTAATATGTTAAATTGCTACGGATAAATACTTTTTAATGAGGATTATTTAAATCTTCATAATAATCACACATTGCTTCTCTATTAGCAGGAATATCATTATTAGATTCTCCTGTGTCTTGTTTGGGAATAAAAAGAGAAAAAATTTTACTGATTTTAATTATTACTTCATGTAAGCTCATACTTTATTACCCTAAAGATTATTTATCTATTACAGTATCAATTTTTTCTTCATTAGTTTTTTTTGTCAAGTTCTTCCTTCTTTGTAAATTCCTTTTTAAAGCAGTTGATAAATTATTAAATTTAGCTGCCGGTTTGGCTTTTTTCGGTTTTTCTTTAGTATCTTCGGTAGACGACATAAATAATTATCTTTTCACATTAGCATTAATATATTATATTATGGGTATTTTGAAAATAAAACTATAAATATCTATGAATCAAAGTAATATAATCTCTCCTGAGCTACTGGATGAAAGAAAAAATATTGCAAGGCAAGGGGGTGGTGAAGCTAGGATCAACGCACAACATCAAAAAGGTAAATTAACCGCACGAGAGCGGATAGAAGTATTATTAGATCCGAATAGCTTTACCGAAACAGGTATGTTTGTAGCACATAGATGCGATAATTTCAGGATGCAGGATAAAAAGTTTCTGGGTGACGGCGTTGTAACGGGACACGGTACGATAAACGGTAGGTTGGTATTTATTTATAGCCAAGATTTTACCGTACTCGGGGGCTCTCTCGGCGAATATCATGCTAAGAAAATCTGCGATATTATCGATCAAGCTATAGCAACCGGTGCTCCCGTAATCGGTATTAACGACTCAGGGGGAGCAAGAATTCAAGAAGGGGTTGACGCTCTCGCCGGATATGGTGAATTATTTCAGCGTAATGTTTTAGCTTCTGGTGTTATCCCGCAAATTACTTTAATTATGGGACCTTGTGCCGGCGGTGCGGTATATTCTCCTGCCTTAACCGATTTTATATTTATGGTTAAGAATAGTTCTTATATGTTTGTAACCGGTCCTGATGTAGTAAAAACCGTTACCGGTGAAGAAGTAAGCCAAGAAAAACTAGGTGGTGCTAGGATGCATACTACTAAAAGCGGTGTTGCCGATCTTGCATTCAACAATGATATAGAAGCATTGCTCGAAATTCGTAAGTTCTTTAATTTCTTGCCGTCATCCAATCGTAGTCCTCTTCCCGTTCGTTCGACTGTTGATCCTGCCGATAGAGTCGATATGTCTCTTAGTACGTTAATACCTAACACTCCTAATAAGCCTTATGATATGAAAGAGCTTGTTGAGCGTATAGTTGATGAGGGGGAATTTTTTGAATTACAACCTGATTTTGCTAAGAATATCATTATTGGCTTTGGCTATATGGAAGGCTATCCGGTAGGTTTTGTTGCTAATCAGCCTTTGCATTTAGCAGGATGTTTAGATATAAACGCCTCAAGAAAAGCAGCAAGATTTATTAGATTTTGTGACGCTTTTAATATTCCTATAGTAAGCCTTGTTGATGTACCTGGATTCTTACCCGGTACATCTCAAGAGCATGATGGTATTATTAAGCACGGTGCTAAGCTCTTATATGCTTATGCGGAAGCTACGGTACCAAAAATTACCGTAATTACCCGTAAGGCTTATGGAGGTGCTTACATAGTTATGAATTCTAAGCATCTTAGAGGTGATATAAATTATGCTTGGTTTAATTCTGAAATCGCCGTTATGGGTGCAGAGGGGGCGGCCGAAATAATATTTAAGGAAGAATGTAAAGACCCTGAAGCTAAAAAACAAAAAATCGATGAATATAGAAAAGTAGTAACTTCACCTTTTGTTGCGGCATCTAGGGGATATTTGGATGATATTATAAGACCGCAAAATACTAGATGGAGAATATGTAAAGCGTTAAATTTCTTGCGTACTAAAAAAGTAGAATTACCTTGGAAGAAACATGATAATTTGCCGCTTTAGCTGTCATCCCGTGGCTTGACCACGGGATCTCAGAATACAGCCTGTGACACAATACTCCGTGGTCAAACCACGGGATGACATTAGGATACAAAAAACTATGACTAAATCATTATTTGATAAAATTTTAATTGCTAACCGTAGCGAAATCGCCGTTAGGATAATACGCACCTTAAAAAATATGGGTATAAAGTCGGTTGCTGTGTACTCGGAAGCCGATACCAATTCAATGTATGTACAACATGCGGATGAAGCTTACTATATAGGTGATTCCCCTGCAACAGAAAGTTATTTGTCTATTAAAAATATTATTTCGGCGATTCGCGAAAGTGGAGCAAGTGCAGTACATCCAGGATACGGTTTTTTATCGGAAAATCCGAATTTTGCCAATATTCTCAAAAGAGAAGGAGTAGTTTTAATAGGTCCTAGTGCTACAACCATTAAGAAAATGGGTGATAAAATCGAAGCAAAGAAAATTGCAATAGAGGCGGGCGTTAGTACAGTTCCCGGTTATATGGGAGCTATAAATGACATTAAACAAGCGATAGATATTGCGAAAGAAATAGGCTTCCCGGTAATAGTGAAAGCCGCCGCCGGTGGTGGCGGGCGTGGTATGAGAGTGGTGAATAATCCCGCTGAAATGGCAAATGCCTTTGAATCGGCAAAGCTTGAAGCAGGGAATAGTTTTAGTGATGATAGATTATTTATTGAGAAATTGATTCAGACGCCCCGGCATATCGAAATTCAGCTGCTTGCCGATCAGTATGGTAATAGCGTATGTCTTGGAGAGCGTGAATGTTCTATACAACGTCATCATCAAAAGGTGATTGAAGAAGCACCTAGCTCCGTTATCACCGAAGATATAAGACAAGAAATGTATCGGCAGGTAATCTCTTTATCTCAAAAAGTTGGATATTATTCGGCAGGTACAGTTGAGTTCATAGTAGACAATGATAAAAATTTCTATTTTTTAGAAATGAATACAAGACTGCAAGTTGAGCATCCTGTTACCGAATTAATTTCCGGCGTAGATATCGTTGAAGAGATGATAAAAATTGCTGCAGGTAGAGAATTATCATTTACCCAAGATGACGTAAAATTAAAAGGATGGGCATTTGAGTCACGAATTTGTGCTGAGAATCCAAGTCGAGGTTTCTTGCCGTCTAGCGGTAGAATTACTGCTTATTCCGAACCTGCAAAGAGTCCTAATATCCGGATAGATACAGGTATCGGGCTTGGCGGTGAAGTAAGTATGTTTTATGATTCGATGATTGCAAAATTATGTACTTACGGTGAAACGCGAGAAGAGGCAATCGAGGTCATGCGTTCTGCTTTAAGCTCGTATATCATTAACGGTATTTCTCATAATATCAGTTTCTTAGAAGCAGTAATGCTGCATCCTCGCTTTGTTAGCGGTAATATTTCTACTGCTTTTATCCAAGAAGAATATCCGGATGGTTTTTCAGGGGCAAGTCTAACTTCAGAAGTAACTACCGTATTTTTAGCAACGTCTATTTTTATTTATATATCGGAACAAAGACGGGCTTCTTTAATTTCCGGTAATATTAACAATCAGGCTAACAAAATAGGTACAAGGTGGGTGGTAACTATTGATGATAAACTATTTCCCGTCTTAATTACACCTGTTGAAAACGGCTATAATATACGTCACGAAAGCGACCGAATATATATTCGTAGTAACTGGAATTTAGGTAATGAACTTTTTACAGCTATAATTAATGGCAAAAAGACAAATGTGAAAATTGAGAATATCAGAACCGGTTATCTATTATCACATGCAGGTATTAGCGTAAAAGCATTTGTACGCTCTCCCCGTATATCCGAACTTGAAGCATTGATGGTCTCAAAAGTAGTGGTAGAAGAAAACCCCGAACTTGTAGCGCCTCTAAGTGGTCAAATTGTTGCGATAAAGGTAAAAGAAGGACAGCAAGTAATAGCAGGACAAGAAATTATGGTTTTAACTGCTATGAAAATGGAAAATCTACTTCTTGCCGAAAGAGACGGAAAAATAGCCAAGATTTTTGTAAATGAAAAGGATAATGTTGTAAGAGGACAGATATTATTGGAGTTTGCTTGATATACTATCATATCGCCATTGCGAGCGGGTATTGTCGCGTGGCTCTAAAAACGCACCGGGTGTCATTCCTACGAAAGCGGGAACCCAGAAAAAAAGTATAAATATAGTAAATTTTTAAAATTAAAAGCTCGATTCATCTCGCTTTATGATAAATTCCTGCTTTCGCAGGAATGACATAAGTGTTCACGCAACAACGCTTTCTCGCAATGAGGGAAAAGCCTACCCATGCAACTATAGAAAGCAGTTTACTATATTCATTTATTCAGATATCTCCATATTAATTAAGTCAAAACTTTGTCCAATACATAAAATATTAAAGTTAGTTTCTTCCTCGAGGATATATATTCAATTAAGTTAAAATTTTTCTCAATATATGAAATCGTTGATTTGTCTACCTTATCAGACATTTCCATAGCTTTAAAATGATACTCTCCTAAATAATATTGTGCCTCTTGATAATAATTAGAGCTTTTAAGTATTTTACTATACATTTCTATAGCTTTAGGGCATTTATCTAGATTGTAAAAAGAACTACCGCAATTAAATAAAGCACTTTTATAAAGTGAGTGGTTATTAGGGATCTGGCTATAATATTTTATAGCTTCTATAAATTTTTCTTGTTTAAAGTAACACTTTCCTATATTAAACAGAGCATAAGGATAAGATTTACTACTTTTACCTATTTTGCCGTAAACTTCTATAGCTTCTTTATACCTACCAGTCTTAAAATGACTACTTCCTTTCGTAAGATGTGGATTAGACATATTCCCTCTATATGATAATTAGATTTTTTATAAAAATATATATTACCATTAAATGGGATAACCATGTTTCGTGGTAATATATGTGTATCCAATAAATGTGCAAGAGGTCCTCTATTTTATTTTTATAATTTGAATTTAAAAAAATTATAGCAGAGACAGTATTTTTTTCTTTTCAGCTGTAAATTTTAAGCTTTGTCGCGAATGTGTCTTTCTTATTATTGGTCTTGTCGCGTGGCTCTAAAAACGCACTGGGTGTCATACCATGGCTTGACTACAATATCCATAAAAACAACTTAAAATACTATAATGTTGTGTTTTTAACTGGATTTCCGCTTTCGCGAGAATGACATAAGAGTCATGAAACAAAGTAATCTTATTGCAGAAATCAAATTGAGCTAACCTTCAAACCCAGAGTTAAATATATTTTTTGTATTTTTTATATCATCGCCTAGAGAAGTTTGATTTTCATCGAGCTTATTAAGCTCCTCAAGAGAAAAAGTATTGAATATACCTGATTGAGAAGGGGTATGCTCTAATCTAGAATCTATTTTATTGGTTTAGGTGCTTCATCTATAGTTTTAAATTTATGGTCAGAAACATAACCCTCGTCATCTACTACAATATATGTATTTATTTGAGTTTTTCTCCCGCTAGAATAATCTTCTAATAGTGCGTTAATTTCTACAAAATTTTGTAAATCTTGCTTTAGTTGCTTTTTGAATTTAGAGAATTGTTACTCTATTTGTTCCGGTGATAAATTCCTATATCCGTCATAATTTGATGAGATACTGGTTAGTGATATTTTATCTAATATTTTTTGAGTATTAGTATTGTTAGCTTTTTTACACAATGTAGAAATCTCAGTGATTTTAGTTAGTTGAGACGATACATCACTATTTAAGTTATCTCTTTCCCATCCTTTGACATTATAGTCAGCACCGTGTTCGAGTAAATATTTAACTACTGAGACGTGTCTATGTTCCGATGCAAGCATTAAAGGTGACTCATTATCAGTATCGTTAATTTTTGCTCCTGCATTTAATAATAGTTTAATTCCGTCTAGATTGCCTTCTGTAGCTACTACTGACATAGCAGCATTTGTATCAGCTTTTTTAGAGATAAGACACTTTACAACTTCTTTTTTACTTTTTAAATTAATTGCGGTACTTAACGGTGTGTTAGAATAATATTCAGTATTAACATCAAAACCATATATTTCAACAAATTTTTTAATTACTTCAAGTTTGTCTTCGTTTATTGCTTTAAAAAAGATTTGCTTGCGAAGATTAGTTGCATTTTGACCGGCTTGCTTTGCTTCCTCTAAGGTTATGTTTAAATAAGTTACTCCTTTTATTGAAAGATAATATGTAATATCTGTTTTGTGAGGTTCTGCCAAACCGGCGGCAAGGCTTAGTAGATTAGAACCAAAATAAGTAGCATTAACATCGGGTCCTGCCCCCGTATTGCAGCTTAGCATGAATAGTATATAATCCTCAAACAGTAATAAGAGAGAATTATAGTTAAGGAGTTATGGCAAGAATAGATGTTAAGTGTAGATCAAGAATAGATGTTAAGTGTAGATATTATAACGACACAGAAAAAGTAGTAAAGGCGGGATATTCAATTTCAAAACAACAGAGATATCAATGCAAGCAGTGTAATCGATATTTTTAACTGTAATATATTAATAATGCCTCTAAGCCTGGAGTCAAGGCTCAGATAGTAGATATGTCAATCAATGGCTCTGGAGTTAGGGATACAGTAAGAGTATTAAAAGTGGGTATCAATACGGTTATCCGTGTTTTAAAAAAATCTAGCGTTAAAAAAGATAAATCATTCTATCAATACGATAGAAGTAATTATTGCTCCTGAAATAGATGAACAATGGTCTTATGTACAGAATAAATCCAAACAAAGATGGCTTTGGTATTCTTTGGATAAGATTTTGTTAAAAGTAGTTGCTTATACTTTTGGTACAAGATGTGATAGCACATCAGAATCATTACTGAAAAAAACCGGAGGATTTTAAGGTTACTTTTTACTTTACAGATGGATGGGGAAGTTATGCTAGGTTATTAGATCCCAAAAAACACATTGTTAGTAAAAAATATACTCAACGGATAGAACGGGGTAACTTAAATCTTAGAACAAGATGCAAAAGACTGACACGTAAAACAATTTGTTTTTCCAAGTCATTGGATATTCATGATAAAGTCATCGGAACTCTTATTGAACGTATAGCCTTTTAATATCCACGTCTGTAAAATGGAGGTGCGACTTAACATCGCTTCTTTTTTCCTCAATAAAATACTTTACTAAAGTTAAATTTTTATTTCGTATTGAGTCCATTATATCAATATTAAGATGTTCAATTAAATAATCAACTTGTTTATTATTGTTTTTAAGTGCAAATTCCAATGCTTTGTATTTATTTGCTCCATCCAATACAAGGTTACCTATAAGATTTATTTTATTTTAATTTGGATCATCTAAGCTAGCTATAATATTTAATGCTGTTCCGTCTGTAGGATGAGGCGTATCAAAATATTGTTTTAGATACTCTTGAGTTACTATATGTTCTGTTTTAGTAGTTTTCGTGATATTAGTTCCTAGGCGGCTTTTAATCTTAGAGCCTTTTCCCCGGAGCTAAAGAGGATTTTTTTTCATGATAATTTACCTTAAATTAATTTATAGCGTGAGTACTATATAGTAATAAAGGTAAATTATCAATACAAGATATTAACCAAATATAAGTAAATTAACTATTTACTATACTTTCTTAATCTTTAGCTGTGTTTGATGATTCCCTAATTCTAATTCACTAATATGATCAGGAGTAAAATCTTTAGCAAATTCGCCTAAGGTTTGCCCTTTAATGAAGTCGCCGTAAATATTAGTTATTTTTGGCAAATCTATATCAATTAAAATTCTGTCAGTTATAGAGAAATCAGCATCTTTACGAGCTTGTTGTATGAAGCGTACAACGTCTCTTGCGTATCCTTCTTCTATTAACTCAGGTGTTAGCTCTAAATCAAGTATTAACAAACTACTATTATTCTCAAAACTTGCTGCTCCTTTGATATGTGAATATGGCTCTAAAACTAGCTTATATTCATCACTATTTAAAGTCTCGCCGCATATAGCTAAACCGCCAGCGGTAGCTTCCCACTCACCTTTTTTAGAAGCGGCTATAATGTCTTTCATTTTAGCGGGAAGACGTTTACCAAGCATTGGGAAATTAATCGATAATTTTTTGTTTGCATAATTCTCTAAATCATTACGATAAATTACTGCCCTAACATTAATTTCATCTTTAATTAAATCTTCAAAATCTTTAAGTTTATCATTATGTTTACTGATAATAGTTATACTAGCAAGCGGCTGCCTTACTCTGACATTTTCGCTGCTTCGGATAAACAAGCTATTACTGCAAATATCAAGTACGTTATCCATAGTAGCAACCAGCTCATGATTTACCTCAAAGTTTGAGAGATTGGGGTAGTTGCATAGATGGACGCTAGTCTCATCATTGCGAGGCGCTGATAGGGTGTCACCTACGTCATTCCCGCGTAGGCGGGAATCCATCCTATCATACTGAACTTGTTTCAGCATCTGTTTATTAAATTCTGAAACAACCACAGAATGATTTTGTTTTTTTTCTGGATTCCCGCCTACACGGGGATGACATATTTCGGTTTTTACCGTCCCAGTTAACCCCTTATATATCGCTTCCGAAATCATAGGCACTAGTGCAGACATCGCAATAGCCATGGTCTCTAAACATGAATACAGAGTATTATAAGCATTTTGCTTATCTGCATCTTTTTCGCTTTTCCAAAATCTTGCTCGGCTTCGTCTTACATACCAATTATTCAATACTTCAAAAAATTCTGAAACTGCATAATAAGCTGTTTGCGTATCAAAATTATCTAAGCTCTCTTCAATCTTACTTACTGCTATTTTAAGCTTAGATAATATATAAACATCAAGCACGTTTTTAGAGCTAAACTCCTGCTTACCTTTAAGCGAATCGGCATTAGCATACATCGTGAAGAAATGGTAAGTATTCCAAATAGGTTTGATGAATAGGCGAAGCGTATCAAATACCATCTTTCCGTCTTTATCGATTAGCAACTCCTGACCTTTAGCGACGTTTGAAGAGAGTATCGTAACTCTTAAGGCATCCGAGCCGTATTTATCAAATAGTTCTAGCGGATCGGCATAGTTATTAAGACGTTTTGAAAGTTTTTGACCGGTAGCGTCTAAAATTACACCGTGGCATATACAATTTAAAAACGGTGGACGATCAAATAAAGCGGTAGATAGCACCATTAAAGTATAGAACCAACCCCGCGTTTGAGCTGAATACTCAACTATAAAATCAGCCGGAAAATGATCTTCAAACCACTCTTTATTGTCAAAAGGGTAGTGGGCCTGCCCGTATGGCATTGAGCCGCTTTCAAACCAGCAATCAAATACATCTTCGATTCTACGCATTGTTGACTTACCGGTTGGATCATCGGGGTTCGGTCTTGTCAATTCATCGATAAATGGGCGATGTAAATCAGAAACTTTAACACCAAAATCTTTCTCTAATTCCTCTATAGAGCCGTAAACATCTATACGTGGATGTTTTGGATCATCAGACTTCCATACAGGCAGAGGCGTTCCCCAAAATCTATTACGGCTTATCGACCAATCACGGGCATTTTCAAGCCACTTACCGAATAAATTATCTTTAACGTGATGTGGAATCCAATTTATTTGCTGATTTAACTCTATCATTCTATCTTTAAACTGTGTAACCTTTACATACCACGATGGAACGGCCTTATATATAAGAGGCGTATCTGTTCGCCAGCAATGAGGATAATTATGAATATACTGCTCGGTTTTTATCCAATTTCCTTGCTCTTTCAGTTTGATTATTATTTTGTCATTTGCATCGAATACTTGCAAGCCTTCTAAACCAGGAACTTCTTTGGTAAATTTACCGCTATTGTCAACAGGACAAACAAGTTCGATGCCTTTTGATTCGCAAAGTATTTGGTCATCTTCCCCAAAGCCAGGAGCCATGTGAACAACACCTGTGCCGTCACCCTCAACCACGAAATCGCCGGCAAATATCTTGAAGCTGTTTGGATGATCCTTGAAATAGTCGAATAAAGGCTTATAACTCAATCCTTGAAGCTCCGAACCTTTAATTATCTCAAAATTTTCTTCACCGCTAAGCCCTAATTCTTTAGTATATTTAGAGACGGAAGAGATGGCTATTATATAACAAATATTTTCTTTAGGAACTAACGCATAATCAATATCATTGCCTACTGCTAAGGCAAGATTCGACGGTAATGTCCAAGGCGTCGTCGTCCAAGCAAGGATTCGATATTCTTTATAATCACCACCCCCTTTAATGCCATCCCCGCGAAATTCCATGTCATCCCCGCGTAGTCGGGGAACCATTTTTTCCTGGGTTCCCGCTTTTGCGGGAATGACATCGGTTATGTTTTTAGGATGACATAGTACAAAACTCACCGTTACAGCTTTATCTGCCCGCTCACGATAAGAATTATCAAGCCTTGTTTCAAAATTAGAAAGCGGTGTTTCGCATGTCCACGAGTAAGGCATCACCCGCATAGATTCATATAATAGCCCTTTATTATATAGTTCTTTAAATGCCCAAAGAACGGATTCCATGAAATTCTTATCCATCGTTTTATAAGAATTTTTAAAATCCACCCATCTTGCTTGACGTATTACGTATTGCTCCCACTCACCGGCATATTTCATTACTGAAGCTCTGCAATGAGCGTTAAACTTATCTATACCGAAATTAGTTATTGCAAGACGCCCCGAAATGCCAAGTTCTTTCTCTGATTGCATTTCAGCAGGAAGACCGTGACAGTCCCAGCCAAAGCGACGCTCGACTTTCTTACCTTTTATGGTTTGGTATCTAGTATATACGTCTTTAATAAAGCCGGTAAGCAAGTGACCGTAATGCGGCAAACCGTTTGCAAAGGGTGGTCCGTCATAAAAAATAAATTCTGACTCTCCATTCCTATCATCAATAGATTTTTGGAATATATCATTGTCTTGCCAAAATTTTAGAATCTCTCGCTCTAAGCTTGCAAAATCTGCATTTGAGCTAACCTCAGGATAATATTTAGTATTTGTCATTGTTTTAGAAATTATTTTTAAAAATATCTTAATTATATGCAAGAGAGGTAATAATACAAGAATTTTTAAGGTATTTAAGAAAGTAGTAAGATGTATTACAGATTAGACTTCTTGCGTAATTAACCTCTAGCGGTAATTTGTACGTCGGGAAGATAGCCGGACCCTCGCGTAGATTTACTACGTTGCGGTCCTGTGTTTCGTGTCTCCTGCAAATTCCTCACATAAGCTTAATTACGCAAGAAGTCTATTAAAAGATGATGTAGAATTTTGTCTAGCTCAATTCATCTTACTACTAGTTATTACCTATCGTCTCAGCTTCATAAGCCGATAATATTTGTGCTTCATATTCTAAATATTCCCACTCTTCATTTAGATATTTAAACATTACTTCGACCCCAGTATATTTTGTTAAATCGTTAAGGCACTGTGCTTTAGCATCGCTTTCTACTTTATTACTTAAATTTAGTGGAAGCTTTTGTTTTTGCTCTAAATTAATAGTTTTCATAAGAGCTAGAAAATCACAAATTTTAAATATTAAATTCTTTATAGCTATCTTTGTACTACTAATATCTTCATTATATCTCACCTCATTAAATTTTTTTTACTTGAATCTCCTTATATTCAGGTACATTCTTGCATTTAGTAACAGTACGACTTTTTATCGCTTCTTTCTCTATCCGTACTTTTTTATAAATTGGCTCATAGCCTTTAATTTGCCTCATACATACGTTATAATTTAAATGGTTGGATATATAAATTGGTTTTGCTAAAGAAATATCATCATAAGTTTTTAATTTTTTCCTAGATGGAGAAGTATATATTGGCTTCGGCTCGATTTGTTTAGTTTCTTCTATAAACTCTTTTTCTAAATATTGTTGTTCTTCGTTATAGGCGATTTCTTTTAAACCTACATATTTCTTTTCTGTTGTATAAGGATAATATTTGTCATCATTTATCTTCTCCTGAAGATCTAAATTATTTGTATACGTTTTAGCAAGCTCAGAGAAAAGTATCTCTATTGTTTTTGAATTCTTACCGAAATAACTTATAGGGATAGCTTGATTGTTAACTAATGTTCTATCATGTTCTTTATTAGAACATTCTTCTATAACTTGAGTTTTCATATTATGTGAATTATCGAATCAAAACAATATTGTAACTTAATTGTAACGCAAAGTTAGGATAAGAAGTTTATCTTAACTTTGGTAAAATGATAGAGTAAAGCCAACCTAAGTTATCATTTTTCCTTATATCTACGTAAACATTCTAACTATAGGAATATTTGAAGGGTCGAGTAATTTTTTCATCTGTGAGAAAGTTTTTACTATATTCTCTACAGAAGTTTCAATGAATTTATCAGTTTCAATATAATTGTCCGATTCGTCTTGGATATAAAAAAGAATAGATGAAACATAAACTGAGAGCAATAATCCTCTTTTAGTGTAGTAATTAAAATCAAGAGATTTATCGCCGGCATAACGCCAAATAACATCACAACTACGGAATGCAACTTCAGTTCCCTGCATTGGGTTTAATGCAAAATAAGTGGCATTCTTACTATGAATAATAGGAAGCACGGTTTTAACCCTAATCTTTACGACTAAGGATATTTTTTCTCTCATTTTTGCCGGTTCCTCTATCTTGACTAAATTTTCTAGCAGAATATTGTCCAGATAGCTCTCAAAAAATTCTATTATTTCAGATAAACCTTCTGGAAAAACTATTAAAGCATAACCTTTTGCAAAGCCGCATGTTTCCTCTACTTCTTCAAGTAGCTTACTATTCCATTCATTAAACGGTAATAATTCTAATAAAGATTGCACAAAGCTTAATTTTTTGATATAGTGTTCTTCTTGAATGTTCATATTTTTAACCTTGACATTATAACTTATTATATAGATAATATAAGCTGTTGTCCAAATCTATAATATCTTTTAAGGAGAGTAATTTTAGTGATACTAGTAAATGTTCACGCCGGTAATTGTGATAATACGCTTAAGAATTTTAAGAAAAAGCTACAAAGAGAGCTTTATTTTCGTAAGATGAAAGAACAGCGTTATTATGAACCGCCTTCAGCGAAACGAGTTCGTAAAGAGCAAGAAGCAGCGAGAAGAATAAGAAAATTTGCTCGTAAAAAAATGTTTGATGAATAAAATTTCAAACAATTCTATACCAAATTAAAGCTAGAAATATTTATATTTCTAGCTTTTTTTATGCTATAAAGAACTGTTATAGTCATATAAACAGTATCTATGCTTAGTTATCTTAAACAAAATCTACGTTCTTATTTCTCTAGTAGAGTACTAATTCTTACTTTAATAGCGTCTGCCGTTATTTTTGCCTGTGCTACTTTTTATGTAATATCTTTAGAATCGAAGAATTTTAGTACGATTATTGGATTTTTATTGGTTGATTTAGCAATTTTTTTGATTTTAGGTATTTTACTAACTCAAAAATTTTTTACTAAAAATAATAATAACGATAGTTCTAAATTACAAAATCGTATTGTAATTGCCTTCAGTTTAGTTGCTGCTATTCCAACTATAATTGTTTCGGTATCTTCTGTTTATTTTTTTAATCTCAGTGTTCAGGTTTGGTTTGATAAAAAGATTTCTACGGTTCTTGATCAATCCGTAATAGTTGCCGAATCTTATATTGCCGAGCATAAACTACAGCTAAAAGAAACTGCTTTAGCCGTTGCCGAAGATCTAGGCGATATGTATTACGATTTAATTCATAATCCTGTTTTGTTTACTAAAACGCTTAATACCGAAGCGGAGATGCGTTCGCTTGATGAAGCTATAGTTTTAAATAAATCTACCAATACCATAGTAGCTAATAGTTATTTAAGTTTTTCACTATCATTTGCAACTATTCCTGCACATTTAATTAAAAAAGCTAATTTAGGTGAACCGGTGGAAGTAAAATCCGATCCGACAAAAATAAGGATGCTGATTAAATTAAAAGAATATAATGACGTATATTTATTGGTCGGTAGATTAGTAGATAATAAAATTATCGATCATATAGACGCAACTAACGGAGCGGCTGCCGAGTATAATAGTCTTAAAAATGAAATAGATAATATACAAATTAAGTTCTCTATAATGTTTATCTTTATTGCCTTGTTACTTCTTTTTGTAGCTATAATTTTGGGGGTCATATTTACTGCTAAAATAGTAAATCCTATTAAAAAATTAGTTACTGCAACCGACAAAGTTAAAGACGGTGATTTAACGGTACAAGTGTCTGAAAGTGAAGTGGATAAAGACGAAATAGGAACGCTTTATACCGCATTTAATAGAATGATTAAGCAGCTTTCCCGCCAGCAACGTGATTTAGTTATAGCCCAACGGGCGATGGTTTGGTCGGATGTTGCAAAAAAAGTAGCTCATGAGATTAAAAACCCGCTAACTCCTATTTTGCTTGCTTCTGAAAGGCTGCTTAAGAAATTTAGTCCGGAAATAAAAGAAAGAGCGGAATTTGAAAATTATTTGAAAATGATTATTCGCCATACTAACGATATTAAAAATATAGTGTCTGAATTTGTTCTTTTTGCACGTCTTCCTGCTCCTAAATTTACGAAAAGTGAGTTAGTTTATTTAGTTAAACACATCGTTGAAGCACGTAAATTACTTAATGATAATATTTTGTATAAATTTGAATCTAATGTAGATCAGTTTGATTTTATGTGTGATGCTACTCAAATAAATCAAGTTATGATTAATTTATTGAAAAACGCAGAAGAGTCGATAGAAGGGCGAGAAGCCGGAAAAATAGAAGTTACTATAAATGCTAAAGACGATTTTATTAGCGTCATTGTAATAGATAACGGTAAAGGATTCCCGCCTGAGCTAATAGGTAAAGCTACCGAAAGCTATGTAACAACCAGTAGTAAAGGCATGGGGGTAGGACTTGCTATAGTTAAAAGGATAGTTGAGGAGCATTGCGGTGTTTTAGATATTGCAAATAGGGAAGAAGAGGGGGCAATAATCGATATAAAATTTGATTTAAAAGAACTGAATTTAAAGGCTGGGCGTTTGGAAATGTAGTGTTTTACTAGAGAATAATTCTTAAAGAAAATTTAGAATCAACTATTTATCACCTAATGTGAAAACAAATAATAAACAAAGCTGATAAAGTTCTAATAGAACAAAAATGGCTACCGATACTAGCTCCTCATTTGTCGTTTCGTATATCTCGACCTTTAGCTTTAGCTAAACCTTCAAAAAATTATCCTTGGAATTGATCAATATATAAATGCCATTAAAAACCTACAAATTATTCATAATATTGTAGATGAACACATAAATTATGATTGAGATAGGTATTTAAACAGCGGATATATTATAAAGAGCATTAGATGTTAATGGCAAATTTAACTATATTTTAACTGAAGTTTTGCAATGATTATAACCGACGAAAGAAAGATCTAGATTAGATATACAAAACAAAAATAAAAAAATAAAATAATTTCAAAATTGTAGTTGACAGGTCTGATTATATTGCATATAACTACACCTATCCAAAGCGATAAATGAAAAAAAGTCGCAGCTGTTTTTAAAAGTAAATAATTAGATATAGATAGTGACAGTAAACATGTACATATCACAATAGTGATAATTAAACCTGTCAGTTTTTTAAAGTAAAAATAGACAGAATCAAACTTGAGAGTTTGATCCTGGCTCAGAACGAACGCTATCGGTATGCTTAACACATGCAAGTCAAACGGACTAATTGGGGCTTGCTCCAATTAGTTAGTGGCAGACGGGTGAGTAACACGTGGGAATCTTCCCATCAGTACGGAATAACTTTTAGAAATAAAAGCTAATACCGTATATTCTCTACGGAGGAAAGATTTATCGCTGATGGATGAGCCCGCGTCAGATTAGGTAGTTGGTGAGGTAATGGCTCACCAAGCCTACGATCTGTAGCTGGTCTGAGAGGATGATCAGCCACACTGGGACTGAGACACGGCCCAGACTCCTACGGGAGGCAGCAGTGGGGAATATTGGACAATGGGCGAAAGCCTGATCCAGCAATACCGAGTGAGTGATGAAGGCCTTAGGGTTGTAAAGCTCTTTTAGCAAGGAAGATAATGACGTTACTTGCAGAAAAAGCCCCGGCTAACTCCGTGCCAGCAGCCGCGGTAAGACGGAGGGGGCTAGCGTTGTTCGGAATTACTGGGCGTAAAGAGTGCGTAGGCGGTTTAGTAAGTTGGAAGTGAAAGCCCGAGGCTTAACCTCGGAATTGCTTTCAAAACTACTAATCTAGAGTGTAGTAGGGGATGATGGAATTCCTAGTGTAGAGGTGAAATTCTTAGATATTAGGAGGAACACCGGTGGCGAAGGCGGTCATCTGGGCTACAACTGACGCTGATGCACGAAAGCGTGGGGAGCAAACAGGATTAGATACCCTGGTAGTCCACGCCGTAAACGATGAGTGCTAGATATCGGGAGAATCTCTCTCGGTTTCGCAGCTAACGCATTAAGCACTCCGCCTGGGGAGTACGGTCGCAAGATTAAAACTCAAAGGAATTGACGGGGGCTCGCACAAGCGGTGGAGCATGCGGTTTAATTCGATGTTACGCGAAAAACCTTACCAACCCTTGACATGGTGGTCGCGGATCGCAGAGATGCTTTCCTTCAGTTCGGCTGGACCGCACACAGGTGTTGCATGGCTGTCGTCAGCTCGTGTCGTGAGATGTTGGGTTAAGTCCCGCAACGAGCGCAACCCTCATTCTTATTTGCCAGCGGGTAATGCCGGGAACTATAAGAAAACTGCCGGTGATAAGCCGGAGGAAGGTGGGGACGACGTCAAGTCATCATGGCCCTTACGGGTTGGGCTACACGCGTGCTACAATGGTGTTTACAGAGGGAAGCAAGACGGTGACGTGGAGCAAATCCCTAAAAGACATCTCAGTTCGGATTGCTCTCTGCAACTCGAGAGCATGAAGTTGGAATCGCTAGTAATCGCGGATCAGCATGCCGCGGTGAATACGTTCTCGGGCCTTGTACACACTGCCCGTCACGCCATGGGAGTTGGTTTTACCTGAAGGTGGTGAGCTAACGCAAGAGGCAGCCAACCACGGTAAAATTAGCGACTGGGGTGAAGTCGTAACAAGGTAGCCGTAGGGGAACCTGCGGCTGGATTACCTCCTTAAAGACTAAATTAGTATATTACTTATATTTATATAAGTAGTTACTCAGTCCAAACATTTACTGTCACTATCTTTAACTAATCGTTTACTTTTAATTACTAAGCAATTTCTTCTATAGTTCCTAAAAGTCTTCATAACATCTTTTTCAAACCATACAATAAAGCTACTTTTAGCAGTTCTGCTATAGCTATTAATTATCAATAAGATAAAAGTACTAAATAATTAATTTAAAAATATAAAATGAAACTTTATAAACTTGTTACTTTATTAATGAGTACTATAATCTTAAGTGGTTGTGCTACAATTTTTTCCGGTACGATCCAAGATACTCATGTTAAAGTTATAGATACTAAGAATAACGCTGTTTTAGAAAATGTAGTATGTACCGTTACTGATGGAACAGGAGGAAGTTATGTCTTGCCAAATAATCCAGGGATAGTAAAGGTACGGAGAATCTCAGGTGCAGTGTTAATTGATTGTAAAAAAGAAGGATACAAACAACTTAATATTGCTGTTGGAGATAATTTTAATAGTGTAACTCTTATTAATGCGCTGTTTTGGCCAGGGTTTATTGTGGATGCATTAAGTAGATCATATAAAAAATATCCTTCTCATTATTTAGTAGCAATGGAAAATATTACTCCTTGTGAGAAATAAATTTTAGGGCATTGCTAACTAAAGAGAGATGTCATACCGTGGCTTGACCACGGTATCCAGGAAAATAACTTAAAATACTAAATGTTTAGGTATTTTTTAGATCCCATGAATAAATAGCGGGATGACATCGAGCTTTTTATCATTATCTCTCGCTAGTTAGCAATACCAATTTTTGCTTAAAAAACTATTTTTTGAATATAAGATTCAGTCTGTGAAGATTCCTAAAATAATCTAATTATGTTTCTTTGTGGTAGAAATTATAAGGTTTTTTTGAAACATGAATAATTATTCTCTTAAAAACCTTATTAACTTTTGCTAAAAAAATAACTCATATAGTCAATTGATTTAAACTCACCTATTGTACCACTCGTCACTCTCCTACTATTTATAGAGTTTGTGCTCCTCGCTCCTTGTATGCGAATTCAACTGAATTGACTATAAACCTCTTTTTGACTCAATTACTTTTAACGCTTTTTTCACTCTTTGCAATTTATTTTGTTAACAGTTCCATAGCTCTTTTTACTTTACATATTTATCCTAGAGTTATAAATTAATTGCGAATCAACTCTTTATTTAATATCATGATAATATTAAATTCTTACTAGAAAAACTTAAGGATCAAGAGGGCTGGGGGAAAATTATTGCTGCATTGCTTGAGTTAGACATTACTGCCGTAGATAAAAAAGGAGAAAATAATACTTTATATTTAGTAATTTTAGATAGCTTAGGGGGGAATATAGAACTTATAACTTTTTTAATAGCTAATGGAATTAATATTAATCATCTAAATTCTTTAGGTAATACGGCTCTATTATACTCAGTCGCTTCAGACTATTCATCAGTCATAAGAATTTTATTAGAAAACGGTGCGGATATAAATATTAAAAATAATGAAAATATCACACCAGCTATTTTACTTCAAAATGAAATGCGAATAAATCAAATATAATAGTCGGAGGTAAGCCGGAAGAACAAAACATTAATCTATTGGATAATAATGAATGGTACAAGTTCTTTGTTAATAGGCTTCCTGCTTTTACTAATAAAAATAGCTGCAATAAAATATACGAGATTTGTGAACAAACCAAAGTAGAGCAGCTAGGAAAAAATAATGTTCCTGATGACATCTAGCGTTTGCTTTAAATACTGAAGTTTGTTAATCTCTACAAAAATATATTTGAGATTATATGATCACCTCATATTTAAAGGAAAATAATTCTATAGTAAAAACTGAAGAATATATTATTAATGAATCTACATTATGGATTGATTTATTTAATATAACTGATGAAGAAAGAACGCTAATAAAAGCCTCATTAAATATAGAGATACCGACATTAAAGGACATATCTCAAATTGAGATTTCAGAAAGGCTATATACTGAAAATGATGCCCTATATTTAACCATAACTGAACTAGTTAATAAAGAAGCAAAATTTCCGGAAACACATTCTATAGTATTTATTCTGCATAAGAATTATCTAATTACCGTTCGTTATGTAGACTTAATCTCTTTCAATGATTGTATAGCTAAATTTGCCAAACAGTTGACATATAAATATAGTGCAGAGCATGTTTTATTTATGTTGCTTCGTAATATGGTGACTAAATTATCGAATGTTGTACAGTCAGTTAGTATGGATATTGATGATTACGGACGTCTTATATTGGATAATAATATAAATGATTTACGTATAGATCATACCAATGTATTAAAGAAAATAGGTCAAAAAGGTGATTTGCTTTCTAAAAGCCGAGAATGTTTATTTTCTTTAACTATGGCTATTCAATATATTTTAAAATCTCCGCAAATAACTCAAAATAAATCGTCTAAAGACCTATTAGATACTTTATCAAGAGACGTAGACTCAATTATTAATTTTTCGCAGTTTATATCTAGTGAGATTGCTAGAACCTTAGATGCAGCACTAGGTATGATCGCTATTGAGCAAAATAATATTATTAAAATTTTCTCGTTGGTTACTATATTTTTCCTGCCACCTACTTTAATAGCTAGTATTTACGGTATGAATTTTGAAGTAATGCCTGAACTTAAGTCGCCTTACGGTTACCCTATAGCCTTACTTTTAATGCTATTATCTATAATTATACCTTATAAATATTTTAAGAAAAAGAAGTGGTTATAGTCACTTGATTTAAACTTGTGGCCGCACCTCCATTTTACAGATGTGGATATTAAAAGGCTATACGTTCAATAAGAGTTCCGATGACTTTATCATGAATATCCAATGACTTGGAAAAACAAATTGTTTTACGTGTCAGTCTTTTGCATCTTGTTCTAAGATTTAAGTTACCCCGTTCTATCCGTTGAGTATATTTTTTACTAACAATGTGTTTTTTGGGATCTAATAACCTAGCATAACTTCCCCATCCATCTGTAAAGTAAAAAGTAACCTTAAAATCCTCCAGTTTTTTTCAGTAATGATTCTGATGTGCTATCACATCTTGTACCAAAAGTATAAGCAACTACTTTTAACAAAATCTTATCCAAAGAATACCAAAGCCATCTTTGTTTGGATTTATTCTGTACATAAGGCCATTGTTCATCTATTTCAGGAGCAATAATTACTTCTATCGTATTGATAGAATGATTTATCTTTTTTAACGCTAGATTTTTTTTTAAAACACGGATAACCGTATTGATACCCACTTTTAATACTCTTACTGTATCCCTAACTCCAGAGCCATTGATTGACATATCTACTATCTGAGTCTTGACTCCAGGCTTAGAGGCATTATTAATATATTACAGTTGAAAATATCGATTACACTGCTTGCATTGATATCTCTGTTGTTTTGAAATTGAATATCCCGCCTTTACTACTTTTTCTGTGTCGTTATAATATCTACACTTAACATCTATTCTTGATCTACACTTAACATCTATTCTTGCCATAACTCCTTAACTATAATTCTCTCTTATTACTGTTTGAGGATTATAGACTATTCATGCTAAGCTGCAATACGGGGGGCGCGACCGAGGATAAGAATTTAATAGCATCCACAATGCATTATCGTCCTTAATTACTTTTATTTTAAATATGGAAAATACTATGAAATGTAAAGAAAATAAATTGAAGCATGAGTATCTAATTCTAATCTTTGGTTCATGGGGGGAAGCACAAAGTATATAATGAACTGAAAAAATTGGACAAAAAATAGTTGGTGTATCTTGGTAATAAGTTAGAATGCAGGCAATAACTTATAGGATATAAAATGACAAGAAAACAGATACGGAATTTCAGTGCTAAAGAGAAGACAAGGATAGTGTTAGAATTATTAAAAGAGGATGTAACAATATCACAGTTATCATCTAAATATGAGGTTAGCAGCAATAGCATATCACATTGAAAGAAGTAGTTTTATCAAATGCAGCGATAGCATTTGAGCCAGCCAAGGTAGTTAGTGAATATCAAGAGCAAATTAATAGACTTAAGGAACAGAATGATGAACTAGCGAAGGATTTGGGGAAAACTACAATCGAGAGGGATTGGGCAGTGGGAAAGCTAAGAAGCTTGGATTTATTAAATAGAAAGAGTCTTGTAGAGTCCAAGCTAGGACAATTACCAAAGACAAGACAATGTGAATTATTAGGGGTTAACCGTTCTTCAGCATATTATAAAGTACAAGAGGTTAGTAGCTATAATATAAGTATATTAAATAGAATAGATGAGATATATACAGATAATCCAGAATTTGGATATCGTTATATATATCATCAATTATTAGAAGATGGGTATAAGATAGATCGAGATCGAGTACTAAAATATATGAGATTAGTTGGTATTGAAGCGATATATCCTCATAAAAAGAAACTCACTACCATCAAAGATGGTGAGCATAAAATATACAGCTATCTACTTGATAAATTCTGGATTAAAACAGATAAGACTAAGAAAGTAGTTGTTCCTACTGCCAATGAGGTTTGGAGCGGAGATATTACATATATTCGCACTAAAGGCGGCTTTATGTATCTAACAGCCATTATAGATTGGCATAGCAAAGCCATATTAAGCTATAAACTGTCGAATAGTATGGATGGACTATTAGTTACTGATGTATTGAAGGAGGCATTAAGTAAGTATCAAGCTCCGCAGATTTTGAATAGTGATCAGGGTAGTCAATATACTAGCAATGATCATATAAGTATTCTTAAAAGTCATGATATACAGATATCAATGAATGGTAAGGGCAGAAATATTGATAATATTGTTATTGAGCGTTTCTTTAGGACACTGAAATATAATTGTATATTTATTAATGATTATCAAAATATAGGAGAACTTAAAGAGGGTATCAATGATTATATCAGTAAATATAATTATCAGAGATTTCATTCAAGTATTGGGTATAAAAAACCCATGAATGTATATCTCGATAGTATACAACATCATACACAAATAGCAGCTTAATTTTGAACAAAATTACCAAGTACATTGTTCATATATTTTGTCTTGATTTTTCAGGTCATTATACTTTACACGCAGTGCTAACGCTGCCTAGTTGCCTTGCAAGTTCTAATAATCCTAACTATATTTAGTTTGTGGGTATGTAGATAACTTCTCAGTTATCTACATACCCACAAACTCTTCTAATTTCAATCTTAATATGTCAGATCAAATCTGAAGGTTTACAATAAAGTGCCATCTTCTGCATCACATATCCCCATTATATGTACCACAGCATGATCATGCGGATGATTTTCAGATGTAGTAATACCTTCTTTCATTATCTCATCAAATATATTTACTTGAGAGTAGTCAGTGACATTACTGCTTATATATCCTTCTAAACTCTTTTCAAGTTTTTCTGTATTAGTAGTAGCAGATTTTAATTGTTGCTCCATTTTTTGGAATTCCATTAACAGGTCTGTGCCATTTTCATCCTTTAATTTCAGACCTAGTTCTTTACTGTCTTTTAATGCGATCTCTAAAATATCATAATTTTCAGCCGAAAAAATATAACGAAAAGATTGTGATATCTGATGTACAGAGAGTTCTGGTAGTGCATCTTGAATGGTCTGAATTATTAGTCTTACTTGTTGTGTTAATTCTTGCGTGGGCTGAACATTATCAATATAATACTTAAGTATTGCATTGCGTTCATTATCTTGTAAACAAGAATGGTGTGATGTAACATGTGTAGTTTTTACTAGTGTTTCATAGCAATCCTGCTCATACTTTTCACTTAATTTTTGCTCCATAAGTATTATGCTGTTATCATTATAAGCACATTTCCTAGAGATTTGCTCCTTAATTGCTTCTATCTTCTCCTTTATTACTTCTTCATATCTTATTGCACGTTCAATCTCAATTAATTTATCTTCTATAATATTCTCTCTAATAGGCATATAGCTAGATGAGTGTAGAATTGTTGAGGTAGGAGTAGCCGTTACTGATTGAATACTATCCTCAGTATTACTTACTTTTTTAAATGCTGTTGCGGCTTGTGTGATGTAATCTACATTACCTCTTAATGTGAGTTCATTATATAAAACTGGATCCATCATAAAATTTAAGCGCTCTAAAAGTTCATTTATTGTATACTGATGGTCAATGCGCTGATTACTTACCTTAAAATTAAAAACTAAATCTTTGTCTAGTAAGCTTGGGTTTTGGTTAGTTACCGCTTTGATTTCTGTAATTAAATCCAAAATGTTTTGTCTATAACTGGGCATAATATACCTCACTCTTCTTTTAATATTAAAATAAAAAACCATGTTTCATGGTAAAATATTATTAGATTCATAATAAGTCAAGCAATAAATTAGGCATAGTCAAGTTAAGTAAGGGTAATCCTCCCCAAAAAGAATCGATAAAAGGAGTAGAATTCTTGTGCGATAATTATCTTGACTATCAAATATTATAATGACCTGAAAAATCAAGACAAAATATATGAGCAATGTACTTGGTAATTTTGTTCAAAATTAAGCTGCTATTTGTGTATGATGTTGTATACTATCGAGATATACATTCATGGGTTTTTTATACCCAATACTCGAATGAAATCTCTGATAATTATATTTACTGATATAATCATTGATACCCTCTTTAAGTTCTCCTATATTTTGATAATCATTAATAAATATACAATTATATTTCAGTGTCCTAAAGAAACGCTCAATAACAATATTATCAATATTTCTGCCCTTACCGTTCATTGATATCTGTATATCATGACTTTTAAGAATACTTATATGATCATTGCTAGTATATTGACTACCCTGATCACTATTAAAAATCTGCGGAGCTTGATACTTACTTAATGCCTCCTTCAATACATCAGTAACTAATAGTCCATCCATACTATTCGACAGTTTATAGCTTAATATGGCTTTGCTATGCCAATCTATAATGGCTGTTAGATACATAAAGCCGCCTTTAGTGCGAATATATGTAATATCTCCGCTCCAAACCTCATTGGCAGTAGGAACAACTACTTTCTTAGTCTTATCTGTTTTAATCCAGAATTTATCAAGTAGATAGCTGTATATTTTATGCTCACCATCTTTGATGGTAGTGAGTTTCTTTTTATGAGGATATATCGCTTCAATACCAACTAATCTCATATATTTTAGTACTCGATCTCGATCTATCTTATACCCATCTTCTAATAATTGATGATATATATAACGATATCCAAATTCTGGATTATCTGTATATATCTCATCTATTCTATTTAATATACTTATATTATAGCTACTAACCTCTTGTACTTTATAATATGCTGAAGAACGGTTAACCCCTAATAATTCACATTGTCTTGTCTTTGGTAATTGTCCTAGCTTGGACTCTACAAGACTCTTTCTATTTAATAAATCCAAGCTTCTTAGCTTTCCCACTGCCCAATCCCTCTCGATTGTAGTTTTCCCCAAATCCTTCGCTAGTTCATCATTCTGTTCCTTAAGTCTATTAATTTGCTCTTGATATTCACTAACTACCTTGGCTGGCTCAAATGCTATCGCTGCATTTGATAAAACTACTTCTTTCAATGTGATATGCTATTGCTGCTAACCTCATATTTAGATGATAACTGTGATATTGTTACATCCTCTTTTAATAATTCTAACACTATCCTTGTCTTCTCTTTAGCACTGAAATTCCGTATCTGTTTTCTTGTCATTTTATATCCTATAAGTTATTGCCTGCATTCTAACTTATTACCAAGATACACCAACTATTTTTTGTCCAATTTTTTCAGTTCATTATACTCCTATTTTGTCGCGCCAACAACTCTGTTTTTAATATTGACTCAAGGAAATCCGTATAACTTGAGTCTTCTTTACTAGAGGACTGTGCGATATCAAAATAATTTTCAGCTACCTGAACAAGATTTAATGAGTGGCACATCTCTGCTATACGTTGGTGCTGCAGGTTCATAATGCCTCCAATATATCTAGTATACGCATAGGGAATGCTGCAAAGAAACTGTAGAAAATCGTTCTTCTTTACCTTCCATAATCTCTAATACCGCAGGATGACTACCGCTATAATCCAATGGTAGTGGTTGAGGAGTACTCCTCTCAGACTTTAATCTTTTTACAGGTATTTCACCTGTGGTGCCATGCACACGCATATTCGCTATATCTCGCAGCCATTTTAGCACCTCTGAATTTGCAGTATCCACATCCAACACTAGCTCTGCTGTTTTTAATTTTGTCACTAATGGGTTATAAAAGCTTTCTCTGAGATATCTATTAAATCGCTCAACCTTGCTCTTGGTTTTTGCTTGATAAGGTCTACACACTCTTAAGCGGAAACCATAATGTTTTGCAAAATCTAGCATTCCTTTATTAAAAAGATGTATGTCAAGACCATACGTATCTCTACCCAGTATTACTGTTTTCATATTGTCATAAAGCACTTCTTTTGGTACTCCGCCAAAATATTCAAATGCACGCTTATGGCATTCTATTAACGTTACAAGCTTCTCATTAGTAACAAATTCCACATAACTTGCTCGACTATATCCTAATTGTCGGGCAATTTTATATTGCTGCTATCAAGTAACTTAACGTTATTAAATTTCTGTAATATCCCGCAATCAAGCTTAAAACTATTTGCAAATAAACCGATATTTTCTCATACATACTCCTCATAAAATCCACTGCAGAGTTACTAAATCTGAAATCTAGGCCTTGCTTACTTATTATTACTGATTCTTCATGTAATAATTGTCTTATTCTATCGGTTTATGATTTAGTTGATCTAAATACTCACCAAGCATTTTACTGGCAAATCTTCCTATGCTTGAAAATATACCGCCATCAAATGCATTTCCTATGCCGCTACCAATCGAGCTAAAAAAACTTCCAAACATATTTACCGTATTATAAGTTAATATGGATTGATATTAGCATTGTGATATGGTAACACTAATATATGTCATCCCTAGCTAAAAGCGGAACTTTAGTTGCATGGCTCGAGAAACCTACTCGATGTCATTCCCTCGTAGGCGGAAATCCAGCGTGAAGCGAGATAACCCAAGCTTTTAAAAAGTTTTAAAAGTACTGAATTCCCGCCTACGCGGGAATGACATAGAAACGCAGGAAACCGTAAATGTTTAAAAAATATATATTTATTCTAATATTATTTATTGCATCTATAGCTCGTGCAGAGATTATAGAAATAGATAGTTTAGATAAAATAAAACAAGATTTTGATGAGAATTATAATAAAAATTATGTGCCGCAGGATTTATTAGTAGTAACGGCTTTAGATGAATTTTTGTTTAAGTCTTTAGTTCCTACCGGTGGACAAATTGATAAAGATATTTATCTTACACTAGCTCCTCTTTTGCATAATATTAATAAAAATCCAAAAGCTATTTATATAGATCAATTGATTTTAACTAATGATAGTTATAAGAAAGAATTACAAGAATCTGATTTTCCAAATTTTGTAAATGAAATAAGTAATAGTAAAATCCCTATAATAGCAGTAAATGATGGCTTTACCGGTAATTTTAATAATATTCCTAAATTTGAAATATGGTTTGCCGATTATTTAAAGAAAAATTTCAATATTGATTTTTCAAATAGTTTTCCAAACAATAATTATGTTATTTTTAACAATTTAAACAGTTTTGCTAATACTTATCCGGTATTTTATAAAGGCATATTGACAGGTAATAACATACCGGAAGCAGAAATAATTTTTAAATTCCTTATTCAAATAAGATTTATTCCCAAAGCTTTTATAATGATTAGCAGCAATATAGAATTATTAAAATCAATGGAATTTCAACTTAATAGTTATAGTTCTAATATATTATTTATTGGTTATCATTATAATAATAGCAATACTGAAGGAAATCAAAATGTAGCAAATTATACTAAACTAATTAATGATTTAATACCTCAAATAAATAAAGTAAAAAGAAATAATCCACCTTTAAAGAATAATAATGCAAAAGGTAAAAATCCTTATGACAAAAGTGAATAAAGTTTTATTGAGTTTGCTTTGCTTAATTATTTCGTGTGTAAGTTATGGTCAAATTATTCCTACTTACTCTGTAGATTCGGTAACAATGAAAAATTTATTACCAAAGATGGATGTAGACACGCTGGTACTTGTAAATATAGATAATACTATTATAGCACCGAAATCCAAATTATTTCGATACCAAGATAATTCTTATATAAATTTTACTAAATATTTATATAGTCTTGCAGTGGCTAATTCATCAGTTAATAAAACCATTGCACAATTGATAGAGCAACGTCAAATGATGCTTGTTGAATCTAAATGGGTAGATTTAATTAATAAGATGAAACAGCAAGGTGCAACGGTTTTAGGTCTTCAGGAAATAACATCCCCATGTAATTTAATTGAAAATTATGAAGGATGGTTATATACCTTACTTTACGGACTTAATATTAATTTTACTAATAAAGTTAATAATAAAGATGTATTTAGATTTAATCCAAGTGATGCTGGAGCTCCTATTTTTTATTTAGGTATAATATTTACCGGTAATATAAATAAAGTAAAAACTCTTATAGAGTTCTTAAAAATTATACCAAAGCAACCTACGAAAATAGTAATTTTTGCAAATAATAAAAAAGATCTAGAAAATATGGACTCTTATTTAAGAATGGTTGATATAGAATATTACGGGATTGAGTATTTAGGCTGGCAAATGTTACCGGGGTCACCTGATCATCAAATTGCTGAGTTGCAGAAATCTACACTTCTAAATACCGGTCAGTGGCTAGAGGATGATATAGCCGCAAAAATGTTAAACATTCCCGATAGCAAATTACATAAGTAATATTTTATTGAGAAAATCTTTGTTGCTGAGCTGCTAATGTCATTCCTGCGAAAGCAGGAATCCAGAAAAAAGCATACATACAGCAAATTTTTAAAATTAAAAGCTCGATTTATCTCGCTTTACTTTGGATTCCTGCTTTCGCAGGAATGATATCGAACATCTGCAATAATTCGCTATTCGCATTTAATAAATAATATGAATAATAACCTAATAGCTGCTCTAAAAGATTTAATTATTAATACCGGTAAGATTGCATTAGATATAAAAAAATCAGGAATATTAGTTGATACTAAATCAGATGGTTCTTTCGTTACTAATGCTGATAAGGAAATCAGTAAAGTAATTTATCAGGCTTTACAAGTCTTAACCCCTCAAATAGCTATAGTATGTGAAGAGCAGCCGCTACCTATATTAAATAGTGATACTTTTTGGTTAATTGATCCTATTGACGGGACTCGAAGTTATGTAAACGGCAAAAGTACATATACGATAAATATAGGACTTATTGAAAACGGCCTTCCGACTATCGGCTTGATATATCATCCTGAAATAGCAAAGCTATATTATACCGATGTAAACGGTCGTTTAAAAATTGAACAGAATTCTAGAGAAATATTTGCTAATCATGAATTTAAACATGAGAACTTTAATGCCGTAATAGGCTTTTATAATTCAAATGAAGCTACTAAAGAATTTTTAAGTAAATATTCATTTGGTAAAATAAATGCAATAAGCAGTTCAATTAAACTATGCTTAATTGCTGAAGGTGAAGCCGATATATACCCTAAATTTGGTCAAACTATGGAGTGGGACATAGCGGCAGGTCATGCTTTAATTAAAGCCGGCGGCGGTAATATTTTAGGTTGCGATGGAAAAGAAGTTACTTACGGTAAAGAAAATTTCATTAATCCTAATTTTTTCGCCTGTAGTAAATATTGGTTGAAAAAGGAGGATGAGTTGCATGCCCCTAATGTCACTACTGCGAAAGCAGGAATCTAGAAAAATAAACCTTAGTATAAAATAAACATGTAAAAAACAACTTTTTTATATGTGGTCGCACCCCCGTATTGCAGTTTAGCATGAATAGTCTATAATCCTCAAACAGTAATAAGAGAGAATTATAGTTAAGGAGTTATGGCAAGAATAGATGTTAAGTGTAGATCAAGAATAGATGTTAAGTGTAGATATTATAACGACACAGAAAAAGTAGTAAAGGCGGGATATTCAATTTCAAAACAACAGAGATATCAATGCAAGCAGTGTAATCGATATTTTTAACTGTAATATATTAATAATGCCTCTAAGCCTGGAGTCAAGGCTCAGATAGTAGATATGTCAATCAATGGCTCTGGAGTTAGGGATACAGTAAGAGTATTAAAAGTGGGTATCAATACGGTTATCCGTGTTTTAAAAAAATCTAGCGTTAAAAAAGATAAATCATTCTATCAATACGATAGAAGTAATTATTGCTCCTGAAATAGATGAACAATGGCCTTATGTACAGAATAAATCCAAACAAAGATGGCTTTGATATTCTTTGGATAAGATTTTGTTAAAAGTAGTTGCTTATACTTTTGGTACAAGATGTGATAGCACATCAGAATCATTACTGAAAAAAACTGGAGGATTTTAAGGTTACTTTTTACTTTACAGATGGATGGGGAAGTTATGCTAGGTTATTAGATCCCAAAAAACACATTGTTAGTAAAAAATATACTCAACGGATAGAACGGGGTAACTTAAATCTTAGAACAAGATGCAAAAGACTGACACGTAAAACAATTTGTTTTTCCAAGTCATTGGATATTCATGATAAAGTCATCGGAACTCTTATTGAACGTATAGCCTTTTAATATCCACATCTGTAAAATGGAGGTGCGACCAATATAATACATCGTGCTTATGAACATAAACAAAAAATAATAAAAGGTTTTACCTCAAAGTATAATATTACAAAACTTGTTTATACAGAAGAGTTTACTGATATTAAAGAAACACTTACTAGAGAAAAAAAACTTAAAAAAATGGAAACGTAGTTGAAAAATAGAACTGATAGAAAAAACTAATCCTGAGTGGAAAGATTTAATTAAATAGTCTTATGGATTCCTGCTTTCGCAGGAATGACATCATGAATGTTTGTGCAACAACTTTTTAAAAATCTTCACAGTACCTAATAGTTTATAAAATTACTTTATCTTTGATAAGCGAGTGCTATGTCTACCGCCTTCAAATTTAGTGGTTAAAAACCTATCTATAATATCAAATACTATTTTGTGATCTATGGTTTTTGCTCCCAATATCAAAATATTAGCGTCATTATGAGCTTTAGCATTTTCGGTAGTTAATATATCGTTACACAAAGCAGCTCTTATTTCTGAGCTACGATTAGCAGCTATAGACATACCAATTCCCGTATCACTAATTAAAATACCGATAGGTGCTAATTTTTCAATAATAATATCTACTACTTTCTTAGCATAATCAGGATAATCAACGGTTTGTGTATTATTCGTTCCGCAGTTATAAATCTTTAGAGATTTCTGTTCTAAATAATTGATAATTTTAGACTTTAGCTCATAACCTGAATGATCACTAGCTATAACAATATCGTAATTTTTCATAATTAATTTTTTTTGATGGAAAATAATGATAAGAATTATATAATAAGTATAATCTATTAGCTAATATAAATAATAATTTTGTTGAATATATGAAATATCCTGTTGCACTTGGTACTATTATATGTTTTTGTTTAGTTGCTTGCGTTGATCAGCCACCTGCTCCAATTGAGTATAAAATAGGGGCTATTACTGCAAATAATAATCCTACTGGACTAGACCACGATGAGGGGCTGATAGTTCAAAGAACTATGGAAGATACTCCCACATCAGAAAAAGTTAGCGGTATACTCGAAGAACCAAAAGCAGAAATTATAGAAGATGATAATGATGCTATTGAGATCCCTACATCTAGTAATGAAGACGAAGAAGAGATAGAACAGTTAAATTTTGCAAAGCCGTTAAACGGGGTAGTTATTACTGAGTTTAAAGCCGGAAAAAATAAAGGGATAGATATTGCGGCTAAAGAATATAGCGAAGTTAAATCGATAGCTGCAGGAACAGTAATATATTCAGGTTTTAACAAACAATTCGGTAATTTAGTAATAGTTAAATTAGATAAAGATGATTTAGAAGTAGCATATGCAAGTTTAGACGATTTATTGCTTAAAAAAGGTGATAAAGTTGCTAGAAATAATGTTATCGGACATGTGGAACATAAGTTATATTTTGCAATGCGTAAAAACAAAGTTGCAGTTGATCCTAGTAAGTATATAGAATTTTAAATGGAAGATTTTATTACTCTTACCAAATACGGTGAACCTCGAAATGTTATAGTAAGGAGGAGTAGCAAAGCTAAAAATATAGTCATTCGAATTACGCCCAAAGGAGCAGAGCTTGTATTGCCTCTTAAGGCAAAAGCTGAAAAAGGTCATAATTTTCTGTTAAGTAAAGAATACTGGATTAGGCAAAAATTACGCCGTAATGTAACCGAGATCCCAAAGGATGAAGATAAGATTTCTATTTTGGGTAAATCTTATGAAATAATACATATTGATTCGTCTAAAAATCAGATAAAACTAAATGATTCTACGTTAGAAGTGTATTGCAGTATAGTACTAAAAAAACTTAGTATAGAAGTATTTCTTAAAAAGAAATTATTAGCAGAAATAAAAATAATAGTAGAGAACATATCCAAAAAACATAATTTGACTTATTCCAATATTAGAATAACGAAAAATGTTAGTCGTTGGGGGAGTTGCTGTAGTAAAGGGAATCTTGCTTTTAATTGGCGAGTAGTTTTTTTCCCCTTTGAAGTACTGAAATATCTTATAGCTCACGAAATGGCGCATTTAAAGGAAATGAATCATAGTAAAAACTTTTGGCAATTAGTTGAGGAGATATATCCTCAGTACCAACCGGCAAAATTATGGCTAAAAAGAAACGGTAAAAATTTATATAGTTATTTGTCATAACTTTATGTCATTCCTGCAGAAGTGTATGGGTGTCAACTTAAGGATCGATGTCATTCCCGCGAAAGCGGGAATCCAATACTTTAAAGCTTTTAAAAGCTCAATTTATCTCGTTTTACTTTGGATTCCTGCTTTCGCAGGAATGACAAAAAACGAGCCATACAACAACGTGGGAATGACATCGAAAAGGTTAATTTAAAGAAATACATAAAGGATAAATAGAATGCACAACACTACAAAAAGAGCAACAGTTGCGGCACTAGAAGAAATCTTATACGAGCCTATAAAAGTGTTAGATCACGGGTTTATTAGAGTTATCGATTATATGGGAGATGATAGTGCTATAGTACAAGCAGCTCGTGTATCTTACGGTAAGGGTACGAAACAATTAAACCAAGATAAAGGGCTGATAAACTACTTGCTTCGTCATTACCATACCACCCCTTTTGAGATGTGTGACATCAAATTTCATATTAAACTACCGATATTTATTGCAAGGCAATGGATTAGGCATAGAACGGCTAGCGTTAATGAATATTCGGCAAGATACTCTATTTTAGGCAACGAATTTTATTTGCCCGAACCGGCAAATATTGCTTCCCAATCTGCCGTAAATAAACAATGTAGGGAAGGGGGTAGCTTACCGAAAGAAGTGGCTGAAAAGGTCCTTGCAATTTTAGAAGAAGATGCTAAGCAGTGTTACGGGCATTATAAGGAGTTGATGAATGCCGATGAAGGGGGTAATATTATAGATGAGAATACTACAGGGATAGCAAGAGAGCTTGCCCGTATGAATTTAACTTTAAATTATTATACTGAATGGTATTGGAAGATTAATTTACATAATCTACTTCATTTCTTAAGATTGCGAGCCGACCCTCACGCACAATATGAAATTAGAGTTTATGCCAAAAAAATGCTTGAGATAGTCAAAGCTTGGGTTCCTTTTACCTATGAAGCTTTTGAGGAATATCGTTTGCAGGGAGTAAGTATTTCACGTAAAGGTTTGGACGTAATTAAAAGAATGATAAACGGTGAAAAAGTGACTCATGAGACTAGCGGTATGACTAAAAGAGAATGGGAAGAATTGATGAGGATTTTTGGTTAATGGATACTCGATGAGCTTGAAAAATTGGCTATATCGTCTTTGTAAGTTCTCAGATGCTCACGTATTAAGTATACGCTCCGCTCTCCGGCTTACAGACCCCTTGCTCTTCTCCAAGTTGATCTTCGTATCCCAATTCTTCATTTCGCAGGAATGACATAAAATACCATTACTATAACGGAATTTGATAAAAGGAGTATTTTGAGTGAGAAATATTATACATCTTATACTATCACTATTATTTAGCTTTACCGGCTATGCACTTGAAACAATAAATATTGAGCATGGGCGAGCTGATCCCACGCCTATAGCAGTAAATAAATTTGATGCCGATAGTTCTGTCGATGACGTAGTAAGTTACGATGTGGTTAAAGTTATCTCTAATGATTTGAAGCTTTCGGGATTATTTCGTCCTATTTCTTCTACCTCTTTTATAGAAGAGAGGACAGGGATAGAATATAAGCCGCTTTTTGCTGCGTGGCGTCAAATTAATGCTAGTCTTTTAGTAAACGGTGAAGTTAAAAAGCTTGAAGACGGTAAGCTTAAAATTAGTTTTATATTATGGGATACGTTGCTTGAAAAACAGCTTGCCGGTGAAATTTTTGAAGTACCGGAAAATCTATGGCGAAGAGCAGCACATAAAATTGCCGATAAAATTTATGAAAAAATTACTGGTGATTTCGGTTATTTTGACAGTAAAATAGTATATGTATCAGAAAGTACTTCTTTGCCGAAAATAAAAAGAATTGCTTTGATGGATTATGACGGGGCTAATAATAAATACCTTACTAATGGAAAGTCACTAGTATTAACACCAAGATTTGCTCGTTCAGCGGATAAGATTTTTTATGTTTCATACGCAACTAAAAGAAGAGCACTTGTTTATGAAAAAGACTTAAAAACAGGCAAAGAAAGCGTAGTAGTCGATTTTGCCGGTATATCTTTTGCTCCTAGATTTTCACCGGATGGCAAAAAAGCCGTAATGTCGATAGCCAAAAACGGTTCAACCCATATTTATGAAATTAATCTTGCTACCAAACGACTTCATAAATTAACTGATGGTTTTGGTATTAATACCTCTCCTAGCTATTCACCGGATGGTAAAAAAATTGTGTTTAATTCCGATAGAAGTGGTGTTCCTCAATTATATATCATGAGTTCAGATGGGGGTAATGTAGAGCGTATTAGTTTTGGTGGAGGTTCTTACACTGCTCCTAGCTGGTCGCCTCGAGGAGACTATATAGTATTTACTAAAAGTATTAAAGGGGCTGAAGGAAAAACCTTTAACATCGGAATTATGAAAGCATGTTCACAAGAAGGCGAAAATAGCGAAAGGATAATAACAAGCGGGTATTTAGTCGAAAGCCCTTGTTGGTCACCTAATGGACGAGTTATTATGTATGCTAAAGGTTGGCCATCAAGAGCTAAAGCTCCTGGAAAAAACAAAATTTTTGCAATTGATCTAACAGGTCATAATGAAAGAGAAATTATAACACCGGCGGATGCTTCCGATCCTGAATGGTCAGGTGTGCTGAATTGATATCATTTCTGCGAAAGCGCATGAGGGGTAATTTAAGAGAAATCTCACTCGATGTCATCCTCGCGAAAGCGGGGATCCAGGCTAAAAAAATCCTAATCCTAAAGATTTTTTATTACATAGTTTTGTAAAGTATAGCTTTTTTTAAAAGCTTTACTTTACTGGATTCCCGCTTTTGCGGGAATGACATTAAACGAGCCATACAACAACGGGAATGATATTAAGCTACTTGACTACTATGGTTTAAAATAAACTTTCTTATTTTCTCAAAAGCCGTATTCTCTATTTGTCTAATGCGTTCTTTAGAAATATTATACTCATTGCTTAGAATATCTAGAGTTTTAGGAGTATCTATTAATTTACGCTCTGTTAAAATACGGAGTTCTCTATCGTTTAAAACTTTCATAGCACTTGTTAGTAACTTCTTTTTACTAGTAGAATCTTGCCTACTAATAGCCATAGCCTCAGGACTTGGGCGTGATTCAGGTAGCAGCTCTATTAGCTCTCCCGATTCTGCATCGTCACTATTTATAGCGTTATTTAGCGATAAGTCAGGACCTGAAATTCTACTATTCATTTCGGAAACTTCATTAACCGAAACACCGAGTTCATCTGCTATTTGGACAAAATCATCAGCCGTAATAGCCCTTGAGTATAAATTAGTAATTTTACGCTTAATTTTGTTAAGGCTAAAGAATAATTTTTTTTGTGCAGCCGTTGTTCCCATTTTTACTAATGACCAAGATTTTAATATATATTCTTGGATAGCGGCTTTAATCCACCACATAGCATATGTTGATAGGCGAAAACCAAGTTCAGGATTGAATTTTTTTACTGCCTGCATTAAACCTATATTACCTTCTGAAACTAGTTCAGTAACAGGAAGACCATAAGTTCTATAACCGCTTGCAATTTTTGCCACAAGCTTAAGATGGCTAGTTACTAATTTATGTGCAGCCTCTAAATCATTTTCTTCTAAATAGGATTTAGCTAATAAAAATTCTTCTTCCTGCGTAAGTGACGGAATTTTATTGATTTTCTGTAAATAACTATAAAACCCTGATTCACTAGAAATTGCTAATGCATTAATATTATTAGTCATTACTAACCTCACTAACTAATTTTCTTTATACTAACACATATATGATCTAAAATAAACTTTTTCTAGAGTATTTTTAAATAAAATCAAACAATGTCTAAAAAAATTAATAAGAATCTAGCTTTTTCCTTGCTGGGACTAATAATTAGTATGATGTTACTAAGCTTTGCTTCCGTACCTATCTATAATTTGTTTTGTAAAGTTACGGGGTATGGAGGTACAACGGCAAAAGAAACGGTGAGTGTATATTCCAAGATAAAAGGCACTAAACCTATAATTATTGAGTTTGATGCTAATGTTGATAAAAACTTACCTTGGCGTTTTATCCCAAGACAACAAAGAGTGAAAATTGTTCCTGGGCAGAATACTCTAGTGTTCTATGAAACGGAAAATTTAAGCAATAACGATATAATAGGGACGTCCGTATATAATGTCACCCCAAATAAAGCAGGAAAATATTTTGTAAAAATTCATTGTTTTTGTTTTGAAGAACAGTTGTTAAAAGCCGGCGAAAAAGTCTTAATGCCAGTTACGTTTTATATAGATAAAGATTTTGAGCTTGACCCTGAAATGCAAGACGTAAAAGTACTTACCCTCTCTTACAGTTTTTTTAAAGTACGAGAGATATCGTCATTTCGAGGAAATGACGTAAGTAATTGACGAAGCAATCCCAGGAGTTTGTTATTATTTCATGAGATTGCCACGCACTCTTCGAGTACTCGCAATGACGATTTTGAAGTTATGCAACAACATCTGCCCCATCATTGATGTTCTATAATCCACTTACGCAGCCTAACTACAAGCGGAGTGTTTATAAGAGCAGTAGAAGGTAACACTTTGCCGTTAGTATTAAAGTTAATTATAGAATCTATACCGTATATGCTATACCAAGGTTTTAACGGTGAGCTATTTGAATATTTACGGTGAAACCAAGATAAAAAAAGTATTGTTTTTTCATATTCTATTACTTTAATCGACTGTGGATTTTTGTGATATATAAGGCTAAGTACCGATTGATCGGAATGATGCCATTTATATTCATCATAATTAGGGTAAATATTATAATCTTTACCTGAAAGAATTCTAATATCTTCGCAACTTTTTAGCCATTTCTCAATAAAAGAACGAGAAAGCTCGGTATTACGCACAATAATAACGGCACTCCAAATATGATCATTATTTCTGCATTCTTCGTTCAGACAATCCATTAAAACAAAAGTTTCACCTTTAACAAAGCTACCGTTTTTACGATCGCGATCATGTACTAGTAATACATCATTATCGCCTAAAAGATTTGTTAAATTATTGATATGCTGCTTGATAACAAAAGCCGAATCTAAATATACTATAATAGCTCCTTCCGGTGCATTTTTCATTGTTTCAAGTATAATATAAGGTTTCCATAGCCATAAACCTGCTCCTGCAGGTTCATTAAAAATTTCTTGGTTTTTTTCTATAAATGCTTGATTAATATGCTTTTTCTTATAGTTAAATATGAAATCTGTACCTTTATTAATCGCATAATGAGTGATTGCATTCTGATTACGATAAACATATTCAGGTCCATCGGCATATGAGACTAAATAAATAGGTTCTTTTATAGAATTTTGAATAGATAAATCTACTTTTTGTAATGATAAGTCATTAATAAAACCTTGACGTGCATATTCCAAAATAATCAGTACGAAATAAATTAGAGCTAATGTAATAACTGCTTTATATAATATTTTAAATAACATATGATTTTTGAATTCTTTGAAGCATTTTGTTTTTCTTGCTTTGGCGCTGTTGCATGGCTCGATTTATGCCATTCCCGCGTAGGCGGGAATCCGGTAAAACCATATAAAAACTAGTTTTTATATGGTTATTATATCAAATACGTAACTTCGGTAGCAATATTGAAGCTATTGTTCTGGATTCCCGCCTACGCGGGAATGACATCGAGTAGGTTTTTCAATCCATGCGACAAAGCTTTTCCGCTCTTAGCTAAGAATGACATCGGAGTGTTAATCAATCCTTTTTAAACAACACCGACTATAGCATTTTAATATACTAAAAGATAGTGTTGTAATTTAATTATAAATCTAGTATAATTTGCTGTTTGTTTTAGGTTCTTATGATTAATTTAGGGGATAAGCAGTCTACTGTAGTTGTTGCAATGTCAGGCGGAGTTGATAGTTCGGCAGTTGCCGCAATGTTGCATGAGCAGGGGTATAATGTAATAGGTATTACGCTGCAGCTATATGATCACGGTATAGCAGTAGGGAAGAAAAATGCCTGTTGTGCCGGTCAGGATATTTACGATGCTAAAATGGTAGCAAACAAGCTTGGTATTCCTCATTACGTACTTGATTACGAGAGCAAATTTAAAGAGTCGGTAATAGATAATTTCGTCGATAGCTATTTACAAGGTGAAACACCGCTTCCATGCGTTCAATGTAATAAATCGGTAAAGTTCAGGGATCTAATTAAAACGGCTAAGGAGCTTGGAGCAGGTCAGCTTGCTACTGGTCATTACGTACGAAAAATAAACGGTGATTACGGAGCTGAGCTACATACGGGACTTGATCCGGTAAAAGATCAAAGCTATTTTTTATTTACTACCACTAAAGAGCAGTTAGAATATTTAAGTTTTCCTTTAGGGGGGCTTACTAAAGATGAAACAAGAAGATTAGCTAATAAATTTGGACTTGAGATAGCAAATAAACCCGACAGCCAAGATATATGTTTTGTACCTGATGGAAATTATAAGAGCGTAATAAATAAAATACGTCCGGGTAGTAGTGAAAGCGGTAAAATTATTCACGTAAACGGATTTGAGCTAGGAGAGCATAGCGGTATAATTAATTACACTATAGGGCAACGTCGAGGACTTGGTATAGCTTACAGCGAACCTTTATATGTAGTAAAGATTGACCCTAAGGACAATGTAGTATATGTAGGACCGGTGTCCGCATTAAACGTGCAAGAATTTATAATTAAAGATATTAATTGGCTTGCAGATGAGATTAAAGATAATGAAAAGCTAGAAGTAGCTGTTAAAATCCGCTCAACAAGACCACCACGCCACGCCGAAATAAGTAAACTCGTCGATGATAAAATGAAAGTAAAATTTTTATCCGAAGAAAAAGCTGTCGCCCCCGGGCAAGCATGCGTTATTTATGCAGGTGAAAGAGTACTTGGCGGCGGATGGATTACTAGGGATATAAGGTAATTGCGTTATTGCGAACGACTGAAAGGAGCGTGGCAATCTCAGGATTTTGGCACGAGATTGCTTCGTCACTATGTTTCTCGCAATGACGGAAAAATTATTACATTAGACAATACAAAATAAGCTCACTAAAAACAGGAGAAACTAAATGAGTTTTTTTAAGAAGAAAAGTTTTGAATCAGTAAAAGAGGTAGGTAGTTCAAGCGGTCTTAGTAAAACGCTTGGAGCATTTGATTTAATATTGCTAGGTCTTGGTGCTATGATCGGTACCGGTGTATTTGTCGTTACCGGTATAATTGCTGCTAAATACTCAGGTCCTGCTGTAATGGTATCTTACGCAATTGCAGGTATTACATGTATTTTCGTAGCCCTCGTTTATACTGAGCTTGCAGCTATGCTTCCGACTTCAGGAAGTATTTACACATATTCTTATGTAGCATTTGGCGAAGTATTTGCTTGGATGATCGGTAGTGTTATAATATTGGAGCTTGGTGTAGCTGCGGGAATAGTAGCCGCTGGTTGGTCAGGTTATGCACAAGGAATACTTGAAGCAGGTGGAATCAATTTATCAAAAGCATTAACTACGGTACCGACAAATGGTGGTATAATAAATCTACCGGCGTTTTTAATTTCAGTATTTATTGGATTTATTTTATATTTAGGTACTAAGGATAGTAAAAGGTTAAATGCTATTTTAGTTTTTGTAAAGATGGCAGCAATATTTGTCTTTGTACTTGCAGCTGCTCCGCATTTCGATGCTACTAACTGGAGCAATTTTATGCCGTTCGGTTTTAGTAATGTTTTGGTTGGTTCATCTATCTTATTCTTAGCTTTTACAGGTTTTGGAACGATTGCAACCGCTGCTGAAGAGTGTAAAAATCCAAAACGCGATATAATGATTGGTATAATTGGATCGCTTGTTTTAACTACTATAGTATATGTGGTAATGGCAGGGCTTGTTACGGGTATAGCTCCTTTTGATCAGCTAAATAATGATCAACCGCTTGCATATGCATTAACTATTAATAACAGTAAGATTGGTTCGGCTATTGTTGCAACCGGTGCAATTTGCGGTATGATGACGGTGTTAATGATGAATATTTACGGTATTTCTCGTATTTTTTATGCTATAGCACGTGACGGATTATTACCGAAAAGTTTTGCAAAACTACATCCTAAATATGATAGCCCATATATTACGATTATAATATTTGCTTCTTTAGCCGCTATCCTTGGAGGGTTTTGTTCTACGGAATTATTAACACAATTAACTTCGATGGGAGCACTTATTGATTATATAACCGTTACAATAATAGTGGTGTTATTTAGGATAAGATTACCTGACGCTCAAAGACCTTTTAAATGTCCCTTAATATTTATTATTGTTCCGTTTATCTTAATAGCTTGTGCGTATTTATTATTTATTCAAATATATGACGGTGAATTTAATCTATTAACAGCAGGTCGGGCATTAATATATTGGTTTATTACAATATTTGTTTTATATATTGTAAGATCATTTTTTATGAAAAAAGAGCAGAACTAGGATTGTTGTCATACCGTGGCTTGACCACGGTATCCAGAAAAAAACTTAAAATACTAATATTATTAGTATTTTAAACTGGATCCCGCGATCAAGTCGCGGGATGACACTGCAAAAAAAAATCACGCCACACAACAAAACAAACTTAACCAAATGACTGAAAAGCTGCAACCACTCCGAGGAATGAAAGATCTTTTGCCGGATGATTATAAAGTTTACGACTATATAATTAATAAAGCAAGGGATATAGGAGTATTGTACAGCTATAAGCAAATGAGTACCCCAATCCTTGAATATACCAAAGTCTTTAATCGCTCAATGGGTGAGAGTTCTGACGTAATCAGTAAAGAAATCTACAGCTTTTTAGATAAAAGTAATGAATCCGTAGCACTAAGACCTGAATTTACTGCCGGCATCATTAGGGCTTTTATCTCAAACGGCTTACAACATAAATTACCTTTAAAGCTCTTTTTTGCAGGTCCTGTTTTTCGTTATGATAGACCGCAGGCAGGGCGTCAAAGACAATTCCACCAACTAAATTACGAGTATATTGGTGCTAAAGGAGCAATAACCGATGCCGAAACTTTGAAGTTAGCAGTAGATATACTTAAAGCACTCGAAATAGAGCAGGATACTACCTTAGAGCTTAACTCTCTTGGATGTAGCCAGTCAAGAAGCGTTTATCAGCAAAAATTAATAGAATATCTAAATGATTTTAAAGATCAATTATCGGAAGAAAGTAAAATAAGGTTGATCAAAAATCCAATGCGGATACTTGATTCTAAAAGCGAAATTGATCAGAAAATAATAACAAATGCTCCAGTTCTATTTGAGTATCATACTGATGAATCCAAAGAATATTTTGATGAGTTAATAAAATATCTAGATATTTTAGGCGTGAAATATAGCATAAATCCACGTTTAGTTAGGGGGCTTGATTATTATTGCCATACTGCTTTTGAATTTACTACGAAAAAGCTTGGTTCGCAATCTACTATTCTTGCGGGTGGTCGATATGACGGGCTTGCTAAAATCATGGGTAATAAAGATGATGTACTGGCTATCGGTTTTGCTGCCGGTATTGAGCGTATTGCTTTGATGCGGAAATATAATGTATCTGAAGTAAAGCCGGTATTTGTATTACCTATAGGCGAAAATAATATTTGCTATGCTTTAGAAATTGTAGATAAATTGCGAACACAAAATATTGCTACTATCATAGAACCTCTAGGTAAAATAGCTAAAAGAATGCAGCGTGCTTTAAATGAAAACGCTAAATTTATTATTTTTATAGGTGACGAAGAGCAGGCAAATAATAGCCTCAAACTTAAAGATTTAGAAAAAGAAGAAGAATATATAACAGATTTTGCAAAAGCTGTTGAATTATTGAAGAAATAAGATTTCTTATTGCCATGCTGTAGCTTGTCTGTATTGTATAATAGCTGCTATTATCCTGATTATAACGGTAATTTATGTTATTGCCGAGCGATCAAAGGCTTTGCTTCACGGTTCGAAAAAAGCGTTCAATGTCATTCCTACGAAAGCAAGAATCTAGTTTTTTTTAAGCAAATTATATACTAAATTTTCTTTGTATTATCATTTTTTTCTGGGTTCCCGCTTCTAGCGGCGTTATTGCATGGCTCGATTTATGCCATTTTCGCGGAAGCAGGAATTCAGTAAGACATATAAAAAACTTGTTTTTTTATATGTCTGTTTTGTCAAATATGTAACTTCTATATCAATATTGAAGTTATTTTTCTGGATCCCCGTCTACGCGGGGATGACATCGAATGGGTTTTTCGAGCTATGCAACAATACCGCTTTTAGCTAGGAATGACATAAAAAGTTTGATCCATGCAACAATGATATTTAACCACGACATCTGAGAATATGATTATTATAAACGATCTAGCCATGAGTTATGGTGCCAGAATACTATTTACCGAAGTAAATTTACATATTAAAAATAACAAACGATATGGTCTTATTGGAGCAAACGGAGCAGGTAAAACAACTTTTTTCAAAGTCTTGACTAAGGAAGAGGGGCCGGTTTTCGGTGAGATTAGCATACCAAAAAACTCTAAAGTAGGTTGTTTAAAACAAGATCAGTTTCTTTATGAAAATACTAAGATTATAGATACGGTAATAGCAGGGAATAAAGAATTAGGGCAAGCTTTGCAAGAGAAAAAAGAAATATTAAAGCAGCAAGAATGTGATGAAAAAGCAGGATATAGGCTCGGTGAACTTGAGCAAATAATATATGATAATGACGGTTATGTTGCTGAAATTTTTGCAGCTAGTTTGCTTGTAGGTCTTGGAATAGCCGAAAAATATCATTATGAGCCGCTTTCTGCATTGTCAGGAGGTTATAAGCTTCGTGTGTTACTCGCACAAAGTTTATTTAATAATCCCGATATTTTACTACTCGATGAACCGACAAACCACCTTGATATTATTTCAATATATTGGCTTGAGAATTATTTAAAAAACTCTTTTAAGGGGATATTAATTTTTATATCGCACGATTTAGCTTTTTTAAATAATGTTGCAACGGATATTTTGGACATAGATTATGGAGAAATAAAACTATACACCGGCAATTATGATAATTTTGTTCAAGAAAAGCAGATAATAGCTGCTCAGAAGTTAAGCGAGCGAAATTTTTTAGAAAAGAAAATAGAAAATATGCAGGCTTGGATCGATAAATTTAGAGCAGGGACAAGAGCAAGGCAAAGTGCCTCCCGAGAAAAGCAGCTAGAGAAAATAGAATTGCCGGATATACAGAAATCTTCAAGAATTAGTCCGTTATTTAGATTTAAACAACTAAGATCATCAGGAAAATTAGTATTAAAAATCGATCAAATAACTAAAAGCTTTGAGGATAAGCAAATATTAAATAAGGTTAGTTTTAACGCATCACGAGGGGAAAAAATTATTATTATCGGTGCAAACGGTATCGGTAAATCTACGTTATTAAAAATCTTAATGAATAAAATATCAGCAGAACAAAGTAGTTATGAATGGGGGTATGAATCACAAATATCTTATTTCGCTCAAGACCATCATGAACTACTTAATGAAAATATTAGTATTATTGATTGGCTTAAAAAGCAATCTGAAAAGGAAACAGAAAATACTATTAGAAATACGCTTGGACAAGTATTATTCCGTAGTGATGAAGTGAATAAAAATATTTTAAGTTTAAGCGGTGGTGAGGGAGCAAGATTATTACTTGCTAAAATGATGCTGGAAAAAAGTAATATTTTGGTTCTTGATGAACCGACAAACCATCTTGATATAGAATCAAGAGAAGCCCTTAAAAAAGCTTTAATTGATTTTGAGGGTACAGTAATATTAGTAACGCACGACCGTGACTTTGCAAAATCCATAGCAACAAGGATTATTGCTCTTTCTCATAGGAAAAATATTGTTGATTTCAAAGGTAAATATGATGATTATATTGAGAAATACGGTAATGATTATTTAAGCTCTGCTACAAAATTACCCTAAGTTTTAAGCATTTTTAAAACTCGATGTCATTCCCGCGGGGCATTGTTGCGTGAACCGATTTCACCTCTGCCATCCCGTGGCTTGACCACGAGATCCAGTTTAAAACACTTAAATTATTAGTGCTTTTTATTGTTTTTATGGACCCCGTGGTCAAGTTACGGGGCGACGCGGTGGGTTTTACCGGCCCACCCAACAACGCCTTCCAGAAGAGGCGGGAATCCAGAAAAAAATATAAATACAGTAAAATTTTAAAATTAAAGCTTGATTTATCTCGCTTTACCATGGATTCCCGCCTACGCGGGAATGACATAATATATTACTCCGCATTATAAAACCCCAAATGATGACCGCTAATAAACTTTTTTACTTCAGCATGGTTACCGTACTCATCAAAATTTAATAATAACCCTTGTTCGTTAAAATATAATATATTCGTAAATAGTCGGTCATCGCAGTCCCACTTAGCTTTAAAAGCATTTTCCTTAATAAGTTTAACCCCGTTTACTCCGTGTTTGTGATATATTATTCCTTTTTTAAAGCAGAAACAAAAGACGTAATTTTACTCTTATCAAATCTATCATAAATTTTTTTAGAAATTGTACCGTAACAATCAAATCCTCGGTCGCACCTCCATTTTACAGATGTGGATATTAAAAGGCTATACGTTCAATAAGAGTTCCGATGACTTTATCATGAATATCCAATGACTTGGAAAAACAAATTGTTTTACGTGTCAGTCTTTTGCATCTTGTTCTAAGATTTAAGTTACCCCGTTCTATCCGTTGAGTATATTTTTTACTAACAATGTGTTTTTTGGGATCTAATAACCTAGCATAACTTCCCTATCCATCTGTAAAGTAAAAAGTAACCTTAAAATCCTCCAGTTTTTTTCAGTAATGATTCTGATGTGCTATCACATCTTGTACCAAAAGTATAAGCAACTACTTTTAACAAAATCTTATCCAAAGAATATCAAAGCCATCTTTGTTTGGATTTATTCTGTACATAAGGCCATTGTTCATCTATTTCAGGAGCAATAATTACTTCTATCGTATTGATAGAATGATTTATCTTTTTTAACGCTAGATTTTTTTAAAACACGGATAACCGTATTGATACCCACTTTTAATACTCTTACTGTATCCCTAACTCCAGAGCCATTGATTGACATATCTACTATCTGAGTCTTGACTCCAGGCTTAGAGGCATTATTAATATATTACAGTTAAAAATATCGATTACACTGCTTGCATTGATATCTCTGTTGTTTTGAAATTGAATATCCCGCCTTTACTACTTTTTCTGTGTCGTTATAATATCTACACTTAACATCTATTCTTGATCTACACTTAACATCTATTCTTGCCATAACTCCTTAACTATAATTCTCTCTTATTACTGTTTGAGGATTATAGACTATTCATGCTAAGCTGCAATACGGGGGGGCGCGACCCAGAGCTAGAAGAATATAGCAGCGAATTACTATGATAGAGAGGATTAATAGGCATGCAAAACATCACTAGAAACGAAGAATTAATATTAAGTAGTATAGTAAGGTTTGAGAACTTTGACATGCAGCATATTAAGCCAATATTAACCATCAGTACCACCTCTATCAGAGCGAGTAATCAAGATGCTGGATGAAGAAATAGAATATAGTCCTTTGAGAAAGCTTACACACTTATTTGGACCATACGCGTCAAGTTAAGGAAAGGCAGTAAGCAATTTGCAAGAAATTTAGAAAAAAGCGCTACTTAAAAAAGGAGGTAAAGAGTATAGGTATTAGTACTGTAACGCTAAGGGACTTATACAATGAAAAATATAACAAAACTACCGAATAGAGTCAAAGAGTTTTTAACAGAAACAGCTATCAGAGTTGCAATTAGCAGCGGTTTTATCAAGGGGAGAAGAGGATTAACCGGCTGTTCGTTTGCACAAGCATTAGTATTGGGTAATTTGAGTGATGCTGATTGTAACATAGAAAGAATGTGTCAATTATTACATGAAGAATCAGTAATAATAAGTAAGCAAGGCCTAGATTTCAGATTTAGTAACTCTGCAGTGGATTTTATGAGGAGTATGTATGAGAAAATATCGGTTTATTTGCAAATAGTTTTAAGCTTGATTGCGGGATATTACAGAAATTTAATAACGTTAAGTTACTTGATAGCAGCAATATAAAATTGCCCGACAATTAGGATATAGTCGAGCAAGTTATGTGGAATTTGTTACTAATGAGAAGCTTGTAACGTTAATAGAATGCCATAAGCGTGCATTTGAATATTTTGGCGGAGTACCAAAAGAAGTGCTTTATGACAATATGAAAACAGTAATACTGGGTAGAGATACGTATGGTCTTGACATACATCTTTTTAATAAAGGAATGCTAGATTTTGCAAAACATTATGGTTTCCGCTTAAGAGTGTGTAGACCTTATCAAGCAAAAACCAAGAGCAAGGTTGAGCGATTTAATAGATATCTCAGAGAAAGCTTTTATAACCCATTAGTGACAAAATTAAAAACAGCAGAGCTAGTGTTGGATGTGGATACTGCAAATTCAGAGGTGCTAAAATGGCTGCGAGATATAGCGAATATGCGTGTGCATGGCACCACAGGTGAAATACCTGTAAAAAGATTAAAGTCTGAGAGGAGTACTCCTCAACCACTACCATTGGATTATAGCGGTAGTCATCCTGCGGTATTAGAGATTATGGAAGGTAAAGAAGAACGATTTTCTACAGTTTCTTTGCAGCATTCCCTATGCGTATACTAGATATATTGGAGGCATTATGAACCTGCAGCACCAACGTATAGCAGAGATGTGCCACTCATTAAATCTTGTTCAGGTAGCTGAAAATTATTTTGATATCGCACAGTCCTCTAGTAAAGAAGACTCAAGTTATACGGATTTCCTTGAGTCAATATTAAAAACAGAGTTGTTGGCGCGACAAAATAGGAGTATAATGAACTGAAAAAATTGGACAAAAAATAGTTGGTGTATCTTGGTAATAAGTTAGAATGCAGGCAATAACTTATAGGATATAAAATGACAAGAAAACAGATACGGAATTTCAGTGCTAAAGAGAAGACAAGGATAGTGTTAGAATTATTAAAAGAGGATGTAACAATATCACAGTTATCATCTAAATATGAGGTTAGCAGCAATAGCATATCACATTGAAAGAAGTAGTTTTATCAAATGCAGCGATAGCATTTGAGCCAGCCAAGGTAGTTAGTGAATATCAAGAGCAAATTAATAGACTTAAGGAACAGAATGATGAACTAGCGAAGGATTTGGGGAAAACTACAATCGAGAGGGATTGGGCAGTGGGAAAGCTAAGAAGCTTGGATTTATTAAATAGAAAGAGTCTTGTAGAGTCCAAGCTAGGACAATTACCAAAGACAAGACAATGTGAATTATTAGGGGTTAACCGTTCTTCAGCATATTATAAAGTACAAGAGGTTAGTAGCTATAATATAAGTATATTAAATAGAATAGATGAGATATATACAGATAATCCAGAATTTGGATATCGTTATATATATCATCAATTATTAGAAGATGGGTATAAGATAGATCGAGATCGAGTACTAAAATATATGAGATTAGTTGGTATTGAAGCGATATATCCTCATAAAAAGAAACTCACTACCATCAAAGATGGTGAGCATAAAATATACAGCTATCTACTTGATAAATTCTGGATTAAAACAGATAAGACTAAGAAAGTAGTTGTTCCTACTGCCAATGAGGTTTGGAGCGGAGATATTACATATATTCGCACTAAAGGCGGCTTTATGTATCTAACAGCCATTATAGATTGGCATAGCAAAGCCATATTAAGCTATAAACTGTCGAATAGTATGGATGGACTATTAGTTACTGATGTATTGAAGGAGGCATTAAGTAAGTATCAAGCTCCGCAGATTTTTAATAGTGATCAGGGTAGTCAATATACTAGCAATGATCATATAAGTATTCTTAAAAGTCATGATATACAGATATCAATGAACGGTAAGGGCAGAAATATTGATAATATTGTTATTGAGCGTTTCTTTAGGACACTGAAATATAATTGTATATTTATTAATGATTATCAAAATATAGGAGAACTTAAAGAGGGTATCAATGATTATATCAGTAAATATAATTATCAGAGATTTCATTCGAGTATTGGGTATAAAAAACCCATGAATGTATATCTCGATAGTATACAACATCATACACAAATAGCAGCTTAATTTTGAACAAAATTACCAAGTACATTGCTCATATATTTTGTCTTGATTTTTCAGGTCATTATAATATTTGATAGTCAAGATAATTATCGCACAAGAATTCTACTCCTTTTATCGATTCTTTTTGGGGAGGATTACCCTTACTTAACTTGACTATGCCTAATTTATTGCTTGACTTATTATGAATCTAATAATATTTTACCATGAAACATGGTTTTTTATTTTAATATTAAAAGAAGAGTGAGGTATATTATGCCCAGTTATAGACAAAACATTTTGGATTTAATTACAGAAATCAAAGCGGTAACTAACCAAAACCCAAGCTTACTAGACAAAGATTTAGTTTTTAATTTTAAGGTAAGTAATCAGCGCATTGACCATCAGTATACAATAAATGAACTTTTAGAGCGCTTAAATTCTATGATGGATCCAGTTTTATTTAATGAACTCACATTAAGAGGTAATGTAGATTACATCACACAAGCCGCAACAGCATTTAAAAAAGTAAGTAATACTGAGGATAGCACGCCCTCACCATCGAGACAAAACATTTTGGATTTAATTACAGAAATCAAAGCGGTAACTAACCAAAACCCAAGCTTACTAGACAAAGATTTAGTTTTTAATTTTAAGGTAAGTAATCAGCGCATTGACCATCAGTATACAATAAATGAACTTTTAGAGCGCTTAAATTTTATGATGGATCCAGTTTTATATAATGAACTCACATTAAGAGGTAATGTAGATTACATCACACAAGCCGCAACAGCATTTAAAAAAGTAAGTAATACTGAGGATAGCACGCCCTCACCATCGAGACAAAACATTTTGGATTTAATTACAGAAATCAAAGCGGTAACTAACCAAAACCCAAGCTTACTAGACAAAGATTTAGTTTTTAATTTTAAGGTAAGTAATCAGCGCATTGACCATCAGTATACAATAAATGAACTTTTAGAGCGCTTAAATTTTATGATGGATCCAGTTTTATATAATGAACTCACATTAAGAGGTAATGTAGATTACATCACACAAGCCGCAACAGCATTTAAAAAAGTAAGTAATACTGAGGATAGTATTCAATCAGTAACGGCTACTCCTACCTCAACAATTCTACACTCATCTAGCTATATGCCTATTAGAGAGAATATTATAGAAGATAAATTAATTGAGATTGAACGTGCAATAAGATATGAAGAAGTAATAAAGGAGAAGATAGAAGCAATTAAGGAGCAAATCTCTAGGAAATGTGCTTATAATGATAACAGCATAATACTTATGGAGCAAAAATTAAGTGAAAAGTATGAGCAGGATTGCTATGAAACACTAGTAAAAACTACACATGTTACATCACACCATTCTTGTTTACAAGATAATGAACGCAATGCAATACTTAAGTATTATATTGATAATGTTCAGCCCACGCAAGAATTAACACAACAAGTAAGACTAATAATTCAGACCATTCAAGATGCACTACCAGAACTCTCTGTACATCAGATATCACAATCTTTTCGTTATATTTTTTCGGCTGAAAATTATGATATTTTAGAGATCGCATTAAAAGACAGTAAAGAACTAGGTCTGAAATTAAAGGATGAAAATGGCACAGACCTGTTAATGGAATTCCAAAAAATGGAGCAACAATTAAAATCTGCTACTACTAATACAGAAAAACTTGAAAAGAGTTTAGAAGGATATATAAGCAGTAATGTCACTGACTACTCTCAAGTAAATATATTTGATGAGATAATGAAAGAAGGTATTACTACATCTGAAAATCATCCGCATGATCATGCTGTGGTACATATAATGGGGATATGTGATGCAGAAGATGGCACTTTATTGTAAACCTTCAGATTTGATCTGACATATTAAGATTGAAATTAGAAGAGTTTGTGGGTATGTAGATAACTGAGAAGTTATCTACATACCCACAAACTAAATATAGTTAGGATTATTAGAACTTGCAAGGCAACTAGGCAGCGTTAGCACTGCGTGTAAAGTATAATGACCTGAAAAATCAAGACAAAATATATGAACAATGTACTTGGTAATTTTGTTCAAAATTAAGCTGCTATTTGTGTATGATGTTGTATACTATCGAGATATACATTCATGGGTTTTTTATACCCAATACTTGAATGAAATCTCTGATAATTATATTTACTGATATAATCATTGATACCCTCTTTAAGTTCTCCTATATTTTGATAATCATTAATAAATATACAATTATATTTCAGTGTCCTAAAGAAACGCTCAATAACAATATTATCAATATTTCTGCCCTTACCATTCATTGATATCTGTATATCATGACTTTTAAGAATACTTATATGATCATTGCTAGTATATTGACTACCCTGATCACTATTCAAAATCTGCGGAGCTTGATACTTACTTAATGCCTCCTTCAATACATCAGTAACTAATAGTCCATCCATACTATTCGACAGTTTATAGCTTAATATGGCTTTGCTATGCCAATCTATAATGGCTGTTAGATACATAAAGCCGCCTTTAGTGCGAATATATGTAATATCTCCGCTCCAAACCTCATTGGCAGTAGGAACAACTACTTTCTTAGTCTTATCTGTTTTAATCCAGAATTTATCAAGTAGATAGCTGTATATTTTATGCTCACCATCTTTGATGGTAGTGAGTTTCTTTTTATGAGGATATATCGCTTCAATACCAACTAATCTCATATATTTTAGTACTCGATCTCGATCTATCTTATACCCATCTTCTAATAATTGATGATATATATAACGATATCCAAATTCTGGATTATCTGTATATATCTCATCTATTCTATTTAATATACTTATATTATAGCTACTAACCTCTTGTACTTTATAATATGCTGAAGAACGGTTAACCCCTAATAATTCACATTGTCTTGTCTTTGGTAATTGTCCTAGCTTGGACTCTACAAGACTCTTTCTATTTAATAAATCCAAGCTTCTTAGCTTTCCCACTGCCCAATCCCTCTCGATTGTAGTTTTCCCCAAATCCTTCGCTAGTTCATCATTCTGTTCCTTAAGTCTATTAATTTGCTCTTGATATTCACTAACTACCTTGGCTGGCTCAAATGCTATCGCTGCATTTGATAAAACTACTTCTTTCAATGTGATATGCTATTGCTGCTAACCTCATATTTAGATGATAACTGTGATATTGTTACATCCTCTTTTAATAATTCTAACACTATCCTTGTCTTCTCTTTAGCACTGAAATTCCGTATCTGTTTTCTTGTCATTTTATATCCTATAAGTTATTGCCTGCATTCTAACTTATTACCAAGATACACCAACTATTTTTTGTCCAATTTTTTCAGTTCATTATACAAGATGCAAAAGACTGACACGTAAAACAATTTGTTTTTCCAAGTCATTGGATATTCATGATAAAGTCATTGGAACTTTTATTGAACGTATAGCCTTTTAATATCCACATCTGCAAAATGGAGGCACGACCCAATATGGCAACGTAAACCAGCAAAAGGGCTTATTTGGCATACTGATAGAGGTAGTCAATATTGTTCTGATAGTCATTTAAAAATTATAAAACAACATGGTATCAAACAGAGTATGGGTCGTAAAGGAAATTGCTTGGATAATGCTGTTGCTGAAAGTTTCTTTCATACTATAAAAACAGAATTAATGTATCAATATAAATTTAAAACTAAGGAGGAAGCAAAATATGCCATATTTGAATATATAGAGGTATTTTATAACCGTATCAGAATGTATTCTGCTAACGATTATTTATCACCAGTAAGATATGAAGAGATACAAAATTGCACTTAAACAACTGTCCGGAAAAGTGTTGATAGATCACGCAGTGGATTTTACCGAACCACGCAACAATGCCTTCGCGGGAATGACATAAAACGAGTCATGCAATAAAGCCCTTCCTTTGCAATGACGAAAAATTTTTCACATAACCTAATGACAAAAGTAAAATATAAATATATTATTTAATTTTAGAATAATTAATCAATTTATATTCAATGAGTGCAGATACTAATATTAGCGATAGCTTAGAAATTGTTGCGCAAGATCATTTATCGATTTTTTCTTTAATAAGTTCTTCCGATATTATCGGTAAGTCGGTTATGCTAATGTTGCTTATTGCCTCCATTTGGTCATGGGCTATTATTTTGGATAAAATATTTAAGCTAGGACAAGTGCAGCGAAGAATGAAGAGCTTTGAAAATGTGTTTTGGTCCGGTGGAGTGTTGGAGCAATTATATGAAAGCATAAAAAGATCGGTTAATAATCCGCTAGCTTTAATATTCGTATCCGCTATGGATGAGTGTAAAAGCTTAAGCACTAAAGGGCTTTCCGATGCGTTAAAAAATAATCATAAAGAGCGTATAACAAGTACAATGTACTTAGCTCAAAATAGGGAAGTCGAAAAGCTTGAAAAGAATTTAAGCTTCTTGGCAACCGTTGGATCAAGCGCTCCTTTTGTGGGTTTATTCGGCACTGTCTGGGGAATTATGCACAGCTTCCAGTCGATTGCTACTTCAAAAAATACTTCGCTTGCCGTAGTAGCTCCTGGAATCGCCGAGGCGTTGCTTGCAACGGCTATCGGTTTATTTGCAGCTATTCCGGCAGTAATTTTTTACAACTATCTTATTTCCCGTATTACTCTTATCAATAATAAAATTGAAGATTTTAGTAGCGAACTAAATTCTATACTTTCCAAGGCAATTGATCAGGAGAAGATGTAATGGCTATAAAGCTTGTCGGAAGTAATAGAAAAAACAAAAGAGCCGTTGTTAGTGAAATTAACGTCACACCGCTTGTTGATGTGATGTTAGTACTCTTAATTATTTTTATGATCACTTCTCCAATGCTCGTTTCAGGTGTAAATGTGGATTTACCGGAAACAAATTCAAGTCCGATCTCAGGTCAGGATGAGCCTTTAGTTGTTACTATCAATAATAAAGGCGAAATTTTCTTGCTTGAAACTCCAATAGAAAGAACACATTTAACTGACAAGCTTGCAAATATTACTAAAGAAAAAAAGGATGCTAGAATTTTTGTAAGAGGCGATAGAAATGTTTCTTATGGACAGGTAGTAGAGATAGTTGCCGAAATTCATGTTGCCGGCTTTTCTCGTGTAGCTCTTATTTCAAATATTAAAAATAATGAAAAGTAATCAAAATAAGGATAATTTCACGGTTTTCCTTAGCTGCTCTATTGCCCTACATTCACTTCTTTTACATTTCTTTTTATTTGGCATGCCGTCGCTTTTTGAAAAATTATCGGAAGAGCAAACGATAACTTTTGAAATGTTACCTGTTAGTGATAAATCAAATATTATAACGACAACAAAACAAAAAGAAGCCCCTATAGAAAACGAAGATGCTAAAAAGTCTGATCAGAGTAAGCCAAAAGAGGAAGAGCCACAGCAAGATTTACCTAAAGAAGAAAAAGCAAAAGAAACTGAGGCTAAAACAGTAGAGGAAAAGCCAAAAATAGAAGAGAAAAAACCTATAGAAGAACCAAAGTCTGAAGAAGTAAAAGAAGCATTACCTGAGAAGAAAGAAGAAGTAAAGGAGGAAAAGCCCAAAGAAGAGGAAAAAAAACAAGCAGAAGAAAAGAAGAAGCCCGAAGAGAAAAAAAAAGAAGTAGTTGTCAAAAAGCCTGAAGAGAAACCAAAAGAGGTAAAGAAAAAAAAACCTAAAACCGACGAACTTGATTCCCTGCTGAAGAATTTAGAGCAATCTTCAGAAGGCGATAATGTAAAATCCAATAAGCATCAAAGATCAAAAAAAGCTGATAATGCAAAAGAAGCTAAAGGGGTTTATACGGATGGGCCGCCTCTTTCTGATAGCGAAACATCTTTGATAAAAAGGCAGATTGAAAGACATTGGAGTAATATACCGGCAGGGGTTAGAGGTAATAATAAAGTAAAAGTCATTATTAGCATTACGCTAGATAAAGCAGGGAATGTTGAGCAGGCAAAAGTTAAAGAAAGAGTCTGTCCTAATATTCCGGCTAGCGTTTGTGAAGCTTTAGCGGATAACGCAATTAGAGCGGTATGGCAGGCAAGTCTCATCGAAAATCTCGACCCTGCACGTTTTAACCATTGGAAAGAGATTAATTTCAGCTTTGATCCGAGTAAGTTGTAGCCTTATTGCATAGCCCGCAAAAAGCGTGCGATATCATCCCCGCTAGGTGTTGGCGTTGTTGCATGGCTCGCTTATGTCATTCCCGCGGAAGCGGGAATCTAGTAAAACCATATAGCTTCTATATCAATATTGAAGTTATTTTTTTTGAATCCCTGCTTTCGCAGGGATGGCATCAGAATTATGAAATTAGATTTATTTCATAATATTTTAAGTGCAGGGTAGGTAAATAATAATATATGGAATAGATTGAGATCAAAATGGACTATCATAGAGCATAATATTTTATTGGTTTTGTAATATGTGTAACCGGAAAAGAAGCTGCATATAATGGTTAAAGCTATATATCAAACCGCCTCGAAAATGAGCGAGTCCATGTATTATAGATCCCATAATAACAGCTAAAATTTGCTATTTCAGTACAGCATAATTCATAAAGCTTGATACAAGCGAATTTTGCAGGACTCGTCTGTGCTCACGTATTTTTATACGCTGTGCAGACTCGCCTTTAAATTTATCTTGCCTGAATCTTTCTGAAATATGCTGAAAAAGATTTTGTAATGTTCTTTGTAAAAATCCTCGAAAGAATACTTCCTCGACTCTGTCCAAATAAGCACACGCGTCAAGTTAAGGAAAGGCAGTAAGCAATTTGCAAGAAATTTAGAAAAAAGCGCTACTTAAAAAAGGAGGTAAAGAGTATAGGTATTAGTACTGTAACGCTAAGGGACTTATACAATGAAAAATATAACAAAACTACCGAATAGAGTCAAAGAGTTTTTAACAGAAACAGCTATCAGAGTTGCAATTAGCAGCGGTTTTATCAAGGGGAGAAGAGGATTAACCGGCTGTTCGTTTGCACAAGCATTAGTATTGGGTAATTTGAGTGATGCTGATTGTAACATAGAAAGAATGTGTCAATTATTACATGAAGAATCAGTAATAATAAGTAAGCAAGGCCTAGATTTCAGATTTAGTAACTCTGCAGTGGATTTTATGAGGAGTATGTATGAGAAAATATCGGTTTATTTGCAAATAGTTTTAAGCTTGATTGCGGGATATTACAGAAATTTAATAACGTTAAGTTACTTGATAGCAGCAATATAAAATTGCCCGACAATATGGAAAGATTATATAAGGGGCATGGGTCAGGATTTAAGGATCATGAGCGTAGAGTAAAAGCTTCGATCAAGCTGCACATTATATAATTATTCAACACAAACAATAAGTAACATAGATATTCTTGCGGGGGCACGATCAGATCAAGGTTATAAAGATTATTTACAGGATATTAATCCTAATGATTTATTGATAGCAGATTTAGGGTATTTTGTTCCTAAGTCTTTTAGTTCCTTAAGTGCTAAAGGCGCTTATTTTATTAGTCGTTACAAGACTGATACTAATATATATGATAGAGCTAGAAATAAATTAGATTTACTTGAGTTATTAGAGAAAGTAACTTTTTGACAAGGTGATATTTTACTTAGCAAGAAATCATTACTACCGGTTAGGATCGTCTGCCATAAGCTTACAAAAGAACAATCTGATATCAGGAAAAGGAAGGCGAATACACTTGCAAAAGCACGTGGCTATAAGTCTTCTCAAAGAAATCAAAATTTACTTGATTGGTCAATATTTATTACTAATATTCCTGAGAGTCAAGTCAGTATCAAGCATATAGCAACGATATATAGAGCAAGATGGCAAATTGAGTTATTATTTAGGTTATATAAAAGTCATTTTAAATAGAATCTCTTAAAGGAAAAAGTGATTCATCTAGGGTATTATGTGAGCTTTATGCTAAGCTATGTGGCATTATAATTTTTCATGCTATATCTAACTGCCTTATATCAAAAATAAATCAGGAAGTTAGCATGACTAAGGCTTTTCTAGAATTTAAAAGGCGAGTACCAGAACTAACTTTGACGTTTAAAAAATCGATAAATAAGTTGAAAAACTTCTTTAAAAATTTACGAATAGCTTGGGTAAATTTTTGTTTAAAAGATAAATATAGGAAAACAAAAAAATCTACTTTATCTTCTCTTAAACTTATAAGCACCCCTTAACTTGACGCGTATGATTACTTGGACAGAGCCGCAAGATTTTTACTCTTCAAACAAAGCTTTTAAAAAGCTTTAAAGCACTGGATTCCCGCCTACGCGAGAACGACATCGGAGGTTTTTTCCTTTAAATTGACACTCATGTGCGATCAACGGAATGACATAAAAATGTAGTATTATAAAACTTATGAAAATTATTGCAAAAATTCCGGCATGGATGCCCCTATGCTTATTTATTTTATCACCGACTACAGAGACAATTTATACTTCAGGATTACCGAGTTTAACCAAATATTTTGATATTGACGGTGGTATCACTCAGGTCATGTCTACATTATATTTTCTAGGATTTGCTCTTGGTATATATTAACACTGAGGAGATTATCAGATATTTACAACAGAAGACCTATAGCTCTTTTAGGGCTTTTTATTTATGTTGTATCTTCAATTGTTAGCATTTTTGCAGTTAATATAGAAATGCCGATGATAGCTCGTTCTGTACAAGCTTTCGGTGTAAGTGTGGGGTCAGTTATCGGGCGGGCTATGGCTAGAGACTCTTATCAAGGTTTGGAGTTATCATATGTCTATGCTAGTTTATCGCCGTGGCTGTTATTTACCCCTTCACTCGGTTCATCTATAGGAGGCTATAGCTAAGCCTCTATAAAACAGTTACGTCATGTACTTTTCGAAAAGCGTGTCTACATCACAGAGATATTTTCTTCTCCTAGATTTAGCTTAAAACTATTCTGGTTCAATGGGATTTAGATCAGGGGAATAAGGCGGTAAGTACTCTAATATATGACCGGCTTTTTCTATCATAATTTTTAAATTTGGACTTTTATGAAAACTTGCATTATCCATTACAACTACTGAATTATGGGGTAATTTAGGTATTAAATCTTGTTCTACCCAAGCGTTAAAAATAGCAGTATTAACATTGCATTCAAAAATTGACACAGTCAGCAATGATTTATCTATTAACGCCCCTATAACATTAGTTCTTTTTGACGGATGCCAATCATGGATACCATAACATCTCTGACCTTTTACTGAATACCCATGGGTCCTAGGAGCACTACGGACAAAACAGCTCTCATCGGTAAATACGATCACTTTCTCTTCCGCTTTATACTTTTTGATCTTATGCTGAAATTCTAGCCTCTCTTCTTCTTTTGCCTTCGGATGTCTTAAAGCTTTTTTTATACGTAATATTTAACTTATTTAATGCTTTATGTATCCCTGATTTACTAACTCCTAACCGCTCAGCCCTTTCATATTGGTATGCATCACTATATTGCTCTACGCCTACCTTCAATCTATCAAGCGGTATTTTTGTTGAATCTTTATTTCTACTTCTTAAGGGCGATATTCTTTTTGTCCATACAAATACTCTATTCTTTCCTATTCCAAAACGTTTTGATATTGATGCAAAACTCATCTTCTTTTTTTTCTTGATTGCTGAAACTTTCTTTCTAAAGTCTACTGAATATGTTATTACAATGATTTATTTTAATTACTCCATCTTATTGTAACTGCTTTATAGAGGTTTGGTTATATATTATAGAATATTCAAGCTGACATTATGTTTTTGTATTTTTCAGTCTTGCAGGTACTATATTATTAGCTTTATATTATAAAGTACTACCTGAAACAAATTCTTATATAAATTTTTTACAAAGCAGTAAATATTTTTAGGTCTTGCGGGTAATTACTAAAGATAAAATTCTTTGGTTATATGCTTTTATTATTGGTGCGTTTAACGGCATATATTATGGTTTTTTTTCATAGAATCTCCTTTTATTTTTATTGATAAAATGAAAGTTTCTTCATCTTTTTACGGTAAATTAGCGTTTTTATTATCTTTTGCCGTTATCTTCGGAAGGGTTTTTTTTAGGAGGATATTTAATAAAAAAACGTCATGTACACGATAAAAAAGTTACGGGTTTAGGATTTATTTTTAGTCTGTGCGGTTGTATACTATTTGCGATAAATGCTTTTATATTGGAGGTTGTTTCAGCGAGTCATAGTCTTGCAATCGTTATGATATTTGCGCCGATGATGATTCATATGGTTGGGCATAATCTACTTATCCCTATGACACTTTGTTATGCTCTTGAGGATTACGCTAAAGTAACAGGTACAGCAGGATCTATATTCGGTGCAATATATTATGTACTAATTGCAATCATAACATATATAGTGTCTCAAATACATGCCGAAACAATAAGCAATTTTGCTTTATTATGATTAATCTTAAGTATTAGCCCTGCTGCTGCATTTCACTGTATTTGGGTTTTATATAAGAAAAAGTCAGGTGTTCCTAAACTAAAGATAGAAACTGTTATTATGAGCAGCTGTGGGCGTTGTCTGCGCGACTCGTTTTATGTTATTCCCGCGGAGGTGGGAATCCAGTAAAATATATAAAAAACAAGTTTTTATATATTTATTTCATCAAATGTGTAACTACTGTAGCAATATTGAAGTTATTTTCTGGATTCCCGCCTCCGCGGGAATGGCATCGAGCCGATTTTTTGAGCCATGCAACAACACTTTTAGTCGCTCGCAATGACGAAAGCGGGAATAATATTAAGAAAATTATGAGTGCCAAAAATCATTACGCTACAATCTCATTATAACCCGGTACATCATCTGTATGTTCTTCACCCTCAAGAGTAATATCCTCTTTTAATGTTTCCATACTACAGCTATTAAATACATCAAGGTTATTTTGCTCATTTTGCCATTTCAAACTTGCTTGTGTAAAGGTAATATTCTCATTTCCGATGATTTCCTTTATTTCCTCTGATGAACAATTTTTTACTCGATTTAAAAAAGCATACACATCTTCCTTTATATCTGGATTTTTTTCAATTAAATTGCTTAAATAATTTTCTGCAACTCTTACTAATTCTTCTTTTTCATACCATACATTATCGTCTTCAAAACCTTCATCATCAGAGTCTAGAGACTGAGTTATCGGTTTATTAATTACCTCATTGTTGTTTTCTATATTCTCTTCTTCTGTAAAACCTTCGTCAAGGTTGTTATTGGAAATTTTAATATGGAATAACCCTTTATAAGAATCATTTATAACAATTTGGTTGTTAGGGTTATTTGCATTATAATTAGCTATTATTTTATCAATAGCTTCCTTAAACTTTTCATTATAATGTGCATCTCTAAAGGTAGAGCTTTCATATATAGATTTTTTAGCAAATTCTTTTAGTGCTTGAAGGTTTTCAGTACTAGAATTACTCATATCAGCATGTTTTTCTGGAATATGAGTAGTTATTTCTATTAACTTATCGCCAAAAATTCTTTGAGCAGTTATTTCATCAGCTTGTTGTGTTGCTTCTAATATTTTACCAGGCATATTATTTTTTAATAGCTCTATTATCCCCCCACCGCAACAAACAGTTTGATAATCATCGTTATTTTCTTCTTTTAATGATAAATACAAAGCGTTGTCTATGCTATAGTTATTTTCTTTTAATAATTTCCATGTTTGTAAAGTTGGGTCATTAGCATATACTCCACCATCAATAATTTTATGTAATTTAGTATTGGTTATATTACTGAAAGTATGGCTAGGAAAATATCCAGGTGCCGCAGTGATCCCTTGTATTATATCTGAAAGGTAATAATTGCTATCTTCGCTTTTCCTAGACTCTATAGTAGAAAAAGTCATAAGAGGATTTTGTTTATTATTTAGATCATAACCTGTAACTACAACATCACCAATCAAGTCGTTTAGGGTATAATCCTTACAATATTCTTTCAACAGCTTTACCAATGGTTCAGAAGAAAATTTATAGCTGAATAAGCCGTTAAAACTCCAAAATTTTCTAAAAGTTAATCCTTCTGGAAAAATATCGTGTGCCATTTCTTCAAACAGTTCTTGAGCTTGCTCTGCACTGAATAAAGGCTTTCCAGGATTAGTAGGATCTGGTAAATTAAGTAAAATAGGGATAAGCCCTCCAACACTGGTCCCTCCGGTAAAATCGAATATCTCGCAAATAGGCTTACCGGTTACTTGCTCCATTATTTTTAGTTTTTCTAAATGGATATCCCCTTTTACTCCACCGCCTTCTAATAGTGCTAGGCTAATCTTCTTATTATCGTTTATATCTATCATAATCACCTTTCAAAAATACTAAGAGAGCATAATACAATAAAAATTAACCTTTATCAACAAAACTCATTCAGAAATCTTAATAAAATTTAGCTTATGAAAAAAATTGTAACTATTAGTACAAAATACCTGATTAATGATTAATATTTTAGTATATAGCTAATATTATAACTATAACGGTATGAAATATGTTAGTTAGCTATAGGAATGTAAACCCTGAGTTATTAGCTGCAGAAGTAAATAGAATGATGAGTAAGATCGACCAAAGCTTGATAGTATTGCTAATGAAGGGGGTAAAATTATTTATGTAAAACAAAAATTACTTAAGTGTTTTAAGGATAATAGTATTACTAAAATCTTAGCGCTTAAAAATTGCTTTGAAGGTACCACGGGCGAAACTTTGAATATTATAGATGATTTATTATTAAATAAAGATGAGTTTCATGCACATACTGCAGACACTCTATATACTTCAAGTCTAGATACTTTAAACAAAACTTTAATCTCGCTTCTTGGAATATATTTCTCTGAATAATTTAATACTAATTCTACTATAATGCGAATAGCGGTTTCTGCTTTTTGCACGAATTAATTATATATGTTATTTTGAAATCGGAGTGAAGAATCGCTTCAAACCCCGATTCTTGCAACTTTTAAATCAATAGCAAATTACTCATGTAATTTGCTATTGGAGATGTATAAATAATGACACTAAAACGCGAAAATTTTGATAGCTCCTCTGATGAAGAGACAAAAGAAAATTATATTTTACCAAAATATCTCGATTTTTTATTAAAAAATATACCAAACATTAATTATATAAATGATTCTGAAGATCTAAAACTTGGACTTGCCTTAATATTACATAATTTAGCTGATGGATTTTCTAAATATTCTATTATTAGAAATATTTATAAAAAAATAACATCTGAAATATTAGTTGTAGATAATGATTATTACGCAGAATATTTTAATATTATTAAAACTGCTTTTAATAAACATTTTAATAAATTATTTAAAGATGATAACAAAGAAAATATAAGTGATTAGGATTATCTACAGCTACTGTATTCTGTATTTAGTCCGAATCACTTTCTTCCTAAGATATTTACTTTAAATAAGAATATTACCGCGAATTATGCTAAAAAAATATTATTACAAGAATTACAAAACAGTAATATCAACTTAAAAAACATAAGTAAGAATCCATTAAATTTTACAATAGATAATTCTCAAGAACTTTTAGCTTTTGCTGAAATGATTGACAGGAATAATAAAAATCAGCTAAAGCATCGGATTTTAGAAGGAACAAATGGTGCTTTATCTACTATATGTAAGATATCAAATACTAGAGAAGAAACTTTTACAATTAATCATCTAGTACATTATAAAACCGGTAATATACAAACCGATGTGCCGGACTTAGGAAAATATGATGAAATTTTATCTAAGTTTGAGAAAGAAGCTGAATATAAACATGCTATTATAAAGCGTATATTCGAAGTTATACATGCTAAAGAATCAACACGAAATATAGAAGAATTATCTCGGAAGCTCAATTATTTTGCTGAAAAGTTAACGCATTTACTGTTTACAGTCGAGATGCATAGAAATAATGCGACCTTATTTACAGATCCGATGTTTTTAGAGCTTATTGACAAAGATGGGATATTTCTATCTGATAAAGAACTTTTTCCTATGTCTATAGAGCATGCCGTTGCTTAAACAAGGGGTATAATTAAAAACTATAAATCTGTATTACCAAATTCTCATTCTATTGATTATGACATTACAAATGTACAAAACGGCAATCTATTACTTATCAAAGAAGGTAATATTTTAATAAAATGGCTTAGCGAAAAATTAAATAATTTTAAATTTGAAAATATAGCGCAAAGCTTAAGCGTTAGAGCTGCAATACAGTTTAATAAGGGTAAAAACATAGATAATATAAGCCTTAATGATATCAAATATTTCTTAGAACAAGTTAATAAATTAGAACATTGCCCTACGAATTTGTTAAATTCATTAGACCAAAATTTAACTATTTTAATTCTTGAAGTAAACAATAAAGGAGAACGCAATTTAAAGCTTACAAAAACTAAACTGCTTGAAAAAAAGGATTCCTCGAGAGATTTAAAGGATTTAATCGAGATAACCTATTTGGAATTTACTGAGAGCTTAAAAAATATGGAAGGGTTTTTGGCTCAAAAACGAGCGTCTCTTAAGAAAGAGATAAAAAAATCCTACCTGAAATTTTGCAAATTTTATGCGCTAAAGTAAAAGAATGGTATGACATGGATGCTCTCGAATATACCAAGGATGTATTACAAGATGTTACTTTAAAATTTAATCAAACTATTACTCCTAGAAAGAGATCGAAACTTTCCTTTTCTAAAGGAAAAAATATAGATGGTGAAAATGATTATGATAGTAATCAAACTTTGGAAACTACAGCTATAAACGATAGTATGAAAGAATATTCTAAACTAATGGGAGAAGATGCTAATATTACATACGATTAAAAATAGTATTAATATTATAGTCTTTTTTAGGTCCAAAGATTTTATAATTTAAGCAAAATGAATCACGGTTTATAAATATATAGGTAGCGTTATATTCGTCTTTGTCGCATAAATGGCTACCTATAGATCTTGAATCATCTATAAAATCTAAGCGATAAAATAAATTATTTTCTGCTTCGGCAAAATATTTTACAATATTATTTTTTTTCTAAAATATATCTATATTCTTTATTAGCGGGGATTTGATGATCGTAGTTGTTATAATGAATTTTCAACCTCTCTTTGTATATTAATTCATTTAAACTTTCAGGCAGGAAGTATGCTACCCCCCTCAACGTAACCGTGATTACCTATAATTCTTTTAACCCGGTATTTTCCGGATAATTTTAAAAAGATTTCTTGGATTGAATTAGGTTTTTTGGCATTGATGTCATCCCCGTGTGGCACTGTTGTGTGGTTTCCAGTTGTGCTTGTAGCGGAATCCAGTTTAAAATACTAAATTTTAGTATTTTAAGTTGTTTTTCCTGGATACCGTGGTCAAGCCACGGTATGACACCGAGTGCTTTTTTATATTCACGCAACAACACCAGATTGACCACGGTACTTTATTCAGTTCTGTAATATTTTCATCAGTAAGTTAATCTCTTCACGAAGTTCTATATCGCTCTCCAGTAATTCTTCTATTTTCTTAATAGCATGCATAACTGTTGTGTGATCTTTCTTACCGAATTTTTTGCCGATATCAGCTAAACTTTTCGGTGTCAATGCTTTGCTAAGATACATGGCTATTTGACGTGGCCTTGCAACTTCTCGTGACCTCCGAGTAGAAGACATATCGGATAATTTAATATTGTAACGATTTGCTACTTTTTTCTGAATATCTTCGACGATAATTATTCTTTCATTAGAACGCAGTAAATCCCGCAAGATATTTTGTGTATTTTCTAGTGTTATTTCTTTTAGAGTAAAATTAGAATGAGCAATTACTTTATTCAAAGCTCCTTCAAGTTCTCTAACGTTTGAAACGATTTTAGATGCTAAAAAATCAATTACGTCTTTTGGTATCTTAACATTCATTTGTTCAATTTTAGATTCTAGAATACCGAGTCGTAGTTCATAAGTAGTACTATGAACGTCGGCAACTAAGCCCCATCCAAGACGAGATTTAATTCGGTCCTCAATATTATCTAAATCTGAAGGAGATCTATCGCAAGAAATAACCATTTGACGGTTATTATCAATCAGCGTATTAAAGGTATGAAAAAATTCCTCCTGCGTACTATCTTTACCGCAAATAAACTGAATATCATCGATCATTAATACATCAACCGAGCGGAATTTTTCTTTAAATGACATCACATCTTTATTACGTAATGCTTTAACGAATTGATACATAAACTTCTCAGCCGACATATATATTACTTTACGACTCGGATTATTTTGTTTGATATACCAACCGATTGCGTGCATTAAATGTGTTTTCCCAAGTCCTACACCGCCATATAGAAAAAGCGGATTAGATTCAGAAACGGCACCGGATGATTCTGCAACTGCTCTTGCAGCAGCATAAGCCAGCTCATTAGGGGCTCCAACCACAAAATTATCGAAAGTAAAACGCACGTCAAGAGTTGAAAAGATATTTTCCGAGTTAAGCTCGCTGCTGCCGATATCGGCAAAAGTCTTAGTAGGTAGCTCTATAATCGTTTGAGCTGTTCCAGGTAACTCTTTAGTAATTATTTCAACCGATTTAATGGTATTGTTATAATGTTGAAATAGTTGCAATATGACCACGGAGTATTTTGATTTTATCCAATCTCTAACAAAATTAGTAGGTGCACAAAGAATAACGGTATTTAAGGAAGATTCTATAAAATTGACTTTACTGAACCAACTATTATATAGGGTTTCGCCGTAATGATTGTAAAGATCCTGAGCCACATGACCCCAGACATTTACATAATTATCACCTTGATCTGTTAAAATTATCTGATTAGTATTCACTTAAAACTGCCACGGTAAGTTATTTTGTTTCCAACCCTTATTTTGATTATTTCCTTCAAAACCATCACTAATATTATAACAATTTTTATAGCCCATATTAGCTACAAAATTTGCCGCAATAAATGACCTATATCCTGAACGACATAGAAAAAATATTATTAGACTTTTTGCATAACTTCCTTCTAAGGGTAATTTGTATGTCAATCCTAACCCCTCATCCTCACATGCTTTTGTGTATGCTGCGGTGCTAGGTGAAGTGTTTTCTTCAAATTTATCCTTATTAGCGGACGTTTGTAAGGAGTCTATCGCATAGATTTTATCGCTAATGCTAGATAAAAAATTATCTTCAAAATTTCTATTTATTTCCATAAAAGGTGATAGTTGCCAGCTTAGAAAAATCACTTTATCTTTATTTTTTAGGCAAGGTATGCCCACCTGCTGCCATTCTTCTTTCGTTCTAACATCCACAAGAAAAGCATTATCGTTTGAAGCCACGATATCATAAGCTTTTGTAGAACAGATATTTTGAACTAACATATTTTTTGTACGCTTTGATAGCTTTTATTGATAATAAAATTAATAGAATTTTATCCATGTAGAATGGATTTATTAGAGTGCTTAATTATTTAAGCATTTTTAAAATGATCTTGGTATCTGATAATTTTAATAATATTATTATAAAAAATTTTTGCAAGGTTTTATAACATGAATAAATTAAATAAAAACTCTTTACAAAAAAAACTTCTTTATCGTAGTAAAAATCGCGGCTGTAAAGAAATGGACTATATACTTAGTAGCTTTGCCGAAAAGTACTTATTCTTGATGGATAAAAAAAAACTTGAAAGCTATACTTTAATACTTGATCAAAATGATAATGATCTTTATACTTGGATTACTAAAAAATCTTCTATTCCTTCTAATCTAGATACCGAAATAATAAATAAATTAAGCGAAATAGCAAAAATATAAACCCCTATAGAATGTTACAACAAAAATTTCCGGCAACTGCCAAATCTTTCTTTGCAATCGATAATTTTACTAAGAACCCTAAGCAAGATTTTATCGTAGTTACAAATAATGAAGAGGAGGCGTTGCAATTATACAAGCAAGCATTATTTTTTTCTTCCAATGAAAATATTTATTATTTTCCTAACTACGATACTATACCCTACGATCATGCGTCTCCAAGTCCTAATATTTTATCTAGACGTGCAGAAATATTAACTAAGCTAGCAACAAATAGTAACGGTAAAGTACTTATCACTCATGCAGCAAGCTTATTAAACAAATTACCCCCAAAAGATTTTTTTTCTAAATATTTTTTGAAATTATCTCCTAAAATAAAATTTACTACGGATGAGCTTGCTATGTTTCTAGTAGAAAATAGTTTTACGAGAAATGCGAGTAGCATCGATGTCGGGGAGTTTGCAGTTAGAGGCGAAATTATTGATATAATACTGCCCGGTCCTAAAGCTTATAGAGTTAATTTTAGCTGGGATTATATTGAATCGATCAAAGAATTTGATATTGATACGCAAATTTCTACTAAATCCTGCCTAGAACTTGTTATTAGTCCTGCAAACGAGATAGTTTTAAACACTGAAACTATAATTAATTTTAAGAATAATTACTTACGAAGTTTTGGAGTTAATCATACTGATAATCCTTTATATGAGGCGGTAATATCGGGAAGAAAATTTTCGGGATATGAACAATTACTCCCGTTATTTTATGATTCCTGCTCTAACTTAGTAGATTACCTAAACGATCCTATTTTTATATTCGATAATCTGTCAAAACAAGCCATTTTAGAGTTTGAGCATAGTTATAATGATTTTTATTCGGCAAGATCAGAGGCGAATAAACTTAAATTTAATAGTTTCTATCCTACTTTGACGCCAACTAGCTTATATTTTACTGCTTCCGAAATAATAGGATTACTCGAACAAAAAAATAATATATTAATTAGTTATGAAAATTCCGAGCAAGCTAGCTTAATTGAAAATATTAGCTCTACAAGTTTTATAGAAAAGAAAATGGTTTTTGATAAATTATTTGAAGTCATCAGAGCTAATTCTCGTAAAAAAATTATTATAGGCTCAAGCGTTTTAAGTAGCTTTGAGCGAATTAAAAGCATAATTACAAATTACGAATATACTTATAATGAGATAGAATACTTAAGAGAAGCCAAAATAAACGTAATAAATATTGCATTACTACCTTTAAACCAAAGCTTTATTACTTGCGAATATTTATTTATTACCGCTAGCGAATTATTAGAAGAAAAATCTAGCTCTACAAACACTAACAAAAAACTTAAAAACATTTTACTAGAGCTTGATAATTTAGCAGAAGGCGAGTTTGTTGTTCATAAAGATCATGGAATAGGGCAGTTTTTAAAGCTAGAAGCTTTAGAAATCAAAGGCAAACTGCATGATTTTTTAAAGATCTTATATGCCGGTAATGATAAATTATATACACCGGTTGAAAATATAGAGGTAATAAAGAAATACGGCAATGATAATGCGGAGCTTGATAAACTTGGTAGCGTCTCATGGCAAAGAAGTAAAGCAAAACTTAAAAACCGTATAAAAGAGATAGCACTGCATTTAATACAAATAGCAGCTAAAAGAAAACTTAATACCAGTGCTTCCGTTGAATTTGACCTTGAAGAATATGATAAATTTTGTACTAATTTTCCTTTTAGCGAAACAGAAGACCAATTAACCGCTATAAACGATATTAGAGAAGATCTAAGAAGCGGTATGTTAATGGATAGGTTAATATGCGGTGATGTCGGGTTTGGTAAAACAGAAGTAGCAATGCGTGCCGTTTTTATGGTAGCAAAATCTTTAAATGAACATTTACCTCAAGTAGCCGTAGTTGTACCGACAACTATTTTATGTAGTCAGCATTTTTTAAGGTTCATAGAAAGGTTCAAGGGTTTTGGTTTAAATATCAAACAATTATCTAGCATTATTAGCTCTAAAGAAGCGAAAATTGTAAGATCAGAGCTTGAAAGCGGTAAAATAAATATAATAATAGGTACTCATTCCTTATTACATAAAAATACAAAATTCTTTAATCTGAAATTATTAATAATCGATGAAGAACAGCATTTCGGTGTCAGTCAAAAAGAATTTTTAAAACAGTTAAAATCTTCCACTCACGTACTTGCAATGTCGGCAACACCGATTCCTAGAACGCTACAAATGTCAATGACAGGTTTAAAAGAATTAAGCATTATTGCAACACCGCCTCTAAACAGGCTAGAGGTGCGTACGGCAGTTATGCCGTTTGATCCGGTTATTATCCGAGATTCATTATTACGTGAACATTTTAGAGGGGGAAGAAGTTTTTATGTAGTTCCTCGAATTAAAGATATTGAAAGTATAGAGAAACAACTTAAACAAATTGTACCGGAATTAAGCTATAAAATAGCTCATGGAAAAATGACTCCTAATAAAATTGATGAGGTCATGAGCGAGTTTTATGCCGGCAAATTCGATATACTAGTCTCAACTACTATTATAGAGTCAGGAATTGACATAGCTGAGGCAAATACCATGATCATACATAAAGCAGATATGCTGGGTCTTGGTCAGCTTTACCAATTGCGTGGTCGGATAGGTCGGGCTAAAATGCGAGGCTATGCTTATTTAACAGTAGAAAGTCATAAAAAAATGACCTCGCACTCCTTAAGACGCTTAAAGATAATACAAAATAGCTGTGCTTTAGGTTCAGGTTTTACTATTGCAAGTCATGATGCGGATTTACGAGGTTTCGGTAATTTAATCGGTGAAGAGCAATCTGGGCAAATTAAAGAAGTAGGCACTGAACTATATCAAGAAATGTTGGAAGAACAAATAGCTCTTTTTAAAGATGAACCGGTTGTTTCAGAACAACAATTTATCCCAACTATTAATTTAGGATTATCCGTCTTTATCCCTGATAACTATGTATCTGATTCAGCTCTTAAACTCGGATTATATAGAAGAATAGGTAATTTAAGTAATGAGATAGAAGTAGAGAAATTTAAAGATGAGATGATTGATAGATTTGGATCACTACCGATTGAATTCAATAATTTACTTAATATTGTAAAAATAAAACTATTATGCTCTAAGTTAAATATTGAGAATTTAGATTCAGGAGATAACGGGTTTGTGATTAAATTTTATAAAAACGCCGATATGACTGATAAAATTTTAAAATTCGTGAGTAGCTACTCTAATCAGGCAAAAATCAAACCGGATAATAAATTGATATTTATCAAAAAATTAGTAGATAAAAATATAATTATCGAGGCAAATCAGTTACTTTGGAATTTGTCGGAGGTGTAGGTATAATTATGCTACTTCCTACACTCTCCCATGTCATTCCCGCGCAAGCGGGAATCCAACACAAAGCGAGATAAATCGAGCTCTTAATTTCAAAAATTTGCTGTATTTATACTTTTTTCTGGATTCCCGCTTCCGCGGGAATGACATCGAGAAGTGTACAACCATGTAATAACATAATAAACATGCCCCATAACCTAAAACAATTATTCCAACAACATAACGTAAAAGGTTTGTCGATTAATTCTAAAACCGTTAAGGATAAAGACGTCTTTTTTGCCATTAAGGGACAAAGTGTTGATGGAAACGATTTTATAAATGATGCTTTAAATCAGGCGGCAGCGTTGGTAATTACAGATAATGAAAAAAATACTACCATAGATAAAGTAATTTATGTAGAAGATGTACAAGCAGCTTTATATGAAGCTATAGAAATCTTCTATCCTAAAAAACCAAAGAGTATGATAGCAGTAACAGGTACTAACGGTAAAAGCTCGGTAGTATCCTACATAGCTCAAACATATTCATTACTTGGGAAGAAAGCAGTATCTATAGGTACAATAGGGGTAGAAATTTTTGGTTGTGATAATCTTATAAATGATGTACCGGAGTTGACAACACTTGATTATTTAAGCTTTAGAAAAATTGCTCATAATCTAGCTGAAGCAGGTATAGAATATTTAGCTTTTGAAGCTTCGAGTCATGGTCTTGAGCAAGCAAGACTTGGGAAAGAAAGAGTAAATATCGCATGTTTTACTAATTTCAGTCAGGATCATCTTGATTATCACCATACAAAAGAAAATTATTTATTAGCAAAATTGAAATTATTTATAAATTATTTATTACCAAATGGCATCGCAATATTAAATTCCGATATAGAAGAAATAGAATTCATTAAAAGTTATCTACATAACCATAATATTAAATTTATCACTGTTGGGGGAAAAGGTGATTTACAAATAAGTAAAATTAATAGCTCTTTAAGAGGACAGGACATTAATTTTACATTTAATAATAAAGAATATAATTTTAATACATCGATAATCGCTAGCTTTCAGGCTAGCAATTTATTAATTACGTTACTGAGCATACATTATACTGGTTTTGCTTTTGAGCAAGTTATAGATGTTTTAACGAAAGTTAAACCGGTAAAAGGCAGAATGCAGCATATAGAAAATACTAATATATTTATTGATTACGCTCATACTCCCGATGCTCTTGAAAAAGCTTTAGCGGAGCTGAAAAATATTAAATTACGTGATAGTAAGCTAAGCGTAGTTTTTGGTTGCGGTGGTAATCGTGATAAAACAAAGAGAAGTCTTATGGGGCAAATAGCTGTAAAACTTGCCGATCATGTTATAATTACCGATGATAACCCACGTCTTGAGGCCCCAAAGCTCATTAGAGCTGAAATTATAGACGGTATAGATAAAGCAAATTATATAGAGATAGCTGACAGAGAAGAAGCTATTAAATACGGTATAAATAATTTAAAACAAAACGATATTTTATTAATTGCCGGCAAAGGTCATGAAAATTACCAAATTATAGGTGATAAGAAATTACCTTTTAATGATGCTGAAGTTGTGAGGAAGTATATTAAAGGCACATTAGTGTCATATCGCGACTTGATCGGTATCCAAAAAACTTTAAAAGATGCCGCGATCAAGTCGCGGCATGACGCTGTAAACTAACATATGATCTGGAACTCTGAAACACTAAGTAAAGCACTAGGTATAACAATATCTAATTCTATCAATTGCAATAAGGCACAATTTAATTCTAAAGACGTTAAAAAAGGTGATTTATTCATAGCACTTAAAAGTAACGGCGACGGTCACGATTATGTCCTAGATGCAATAGATAAAGGAGCAGGTACCGTAATCGTTAGTAAGCATATAGATATAGTAGATAAAAACAAAATTATCTTAGTTGATGATTGTTTTGAAGCTCTACAAAAAATGGCTTTGTATAAACGTAATAATTCAAAAGCTAAATTTATCGCTATCACCGGTAGTGTCGGTAAAACCTCTACCAAAGAAGTACTGAAAATATTATTACAATATGATTTCCTAGTTTTTGCAAGTAGAGGCAACTTTAATAACCGTTTGGGATTACTTATAAACCTTGCCTCGATGCCTGATGATACAGAATATGCTATTTTTGAGCTTGGCATGAACCATAAGGGCGAAATAAGAGAGCTTACTCAAATATTAAAGCCGAATATTGCTATGATTACTAATGTTTCAGAAGCACATTTAGAATTTTTTAACTCGCTTGAAGAGATAGCAGAAGCTAAATGCGAGATTTTTGAAAATTTTAGTAAAAATGATATTGCCATTACTAATGCCGATACTAATTGCTATAACACAATATTATCGATATTAAAAAATCTATCTATTGATAACGTATATAGCTTGGGCACAACACACAATACATCAGCAGAATTAACCTTATATGAAAACCTAGGAGAGCAAGTCCATTTAAAATATAAGATAAATAATAAGCCCTTAGAGATAACTATACCGTTCATTCCTAGGCATTTCGCCGAAAATTATACCGGTATACTTTTAATTATCGATATATTAGGTAAAAATGTAGAGATAGCTGCAAATCATTTAGCAAATATTTCTCCTACTAAAGGAAGAGGGGAAATTATCAATATACAAAATTGTCGTATAATTTGTGATTACTATAACGCAAGCCCGCAGTCAATGAAAGCCGCATTAGAATATTTAAAACAAGTGTCTGCCGATAATAAAACGGCTATAATAGGTGATATGCTAGAGCTTGGACAAAATTCAGAAGCATTACATAAAGAGCTAGTACCTTATATACTAGCTACAGATTGTTCTAAGGTTTTTTTAGTAGGGGAAAATACTAAATATATTTATGATTTGCTACCTTCCAAAATAGATAAAAAATACTTTAAAAATGCTGACGAATTAATTACGCATGCCACGGATTTATTTAAAAATAATGAACTTATATTAATAAAGGGATCAAGAGGTATAAAACTCAATAAGATTGTTGATTATTATAAATAAATCCACTAGGATATTCCTAATATTGTGTGGTTTGGTTTTTACGTCATTTCGAGGAATTTACGAAGTAATTGACGAAGCAATCTCAGGATGTTTGATGAGGTTGTCACGTCGCTTTGCTCCTCGCAATGACGGTTTGTCCACGCAACAATGAACAACATCAAAATATACTTTTAAATCTACAAATGTTATACAATCTTTTACTTCCTCACATCCATAATTCACATATAGCTAATTTATTTCACTATATTACTTTTCGTAGTGGTCTTGCTATTATTATAACTTTAAGCCTTAGCTTTATTACGGGTCCGATATTAATAAAATTTTTACGAACCCTTCAAAAACACGGCCAGCCTATACGTTCAGATGGACCTGAGTCACACAAAACAAAAGCAGGTACTCCGACTATGGGGGGTATTATGATTATTTTGTCTAGCTGTCTTTCTACTCTATTACTTGCCGATTTAACTAATAAATATATTTGGATTACATTATTTGGTTTTATTAGTTTCGGTATTATAGGATTTATGGATGATTATGCAAAGGTAACTAAAAATAACCATTACGGTGTAAGGGGAAAAAATAAACTTTTACTACAAGGAATTATTAGTTTAATCATATGTATTTTACTAGAATATACCGATAAAAATCCAAGTCATTTACTCAACGTACCGTTTTTTAAAAATTTAAGCTTGGATCTCGGTTATTTTTATATAGTTTTTGCTATATTCGTTATAGTAGGCTCTTCTAATGCCGTTAATCTAACGGATGGGCTTGACGGGCTTGCTACGGTTCCAATTGCTTTTACCGCCGGCTCTTTTGCTTTAATAAGTTATTTAGCAGGAAATCTAATTTACTCGAATTACTTGCAACTAACTTACATACCGAATACCGGAGAGTTAACAATATTATGTGCGGGACTAGTCGGTAGCTGTCTTGGGTTTTTGTGGTTTAATGCACAACCAGCAGAAGTTTTTATGGGCGATACTGGTAGTTTAAGTCTCGGAGGCGTACTTGGGATTATTAGCGTCATTACTAAGCATGAAATAGTTTTGAGCATAGTCGGTGGCTTATTTGTTATTGAAACGGCATCTGTAATTTTACAGGTATATTATTTTAAGGCTACTAAAGGAAAAAGAATATTTAAAATGGCCCCGCTGCATCATCATTTTGAAAAGCACGGCTGGGCAGAATCAAAAGTTGTCATAAGATTTTGGATTATTTCAGTTATATTTGCTCTCATAGGTTTATCATCCTTAAAATTACGTTGAATATTAACGCGTCATTGCCTAAAAACAGTTGATCTAAAGTTTTGGTGTCATTCCCGTCTTCGCGAGAATGACATAGAGCAGGTTTCTCGAATCATACAACAACGCCGAGCTTGTAGCGGAACCCAGTTAAAAATACTAACATTATCGGTATTTAAGTTATTTTAATGGATACCGTGGTCAAGCCACGGTATGACACCAAGTGCTTTTTTTATATCCACGCAACAATGCCTCGCAGGAATAACATCGAAAGGCCAAACTACACTATAAAACAATTTTTTCTAAGTAATATCTTAACATAAATTAACTTTCTCCTTGCTTTCGTACAAGAAATTTACTATAATACCGACATTAATTTATAGTGGGTGTATGGTATGACTAAAGAAATAGATATAAATAAATTATTAGCACAAGAAAATAATGCTTTAAATACTATATTAAGCCAAGTAAACGAATTATGCGAACAAAATAAGAAATTGCAGGGATTAATCGAAATACAAAAAGAAGTCAAAGAGCTAGAAAAAGAGCATACTAAATCACCGCCTTGGTTTAAGAGACTTGTAAAAGTAGTTTCTAATGTAAAGTATAATTTTATAAAAAGTGAAGAACGGTTAACAAACGAAGCAATACAGAGAAATGACAATGTATTAAAGCGTATAGATAATACCATACTATCCATAGCCGATAAATCTGGTCCTTTAAAACAAGAATTACAACAAGAAGTTAGAAAAAACTTTGATGAATTAGCTAAAAAAGATTTATCCACAGAACAACGTGGTAGGCTAGAAGCATTATTTACCAATAAATATGCTGCTAGGTCAGAGAAGTTTGGTCCGTTAACTATGGTTAAACCTTTATATTCTTCTAATGGTGAAGAGCTAGAAAATCAACTTAATAGTCTAAATGCTACAAAACAAAGCATCAAAAATTTAATATCCGAAAATTCCAATATCAAAGAACTTAAAGAAATACAAAAACAGGTTGCTGAAATTAGAGAAGAAATACCTTATACATTTTTTGAAAAATTAAATAATATTTGGCAAAATGTTAAAAATGCTTTTGTAAATAATAGTGAACAGGTCTTGGCGAAAAACAAAGAAAGTAACACTAAAACAATCAGAAAGATTGACGAACAGTTATATAAAACGAAGCATAAATTCGAGGAATTAATTGAAAATAAAGGAAGAAATATTAATGATATAATTGCAAAGTTGCCTGACAATGAGGAGTTACAAAAGATAGTAAGTAGTCTTGCAAGTCATATGACTCCAAAAAAGGAATCAATATTAACAACCTTGCCTCTCGCTAAACCTTTGGAAAATAACATTCCACCACCGTCTCCCCCTTTATCGCAAAATAATATACCACCACCACCACCTATGGCCACTATGATTCCGGCTCAGACTGAGACATTATCTAAGCCTATAGAAGCTACTACGGTTAAAACATTGGAAAATCAACCACGTCCTGAAATAGACACAATGAAACACCTAGAGACAATACGAACAGGAATAAAACTAAATAAAGTTGAATATGATAAGGACGGTAAACCGATTCCTAAATATGAAAGTAAGGTTAATGCTGAAAAATCACCTAATATGCTAGACGCTCTAAAGCAAAGATTAAATACAATAAACTTAGCAAAAAAAGATAGCGATAGTGAAAAAAGTGGTAGCGAAAGCGACTCTGGATGGATTAGTGATACTAGTGTTAGTAGTAATAAACTAAAAACTCTAAAAACTAGAGGAGAACGAGATGCTAAAATGACTACGCATGCTCAAAAAATTCTAAGTAATAGAAGTTCACAAAAACCATCATTTGTCAGAAGTTAATTAGGATTTTTGAGAAGGTGTTGTTACGCAGCTTGTACGTTCTTCCTGCGAAAGAGCTTTGTCGCATAGCTCTTAAAAATTACTCGATGTTATTTCCGCGAGGCATTGTGTTGCGTGGATCGGTTTTTCCGTCATTGAGAGGAAAATTACAAAGTAATTTGTACGTCCGCAATCTCAGGAGTTTGTTATTATTTCATGAGATTGCCACGCTCCCTACGATCGCTCGCAAAGACGATTTGGGTTCTATTCCTTAAACTTCTTAGTTATTTCAACTATTCTTTTTGCAAATAAATTAGCGGTCAGTAAATCACCTTTTGTAGGAGTAATATCAGGGGAGGATTTGTGGTTAGATTGAGTCATAAGTCCTGACCAACTACCTAAGCGGTTAATTTTATCAGGATCAGGCATCTCATGATCGGCAAAATTAGGAGCAGCTTCAGCTTGTCCAACCCAAATCATACAATGCTGCATTGCAAAATGAAATAATTGTTGAATACTGCATAACTTATCGCCTGAATAAGAAGCAGAATTAGTAAAAGCTGCAGCTATTTTATCTTTCCATTTTTGCTGTGTCCATCTTGTGGAAGTAACCTCCATAAATATTTTAAACGGACCAGCTAAACTACCCATATAAGTTGGAGCTCCAAAAATTATAGCATCTGCATTGTCTAATAAATCCCAATCGATATTATCATGTTTATCTTTATTTATTTGTATCAAAGAAATATTTGCTCCTATTTCTTTAATACTCTTACTTATTTCTTCGGCTACTTTTGCAGTATGACCATACCCACTATAATATACGATAGCTACTTTAACCATTTTATTCTCCATGTAAATAAATATAATAAATCGTCATTGCGAGTGACTGAAAGGAGCGTGGCAATCCCATAAAGCAGTATAAAATGCCTGAGATTGCTTCGTCAAATTACTTCGTAATTTTTCTCGCAATGACAGGAACTCCCACTATAAATTAACTATAAACCCAGCTTCAGTTTTAGACTTTATTTCCTCAATAGTAACATCGTCGGCTTTTCTAACTAATACCATCTCATCTTTATCAATATCAAAAATTCCAAGATCGGTAATTATTCTATTAACTACTTTTTTGCCTGTTAACGGAAAGCTGCATTCTTTTAATAATTTAGCTCCGCCGTCTTTTGCATTATGCTCCATTATAATAACTACTCTTTTGGTGTTAGCGACCAAATCCATAGCACCACCCATGCCTTTAACCATTTTGCCTGGGATAGTCCAGTTGGCAAGATCACCTTTTTGTGAAACTTGCATAGCCCCTAAAATAGTTAAATCGACATGCGAACCTCTAATCATGCCGAATGAAAAGCTACTATCGAAATAGCTACTTTCGGGTAACGCAGTGATAGTTTGTTTACCGGCATTAATCAAATCAGGATCTTCTTCCCCTTTATAAGGAAAAGGTCCCATACCAAGCATACCATTCTCGCTTTGAAATATTACATTCATTCCTTTAGGAATATAGTTTGCAACATGCGTAGGCATACCTATACCAAGATTGACATATAACCCGTCTTTAAGCTCCTCTGCGGTTATTCGGTAAATTTCTTCCTTGTTCCAAGCCATATCTTATTTTTTCCTTATGGTTAACTGCTCAATACGCTTCTCATACTTCTCACCTACTATTAATCTTTGTATGAAAATATTGGGTGTGTGAATATGATCAGGATCAAGTTCACCTGTTTCAACTACTTCCTCTACTTCACAAATTGTGATTTTAGCTGCTCCCGCCATGACTGCATTAAAGTTTCTTGCGGTTTTATTGTAAATCACATTGCCGCTTTTATCAGCTTTAAAGCCTTTAATAATAGCGAGGTCAGCTTGAAGTGCTGTTTCCATTATATATTTTTCGCCGTTAAATTCCTTTGTTTCTTTACCTTCCTTGACTATTGTACCTATACCTGTTTTAGTATAAAAGGCTGGAATTCCCATGCAGGCTGCTCTAATTCGCTCAGCTAAAGTTCCTTGGGGGTTTAGCTCAAGTTCTAAAACCTTATCAAGATATTGTTGCTCAAAAATTTTATTTTCTCCAACATAAGAAGAGATCATTTTTTTTATTTGCTTGGCTTGAAGAAGAAGTCCAAGTCCAAAATTATCAACACCACAATTATTGCTGATAACTGTTAAATTTTGAACATTGCTGTTAAGTAAAGTATTTATTAGATTTTCAGGAATACCGCATAGACCGAATCCGCCTGACATTATGGTCATGCCGTCGTAAAGTAATCCTTCAAGGGCAGCTTCAGCCGAAGAATAGATTTTATTCATAAATTTTAAATCATTTAATATTTATTATTTAAGAAATTAGGGGGATTTTCAAAAGAAGTCAAGGACATACATAAGTTTAGTATATTAAAAAAATACTTTACAAATTTAAAGTACTACATATTATACTACTTCTAATTAATAAAAATTAATAATAAGTATAAATTAAGTAAATTAAATTTAACTATTTCTACATGTCTTTTTTCGCTGTCAGCGAATGCGTCAAATATTGACTATGATATGACAGTTCAAGAAAGTTCTAAAAAAGGTTATAGCTATGTAGTTACTTATGATAAAGATATGTCCTCAAGAGCGAGTAGCGATGCCGCTATGTCATTGATTGAAGTATATCGTCAGCTAGATGATGCTGTATCTTCTGATTCAGATAATATAGCTATGAATATCTTAAGTTATATCACAAGATTTACTGCTACATCTTGGGTTATGGCAAGTAACCATGAAATAGGAGGTCATGACGGGCGAGCAAGAGAGTTTGGCTCAAAAGTAACAAAATATGAAGTAGATCATTTTGAGAGCACAACATATTTTAAAGCTAAAGACTTTAATTCTTTGCAAGTTCATAAACAAATTGCTATAGATACTAGGGGGATTCAAGCAAGCTATTTACTATCTGAAAATATTAAAGATAGGTATATGGCAAGTAACAAAATTAATACTACTTACGGCATAGGTTATTTATGGACAAGACTAGATCAAGTAAGTTATATTTTAGTACTAAGTTTGATGGCAAAGATAAAAGCGGTAATGATATAAATGCCTATGTAAAAGCGATTAACTCCATATATGGCAAAAATTATATTATTAAAATAAGATACGTTCTTACGCTTATTTAGATTTATTTGATCAATTTTTAGTTTATTTCGATTATTCATTTATAATGAATCAAGATCTTAATAATATACCTATGTTTGATCTTGGCGGAGTAAAGTACTTACCGGCTACAAGAGCGATACTTGATCCATATGGTTTAAAGCGTGGTTTAGTGAATCATTTCGTTATTGATGATAAATATATTCAGCTTACTTGCTAATTACGGTAAAAATCAGAAATTTAAGTCTTACGGTGTCGGAGTTAAAGCAAATAACCTAGTTAAATTTGATTTTATTTCTTTAGGTTTAGGAGCAGCGTTTTGGAATCAGCCTAAAATGTTAACCGCTACTCCTTTAAAAGAGAGTTGTAGGCAAGGTGGACTTGATGAAGCTGCTAATTTTGAGCTTAGCTTAAATGAAACCTTTAAAATAGTTGGATCAGGTGGTTATAAAACAGCTGGCTTTATCGAAGGTATGCCTTTAAAATCTTCAGCTATAGTTAGAGCAGGGTTAAAATTAGATTTATAATTTTTGTCAAATTTGTTATACCGCGAGCTTGTAGCAGTATTCAAAAATTCTTGAAATTAAAAGCCCTATTTATCTCGCCTTATTCCGGATTCCTGCTTTCGCGGGAATGACATTGAGCAGGCTTGAATTAAAATTGACCTGATTATATATTAGATTATAATTCATAGTTACTATGATTTTAAGCAAAAAATATATTTGCGGCTCTAGAAAATTTTTATTTTCTTCTGTAAAAACGTTCATCAATATACGTGAAGATACCGTATCTGCTCTTAAGAGGCTTGGCATTAACAATATCCGTGATTTATTGCTCTATCTACCTGTTTCATATCAAAATAAAATATTATCACCTAATTTAACTGAAGTTAGAGACGGTGAAATAATCCAAACGAAAATTGTAATTGAGAGTATTAGTTTACCAAAAAAAAGTAATCAGTCGTTAAAGATTACGGCTAGCAATGATACTGGCTCTTTGTTATTAGTGTTCTTTCATAAGCCACCACCGTTTATTTTTAATAAGCTGAAAGTAGATACTTCTCATATCATCAGTGGAAAGGTACAATTTTTTATCATTATTTACAAATTTCTCATCCTGAATTTATTACTAATCCTAAACTAGCAAAAGAAATAGAGCCTATTTACTCTCTGACATATTTACTTAGTAACAAACAGTTATATTCGTATATCATAAAAATAATAGAGATATTCGAGGAGAAATGTAGGGGGCTGGAAGATAAATAGGTAAAAGATTATTTGAATGTTATATTGGAGAGTTTAGAGATTTTGCATGGGTTATGTCATTCCCGCCCTCTATGTCATTACCGCGAAAGCGGGAATCCAGAAAAAAAAGTAATAGATTCCTGCTTTCGCGGGAATGACATATATAAACAATTAGCCGCTAAAGAGCTAATCGCTAACCAAATTTCTCTTTTGAACGTTCGCACGCAAATTGCCAGAAAACAAGGTAATATTTGCCATAAAGCTGCAGATATTCAATCAAATATATTAAATGAGCTAGGGTTTGAGTTAACCTCTTACCAAAAACAGGTTATAGAAGAAATAGAGCTTGATCAAAGTGATAAAGTAGAAATGATGAGATTACTGCAAGGCGATGTTGGTTCCGGTAAAACTTTAGTAGTTCTGCTGACGATGGTGAATACGGTAAAAGCAGGGTTTCAAGCAACTCTTATGGCTCCAACCGATTTGCTAGCTAATCAACATTATGAGTTTTCTGTTAGAGCTTTAAAAAATACTAATATAAGAGCCTCGTTACTTACGGGTAAAATCCTTGGCCCAGCTCGCAAAAATATTATGACGCAGCTTGAAACCAGTGAGATTGATATATTAATTGGAACTCATGTTTTATTTCAAGAAAAAGTAAGTTTTAATAAGCTAGGTTATATAGTTATTGATGAGCAGCATAGATTTGGGGTTCAATAGCGTCTGAATCTAATAAATAGGAGGGTAAATCCTGATGTTTTAGTTATGACCGCAACGCCGATTCCAAGAAGTTTAGCACTCACTATGTTCGGTGATATGACTATCTCAAAGCTAATGCGTAAGCCAAAAAATCGTTTACCTATTGCTACAAATACCATGTCCGTTAACAAGATAGAGCATATTATAGAAGCAATAAATAAGAAGCTTATTGCAGGTGAGAGGGTATATTGGATATGTCCATTGATAGAGCAGGGAAAACCCTCTGATGTCATACCGCGACTTGATCGCGGTATCCAAAAAACAACTTATAATGCTAGTAATTTTGACTGGATCCTGCGGTCAAGCTACGGGATGACAACGGAGGAAGAAGAGGATAGCTTATTAATTGATGTGATGAACCGCTTTGATTCGATTGAGAATATTTACCAAGGTTATACCGGTATTATTCACGGTAAGATGAAGAATGAGCAGAAAGACCAAATAATGAAGCAGTTTAAAGAAGGTGAAATTAAGATATTAGTTGCAACTACCGTTATTGAAGTCGGAATAGATGTACCTGAAGCAACCTTGATTATCATCGAAAATGCCGAGCGGTTTGGTATCGCTCAGCTTCATCAGCTTAGAGGTAGAGTAGGGCGAGGTAATTTGCAGTCATATTATATATTACTATATAACCCAAAGCGACTAAGAAAAGTTGCGCGAGGCAGGTTTGAGATAATGAAACGAACCAACGATGGGTTTTATATCGCTGAGCAGGATTTAAAATTTCGAGGTAGCGGTGAGATTTTAGGAGTTAAACAAAGTGGTGAAATCGAGTTCTTTTTTTGCCGATTTAACTGCTGATTATGATTTACTACTTAAAGCTCATAAATTCGCAGAGATAGGCTCAAAAAATAATTTGGATTTTGTTAATTTTCAAATAAAACTCTTTGCTAAATCGCAATTAAACGAGTTGGTTTAATTTAAATATATTATCCCCATTTGGTATTGGTTTTGTCATATGGTTTCTATGATCTGTCGGTCGCGCCCCCGTATTGCAGCTTAGCATGAATAATCTATAATCCTCAAACAGTAATAAGAGAGAATTATAGTTAAGGAGTTATGACAAGAATATATGTTAAGTGTAGATCAAGAATAGATGTTAAGTGTAGATATTATAACGACACAGAAAAAGTAGTAAAGGCGGGATATTCAATTTCAAAACAACAGAGATATCAATGCAAGCAGTGTAATCGATATTTTTAACTGTAATATATTAATAATGCCTCTAAGCCTGGAGTCAAGGCTCAGATAGTAGATATGTCAATCAATGGCTCTGGAGTTAGGGATACAGTAAGAGTATTAAAAGTGGGTATCAATACGGTTATCCGTGTTTTAAAAAAAAATCTAGCGTTAAAAAAGATAAATCATTCTATCAATACGATAGAAGTAATTATTGCTCCTGAAATAGATGAACAATGGCCTTATGTACAGAATAAATCCAAACAAAGATGGCTTTGGTATTCTTTGGATAAGATTTTGTTAAAAGTAGTTGCTTATACTTTTGGTACAAGATGTGATAGCACATCAGAATCATTACTGAAAAAAACTGGAGGATTTTAAGGTTACTTTTTACTTTACAGATGGATGGGGAAGTTATGCTAGGTTATTAGATCCCAAAAAACACATTGTTAGTAAAAAATATACTCAACGGATAGAACGGGGTAACTTAAATCTTAGAACAAGATGCAAAAGACTGACACGTAAAACAATTTGTTTTTCCAAGTCATTGGATATTCATGATAAAGTCATCGGAACTCTTATTGAACGTATAGCCTTTTAATATCCACATCTGTAAAATGGAGGTGCGACCTAATTTTTCTAGAAAATAGATCAATAACAGTTGCTAAATATAGCCAGCCTTCACCAGTTGGCACATAGGTTATGTCTCCAACCCAATAACAATTAGCAGCATAAACTGTAAACTCTCTATTTAATAAATTAGGAGCAATTTGCTTATTATGATTAGAGTCAGTAATGGCTTTAAATTTACGTTTAGTTTTACATAGCAAATTAGCTTCTTTTATTAGTCTTGCAATGCGTCTCCTACTAGCAGTTATATCTTGCCGTGATAGTTCCTTTTTAATAGGTCTAGTTCCATAATTACCTCTACCTTCTTTAAAGATAATTTCAATTCTGTTTGTTAATTCATTACCTTCTTTAACCCTATTACATCCAAGATTATTTAACCATTCATAATAACCATTACGTGATACTTTCATAAATTTACACATAGCAGAAATGGAAAAATTACCTCTGTTTTCCTTTATCCATGCGTACCTTATTGGGATTCTTTTGCAAAGTACGCGGCAGCCTTTTTAATAGATCACGTTCTTGTGTTACTCTATCTAGTTCTTCTTCAATCTCCTTAATTCATCATACAGATGTTCTTCATATCTCATTACTTCCTTGAGTTTTGAATGTTTATTAACCCAATTATATAGACTATACTTCGTAATTCCTAGTTCTCTAGCTGTTTGAGCAAAAGGTTGCTTAGACTCAATAGCTAATCTAATCGCTGATTCTTTAAATTCAGCTGGATATATCTTTGGCTCTATATCCGGCATTTTTATCCCTACTGTTAATATCGTCTATTATTAACTTTCTGGAAAACTATAGCTGCCATCACTATGTCATTCCTGCGAAAGCAGGAATCCAGTACTTTTCGCTGTCATTCCCGCGCAGGCGGGAATCCAGAAAAATAAGTATAAATACAGCAAATTCTTGAAATTAAAAGCTCGATGTATCTCGATTTATGCTGGATCCCCGCTTTCGCGGGGATGACATCGAGTAGATTTTTCGAGCCATGCAACAAGGTCGACTTGACCACGGCATCCAGTTTATAATACTAAAAACCATTAGTATTATATTATTTTTTGCTACTCTTGATGTACCTCGAGCATTTCTTTTCCAAGCATTTCACATGAATGTAAGGAACTATTCTGAATTGTCTCATAAGCTGGTGGAGCTGATGAAGTTATGTTATCAGTAGAAAAAACTTCATCTGTTTTATCAGGAGAATTATGATCTAAGGATTGAGTTTGTAATTGGTCAAGCTTATTAAGCTTTGTTAATCCTTTCAAAAAAACACTTACAACTTTTTTATCGTTTAGAGCAATATTTAAAGCTTCACTAATGCCGCTATTTTCTAATTTGACACCAGCTTCTCCTATTTTGCTAAAGTAATTTTTCAGTATCGTAGTATTTTGTGATTGAAGTATATTCATTAAGTGTGAATTTCCCCCAGAATCTTTATAATTAAGATCAAGCTTATCTGATGAAAGTAGTAGTTTTGCAGTTTTGTAAGAATTAGTTTGTAGTGCAGTTTTGAAAGCTTCATCTAGCTTTATATTTAAAGCGCTGTAAGAACGCATAGTAACAGCTAAATCGTGGCTATAAATAAGTTTATTGAAAATGTACTTTGGTGCTGCTTTTAGTATGTTTAGTATTAGCATAACTTAATCCCTTAATATTGTTAACATTTATATAGTTAAATATTAAATATTTTTAACCATATAAATAAGCTCTAGTGGTATACATATAATGGATTTAAATGTCAATTAATTAGTTTATATTTTCACTATTTATAAAAATATTTATTGATTTTTGTGCGCTAGCGGCGTACTATTGCTTCTATGAGCATAAAACTTATTACTGTTGTTGAGCTTCCTGAATTTCAAAAGTTTGCCAAAACTTCTCTAGATGAAAAAGAATGCATGGAAATAGTAAATTATATTGCTGCTAATCCTGAGCAGGGGGATATTATAAAGGGTGAGGGTGGAATAAGAAAATTGAGGTTTGCTCTAGGTAGTAATAATAAAGGAAAAAGTGGCGGTATAAGGATAATTTATTTTTTCTATAATGAAAATATGCTGGTATTTTTAATAACCGGTCTTATAAAAAGTAAAGAAGAAAACATTAGTCAGGATAGTTGTAATAAATTAAAAATACTCAGTGAAGGGCTGATAAAATTATATATGAATAGAGGTAAAAATGAATAATAAAAAACTTAATCAAACAGAGAAAAGTATATTAATAGGAATGCAAGAGGCATTATCATATGCTAAAGGTAAACTAAAAGTAAAAAAAGCATAGCATTTCATTACCTGATGTTGATGTTCATGAGGCAAGAGAAAAATTGCAGTTAACCCAACAGCAATTTGCCATAACTTTCAGTATTAGCGTAGCAACCGTAAGAAACTGGGAACAAGGAAGAAGATTACCTACAGGAGCTGCAAAATTACTTCTTAAAATCATTGAAAAAGAACCGAATATTGTAAAACAAGTTTTGCGAGGATAAAATCAGTCCTGAGTGATTTCAGCGAGTCTAGTAAATAAAGCTTCAATCATATCCCAGCCTTTTCTTTGAATAGTGAGTAAAGAAGAGTCATTAATATTTATTCGTTTTAATAAATCTATTCCCATTTGTTCATGTTCAGGATCAAGGTGCATATGTGTTTTGAAATGTTTTGATGCTCTATGATTAAGAAATATTGATCCTAGCTTTTCATAAAATATAGTAGCACAAGACTCTATTACTAAATGGACCAGAACGGCTCTTTCGCCATCTCCAAGTGTCATCATTTTTAGCGTAAACCATGAACCTAAAGCCTCAAAAATAGAGTCTGAGGCTTCATCATTTTCTAGATTTTGTGATAATTCTACATTATGTCCAAATTCATCGGCGAGATGCTCCCACGCAAGTTGTTTAAATTCTTTTGTTTCTGAAAATACTACCCTTGCTAATACCATTTTCTGAAATTCGTCTGACCAAATCCAAAAATGTTTAAGAAATTTATTTTTTTGTAGGGTATTATCTAACTTAATTTCAAAGAGTTTATTTTTTCTAAATTGTTTTTTATATGTTTCATTATCTAAAATTAAACGATCAATTACATTCATATAGTTAATATCAATATCATGTATACTAAGATAGAACTTCAAAAATTGACTACGTCATCCTACAAGGACGAGGGTACTCACGTTATTATACGCTCCGTTCCTCGTCTTGTGGATTCCTTGCTCTTTCCCCAGTTGATCTTCGTATACTGGTTTTTTTTCATCTACTTAAAATATATATTAATATTAATCTAGAATCGTTGTCACTAATTATTAATGTTTACCTACCAATTTTTAAAACCATATGTGTATTTATAACCAAACCTCTATAAAGCAGTTACAATAAGATGGAGTAATTAAAATAAATCATTGTAATAACATATTCAGTAGACTTTAGAAAGAAAGTTTCAGCAATCAAGAAAAAAAAGAAGATGAGTTTTGCATCAATATCAAAACGTTTTGGAATAGGAAAGAATAGAGTATTTGTATGGACAAAAAGAATATCGCCCTTAAGAAGTAGAAATAAAGATTCAACAAAAATACCGCTTGATAGATTGAAGGTAGGCGTAGAGCAATATAGTGATGCATACCAATATGAAAGGGCTGAGCGGTTAGGAGTTAGTAAATCAGGGATACATAAAGCATTAAATAAGTTAAATATTACGTATAAAAAAAGCTTTAAGACATCCGAAGGCAAAAGAAGAAGAGAGGCTAGAATTTCAGCATAAGATCAAAAAGTATAAAGCGGAAGAGAAAGTGATCGTATTTACCGATGAGAGCTGTTTTGTCCGTAGTGCTCCTAGGACCCATGGGTATTCAGTAAAAGGTCAGAGATGTTATGGTATCCATGATTGGCATCCGTCAAAAAGAACTAATGTTATAGGGGCGTTAATAGATAAATCATTGCTGACTGTGTCAATTTTTGAATGCAATGTTAATACTGCTATTTTTAACGCTTGGGTAGAACAGGATTTAATACCTAAATTACCCCATAATTCAGTAGTTGTAATGGATAATGCAAGTTTTCATAAAAGTCCAAATTTAAAAATTATGATAGAAAAAGCCGGTCATATATTAGAGTACTTACCGCCTTATTCCCCTGATCTAAATCCCATTGAACCAGAATAGTTTTAAGCTAAATCTAGGAGAAGAAAATATCTCTGTGATGTAGACACGCTTTTCGAAAAGTACATGACGTAACTGTTTTATAGAGGCTTAGCTATATATAAATATAAATTGTAAAATCATAATTTGGATGCAATAGATATATAAAACATTACGGCTTACCCATTTTAAATTTATAGCTATTTTTTGTGGATAATCCTTTATTATTAATATATATGTAACTGTTAAGAGGATTAGGTCTAAAATTAACTCAGTATTTGAAAAATTAAAATCACTAAAAGGAATTGCAAGAGTGAAAATGGTGGAATGCACGACAGAAGTAAAAATTGTTATAAAACAACAAAGCTTTAAGTTTGCCGGCTCATGCTTTGTAATAAATCCAAGTATCATTATAGCAATTACAAGAGTACCGTAGTCAATCAAAGCCCAGCTAATATAAAACAATATTGTCATTATAATCACATGACAATAGCCGCTATAGAAAAAGCGAGTTAAAGACTTGTGGAAATAATAAATGTAACATTGACCTAAATAGATAGATATTAGAATATTTGTAGTAATAAATTGTTTAAACAATATTGTAGTATATATTTGTAGCAAAACACCGAGTATTATTATTCTAGTTTTTGGCTTATCATGAAAATTATAACCGGCAAAAAAGCAGAAAACCGGCATAGCTGTGCGACCTATGATCCGCATAATCGTTAATTCAGGATATAGATATAAACCCATATGATCAATGACCATAGCCATAATAGCTAAGGTTTTTAGCAGATCCTGATAGTTTGACTTATTTCTTGTTATAACCATAATTACCAAGTTTTAATAAATATGCCGTGCCGAAAAATGCTCCCATTCCAACTGCAATTGTACTGCCTAGCATGCAGACTTTAATCAGTAAATATTCCGAATAAAAATATTCTAAACAATAATGCTTTATTAAAGTAATTATAATAGACATTATTATGCAGCTTAATAAAATTTTACCGCAAAAAAGTTTTATTCCGTCTTCTATATGTAGTTTATTTTGTTCTGTAATATAGCTATATAATAAACCTAGATTATACCATGCTGCAATAGATGTACCAATCGCAATGCCGATATGCTTTAAAGAATCCATTAGCAGCAAATTCATACCGGTATTAATTATAATTGAAAATAAAGTAATTTTGAGGGGCGTTTTAGTATCACCGTTAGCATAAAAAATAGGAGTTAAGATTTTTGCCAAAATAAAAGCAGGAAGTCCAAGAGCAAACGCAGAAATGGCTTCGGCTGTATTTGTAGTATCTTGGCTTGTGAAAACACCTCTTTCATATATTATGTTAATGATAGGATGAGATAGAATTATAATACCGAATGTAGCAGGTAGTGATAACAATAATCCCGTTCTAATAGCATTATTCTGTATTTTTTTTGCAGCTACTAGATCATTTGATCCATAGATTTTTGACAGCTCTGGTAGCAATATAGTAGAGAAGCTAGTACCTATTATTGATAAAGGAAATTGATATATTCGGTCGGCGTAAGATAATATCGAAATTGCACCTTCAATAAAGCTAGCAATAGATTGGGATATGAAAAGGTTTAATTGCTGTACGCCGGAGCTAATGGTCGCCGGTCCCATACTAATCAAAAGCTTTTTTACGTCAGGGTCGCTTGTGTTAAAAATTATCGGAAAGTTTAAATTTACTCTTTTCACGCAGACAAACATAAAAGAGACTTGTAATATTCCGGCAATTATTAAAGATAGGCTGATTGAGATAGGAGCTTCTATGTAATTATCAAACATTAAAGTAAAAATTATTACACACGCGCTTAAAATAACTGGTGAAAAAGCAAATGCGGCAAATTTCTTTACGGAGTTTAATATTCCTCCAAGTAGAGCCGTTAATGAAACAAATATTAAATAAGGTATAGTAATTCGGCATAAAAATACCGTAAGCTCAAACTTTTCTTTTTTACCGTGAAAACCAGGAGCAATAAACAGCATTAATTGCGGCATAAAAATTTGCATTAATGCCACTATGATTATTAATGTCAGAAGTAGAAGAGTAAATACCTCGCCTGAAAAATTATTAGCAGCTTTTTTAGAGATCAGCATTTTTTCATTGTAAATAGGAATGAATACGCTTGATAATGCACCTTCTGCAAAAATTCTTCTAAATAGATTTGGTAATTTGAAAGCAACATTAATACTATCACCCATAAGTGTAGAGCCAAACAATGATGCAATGAATTGCTCACGTACTAAGCCAAATATACGAGAAATTAATGTAAAGAAAGCTACTATGATTCCTGAACGAAATAATTGATTTCCTGCATAACTTGCTTCTAGAGGTAATTTGTGCGTCAATCCGGTACTCGCATCCTCACATACTAAAGTGTACGCTGCGGTGCGGGGTGAAGTGTCTCCTTCAAATTCCTCTCTATTAGTTGCGTTATGTAAGAATTCAGTCACTGTTCATTTTTTATCTTAAATTTTCCTGATGTCATTCCCGCTTTCCCGGGAATTACATAGAAAGCCAAACAGCAATGCTTATAAATACTAATTTTTACAACTTGCTATTATAGCCCCATCTATCCCTTCATTAATCAAGCTATCAGCCTTTGCTTTATTTTCCCAGCCTGTAACTTTAGTCCATTTACCTTTCTCTAAATCTTTATAATGCTCAAAGAAATGAACGATACGTTTCTTGAGCATTTCACATAGATCATCTAGCTCTTTGATATGATCGAAAGTAATATCAAGCTTTGAGATTGGTACTGCGATAATCTTCTCATCAAGTCCTGATTCGTCTTCCATCATTAATACGCCGACTGCTCGGCATTTTATAACCGACCCAGGTACTACCGGATGATGAGCTACGACAAGTACGTCTACCGGATCACCGTCATTTGAAAGAGTATGAGGAATAAAACCGTAATTACACGGATAGCTCATGCTAGTTTGCATAAAGCGATCAACAAAAACCGCCCCTGATTCTTTGTCAAATTCGTACTTGATTGGACAGCTATTCATCGGAATTTCGATAATTACGTTTATTTCGTCATTATTTGTTTTTGCTTTGATTTTATCTATGAACATGTGTTTTGTTTTGTTTTTATCATGCCGTGGCTTGACCACGGCATCCAGTTAAAAATATTGAAACAACTTGTGTTTTAAGTTGTTTTTATGGATACCGTGGTCAAGCCACGGTATGACACCTAGTGCTTTAACTCGGAGGTCTATAATTCTCATCATGTTTTGCTAGTAACTGTCTTGCTATAAATTTTCCATCCGATAATTGTCCGATAGCAATAATTCCCTGTTCTTCACGAAATAGAGCAGGGAGTACACCTTGATATAATATCTCTAAATCCTTAATATTGTCGGTAATAACAAAACTTACCTTATCAGCGGCAATTTTAGTTATTGAGTCTGTTTTAACAAGCCCACCAACTCTCAATTCCTTACCCTGTTCTATTTCATTAATTTTTGACGGTGGCAAAAAAAATACTATATTATTCTCTAAATTATAAAGTATTATACTAATTCCAAGGGCTGCTGAGCAGAAACAAATAATTATTGTTATTAATCTATTTCTTACTCTCTTTTGCATCAAATTTTTCTTGCTTTCTCAATAATCTATAATTTAAAAAACTTACTATTAACAATATCGTTAAGGCCAAAAAGGTAAATAAATATGCTACCGATATATAATTATTCATTTCTCAAAAATTCCATAATCTCCTTAGGCGAAGAATCTAAATAGAAATGTTTCAGATATTTTCCGTTCGCATCCATTAAATAGGTAAAAGATGAATGATCGAGCATATAGTTTGGGTCGTCATCGTCACTATTTACACGAGCATAGAAAACCTTGAATTTATCAGTTACATCTTTTATTTGCTCCTCATTACCGGTAAGACCTATAAATTTGGGATGAAAATGTTTTAAATATTCTTTAAGTACTATAGGAGTATCACGTTTTGGGTCAATAGTAACAAAAACAGGTACGAGATCTATTCTATGTTTACCTAAAATTTCTACAATCCCTGTCATTTTATTTAGAGAAGTCGGGCATATGTCAGGACAAGAGGTAAATCCAAAGTAAATGAGACTTAAATTACCCTTTAATCTGTCACTGCTAAATACCTCATTGTTTTGATCTATTAATTCAAAATCACCACCGATTTTTACGTTATCTTCGTAAATATTAACTTGACCGGCAAGTGGTTTGTCGGGAGTTTTTAAAGATAGCAATAAATATAATGCTCCTACTCCTATTAATAAGCTAATTACTATAATTATTTTTATTACATTTGACTGCATTTTCATAAATATACTCGTTGAACTTAAAAAATTGACTACGTCGTCTTTGTAAGTCCCCGGATGCTGAACGTTTAGTATACGCTCCGCTCCTCCGACCTACAGACTCCTTGCTCTTTTTCAAGTTGAACTTCGTATACCAACTCTTCATTTCACAGGAGTATAATTTTTTCTTCCAAGAAGTTTAAAATTATGACATTTTGGTTATTCTTACACAAGCCCTAGCTTTCTAGGTTTAAAATATTTTACCCAAATATCTATTAACAATTTAGTGATGACAATCGCCGAAAACATTGAAGATATAATTCCGATCGTTAATGCAACGGCAAAACCTTTTATTGCACCTACTCCAAATATATAAAGTAAAAAAGCAACGATTAGAGTAGTTAAGTTGGAATCAAGGATAGTAGCAAACGCTGATTCAAAACCGGTTCTAATTGCATAAAGATTAGAAACCCCTTTATGCAATTCTTCTTTAGTTCTTTCGTAAATCAATACATTAGCATCAACAGCCATGCCCATAGTTAGTATTATTCCTGCAATTCCAGGCAGAGTTAAAGTAGCCTGGAAAAGTGAAAGTAAGGCTAGAATATATAATAATGCAAGGCTTAAGGCTATATTGGCAAATAAACCAAGTACACCGTAAGACCAAATCATAAATATACAAACGGCTATAAATCCTATAAGTCCTGCTTTTTTACCCGACTCTATAGAATCAGCTCCCAAATTTGGACCTATACTTCTCTCTTCAATAATTTTAAGTGGGGCAGGAAGAGAACCGGCTCGCAATAATAGTGCAAGCTCATTTGCAGACTCAACGGTAAAATCTCCTGTTATTATACCGCTTCCACCCATAATCGCTCCATTTATCGTTGGAGCACTTAGTAATTTATTGTCTAAAACTATAGCCAGGCGTTTACCGGTATTATTTTTAGTTATTTCACCGAATATTTTACTACCTAAATTGTTGAAAGAAAAAGCAACTACTGCTTGCGAATTTTGGTCAAAAGAAGCTGAAGCCGTGGTCAGTTGATCACCACCTAAAACAACTTTTTTCTTTATAACTACAGAATACCCATCATGACTTTCGCTATCTCCCTTAACTAGCATTGAACCTACCGGAACATGTCCCTTTACTGCTTCTTCGATATTGGCATTTTCATCAACTAAATGAAAAGTTAGTTTTGCAGTTTTTCCCAATATATTCTTCAGGTAAGAAGGATTTTTTTCTCCTGGAACTTGCAGTAATATATGCTTATCGCCTTGCTTCTGTAGTGTTGGTTCTTTAGTGCCGGTACTATCAACTCTCATACGAACGATTTCAATAGATTGGTCTACTACCTTATTAAGTAAGTCATTTAACCTAGATTCACTATAACTAAGCTTTATTTTATTTTCACTAACTTCGACTATAATTTCAGAATCAATTTTGTTAATTATTTTCTTTAACTGCTTTAATTCCTTAGGCGTTCTTAATTCTAATTGGATGCTATTTTGTTTAACTAACAGATTTTTATAACCGATTTTATCGTCACGGAAATTTTTACGCAAATTATCAGATAGATTTTCCATTGAATCATTTAAATAGGCATCAAAATCAACATCGAGTAATAAATGAGCTCCTCCTCTAAGGTCAAGACCTAGATTTACTGAATCATGAGGCAGAAACTTATAGTTTACCCGCATGAAATTAGGTAAAGCACAAATAATCGCAAATATTGTACATATAATAGAAAGAAAAATTTTCCATTTAGGAAGATTTTGCACCGCTTACCCTCTTATCCTTTTTATTATCTTTATCATCTTCTTTTTTTACCGGAACATCTTTTGAGCGACTGGTTATATCAACAATAGCACTTTTTAAAGCTTTAATACGTACATCTTTGGCTATCTCGATTTCAATATTATTATCATTTTCATTTACTTTAGTCACAATACCGTAAATGCCGCTATTTGTTAGAACTTCTTCGCCTTTTTTAACTTCGCCGACTAGCTTCTCTCTTTCCTTGCGACGTTTTTCTTGTGGACGTAATAATAAGAAGTAAAATACGGCAAAAATTAAAACCATCGGTATTAAGCTTGTTAACCCCGATTGTAGAGAACTTGTTTCTACAGGCACTACCTCAGTTTCCTGTATTTCTATGGTATCGTTAGTGTTTACCTGATTATCCTGCGTACTTGCTGACATATGTTACTTCCTTTAAATTACCAAATATAAAAAATTCAATAGAATAAAAATAGCTAGCTAAACGCTTTAATGCAAGGGTAAAATAAATAATGTATAAGTTAATTATAGTTTATGCTAGTTATAAATAATCAAAAACTAATTATATCTAAGACAACTAAAATCGTTGATGTAAAAAATTATACAGAAGAAAAAGCTGATTTATTAATTGCTTTATCACGTATAGAAAGGGAAAAAGAAGTAATTTTATTAGAAGATATTAAGAAAAAATATAGTTTAGAAGATTGAATTTATGATAAACTTACTGATGTCATTTGCGAAAGGGTGTTGTTGCCTAGACTGATTTTTCGTCATTGCGAGAAGAATTACGTAGTAATTCGACTAAGAAATCCAGTTAAAAATTCTGATTCATAGAGTTTTTCTAATCTTTTTCTGGATTGCGGCGTCGCTTCGACCCTCGCAATGACGGTTTTGGTATACACGCAACAACGCCACGCGGTAATGACATAAAACGGGAAAAATCACTGGAGCGGGTGAAGGGATTCGAACCCTCGACTTCGACCTTGGCAAGGTAGCGCTCTACCCCTGAGCTACACCCGCTTAAATTATCGGTTAAAATTTATTTACCGATACCTTCTAATAACGGCGTTTTAACATAAAAAGTTTAAGGGGATCAAAATTAATTACATTAAAACGCCCCTAGTGCTTTTTAATCTAAGCGAATCTGAATATAAGTAATTATAAGATAAATTGCAAGTATTAAATTAGAAATTTATTGGCATCGTTCAAAAAGATATTGTACTAAAGTTATCGGATTCATAACTTAAGATCTAATTTTTTTTAAATTGACTTTTGCTTTTATATAAAACAGTATAATTCTTTATTAATTTTAACTAATTTGTAAAGAAAATATGTTGAGTTACACAAAAGAGCAAAAAAGTTTAGCCAGTAATCAAAAAGAAGCTATAGGGCTACTATCGATAGGCACATTTCTTGAATATTTTGATCTTATGCTCTATGTACATATGGCGGTACTTCTTAACGAGCTATTTTTTCCTGAAGCCGATGCACGAGCTGCTTCTCTATATTCTGCCATTGCATATTGCTCCACATATGTATTTAGACCTATCGGCGCTTTAATATTCGGTTGGATAGGAGATACTATAGGTCGTAAGGCAACGGTTATTATTACAACTTTTTTAATGTCGCTCTGTTGTCTTATAATGGCTAATTTGAAAACTTATGCGGAAATTGGTATTACGGCAACTTTTGTAGTAACTGCGTGTCGGATCGCTCAGGGTATGTCTTCTATGGGAGAGGTAGTAGGGGCTGAGCTTTATCTAACTGAAATGACAAAAATTCCTCAACGTTATTGGGTGGTGGCCTCGCTTGTTGTTTTTGTAACTTTAGGTGCAACTGTGGCATTGGCAGTAGGAACGCTTGTTACTTCTTTTGGATTTGACTGGCGTATTGCATTTTGGTTTGGAGCAGCTATTGCTATAGTTGGTGCTGTTGCAAGGACAAATCTTAGAGAGACTCCGGATTTCATTGATGCAAAAAGACGAATAAAGAAAACTGTAGCACAAGCGGGGATAGACAGTAATCGGCTAAAATCAAGCCCTATTTGGAGTGAAAAAATTAATAAAACAACAGCAATAGCCTTCTTTTTTATACACTGTGGAGCCCCGTTATGGTTTTATATTGTTTATATTTATTGCGGTAATATGCTAAAAAACTCATTTAATTACAGTGCTGCCCAAGTAATTCATCAAAATTTTATTGTTTGTGGTACAGAATTAATAAGTACAATAATTGTTACTTATGTGGTTTGTAAAATACATCCTTTAAAAATCCTCAAAGTAAGATTAATAATATTTTCTATTGTAGCTATTATGTCCCCTATCTTACTAAATAATATTTCAACTACTATCGAATTACTTTTATTCCAATTATTTATTGCAGTATTTGCACCTACTACTTTTCCGGCAGGTGCAGTGTTTTATGCAAGATTTCCGGTATTAAAACGTTTTACATGCGGTAGTTTTATATTTGCTTTATCAAGAGCTTTAATGTTTGCAGTTTCTTCTTTTGGAACAATTTACTTGATAGATTATTTTAATCACTGGGGATTATTATTCTTTATTATTCCAATTCTAATCGGTTATACATTTGGAGTAAATCATTTTATAAAGCTAGAGGAGGAAGCAGAGACTTATTATTAGAAAAAGCTTTTTGTCTTTCAAGTTCGATATTAAAAACTTTTAGGCATAACTCAGCAAATTCTCGTTCTAATCTATAATTTATATTAGCAGCGACCAAAAGAAAATTTATTAAAGTATCTTCAATAATTTTTCTAGCTTTCTCAGGTGATTTAACCCCCAAAGTTTGTACATTATGAATTCGGTCAAATAATTTTATTAATGCTGTATTGTATCTTTTCTCTTTAATTAATAAGTTTAAGCTTTCTCCGCTACTTATCTTTCCGTAAGATTTAATTCTAGTTAGACCCTCTACGTGTTTTGCTACTTCCAGTCCAAAAATTTCGGTAATTGCTTCTTCAGTTAATTCGGTGTCTTCAATAGTATCATGAAGTAAAGCGGCTTGCAGCATAATAACGTTATAAAGTTTAGGGGCTTCTTCAGCTACAAATTCAGCAAGCATAATTGTTACCTCAATCGGGTGTGAATAATAAGGCTCGCCTGATTGACGCATCTGAGAACCGTGATATTTGCGGGAATAGTAGATACCTTTTTTGATTTCAAGGATATCTATAGGATTTTTTACTTTAGTATTTAAAGATTTGAGTTTATCAAGTAGTTTTTTACTATAAACACAAATTTCAAACTTTTCTTTCCAAGGGTTTAAATCTTCCATAAACTTTATTTACAGATAGCCTCTAATTATAATTAGTGAGCTATTAATTAAAAAATTGCAATAATAAATAGCTGCAGATTAAAGATTATTATTATATAATTTAAAATATTAATTCTAAAGTCAAAATGTAACTATGTCAAACCGTAATAGTTTAGAAGTACAAGAGTATGCACAAGCTAGCTCCTAAATAATACTAATCTAACTGCATCACAGGGTGAGTTAATATTTACTGTTGCAAATTTATTGTTCAAAGAGTCGAATATTAATAATAATAATCAGAACATACAGAGAGATAATCACGTATCTTATGAGAATAATGTTAATAATATTACCGATTTTGAAAACCATGATACAAGTTGTGGTATATGTAAATGTCTTGGAGCTATAGTTACTGCTTGCTGTAATATACACATATTTAATCGCACCTCCATTTTACAGATGTGGATATTAAAAGGCTATACGTTCAATAAGAGTTCCGATGACTTTATCATGAATATCCAATGACTTGGAAAAACAAATTGTTTTACGTGTCAGTCTTTTGCATCTTGTTCTAAGATTTAAGTTACCCCGTTCTATCCGTTGAGTATATTTTTTACTAACAATGTGTTTTTTGGGATCTAATAACCTAGCATAACTTCCCTATCCATCTGTAAAGTAAAAAGTAACCTTAAAATCCTCCGGTTTTTTTCAGTAATGATTCTGATGTGCTATCACATCTTGTACCAAAAGTATAAGCAACTACTTTTAACAAAATCTTATCCAAAGAATACCAAAGCCATCTTTGTTTGGATTTATTCTGTACATAAGGCCATTGTTCATCTATTTCAGGAGCAATAATTACTTCTATCGTATTGATAGAATGATTTATCTTTTTTAACGCTAGATTTTTTTAAAACACGGATAACCGTATTGATACCCACTTTTAATACTCTTACTGTATCCCTAACTCCAGAGCCATTGATTGACATATCTACTATCTGAGTCTTGACTCCAGGCTTAGAGGCATTATTAATATATTACAGTTAAAAATATCGATTACACTGCTTGCATTGATATCTCTGTTGTTTTGAAATTGAATATCCCGCCTTTACTACTTTTTCTGTGTCGTTACAATATCTACACTTAACATCTATTCTTGATCTACACTTAACATCTATTCTTGCCATAACTCCTTAACTATAATTCTCTCTTATTACTGTTTGAGGATTATAGACTATTCATGCTAAACTGCAATACGGAGGCACGACCACATATTTTTATTTGAATAAATATCTTTCCAAACCTCGCTTCTAGAGGTATTTATACGTCGAGTCTAGACTCGCATCCTTACGTACTTCTACGTACGCTGCGGTACTGAGTTGTCTCCTTTAAATTCTTCTCTATAAGCTGGTTTGGAAAGATATCTAATAAACAATTACACTAAAAAAATATGAGCAAGGCTTAAGAAAGTTAAGAAACCTAAGGCATCGGTTATGGTTGTTAGGAATACGCCGGAGCCTGCAGCGGGGTCGATATCAAAATAATGCAGTACTATAGGAATAGCAGAGCCGAATAATCCGGCTACTAAGAAATTTAAAATAACTGCAATAGCAAAAATTACACTAAGATTTAAATCAAACAACATCACAAAGCTAAGTCCTGCTCCGATAATTGCAAGTACAAAACCGTTAAAAGCCGATACGGCTATTTCTTTTAATATAACTTTATTGACATTATTATAATGGATATCCTTATTAGCAAGGGCTCTAACCGTAACGGTCATAGCTTGTGTTCCGGCATTTCCACCCATTGAAGCTACGATAGGCATAGTGGCTGCAAGCGTTACAAGTTTTGCAATAGTATCGTTAAAATGGTTAATTATAAGCGAGGTCATGCAGGCAGTGATTAGATTAACAAACAGCCAAGGAAAACGATGTTTAACGGTATAAAATACATTGAAGAAAGTATCTTGAGTGTGTACCCCGCTTAATGATAATATATCCTTTTCAGCTTGTTCTTCGATAATATAAATTATATTATCGATTGATACGCTACCGACTAGCTTACCGCTTTTATTTACTACCGGTACAATAGTTAAAGCATATTGTCTAAAAATAAAACTTAGTTCATTTAAGTCGGTAAAAGCATCTGCGAGCTTAAAACCTTTGTTCATCAAATCTTTTATTAATTCATTTTTTTTGTGCTTAATTAGCGTACTGAGAGAAATAATACCGATAGGGCGTAATTTATTATCTGTGACGATTGCAGCATAAAAGTCATGTTTTACGTTCTTGATAAAATTTAATGATTCTTCGACCGTCCATCCTTCTTGAAGATTAATAAAATCTCGCTCAATTACTCTACCTACCGTATTTTCAGGGTATGTACAACCTACGGTAATTTGGTGTTTTTTTTCTTCAGTGAGATTATCTAGGATAAGGTCTTTTATATCATCGTCTAGATCAATTACTACTTCAATAGCATCTTCTATAACTAGTTTATTAATTAACTCTGCAGATTTTTTTATGCCTAAAGTTTCTATTATTAGAGGCTTACTATAAGCATTTAACGATACTAGAGTTTCGGGCTTAATTTCATCCTGTAATAAAGGAATAATTACCCTGTATGTTTTATTGTTAAGATTATCTAAGAAATCTGCTAAATCGGCATAATGAAGCTTGGTCAGTCTGTTTGCAGCAGCATCATAATTGTGATCCTCAATCAGATCGTTAATTTGATCAAAAATCTCAGCAAATTGATCGTGATGATCAGGTAAGATGCTTTTAAATATATTGAAATTAGGCATAACCTATTTACCTAATAGTTTATCTTATATACTAAGATAGAACTTCAAAAATTGGCTACGTCATCCTACAAGAGCTACGATACTCACGTATTAAGTATACGCTCCGTTCCTCGTCTTGTGGATTCCTTGCTCTTTTTGAAGTTGATCTTCGTATACCAACTCTTCATTTTACTTCGGAGTATACTTGTTATAATTATTTAAAACTGATTTAGTTAGGTATAACGCAAAGTGGTGTACAATTTGATAATCAATATAAATCACAGAGTACAAATAAGCAATAGTTTTTATTTAGCAAACGATCCATGTTGAATAATATTGACATCTCTAATATATTAATTATATCCTTAAATTAATATATTCTTATTAAAAGGGTATCAGTAGATTAAATTTAATTAATAATTAAAGAGCTTTTTTAGCGAAAATTGATAAGATTTTTACAGAAATAACAGTCCCTATTTCAAAAAAAATCTTATAATTGCTAGTCGAAAAGAATTAAATTATCGGTTAAAATTTATTTACTGATACCCTCTAGGATATTAAAAGGGGGAATTATGAATAAACAGAAAGAGTTATTGATTGAGGAAATTCAGGATAGCGATTTAAAAAAGGTTCAAAAGTTATTACAAGCAGGGGTTAATCCTAATACATTAGATGAAAAATGATAATCCTTGTATTTATTCTGCTATAAGCAATAAAAATTTAGATATTGTTAATGCTTTATTAGATTACGGCGCTAATCCCAATGCATTGGATGAAGCGGGAAACCATATAATTTTAAAGGCTATAGCAACAAAGAAGTTAGGTATCCTTAATGCTTTATTAGATAAAGGAGCTGACCCTAACTTTCAACCTCCCGGCAAAAATCCTATTCCTCTAAAAGCTATAAATAGCAATAACTTAGATATATTCAATGCTTTAATAAATAAAAGAGCTAATCCCAATGCATTGGACTTAGAGAGAAATCCCATTATTTTAAGAGCTATAAAGTAAGAAAAAGTGAAGATGGTTAAGGCTTTATTAGATAAAGGAGTCGACGTTAACCAAGTGGATAAAGATGGTGCTCCAATTTTATTTTCAGCCATAAAGACTAAAGATTTAGACATTATTAGGTCTTTAATAGATAAAAATGCTGATATTGAGCTTACGAATAAAAACGGTGATACTGCTCCAGATATTCTATTGGGGCATAAAGGAAATGTAGATATAGCTCTACTATTTATAGAAAATACTAAAGAACAAACAGTAGAAAAAATCTTTAATTTAAAAAATAGTAACGGTGAAACTCTTTTGATGTTTACCAGCACAACAAGGAAAGAAAGAGGTATTTGATAAATGTCTAGATCATTATTTAAAATCTAATCACACAGTGAATATTAACCGATAAGGCTGGAAATACCCCTTTATATTGGAGCAAATTATTAGAAAATACGAAAATTTCCGAGGTATTAACTAAACGCGCAGAAGAGCTTAATGATACTGCATATACAAGAATTACAAAAACAGAGTGTTTTGAAGATTTACCACCGATACCTAAAATTGTATTAAGCTATAATTCCCAAGTTGGGGGGAGAAGTTGAAAATGAAGTAAAAAATAAGCTTATTTATCAAGGTGGAGATCTAGAATATATTGATTATAGAAAAATAATACCTGACTCAGCTAATAAAGAGAAGAAGATTAACGAAGAGGTAATAAATGAAGTGAGAAAAAAGCAAAAGAACTTTTAGCTGACAAGGATGCTTTAGTAATTCCCGGTAATAATTTTTCAGTTAATCCGGAAGTAGCTAAGCAATTTGGGGGAGAAGTAACCTCAGAAGATGGCAAATTTAATTTTGCACGTTCTCTTGCTGAAACAATTATGGTAGAAGTAGCAATAAAAAAGGGATACCCATAATGGGAATTTGCGGGGGCATCAAGTTATTAATACCTATCTTAAAGGCAAAATAACTGATATGCCTTATCATAAACACGATTCTATGATTATTGAGCCTACTTCAGAATTAGCATCAATAATAAAAACGAATTCTATCGTAAAAGAAATATCTGGTCAAAGTTTTTGGGGTAGTCATAATAATATAGTAAAAGAAGTAGGTGGAAAAGATAGATTGATAGATAAAAAAGAATTGCTAAAAGTAACAGCTACCACCAAACATGGAGAAATAGAAGCAACGGAATCACAGTTTGGAGCTCCAATTCGTACCCTTCAATTTCATCCTGAAGTGTCTGAACGAAAGCTTACATATTCAGTTGAAGAAATGATACGTGATAAAAAAATCCTCGCATCATTTGTACAATCGGCGCAAACATTTGCTAATAAGAAAAAGCTAGGAGTAAATATAAAATCCGAAGTACCAAAACAGAAAAATTTTAGAGCAATGATCTCAGAACAAAGAAAAGAGCAGCCCACAGCAAGAAGTCGCTAATTTGACTTTGTGAAAAACCGGCGAATGGTGCGGTCGAGAAGATTTGAACTTCCAATCTTTTTACAGAACAGCACCCTCAATGCTGCGCGTCTACCAATTTCGCCACGACCGCTTAAGTTTTACTCTATAGCAGATTATGAGGATAATATCAATAGGGTTTTGATGCCATTTTTATCTTTTTATGTCATGCTCGCGGAAGCGGGAATCCAGAGAAAAAGCATAAATACAGCAAATTTTTAAAATTAAAAGCTTGATTTATCTCGCTTTATTCTGGATTCCTGCTTTCGCAGGAATGACATATAATGCCTCTTCACGATGACAACCCTACGACAAACTCACAACAAAACTAGGTATAATAGATTGCTTAACAGCAGCTTTTGTTAAGCTAACTAGTTTTTTCTCAATATTATCAAAATTAATATGATATTCTCTAGAGTTTCCGGTTAACACTAGGGCGGAGTCTATACCGAGGCGATTTGCTGCAAGTATATCAGTGTAAAAAGTGTCCCCTATCATTAAAATATGTTCCTTAGAGGTACTATGACATTCTTTAAAAACCTTGCTATATATTTCTGCATGCGGCTTGCCGCTATAAATTACTTGTCCGCCAAGTTGCTTTATTTTTTCGGCATAATAGCCGCTGCAATATCTATAAACACCGAGCTGATTTATTCCAAGGTCAGGGTTAGCGCATATATTGATCATTTTACGTTCTATGACGATTTTAAATAATTCATCAAACTCGTTTAAATCTAAATTTTCGTTTTCATCCCTGTAAATAGTCATTAGGAAAATATTAGCTTTGTTGATATCATAGGTAATAGGGCATTGTATGCCATTTAATATATCATTTTCTAAATGTCCCAAATGATATATTACCGGTTTTTCAATACCGAAGCGCTCTTTGCTTTCTAAAATCATTTCTACTGCTATTTCACCTGAGCTAATGATCATTTCCGGCTTTGCATTTAATCCCCAAGATTTAATTGTTCGATGAAGTGAAAAAATATTTCGTGGAGCATTAGTGACAAAATATACTTTTTTCCGTTCAATAAGTTTATTAATATTTTGTACAACATTAGGGTAGGTATGTCCTCCTTCGATTATTACTCCCCAAAGATCAAATAAAAATACGTCATAATCATCCATTACATCGAAAATATTTTTTAACTTTAATGTATTCATTGTTATTTCATTAATTTGGTATTGTTTCAGTGTCATTTCCGCGGAAGCGGGAATTCAGAAAAAAAGTATAAAAACGGTAAATATTTTAAATTAAAAGCTCGATTTATCTCACCTTAGACTAGATTCCCGCCTACGCGGGAATGACATCGGTGAGATAATCCCACTAATTTTAAATCAAGAAACTTTACTATTCTAATAAGTTACATTATAGTTATTTTTATTGTTTCTAGCAACAAATAAATATTGTGTCGGATTATGTCGGAAATTGAAGAAAAATTTAATGAATCATCATATGGTGCTGATTCTATAAAGGTTTTAAAAGGTCTTGAAGCGGTAAAGAAAAGACCTGGAATGTATATCGGTGACGTGGGTGATGGGTCTGGTCTACATCATATGATTTATGAAGTAGTCGACAACGCTATCGATGAGTCGCTTGCTGGTTATTGTGATTTAGTACAGGTAACCTTAAATAAAAACGGCTCGGTTACCGTATCCGATAATGGACGAGGTATACCTGTTGAAATTCACGAAGAAGAGGGAATATCGGCAGCTGAAGTAATTATGACGCAGCTTCATGCTGGCGGTAAGTTTGACCAGAACTCCTATAAAGTTTCCGGTGGTTTGCACGGCGTTGGTGTATCTGTAGTAAATGCTCTTTCTGAATGGCTTGAGCTGCGTATTTGGCGTAATAATAAGGAATACTTAATTAGATTTAACAACGGAATAACAGAAGCTCCGCTTGCGCTAGTCAAAGAAAATATTGATAAAAAGGGTACGGAAGTTACTTTTTTCCCTTCTGTAGAAACATTTACCAATATAGAATTTGATTTTGCAACTATAGAACATCGTTTAAGGGAGCTTGCTTTTTTAAATTCAGGAATAAAGATTTTACTCGTCGATAACCGCTTTGAAGAAGCTAAGGAAACAGAGTTTTATTATACGGGTGGTATAGAAGCCTATGTGAAATATATAGATAGAGCCAAACATACCGTTCATCAATGTATAATAGTTAATGGTGATAATCCAGACTCAGGTATACGAGTTGAGCTTGCCATGCATTGGAATGATTCTTATCATGAAAATATTTTATGTTTTACTAATAATATTAGGCAGCGTGACGGCGGTACGCATCTCAGTGCTTTTAAATCAGGTATAACTAGGGCGGTTACTTCTTATCTTAATAACACAGGTCTTAACAAAAAAACTAAAAATGATTTCAGTGGCGAAGATATTCGAGAAGGATTGTGTTGTGTATTATCAGTTCAAGTTCCCGATCCTAAATTTTCCTCTCAGACAAAGGATAAGCTAGTAAGCTCCGAAGTACGACCGGTTGTTGAAAATGCCGTCTATACTAAAGTACTCGAATGGTTTGAAGAGCATCCTGCCGAAGCTAAGCTAATTATAAACAAGATTATGGAAGCAGCTAACGCTCGTGAAGCTGCTAGAAAAGCAAGAGAGCTAACTAGAAGAAAATCAGTCTTAGAAGTATCAAATTTGCCAGGTAAACTTGCGGATTGCCATTCAAAAGATCCGGCAGCTTCAGAACTGTTTATAGTTGAGGGAGATTCTGCGGGTGGTACTGCAAAACAGGGTAGGGATAGTAAAATTCAGGCTATATTACCTCTACGTGGTAAAATTTTAAATGTTGAACGTGCAAGATTTGATAAAATGCTTGGTTCTGATCAAATCGGTACGTTAATTACGGCTCTTGGAATTAGTGTTGAGCGAGAATTTTCACTTGAAAAACTTAGATACCATAAAGTTATTATTATGACCGATGCTGATGTTGATGGATCGCACATTAGAACTTTGCTGCTTACGTTTTTCTATCGTCATATGCCGGAGCTAATAAATAAAGGTTATCTATATATAGCACAGCCACCTCTTTATAAAGTGAAAAAAGGAGCAGCCGAGCTTTATTTAAAGAATGAGCAAGCTTTGCAAGATTATTTGATAAAATCAACTATCAATGATGCAACCTTAACTCTAGACGGTAAAGAGAAGTTGGTAGGTGATAATTTAGAAGAGCTAATTAGTAAAGTAGTAAAGTTTAACGACTTGCTTGATCATGCTAGCAAAAAATTTAATCGCTCAATTACTGAAATTCTTGCAATTAATGACTTACTTAATAATAAAATATTTGAGGTTGAAAGTGATTTAAGCCTTAAAAAAGCTTTAGATGCTTTAAATAGCTTAGAAGAGTCGCCTGATAAAACTAATTGGGAAGTTTTAAAACATGAAAATAAAATAGAGTTCTTCCGTTTTAGCAGAGGCTTAAAAGAAAGTAAAATATTGTTGAAAGAGCAGTTGGAATCATTTGAGTTTATACAAATATCAAAGCTTGCTTTAACAATTTTTGATATATTTGATAAGCAATTAAAGCTTACGGTAAAAAATCAAGAATTTGATATTTTAACACCGAGTAGGCTATTAAATACTATTATAGAGTGCGGAAAAAAGGGTATAAGCATTCAGCGTTTCAAAGGACTTGGTGAGATGAATTCCGATCAGTTATGGGACACTACGCTTAACCCTGACAGAAGAACTTTATTACAAGTAAGAGTTGCTCAAGAAGACGATGCAGAGGTGATTTTTTCTACTTTAATGGGTGATGTTGTTGAACCTCGTAGATTATTTATCCAAGAGAATGCTTTAAACGTCGTGAATTTGGATGTATAGTACAGCGTCATCTCAATCACTTGACATAAGCGAATTTTGTGGGTATAGCCTGTGCTCACGTACTTTTTGTACGCTGCGCAGGCTATCCCCTAAATTCATCTTGTCTGAAGCGATTGATATTTAGCTGTATCCTTTAAAGATAATCAGCGTCATCCCGTGGCCCCACCACGGGATTCAGTACTTAAAAAGTCTAAATATAGTAAATTTTTAAAATTAAAAACTTAATTTATCTTGCTTTATGCTGGACCCCGTGGTCAAGCCACGGGGTGACACCGGAAACATTTTTATAAAACTTATGCAAAAATTAATTATTCACGGCGGTAAACCTCTCAGAGGTAGTATTAATATTAGCGGTGCTAAAAATGCCGTGCTACCTATTATGACAGCTTCTATTCTTACCGATAAACTGCACATTACTAACGTTCCAAAGTTAACGGATGTTAGTACTATGAAAAACTTGCTAAGAAGTCATGGAGCAGATATTGAAATAGTAGAACACCAAGATGAATTTAAACTTATAATTAATACCGGAAGTATAAATAACTTTACCGCAGATTATGAAATAGTTCGTAAAATGAGAGCATCGATTTGGGTGCTTGGCCCTTTGCTTACTAAATACGGTAAAGCAAAAGTATCACTTCCGGGCGGTTGTGCTATCGGAGCAAGGCAAGTAGATTTGCATATTGCGGTTTTAAAGTCTATGGGGGCTACAATTGAAATTGAAGACGGTTATATTAATGCTTCAAGTAAAGGACGCTTGAAAGGTACTCATTTTGTTTTTGATAAAGTTTCCGTCGGGGCTACTATTAATGCAATACTTGCGGCTGTTTTAGCAGAAGGCGAGACACTGCTTTTTAATTGCGGCCGGGAGCCGGAAATAGTTGATTTATGTAATTGCCTTATTAAAATGGGAGCAGATATTACAGGTGTCGGCACTAGTGAAATAACAATTAAGGGTAAAGATTCATTAAATAAAGCGAGTTATAGGGTACTCTCTGACCGTATTGAAGCCGGTACTTATATGTTCGCAGCAGCAATTACTAAAGGTGACTTAAAAATTTGTGGGATTGATTATCATATTATAGAAAATATAGCTTTAAAACTTATCGAAACCGGTATAAAAGTTGTACCGATCGATAACGGGGTTCAAGTAACTTATGAAGGGAAGCTAAACTCAGTTGATTTAGAAACCAATCCGTACCCAGGCTTTGCTACCGATTTGCAAGCACAATTTATGAGTCTTATGGCGATTAGTAACGGTGTTTCAATGATCACCGAAAATATTTTTGAAAACCGTTTTATGCATGTACCGGAGTTGTGTAGAATGGGGGCAGATATAACTGTGCGAGGTAATAAGGCTATCGTCCGAGGTGTTGAAACGCTAAAGGGGGCAAAAGTTATGGCAAGTGACCTTAGAGCTTCAGTATCACTAATACTCGCCGGTCTTAGTACTAATAGCAAAACCGTACTACACCGAATATATCACTTAGATCGTGGATTCCAAGATTTAGAAAAGAAATTAAGTAATTGCGGTGCAGATATAAAAAGAGTATAATATAGCTTGTTTATTATTGTGCGGTTTGAGTTGATGTCATTCCTGCGAAAGCAGGAATCCAGTTAAACAAAGCTTTAAGAAGACTTATTTAAAAAAAATATAGAATAAAGAAATCTTTGAAATCAAGATTTTTTAGCATGGATCCCTACTTTCGTAGAGATGACATCAAGGGCTTTTTAAAAATGTCTGGTACAACATAAAGCCAGCAAATTCATTATGTTAACGGAGAAAAATTATGGCAAGAATTACGGCAGAAGATTGTAATAAAGTTATACCTGATAGGTTTAGGCTTGTTGTCTTAGCAACTAGATATGCTAAATTATTAAATTATAAAGTAGAAGCTAGTCAAACCAAAAAAGAAAAGCGTGATAAACCTCCTGTTATTTCACTACGTAGAATTGCTGCCGGAAAAGTATCGGTAGAACAGTTAGAACAAGACTTAATAAACAGTCTACGTACAAGAACTATGATAGAACCTCTTGTTAATCAAGATGAATCAGAAGATGTAGAAGAAAAATTTAATGAATATTTAGCTGAAGTTTGTATAAATGATGATTACTCTGATTTAGATGATCAAATCTTTATTGATGAAAGTGATGAAGATTATGATACAGATAAGTAAATGCTTATCGGTATCGGTACTGATATAGTACAAATTCCTAGAATCAAAAAAATATTACATTCATATCCGAAACTTTTTGCTAAAAGAATTCTAGCCTCAAGGGAATTAAGACAGTTTACTTTATTAGATAAAACAAGTCATGCTACCTTTTTAGCAAAACGTTTTGCTGCTAAAGAAGCTGTTAGTAAAGCTTTTGGGGTCGGAATCGGTCAGGGCATAAACTTTAAAGATATTACTATACTAAATGATGATTTAGGCAAGCCTATAGTAGAAGTTAGTTCAAACTATACAAAAAAATACCCTTCTTTTAATATTCACCTTTCTCTTTCTGATGATTACCCTGTATGTGTAGCATTTGCTGTGATTGAGGGGGAGTTATAACGTTATGCTTGCATAGAGACGTTGTTGTGCGAACCCTATGTCATCATTTTAATTCATGCGAAAGCGGGAATCCAGTAATTAAACGGTACATACACAATAGATTTTCAAAATTAAAAGCTCGATTTATCTCTCTTTACCCTGAATTCCTGCTTTCGCAGGAATGATATTAAATAAATTACCCTCCGGCTTTGCTATCTGCTTTAGGTAATATGATTTTTAAATCAGATTTAGCTTCTAAATCAGAAATATATTTCTTTAGTATTTCTGAAGCTAATATATTATCAATAGTTACTTTTGCTTCTTCTTTTGTCGGGATAGGCACGGACTTTTTCTCAAGTACTTTGATAATATGCCAACCGAAATCGGTTTTTACGGGAGCTGAAACTTCGTTTACTTTTAAAGCAAAAGCTTTCTTTTCAAATTCCGGTACTAACTGTCCTGGTTGATTTAATAGAATGTAACCTATAACTCCACCATTTGCACCTGAAGCTTTATCAATAGATAGCTTTTCTGCAAGTTTAGCAAAATTTTCACCTTTGCTTAATCTGGTTTTAATATCATTAGCTTCTTTTTGGGACTTAACTAAAATATGAGCAACTTGTATCTGCTCTTTACCTTTAAGATTACCGACATATTTATTATACTCGTCATCGAATATCTTGTCTGTAATATTAGATTTTATGTAATTTGCTAGTAATTCTTGTTGAGCTAATTGATTTTTTGCGTTTTCAAGTTTTTCTTGAAATTCCTTAGAAGAAGTAATATTTGACTTAGCAACTTCTTCTTTTAATAAAAGGTTATTAACATAAATTTTTATTAATTTTTCCTGATCCTGCGGCGGAAAATCATCAAAGTTTTTGATTGTTTCACCTGATTGAAGATTAAGCTGCGGCTTAAATTCTTTCATAACTTGTGATTCTTTCACTTCACCGCCTTTATAGGTAGCTACTACTTTATCTTTTGTATCGGCAAAAGCAATACCGGACAGCATGCTAACTGATAAAAATATAACAGATAATTTTTTCATTTATGACTCATATATTGTGTTTAACATAAGCTTAAATTTTATAAAAATAATGCCCAACCGTCAACAGCTATTTGATAATATTTTATTTATTAATAATAATTTACAAATATTTATGTAGTAAAATTACGGGTTGCTCAATATTGAGGGCATTAATTATTTGATAATTTTGTAAAATCACCTATATTTTAAATACAAAATATTATTTAAGGATTTTAATGCTTTCTATATTAAAAAAACTTTTCGGTACAGCGAATGATCGTAATGTAAAAAAACTATTTTCCGAGATTACGAAAATCAACTCGCTTGAGCCTATTATACAAAAATTATCGGATGAGGAGTTAAAGAATAAAACTGCGGAGTTTAAAGAAAAGCTTAAAAACGGAGCAACTTTAGATGATATAGTATATGAAGCATTTGCAGTAGTTAGGGAAGCAGCTAGAAGAGTTTGCGGTATGCGTCATTTTGACGTCCAGCTTATAGGAGGCCTTATATTACATCGAGGCGTGATTACCGAGATGCGTACCGGTGAGGGTAAGACCTTAGTTGCAACGCTTCCTGCTTACTTAAATGCTTTGACCGAAAAAGGAGTGCATATTGTAACCGTGAATGATTATTTAGTAAGCCGTGATTCTGCCTCCATGGGTAAAATTTATAATTTTTTAGATTTATCGGTTGGATGTATTGTTGGCGGTATGCCTGATGAAGCAAAACGAGCTGCCTATAATGCCGATATTACCCATGCAACAAATAATGAACTCGGTTTCGACTATTTAAGAGATAATATGAAGTATAGCATACAAGAGCGAGTACTTCGTCCTTTTAATTTTGTTATTATCGATGAAGTTGATTCGATTTTAATAGATGAAGCTAGAACGCCGCTTGTTATATCGGGTCCGGTTAATGATAATTCAGAATTATACGGTAAAATTGATAAAATTATACGCATGCTTAATGCAAGCGATTTTGAAAGAGATGAAAAGTTAAAGACTATCAATTTAACGGAAACAGGCATTACGCATATAGAATCGCTTTTAAGTAAAGAGGATATTATAAAATCTGATTCCGGTTTATATGATTTTGAGAATTTGACTTTAGTACATTATGTTAACCAAGCCTTAAGAGCTCATAATATGTTTACTGTTGATGTAGATTATTTAATAAGAGACGGTAAAGTAATGATTATAGACGAGTTTACCGGTCGTGTAATGGAAGGGCGTAGATATTCAGAGGGGCTACATCAAGCGTTAGAAGCAAAAGAAAATGTGAAGATTCAAAATGAAAACCAAACTTTGGCATCTATTACTTTCCAAAATTACTTCCGCAATTATCCTAAATTATCGGGTATGACCGGTACGGCTATGACCGAAGCACCGGAACTAAAAGACATATATAACCTCGATGTGGTTGCAGTTCCAACCCATAATAAGGTAACAAGGCTTGATCTTGATGATGAAATTTACGGCAGTAAAAAAGAAAAATATGATGCTATCTTAAAACTGATTAAAGATTGTTACGATCGGGGTCAGCCTATACTTGTCGGTACGATAAGCATAGAAAAGTCAGAAGAACTTTCAAACATTTTAAATAAAGAAAAAATCCCTCATAAAGTATTAAATGCTAAGTTCCATGAGCAGGAAGCTTTTATTATTGCTCAAGCAGGCAGGTTTAAGGCGGTAACGATTGCAACCAACATGGCTGGGCGTGGTACTGATATTATGCTTGGCGGTAACCCTGAGATGTTAATAGAGCAGCTAGATAAAGATCATAGTTATGAAGCTAAAATAGCTGAAATAAAAGCCCAAATTGCTGAAGAAAAAAAGCAGGTTATTGAAGCAGGCGGGTTATTTGTGATAGGTACGGAAAGGCATGAAAGCCGCAGGATAGATAATCAGCTAAGAGGAAGATCAGGGAGACAAGGTGATCCTGGTAAGACTAAATTTTTCCTATCGCTTGATGATGACTTAATGCGTATTTTTGCATCGGATCGTATATCAGGGGTTCTTAGAACGCTCGGACTAAAAGACGGAGAGGCTATCCACCATCCAATGATCAGTCGCTCACTTGAGAAAGCTCAGCAAAAAGTAGAAGGGCATAACTACGAGTTACGTAAAAATTTATTACGTTTTGATGATGTAATGAATGACCAGCGTAAAATAATATATGAGCAACGCACCGAAATTATCAAATCCAAAGATAATTATGGTTTCTTAAATAATGCTACCGAGGAACTAGCCAAAAAGATAGTACTAACTTTCATGCCGACAGGGTCTTACAGAGAAGATTGGGATATAGAAAATTTAAGCGTAGAATTACATCGGGTCTTTTCTATAAAATTTGATCATAGTTTAATAAGTAAAAATGACGTAACGGAAGAAGAAATTACCAAAGTCGTTATACAAATGGCTCATGATATATATAAGTCGAAAGAAGAAGCTTATAGTAGCGAGTTAATGCATAATGCCGTAAAATATATTTTGCTAACGAATCTTGATCAAGTTTGGAAAGATCATTTATATAGCTTAGATCATTTAAGACAAGGTATATCACTTAGAGCTTATGCACAAAAAGACCCTCTTAGCGAATATAAAAGAGAAGCGTTTAATTTATTCGAGCAGATGCTTAATAATTTAAAAGAATTACTTGTTCAAACCGTATATCACTTCCATATCGACTTAAAGCATATTCAAAAAGAAGATGTTTCGCTTGAGCATAAAAAGCTCCAGAAAAATATGCAAGAAAGTCGGGAAGATCCGGCATTTAGTAAATATAATGCAGGAAGTAGCATTGAGACCGATCTTAAACCTGTTATATCACGTATTGACCCTAAAGCTAGAAACCCTGAAGACCATACTAGCTGGGGTAGGGTATCTCGTAATGAGCCATGCCCATGCGGTTCAGGCAAAAAATATAAATATTGTCATGGTGCAAATGAGTAGATGAAGACCTATAATACCCTACGATTTTTACTCTATGTCATTCCCGTGAGGCATTGTTGTGTGGATATCCGAACCGTCATTGCGAGGAGCGAAGCGATGTGACAATCTAGAAAAATAACAAAAAATGCTATTCATTTTTAACTGGGTTGCTTCGTCAATTACTTCCGTAATTTCCTCGTAATGACGACTAGTGCTTACAATGACAAAATCTATATTTGTTGAGCAATAACGATGAAAACAACTTTACCCGATCGATCTCTGCATATCCTAGTTAGACTTAATTATATAGTAAGCCAAATTTTAGATATTGCACAAAATAAAATCGCTATGATTACCTTATATGGTTCGTTTGCTAGAGGCGATTGGGTGCGTGATTTACCTAACGGTTATCACAGTGATACTGATATTTTGATAATCCTGAAGAAAGGTAAATATAAAGGATATATTGCTTTAAGATTAAAAGATACAATATACACAAAATTAAAAAAGACAGGGGTAATAAAGCCTCAAATTATCCCATATGACTCACGCATATCAATAATTCTTGGTCGCCCCCCGTATTGCAGCTTAGCATGAATAATCTATAATCCTCAAACAGTAATAAGAGAGAATTATAGTTAAGGAGTTATGACAAGAATATATGTTAAGTGTAGATCAAGAATAGATGTTAAGTGTAGATATTATAACGACACAGAAAAAGTAGTAAAGGCGGGATATTCAATTTCAAAACAACAGAGATATCAATGCAAGCAGTGTAATCGATATTTTTAACTGTAATATATTAATAATGCCTCTAAGCCTGGAGTCAAGGCTCAGATAGTAGATATGTCAATCAATGGCTCTGGAGTTAGGGATACAGTAAGAGTATTAAAAGTGGGTATCAATACGGTTATCCGTGTTTTAAAAAAATCTAGCGTTAAAAAAGATAAATCATTCTATCAATACGATAGAAGTAATTATTGCTCTTGAAATAGATGAACAATGGCCTTATGTACAGAATAAATCCAAACAAAGATGGCTTTGATATTCTTTGGATAAGATTTTGTTAAAAGTAGTTGCTTATACTTTTGGTACAAGATGTGATAGCACATCAGAATCATTACTGAAAAAAACCGGAGGATTTTAAGGTTACTTTTTACTTTACAGATGGATGGGGAAGTTATGCTAGGTTATTAGATCCCAAAAAACACATTGTTAGTAAAAAATATACTCAACGGATAGAACGGGGTAACTTAAATCTTAGAACAAGATGCAAAAGACTGGCACGTAAAACAATTTGTTTTTCCAAGTCATTGGATATTCATGATAAAGTCATCGGAACTCTTATTGAACGTATAGCTTTTTAATATCCACATCTGCAAAATGGAGGTGCGACCAATTCTTGAATCAACAGATGAAGTAAATAGGCAGTTAGAAAAAGGACGTTATTTTTATACGGATATAAAAAAAGAAGGTATTCTTTTATACGATAGCGAGGAATTTACCTTAAGCGAAGCTAAAGATTTACCTTGGAGCGAGTTGAAAGAAATTGCTAAGGATTACCATAAAGAATGGTTTAAACATGCTAATGAATGTCTTATTGATGTTCATAATATTTTACTAAAAGGTAATTTAAATAAATGCGCTTTTAACTACATCAAGCTACCGAAAGTTTGTATAGCACTATCTTATTAGTTTTTTCTAATTATAAACCTAAATTGCATGATATAGAAGAATTAGGGAGTATGGCAAAAAATTATAATAGTAAGTTATTGCAAGTGTTTCCTATAGCAACTCCCGAACAAAAAGAATGTTTTGAGTTTCTTCAAAAAGCATATGTTGATGCGAGATATGATAAAAACTATAAAATTACAAAAGAACAGCTTTTATATTTAATCGATAGAGTAGAAAAGTTGAAAGAAATATTCTAAAGAATCTGTGCAGCAAGAATTAATCAGTAAGGAGAGCGGGTGTTATTCCTATGAAAGGCTTGCTTGTGTAGATATCAAAACGTCATTGCGAGCAGCAGTAGGCTGCGTGGATATCCGAACCGTCATTGCGAGGAGCGAAGCAACGCGGCAATCCAGAAAAAGATTAAAAAAATTCTATAAATCAGAATTTTTAACTGGATTGCTCCGTCGAGTTGCATTGTAATTCTTCTCGCAATGACGTAACTTTTTCTAGGAAATGCCAAATAATAATTGACGGTAGTTATTGACAAGTTTAGGAAAAAGTTTTATATTCCTCACAAGTTTAAGAAAAAAATTAATAGTATATGTCTAAAGCTAAAGCAAAAACCGCTTCCAAAAATAACCCGACATCTAGGGAACAAGCGAAAGAATATTTTCATAACGGTCAGAAAATCAAACCGGTAAAGCTTATTGCTGCTCAAAATTCTTTTCTCGCTGCCGAATATGAATCTTCCGGAGATTTAGTCGTAGGGAGTCACGGACAACCGTTACCTTGGGGGCTAGTTAAAAGTTTATCTTAATATTTTCACTTCCAAAGACCTCACCAATAAATAATCGGGGATGTAGCTCAGGGGTAGAGCATCTGCTTTGCACGCAGAGGGTCAAGGGTTCGATTCCCTTCATCTCCACCAGTTCCTATAAGTGTTTCAAAGCTTTTTGAAATTCAGCAAAAACCTTAAATACTCCCTGTATGTTTCAAAATGTCTAATTTTTATATTAAATCTCTTTATAAACCCCGAATTTTAAATATTATAACAACTAACTTTGTATTCTTCTTAAAACAACCTCAACTCATCTATTCATACCTCTAATTAAATTTCTATTGCATTCTTAAAACTCTCCATTTAGATTCTATCTATAAGCTAATTTTTAATAAAATATTAGATTTATAGAATTTAATAAGGATATAATTATGTTTAAATTGAAAGTACCGCAAGAAGTAGCAGCAACAAAAACGCCGCATGAGAGATTAATAGAATTTCTAGAAAAAAGAGGATTACAGGTGCAAGCTGATAGCCTAAGAAAGGACGGTACAACTCTTTATCTTTATGGTAACCAAATAGGGGTTGAAGGTGCGAAATTAATTGCTGACTCTCTTAAATCTAACTCTACCTTGTCAACAGCGGTCGAAAAATGAGGTCGTGCCCCCGTATTGCAGCTTAGCATGAATAGTCTATAATCCTCAAACAGTAATAAGAGAGAATTATAGTTAAGGAGTTATGACAAGAATAGATGTTAAGTGTAGATCAAGAATAGATGTTAAGTGTAGATATTATAACGACACAGAAAAAGTAGTAAAGGCGGGATATTCAATTTCAAAACAACAGAGATATCAATGCAAGCAGTGTAATCGATATTTTCAACTGTAATATATTAATAATGCCTCTAAGCCTGGAGTCAAGACTCAGATAGTAGATATGTCAATCAATGGCTCTGGAGTTAGGGATACAGTAAGAGTATTAAAAGTGGGTATCAATACGGTTATCCGTGTTTTAAAAAAATCTAGCGTTAAAAAAGATAAATCATTCTATCAATACGATAGAAGTAATTATTGCTCCTGAAATAGATGAACAATGGCCTTATGTACAGAATAAATCCAAACAAAGATGGCTTTGATATTCTTTGGATAAGATTTTGTTAAAAGTAGTTGCTTATACTTTTGGTACAAGATGTGATAGCACATCAGAATCATTACTGAAAAAAACCGGAGGATTTTAAGGTTACTTTTTACTTTACAGATGGATGGGGAAGTTATGCTAGGTTATTAGATCCCAAAAAACACATTGTTAGTAAAAAATATACTCAACGGATAGAACGGGGTAACTTAAATCTTAGAACAAGATGCAAAAGACTGACACGTAAAACAATTTGTTTTTCCAAGTCATTGGATATTCATGATAAAGTCATCGGAACTCTTATTGAACGTATAGCCTTTTAATATCCACATCTGCAAAATGGAGGTGCGGCCAGGGACTTATACAATGAAAAATATAACAAAACTACCGAATAGAGTCAAAGAGTTTTTAACAGAAACAGCTATCAGAGTTGCAATTAGCAGCGGTTTTATCAAGGGGAGAAGAGGATTAACCGGCTGTTCGTTTGCACAAGCATTAGTATTGGGTAATTTGAGTGATGCTGATTGTAACATAGAAAGAATGTGTCAATTATTACATGAAGAATCAGTAATAATAAGTAAGCAAGGCCTAGATTTCAGATTTAGTAACTCTGCAGTGGATTTTATGAGGAGTATGTATGAGAAAATATCGGTTTATTTGCAAATAGTTTTAAGCTTGATTGCGGGATATTACAGAAATTTAATAACGTTAAGTTACTTGATAGCAGCAATATAAAATTGCCCGACAATATGGAAAGATTATATAAGGGGCATGGGTCAGGATTTAAGGATCATGAGCGTAGAGTAAAAGCTTCGATCAAGCTGCACATTATATAATTATTCAACACAAACAATAAGTAACATAGATATTCTTGCGGGGGCACGATCAGATCAAGGTTATAAAGATTATTTACAGGATATTAATCCTAATGATTTATTGATAGCAGATTTAGGGTATTTTGTTCCTAAGTCTTTTAGTTCCTTAAGTGCTAAAGGCGCTTATTTTATTAGTCGTTACAAGACTGATACTAATATATATGATAGAGCTAGAAATAAATTAGATTTACTTGAGTTATTAGAGAAAGTAACTTTTTGACAAGGTGATATTTTACTTAGCAAGGAATCATTACTACCGGTTAGGATCGTCTGCCATAAGCTTACAAAAGAACAATCTGATATCAGGAAAAGGAAGGCGAATACACTTGCAAAAGCACGTGGCTATAAGTCTTCTCAAAGAAATCAAAATTTACTTGATTGGTCAATATTTATTACTAATATTCCTGAGAGTCAAGTCAGTATCAAGCATATAGCAACGATATATAGAGCAAGATGGCAAATTGAGTTATTATTTAGGTTATATAAAAGTCATTTTAAATAGAATCTCTTAAAGGAAAAAGTGATTCATCTAGGGCATTATGTGAGCTTTATGCTAAGCTATGTGGCATTATAATTTTTCATGCTATATCTAACTGCCTTATATCAAAAATAAATCAGGAAGTTGGTCGCACCTCCATTTTACAGATGTGGATATTAAAAGGCTATACGTTCAATAAGAGTTCCGATGACTTTATCATGAATATCCAATGACTTGGAAAAACAAATTGTTTTACGTGTCAGTCTTTTGCATCTTGTTCTAAGATTTAAGTTACCCCGTTCTATCCGTTGAGTATATTTTTTACTAACAATGTGTTTTTTGGGATCTAATAACCTAGCATAACTTCCCCATCCATCTGTAAAGTAAAAAGTAACCTTAAAATCCTCCGGTTTTTTTTCAGTAATGATTCTGATGTGCTATCACATCTTGTACCAAAAGTATAAGCAACTACTTTTAACAAAATCTTATCCAAAGAATATCAAAGCCATCTTTGTTTGGATTTATTCTGTACATAAGGCCATTGTTCATCTATTTCAGGAGCAATAATTACTTCTATCGTATTGATAGAATGATTTATCTTTTTTAACGCTAGATTTTTTTAAAACACGGATAACCGTATTGATACCCACTTTTAATACTCTTACTGTATCCCTAACTCCAGAGCCATTGATTGACATATCTACTATCTGAGTCTTGACTCCAGGCTTAGAGGCATTATTAATATATTACAGTTAAAAATATCGATTACACTGCTTGCATTGATATCTCTGTTGTTTTGAAATTGAATATCCCGCCTTTACTACTTTTTCTGTGTCGTTACAATATCTACACTTAACATCTATTCTTGATCTACACTTAACATCTATTCTTGCCATAACTCCTTAACTATAATTCTCTCTTATTACTGTTTGAGGATTATAGACTATTCATGCTAAGCTGCAATACGGGGGCGCTACCACTTCTTTAAAAATTTACGAATAGCTTGGGTAAATTTTTGTTTAAAAGATAAATATAGGAAAACAAAAAAATCTACTTTATCTTCTCTTAAACTTATAAACACTCCTTAACATGACGCGTATGATTACTTGGACAGAGCCTTTACTAATGCTTGAAATTCTTTAATTTTATTTTTTAGAGGAATTAATGTTAATCCTTTATCAAGTATTAGCATTAACTGATCTCCTGAAGAAAGATGCAATTGATCACGAATTTTTGCAGGAATATTTATTTTGTCATTTTCAGATATAGCAACTCTGTACTCTGAGTGCATATTCTTTAAATAGTTAAAATTAAATATACACCAAATATAAAATATTATAATTAAAACTACAATAGTAAAATATATTAAATTAATTTTCTTTCACACAGCCTAAAGAGTTGGTATCATATGATGTTGCCGCAAAAAGAAAATATTATATGTTCAACCCAGCCCTTTTAGTTGCATTTTTTACAACGATCATCCGTTATTACGATTATGCTTTATTCGGTTTATCGGCTAGTATTCTTGCACAAAGTTTTTTGCCTAATATAGAGCAGGATAAGCAGCTACTTGGTTTTTTTGCCGTTCTTAGTGCAGCTGCTATAGTACGACCTTTAGGGTCTTTAATTTTTGGATTTATCGGAGATAAATACGGACGTACTAAATCTATCAAAATATCCATGTTCATAAGTAGCATTTCTACCGGATTAATTGCTATTACCCCTTCCTTTGAGATGATAGGTATTTTTGCTACAGTAATACTAACATTATGCCGAATGGTATTTTTAGCAAGTCTTGCCGGAGAAGTTGATGGAATAAAGGTTTATGTAGCTGAACAAACAGGAAATAATAGGAAAAATTTAAATATAGGGATAGTTTCATGTTGTAGTCAAATAGGTGCATTACTTGCGGCTATAGCTTATTATTACGCTAGTAATCCCGGTATCCTGTATTTATGGCGGTTTAATTTTCTTATTGGTGCAATATTCGGCTTATTTGCTATTTTGATGAGAAGATTTTTTAAAGAAAGTAGCGGGTTTTTAAGAGCGTCATCAAAAAGTACCGTGTGGCAAATTATAAAAGATAATAAACTATCTTTTATAATAGCATTACTAGTAAATGGTGCCATCGGAGGAGCGTACCACTTTTTGGTAATTTTCTTAGGAGTTTTTTTAGCAAAAATAGCTTTTATAAATCATCCTGAAATAAAATTTATAAATATAGCTCTTATTATTACTTATGGAATATCAGCCGTTTTTGCAGGATTACTTGCCGATAAAATAAATCCTTTAAGACAGATTGCATGGGCTTTATTTGCCAGCATTATTGTTGCTTTAGGAATGCAAATAATGCTATATAAACAAATATTTAATATTCTCTGTCCCGTTATATTAATAGGGCTTGCAGCATTTTATGCGGTGCCGCTACAAATTATTGTTCAATCTTTATTTAAGACTAATATTAAAATGAGGCTTTATAGTTTATCTCATTCTTTTGGTGGTATTATTCTATCCTCAACTACTCCTTTCTTTAGCATGTTATTATGGCAAAATTTTAAGTCGCTATCCCTAACTTTAAGCTTTTTCATATTTTTGCTTGTAATATTAACTAGTACAGTATTGGTTTTACGTAGAATGTTATCCTTGCATGGATCGAAAAACCTACCCGATGTCATTCCTGCGAAAGCAGGAATCTAGAAATAGTCTTAATATTGACAAAATAAACACATAAAAAACTTATTTTTTTATGTGTTTTACTAGATTCCCGCCTACGCGGGAATGACATAAACGAGTTACGCAGCAGACCCAAAAACAAGAATAACATCAATTGCTTTAGATATTTCTTCCGTCTTTACCGCGACCTGTAGGTTTTATGCTAGGATTACTCGAAGATTTGGATTTTTGCTGTGCCTGTGTTCCAATTTGCCTCGCTTCTTTTGCTAAGTTTTCAAATTTGTCTCTTAAGCTTTGTGTATTACCTTCCTTTATATGTATATCTTCACTAGCTTCTATATAAGTCTTAATTTGCCTTTTAGGTGCATTATCTTTAGATTGAGCATATTTAGAATGCTCTATTGCGAATTTTGTACGAGATCTTATTAGCTCATTCTCTTTCCCTGTACCTTTCTGCTTCTCTTTCTTCCATTTATCCCATTCCTCCGGTGATGTCCAGTATCTTGTTATGTTACTACCAAAGCCTTCTTCAAACTTATCTTTTAAGTCTTTTGTGTTATCTTTTAACTTAAAATCATGAGTTATTTCGTTAATATTCAATTTTTTAGGTGTTGTATGATATATAGTATCTTTATCTTGAGTATATTGAGAATGTTTCTCTACAGTCTGTTTCTTTTCTTCTGTCCAGTATTTTTTGATTTTGCTATCAGAGTCTACTTCAAATTTTGCTATTCTATCTTTTAGACCGATAACTGCTCCTGTGGATATTTTAGGTTTATCTTGGGTTGATTGTTTAGTGTATTTCGGAGTTGTTTCTTTAGATAACTCATCATTAAACAAGTCGCGTATTTTAGGTAAAACATTATCTATATTAACCTGTTTCGGAGTTGTTTCTTTAGATAACTCATCATTAAACAAGTCGCGTATTTTAGGTAAAACATTATCTATATTAACCTGTTTCGGAGTTGTTTCTTTAGATAACTCATCATTAAACAAGTCGCGTATTTTAGGTAAAACATTATCTATATTAACCTGTTTCGGAGTTGTTTCTTTAGATAACTCATCATTAAACAAGTCGCGTATTTTAGGTAAAACATTATCTATATTAACCTGTTTCGGAGTTGTTTCTTTAGATAGCTTTTCATTTTGTAGCTCGGATATATAACCGTCTACTGCTTCTTTTAATTTGTCTAAAACGGCACTACTTTGGGAAGGAGGCAACATTCCGGTATCATCCCACTCTAAATCATTGTCAGTAGTTAACATTCCGGTATCATCCCACTCTAAAGCGACATTATCGCTTCTACGCTCCTCACGAGGATCAGTTAGCTTATAATAATTTTTATTTAATATGCGAGGCTCACGTGTATTTTCACTCTTTTCATATTCCTTAATTTCTTCAAATATACCTAGTGTCTTGTAAATATTATCTATTTCCTCCTGAGTAAGTCTTTCATTACTTACTTCTTTTTGTTGGGTAGATTTTTGTAATTCTTTTATTGCCGTTAACTTATCTTTTGCTGTATTTGAATTTGATAAAATTTTCGCCTGCGCTAAATCAAGAGCCTCAATTAAATTAGTAGAGCTGCTTTTTCCAAATGTAGTAGACAGTTCTTCTTGACTTGAGCCGATTCCCGAATCAATAGAAGAAGATCTAGAAACATTATTAGATTTAGGATTAATATTTGCTTGTTGTGTATAAGATTTGCCGGCATCTATTAATATTTTATCAGTGAATTGTTCTAGTTCATTGAATGAGTTTTCCAATTTTGCAAAAAATTCTGTTGAGGAATGTACTATTGCCGGTGACAACTCAGGTACAGAATCTTCAGGCATAGTTTCTAAAGAAGGAGAATATTTACTTGTTTCTCTTTGTAGCACCGATTCATTTTGCTTTATTAAATTTGATATATTTTTAAATTTATTTGCTAATTCTTTAGATAATATATCAATCTTATTATCGTTATTACTTCCGGCATATAAGACTAGAGTCTCCTTTATATTTTGAGAGATATTATCTGCATGATCTATTAACAGCATCTTATATTGCAAATCTAATTCGCTTGAATTATCAGTATTACGAAAGTAATTTTTATTTACTGATATACTTTTACTGAGTATATCCTTAGAAGTTTCTATAAGTTCTTGTTCCCCTGCCTCTTCTTTATTTTTTAACTCCTCAAATAAATTTTGTAAACCGTCTGAAAAATCCTGAGCATTATCGAGGTATAAAAATTTACTTCTTATAATCTCTTGTGCTTTTTGATTGGAAGCTTGTTGAACTTTTTGTCTCTCTTTCATTAATCCTAGAATGATATTTTTATCTAATGAATTAATCACATCATAAAAATTTTTCATTTCATCTAATTTTTCTCTAGGCTCCTTTATTTTTTGTAATCTTTCTCTTAATTCTTGAAATTTATCCCATTCATGTTGTTCAAGAAAAAATCCCGCTATTTTTGTATTTTTAGTATTAGGACTTTTTCCGCTACTCAGGATTTTATTTCTAGCTGCCTGTAATCTAGCGGGTTGATGAGAGTTAATATTATTAATCAAATCTAAAATTTCTTTTGATGTCTTATTAAATTCTTCGTTATTAGTTGGATTTTTGGTTGTCTCTTGAACTGCTTCCCTTAGCTTTATTATCTCTTCTTTAAGGTTAAGCTCTACTTTTTGTTGACCGTGTGTTATAGCTTGCTCATTTTTTTGAGAGGTAAGTACTTTTGTATCTTGCTGTATATTTAAGTTCTTTTTACCTACTTTCTGAACAATTTCTTCCATCAATTGTAATAGATTAATATTGTCTGTTATTTCTAGTCCTTGTTCTTTAGTGACCGGTAATGAATTACTTAGTCTTAATAATTCTGAAAAATCTGAGGGGGATACTAGGACGTCGAGTTGAGCCTTTGTTTTCCTACCTTTTTCGTCTTCCTTAAAGCCTTCAACTTTACCGATACTAATAGGTAGGTTTTTTAAATAAATTTCTTTCTGCCCCCCTTGTATATTTTTATCATTTGCTACTTTGAAATTAGCCTTTTGCTGAGAAACATAAGGTCCTGGTGCTCTAGGATCTATTTTATTTATTAGAGCTTCTATGAAGTTGGTTGTATGTGCTATAGCTAATTTATCTGCTTCTAAAATATTATTTAAATTAGTGTTTTTTATTAAATAAAGATTTCTTATTAGCCTGTCTAATTCATTTTTGTTTTTCATAATTTTCCTCCATTAATAAAAATAAACCAAACTGTAATACCATTTATGTTAAATTAACAATACTAATAATTAGTATTAATTCAATATTTTAAATTTTGTTGCATTTGTGCTTCAATTATGTTTAAAAATATAACCTTATAATTTATTTCACCGTCTCAATGAGTTTTTTAACTCCCTCGACTGATTTATCGAATAATGCTTTCTCTTCTTTAGTTAACTGTAGTTCTATTATTTTTTCTACTCCTTCTTTACCTATAATAATAGGCACGCCAACATATAAATCATGTACATCGTACTCACCTTGCAAATAAGCGGCGCAAGTTAGAATCTGACGTTTATCTTTTAAATATGCTTCAAGCATTTCTATTGCTGAGGCTGCGGGTGCATAATAAGCAGAACCTTTTTTAAGTAATGCAACAATCTCACCACCGCCGTTTCTAGTACGATCGATTATTTTTTCAATACGCTCATTACTCGATAAGCCCATTTTTATCAAGTCAGGTAGCGGTATGCCCGATACTGTAGAATATTTTGCAAGAGGTACCATCGCATCACCGTGACCGCCGAGAACTATACTATTAACGCTGTTTACCGAAACTTTAAATTCTTCAGCAAGAAAAAGGTTAAATCTTGATGAGTCAAGTACGCCTGCCATACCTATCACTTTATTATGAGGTAGTCCGCTTTCTTTAAGCATGACATATACCATAACGTCAAGCGGGTTAGTAATTACTATTACAAAGGCATCAGGAGTGTATTTTTTAACATTCTCTGCAACATTTTTCATAATACCGGTGTTAATGCTAATTAAATCGTCTCTACCCATTCCTGGTTTTCTTGGTAAACCGGCAGTAATAATTATGGCATCAGACCCTTCAATATCTTTATAGTCATTTGTACCTTTTATTTGGCTATCAGAGCCTAGCAAAGTTCCGGCTTGCATGAGATCCAATGCTTTTCCTTGCGGTACCCCTTCAGCCACATCAAATAATACGATATCACCGAGTTCTCTAAGGCTAATTAAGTGAGCAAGCGTACCACCTATGTTACCGCCTCCTATTAATGAGATTTTTGGATTTTTTTTCATTCGCCCCTCTACAATAATTAAATATACCTATTTACTATATTACAAATAGATTGAAGAAAAAAGAATTTTTAAATTTTAAAAATTATATGGTTAATTGATTAATTTATAAAAATTAACTAATTACATTGACTTCATTAAAATAGATTAACATAATGCCGAGTCAACGAAATACCATGAAATATTAAATTTTAATAAAATAATCAAAAAAAGAAGATAACTATGCCTAAAATTTCTAAGTTAATAAATGTTTTTAAATCCTGTATAGGAAGGGGGGGTAATACAAAAAAATGCAAAACCGCTCCAGATGTGTTTCATGATTTACGTATTAGTATTAACAATAATCTTAATAGTAAGAACAGTAAAGATGTTAGTTTTGATGTGGTAGATAGCGCAAAAAACAAAAGTACCCTACATTATGTAACTGACTTAGCAAACCTCAAAGAGTTACTTCAAAAAAATGTTGATCCTAATATACAAGATGAGAATGGTAATACTGCTTTAGATGTTACAGGTAATTTTGAAAAAGCCAAAATGTTACTTGAATATGATGCTAGGGTGAATGACTATAAACAGATGAGTGAAATATTACATTACTGTGGTCGTAACTCAGTAGAAAACAAAATTATTCTTTCACTATTAATACATACTAATACTAATACTAATTTTACAAAAGCAAATTTAGTAAGACAATGTAAAGAACCGCATGAAAAGGCAGAGCGGCTAATAAAACGAATTGAAAAAATAGAAGGCTTAATATATCAAAGTAAAGAAGTAGAGACGTTAAGAGTATATGTTGATAGATTACAGAACCTAAAAAATAAATATGAAAAAGCAAAAGATAGTAGCCAAGCTGTTTCAAAAATAATATTAGATTATATTGAAAATCAAGAGAGTTATGCTTTAAAAGCTAAACTTGTTACTATTTGTCAAAATCTAGGGTTAGTCGAAGATTATTCGGAAGTAGAGTCAGAAAATGAGGTAAGTAATTATTTGGATGAGGCTTTTGATTTGCTTGATACAGAATTAGCAGGAGAGGAATTTCAAAACTCAGCGTTATAACAAAACCCCCTGCAAAAGCGAGGATTCAAAAAATACTAAAACTATAAAGAATTACTTGTTTTAAAAATCACAATTATTAAATATTTATAATATATATTTTAATAATTAGTAATAACTTTTTTAATTTCCAGTAATCTCCCTAATTAATGTCTTTTAATATTTAGGATTTAATTATGAAATTACTCGGATTAGTTATGCTTTTAAACCTAACAAATTTATTTTCTATGGTAAAAGTAGCTCCAATAAAAGTAGCACCTGATTTTACGGCAGTATCAAAGCAAGGTACAATAGATTATCTATGTGATCATATAAAGCCATCTATTGAATTTTTTATTGTGCATGGTGACGGAATTAAGCATCAGTTTCAAAAAAAAACTATAGTAATAAAAAGCATGCAAAACTATTATTTGAACAGCATAAAAATAGTGGATTTAAAGAAGTAAATATGTCTCCTACAAAGCAGTTTATTAAAGAAATGATAAAAGGATGTGTTTCTTTCGTATCTAAACCAGGAGAGTCAATGTGCAAAGCAGTTACAAATTTAGAAAATTATTTAAAAGAATCGGGCTGGATTAACGAGGGGCAACGTTTTTTTTCATATAGATAGAATAGAGGTTCAAGACTCGACTCCTCTTACTCTATTTCTCTGAAAGATATATTTGAATCTATTGAAGACGTTTCTACATATTGTGATAGGAATTGGGTACTAATATCCGGAGAGATAAGTATGTAATTGGGTATATTATTAGTGTTGCTACATTTATCGAGCATATTATATTAAATCATGAACCGCTCTTAGTAAGAGTTTAGTGTTGTATCATCTTATTATAATGTTTCGATAAAACTTTTACGCCGTATAGCCATAATAGACATACGATAATAAAGCTAAACATTAATAATCCGGCTATATCGTTATGTACTGCGTTTGGGAAAATGCTAAAAGATATAAATTGAATAATAGCACCTATGGATTTACCGATTTTAGTACCCATCACATCAACAGCTGCTTTACCTTTAGTTTTCATTTCACTATCAAGTGGAATATAAACCATTTCTTTAGTAGCATCGAAAAGCGAATATTTTACGGATTTAGAAAGTACATGCCAAAGCCCGCCGATAAAAACTATAACAACAAGCGGTGAACTATAGCCAAGAGTGTTTACGATATTTTCTAAGTGATTTTCAAAAACTGTAAATGAAAAGAACATAACGCCTGCTCCAAACATCATAATTGGTGTTATAATAGCTCCCCAAAACCAACCGCATATTCTAATTAAACTACTCCCTAAAAATGCACTAACTAAAGTAAGTACTCCTGTCCAAAAAAACACTTCACCGTGATATGAAATAAAATCTTTTGTTGTAGGGTAAAGTTGTTTTATTTTTGACATCCATAACCCTTCTATTAAGCTAATACTCATAGAATAAGACATTACAAGAAGACAAATAAGGCCAAGATATTTAGAAGTTAATATTACTTTCGCACTTTCGACTAAGCTTAATTTTAATACATCTGTTCTTTGATTTTTAAATTTAATATTTTTGTCGGTTTCTACAACTGACTTATCAATAAATTTATGGAGAGCTAGACAAATTAATCCGGATATTAAAATAACCGTAATGAATGATTTTAAAAGAATCTCATTTGAATCATGCAGATGGGAAAATAAAGGTAGTAAGAAATGATTGCTCTTAGCAAAATAAATAATTATAGTTCCTGAGATAAGTAAATTAGTTTGTCCAAATAAAGTAAAAAATGAGTAAAATCTTGGTGCTTCTTCGATTTTAGTAATTTTATTTGCAAGCTGCCAATATAAAAGGGTAAATACTATTACTGGCCATAGTTCCCCCATAATATAAAATAATACTAAACTCCACTGCCCCCAAATTATTAAAAACCATTTTAAATGAGGAAGAAGTGTTGTATAGTGCTTGATTAACTCAGGATCGGGATGGAAGAAATCTCTATATGGGAATAGAACAAAACCAAAAATTGCGAAGAAAAATAAAAAAGTACCGGTAATTATTCTAAAAACCTGCTCTGTAGTAATAATATTACAGAGTTTAGAATAAAGAATAACAAATAAAATACCCATGGGCATTTCACCCCAAAGTTTAATAAAACTCAATACTTCTGAGCTAATTAAGGTAACAACAAAACTATCTTTAATACTACGAACTAAGTTTTGATTAAGTAAGATAAAGAACATTAGTAAAGCCATCGGAATGAATTTGGTTAATTCATACGATCTAATCGGCCATACGATATGTCTAAATCTACTATTTCTCGCCCTGTTCCACATTGTGAAATTAGAATTCACGGTACCCATTAATTTACTATGAGCTTATTTTTTTAGATTTCTTCCCAAACTCTACTTCTAGAGGTAATTTGTACGTCGATCCGGTACTCGAATCCTCGTGTACTAGTGTGTACGCTGTGGTTCTGTGTTCCGTGTCTCCTTCAAATTCCTTCTTATAAGCGAATTTAGAAAGAAATCTAATGCAACCTAGATTATAATAAAAATTATGTCAAGGTCTTTTAAAATAACCCCATATATTGTTGATTATTTTTATACTCGTTGAACTTTGTGTAACTCTTTTTTATTTTATTTCTGAGTATACTCAATTGCAGCTTTAACAAACTGAATAAATAACGGATGAGCTTCAAATGGCTTAGATTTAAACTCGGGATGAAATTGTACTCCCACAAACCATCTTAAAAAAGGTAATTCAATTATTTCTACAATTTGTTTATCTTCAGAAAAACCGCTAAATACTATCCCGTTTTTTTCAAAAATATTTTGAAAATCATTGTTTAATTTATATCTATGACGATGTCTTTCGTTTATTTCAAGTTTGTTATAAGCATTAGCTGCAATCGTATTCGGTATTAAACTACAAGGGTAAGAACCGAGCCGCATAGTCTTTTTTACATTTTCTATAGTTATTTTCGAGTTTTCACAGCTTTTATTTATTTTCTCAATAATTTTTGTACCGTCTACTTTAAATTCTTCCGTTACTGCATCTTTAATACCGATTAAATTTTGAGCTATTTCAATCATCGCAAGTTGCATACCGAGACATATACCTAAAAAAGGTATGTTATTAGTGCGAGCATATTTTATTGCTATAATTTTTCCTTCAGTTGCTCGTTCTCCAAATCCTCCCGGAACTAAAATTCCATCCACGCCTAATAATTTTTTATTAATACCCTCTTCAGTTAGACTTTCAGCATTTATCCATACTAGATCAATTTTATATTTATAATAAATACCGGCATGGTCAAGTGCTTCGATTACTGATTTATAAGCATCTTTTAATTTATGATATTTAGCTATTATAGCAATTCTTACTTTAGAGTTAGAATTTTTCAGCCTATCAATTATCTCATACCACTTATCTAATTTAGACGGCATAACATTAGTATTAAAAAATTTTAATACTTTATTGTCAAGACCTGAATTGTGATATGCAATCGGTACTAAATATATATTTTTTTGATCTATTGCTGGAATAACATGTTCAGACTCTATATTACAAAATAAAGCTATTTTATCCATTTCACGTTTTGAAATGTTACGTTCTGCACGACACAATAACATATTAGGCGAAATACCTATAGAGCGTAATTCCTTAACTGAGTGTTGAGTAGGTTTTGTTTTTAATTCACGGGCGGTTTTAACATAAGGTAATAATGTTAAGTGAATAAATAAACAATTTCTGCTTTTTAATTCATTACCGATTTGCCTTATAGCTTCAAAAAACGGTAAACCCTCAATATCACCAACCGTACCGCCTATTTCACAAATAATAAAATCAAAACCCTTGGTGCTTGAGAGTATAAAATCTTTTATTATATTCGTAACATGCGGGATAACTTGAACAGTGACGCCGGTGTAATTTCCTAGACGTTCATCTTTAAGTAATTTTGAGTATATCGCTCCTGTCGTTATGCTATCAAACTTGCATGAGGAAACTCCGGTAAAACGTTCATAATGCCCAAGATCTAGATCGGTTTCTGCTCCGTCATCCGTTACATATACTTCTCCGTGTTCGTGAGGATTCATAGTTCCGGGGTCAACATTAAGATATGGATCTAGTTTTCGTACGCACACTTTAAATCCTTTCGCTTGCAATAGCATAGCAAGAGATGCGGCGGTTAGACCTTTACCGAGTGACGAAACAACGCCGCCGGTAACAAAAATGAAACGTACCATTATTTATTATAAACCTATTTTACTAATATTTTCGTAAAATTTTATTGCTTTTTTTAAATCTTCTTCCGTATCTACGGAAATAGGAACATTATCAACTAGACATGTACCTATAGTCATACCATTTTCAAGAATACGTAATTGTTCTAAACGTTCTGTTTTTTCTAAAAAAGTTGGCTTAAGAGATACAAATTTTTCTAAAGCACTTTTACGAAAGCCATACATGCCTACATGATATAAAAATTCTTCTGTACCGTTTGGAATAAGACTACGCGAAAAATACAATGCTTTCCCCGCCGAGTCAACGGCTACGGTAATATTACTACTAGCTTCCACTGATCCCCTATCTACTTTTACTACCGGTGTAACAATATCGTATTCGCTGTTTTTTAAATACTCTATAATTTTCAAAATAGAGCTAGGTTCAATGAAAGGCATATCTCCCTGTACATTAACTATGTAATTAATATTTTGATTATTTGGAATTAATTTAAAAGCTTCGTAAGTACGGTCAGTACCGGTTGGGATAGCACTATCCGTGAATATTACTTTCCCCCCAGCTTTTTTAATAATGTTTGCTATCTCTTCCGAGTCGGTCGCAACGTATGTATGTTCAAAGTCCGCCTGAATTACTTGTTTAAATACTCTCTCGATTAAAGTTATAGAGCCGATAAGTTGTAAAGGTTTTTGTTTAAGCCTAGTTGAACTTAGTCTTGAGGGAATAATTATAGCCACGTCCTGATGCCGCATAAACTGCCTATATTTAAATTAAAAAATAATTGTTGACAGATTAGCCTTTTTCGGCGATAAAGTAAAACATAATTTTTGAATATATTTTATGCTTAGGTGTCATCCTGTAGCCTTGCTGGTGTTATTGCATAACTCATTTATATGCCATTCCCGCGTAGGCGGGAATCCAGTAAAACCTATAAAAAACTTGTTTTTATAGGTTTATTCTATACAAACATGTAACTTCTGTATCAATATTGAAGTTATTTTTCTGGATCCCCGCCTACGCGGGGACGACATCAGGTACAAATATATTTAAGAGCTCGTAGCTCAGTTGGTAGAGCATTTGACTTTTAATCAAAGGGTCCCGGGTTCGAATCCCGGCGAGCTCACCACATCCACAATATCCTTTAATTGTGGGTTTGTAGCTCAGCTGGTTAGAGCACACGCCTGATAAGCGTGAGGTCAGAAGTTCAAGTCTTCTCAAACCCACCACTAAATCCATTATACTTTTTCTTAATATTCAAACATACAATTTAGCATTGCCCGCATGGATCGACTTTTTCGTAATTGCCGCGCTTCTTTTAGTCACTTATCTCATGATGATTTAGTATCTGCATAACAAAGCTTTATTTTCGCAGAGGAGATATTAAGAATTCGAGTCATGCAATAAAGCCAATATCGCTAAATAATGACGTTGAGTTTTACTTACTTATTAAATAACATTAAAAAATTAATTATCTATTGATATTATCAATTTTTTTCTATATAATCCACAAAAAAATTAAGAGGTTAATATGCTAGATTATAAGAAAGCAGGTCGCGCCCCCCGTATTGCAGCTTAGCATGAATAGTCTATAATCCTCAAACAGTAATAAGAGAGAATTATAGTTAAGGAGTTATGGCAAGAATAGATGTTAAGTGTAGATATTGTAACGACACAGAAAAAGTAGTAAAGGCGGGATATTCAATTTCAAAACAACAGAGATATCAATGCAAGCAGTGTAATCGATATTTTCAACTGTAATATATTAATAATGCCTCTAAGCCTGGAGTCAAGGCTCAGATAGTAGATATGTCAATCAATGGCTCTGGAGTTAGGGATACAGTAAGAGTATTAAAAGTGGGTATCAATACGGTTATCCGTGTTTTAAAAAAATCTAGCGTTAAAAAAGATAAATCATTCTATCAATACGATAGAAGTAATTATTGCTCCTGAAATAGATGAACAATGGTCTTATGTACAGAATAAATCCAAACAAAGATGGCTTTGATATTCTTTGGATAAGATTTTGTTAAAAGTAGTTGCTTATACTTTTGGTACAAGATGTGATAGCACATCAGAATCATTACTGAAAAAAACCGGAGGATTTTAAGGTTACTTTTTACTTTACAGATGGATGGGGAAGTTATGCTAGGTTATTAGATCCCAAAAAACACATTGTTAGTAAAAAATATACTCAACGGATAGAACGGGGTAACTTAAATCTTAGAACAAGATGCAAAAGACTGACACGTAAAACAATTTGTTTTTCCAAGTCATTGGATATTCATGATAAAGTCATCGGAACTCTTATTGAACGTATAGCATTTAATATCCACATCTGCAAAATGGAGGTGCGGCCTAGAAGATGTTCTATTTCAGGCAAGCTTAACTTCTCACTATTTAAATTCAATATTATATTAAAAGCTTTTTTTAATTCTTCTGCTGAGTAGGACATTTTATGAGAGAAATTATACTCAGGAAATAATTCCGGATGTTCACCCGCAAATTTTCCTTGAAGATTTGTATAAAATTCGTGTACTTTTATATATTGTTCTTGCAAAAATGTAGAAAAACTAGTCATATCCATTGTTTTGATAAGGCTATTATCAAAAATAAGAGGATATACAACGTCATCTAGCTATAGCTAATACCAAAACCGATCGCTGTTAATAAGGGTAAATTTTTTACGATAAAGTCATTTAAATTATCAAAGTTATTTTTTTATATTAAATAATAACTCATTTATATAACCGTTTGTGGTGTGAGTGGCAGGAGCATAAGTACACACCACAATATTTCCTTTAACATCTTGTATATTATGTTGAGCAGTACCTGAATGGTAGGAAAATATATGTGCAATATTAGGTTTACTTTCTTCTGTATTTTGAGCAAATTCACTAGCATCATTCTTTAGAGCTAATTTTAAATTTGGTGGTGAAAGTAAATTTTCTTCAGAAAAATACTGATTGCCGCGAGCATAAATAAATATTTCTCTAGCCGAAAGAGTTTTTTGATTAAGATAAGTCAGTATATCTTTTTCTTTATAAACAGTTGCTATATTTTCTTGATTATGTAAGCCTCCTAGGTCATAACCTTGTAGTATTATTTCTGCATATTTTTACCCTATTAAGATATTAAATTTAAGAAAGAATTAAGTAATTGCAATAAGGTAAAAAAATAATAGCAGGTGATAATACGCTACTATCAATAATATATTTTATAGTATTGCATTATATACAAATTCTTTTATTTTTACAAGAAAAATAGTTAATTTCTTAATAAATTGAATTTTAATCAAGAGGATTTTTTTTATTATCATGAATTTCACTACTCAATTACGAAATAATAGCTTAACTAATTCTTGGCTCAAACTTGGTATTTTATCCTTGGGGCTTGCAGGTTTATACTCAATTATTTTAGTGGTATTACGTACCCCACAATTATCAAGCTTTTTTCCGAATCCGCATATTTTCAAATCCGCTTTAATTATTCATGTTAATTTGTCAGTATTAATTTGGTTATTGTCTATTACTGCTAGTGTTTGGTCTTTGTCATACCCGCAATCCTCTATGTCATTCCCGCGAAAGCGAGAACCTATTCTTTTTTTTCTAGATCCCCACTTCCGCGGGAACGACATACTGTGCAAACTCGCTTCTCTATCTACTCTCCTGATCGCTATTTCCCCAATAGCAGGGCATAATCCGGTGATTAATAATTATATACCAATGCTTGAGAATATAATATTTATTTGGGGATTAAGCTTATTTGGCGTTACGCTGATATTATATGCAATAAATATTTTATACCTCTTCGATTGGACGAACTTAAATAGTCTAGTTAATTTTACCATATTATCAACTATTATAATGTTTATTTTAAGTTTCGTTTGTTTTGGATGGTCTTATAACGGCTTGCAAAATATTATTGAAATTATTCCAATTGAGATAGAATTTTATTATGAATTACTTTTTTGGAGCGGTGGTCATTTATTACAATTTATATATACCCAAATATTAATATTTATTTGGGTTATTTTATTTAGAGAGTTAATAGCTAGAGAATTAAAATTCCAAAAATTTTATCTATTCTCACTTTATTTGAATTTCATTTTTGGTATTATTACTATATTCGGCCATGTGTCTTATGACATTATCGACGGAGCATTTAAAGAATTCTATACAAATCATATGAAATATCTAGGCGGCATTGCTCCTGTTTTATGTTTGGTCGGTATGGGGATTGAGTTAGTGTGTTATTTCCACGCACCTTTATGTCATTCTCGCGAGAGCGGGAATCTAGAAAAAAAAGAATGGATTCCCGCTCTCGCGGGAATGACATCAAATGACAAAGTAATCAAAACCACCTTACTTTGCTCCATTACTTTATTCTTACTCGGTGGGCTTATTGCAATGAATATCACAGGTATAAACGTAGTAATTCCTGCTCATTATCATGGCTCTATAGTAGGGATCAGTATTGCTTGCATGGGGTATAGTTATTTGGGTATAAATATCATTCCCGCAGGAGCGGGAATCCAGAAAAAAATATTAGAAAGAATGGATTCCCGCTCCCGCGGGAATGATATAAAGAAACGCAGGAATGACATAATGAGTATAGCCGTCTACCTCCTAACATTCGGGCAGATTCTGCATATAGTCGGGCTGGCACTTGCTGGTGGTTACGGGGTTATGCGTAAGGATCCAAATAGCGTTATGCCGATGTCAGCTAAGCTATTAATGGGAATGATGGGCGGGGGAGGGTTGATTTCTATAGTAGGCGGCTTGATGTTTGTATATATTTGTGTTAAAGTAATGTTTTTTAAAAGCATAAAATTAGAATATGACCAAACCGTCTAGAGAAGAAGCTAAGGAAGCGGTAAGAACATTATTAAAATTTATCGGCGAAGATCCAAATAGAGAAGGGTTACTTAAAACGCCTGATAGGGTCATTAACAGCTATACGGAAATATTTTCCGGTTATGAAAAGGATGTAGCGGAAATATTAAATACAAAATTTTACGATACTTGTAATTTTCAAGATTTTATTTCGTTGGAAGGCATAAGATTCGCCTCTTTTTGCGAACATCATATGTTGCCTTTTAACGGTACGGTACATATAGCTTATATTCCCGATAATTGCATTGTTGGCATAAGTAAGCTAGCACGAATAGTAAATGTTTTTTCTAAAAGATTACAAATTCAAGAAAAAATGACGGTACAGATAGCAGAAAGTGTGCAAGAGAATTTAAAGCCGCTTGGCGTTGCCGTTAAGATTTCTGCTCTGCATAGCTGTATGTCAATGCGCGGTGTTATGCAAGATAATAGCTTTATGAATACAATGCATTATACGGGTATATTTGCTGAGCAGCAGAAATATCGTCATGAGTTTTTAAACCTTACTGCTAAAAAGTAGAATACGATTTTATCATGCCGTGATTTGTTGTTATAGTGTGATGTCATTCCTGTGTGGTATTGTGTGGATACAGATGTCATTCCCGCGAAAGCGGGAATCCAGAAAAAAACATAAATACGGTAAGTTTTTAAAATTAAAAGCTCGATTTATCACGCTTTACCCTGGATTCCCGCTTCCGCGAGAATGATATATGGAGTCGCAGAATGACAAGCTTATATATTAAACTAAAAAAATTCTATGTTATTATCAAAATATTTTTTGCCTGTTTTAAAGGAAGAACCAAGTGAAGCTCAAGTAACTTCGCATAAATTAATGCTTAGAAGCGGAATGATTAGACAACAAGCAGCAGGGATTTATACTTGGCTTCCACTCGGTTTAAAGGTACTTATGAATATCGAGAATATAGTACGCTCGAATATGGATAAAGCGGGAGCTTTAGAAGTCTTAATGCCTTGCATTCAACCGGCACATTTATGGATGGAATCGGGGCGTTTTGATAATTACGGTAAGGAAATGTTAAAATTTCAAGATCGTCACGATAATACCTTACTATTTGGCCCAACTAACGAAGATATGATTACGGATATTTTTCGTCATAATATTAAGTCATATAAGGATTTGCCAAAAAACCTTTATCATATCCAATGGAAATTTCGTGATGAGATTAGACCACGTTTTGGTGTTATGAGAGGACGAGAGTTTCTTATGAAAGATGCTTATTCTTTTGATATAAACGAAGAAAATGCCGTAAAAACTTATAATCAAATGTATAAGGTTTATATTAATACTTTCAGGGATTTAGGCGTATTTGCTATTCCTGTTATTGCTGATAATGGTCCGATAGGCGGTAATTTAAGCCATGAATTTCATATTATTGCTGAAACTGGTGAAAGTACTATTTATTACGATAAAAGATTTAAGGCGTTAAAAGATAATTCTGATATTGATGTAGAGGAAATTAAAGGCTGGTACGCAGCCGTCGAAGAAAAGCATGACGTGAATAAATTACCTATATCTGGACAAGAAATAACTAGCAGTAAAGGGATAGAAGTTGGGCATATTTTTTATATTGGCTCAAAATATTCGGTTAATATGAATGCTCTTATTAATGATGAGCATGGTAAACTTACTCCTGTTGAAATGAGTTCTTACGGCATAGGTATTTCAAGGTTAGTGGCGGCTATCATAGAAGCAAATTGTGATGAGAAAGGTATCATATGGCCTTCTAGCATTGCTCCCTTTAAAGTTTCTTTAATTAATTTAAATATTCATGATAGTAAATGCGTAGAGCTTGCGGCAAAAGCTTATAAAGAGTTATCAGATCAAAATATAGAAGTATTGTATGACGATACCGAAGCACGTTCCGGCAGTAAATTCGCTACGCACGACCTTATCGGCTCGCCTTATCAAATTATAATCGGTCCTAAAAAAGCCGCAAATAATATCGTTGAATTAAAAGACCGTAAAATCGGAGTGATGGAGGATATTGTGGCAGATAGTCTTATTAATTGTATCAAATAATATAGACAGTGATAGTATCATATCATGAACAACAAACACCTTTTCAAATAACTAGTAAAATCTTGGGATTACCACAAGATATTTCTTATGAGCTCGGTATTTTAGCAGGTAGCACGCTATACTCTCAACCTGTAAAACTTCGCAAAAATAATCAAATTAAAACTATCCATTCTTCTTTAGCAATTGAAGGAAATAGTTTAAGCGTAGAGCAGATAACCGATATAATAAACGGCAAGCGCGTGCTCGCTCCTGAAAAAGATATTTTAGAAGTAAATAATGCGGTCGTGCCCCCGTATTGCAGTTTAGCGTGAATAGTCTATAATCCTCAAACAGTAATAAGAGAGAATTATAGTTAAGGAGTTATGGCAAGAATATATGTTAAGTGTAGATATTGTAACGACACAGAAAAAGTAGTAAAGGCGGGATATTCAATTTCAAAACAACAGAGATATCTATAATGAACTGAAAAAATTGGACAAAAAATAGTTGGTGTATCTTGGTAATAAGTTAGAATGCAGGCAATAACTTATAGGATATAAAATGACAAGAAAACAGATACGGAATTTCAGTGCTAAAGAGAAGACAAGGATAGTGTTAGAATTATTAAAAGAGGATGTAACAATATCACAGTTATCATCTAAATATGAGGTTAGCAGCAATAGCATATCACATTGAAAGAAGTAGTTTTATCAAATGCAGCGATAGCATTTGAGCCAGCCAAGGTAGTTAGTGAATATCAAGAGCAAATTAATAGACTTAAGGAACAGAATGATGAACTAGCGAAGGATTTGGGGAAAACTACAATCGAGAGGGATTGGGTAGTGGGGGCCGCACCTCCATTTTACAGATGTGGATATTAAATGCTATACGTTCAATAAGAGTTCCGATGACTTTATCATGAATATCCAATGACTTGGAAAAACAAATTGTTTTACGTGTCAGTCTTTTGCATCTTGTTCTAAGATTTAAGTTACCCCGTTCTATCCGTTGAGTATATTTTTTACTAACAATGTGTTTTTTGGGATCTAATAACCTAGCATAACTTCCCCATCCATCTGTAAAGTAAAAAGTAACCTTAAAATCCTCCGGTTTTTTTCAGTAATGATTCTGATGTGCTATCACATCTTGTACCAAAAGTATAAGCAACTACTTTTAACAAAATCTTATCCAAAGAATACCAAAGCCATCTTTGTTTGGATTTATTCTGTACATAAGACCATTGTTCATCTATTTCAGGAGCAATAATTACTTCTATCGTATTGATAGAATGATTTATCTTTTTTAACGCTAGATTTTTTTAAAACACGGATAACCGTATTGATACCCACTTTTAATACTCTTACTGTATCCCTAACTCCAGAGCCATTGATTGACATATCTACTATCTGAGTCTTGACTCCAGGCTTAGAGGCATTATTAATATATTACAGTTAAAAATATCGATTACACTGCTTGCATTGATATCTCTGTTGTTTTGAAATTGAATATCCCGCCTTTACTACTTTTTCTGTGTCGTTATAATATCTACACTTAACATCTATTCTTGATCTACACTTAACATATATTCTTGTCATAACTCCTTAACTATAATTCTCTCTTATTACTGTTTGAGGATTATAGACTATTCATGCTAAGCTGCAATACGGGGGCGCGACCACTTTATTAATGCAGGATTTATTTGATTTTATAAATAAAAATGACGGTACTTCCGGAATAATTAAGGCTTGTATATTTCATTATGAGTTTGAGTTTATTCATCCTTTTTCAGATGGTAATGGACGCATCGGTAGGTTATGGCAACAATTATTATTAATGCAAACTAATAAAATTTTTGAGCATATTTCCGTTGAAAGTTTAATTAGAAATAATCAAAACGAATATTATAGTGTCTTAAGCAAATGTTATAAACTCGGTGAATCAACGTTATTTATCGAGTTTATGCTTAATCAAATAGTTGTAACATTAAGATTATATAGTAATAATGTAGTATATGAAGCGAGTACTCCTTTAGCCAGAATGGAATTTGCCAAGGTTAATTTAATGGATAAATGGTTTTCTAGAAAAGATTATATTAGTTGTACATAAAAATATTTCTACGGCAACGGCTAGTAGAGATTTAATTTACGGTTTAGAACATAAACTTTTAATAAGTAAAGGTGATAAGAATCAGACTTATTATAAGTTTGTGTAGTTTTTAATGTCATTTCCGCAAAGGCGAAGTCCTGTTGTGTGAATCAATTTCACCGCTGTCATCCCGTGGCTTGACCACGGGATCCAGAAAAATACTAAAATTATTAGTATTTTTTATTGTTTTTATGGACCCCGCGGTCAAGCCTATAGTACCGAACAATTTTTATTCTATGTCATTCCCTCGAAGGCGGGAATCCATTACTTTAAAGCCTTCTTAAAGCTTAATTTGAAAAGTAAAAAATCTTTGAAATTAAGATTTTTCAAAAGCTCAATTTATCTCGTTTTACCCTTGATTCCCGCTTCCGCGGGAATGACACCGAGGGCTTTTTAAAAAATGTCCAGTACTATAGGTCAAGCCACGGGGTGACACAGTGGGTTTTATCGGTCCACGCAACAATACCTCCTCGCAATGACAGGTAGTATCCACGTAACAATACCTACTTCGAGTCATGCAACAACGCTTTATTATCTAGTTCGGCTAGTTTGTTTGCTTTCTTCTCCTCTTTTTCTAACAGTTTGGCTGTGTTCGGTTCAAGTACCTTATATTTTCCTAAATTAATTGCACTTTCTGCAATCACTCCTAAAACTTTTGGATCTGTTGATAACTTTAATACTGATCCTATCATAGAAATATATTTACCCTTACTAAATTTATCAGCAATATTAATTAAGTCAGGAGCATGTTCACTTGCTATATTAACTAGCTTTTCTCAACCTAATTTTAATTTTTGTCCTATAGAAGTTTCTTTTAGGAACTAATTTACTACTGGTCCTAAAGTATTAGCATGTTTTTCTAACAGTTCAAGAAGCTCTTGTTGAATAACTTTCTTTATCTCTGAACTATCATTTTGTAGTTGTATTACTGAATTAATCAATCCTTTTACTTCTTTTGATTTTTCTTCTTTTGGAAGTGATTTAATTAACTGGGCTTTTTGTATTATATCAGCAACTTTCTCACTTTCAGCGAGGCTAGGGCTAGCAAGCTTAGTAAACGAGGGCAAAGCGCCTGCTAAAAAAGCATTGATGTATCTAGGGCTTTACGTATGAGTTCCGGTTTTATGGCCGATGATTTTATTTTTTCTGCTACTATAGGATTACCTAATATACTCAATATATCTTGTTTATTAGTATCTAGGTATTTAGGAAGCTCCTCTTTTAATATAGGAGCTAAATTATCGATAGCTTTTTTAGCATTATTTACTAACTTTATTACTTCAGTTTTTTTGCCTGTAATAACTCTTTTTTTAATTCAGTGTTTACTCCCTCTAGTCCTAGGTTGGTATTAGTTCAAAGTTGGTTTTCTTTAAATTACCTAAAAGCTTCTATAGCAAATGGAGTACTTTCTATTAATTTATCACTAGAATTTGCAATCAGTTCTATGGTATTTTTAAGAAATTCAGGTGCAACGAATTTTTGTACTTTGTTGTTTAAAATATTTTCTTTAACCTGAGTTAATTCTTTTTGATTCTCAGGCTTTTTTAAAAATTCTACTAGATTTTCTTTAAGAAGAGGATTTACTTTATCTGAAGTGATAATGTCATGGATGTTCTTTAATATATTTGCCTGAGACCCGGGAGTTTTTTTTTGTTTAATATTTTTATATACTTCTTGTACTTTTGGATTTAAATCACCACTTAGTGCATTAGATGCTAAATCTACTCCTAATGTAGTTAATTCCCTGAAGAATCTAGGGCTTAATCCCCCTAACACATTTATTTTTTCTAGCTCTGAGGTCTGAAAGTTTTTTTTAGTTACCTTAGCAAGTCTTTTATTTAAAATTGGTGTAAGTACGTATAGCACAACAGTAGATTGCAAGATGGTTTCTTTTGACGCATTAGATATCGATTCAGAATGTAAAATAGAAGAAACTTTTTTTTATAAGAGGTGCTGCGTCCGCTATCATCTTGCTAGTAGCTTCAATAGAGCTTGATTGATTAGCCGCATTTTTGGCATCTTTCAGGTTATTATATTCTGTTATAAGATCTGGCAGAACTTGTGCTTCTTCCCATGTAAATTGTAATGCACTAGCACCATCTTCGACTGCCGCCGTAATTCTTTGCATTATGCCTAAATTATTATCAGCAAGTGGTAATTGTAGTTCTAAATATTCTTTATTTAAATCATCATATTTTTTATTACCGGTGTTTATGCCAAGAGTTACCCATCCAGCTTCAAGATAAGAAAGATTTCGATATTCTTCTTTAAGTTGTTGTTCAAGTTTTTGTTCTCTTTTCTCTTTATCAATAGCTTCGTTTGACTCTGGACTTTTAGACGCTTCTAATACCTTTATAAGTGTTCTACTTATTGTAATAAACCAGCTCTTGGCTTTATAGTTTTTTATTGATATTATTATCAATATGCTAGACTACCATTGTATAAATATTATAGATTATTGACATGAAAAATTTTATAAAATATTTGCTCCTTACTTTTTTATATATAGCGATAACGGTAATAGTTGCTTATATGATTTTGGCTCAAACGATTCCTAATGACGGGCAATGTCATATGATGGATAGACCGCCCGTTATTCATTATATTTTAGCTGCAATTATTACTGCTTTACCGATGTTAGTTTTAATATATAGTAGAAAGAAAAAATAATTATATGATCGGTAAATTAAGTGGTAAGATTGATTCCCAAGGTGATGATTACGTTATAATTGACGTAAACGGGGTAGGGTACTTAGTCTATGCCCCGGGTAAGACTTTAGGTAAACTTGCTGAAGGGGAGTTTTACAAACTATTTATCGAAACCCATGTTAGAGAGGAACATATCCATCTTTACGGTTTTTTGACTCTAGAAGAGAAGAGTTTTTTTAATTTACTGCAATCCGTGAACGGTATAGGTACAAGAATGGCTTTGTCTATCTTATCAAGACTTACGCCTGCGGATATCCAAATTGCTATAAATAATGAAGATAAAGATATGTTTAAAGCAATATCAGGAGTAGGAGCTAAACTTGCCGAGCGTATAGTGTTAGAGCTGAAAGGTAAAGTAGCAAAAATATCAAGTGGCCCTGCTATTATTAAAGATAGCTTAAATATCAAAAATATCACCCCCGTCGCAAGTAACGAAGTAATAAAAGCTTTAGTAAATCTAGGCTTTTCTAGGTTTGAAGCCCAAAACACCGTGCAGGGGCTCATTATCCAAAATCCCGAAATTTCTATTGATGATTTAATCAAAACAGCCCTGAAAAATCGAAATTCATTAGCTTAAAGAAATATTTAATTTCATTCCTAGAGCTATAGCAGCGCGGTCTAAAGTATCAAGGGTAACATTAGGATTATTAGGGTTTAAAAATCTATCTACAGCTGATCTACTAGTTTCAATTTTTTCTGCCATTTCTGACTTTGTTATATGTTTTTGCTCCATAATTTGCTCTGCAAGAATACGCTTATGAGCTATTACTGCCACTTCTTCTAATATTCCAATTTTATCAAGAAAATCATCAAAATTAGAATCTAAATGTTTTGGATTAATTTTATTCATAGCTCCACCCCTTTTCTTCTTTGTAAGAGTTTTTGATATATTGAGCATTGTAATAATGTACCATAATTGGTACAATTTAGCAATTAATAATAAAATAATAATAGACAATTTAGCAATTTAAAAATGCCGTTCAAGACACTATTACCCGAAATCTCTATTGATGAATTGGTCGCACCTCCATTTTACAGATGTGAATATTAAAAGGCTATACGTTCAATAAGAGTTCCGATGACTTTATCATGAATATCCAATGACTTGGAAAAACAAATTGTTTTACGTGTCAGTCTTTTGCATCTTGTTCTAAGATTTAAGTTACCCCGTTCTATCCGTTGAGTATATTTTTTACTAACAATGTGTTTTTTGGGATCTAATAACCTAGCATAACTTCCCTATCCATCTGTAAAGTAAAAAGTAACCTTAAAATCCTCCGGTTTTTTTCAGTAATGATTCTGATGTGCTATCACATCTTGTACCAAAAGTATAAGCAACTACTTTTAACAAAATCTTATCCAAAGAATACCAAAGCCATCTTTGTTTGGATTTATTCTGTACATAAGACCATTGTTCATCTATTTCAGGAGCAATAATTACTTCTATCGTATTGATAGAATGATTTATCTTTTTTAACGCTAGATTTTTTTAAAACACGGATAACCGTATTGATACCCACTTTTAATACTCTTACTGTATCCCTAACTCCAGAGCCATTGATTGACATATCTACTATCTGAGTCTTGACTCCAGGCTTAGAGGCATTATTAATATATTACAGTTAAAAATATCGATTACACTGCTTGCATTGATATCTCTGTTGTTTTGAAATTGAATATCCCGCCTTTACTACTTTTTCTGTGTCGTTACAATATCTACACTTAACATCTATTCTTGATCTACACTTAACATCTATTCTTGCCATAACTCCTTAACTATAATTCTCTCTTATTACTGTTTGAGGATTATAGACTATTCATGCTAAGCTGCAATACGGGGCACGACCGATGAATTAATCAAAACAACCCTAAAAAATCGAAATTCTAATTTTTAGTTGATAAATTAACAATTATTTTATATTAATCTTAGTAACTAAAAATTAATATAAATTATGTTAGAATTGAAAACTTTTTTAGAAAGTATAAATGCTGAAGAAACATTTAAAAAATTAGAACGTAATCCTTCTACCTTATATTTAAAACATGAGCATAATGCTTGGCATTCAGAAGAGAATTTAAGTAATTTATTTAACCTTTTAAGGGATGCTGGTATTAAAAGTTTGGTATTTATAGGTTTATCTGCAATTAAAAAAATGTTCCGAATTACTAGATTAATTTTTAATAGATCCTGAATGTCGTATTACTAATATTAAAATAGATAGCAGTTTTGTAGATCATGAAAAACTTGCGATTATTCTAAAGACTTTAAAAAAATAATACTCCTCAAAAAATTGATTGGAGAAATACTAGGGTAAAAGCCTGTGAATTTAAGACATTTTTAGCTAATATTTCTCAAAAACCTAATTTAAAAATTTTATCTCTTCCTAATGTAGAAAATTACTCCTCAGACACAGATAGATAGTCTTAATAAATTTTTTTGCATGAGTAATGTTAATTCGTTTACATTAAGTTATTGTTTGATACGTAAAGATATAATAGAACTATTCCAATCAATAAAAATAATAAATTCAAGAGTTTATTTGAGGAATAATGCAAAATCTAATTCCTTACAATTCTTTGAAAAGTTTTTTCGAGATTCTCTTATTAATACTTTAGATATGAAGGGTTTTTATATAGATGATATAGGAGTGGCAGCTATATCTTATTTTCTAGAAAGGAATAACCACACTATCTCATTAAGCTTTTCTTTAGCTAGCGAAATAAGTGAAGAATCAATAGAAAAATTACTAACTTCAATAGGAAATAGTAAAGTTATTAGCTGTTCAATTAATATAGAACAAGAACAATAATTATCTAAAGCTATTAGAGAAATTACTGCTATAACTTTGAATAAAATAAAGCATGTATCAGAAGAAATAGTAAAGGAAGTAGCTAAGGAAATAATACCAATCTTAAGAAATTTTTATGAAAAGAAGTTAAAAATCGCCGATAGCGAAACTTGTAAATATTTAAAATTATATCGAAATTTACATCTTAAAAAATATTAAAAGAACTAGAAGTAAACTATGACAATTTAGGCGCTATAACTAAAAATACAGATAAATATATTAATGAGTGTTTTTTTTGAAATGACAGGAATTGTAAAAAATACAGCAATAGGTGATTTACCCCTAGAAATAATGAGACATACAGCATCTTGCTTAAAATTTTCAGATATAAAATCCACAAATGCGAAACCAGGGAATGTAGTACTCTTATCTGGGGAAGAGGGGACAAGCGAAGAGTGGGTGTTGTTATAATATTGCCCCAAATCCTGAAATTTCTATTGATGAATTAATCAAAACAGCCTTGAAAAATCGAAATTCTAATTTTCAATTAAATTAAAATATAGCATAAAACTATTTTTTAGCTATTATTAGTCATTATATTTAATCTAAAATAATGACTAATATATTATCGCCCGAAAAAAGTGAAAATGATCAAGAATTGCCGATAAGACCGTCATATTTGCAAGAATTTGTTGGTCAACAGCAGATTAAAGAAAATCTTTCGGTATTTATTAAGGCTGCAAAATCTAGAAATGAGCATCTTGATCATACTTTATTTTATGGTCCGCCTGGGCTTGGTAAGACTACACTTGCTAAGATTATTTCCAACGAAATTGGCGGTAATTTCAAATCTACCTCCGGTCCTGCTATACTTAAGGCAGCCGATCTTGCTGCTATCCTTACCAATCTTGAAAAGAACGACGTATTATTTATCGACGAAATTCACCGCATAAATACTGCGGTTGAAGAGGTTTTATATCCTGCTATGGAAGATTTTGAGCTTGATATAATTATCGGTGAAGGACCTGCCGCAAGATCGGTGAAAATAACCTTGCCGCAATTTACGTTAATCGGTGCTACCACACGACTTGGTTTGCTTAGCAATCCTTTGCGTGATAGGTTCGGCATCCCTGTGCGTTTAAATTTTTATAATACGGAAGAACTTAAGAAAGTTCTAAATAGAGCAAGTAAACTATTCGGTATTGATTTGACCGATTCGGGTTCTGAAGAAATAGCTAAAAGAAGTAGAGGAACACCGAGAATTGCCTTAAGGTTACTGCGTCGTATAAGAGATTTTGCGGCAGTTGACGGTAAATCAACAGTAGATAAAAAAATCTCCGATTTTGGTTTAAATCGTTTGGAAGTTGATGCGATTGGGCTTGATAGCAATGATTATCGTTATCTAAAATTCATAGCGGATAATTATAACGGTGGTCCGGTTGGTATTGAAACGATCGCTGCTGCCTTGTCTGAACAGCGTGATGCACTTGAAGAAACTATAGAGCCGTACCTAATACAGATAGGTTTACTACAAAGAACCCCTAGAGGTAGGGTAATCACTATTGCTGCTTTTGAGCATTTGAAAATGCCAGTGCCAAATCAACCACATCATCAATTTAATATTTTTAACGAGAATGAGCAATAATAATTTGAATAATAGACCTCTTTCCAAAGTCGCTTATAGCGAGGAATTTGTAGGAGACACGAAACGCAGCACCGTAGCGTACAAAAAAGTACGTGAGGATGCGAGTATCGGATCGACGCACAAATTACCTCTAGAAGTAGAGTTTGGAAAGAGGCCTGATGATTATACAGCTATTTATGTTATAAAAAGGCTGATAAAAGATCATGTTAAACCTTATGCAAATAAAATATATTTTGCAATATTCTGTATGGCTATTGCAGCAATTTGTACTGCTGTTATCGTGCATGCAGTTAAGCCTATTATCGATAAGGTTTTTCTAACGCATGATAGGAAGATGCTTATAATAATGCCGATAGTGCTGACTACTACTTTTTCCATAAAAGGAATTTCGGAATATTATCAGAATTATCTAATAAAATTTGCAGGTCAGAGAGTATTAAACGATTTGCAGATGAAAATGTATGAGCATTTGTTATTTGCCGATATTTCTTTTATCCAAAAACAAACCTCAGGGCGTCTTATATCTCGTTTTACTAACGATATTTCTTTGATGCGTGGTGCTGTTTCTAATTTACTTGTCGGATGTGCTAAACATTTCCTAACGGTAGTATTTTTAATAGGATCAATGTTTAACTTAGAACCGGTATTATCGTGTGTAGTTTTCCTTGTTTTCCCTTTGGCCGTTTATCCGGTACAAAAAATGGGAAGAAAGATACGTAAAATATCATCGCAGTCCCAAGAGGAATTAGGACATTATACTTCTAGGCTTGATGAAGCATTCCAGTCAATTAAGATTATTAAATCTTTTGTCGGCGAAAAAATAGAAAGTAATAGAGCATCCTTGATTATTAATAATATTTTAGAGTTTTATAAGAAAACTTCTAAATTAGATGCGATGGTTTCACCGATTATGGAGATTTTAAGCGGTCTTGCGGTTGGAGGGATGGTATGGTATGGAGGTAATTTAGTGCTTGAGGGGAAAAGTACACCCGGTGCTCTTTTTGCTTTTTTAGCTTCTTTTGCTGCGGCTTATAGACCTTTTAAAAGCTTGGTATCCTTAAATGTCAATTTACAAGAAGGAATTGCGGCAGCTAAAAGAGTATTCAGTATTTTAGATACTGAACCTCTTATTAAAGATTGTGAAGATGCTAAAGAAATAAATTTGTATAATCCACAAATTACTTTTGAGAAGTTAGCTTTAAGTTTTGAGAGTAAAATAGCTATAAAATATATAGATTTAAAGTTAGAACCTCATAAAATGATTGCGTTTGTTGGGCGTTCCGGTAGCGGCAAGACTTCTCTTAGTAATTTATTAGTACGTTTCTATGATCCAATTGATGGAAGAATTTTAATTAATAATCATGATATTAAAGATATTAAGCTTACTTCGCTTAGAGGTCAGATTTCTTTAGTTACGCAAGATACTCATTTATTTGATACAAGTGTTGCAGAAAATATAGCATATGGTCACGGAAACGCTACAAAAGAAGAGATAATAGAAGCGGCAAAATATGCTGATGCTCATGAGTTTATTAGGCATCTACCGAATGGTTACGATACGCAGATAGGAGTGCAGGGGGCGACGCTTTCAGGTGGTCAGCGTCAGCGTTTATCTATTGCTAGAGCTTTCCTAAAAGATGCGCCTATTTTAATTTGGGATGAAGCAACGAGTAGCTTAGACCAAGCTTCCGAACAGAAAATTTTAGAATCTTTAAAGAAATTACGCCAAGGAAAAACCACTTTAATTATTACGCATCGTTTAAGTAGTATTATCGATCTTGATAACATTATCGTTATGAAAAACGGTGAAATTTGTGAGCGGGGTACTCACATTCAATTACTTAAGAATAAGGATGAATATTATAGGTTATATAATAAAGAATTAAGAGAAAACAGTTGATTTATAAAGTAAATAGTTTATATTTCTTAATCTTTATTAACTAATTCTATGTCATTCCTGCGAAAGCAGAAATCGAAAAAAATATACATACAGCAGATTTTTGAAGTTAAAAGCTCAATTTTCTTGCTTTATGCTGGATTCCTGCTTTCGCAGGAATGACATAAGAGCCACCAAGACCTGTTAAAAGTAAGAACGACACCAACACCAAGGAATAACACAATGCTCATTACCAAGATTTTTAAAGACTATCGATTATTTGAAATATTTATTTTAGGAATAGTTAGCGGTATGCCGCTGGTTATAATTTTCTCTACTCTTTCTGTATGGTTAAAAGAATCCGGGATAGATATCGCTGTTATTACTACTTTTGCGGTTGCAAGGTTATCATATTCGTTAAAAGTATTTTGGTCACCTCTAGTCGATAATTTTAAAATACCTTTTTTAAGTAGATGGGGACATCGAAAAAGCTGGCTAATATTATGTAGCTCTTTAATGGTTCTAGTGTTAATTGCTATAAGCAAGACAGATCCTAAGGTTTCCTTAGCTTCTTTATATTTTTTGACTATAGCATTAGGTTTTTTATCTAGTACTTTTGATATTGCCGTTGATGCGTTGCGTATAGATAAGTTTGATCAGGAAACACAAAGCATAGCTAGTGCAGCTGCCGTATTCGGTTACCGAATCGGTATGCTAATTACTGGTGCAGGTGCTTTATATCTTGCAGAAATAACAGGTAATGATTGGCAGCTAACTTTCTTTGTTATAGCTATAATATTTGCTGTTGCAACGATATTTATAATAACCGTAAACGAAAAAGAATTAGTAAGAGAAAAAATTAATATTACTTCTATTTCTTCATGGATTTCTACAGTAATTAATCCGTTCAAAGATTTTTTCAAAAGAGAGTTTGCCGTAACTATTTTACTCGCGGTAATATTTTTTAAATTAGGCGATGCTATGCTTGGAGCGGTTGCTTCACCGTTTTATATAGAGCTTGGCTATACAAAAGGCGAAATAGCAACAATAGCTAAACTTTATGGATTAATTGCGACCTTAGTCGGTGGTTTTGCCGGTGGTATTGTAATGCATAGGATGGGAAACTTTAAAGGTTTGATTATTACCGGTATTGCCCAAAGTCTAACACATTTTGCTTTTATTTGGCTTAATCACCAACCTCCTTCTCTTGAAGCTTTGTTAATTGCTATTACTATAGAGAATTTTGCCTGTGCTATGGGTGCTGTTGCTTTAGTCGGATATATCGGTAATTTATGTAATAAGAAATATTCCGCAACGCAGTATGCTTTACTTAGTAGTGCTAGTAGTTTATGTAACAATACTGTCACTATTTATGCCGGAAAACTTGTAAATATGATGGGTTGGGACGGTTTTTTCATCTTTACTATAATTTTAGCCTTGCCTGCCTTGTTTATATTAATGTATCTTAATAAAAAGGTTAAAGTATAGTAAGGTTTATTTTAAACGTCATTGCAAGTGATTGTAGATATTGTTGCGTTTATGTCATTCCCGCGTAGGCGGGAATCCAGTAAAAAGTTATAAAACAAAGAAAATTATATAAAAAATATAATTTGCTTAAAAAACTGGATTCCCGCCTACGCGGGAATGATATCGAGTCGATTTTTGAGCAATGCCATGAAAAATCCTACTTGATTTAATTTGAATAATATTTCATTTATTTAAAATGTTTAAAAAATTCTTATTACCTTATATTTTTGTCATAACGTTTTTCTTTGCTCCAATAAGCGAAGCAAAGAAAGCTGTAAAAAATTCTCCTAAACCTCCTGTTCAAACTAGCTTAGTAATTGATTCGAAAGGTAATGTTTTACATACTCATAATTCACAAATTCGGATTTACCCTGCTTCTTTAACAAAATTGATGACGTTATATTTAATGTTTGAGTCAATTGAAGCGGGTAAGTTACCTTTGAATAAAAAATTACTTGTTTCACAGAAAGCAGCAAAAATGCCGCCTTGTAAACTTGGTTTAAGAGCGGGGGAAGCTATAACTGTTCGAGAGGCAATTAATGGATTAATCATAAAATCCGCTAATGATGTTGCTGTAACGGTTGCTGAGGGGATGAAAGGTTCTGAGAAAACTTTTTCTCATTTAATGAATGTTAAAGCTAAACAGCTCGGTATGAAAAATACCTATTTCAAAAATGCTTCAGGTTGGCATGATCCATTGCAACAAACTACCGCAAGAGATATGGCTAAACTTGCTATGGCCCTGAAGAGAGATTATCCAAAATATTACCCGTTATTTTCTAAAACCAGCTTTATATTTCGTGGAAATATAGTAAATGGACACAATAGAATTACTAAAAATTATCAAGGTGCGGAAGGCATGAAAACAGGCTTTCATACCCCAGCAGGTTATAATCTAGTAACTACTGCTTCTAGGAACGGTAAATCACTGATTGCCGTTGTTACAGGCGGCAAAAGTGCCGCATCTCGTGATCAAAAAATGATTGGATTGTTGGATCAGCATTTTGGCGTTAAGCCTATAGTCGCTAAATCTTCAATCAGACTTGCCTCTAACAATAAATCTACTACAAAAACTAAATCAAAAATAATAAAGAAAAAGAATATACGTAGCTGATATGTATCGTCATTAGCGAGGAGGCATAGGCTTTGTCGCATAGATCGAAAAATACGCTCGATGTCATTCTCCCACGAGAGCGGGAATCCAGCGTAAAGTGAGATAAATCGAGCTTTTAATTCCAAAAATTTGCTGTATTTATACTTTTTCTGGATTCTCGCCTGCACGGGAATGACATAAAATAAAAATCGTAGGGTACTATTTTAAGGATTTACTGCTAGCCTGTACTTTAAATTTACAAGTTTTATATGACAATTAACGCTACATTTAGTGTTTTTTGTAACTTTAGTAGATGAAGGTTTTTTAGAGTTTTTAACTAAAGTTTTACTTTGTGGTTTTTTTAAATTAATATTTTTTAGAAATTTCTCGGTTTCATCAGGTAAATACTCTATTTTTACTTTAGTTATACCTTGATTTTTAAATGCTAAAATTTCAGCTGCTTTTTGTGAAACATCTATTATACGATTTTTCTTAAAAGGACCCCTATCATTAACCATTAATATTACTGATTTATTATTGGATTTATTGGTAACTTTAACTAAGCAAGGAAGAGGAAGAGTTTTATGTGCGGCAGTTAATAGGTTTTTATTAAATTTATCACCGTTAGCTGTTTTTTTACCGTGGAAACCGTCCTTGCGTCCACCGTACCATGAGGCATAACCTGTTTCGGTAAAAGATTTAGGGTTGTGAGGTTTGTAAGTTTTCCCCTCTATTCTATAATTTTTTCCAACTTTATAATGTCCTTTATAAGTTAGATTATGAGGATCATCTTTTGATAACTCCTTGTATGAATATTTGCGGGAATAAGGTAATTTTTTTGAGCTATTACAGCCGCTTAGTCCTAAACAAAAAATTAATAAAAGTAATATACTTGTTGAACAACCAAAATTGGCGACAATGTCTGTGTAAGTCCTTGGATGCTGAACGTTTATTATACGCTCCGCTCCTCGGATTACAGACCAATTACTCTTTTTCAAGTTGAACTTCGCATAACAACTCTTTATTTTACAGGAGTATAGACCTAATTTGTACGTCAATCCGGCGCTCGCATCCGCATGTGCTTTTTTGTACGTTGCGGTGGTGAGCACTTCCGTGTTTTCTTCAAATTCCTCTTTATTAGCTTCGTTTTGCAAAGGGTCCAAGTTGAATTTATAATTCTTCACTATTATCACTATCTGTGTTAAAGTTATCCATTATTTTAGCGTAACACACAACTTTTTCAACGCCCTTTATTTTTGATGCAATAGAAGCAAATTTTTTTAGCTCTTCTTCTGATCTTGCAATTCCAAATAAATAAACAATATTATCTATAGTTAGAATAGTATAATTAGCAAATTTAATATCTTTTTTGACTAAATTTTTAGCTTTAATTTGTGTTGTTATCATACTATCTTTAGTATATTGTGCTAAATCAAAATGATTACTGCTTTTATTTATTTTTAACTCATTGATAACTTCTTTTACGCCTTTTTGATTCCAAGCAATTTCTACGGCTTTTAAGACATCCGGTTCTTTTTGAATATTTCCTGTTAATAATACTCTTCCTTGGGATACTTCGACCTTTATTTTAGCTCCTAAATCCTTAAAATTATTTTTTACTAAATCAGCTTTAATGCCGGCAGAAATCCTTGAATCATTTAATGTTTCGGACATTGGTTGATCTTTTGAGGCAACAATACCAGTGGTGGTTGCTGCGGCAAATATGACCGGTAAACAGGCAGATAAATTGAAAGAGATAGTTGTGAAAATTAAAATTCTTAATAGACTTTTTATAAAAATCATATCTTACTATCCGGTAATTTATTCTTTAATAAAAGAGGTATTTGAAGTAAAATAAATATAAAGGTAATAGGTATTACGCCGAATACTTTAAATTTTACCCATGTTTCATCTGAGAAATTACGCCAAACTATTTCATTAACTATAGCCATAAAAAAGAAAAAGGATGCTGTTCTATAGCTTAGAGTTATCCAGCTTTCTTCTTTAAGACGCACTATACTCTCTAAAGCATATTTGATAAAAGGATTTTTTCTTATACCGCTCATAAGAAAAATTATTCCAAAAATAGTATATAATATAGTCGGCTTGATTTTTATATACATTGAATCGCCGCTAATTAAAGTTATACTTCCCGAAACTAATAAAACAGATGAAGAAATAATAGAAAGCTTTGATACTTTTTTGTCTATAAAATAACAAAGAGTAATACAAATAACAGAGGTAATAAGCATATAAAGAGTGGCATTTTGTATGCCACCGCCATAAAAAAAGCCTCCAAAAAATGCTATTACTGGACCAATTTCTGATAAAAGTTTAAACATATTTAATTTAATTACTCTCTCTTTGATAAAATTAATTTGATTCGTTTTTTTGTACTGTTCTAGAATATCTTAATTTTATTTGTATAAAAATATTTATTAGTAATATAGTAGTAAAATAGGCAAGTACTTGCAGTCCGTTAGGTCTTGCAATATAACCGGTAACAATATGTAAGATTTTGCCAATCATACTTCTATCTGCTACTAACCATGAACTATCCCAAAGTTGATCGGATAAAAACATAACTAGACCGGAAGAAGTTAGAATACCTGTCGCACTTGCTGCAAACCCTCCCGCTATCAGCATTAATAATACAGAAGAGATTTTAAAAATATATTTTTGATTAGCAATCTTAATTAAACCGAAATATATTACTAAACCAAGTAAAAAACCACTTGTAGCACCTATTATTACTCCTTGCAAGTAAATACTGCTTGATATTGTTTCAACTGAAGATATACTATATACTAAAATAATGATTTCTGCACCTTCTCGTAGTATAGTAGTGGCAACTAAAAAAACCAACATGAAATAACTGGCATTACCTTCATGAATTTTTACGGATAAGTCGTTTATATGTTGCTTTACTTTTATACCGTAACCCTGCATCCATATTATTGTCCAGCTAATCAGAATTGTTATTAGTATCATAATTCCGGAATCGAATAACTCGTCTCCTATTCCACCAAAAGATAAAGATAATTTACGCGTAAAAAATGCAAAAATTGAGGCAAATACTACCCCAAGCATTACTCCGGCAATAATATAGAGACGAGATTTTTCTATTTGTTTTGTTACGGCTAGTATTACACCAAGTAATAAGGATATCTCTAAACATTCACGAAACACTACCAAAGCAATTTTAAACATATTTTTATCTAATCATTAACAATTATAAGACCCTGAGCTGTATCTTGATGAAAATCCCCAAAAATTTCATACTTCCCAGGAGCGAGTGGTGCAAGTATAATATTTATTGATTCATGTGGCATAACTATTTTTTCACGATGTAAATCATGGCTTTCAAACTCTTCTACCGTATCATCTTCATTATGAACAATTAACTTTATCTTAGTAGATTTTGGTACTTCAACTATATTTGGAACAAATTTATGATCTTTTATAGCTATCTTCACTTCTAATATATTATCATTTGTTTTATTACCTGGAATCTTACTTGTAGAGATATAAATAATTACTGCTAAAAATATTAAACCTACTACTATAATAATATTTTTATTTTTTTGAATGATTTCCATACTAAACTCCTAGCTTAATTAAAGTTTAAAGTAAGAATACTCGTTTAATTTAAAAAATGGCTAGTCATTTTATAAGATCTACGGTGCTCACGTATTATATTATACGCTCCGCCCCTCGACTTATAGACTTCCTGCTCTTTTCTAAATTAAACTTCGTCTACTAAATTGTCCTTCTCATCTAAGTTTCAAATTTTTGATAAACACAAAATTTATCCTGCAATTTTTATTAAAGCTATAAGATATACAATTATTATCATTATGACAAGGATAGATAACAAAATATAATTTTTTTGTTCTTTATTATCCGATATTTTAGATTGTTTCATATTTATTTAATTTTGTTTAAAGTCTCCTAGTTCAAGCAAAAGATATTCATTTATCGGTAAAGATTCATGAGAAATAATTTTATTTATGTTAGAACCTAAGGCTTTAAATGCTTTACCTTCAGCAATAACACTACGTGTTCCAACCGTTACTTTACCTTGCAAAGCGTAAGAAAAAATTAAAGGATATGTAATATCGCCGATCTTCATATCTATTTTTTGTCCTTTTGCTTTTGAATCATATAGTATTTTACCGTTTGATAAGCGAGTAATTTTAGCATTAAAACTTACTTTTTCACCACATAATAAAGGAACACGATAAGCTATCTCATCATCATAAATTCTAACTTCATCATTTTTAACAAAATTTTGTGGTAATACTGCTTTTAACATTACATTTACTTTGTAATTATAAGCATTATCGAAGATAATATCATTACTATTATTAACGGCGTATTTTGCCGGAATAATAGCTTCTCGTGCTTCTCCTACCATCATACCTATTATTACATTATCTAAGCCATGCATTATAGGACTCGATCCTAAGGTAAAAGTTTTAGTATCTTCAGATATTAAAGTATTATTCATATCTAATATTTGATAAAATACAGTAACTACATGTCCACAAGAAGCGGGACCGATATTACCGCTACCGAGCGTATTAATTTTAAATAGTGTTTTTACTAAATCCTTACGTACTTCAATAGTGTACTCATTAGGGTTGATAGGTCCATTTAACGGCTGTAAAATATTTTCAAAGAATGTTTTCCCTTCTTCGGTTTTAAGAGCATTTATTACTATTTTTGAAACCGTACGTTCAAATAAATTACCATTTAATGAAATAGGTGGTTCATTATTTATACTAGTTCGGTTTTCATTGGTAGATAAATTATTTGAAGCCGTTTGTTCCACAACTGTAGGATTATTGTCGTCGGGGGATATTTTTAACTTTACTATATTGTAAAGTATTAAAATTACAATTACTAAAGATAAAAATTTTTGCATGGATACTCGTTTAATTTGAAAAATTGGCTACGTCGTATTATAAGATCTGCGGTGTTCACGTATTATTATACGCTCCGCTCCTTGCCTTATATACTCCTTGCTCTTGTCCAAATTAAACTTCGTCTATCTTCTGTTCTGCCATTTATCAGGAGTATATTTTAGTACAATAAAGTTTACTATAACAATCAATTACTTAATAATCAAATGAGAATAAAAATAATTTGATTAATATAAATAATTGGTCTAAATTTAAATGCAGAATTCTATAAATATAGTGGTGAAAAGTGAAAAAATTTATATTTTGTTCTTTATGTTTTTGGACATTAAACATATTTGCTGCTTCTGAAATTTATCCTAATAAGCTTAATCGTTGTAAAATTACTAGAAATATATTCAATGATTATGAACCAAAAGTTTTTGAACCTACTAATAATTTATTACGTAAAACAGGAAAATTATCAAAGTTTTATGGTGAAAAAATATTAATTAAAGGGAAAATATTAGATCAAAATTGCGTGCCGGTGGCAGATGCTAAAGTTTATTTATGGCAAGCAGGAAGCAGCGGTAAATATCCCTATGAACCTTTAAAAACTCGAATCGATAAAAAAAGATTCACAAGTAAAAGCGATTCAAGTTTCACTGGCTCCGGCATCGCTACTACCAATAACAAAGGAGAATATTACTTTATTAGCATGTTACCTTATAAATCTTCTCGTTATTTAAGAAGTGCAAATATAAGAATAGAACATTCCAGTCTTGCGCCCCTTGAAACACGTTTAGATTTATCTAATAAAAATATGTGTGATAATGAGTGCGGTGAAGTAAACCCGATATTGATCGAACCGCAGGAAAATATGATGTCGTATTGTTTTGATTTAGTATTACAAGGTACGACGCTTAAGAGATATTGATAGTAACGTCATTGCGAGCGACTGAAAGGAGCGTGGCAATCTCAGGACTTTGGTACAAGATTGCTTTGTCAAAACTTACAGTTTTTCCTCGCAATGACGTTTTGCCTCTTGCACGGGAGACTCCAAAGGTTTTTTTATACCGCAACCGCATAATATAACGCATATAAACGTTAATAAGAATAAATAAAGTGTTTTCATTACCTAAATTATTATATGATTTTTTATATATTATAGTATTTTTATTACCTATAACAATCTTTATTCCTAAAATTTATGCTAAGCATCAGGAAAAACTAGAGCATTTAAGCGGTTCAAGCGTTCCTGATAATGTAATTTTTTTTGATGAAGAAAAAAATCAATATTCTCTTGATCAGTTTGAAGGAAAAACTATATTGTTAGTATTTTGGGCTACTTGGAGCGCTTCTTGTGTTAAGGAAATGCCTGATCTTGATATGTTACAAAAAGATTTTAGAAAACTACCTTTTTTGGTAATTCCAATTTCAGAAGATTATCAAGACATAAAAGTTGTTAAAGAATACTTTAAAAGCTATCAAATAAGATATTTGCAGATTTATCATGATTATAGAAATGAATTATTTAAAGTATTAGGTGTTATTAGTTTACCAACTAGTATATTAATAGACCCAAACGGCAAAATAATAACTAGCTTTGTCGGTAATACAAATTGGTATGACGAAAAAATTAGAGAAACTATTTTATCCGCTATCCCTGGAAATTATCCTGAGCCGAAAAATAGTTATAATGAACAATCTCTTAATAAACCGGCTAAGCCTTTGCTGCCAATGAAGGAAGGTGTGGCTAAGGAAATAATAAATCAAAAAAGTACCGAAGAAGTTCCGGTATTTAATGTCATTCCTGCGAAAGCTGGAATCCAGTAAAACATATAAAAAACAAGTTTCTTACATGTTTATTTTATCAAATGCGTAATATTTGTATCAATATTAAGGTTATTTTTTGGATTACGACCTTTAAGAGCTATGCCCAAGCTTCATAAAGAATAATATTGAATTTAGTATAAGGTTAATAATAGGTAAATTAATGAATGAAGTAAATAAATCGGCTATTGCGGGTGCAGAATTTGAGCAGGTAATAGCAAAACGTCAGATAAGTAAAATAGAACAGTTATTTGCTTCGGTTTTTGGCGATTCTAAAGACATAATTGCTGTTTTACGCCTCAGCGGTGTTATCGGTAAAGTAAGTACCGTGCAATCAGGTCTTACGTTAGAATCATTAAATGAATTAATAGAAAAAGCTTTTAAAATAAAGAAACTAAAAGTCTTATGTTTAATTATTAATTCCCCAGGAGGTTCGCCTGTACAATCTGAACTTATTGCAAAACGTATTCGCGACCTTGCTAAAAAAAATAAAATAAAAATTTATAGTTTTATTGAAGATATGGCGGCTTCAGGCGGATATTGGCTTGCTTGCAGCGGAGACCGGATATATGCTTTGCCAAGTTCGGTTATCGGTAGTATTGGAGTAGTATCAAGCGGGTTTGGTTTTCATGAAGCGATTAACAAACTTGGAATAGAGCGAAGAGTTTACACAGAAGGGAAAAATAAATCGGTATTAGATCCTTTTCAGCCTGTTAACAAAGATGACCTTAAAATTATAAAAAGTCTACAAAAGCAGGTTTATGAGCGTTTCGTAGATTATGTTAAAACAAGAAGAGTAGGGAAGTTAACACAACAAGACGAAATTTTATTTAACGGTGAATTTTGGGCAGGACAAACGGCTCTTGATTACGGCTTGATTGATGGTATAGGGGATATGTATAGTGTGATGAAAGAAAAATTCGGCGATAATATTAAGTTTCAATATCTGTGTGCTAAACAACCTTGGCTTAAAAAGAAACTTGGTATGGGAAGCAAGATATTAACCGATAATTTTGCTAATTCTTTAATTGATGCCGTTGAAAATAAAATTATTAACGATAAATTTGATATAAAATAAATAGGCATTGCCTAAAAAGAGTTGATATAAAGTTTCTATATCATTCCTGCTTCCGCGGGAATGATATCTGAAGGCTAAACTATACTATAAAACAACTTTTTTTAGGCAATGCCAATAAATGTACCAGATCAACCCTTCGCTTATGAGAAGTATTATGAATATAACGCAAGTTAAAATTAAGAAATTAGAAAATTTTTCAGACAGTTTGCCGGAATATGCTACAGAGCATAGTGCGGGGATGGATTTAATAGCTGCAAACGACCAACCTATAACAATAAAAGCAGGTAGTATACAGCTAATCCCGACAGGCATTGCTATAGCACTACCGGATTCGTTTGAAGCGCAGATAAGACCTCGTTCAGGTCTTGCCGTTAAACACGGTATTACGGTTGCTAATTCGCCAGGTACTATTGATGCAGATTATCGAGGTGAAATAAAAGTTATTCTTATTAATCTAGGTAAAGAAGATTTCGTTATAGAAAAAGGCATGCGAATTGCACAGATGATAATCGCAAAGTATGAACGTATATTATGGGAAGAAAGTAGCGCGCTTGAAAAAACGATGCGTGGTAGTGGTGGTTTTGGTTCTACTGGTGTTTAGTTAGTCTCTATGTCATTCCTGCGAAGAGGTGTTATTGCATGATTCGTTTTATGTCATTCCCGCGAAAGCGGGAATCCAGAGTAAAGCGAGATAAATCGAGCTTTTAAAAAGCCTTAAAGTACTAGATTCCCGCTTTCGCGGGAATGACATAAAAACACTTATAAACTTATGAAAATAAAATTATTAATTACGATATTCTTGTTAGCTTTGAACTGGATCCCGTGGTCAAGCCACGGGATGACGGCTGGAGTAAATGCTAATTCCGGTCCTGTAGATAATATAAAACAAATTTTTACCTATATCGATCAAAAAAATTGGTCACAAGCTGAAGATTTAGCTTTAGAAGTAAATAATAAAGCTTTAACAAAAATCGTTTTTTCACAAAAATTTTTGAATAATAAATATTCAGATAATAGTTTTGAGCAGGTAATAAAGTTTTTACGTGATAACCCAAATTGGCCTCAAAATAAACTACTCGAAGAAAGAGTCGAAGAATATCTAAATAATAATACAAATAAAAAAGTAATTTTTGATTGGTTTAGTAAACATCCACCGCTTACTGGTAAAGGTTATAAGTTTTATGCGGCTGCTGCAAGTAGCTTAATTAAAGATCAGAAAATATTATTGCCTATTATTAAAGAAGCGTGGATATACGCCAATTTCACTCCTGAAGAAGAAAAGGCGTATTATAGTAGATGGCATAAATATTTAACTGCGAGCGATCATTTAGAGCGAATAGAAGAACATTTATGGAAAAATGATATTAGGTCTGCTGAGCAGTCGCTAAAATATGTAGAAAGCTATCGTAATTCTTTTAAAGCACAAATTGCGATTATAGGTAAATCATCAAACGCTGAGAAGCTTTTTAGAAGCGTTCCTGAAAAATATTATACTTCCGGTTTGTTATATCGTTATTTGGATTCTAAGAAAACGCAAAAACCGACAAAGGAAGATATTACCTTATTTAAGAAAGCCAAAAATAACCGTAAGCATTTTGCTAAATGGTGCCGCATTCAATCTTATTATGCTCGTGAATTCATAGATTACAAAGATTTTACCAATAGTTATAAAATAGCAACGCTTCCTTTTGCTACTTGTCCTGAAACTATAAGAGAGCAGGAGTGGCTTGCAGGTTGGCTTTCTTTAAGCTTTTTAAAGAAGCCGGATCAGGCATTAGTGCATTTTAATAAATTTATTAAGGTAGTTAAAACCCCAATTAGCTTGGCACGCGGGTTTTATTGGTTAGGTCGCAGCTATGAAGTAAAAGGCGATAAGCAAACAGCTAAGAAATTTTATGAGCAGGCAGCCAAATATTCTTTTACCTTTTACGGACAGGTAGCAAATATTGAATTAAATAGAACAAAGTTAGTTTTGCCTCCTATTCCCGTAATAACTTCTGAAGAAAGGAAAAACATAGAAAATAAAGAGATTATTAAAGCAATTAAATTACTGGTTAAATATAATAAAAACCATTTAGCTATGATATATTCCAAAGCAGCGATTACAAATACTAAAAATCCTGCAGAAATTCAAGTAATTGTGAATATTATTAAGGGATGTAATAATACCCATTATATGGTTGATGTAGCAAAAATTGCTGCTCAAAATAATATTTTTATTCCAGAATGCGCTTTTCCGACGCCTTATAATCTAGCAGGTTTACCTATCTCATCTCATTTAACTTATGGAATAATTAGACAGGAATCGGTTTTTGATCATTCGGCAATAAGTAGTGCGAGTGCTATGGGCTTAATGCAGCTTATAGAAAAAACTGCTTGCGATACTGCAAGATCTATAAATGCAAAATGTAATGTAGTGGATTTAACTAGGAATCCGGTATATAATATTAAACTCGGTACTCATCATTTTAAACAATTGCTAGGTGACCATAGAGGCTCTTATATTTTGTCTATTGCTTCTTATAATGCCGGAAGTCATAAGGTAGTAAAATGGATTGATAGATTCGGTGATCCAAGAGATATAAAAGATACTAGAAAAATCGTAGATTGGATAGAGCTTATACCTTATCGTGAGACAAGAGATTATGTTCAAAGAGTATTTGAAAATATTCAAATTTATCGTATAATTTTAGGTGAAAATAATACTCTAAAATTCAAACAAGACTTGCATGCTTGTGATATATCAAAAAATTAATTTTTATCAGTATTTTATTTTGACATGTGGTAATATATAAGTATGATACGAGGGCTAATTAAAAACATAAATTAAGGAGGTGGTCATGAAAAAAAATAGAGCAACACATTAAAAAACAGCGTAATGATACAGATACTCAAGTAAAGAAATATAAACAAGATCTTGATGTAATCGGCATTAGACATGACCATAAGTCTGCACATGTTGAAGTTCCGAATCATGCTACTGGCGAGTTTGAATATTTTAAATGGGACTGGATGACAAGCATTACGGGTAGTCATTCAGAAATAGTAAAATATTTAAGAAAATAGTAAGAACTTTAAAAGAAACTAAAAATAACCTAGCTCAGTATGAAAACTCAGTATCTAACTTGGATGCTAGTACTAAAAATGAACTTGATGTTAATATTAAGAAGCATAATATTATTGCACCGATACAAGACACTAATAAGTTAATATCATAAATATTAACAGGAATGCAAACCTGGTTAGACACAAAAAGTCATATCCCTATAGACCTTAAGTAAAAATTCTTAGAGTTAGGTTCTAATAATTTAGAACTATTCATAAAAGCTGCTTATAACAAATTTAACAATAAGTGGATAGTTAAAGAGTTTATTGATAATGCTGTAAAAACTGAAGAAGAAGGTAGAAAATATCTAGCCGATTGTGATTGTAGTTCGACAGACCAGCTATGGACAAAACTTGTTGAATCTGAAATAGAAAGTCTTATAATCCAACAAGATACTAATAAGTTAATAGATTAAGTATTAACAGGAATGCAAACCTGGTTAGACACAAAAAGTCATATCCCTATAGACCTTAAGCAAAAATTATTAGAGTTAGACTCTAATAATTTAGCAAAGTTTATAGAAAGTGCTTTTAATAAATCTAACAATAAATGGACAGTTAAAGAATTTATTGATAATGCTTTTGTACCACCTAGAGAGGGAAATAACAAATATCTAGCTGATAGCGGTTATGATTCAACTGAGCAGTTATGGACTAAAATGGAAAACCTTAGAGCAAGCGAGACTTTAAATAAAGCTGCAACGTCGAGTGTAAGCTCTAGTGACCTTAAAGGTAACACGTCAGATTAAGATTCCGATGATGATATAGAAGTTATATCAAAAATACTTGGAACTGAAGTAACGCTTACTAATGGTGCTAAATACGAAGTTAAGAAGATTATAGATTTATTAGATAAACCAAATTTTATAAAACAATTAACTAATATTTAAAGCAAATTATCGCCCGAAGATTCTAATCTTGTTAAAAAGGAAATAGCATTAAAATTAGCATATATTTCTAATAACGATATGGATAAATATGAAGCTGTACATGAGATAGTCGATAATATACCACAAACGTTTATTGATGAATTCAATAACTATGATATCCTTACTTTTGACCAAATGAAAATTGAAAAAGCAAAAATCTTAGGCGGCGGTGTTTCGTATTTATAATAATTTCTTGAGGTTATTCTTGGCTCCTATGTCGCCCCCGTCTCTTTCTATGTCATCCCCGCGAAAGCGGGAATCCGGTTTTCCCTTCTGTGTCATCCCGTGATTTATTCATGGGATCTAAAAAAATAAAATAAGGACTAGACCCCGTGGTTAAACCACGGGGTGACATAGTAGATTTACCTGTTAATGTAACAATACCTATCAATTATATCTATGATTCTTAAAAATTTATCTTTACTAGTAATATTATTCTTTTCAATATCAGCTTTTTCTGCTGCCAATAATCTAAAAAATATCTCTATTACCGTTGTTGCTCCGGCAACAGGTGCTGATAATAAGACTTTATCGGATTTAAAAAATATTAATGCTTTAAATTTGTGGATTCCGGCTAAGTGTCTTGTTAAAGGCAAGTTACCGTTTCTTGCAAGTAGCGATGAGGTAAGATTTAATTGTCTGCGGGATGCATTATTTGATAAGTCTGATAATGTAGTATGGAGTTTACGAGGTGGCTATGGCTCGGCTAGATTAATTCCCGATTTACTAAAACTACCAAAACCAAATAAAGAGAAATTTTTTATAGGGTATAGCGATATAACGGCTTTACATCTTTTTTTATCACAAGAATGGGGATGGAAAACTATTCACGGCAGTAATATAGCCGATCTTTTAAAGCCCGAAAAAGATCAAAGCAATTTTACTAAGCTTGCTGAAATATTAAAAGGTAAAGTAAAGAAAGTTACTATAGATAATTTATTACCGCTTAACGATACAGCAAAATCAAGCGATCTTGTTAATGGCAAACTAACCGGTGGTAATTTAACTATGGTGCAGACTAGTATAGGAACGAGCTGGCAGATAAAAACCAAAGATAAAATTCTTTTTTTAGAAGATGTGAATGTAGCTGCTTTTAGATTAGATCGTGAGCTTTTGCACTTAAAGCAAGCAGAATTGCTTGAGGATGCTAAGGCCATAATATTTGGTTCATTTGATAAAGATTCGGAAAGCACAATGTTAGTGCTTCGTAATTTTGCAGGTAGTTTAAATATTCCGGTATTTAAAACAAATAAATTTGGTCACGAAAAAATTAACGACCCGATTATTTATAATACTGATAGTAAGATTATTAAAAATAAAGGATTCAAGTTAGTGATGGGACTGTAAACATTATGCCACCCCGTGGCTTGACCAGGTTTGTTGCATAGCTCTTATGTCATTCCCACCCAGCATAAAGCGAGATAAATCGAGCTTTCAAAAAGCTTTAAAGTACCGGATTCCCGCCTACGCGGGAATGACATCGAGTCTTATCATGCACCTTCGCAGGAATGACATAATTAGCCTATCGACCCAAATGCAAATAATCATTATATTTTGATAAATTCAAATCATAAGAAAAGGATTTATTTGTAACGTAATATTCAAGTAATTTTATGAGCCCTGCTTTATGTCTATTTAAAGTCTCGATGCTTAAAGTTATTTCCGTTGTTTGCACATAAGGTTCGGTACTAGTTATTTTCACGTAGGCGATAATATAGCCAATTGATTTAGACTTACCTACATCGTTACTCATTGTCTCGCCTATTATTATAGGCTCTACCCTCGGTGCCTTGTATCCAAGTCCAACTGAATTGACTATATTATTTTCATTTTTAATATTAAATCCGTTGTCTAGTAACATCAAGCTTCCTATAATAAGTTGAGGAGAGAGTCCAAGCTCTATTTCTTTCTTGGTTGGAATAGTACCGGTTTTATAATCCAGTATAGTTATATTGTTTGATTTACTTATTTCAATGCGGTCAGCTATACCGATTATTTTTATATCTTGACCTGCAATATTTAATCGTAATCCCCCTTTAATCTCAAAATAGATTTCTTTACAGTTTTTTCGACGTTCTATATCAAATAAAATAAAGGCTTTGCTGAAAGCTGTAAGTTTTATTTGCCAAGCTTTTTTTGTGTAAGTGGGTAGAATAGTGCCACATAAAATATGATTACCGATATTTATTAAGGCAACTTGTTTATCAAGCAAATTTAAATCAATATATTGTTTGTCATAATTTTTAGAATATTCCTCTAAAACTTTATGAATAAAATTACCAAAATCCGATATTTTAGGCTCTTCCCATATATTATCTTTTTTACGTAATTCAAGGATTTTCTTAGCATAAAAACCGTACGGGTTTCTTATTAATGTTTCTATATCGGTTACGGATAAGATTGTTGGGAAAGTAGTGCTAAGAGCTGTGGATTCGCCCCTTGTGTCATTCCAGCACCCCTCTATGTCATCCCCGCGAAAGCGGGGTTCCATACCTCGGTTTGTATTAAGCTGAATTCCTGCTTCCGCAGGAATGACATATGGTAGTATAGGAACGACATTCTGTAATTTCAAAAATAAATTAGAAGGAGTTGACAACTTTCCATCATATTTTTTAGCATTTAGTATAATTACTTGTTTATTTTGTAGAAATAAATTGAAGTAACTTGAATATAGAGTAGTGCCAATTTCACCATAATCTATATTTAATATCTGCAAAGCTTTCTTGCTAAGCCATGGGTGAGCCTTGTTATTAGGAGACCAATTTTCGCTATTAAAATGAGGTAATATGATTAAGTCAAATTCGCATAATGTTAAATCCTCAGGTTTTCCTATAATAACATTAGCAGAGTCGGTATTTTTATAATATTTGTGACTTACAAGTAAAAAAGAGAAAATTTTGGGAAAGTCTTTTTTATCATTGGATTCCTGCTTTCGCAGGAATGACAGGGGAGACAGAAAAGACATAGAGAGATATGAGGTTAAATTTGTTAAAAATCCAAGTAGTTCTGCTCCTCCTTCTTTTTCCCAAATTTCAGGTACAAGTTTTTCAGCTATTTCTTTAGTTAAGGTTAGAATATCTTGTATACTATGCGGAGTATCGTTAAATAAAATATCTATTAGGTTACGGCAATATTCTTTTACCTCTTCATTATCAAATTGTAATTGTAATAAATATTTTGGTGAAGATATAAAACGGTTTTTACCTGATATCATTAGCTCTAACTTCTGTACGACAGAGCAGTTAATTAAAGGGTTTTTAAGTAATAAAAATAAGATCTTTAAATCAAAATTATTACATAATATTTTAATAATAGATATCAGTAAATCGGCAATATTCGTAAAAGCTAGATCATTACCGATTAAATCTTCAAAAGCTAAGCAATATTTATCTAAAAAATTACAATATATTTTCTTAAGTTTGTTATTATTTGTAACAATTGCTATCTTTTTATTACTATTTTGAGTGCATATATAAGCTACTGCTGCTGCCTCGTCATAAATATTTGTGGTGTCGTAATAGTATATATTATCCTTAATTGTAGTTAAGTTGGGATTGTAGTAAATTACATAATCCTTTAATTCTTCTTCAAATTTTTTTAAGAAAGGATCAGGTTTGAATATTCCTGCTAGTATTACGTGCCTATGATTCGTTTTTATCCTTATTATCTCTTCTTGTAATCGCTCCCTATAAGCAAGTTTCCGAAGAGGTCTAGTTTGTTTTTGAGTAAGCGATATTCCTTCTTGCCATCTCAAAAAGCAATATTCTAGAAATTTATAAATCTTTTGCCAATAGTTAAAATTATTATAGGTTTCTATTAATTTTATATCGATATTATTGATTATAAGATCATTAAATAGTTTTCTTAGAATTTCTGCGGCTTTTAACGATCCTTCAATATTAAAAGGTAATTCTTTATATTCAGTGATAATGGATGATAAAATAAGTAATTCTTCTATTTCAGATATATAATCAGAATCATTTTTTTTTGAAAGGATAGAACTAAAAGGAATAATGATAGGTAATTTAATTTGATATTTATCGGTTAAAATCTTCTTTAATTCTAGGCATGAGAAATTATTAGGCAATATTATTTGAACTTCGTTACCTTTACCCAATTTATCAATGATATACTCAGCAAAATTTTCTAAAAAAGTCATAAAATATATTTTTAGACTAACTATAACATATTGGATATTTAAAACAAATTATAATAAAAAAATCATATTTTATGACAAATAATACTTGATCACTAATTTTTATTAATTTTTCTATACAAAAATTTTTAATATAAATTAAGGAGTATGTAACATGTCTAATATAACATATATAGTAAATACAAGAGAGCAAGATCAATATTTAGTTTTAAAAAAGAAATCTTATCTTAGCTATCTAAAGGTAAAATTAAAGGTTTAGTAGCTAAAATTTTTAATAACGATTTATACCGGATACCTAATGATTCTCATACTACTATTTTAAATGAGGAAGTATATGCACCAATTGCTGAATTATTATATATAGTTAGTGGAATTAGTTTATATAAGTACAAGTCTTTTATTAATTCTTTAATACCCTTAAAGGAGATAAATCCTACTTCACCTATTCCTTATGGTGTTGCAATGTTAGAACCTACTAAAGAAAAAATATTACAAATTATTAAAAGTAGTAAGATATTATCTATTTTGGCACATAATCCATCGGAATTATTAAGTTATAAAGATGAAGATATAGTAACTGTAAAAGATTTAACATTAAAAAGATTTTGCTTTTTAGTAGCAAATAACGAAAAGCTTAGAATATCTAAAGGTTTAGAAGCGGAGCTTTTATTATCGGAAACAAATAATGAAAAGCTTGAAACATCTGAAGGTTTAGAAGTAGAAGTCTTGCTATCAGATGAGATATCTGAAAGTTCAGTCGAAGCTTTATTATCGGAAGCAAATAATGAAAAGCTTGAAATACCTAAAGATTCAGAAACAGCAACTTTATTATTAGAAGAAGAAGCTTTATTAAAAATTATTAGTTTTAATAATAGCAATTATGATATTTACGATAATTTAAAAAAAAATATTTAGTAGAAGAATGCGAAACTTATGAAAATTTTAAGAAAATACTAGGTTCTTTTAGCGATAAAATAAGGGAGATAATTAAATTTGAGGATAAATTAGTATCTAAGCTTTTAGATTGGGAAAAAATTTTGAAGATAATGTAGATCTATTAACTAATGAAATTGAAAAATTATTAAATCCAAATTTTGAAAATATATTACCTAAAAATGTGTTTTTAAGGCCTGTTGATAATAAAAAAGAAGAAGAAATTAATAAAAATGATAAGAAGTTACTGGAAAATAATTTAAAATTTTTTACCATTCCAAGTATTTTTGCAGTTCTTGGATACGGTCCATTCAATGAGAATGAATATAATTCCTCTCTTACATATTACCAAAATAATCCAGAAAGCTTAATACCAAACTTAATATTATTAAAAACCACACATGATGGGGCAAAAATTTCTAAGCTGAAAGATATTTTAAATAATCATTATTTAAAAGCTAAATCTGCAGTAGGAAATTGTTTTAATGTTATTTTAAAGTATCATGAATGTTATAAAAGCTTAGAAACTATAAATTTAAGCACTGATGTAATTAAGCAAGATTTATTAGATAAATTACCTGGATTAACAGATAAAATAGAAATAGTACTAAATAGTCTTGAAGTAGAAAATGTTAAAAACATTACTTTATTATGTAAAGAGGCAAAAGACTTTTTAAATATTTCTCCTATTACTTCTGTATTTGAAGAGTATGATGATAATTATCAAGCTCTTAAGTATGATGTTGATAAAGCTGAAGAAATTTTAGGCGAAATAGGTATAGAATGGAGTTTTAGTTAAGTATTGAGTAAAGAGCTAGTAGTGCTTACACCATACTAGCTTTTATGAGTTCTTTAAATAATTCTAAATCTACTCCATTATCGTTAAGATATTCAGGATGCCACTGAACGCCGATAACGAATTTATGTTTTGTTGATCCAATGGCTTCAATTATCCCGTCTTCTGCTTTTGCAGACACGATAAGATCGTTACCTAGTTGTTTAACAGCTTGGTGATGAGTTGAATTAACCATAGTTTGTAGCTGATTATTAGCTATCTTAGCAAGTTTAGTATTTGCTTCTATATTGATTGAATGCGAAACTATGTTTTTAGGTGAAGGTTGTATATGATTAATTATTATGGATTGTTCTGTTTCTTTAATATAATCAGGAATATGCTTAATAAGAGTACCTTTGAAAATAACGTTTAATAACTGCATTCCTCGGCATATTCCTAAAATCGGAATATCCTTCTCTAATGATTTCTTTAAAACTAATATCTCGAAATTATCACGTTCTTCATTAGAAATTACTACATCTTCGGCATACCTTGGTTCATAAAATTTAGGATGTATATCCTCATCACCGCCTGGAATTACAACACCGTCAACAAGGTCCATAAGTTCATTTATTGTTTCGCTTTGATATGGTAGTAATAGCGGTACACCGCCGGCTGCAATAATCGCATCAGTATAGTTTCTTCGCAAGGCATACCATGGAAAAACAGCATAAGTGTATTTTTCACAATTTTGAGCTAAATCAGAGGTAATACCTATTATCGGTTTCTTTTTCATTTTGTTATCGTTTTACTACCTTGGTGCTAAAAAATATATTATGGAGCATTTTTTCATCTTCATTAAATAACATAAAAATAATGCTTACCATAAGACCTATTATTGTTATATTTATAAGAAAACAGGCGATAAACCTAAAAAATGCAGTAGTGCCGTCTATTGCATTGCCATCATATATATTTACTATTTTTATACCTAATATTCTCTTTCCAATAGTCCCTTGCGTTTTTGATGAATCTAAATAATAAAAGTAAAAAGCCGCGATAATAAAAGATGTAAAGAGCCATATTGCATCAGAATTTGAGAGAAATCTAATAAATATAAATAGGATTGTTGATATAATTGTAAGTAAAAGCTTATCAATTAGTATAGCAAAAAATCTTCTGAAAATCATAAAAACCCTAAATTTATATATTAGATTTTATTTAAGCTTATTTATTCATCGTCTTACTACTCTAGTACCACAAATCATATCCGGTATAGATTTTCTGTTTGGTAAATACTATGCATAAAACACTGACAGTTACTAGTATTAAATGTATAATTGATATTATTTGTACATTCATTAAGTCATCTATCATACCTAAGACAAAACTTAATGATACTCTAAAAAAAGATTCTAAAAAACTCATCCTAGCTCCATCTGCTTTAATAATTATCTTCATATTCAATAAATATTCCCTGAGATAGCTTGTAATTTAGAGCTTTCAAACAAAGCATAATATAACATTACAGCGATTGTAGTAAGAATAATATTGCTTGTAATTGTAAGGTAAGCAAGATAATTTTCTAGAGCTAGTAGCGGTGTAGCAGGGTAAAAAAAATTTTAATTTACAAAATAACAAACAAAATGTAATAAATAGTTGTATTGCTCCGTCAATGAACGCTGATCCGCTTCTTCTCCAAAATCCGCAATATGTGTAATCACTCATAGCTTACCCCCCAATATGTGGTGGTGTTTCAAATGTATGGAACGGAGGAGGGGAGGTAAGTGTCCATTCTAAAGTATCTGCACCGATGCCCCAAGGATTCACCGGACAATCTTTTCCGTATTTTAGCGTATAGAGCACAATAAATACAAAATAAAGTGCAGCTGCCATAGAGATACCTGCTCCTATTGAAGAAACCATATTCCAGCCGGCAAAAGCTTCCGGGTAGTCGGGTATTCTTCTTGGCATGCCTGCAAGACCTAAAAAGTGCTGGGGGAAGAAAGTTAAATTAACTCCGATAAAGGTAATCCAAAAATGGATTTTGCCTAAGATTTCAGGATATTGTTTACCGGATATTTTGCCGAACCAATAATAAAAGCCGGCAAATGCTGTAAATAAAGCACCAAGCGACATTGTATAATGGAAATGTGCAACAACGTAATAAGTATCGTGCAGCACTCTATCAAGTGCTGAGTTTGAGAGAATTATGCCGGTTACGCCACCAATCGTAAATAATATAATGAATCCTATTGAAAATAGCATTGGAGTTGGGAACGTAATCGAGCCGCCCCACATAGTAGCGATCCAGCTAAATATTTTAATACCCGTCGGAACGGCAATAATCATTGTTCCGGCAGTAAAATATATAAGTGCGTTATAAGAAAGCCCAACAGTAAACATATGGTGAGCCCATACGATAAATCCGACGAAACCGATTATTACCATAGCTGCAACCATACCTTGATAGCCAAATATAGGTTTGCGTGAAAAAGTCGAAATAACCTGACTTACTATACCAAAGCCTGGAAGTATTACGATATATACTTCAGGATGACCGAAAAACCAAAATAGATGCTGAAATAATACGGGATCACCGCCACCATCCGGTTTAAAGAAATTAGTTCCAAAGTTACGGTCGGTAAGCAGCATAGTTATAGCTCCGCCAAGTACCGGCATGGCTAAGATTATAAGGAATGCAGTAACTAATATAGACCAAACAAATAACGGTATCTTGAAAAGCCCCATGCCAGGAGCTCTCATATTAAATATAGTAACGATTAAATTAATTGATCCAAGGATTGACGATAGACCGGTTAAATGTAAGCTGAAAATAGCCATATCGACTGCTGCACCGGGATGACCGCTCAAATTACTCAAAGGAGGGTAGAGCGTCCAGCCCGTTCCAGGACCGCCGTCAACAAAAGCCGAACCCATAAGTAAGAGAAAGGCAGGAACTAATAGCCAAAAACTGATATTGTTTAATCTCGGAAATGCCATATCGGGAGCCCCTATTAATAGAGGTACGAAATAGTTACCAAACCCGCCGAATAAAGCCGGCATAATCATAAAGAACACCATAATAACTGCATGTGCGGTAATAAGCACGTTATATAGCTGGAAATCATGATTTAAGAAAGTGCCGCCGGGCATTGCGAGCTCTAACCTAAAAAGCAGCGAGAACAAACCGCCGACAATTCCCGCAAAAATGGCAAATGTGATATACATAATGCCGATATCTTTGTGATTGGTAGAAAAAAGCCACCGTTTCCAGCCGTGTGGGGTATGGTGATTGTGGTTTAGGTCGTTTGTACTTGTAATTGAATGCATAGCAGTTGTAATTTTTATTTAAATTGATTTCTTAAAATTTACGTTGATTTTTGAAAACTAGAAACATTAAGTTTAATCTTTTGTCTCTCAAGGTTATTTACATATAATTTTAGCATTTTCTCAAGCTTCACCTGATCCTTTTGTTTATTTTTAGTCATTATATATTCTATAACTGACGGAGTCTTTAATTGAACAGAATAGTATTTTTTCAAAAGCGGAATTATTTTTATGCGTAATTTTGGTATCATAATTACAATGTTCCCTAATAAAGATCATGCATCCCACCATAGATCAGAGCCTATAGAAGAATGTTTTAAATATTTTGCGATAAAAGGTAATATGGCCTTAAGTTTTATTTTTTGAAATCTTGCTATTATATAAGTAAGCCCAACAAAAGCAGCTGTGTTTATTTCTATACTTTCATTTTTTTAGGAAGTATAAACAAATTTCTAAAGCTTCTCGATAATTTAAAGAATTTTGACAGAAGCTTAAAATAAACTCTCTTTTCTTTCTCATTTTCTTAAGAAATTTATTAATGTTTTATCTGTAAGTATTTTTAATTTTTCATCGCTTAAAAATTTCAAATTATTTTTAAAATATTCTAAATAAACTTTTCTTCTTAATCTTAGTATACAAATGACAATGCTGAATAATATTAAACTAGTTTCATTTAAAATTTTTTCACTAATTCCTTTCAAATTTTCAAATAATAAAGGTAATATCAGATATTCTTTAACATTATAAAATCTCTCAACCAAAAGACCTGTAGCTTCAATTGCCCCAACTTGTATTAATTCCTCCGGATTTCTTAAATTTTTGGCAAGGCAATTTATTGAGTCATCATAACCTTCATAACGCCCTACATCTATAAGATAAAAAAAGTTTTTCTCCATTCAGGCAAATCAACTATATCGGGGTGATTTTCATACCCTTCTTCACTCATTATCATATATTTGCTAAACTTCTTATTATTACTAAGCCTGTTTTAATTTCTCAATATCAGCTCCGGCTATTACCGGAATATTCCGAGTGATTTTATCATAATCCCAATCCCACCACTTAATTTCAAGTAATCGCTCAATTATCTCATCAGGAAATCTATAGCGTACTATCTTTGCAGGATTACCGACAACAATACTATACGGTGGTACATCTTTAGCTACTACTGAGCAAGCACCGATAATTGCCCGTCACCTATATTAACTCCGGGCAAAATGGTAGAGTTTGTACCAAACCATACATCATTTCTTATAACAGCGCCTCTTCTTTTGCCAGGCGAAGGTGTATAATTATCCCAATTTTCAAAAATAAAGAAAGGATAAGTAGAAAATCCGTCCATAGGATGATTCGTATCATCGGTTATAAAACTAGCACCCATAGCAATAGCACAAAATTTCCCTATAATCAATTTAACAAAATAAGCTCCTCTAACATTTTCATATTCAAATTTCTTAGGGTGATTAGCGTCGTTGTAATAAGTGTAATCTCCGACTATTATATTTGGATTATGGATAAAATGTTTTAAAAATATCGTTTCTTTCGCTTGTTTAGGAAAAAGATGTGGACAAGGGTTGTTGTGGTTGGTCATATATTTAAAAAAGTAATTAATTGGCGACTAACTTTTGATTCCCAACATTCATAGCAACCTTATTCTTGCTCGCAATCCAATTGTCGAAATCTTCTTTACTCACTACTTCTATAGCAATCGGCATAAAGCCGTGATTGATGCCGCAAAGCTCCGAGCATTGTCCGTAATATACGCCTTTTTTGGCCACTCTTGTCCATGTTTCATTAATTCTTCCAGGCACTGCATCTATTTTAAACCCAAGTGACGGAACGGCAAAACTATGTATTACATCGCCTGCAGTAATGAGAAATCTTACGGTAGCATTTTCGGGAATAACAACTCGATTATCGACGTCTAATAATCTTTTCTGGTCAGGCTTTAGATTCTCATCAGAGATCATTACGCTATCAAATTCTAGATTATCATGATCGGGATATATATAATGCCAATACCACTGGTAACCTACTACTTTAATAGTTAAATCCGTTTCGGGTATTTTTTCGGCATGACGCAATATTCTAAAAGACGGCACGGCAATAATAATCAAGATTATTATCGGGATTACAGTCCATATTATCTCTATTAAAATATTATGTGAAAATTTTGCCGGTACGGGATTATTTTTAGCGCTAAATCTAATACATACATAAATAAGTAGCCCAGTAACAAATAAAACAATAGCTGTTGAGATATAAAGCAGAAAATTATGAAAATGATGTAATTCTTCCATAATCGGGCTTGCTGGCGGCTGGAATGTTACTTGCCAAGGTAACGGCTCGGAAGCAAAGCAGCTACTACTAACAATCAAAAAACAAATTAAAGCAATAATATTTTTCATAACACATATAAAGTTATTTACATTTAATATAAATGGATATGTATTTTTATTAAAGTAAAAATCAATAAATTTTTATAAAAAACTATATATTTTTAATAATATTTGAGCTAGAAAGTGTATCTATACTAGGATGTTGCAATAAGTCAATAACTTCTATTACTTTCGCATTTATTAATTTTGCTTGAATTTGTTTATTTATTAACTGAGGATCGTGCTTTGTTACAGCGATTACAGAGGGACAAATATTCTGCACCAACCGAGCATAATCATTAAAATCTTTCAGTTTAGGCAATATAAGTACTTTATCGACAAACGTTAAAGAGCTTAAAATTTTTGCTCGTTGCAATTGATTATGGATAGGTTGACGTTTTTTTATATTTAATAATTGTTTCGTCCGGCTCTACAACGATTAAGTATTTATCTTGTTTTTTTTAGCTTCGTGTAGAAATTCTATATGACCGTAATGTAATAAATCAAAACAACCGCCTACTAGAACTACTTTACTATTTATAGAGCAGTTTTTATTTAAAGAAATATTATCATAATACTCTATTTTAAGCATTTTGACAGCATTATAGTTAGATGAGTAGGAGATAAGATTTGTAAAAATTAATAAAAATAGAAAAAGTCTAAGCATAATCTTCGTCTTTATATAAGTTAATTTTTATTAATTTATATAAAGGATTTAATTTTAATTAATAAAAAACTAATAAAACAAAAATAAAACAAAATTTTACAATTTTCTATTGTAATTTGTTTGTATATAGTTCATATTATTATTAGTAATGAAAAATTGATTCAAATAATCTTCAGAGCAATTTTAATGAATGATACCGCACTATCTTATGATTTAAATGGCATACTACCATCATCTTTTATTAGTGCACGTCTTAGGAAAATCCTCACCCCTGCCTCCTTATTATTATTTATAGGATTAGTTGTCTTTGTTTCTTTTGCCGTTAATAATTATGTTAACGACACTTTGTCTATAAGTTTAGTACAGCCTGATAGTAGTGAAGAAGAAACAATTTTATTTAAAGAAGTAGTAGTAAAAAAAGGCGATACTATAAAATCAGTTTTGATAGAACAAAATATCCCTAAAAATGAAATAGAAAAAATTGTAAATTTAGTAAAAGAGGGTAAATTATCTTCTACTCTTAAAATAGGGCAACAAATTACTTTTGAATATGAAACAAAAATCACCGAAAACGAGAATGAAGATTTAGCCTCAGAGATAATGTTCTTAAATAAAATCGTTATAATTATCGATAAGCTAAAAACTATTAAAGTAATTAGAGAGAGTGATAATTTTAAAGTTGAAGAAATTGTAGTGCCTTTAAGTAAAAAAGTTGCTAAATCGTCGGTAAGTATTGAATCAAATTTCATGTCAGCCCTTAAAAAACTAGGTTTATCGAATAATAGTATAATAGAGCTGATTAATGCTTACGCCTATCAAATCGATTTTCAGCGTCAAATAAAAAGCGGTGATACTGCAACCGTAATAACGGAAAAATACGTAACGGAAGACGGTAAATTTTCCCACCACGGTAAAATTCTATATGTTTCATTAAATCTTTCAGGAAAAGAATATAATATATATCGTTATTCCCATGATAATAACGCAAATAATCAGGTATTTTTTTCTGAAGACGGTAAAAGCGTAAAAAGAAGCTTACTTAAAACCCCGCTAAAAGTTATAAAAGTTTCTTCACATTATGGTAATAGAAAGCATCCGATACTTGGTTATACTAAACTGCATAAAGGAGTTGACTTCGCAGCTCCAACCGGCACACCTATATATTCCGCAGGAAACGGAGTTATAACAGAAATAGGGTGGAAGTCGGGTTACGGAAAATTTATTCAGGTAAAACATAGCGGGACGCTATCTACTGCTTACGCCCATGCTTCAAATTTTGCAAAAAATTTAAAAGTGGGAAGTATAGTAAAACAAGGGCAGATCATAGCATATGTTGGAAGTACGGGTAGAACTACAGGACCACATTTACATTATGAAGTTAAAATTGACGGCAAACACGTTAATCCTATGTCAGTTAAGACAACACCGGGTGTAGAATTAAACGGAAAAAATTTAGAGAAATTTAAACAATTTAAAAAAGAAATAAAAACTTTAAATGTTAAGCTTGATAAGGAATTGCAAGCAGAGAAATCAGTTGAGGTTTTATTGTAGGATAGTCGTTATTGCGAGGAGCGAAGCAACGAGGCAATCTCGTGCTAAGGTCCTGAGATTGCTTCGTCGAAACTTGCAGTTACTTCTCGTAATGACGATAAAACCGATCCACGCAAAAACATCGGCTCTGTCCAAATAAGTGTGTAAAATTCTCAAAGGTTATATAAAAGAAAATATAACAAAAAGAGAAATTACAATGACACAGAAACAAAATGCTGCAATGGATCAAGCGATAGATTTATTGATCAATAATGATACAGATGTATCAACTTTATTTAAAGAAGATGGTTTATTAAAAGAACTAACCAAGCGTCTTGTAGAGAAAGCTTTACAGTCTGAGATGAATAATCATTTAGAATATAGCAAGTATAATCAAAGTGATGCTCAAAATGCACGTAATGGTTATAACACAAAAAATCTGATTACAAAGAATGGTGCTGTTGAGATTGAAGTGCCAAGAGATAGAAATAGTAGTTTTGAACCATCATTAGTAGCAAAGCGTCAAAGAAGACTTGATGGTTTTGATGATAAGGTACTATCTTTGTATGCTAAAGGGATGAGTTTATTAGATATAAAATTACAGCTTCAGGAGTTATATGGAGCTGATGTAAGCGAGAGTTTAATTAGCCAAATCACAGATGATATAATAGAGGATGTTAAGCTATGGCAGAGCCGTCCATTAGATCCAGTATATGCTAAGTATTTTTTGATTGTTTAATAGTAAAAGTGCGTCAAGATAAGCGGATTATAAATAAACCGGTATATGTTGCCTTAGGTATTGATTTAGAAGGAAGAAAAGATATTTTAGGATTGTGGGCCAGTGAGAATGAAGGAGATAAATTTTGGCTTGGTAATTTTACTGAGATGAGAAATAGAGGTATGCAAGACATACTGATAGCATGTAGTGATAACCCTACTGGTATGTCTGAAGCTATAAGTGCTGTTTTTCCAAAGACGGAGCATCAATTATGTACTGTACATCAAATTAGAAATAGTTTACGATATGTATCATACAAGGACCGAAAAGAGCTAGCCGGTGATTTAAAACCTATTTATACAGCTAGCACAGAAAAAGAAGCACCTTCCACTTTAGAGGCTTTTGAATCTAAATGGAGTAAACAGTATCCTCAAATTGCTAAATCTTGGTACGTTCATTGGGATAATTTAATGATTTTCTTAGAATACCCTGAAGAAATACGAAAAATAATTTACACAACTAATGCTGTGGAATCCGTTAATAGTCAACTCCGAAAAGTCACTAAAAATAAACGTGTTTTTCAAATGATAATGCTGTTTTTAAAAGCTTGTATTTAGCAATTGATTACATGACCAAGAAATGGTCCATGCCTATATCAAATTGGAATGCGGCTATGGCTCATTTTTTAATAAAATTTAAAGATATAATCTAGGCCTTTGAAAAAAAGTTTACACACTTAATTGGGAAGACTCGTAACATAAGAGCCATCATTCACAAACATTTATGTTCCCACTATTTAAAAAACTATACCTAACATTCGCTCGTAGTAGTCGTATAATAATAACATTAGTTATTATTGATCAGTTAAGCAAATGGTGGTTTATTGATAATTTAAGATGGAAACCGAGCTTAATGCTTAAGGTTACTTCTTTCTTAAATATGGTTTATACTTGGAATTATGGCATCAGTTTTGGATTAATGCGTGAATACTATCAATATAGTAATGCTATTTTCTTAATAACGAATACGCTTATTGTCTGTTACTTATACTACCTGATGGCGTGTTCAAAAACGATTGGAGGCTTTGCAGGTTATAGTTTTGTAATAGGTGGTGCCGTCGGTAATCTAATTGATAGATTCTTTAGAGGGGCAGTCTTTGACTTCATTCATTTTCATTATCAACATTATAGTTTCCCCGTATTTAATTTAGCTGATTGCTTTATTACAATAGGAGTAATTATCTTAATAGAAGATTATTATAGTACTAAAAAAGTTATTGAAGAAAAAGCTAAAGAGAATTATGATAATACCCAAATTGGAGCTATGGCTGAAAAAATTTGTAACACCGATCATAGCGGTGACGATATAGTGAATTAACTTAGACCAAGGACGGTTAATTTAAAAGCGAAACTGCACAGCGTATATATAATACGTGAGCACAGTCGAAGCGTGCAAAATTAGACTCCCTATATAAGTTATCTTCTAAAGGTAATTTGTACGTCGATCCGGTACTCGAATCCTCACGTACGTTTGAGTACGCTGCGGTTCTGCGTTCCGTGTCTCCTTCAAATTCCTCTTTATAAGATGACTTATGCAAGAAGTCTGTTGATTATCCCTAGTCCAAGTTAAAAAACTATGAAATATAATTTTAATTAAAGGTGTATTAAGTGAAAAAGATTTTTTTATTATTTACTGTTTTATTAATTACTTCTGCTTGTAGTAAAAAGTTAAAAGAAACAGTAGGTATATCAACAGCTGGACCTAATGAGTATCAAGTACAGCGTACTAAAGCACTAGAAGTGCCTCCTCATTATTATTTACCTGATCCTAGGAATAGTCAACCAACTTATAATAATATAAAAGAACAAGGTGAGTTTAATGAAGGTGAGCAAGCATTAATGCAAGAGATAAACTAAGTAAGTTTGTTATGGCTTCGTTGCAGCATGTATATATGTCATTCCTGCGAAGGCAGGAATCCAGTAATCAACAAACACAAATGTTACTAGTTTTTAAAACTAGTATATTTAAAATTACCTCTCTTTTTCCAGATTCCCGCTTTCACGGGAATGACATGTAAGTTATTCATGAATTCTCATACAAAACAAAAAATAGGTATTTTGGGGCTTGGTAAAACCGGTATATCGGTTTACGAGGAGCTACAAGATAAATATGATGTAATTGTTTATGATGATTTAAAAGCAAATAGAGATATATTTGAAGAATTATTCGGAAAAAGTCTTGTTGCTGCTTTATCCGATTCAAGATGGCAAAATTTAGATAAAATTGTTTTAAGTCCTGGAGTTCCGCTTACGCACGAAGTAGTAAGAATTGCTCATCATTTCAATATATCAATTACTTCTGATATAGATTTATTATTTGAAAAATCAAAAAATTTAAACTTTATCGCCGTAACCGGTACAAACGGTAAAAGTACTACTGCTGCTTTAATAAGCCATATTTTAAATAGTAATGGTTTAGACTATCCAGTTGCAGGTAATATAGGGGTTCCGGCTTTAAAAGCCAAGAATAGTAAAGATGGGTATGTGCTTGAATTATCTTCTTTTCAGCTAGATTTAGTAAAAACCTTTACAGCTAAAATAGCAGTACTTCTTAATATAACCCCTGACCATTTAGATAGACATCAAGACATGACCTGCTATATTGCAGCAAAATCTAAGATTTTCGCTCGAATGGATAATAGTTGTTATGCAGTAATTAATATTGATAATAATTATTGTCATGAAGTCTTTATAAAATTGCAGCAAGAGCAACGTGTAAAACTAATTCCATTCTCGGTTACTAAAATCCTTGAAAATGGTGTATCAATAGTTAATAATAAAATTAATGATAATTTTTTTGATGATAGTAGCTTTAAATTGCTGTTTAATAAAAATTTGCAGGGAATCCATAATTGTGAAAACATTGCAGCAAGTTATGCGGTAGCTAAGATAATGGGAGTAGAATCTACAAAAATACTTGAGTCTTTAAGTAGTTTTCAAAGTTTACCTCATAGAATGCAATATATCGGTAGTATAAATAATATAAATTTTTACAATGACAGCAAAGCAACAAATGCAATATCTGCTATGCAATCAATTAAAGCACTTGATAATATTTATTGGCTTGCAGGAGGAATACCGAAAGAGGGAGGTATTGAAGAAGTAAAACCTTATTTTGGTAAAATTAAGAAAGCTTATTTTTATGGACAGGCTAAAAAAATATTTGCAGATACTGCTCTTGGTATAGTAGATTTTGTAATATGTGATGATCCTGAGCAAGCTTTTGAACTCGCATACAAAGATGCTTGCAGCGATAATGCAAAGGTAAAAAATATTTTGCTAGCACCTAGTTGTAGCTCATATGATCAGTTTAAAAATTTTGAAGAACGTGGTGAGTTATTTATTAAATTGTATAACATACTATCACCCCGCGACTTGATTACGGGGTCTAAAAATAATGAATTAGATACCGCGATCAAGTCGCGGTATGACAAAGTAGATTTCCACTTTCGAGGGAATGACATATAGCCATGAATAACGAAATATCTAATAGCTTTATTAAATTATGGTGGCGTAGCACCGACCGCCAAATAATAATTTCTTTAATAATTTTATTTGCTTTCAGTCTAATGCTGGTTACCACCTCAGGTTCGGCGGTTGCAAATAGAATAGGACTTGAAGAAAATTATTTTGCATCTAGACAAATACTTTATTTAGCCGCCGCCTCAGGGTTTATATTATTATTTTCATGCCTTAATAAGAAATGGTTAAGGCGTTTTGCAATAGTTGGGTTTATTGCTAGTGTAGTTTTATTAATAGCAGTTAAATTTTTTGGCTATGAAGTAAAAGGGGCAGTGCGATGGATTAATATCCTGGGTCTATCTATTCAGCCTTCGGAATTTATTAAACCGTTTTTTGCGGTTGTTACGGGCTGGATATTATCGCTAAAATTTAATGATGATTTCCCAAGTTTTACAATTTGTGTAATACTTTACTCTATTGTTACCATTCTCTTAATTATTCAGCCGGATTTTGGAATGCTTGTAATGATTACGGCAGTTTTCGGTATTCAGCTGTTTATTGCGGGTATGCCGATATTTTGGATTGTTCTAGCCGGTTTTTTAGGAATGATAGGAGTAACCATTGCTTATTTTTGGTTACCTCACGTAACGCAAAGAATTAATTCATTTTTAGATCCCGATAGTAGCGAGAATTATCAAGTGAGTAAGTCCCTTAAGGCTTTTGAGCATGGCGGTTTATATGGACGCGGTCCAGGGGAGGGAGCAGTAAAGCAGGTACTACCCGATTCACATACGGATTTTATTTTTGCTGTAGCAGGTGAGGAGTTTGGAGCTATTATTTGCTTGATTGTTATAGGTATATTTGCTTTTATAGTATTAAGAAGTCTTATTAAATTATTAAACGAAACAGATAAGTTTGTACAATTCGCTGCCAGCGGTATAGTTGCGCAATTAGGACTTCAGGCAATAATTAATATGGGAGTGACTTTACATTTACTTCCTACTAAAGGCATGACATTGCCGTTTATTAGTTACGGTGGTTCTTCAACGCTTGCAATTGCTATCGCTACCGGTATGCTTCTTGGCTTCACAAGACACCGAACACCTTTAAATTCTTATAAAATACATAATATTGAAATATGAAAAAAATAATTTTGGTAGCAGGTGGCACTGGTGGGCATTTTTTTCCGGCAGTCGCTCTTGGAGAGGAATTAATAAAACGAGGGTATGAAGTTCATTTTATTACTGATTTAAGGTGCCAAAAATATATAAATCAGGATATAAAAGTAATTTTTCATATCTTAGATTTAAAACGATCAAGTAATATTTTTTTATTTTTACCAAGATTATCAATTGCAGTTTTGAAAGCTATTAGATTATTATATAATATAAAGTCTTCCGTCATTGTGGGATTTGGCGGTTATCCTGTTATATCTTCAATGTTTGCGGCAATTTTTTTAAGAGTACCGATTATAATTCATGAACAGAATTCTTACCTTGGAAAAGTTAATAAATTTTTTGCAAGCTTTACTAAAAAGATAGCTATTTCTTATGAAAATGTAAAAAATTTACCAGAATTTGCAAAAAGTAAAATAGTAATTACCGGTGGAATAGTTAGAGAGAGTATTAGAAATGTATGCCATTCCCGCGAAGGTGGGAATATAGAAAAATTAAGTCTGGATCCCCACTTTCGCGGGGATGACATCAAGAGAAGCAAGGATAATATCTTTACTATACTAATCTTCGGAGGGAGCCAGGGAGCTAAATTATTTTCAGAATTAATACCGGATAGTATTAAAATTTTGATGCAGAAGCAGCCGGAATTAAAATTGTATGTGGTTCAGCAATCATCATTTGATGATCAAGAAAAAATAAGAAAAATATATTCAGAATTAAATATTGCTTATGAGTTTGCTGAATTCTTTGATGATATGGTATCGCAGTATAAGAAGGCTGACTTAGTAATTTCAAGAGCAGGGGCGTCTACAATAGAAGAGCTGACATATATAGGGTTACCTGCAATTTTTATCCCACTACCAAGTGCTGCGGATAATCATCAATATTACAATGCAAAATTATTGGAAGATAAAAAAGGAGGATGGTGTTTAGAGCAGAATAGCATTTCTGCCGAAAAATTAGCCGATAAAATACTTGATTTGATAAGTAATCCAAAGGTATTAGAGGATGCCTCACAAAATTTATTAAAAAGAAGAAAAGAAGGGCATGTATTGTTAAGTGATTTAATAGAAGAAGTGATTTAAGTTTTGGCCCTGCCGATGTCATTCCTGCGAAAGCAGGAATCCAGCATAAAGCGAGATAAATCGGGCTTTTAATTTTAAAAATTTACTGTATTTATATTTCTTTACTGGATTCCCGCTTTCGCGAGAATGACATAAAAATAACAATAATTTAATTAAGCACATAGAATTTTGGTGCTTTACTCTTGCAAATTTGGCTATTATTAGCTACGTTATAATAAAAGTTTTGGAATAATATAAATATATGTTAAGAAAAATTATAATATTATTTTTAGGAATGTTTTTACTTTCAGCTTGTACCGATAATTTTAGAAGCTATTTTCAAAAATCCGCAAATAATAGATTGGTTGATAGTAAAGGTGCTAAAGGCGGTAAAAGAAAGCCGGTATATAATAACAAATATATTACCTTGGCTAAAAAGAATATAGTAGAAGATAATCTTGATGATGATAACGACAATGATGATGATTATGATAGCGATAGTCCTTTAAGGGGGGAGAGAATAGATCCAGTGAAGAGAAATCGTGAAATATATCTTAAAATGATTAAAAGGGATATAGCAAGGCAAAAAGCAGAAGTCGGCATCGCTGAATCCGATGACGATATGACTTTAAGCAGAGCGAATAAAAAGGTTAGAAAAAGCGATAGCGATAAGGAAAAAAAGATACAAGAGGAATTAAATCAGATAAAAGCAATGCTTAGAGAAACTAAGCGCGATATATCAAAATATACTTGTCCAAATGCTACGGTAAACCAAAATTATGCACCGCCCGTTACAAATTATGAGCCTGTAAATTATTCACCGGTAAAAAATAGTAAGCCGTATAATAACAATTCTAAGGTAAAGCAAAAATTTATCCGTGAAGATGATGACAATAGCAGTAATGCTTGCTCGATATAACATACTATGTGATATATTTATCGCCATCTAATAGGTTTATTATTTTCTAAGTAAGATTATTATTTATTAATAAAAATTAATATCTGAATATAGAAATATATTAAATTTACTAATAGGTATATTATGAAAAGTAAACTCTCCGTAAGTACTACTAGTCTTACCTCTATAAAAGGTCCTCAAAGCCCTATTGTTACTGAAATAAAAGAAATAACAAAAAAATTACATTTTAAAGATCAAGGGCTTGAAAAAGCTTATGGAATGGCTTCAGATGATGTTTCTATTCAAGCAACAAGAGAGCAGATATTATATGCTTTAAAAGTTGTGGAATCTGCAAAACAACATTCGCCAGACAAAACACAAGAATTTTGCAATAAATTAAATGACTACGGTATTTGTGTTACTTATTCATTTGCTAGTTATAAAAGAAGCGGCAAGGACATATTAGAGTTTATATCACCTTATTTATTAAAGAACGCATTTGATATAGAATATATTAAAGCATATATTCCAGAAGGATATATAAAAGAGAGTAATAAAAATGATGCTATGGAATTGCTTGGTAAACGAGAAGTAAGAGACTATTTAGAGGTAAAGTCTACTGAATTAGCAAGTAAATCGCCTGTATCGTCCACCCCTTCTACAACAGATACATTTAATTATGATAGTGATGAAATGCCAGTTGTTGGAGAAGAGCAAACTACACCAAATACTGAACAAGCTTGATATAATTGATGTTATTATAGGATGATGTCATTTCTGCGGAATTAGGAATGACATCGATGACTTGTTCCCTCCGCTCTTATTCACAATTAATACTCGTGTTGTCACCCCATTCCATCATTTCCAAACATTTTAATTCTTGTATAGTTTTTACTATACCACAACATCTTGATTTATAAACGGCATATCCAATAGGAAGTCCAAGTATAAGTGCTATACCGATAATATTGAAATCCAGATATATTCAAATATGGCATACTTTGCTTCCTCTCTAGTTTTAAATTTATATGGGTCGCACCTCCATTTTACAGATGTGGATATTAAATGCTATACGTTCAATAAGAGTTCCGATGACTTTATCATGAATATCCAATGACTTGGGAAAACAAATTGTTTTACGTGTCAGTCTTTTGCATCTTGTTCTAAGATTTAAGTTACCCCGTTCTATCCGTTGAGTATATTTTTTACTAACAATGTGTTTTTTGGGATCTAATAACCTAGCATAACTTCCCCATCCATCTGTAAAGTAAAAAGTAACCTTAAAATCCTCCGGTTTTTTTCAGTAATGATTCTGATGTGCTATCACATCTTGTACCAAAAGTATAAGCAACTACTTTTAACAAAATCTTATCCAAAGAATATCAAAGCCATCTTTGTTTGGATTTATTCTGTACATAAGGCCATTGTTCATCTATTTCAGGAGCAATAATTACTTCTATCGTATTGATAGAATGATTTATCTTTTTTAACGCTAGATTTTTTTAAAACACGGATAACCGTATTGATACTCACTTTTAATACTCTTACTGTATCCCTAACTCCAGAGCCATTGATTGACATATCTACTATCTGAGCCTTGACTCCAGGCTTAGAGGCATTATTAATATATTACAGTTGAAAATATCGATTACACTGCTTGCATTGATATCTCTGTTGTTTTGAAATTGAATATCCCGCCTTTACTACTTTTTCTGTGTCGTTACAATATCTACACTTAACATCTATTCTTGATCTACACTTAACATCTATTCTTGCCATAACTCCTTAACTATAATTCTCTCTTATTACTGTTTGAGGATTATAGACTATTCATGCTAAGCTGCAATACGGGGGCGTGACCCGCCAACAACTCTGTTTTTAATATTGACTCAAGGAAATCCGTATAACTTGAGTCTTCTTTACTAGAAGGACTGTGCGATATCAAAATAATTTTCAGCTACCTGAACAAGATTTAATGAGTGGCACATCTCTGCTATACGTTGGTGCTGCAGGTTCATAATGCCTCCAATATATCTAGTATACGCATAGGGAATGCTGCAAAGAAACTGTAGAAAATCGTTCTTCTTTACCTTCCATAATCTCTAATACCGCAGGATGACTACCGCTATAATCCAATGGTAGTGGTTGAGGAGTACTCCTCTCAGACTTTAATCTTTTTACAGGTATTTCACCTGTGGTGCCATGCACACGCATATTCGCTATATCTCGCAGCCATTTTAGCACCTCTGAATTTGCAGTATCCACATCCAACACTAGCTCTGCTGTTTTTAATTTTGTCACTAATGGGTTATAAAAGCTTTCTCTGAGATATCTATTAAATCGCTCAACCTTGCTCTTGGTTTTTGCTTGATAAGGTCTACACACTCTTAAGCGGAAACCATAATGTTTTGCAAAATCTAGCATTCCTTTATTAAAAAGATGTATGTCAAGACCATACGTATCTCTACCCAGTATTACTGTTTTCATATTGTCATAAAGCACTTCTTTTGGTACTCCGCCAAAATATTCAAATGCACGCTTATGGCATTCTATTAACGTTACAAGCTTCTCATTAGTAACAAATTCCACATAACTTGCTCGACTATATCCTAATGTAGCTACAAAAGCTGATAAAGTGTTCTTGCCTTTACGAAATTCAATCCAATCAACTTGCATCTGTTTACCGGATGCAGTCTCGAATCTTACCATATCCTCCTGCTTAGCTGCTGGCTTTATGCTTTTTAAATAATCTCTGAGTTGGGTCATCTTGCCCGTGTAACCCATCTCCTTTATCTCTTGAAACAATACAGTGCCGGGTAGCGATATAGGATAGGCTGATTTTATTCTTTCGCTCAAGTACTCCTTATACGGGGCTAGCTTTGTTATCAACTTCCTCCCATCCTTATATTTAGGGCTACCATCATATTTTAAATATTTACGTACTGTATTTACTGAAACACTTACTTCTCTTGATATACTTCTTAGGCTTGTGTCTTGTTTATTTAATATTTTTATTTCCATTATTTGCTCCAGTATTATCATTATTTTTTACCTCCTTACCCAGAAGATATTACTTTAATACTGTATCAATTTTTATCCATTGTGCTGTATCATTTTACTTCCGTTGCTAACACTAGGAGCACTACGGACAAAACAGCTCTCATCGGTAAATACGATCACTTTCTCTTCCGCTTTATACTTTTTGATCTTATGCTGAAATTCTAGCCTCTCTTCTTCTTTTGCCTTCGGATGTCTTAAAGCTTTTTTTATACGTAATATTTAACTTATTTAATGCTTTATGTATCCCTGATTTACTAACTCCTAACCGCTCAGCCCTTTCATATTGGTATGCATCACTATATTGCTCTACGCCTACCTTCAATCTATCAAGCGGTATTTTTGTTGAATCTTTATTTCTACTTCTTAAGGGCGATATTCTTTTTGTCCATACAAATACTCTATTCTTTCCTATTCCAAAACGTTTTGATATTGATGCAAAACTCATCTTCTTTTTTTTCTTGATTGCTGAAACTTTCTTTCTAAAGTCTACTGAATATGTTATTACAATGATTTATTTTAATTACTCCATCTTATTGTAACTGCTTTATAGAGGTTTGGTTATATAATAATAATTGATGGTGATGGATATAAAAAAGAAGCCTTGAAATGGCTCAAAGATCAAGTTGGTAGTAATTCAATAGAAGTTTTTAGTATATCTGAATTTACATCTTGGGTAAATAAAAAGAAAATATAAGTTATACAAGTATATAATTCCCAAAACTAATTATACAAATATTATGACCGATAAAAACTTAAATAAAGCAACCTCTTATCATATGGCTATGCTTAATAAAAATTATGATGGAATGGCCTCGTATATACATACTAATGTTCATTTTATAGGCCCATTAGCGATTATGGACGGCAAAGCATCAGTAGTTGAAGATGCTAAAAACTTTTCGATGTTCTTTAAGAATCTTACAATTTGTGAAAAATTTCATAATGAGGATAAGGTTATGTTGGTATTGGAGTTTGATTGTCCTGGGCCTATAGGTATTTTTAGAGAAGCTTCATTACTATCTTTTACCGACAATCTTATTTCTGGTATAGAATTATTTTATGATGCTCGTCCTTCTGCAAAGAAAAAAGATGAGATTTTTAATCAAAATTAGTTACGCTATAAATGATGGAAAATAAAAAGATTTAAGTTTTTTTTGCAATTGACCCTCTTGTATAACTTAGCTAAAAAGAGGGATTTGAAAGAAACGCAAGAGCATAAAACCATAGTGCATAAAGAAGTACACGAAGATTCGGCTATCTTCTCGGCGTACAAATTATATTTAGAAGCAAGCTGCACAAAAAGTCTACTTCAATTCCTAAAATCATTATTTAGTAAATAAGCTGCACTATTCATTTCATCTAGTCTTGAGATAGTGCATATATCCTACTCTAACTTCTATTTAACAAATCCAACATAACCTTACCGATATCGGCAGGGGATCTAGTAATAGTCACACCGGCACTTTGTAGAGCTTCAAGCTTATCTTCAGCGCTTCCTTTTCCTCCGGCAATAATAGCTCCGGCATGTCCCATTCTTTTACCAGGAGGTGCTGTAATACCTGCTATAAAGCTAACAATAGGTTTTTTGATTTTTGATTGTTTGATAAAATCGGCTGCATCTTCTTCCGCATTACCACCAATTTCACCAATCATAATAATAGCTTTTGTATCATCATCTTTCAAAAACATTTCAATACAATCAACAAAATTAGTCCCATTAACAGGATCGCCGCCAATACCGACGCATGTAGATTGCCCAAGCCCTACGGTTGTTGTCTGTGCTACTGCCTCATAAGTTAAAGTACCTGATCTTGAAACGACACCTATTGAGCCCTTTTTGTGAATATGCCCCGGCATTATACCGATTTTACATTCATCAGGAGTTATAATTCCTGGACAATTAGGACCGATTAATCTAGTTCTAGAACCGACTAAAGCACGTTTTACTTTCACCATATCAAGTACCGGAATTCCTTCTGTAATACATACTACTATTTCGATTTCGGCATCGATTGCTTCTAATATCGAATCAGCTGCAAAGGCAGGTGGAACATAAATAACACTAGCATTTGCACCGGTTTTTGCTTTTGCTTCATGTACGGTATTATAAATCGGTAAATCAAGATGAGTTCCACCACCTTTGCCCGGCGTAACACCACCAACCATTTTAGTGCCATAAGCTATTGCTTGTTCAGAGTGGAAAGTTCCTTGTGAGCCTGTAAAACCCTGACAGATTACTTTTGTTTTTTTATTTATTAATATTGCCATGTATAATAATTTATTTTAATAGATTGCGTTTTTTATTTTGTGTGTGTGACGTCATTTTATGTCATTCCCGCGAAAGCGGGAATCTAGTAATAAACAGTAAGTTTTTAAAATTAAAAGCTCGATTTATTTCGCTTTTTTTCTGGATCCCCGCTTTCGCGGGAATGACATACCGAAACCTCTACCTTATCGCCTCAACTATTTTATTTGCAGCATCTGCTAAATCATGTGCCGGTATTATTTCTAAACCTGAATTTGATAAAATCTCTTCGCCTTTTTCAACGTTAGTGCCGGCTAGACGAACCACTAACGGCACTTTTATACCTATTTCTTTTGCAGCTGCAATAATCCCTTCTGCTATAATATCACAACGCATAATGCCGCCAAAAATATTAACTAAAATTCCTTTCACTTCTTTATCGGATAAAATTATTTTTAAAGCTTCTTTTACACGCTCACGATCAGCTCCTCCACCAACATCTAAGAAATTTGCAGGTGACGCACCGTAAAGCTTAATAATGTCCATAGTAGCCATGGCAAGACCGGCGCCGTTAACCATACAGCCGATATTACCATCCATTTTTACATAGCTAAGTCCTACATTTGCTGCTCTAGTTTCTAGAGGGTCTTCTTCATCGTGATCACGCATTGCCGTAATATTCGGGTGTTTAAATAAACCATTATCGTCAAAAGTGATTTTTGCGTCTAAAGCGAGTAGATCACCGTCACTATTTACAATTAACGGGTTGATTTCAATTTGCGCTGCATCAGTTTCAATAAAAGTATGATAGACCGATCTTACTACTTCTTTCATCTGTTTAGCTTGGTTATCCTTAAAGCCTAACTCATAAGCTATGCCTCGCATATGAAAATCTTGTAAACCGGTTGCAGGATCAACAGAAAATTTAACAATTTTTTCCGGGGTTTTTTCTGCCACTTCTTCAATATCAACCCCTCCTTCAGTAGAAGTTATAAAAGTAATACGGCTATCTGATCTATCAAATACTATACTGAAATAATATTCTTTTAAAATATCACAGCCCGATTCTATATAGAGACGGTTTACTTTCTGCCCCGCGGGTCCTGTTTGATGTGTTACTAAATTAATACCGAACATGTCATGAGCAACTTTCTTGGCCTCTTCTTTACTCTTAACAACCTTAACACCGCCTGCTTTACCTCTGCCGCCGGCATGTATCTGTGCTTTAACCACATATACTTCCGTATTTAACTTATCTATGGTTTCGTTAATCTTTTCGGTTTTTGTAACAACGAGTCCAGTGGAAGTAGGCACACCGTATCTTCTTAAAATCTCTTTTGCTTGATATTCATGAATATTCATTTTAAATAATTTATTTAAATAATTAAAGCACAGTATAATAATTAATCTTTAAGCTGTAAAGAAGAGAGTTTTTTATCTAAGCTAAGATTCCCTTCTATCACTGCTATAGCAATAGCTTTGTCTATATCGATTGGTTCATTTTTGTTCTTATGTTTACCTTTTTCAAAAAAATCTAAAATATTTTTACTCATTCCACATCCTCTTAAGTACGTTATCTTTTCTAATAAAGTGATGATAAAACGCAGCTAGTATATGCAAAATAATTAAGGCAGTAAATAACAAAGCGGCTTCTTTATGGATTTTTTTAAAAATTTTGGCAAATTGTAAATCTTGAGCGAAAGAGTTTATAGTGAATAGACCGTAAAAATCAATATGATGATTTGATAAAATAGTCATTAGAAAGCCGCTTATTGGCATTAATAACATTAAAAGATATAACAAATTTATATTAATTTGTGCAGCTTTTTTCTGCCAATTCGGTATATCAGCCGGTAGTAAAACATTAGCATTATAGAATTTCCATAAAAGCCTTATTATTACTAAAGATAAAACAACTATGCCGGTAGCTTCATGTAAGCCGTATAGCTGCCATTTTAGAGGTGGTTCTACGAAATTGTCCATTGAGAAACCGACAATGAGCATTACTATAACTATAATACTCATCGTCCAGTGGAAAAGTTTTGCGATTAAGCCGTAAGAATTTTCAGTATTTGTAAGTAGCATAATGATACCTCAACTATGCATACCGCGACTTGATCGCGGCACCCATTCTTTTTTAATTTTTCTAGATACCGCGATCAAGCCGCGGTATAACAGTTTCTTCTTAATTCCCAACTGCTGTATCTATAATCTTTTCTGCTTCCTTACCGGTAATTTTTTCGTTATCATTCAGAATAAGATTAGCATTTTTTAAATCATCTTCTATATGCTCGGCTCCTCCTTTTAAAATCTTAGCTAAAAATTGTTCGGCAAGAGCGTAATAAGATATTCTGTTACCCGGTTTGGCAAAGCCGTGTCCTTCATCTTTGTAAAGGGCATAAACTACCGGTATATGGTTTGCTTTCAGGGCATTTACGATTTTGTCAGATTGGGCTTGCACCACTCTAACGTCATGGACTCCTTGTGCTATAAATAGAGGTTTTTTAATGTTATCTATAAAATTAATCGGTGATCTTTGTCTTAAAAATTCTTTTTCCTTTTCGGTATCCCAAGGTCCTATACGTGTTCTATATATACTTAATAATGGTGTCATGTAAGGAGCTTTAGATTGCACATGTGTTAATAAATCAGACATTCCTACAACGTCAACACCACAAGCAAACACGTCAGGCGTCATGGTAAGACCTACAAGCGTTGCATAACCTCCATAGCTTCCACCCATAATACAAACTTTATCAGAATCAACTACATTATTCTTAATAGCCCAGTTAACACCGTCAATTAAGTCAGTGTGCATTCTACCAGCATATTCTAAATTACCAGCATTTAGGAAATTTTTACCAAAGCCTGTAGAACCACGGTAATTAACAGTTAAAACTGCATAGCCACGGTTTGCAAGCCATTGATGTTCAGGATCATATCCCCAGCTATCACGCACCCACGGACCGCCATGAACATTTAAGATTAGAGGTACTTTTCTATCTGGTATATTATCTTCATCAAGCTTTACATAATTTGGGAAAGTTATATAGCTAACTAAATCAAGGCCGTCACGTGACTTGATAATTACTGGTATCATCTTAGCAAGATTATATTTCTCAAGATCTTTACGGTTAGAAAATAAAAATTCAGCTTTTTTATTTGCCTTATCATATTTATAAAATTTCACCGGTGCGTTATCAGCCATATAAGCAACAATCCAAGTTTTGTCGTCTAACGTCCTGCTGTTGATAATTAAATCACCACGATCAAGATCTTGCAGATATTTAATATCATCCTCAATATCTTTATCTAATATCTTGTATGAAACTCTATCATAATCTATAGACACTGCTTGCGGAGTTTGTTTGGTAGGATGCACGGCAAATAAGCCAATATCGGCTTTTGAATCTTCAGCTAATATTTCTTCGCCGCCGGTAGCGAGTGTTATAGCCTTAAGGGCTGAAGTATTACGGTTACGCCCCTCAAGCATATAAAGAATTTCGCCGCTAGCATCAAAACCTAGTATAGAAGTATTGAAAGAATCTTCCATTGAGATTTTAGTATATAATTGCTGCTTACCGTCTTTTAATTCATAATATTCAACGGCTCCGTCTTTATCTAGTAAACTACCGAATCTTAAATTTAAATTTTCATCAGCTACGTAATCGGTAAATCTATCATTTTTATAAATCAGTTCTTTTTCTAAAGTACCCAGATTTAATTTATAAATATCAAAATATTCAGGATTACGTTCATTTAAATATATTAATATCTCATTTGGCTTTTTATAACTCACTCCGGCTATACCGGCTTTAACGCCTCTTTCGGGAGTAAGTAACTTTGTCTCCTTCGTTTCTATATTATAACTATAGATTCGGTCATTTTCATCACCATTAAAATCTTGACTATATAAAATATTTTTATTGTTGTAAGCCTTAGCGTAAGACCTAATACCGCGACCTTTATCATAAGTTATGGCTTGTGCTTTACTAATATCATCGCTTGGAGCTAACCAAATATTTAGGACACCATCTTTGGGTGCGATATATAGAATATATTTACCGTCGTGGGTTAGAGAAACTCTAGCTTTATCAGGATTGCCGAATAAAACTTTTCTTGGGATTATATGATTGTTATCTGTTATCGTTTGCTTTTGAAACATAAAAATACCGACACTTATTATTAATATAGTGCCTATAATATAGAAAAATTTTGTCATTACTATATAACTTGTTAGGTTATTTAAGCCGTCATTGCGAGCAGCCATAGGCTTCGTGGCAATCTCGACAAATATCCTGAGATTACTTCGTTAATTACTTCGTAATTTTCTCGCAATGATGTAGAATTTTATCTACACTCTCTCAATATTACTTAAAAACCAATCTACTTCTCTGGTATTAGCATTACGTGTAAATGTCCATTCTTCTTTTAAGTATTCGATTTTGTCAACTACATTTTTACCTTGGAATAGTAATTTAATAAAAATATTATTGCCAAACATATAAATTTCTGAATATTTTGCATTTAAAGCCGATGAGTCAAAAAAATCACCGTAAGATTGTGTTATTTTTTCAAATTCTTCCAAATATCTTTTATCTATCAACTCAGATAATTCTTGAGTATCCTTTTTATAAGCAGCTTCTATAATCATTTGAAAAGCAGTTTTAGCATTATTTATAAATTTAACCGGATCAAATGAATAAAGGCGTTTATGTACCTGTTCCATTCCGTCTACAACCGCAGTTATATTTTGCTCTACTATTATATCTTTAAAAGCTTTAATATCTTGGGCTGTTGGGAAATTTTTTTCTTTTTTATTAGATTTAACTGCGCTCTGAGTTACGTCTTTAATAACTGGTTCGCCAAAATAAGATTTTTGCTTTGTCTGTTCCTCTTCTGAGGTAGAACCAAGAGTCGTAATTAATTTGTTAATAATAAAAAAGGCAATAGCGGCAAAAATTAATAGCTCGATTATTTGAGGAGACATTATTCTATTTATTTTTTATTAAAAGATGATTCCTATATATTAATATAAAAAAATAATCTTTTAAAGTTATTTAATAAAAATAAGAATTTATTTTTATTTGAGTTAAAATTAAAGTTTAAAAAATATTAAAAGATAACTAAAATATCTTGATTATTTCAATTATTATGATATCCTCGTTTTGTAAATGATGTTTAAACTCCATCGTTGCAAAACATTTTATAGTCCTTAGTCCATTTATGCTAGAGGGCTGTTATACTAACACTTATTCATAAGTATTTTAATATAACGGATAATTATTGTTTTTAATGATTGAGTTTATCCCCTAGCACCTATACTCGTTTAATTTGAAAATTAGCACAAAGTCTAATAAGTTCTGCGGTACTCACGTATTAAGTAATGGCTTCCGTTCCTCGCCTTATAGACTACTACTCTTTTTCAAATTAAACTTCGTCTACCTACCTAATATTTAATTACTAGTACTAATATTTTTTAGTAACTCTTCTACTTTTGTAGCATTCTCGAACCCGTGATCGTAATGAAATCTTATATCAGGCGAGAATTTCATATTTATTTTATTAGTAATAAAATTTCTGATAGCATTTTTAGAATTATTTAAGGCATTCATAATTTCATCTATTGTTAGTTTAGTATTAAAAGGCAAGAAATAACAATTAGCTATTTTTAGGTCGGTGGTAACTATAACTTTCGTAATAGTGAGAGGACAATCAAAAAGTCTGCTATCCAGCATTTTACCACGCCTTAGAATTTCGATTAATGCTTCATTTATAATGCTTGCTAATTTTTGTTGTCTATGAGAATTTGCTTTAGTTAATTTTTTCATAAGTTAAGATATATATAATTTTAGGTTTTGTAAACTTTTCTAAAAAGATTTAATTTTGGTTATTTTTTGCTACAAATTATAAGATTTTTTTTGAAATATGAATAACTATTTCTATAAAAATTTTATTAATTTTCACTAAAAAATACCTCAAAATAACAAATCAATTAGAAATGTTCACAAAACCTAGAGCATAATAGCATACTTTTGCCAAACAACCAACGCTCAAAAATTTTAGAAATTTGGTTTTAAAAAAACCAGAGAATAAAGAAATAAAACAGCCCCAAAAAGGAAACGCCATTAAGAAAAGTATAAATAACTCATATTTATAATATAGTTTTGTTAAATTTTTAAGTCTTAAAATATTTTGTTCATTTTTGGAAGTATAAAAGATATTTAAAACTACTCTTCCAAAGATATAATTGACTGTATTACCGCTAAGAGAAGCACAAGTAGCTACTAACAGCATTATTAAACTATTATAGCCTCCAAACATTTTCATAGAATGAAATATTAACTCATTCTGAAAACTGATAACAAGATTTGAGACAAAACTATCAACAAATAATAAACTATATGCTTCAAATTGATTCATAAATGTAATATATTGAATTTTGATTATGTATGCTGTACTGCTCGATCCTTTTGTTGTCACCCCGTGACTTGACCACGATATCCATAAAAAAATTAAAAAAAAGACTAGATCCCGCGATCAAATTAGCTAGGATGACAAAAGAGTACCATACCACAACCTTTACTATCTAACACCAAAATAAAGTAACCGGCAATGAAAAAGCAAATTATTTATCCTGATTTTATAGCACGAATTTTTTCTACGGCACTTGATTTATCATTATTTGCCTTTATAGCAATCCCAATATCACAATCTTGTTCTTTTAATTTATTATGGTTGTTCTTTAATGATTATTTCCTTAGCAATAACATTACTTTTTATAATCCTAATGAAATGTTTAGCTCTGTTATGAGTCAGGAATTTTATGAATATCTTAAAGCAGGAAATTTTAACAAATATATTTTGTTTAATATCTCAATTTTTGCTACTAATATATTAGTAATAGGCTCGTATTTTGTAACGTTTTGGTATTATAAAGGTGCAACGCTTAGTAAAATATTTCTACGTATGAAACTCGTAGATGCCGTAACATTAAATCGTCCGACTTTAAAGCAGTTAATTAAAAGATTTTTAGGATATATGACTTTTCCTATTGGAATTTTTTTCATACTTTTTTCTTCCAAGAAACAAGCATTACATGATAAGATAGCCGGAACAGTCGTTATTAAGTCTTAAATGTGTACTCGCTGAATTTGAAAAATTGACCTCGTTGTTTTTTGCTTTTAATCTTCACGTACTAGTATGTACGCTGCGATTAAAAGCTTCAAAACGCCTAGCTCTTTTTCAAATTGAGCTTCGTATTATATACCGACTCTTCATTTATAATGATATATACTCCGACTATGAATAAAACAAATGATAATGAAATAGACCGGCTAATCTATCTTTTTTCAAAATTACCCGGTCTTGGTAGTAGGTCGGCAAGACGTATAGTACTGTACCTACTGCAAGATAAAGATATAAGGTTAAAAAGCCTGATTAATAACCTTGTAGAGATAGACAAAAAAATAGTAAAATGCGAGATTTGCGGTAATATGGATACGGAAAATATTTGCCGTATTTGCACTGAAGAATATCGAGATAAATCGGTTATTGCTGTTGTTGAAACCGTGGCTGAATTATGGGCAATGGAGCGTAGTGGTAATTTTAAAGGTTTATATCACGTACTAGGTCATAATTTATCGGCAGCTAGTAGGCAAAATCCTAGAATACTCAGATTACCTGAACTACTTAAAAGATGTTTTGCGGAAAATATTAAAGAAGTTGTTATTGCTACTAATTCTACCTTAGAAGGGCAAACTACTGCCTATTTTATTACTGAATATCTAAGAGAACACCCTGCTAAAATTTCTCGCCTTGCTAGCGGTATACCTATCGGAGGTGAACTTGACTATCTAGATGAAGGTACTTTATCTGCCGCTATTAATCTACGTCAACCTTTTGAGTAAAATACTAACAAATTTTTATATTTAATTGACACAATAGTTAAAAATCATTAATTTCTAACCTCTATATAATTTTAAAAGAGGTTTTATGAAAGATTTTAATATTAACTCAAAATCAGTTCTTCACATGGTAGCTCAAATTAGAGCTAAACAATTCGCAACTAGAGACGCGCAAAATAAAGAGCAGTACGCTATAGTTGAAGTATTGGAAGAAAATGGCATTGATAAAAGTGGTGAGATAATGGGAAAGGAAATTATACAAGATTTAAAAGAGTCTTATAATACAAGTAAATCAGTAAATAACTATTTAAAAGAACAAGATGTAAATGATCTCGGTTTTCCTATAAAATTTAACAAGACTAACCTACAGTTAAAAATGGCATTAGATTATGCAAAGGGGCAAAGTGATAATTTAATAGATAAAACAGCAAAAGGAAAATTTTATAGAGGTTTATCAAATGAAATAAATTCTAATGAACTACCTATTTTACAGTCAGATAATACGGTATCGTTTTGGGGGAATGAAAATTCTTCTGTTAGTTCAGTGTTGCTTGAACGTATTGCCCAAAAACTTAATATTAAACCGACATCATTAGTAGGAGCCAGCACTGTTTATGAATTTTATAATTCACAATATGAGCTGCCGAAAGAGTTGATACCGAAAGATTATCATTTTGTTGGTGAAAAAGGAATGTTACTTTTTGGAGATTACCAATTTGGCGGACATCGTTATTTTAAAGATCAATTAATTTTTGGTCCTGAGGATTGTTCAAGTAGTGTAGGTAAAGCAACCTATCTTACTACTGAACAGGTACGAGGTATAAATACTACCCAAATGAGAGAAAATTATTCTCAATATGGATATAAGTTAGTTACTACCTTAGACTCTAATACAAGCGGAGAGCAGTTAAAGTTAATCCAACCAGGGGATATTTATCTTTACAAATCTCATGCGGCAATTATTGCTACTGAACCTGATAATCATTCTAATATCACAGCATTAGAATTTAATAGAGATATAGATACGGAAAACAGCAAGCGTTTAGGCGGTGGTACTTATAATTATAAACTAATTGATAAAGCTAAGGAAGATGCAAATAGCCCTGTTTATATTTTACGTGCAAAAAATTTAGAACCGGTGCATGCAGAATTATCCTCATCATGTTTTTTAAGTAAAATAGATGCAGAGTATATAAATTTATATCCTGGAGGTCCTACTGAAGATATTGTAGGAGATTGCAGAATGTTTTTTGAAACTCAAGAGCAAGCATAACTTTTTAAGAGAGGCCTTACTCTAGTGTCATTCTAACTTATAATTGTTGCGCGGCTCGGTTTATGTCATTCCCGCGTAGGCGGGAATTCAAGGGAAAAGCATAAATACAGCGAATTTTTAAAATTAAAAGCTCGATTTATCTCACTTTATGCTGGATTCCCGCCTTCGCGGGAATGACATATGTACTACAGCAAATCTTGATGAAATTCTAGATGATGTTCGCCGGCAAATTTTACTACATCATTATAATTCCCTTGATGATCAAAATTTATCAGTAATTCACCATGTTCGTTTGAATGTAATATATTTGTGATAAACGCTAGTCACCGTCAATTTTAATTTCAATTATTTTTTTACCGATAAATTTAACGCTGTTATCGCCTTATTGTCTATATATTATATCTTTCTTTAAGACATTTACAAATTTATCATATTGATTCTTATCTAGTTTTTCTTGTAATTTTTTGCTAATTTTTCCGTAACAATCTAAACCTGGCCGCGCCCCCGTATTGCAGCTTAGCATGAATAGTCTATAATCCTCAAGCAGTAATAAGAGAGAATTATAGTTAAGGAGTTATGACAAGAATAGATGTTAAGTGTAGATCAAGAATAGATGTTAAGTGTAGATATTATAACGACACAGAAAAAGTAGTAAAGGCGGGATATTCAATTTCAAAACAACAGAGATATCAATGCAAGCAGTGTAATCGATATTTTTAACTGTAATATATTAATAATGCCTCTAAGCCTGGAGTCAAGGCTCAGATAGTAGATATGTCAATCAATGGCTCTGGAGTTAGGGATACAGTAAGAGTATTAAAAGTGGGTATCAATACGGTTATCCGTGTTTTAAAAAAATCTAGCGTTAAAAAAGATAAATCATTCTATCAATACGATAGAAGTAATTATTGCTCCTGAAATAGATGAACAATGGTCTTATGTACAGAATAAATCCAAACAAAGATGGCTTTGGTATTCTTTGGATAAGATTTTGTTAAAAGTAGTTGCTTATACTTTTGGTACAAGATGTGATAGCACATCAGAATCATTACTGAAAAAAACCGGAGGATTTTAAGGTTACTTTTTACTTTACAGATGGATGGGGAAGTTATGCTAGGTTATTAGATCCCAAAAAACACATTGTTAGTAAAAAATATACTCAACGGATAGAACGGGGTAACTTAAATCTTAGAACAAGATGCAAAAGACTGACACGTAAAACAATTTGTTTTTCCAAGTCATTGGATATTCATGATAAAGTCATCGGAACTCTTATTGAACGTATAGCCTTTTAATATCCACATCTGTAAAATGGAGGTGCGACTCTAATTTTAATTAATTCATCCTCTAGACCTTCTTTATTTGAAATTTTTTCAAAAGTAGAATATTTATTATATTTAGCCATATATTGAAAGATCCGTAACATGCCTTTACAATTATCAGGTAAATTAGCTTGATTAATTAAATTTAAGTTAGATTGAGAAATTTCGTTAGAATTTGAAACCATTTTTGTTAAAGTTTTTATATCATTAGAAGCATTTTGTATTAAATTCCCTGCTTCTGTAAATTTTCCATTGAGCCTATAAATCGTAAACAAATTACAGAAGTTACTATTGTTTGGTTTACATTTTAACATGAGCAATAATTGCTCTTCAGCTGATGTTAAATTTCTTGTATTAACATATGCTGACCACAGATTAGTCCGACAACGATATAAAGCTTCCTTTTCTTCACCAGCACTTACTAAATTCGCTAGTTGAGGATTAAGCAGTGTAGATTCAAGTATTATTGTTACTACTTCATATCCTTTAGCATTATTTAATATTGCTGAAAAATGAGCTAAGGCTATAAGATCTATAATTATTGTACTTATTAAATTTTTTATAACTTCAAGTTGCTTTTCAGGTTTTATAAATATTACAACCTCTTGTAATAATCGAAGATATTGTCGGTAGTATAATTCGGTTTTTAATAATTTTGAAACTACAGGGGCGGTATTAAGCAGATCCGTGGTTATTTTTCCCATAATTTGAATATTTTTCTCTGCTGCGGCTATAAAGAAAATATTTTTTTGTGCATTACACTTATAATGAATACGATCTAAAGGATTTTGAAATGATATAGGTTCAAATTTAAACTCATTTTCTGATTCATATCTTTTTGAATTATGGCCGTTTTATCTTGATTTATGGTATAAGTTTCAAATAATTTATGGTTTTTTTTAAGATCCTCATAATTATAATTTTTTAATAAACATTTTAGTAATAATTTTTTCTGTCTATTACTTAGTACATTACTTGCTATACTAACTGTTTCTAAAGCTAATTTTAAATCCTTTACGTTCTCTATAACCTCTAAATAACTCCCTATTTAAACTTTGTAACTACATCTTCAATACATTCTATTGTTCCTTGTACCAAGGCATCGCCCGTAAGTGATAACCATAAAATATGGTTATTTTCAGAAAAGTTAATAGAAAACTTTTTTGCTTTCATATAATACTTAGTTATTTTAACAAGGCATTATATATTAATTTACTTCCTAGTAAAGAAATTATTAATATTTCTTAATAATTTATCCACCGAATTGTTCTTTAATAATTCGATCTTCCAACGTATGATTTTTATTAAAGAGCAGTTCGATGGGTTTATCCTTAGTAGATTTAACGGTAACATTTGTGATATTATTAAACTCTTGGAAGTCAGCAGTAGCATTTACCGGTCGTTTATTTGTATTAAATATTTCAAATCCAACTGTAGCGGATGAAAGCAGTAAAGCGCCGTGCCATCTACGCGGTCTAAACGAGCAGATAGGGGTTAGGCATAACATGTTTGACTCAAGCGGTAAAATAGGGCCGCCGGCAGATAAGTTATAAGCACTACTTCCGGCAGGTGTTGCAACTAAAGCCCCGTCTGCTACTAATTCGCTCATTCTCTCTATCCCGTTTACGTCTATTCTAAATTTAGCAGCTTGATTAGTTTTACGAAATATCGATACTTCGTTAATAGCAAGTGCCGTATGTATTTGACCACTCGTATCTTCGGCGTGCATAAGAAGAGGATTTAGGATAGAAACCGTACCCTCATGTATATTTTGTAATAAATTCTTGGTATCTAAAGGATTCATTAAAAAGCCGAGGCTTCCTAAATTAACTCCGTAAAAAGGTATATTAAGATGCATATAACGATGAATATTATGTAGTAATTCCCCATCACCTCCTATTACGATAATTACTTCTGCTTCCTCTATCTTACAGTAATTATAGAGTTTTTTAATTTCCTCTATAATAGCTAGATGCTTGGAATTTTGGTTATAAATCAATGCTAGTTTATTTATATTCATTATATGAATTTCTTTTTTAATATATAGACGCTTAACTAATAATAAGTTATAAGAATAAAGTAATAAAATAAATATTAAGTTAAATTATGTCATCATTCAATATCAAAAATCATAAAAATGATCTGCTATTTGTACCGCTAGGAGGATCTAATGAAATAGGTATGAATCTTAATCTTTACCATTATAAAGGTAAATGGTTAATGATTGATTGCGGTAGCGGTTTTGCCGATGATTATTTACCCGGTGTTGATATGATAATTGCCGATAGCAGCTTTATCGAGAAATATAAAAAAGATATAGTAGGTATGATTTTAACTCACGCTCATGAGGATCATTTAGGCGGAGTTCAATATTTATGGAATAGCCTTAAATGCCCTATTTATACTACTACTTTTACTGCAAACTTTTTAAAGATTCGTTTAAATGAATATGATTTTGCTAAAAATATAAAAATTCATGAAGTAAAATCTGGTAGTAAAATAAACCTAGATCCCTTTTCCTTAGAAATGGTGCCCCTGACTCACTCAGCTCCTGAAATGCAAGCAATTATGATCCGTACAGATGCGGGTAATATTTTACATACGGGAGATTGGAAATTTGATAATGATCCAATACTTGGAAAAAAAGCCGATGAAGAGCTTTTAAAATCTTACGGAGATGAAGGGGTTCTTGCACTTGTTTGTGATTCAACTAACGTGTTTAATAAAGGAAGCTCAGGTTCTGAGGGTGATGTTAGAAAAAGTTTAGTAGATATTATAGCCGGCTGCCCTCAAATGGTAGTAGTTTCAACCTTTGCCTCTAATTTAGCACGACTTGATACAATAATTCATGCCGCAGGGCTTGCCGGTAGAAAAGTAGTCTTAACCGGTAGAAGCTTGCATCGTATGATGCTTGCTGCTCAGGAAAGCGGGTATTTTAAAGATATTACTTCTCTAATTAGTGAACGCGATGTTAGTAGATTTAGGCGAGAAGAGTTACTTATAATTGCTACCGGTTGCCAAGGTGAACCACTCGCTGCAACCGCAAAATTAGCTAGTAATTCCCACCAATCAATAAAACTTACGCCTAAAGATACAATGATTTTTTCTTCAAAAATTATTCCCGGCAATGAAAAGAAAATATTCAGGCTATTTAATATATTTGTTAAAAGCGGTGTAGAAGTTATTACTGAGCGAGATCATTTTGTCCATGTCTCAGGACATCCATCGATTGATGAGCTAAAAAAAATGTATTCTCTAATTAGACCGAATATTTGTATTCCTGTTCACGGCGAGTCGGTACATATCCATGAACATGTTAAGCTTGCTAAGAAAAACGGCATAAAACAGGCAGTAGAGGTTGAGAATGGCAGTGTAGTATTGCTTGATCCGAATAATTCGAAAGTAATTTCAAAGGTTGAAAGCGGTTATTTAGCTGTTGACGGTAATTATTTACTCCCTGTAGAATCACCGATTTTTAAAGCTAGAAGACGTATGCGTGAAGCGGGTATTGTGGTAGCATCGGTAGTAATTAATAAACAAGGACTACTTGCCGCAAATCCGATATTATCTATGCCGGGATTGCTTGATCCAAAGGAGGATATGGCATTAGTTAACCTTATTAAAAACTACATCAAAGAACTGGTTACCATTCAACAAAGCCAAGCGAAAAAAGCTTTATCAGATGAACAAGTGATCGAGGCAATAAAAGGAACAATCCGTAAAGCCTTAAAACAGGAAGTTAATAAATCACCCGTGATAATAGTAAATCTCGAGAAAGTTATAGAGTAGTATGATTGTCATTGCGAGTAGGTGTTGTTGCATGGCTCGAAAAACCTACTCTATGCCATCCCCGCGGAGGCGGAGATTCAGAAAAATAACTTCAATATTGATACAGAAGTTACATATTTAGCAAAATAAACACATAAAAACAAGTTTTTTATGTGTCTTATTGGATTCCCGCCCACGCGGGAATGATATCCTAGTTCTTTTGTACAGTATAGTGAATAAATGAATAAATTTAAAAATATTGTAGTTTATGGGGGAGGGGGTTTCGGTACTAGCCTTGCTTCTTTAGCAGCACAAAACTGTAATAATGTTACTTTATTTTTACGTGATAAGAAAATAGCAAAAGAAATTTTACATAACAAAACTAACGTAAAATATTTAGGAGATATTAAATTACCCGCTCATTTACAGGCTACTACAAACTTAGACATAATTAAGGATTTTGAACTAATTATCATTGCAGTGCCGTCTTACGCTTTTGATGATTCAATAAAATTATTAAAAACTCACGGCATTTCTACAGATAACACTCTTTTAATCGCAACAAAAGGTTTTGCTCGTAATCCTACCGAATTGTTTTCCGACAGACTTAAAACCTTGTTACCGAATAGCCCTATAGCTTTTTTATCCGGTCCTAATCTTGTAAAGGAACTTGTCAAAAATTTACCGTCTTCAGCAAGTATTGCAAGTTTAGATATAGATGTAGCAAATAAGATAGCTAATAATCTAAGTTCAAAAATTTTTACTACTAATGTGACAAGCGATATTGTGACATTACAGATGGCAGGAGCGCTAAAAAATATCTTTGCTATTAAAAGTGGGATTGATTTAGCAAGAGAGCAGGGCGAAAATGCTAGAGCAACGCTTATAGTATCTGCTTTGAAAGAAATTGCTACTTTATCTAAAGCCTTAGGAGGTATGCAAGAAAATTCAAATATATTACTAGAGGCAGGAGTAGTAGGCGATTTAGTTCTTACTTGCTATTCGTTAGGTTCGCGCAATACAAAATTCGGTTATGAGCTTGGAATTAGTAGCGATAAAAAGAAATTTTTACAGGAATATAAAGAGCTAGTAGAGGGAAGAGAAGCGTTGAAATTAGTTTTAGATTTGATAAAAAAATACAATTTACATATGCCTATAATTTCCGAAGTGGCTATACTCGTTTAATTTGAAAAATTGGCTACGTCGTCCTATAAGCACTGCGGCGCTTACGTATTAAGTATACGCTCCGCTCCTCGTCTTATGGACTCCTTGCTCTTTTTCGAATTAAACTTCGTCTATCTATTCTTCATTTTCTTGGAGTTGTTATCTACCACGGTGATCTGTCAACACTTTTCCGGACAGTTGTTTAAGCGCAATTTTGTATCTCTTCATATTTTACTGGTGATAAATAATCGTTAACAGAATGCATTCTGATACGGTTATAAAATACCTCTATATATTCAAATATGGCATATTTTGCTTCCTCTCTAGTTTTAAATTTATATTGGCCGCACCTCCATTTTACAGATGTGGATATTAAAAGGCTATACGTTCAATAAGAGTTCCAATGACTTTATCATGAATATCCAATGACTTGGAAAAACAAATTGTTTTACGTGTCAGTCTTTTGCATCTTGTTCTAAGATTTAAGTTACCCCGTTCTATCCGTTGAGTATATTTTTTACTAACAATGTGTTTTTTGGGATCTAATAACCTAGCATAACTTCCCCATCCATCTGTAAAGTAAAAAGTAACCTTAAAATCCTCCGGTTTTTTTCAGTAATGATTCTGATGTGCTATCACATCTTGTACCAAAAGTATAAGCAACTACTTTTAACAAAATCTTATCCAAAGAATACCAAAGCCATCTTTGTTTGGATTTATTCTGTACATAAGGCCATTGTTCATCTATTTCAGGAGCAATAATTACTTCTATCGTATTGATAGAATGATTTATCTTTTTTAACGCTAGATTTTTTTAAAACACGGATAACCGTATTGATACCCACTTTTAATACTCTTACTGTATCCCTAACTCCAGAGCCATTGATTGACATATCTACTATCTGAGCCTTGACTCCAGGCTTAGAGGCATTATTAATATATTACAGTTGAAAATATCGATTACACTGCTTGCATTGATATCTCTGTTGTTTTGAAATTGAATATCCCGCCTTTACTACTTTTTCTGTGTCGTTACAATATCTACACTTAACATCTATTCTTGATCTACACTTAACATCTATTCTTGCCATAACTCCTTAACTATAATTCTCTCTTATTACTGTTTGAGGATTATAGACTATTCATGCTAAGCTGCAATACGGAGGCACGACCATTAACAGTAGGGATAAAAATGCCAGGTATAAATCCAAAGATATATCCAGCTGAATTTAAAGAATCAGCGATTAGATTAGCTATTGAGTCTAAGCAACCTTTTGCTCAAACAGCTAGAGAACTAGGAATTACAAAGTCTAGTCTATATAATTGGGTTAATAAACATTCAAAACCCAAGGAAGTAATGAGAAATGAAGAACATCTGTATAATGAATTAAAGAGATTGAAGAAGAACTAGATAGAGTAACACAGGAACGTGATTTATTAAAAAAGACTGCCGCGTACTTTGCAAAAAAATCCGGTCGCGCCCCCGTATTGCAGCTTAGCATGAATAGTCTATAATCCTCAAACAGTGATAAGAGAGAATTATAGTTAAGGAGTTATGACAAGAATATATGTTAAGTGTAGATCAAGAATAGATGTTAAGTGTAGATATTGTAACGACACAGAAAAAGTAGTAAAGGCGGGATATTCAATTTCAAAACAACAGAGATATCAATGCAAGCAGTGTAATCGATATTTTCAACTGTAATATATTAATAATGCCTCTAAGCCTGGAGTCAAGACTCAGATAGTAGATATGTCAATCAATGGCTCTGGAGTTAGGGATACAGTAAGAGTATTAAAAGTGGGTATCAATACGGTTATCCGTGTTTTAAAAAAATCTAGCGTTAAAAAAGATAAATCATTCTATCAATACGATAGAAGTAATTATTGCTCCTGAAATAGATGAACAATGGCCTTATGTACAGAATAAATCCAAACAAAGATGGCTTTGATATTCTTTGGATAAGATTTTGTTAAAAGTAGTTGCTTATACTTTTGGTACAAGATGTGATAGCACATCAGAATCATTACTGAAAAAAACCGGAGGATTTTAAGGTTACTTTTTACTTTACAGATGGATGGGGAAGTTATGCTAGGTTATTAGATCCCAAAAAACACATTGTTAGTAAAAAATATACTCAACGGATAGAACGGGGTAACTTAAATCTTAGAACAAGATGCAAAAGACTGACACGTAAAACAATTTGTTTTTCCAAGTCATTGGATATTCATGATAAAGTCATCGGAACTCTTATTGAACGTATAGCCTTTTAATATCCACATCTGTAAAATGGAGGTGCGATTAAATTCTTTATAGAAACCGGTTGTTATATATACAAGTTCCATTTCAGGATTTAATTCAGAAGATTCAAGTATTACTAAACAATCACCATCTTTGAAAGTAACCACCCTATCATTTTCTTGTTCTAAACTATACTTACCCTTTAAGATGCTATAAAATTCTTCAAATTTATTCCTATCTATAGTTAAAATAACGGTTTCTATTTACATTAAAATCATTACATATCACTAAAACTTCAGAGATAGTTTTTTCGTTTGGTTCGATATAATAATTATATCCTTGCCAATAACTAGGTTCTTTATTAATAATTTTGTTTTTTTGTTAAGTCTAGATGTGTAATTTTATTTAATTCAAGACCAAGCGAAGCAGGGCTGCATAAGAATTCAGGTAGAAAAATATGATAATAAAACAAAATAGATTTTTTATGAGCATATAGAGAACCTGATATTAAATTAGAATCTTTAAATAACATAATTCTTTTAATACTTCAATTAAAAGTTTATAAAGTAAAAATCTTTACAAAATTCAGGTCTTATGAACACTTCTAAAAAGATTTAATTTTGGTTCTTTTTTGCTACAAATTATAAGATTTTTTTGAAATATGAATAACTATTCTTTCAAAAATCTTATTAATTTTCGCTAAAAAATACCTTAAAATATAAAATCAATTAAAAATATTCACAAAATCTAGTGAAAAAAATAAAATCTCATGTATTATAAGTAATTATATCTTTAGCTCATTATACTCGATGAACTTCAAAAATTGGCTGCGTCGTCCTACAAGAGCCGCGGTGCTCACGTATTAAGTATACGCTCCGTTCCTCGCCTTGTGGACTTCTTGCTTTTTTTGAAGTTGATCTTCGTATACTACTCTTTATTTACTCGGAGTATAAATGGTAATTTTTAGTATAGTTTTTTTTAAAACCGTTTCGGTATTATTAAGTGTAGTAATAGGATTTTTAGCAGGTAAATATTCAAATGTTGAGAGAGATAGTATCTCTTCGTTACTCTTCTATTTTATATCGCCTATAGTATTTTTTACGATACCTGCTAGTACAACCTTAACACTTTCGGCATTAAGCGTTACGGTCGTAACATTTGTAATCGCAACACTCTTATCACTCTTTTCTTATTATTTTTTTGGTAAATTTTGGCAAGATCATACACGTAATATTATAGCTTTGTCTGCAGGTACGGCAAACGGCGGATATTTTATGCTGCCTATAGCGGCGGCACTTTTTGATGATTATACGTTAAGTATTTACATGATGGCGGTGATAGGAGTTAATATTTACGAATGCTCTGTCGGCTTTTATATTTGTATGAGGAGCTTTTCCAATACTACCGACAGCATATTAAAAGTAGTAAAATTACCGATTTTAAATGCTTTTTTCTTGGGATGTTTGTTTAGTTTTTGTGGTTTTGCTTTACCGGACTTCTTAGATGATTTTATATATAATATGAAAGGTTCTTTTTCGATACTTGGTATGGTTATGGTTGGGCTCGCTCTTTCGTCTTTGCAAAAATTTGAAATCGATATAAAATTTACCCTCGCTACTTTTGCTGCTAAATTTATATTTTATCCCCTTGGGATAGGACTATTTATCATGTTTGATCATTTTGTAACAAAATGGTATAACAATGATTATTATAATGCGTTAAAATTACTTTCTACAGCACCCTTAGCCGCCAATACTATAGTTATAGCAAATTTACAAAAATTTTACCCTGAAAAAGTTGCTGCTACCGTGTTTTTGTCCTTGCTTTTTGTAGTTATATATATGCCGACAATGGTCAGTATATTTTTAAGTGATTTAAATTGATAGGTTCATATGAAAATTAATTCAATAAAAATTGGTCCATATATTAATTTATTACCTCTTCAATATATACCGGAACATAAAATTTCTTATGTGGAATTTGGTGATCCTAATAATAAAAATATAATAGTATGTGCTCACGGTTTAACTAGAAATTCTCATGATTTTGATAAAATAGCTAAAGAATTAAGTAAAGATTATAGGGTAATTTCAATAAATTATCCTGGGCGTGGTGATAGCGAAAATTTCAAAAAAACTAATCATTATAATTATACTACCTATATTAAAGATACGTTATTCTTTTTAAAAAGACTAAATATTAAAAATCCTATTTGGCTTGGTACTTCAATGGGCGGTATTATAGGTATGATACTCGCCAGTAAATATAAAAATATTTTTAAAGCCTTAATATTAAATGATATAGGAGCATTTATTGATGCTGCTCCTTTAGTTAAAATTGAAGGATACGCTAAAAAAACAATTATCTTAGATGACTTGGTTAGTGCAAAAGAACATCTAAAACTTATTTATGCACAATCAGGTATCAAAGACGAAGAAGATTGGGATTATTTAACAAAATATAGTGTAATTGCTACATTCGGCGGAAAATATAAAATGAATTATGATCCGGCTATAATAAAAGGAATGAAAAACGCTAGTAACCAGGAAGATGTTAAACTATGGTCCGTATGGAATAAAATAGAATGTAGAGTATTAGTAGTTCACGGAGTAAAGTCTCAAATTTTAACAAAATCTACCGTTAAAAAAATGAAAGAAACAAAAGATTTTGATCTTTATGAAATAAAATATGCAGGACATGCTCCATCATTAATGAATATTGAGGAAATTAAATATATTAAGTCCTGGTTAGAGAAGAAATTGTAATATCATTTGTCTGTCATCCCAAGGCCTGACCTTGTGTTGTATAAACGTTCAGGATGTCATTCCCGCGTAGGCGGGAATTCAGAAAAAATAACCTTACGTTTAATTAACAAAAAAACCTAAAAAACAAGTTTTTTATAGGTTTTACTGGACTCCCGCCCACACGGGAATGACATAAAAAAGTTAAATTAATAAACAAACAATAATTATGAAAATTACTGCTAAAGTACTAATAATAGGTTCAGGTCCCGCAGGTTTAAGTGCCGCTATTTATACGGCTAGAGCCGCTTTAAAACCAATATTAATAAATGGCATGCAGCCCGGTGGGCAGCTTACAATTACCACCGATGTTGAGAATTATCCCGGATTTGCGGAAACGGTGCAAGGACCTTGGCTTATGGAGCAGATGTCTATGCAAGCTCAAAATGTCGGTACAGAAATTATTAGTGATTACGTAGAAAAAGTTGATTTATCAAAAAGCCCTTTTAAAGTATTTACAGGAAGTGGGAATGAGTATGAAGCAGAAAGTATAATCATTTGTACAGGTGCAGAAGCAAAATGGCTTGGTATAGCTTCAGAGCAGGAATTTCGTGGTTTTGGTGTGTCGGCATGTGCTACCTGTGATGGTTTCTTTTTTAAGAATCAAGAAATAGTTGTAGTAGGGGGGGGGAATAGTGCCGTAGAGGAAGCTTTATATTTAACAAATCATGCTAGCAAAGTCACTATAGTGCATAGAAGAGATAGTTTTAGAGCTGAAAAAATATTGCAAGATCGATTATTTAAAAATCCTAAAATATTGGTTATTTGGGATCATGTAGTAGATGAGATTGTAGGTAGCAATAAACCAAAATCCGTTACCGGGGTTAAAATTCAAAATGTTCACACCAAAGAAATTAGTTTAGTGAATTGTAGCGGTGTATTTGTAGCTATTGGACATGCGCCAAATACGGAGCTATTTACCAGACAAATTGCAATGGACGATGATAATTATATTATCACTACACTTGGTAGTACTAAAACTAGTGTAGAAGGAGTTTTTGCTGCGGGTGATGTTCAGGATAAAATTTATAGACAAGCGGTAACTGCCGCAGGAACAGGCTGTATGGCGGCTCTTGAAGCAGAGAAGTTTTTAAATAAATAATTAAATTTCTTCAAAAAAGAAACAGGGATACAAGAATTTATTAATTTTTTTAATAAATTCTTGTGTTGAAAATTATGGTAATATAATCCCTCTTTCTAATTTTATAAAATAAGGAGGAATTATGCCTATACAGCATTTGACATCAAAAAAATGGGAAATTTTTTTAAACGCTATAGGAACAAAGGTAGAAGTTACAAAGGTAATCGATAATAAAGTCATTTTTAAAACAAATTCTAAAGACTTAGAACATTTTCGTACATTATTAGCGTCTCCTGATGAATTAAAGAAGAATGTGACACATACTTTATTTAAGGATAATGAGGATAAGTCAAAAAAATTAGAAGAAGTTGAATCTGATAATATAGATACTTCGGATATAGAAGCAGGCAATTATTTCATAAATCAGTAGATGGAGACTTTATAACTAAGTTTAATTTATCTGAAACTTTTAATGCAATGAAATTAGAAGCTAAATTTAATGAAGAATTATTAACTACTCAATTTCAGTTTTCTTTTAATGATCCTTTACAACAAAATCTTAATGAAACTAAGCTTAAAATGCTACAAGCTACTATAACCGATGAAAATAAATTATCAAAAATTTTAACAGGCAAAGAAGCACCGGCTATAGATTATACCTACCCACCTACTGAATTTTCTAAGTTAATATCCCAAATTATTTCTCATATAGAAAATAATAGCTTAACTTTTGCTCTAAATAATTGTGCAACAATGCAGGTCGTACAGGCTTATAAAGCTGATGGCAAACCACCTATTATCGCTTCTGATTTGGAAAGCGGATTTATCCTTGATAAACAATATCTATTAAAATATTTATTTCCGATATTAAATGATTTTGTGTGGCAGGAAGAAGACGAGTTTCCTATTATGTTTTCCTTTAAAGATTCAGAAGCTATAAATAATGATAATACTCATTATATGACTTTATTAATTGATATTAGCAGTAGCATGAAAAGTACTTTTGATACTTATAAAGATAATATACAAAAGATACTAACTAAATTAGTTGAGATTCCTAATGGGGAAATTAATATAGTTGCATTTAATGATCAATCTAGCATGGAATCTTTTTCTAGTAAGGAAAATACTATTGAAGATATTAAGAGATATGATACGTAGAAACTTTTAATGCCGATGGATGTACAAGGTTGTATGGTACTGTCAAAGATGCTTTAGAATCTCTTAAAGAAAAAATAGATATACATTCTACTATTATAGTATTTACTGATGGGAAAAATGAAGGAACTGATTGTAAGACAACTCAAAAAGAGGTTATAGATTCTGCAACTGATGTAATACAAAATCCTCAATTTAATATGTTTGCTGTAGGTTTTGGAGAACATTATAGTAAAGAATTTTTTGAAGAAATCGCTATGCAGAGGGGCTTTACTCATGTGAGTTTAACGGATTCTAACGGTATGAATCAGCTTGAGCAATATATTGATAATATCGGGCAAAAGGTAGTTATTTGGAAAATATTAGGAGAGAAGCTAAATTTGGTAACTCGAGTACAAAAAGGTGATGTTTTTATTGAAAAAAATAGAAACTGAAACAGGAACTACATTTTATATGGATGGTCAAGAGTTCACTATTGGAATAGAGGAGTCTGATACAGAAATTGCCGGTGTGGTAAGAAATTGTTGCGACGAAGCAACGGTTTAATTAATAATATTAGAAAAGTACTATATGTCATTCCCGCGAAAGCGCATGGGTGTCAACTTAAGGAAAATGTCATCCCGTGGCTTGACCACGGGGTCCAGTTACTGTTTTTATGGATACCGTGATCAAGCCACGGTATGACACCGAGTGCTTTTTTCGAACCCCACGCAAATACCTACGCGGGGATGACATCAGCAGCTTAGTAAGCAAAGCCATTAATATTATCGAGGGAATATGAACTTACTTAAAAATATTACGGGGAAAAATTATATAAACGGTGAATTTGTGGCATTTGGAAAGCAAATATCCGTTATTAATCCTTCGACTTTAAAAGAAATCGCTACAGTTCCGAATTTAGAAGTATCAGAGGTTAATGCCGCAATAGATAATACAGTTAAGGCTTTTTCTTTATGGTCACAAAGTTCATTTGAAGAAAGGATAGCGATTCTTAGAAAATGGTATAATTTAGTAATCGAAAATATTGATGAGTTAAGTCATATATTAACCTTAGAGCAGGGGAAAATACTCTCTGAATCCAAAAAAGAGATTCTATACGGAGTATCTTTTATTGATTGGTATACATATGCTATCCATAATATTCATTCGGCTATCAAACCTGGAAATAATAAAGCTCATAAAATCGTTACGCAATATGAGTCAGTAGGACCTTCTGCTGCTGTAACTCCTTGGAATTTTCCAAATGCAATGATTACCCGTAAGGTAGTACCTGCGATAGCAGCTGGTTGCAGCGTTATATTAAAACCATCAAGTCTTACACCTCTATCAGCTTTAGTACTTGCGAAACTGGCAAGTGATGCCGGTTTGCCTACGGGAGTATTTAACGTAATTACTGGTGATTCAGATGTTATAGGTAGGGCCTTTTGTAATGATTTTAGGCTTCGGAAATTATCATTTACCGGTTCTACAAATGTTGGTAAAATTCTATATCAAAATGCCGCAAATACTCTAAAACGTTTATCTTTAGAACTTGGCGGTAATGCTCCGTTCATTATAACGGCAGATAGTAATTTAGAGAAAGTAGCAAGTGATTTGGTAGTAGCTAAAACTAGAAATAGCGGGCAGTCTTGTACTTCCCCTAACAGAATATTTATAGAAGAATCCATATATGAAAAATTTATAGAAATTCTAAAGGCTAAATTTACTAAGCTTAAAGCCGGTGACGGATTCGATAAAACATCGGATATAGGTCCTTTAATTAATTCGGCTTCAATAGAAAAAATACAAAAGCTTTTATCGGATGCACAAAATAAAGGAGCTAAATTAATTTGCGGCGGTAAAGCCGTTAATAATTTCATTGAACCGACTATTATTATTGACTGTTTGGATAATATGGATATCTTTAGAACAGAAATATTTGGTCCGATGATTGCTTGCTATAAGTTTAAAACTATAAATGAAGCTATAGAACGTGCGAATAATACCGAATACGGATTGCAAGGATATGTATATTCAAATAATATATCCGTGGCACAAATGATAGCAGAGAGGCTTGATTTTGGTATGGTATCGATTAATGATCCTCTACCTGCAAATGCCAAAGCCTGTTTCGCTGGGCGTAAAGCCTCAGGTTTTGGAGTTGAAGGTTCGTTTGAAGGGATATTTGAATATCTAAATACTAAATATATAAATTTACAGAATTAAGAATGCCCACATGGTTTTTTTTATGTCATTCCCGCGAAGGCGAGAATCCAGTACTTTAAAGCTTTTTAAAAGCTCGATTTATCTCGCTTTACCCTGGGATTCCCGCCTTCGCGGGAATGACATAGAAAATATAATAATCTAAGTAATAAATAGTGAAAATTATGCCGGCACCTGTAGATGATATTGAAGAAAAAATTGAACAAACTAGCTTTATCCTTGATAATTATGAACGGCTTTGTTTAATAGATAGAGAAAAAGTGAATAACTACTTGCACATAATATCTAATAATCTTGCTGAATTACTGGATAAAAAGATGCCGCTTTCAATTGGATATTTTCATTCCATAGTACAATTAATTGAAAGTTTTAATAAGATCAATATCATAATACCTCAAGAGCTTAATAATGCTTTATGCAATACATTATTAAACTTTGAACATAATAACTATTCCGAAGGATTACAAGAAATCGTAATTCAATATATAGAAATACTTGATATTTTAGGAGCGCATGCGTATGAATAACCATAAAATCTCAATAGTTCTGCCGGTCTACAATAGAGAAAAGCTATTACCTCTTGCTATTGAAAGCTGCCTTAATCAAAGCTCCAAAGACTTCGAGCTTATTATTATTGATGATTGCTCAAAAGATAATAGCGTGCTTGTTGCTAAGAAATATGCAGAGCAAGATTCACGTATTAAAGTAATAGTAAACGAGACTAATAAAAAATTACCCAGTAGTCTCAATATCGCTTTTAAAGAGGCTAGGGGACAGTATTTTACTTGGACTTCAGATGATAATCTTTTTCATGAAAATGCTTTAGAGGAAATGAGTAGTATTTTGGATAATTCGCCTGATATAGGGCTTGTTTATACCGATTATACCTTGATCGATGACCATGGTAAGGTGGGGGCAAGGCTTTATCAAGAACCGCCTGAATTTTTGCCGATTAGGGATTGTGTCGGTGCATGTTTTTTATATAGAGCAGATTTAGCAAAGCAAGTAGGTGGATATAATGAAAATATGCAGTTAGTTGATGATTATGAATATTGGCTGCGTTTTGGGCTTATTACAAAATTTGCTCATATATCGGAATCTTTATATTTTTATAGAGTTCATGAACAAAGCTTAACAATAGAGCGTAAGGTAGAAGCAAAACAGGCAAAAAGAGCTTTGAAAGAACTATTTAAAGATAAATATATTATAGCTGATAAGATTAAGCCCATAAATGATTTATATAATTGGTTTATTGAAGATAGGAATTTAGGATCTTATTTTAGATTATTAAAAATAATTCTTTGTAATCCAATAATTACTCTTTTTTATATTATTAAAAACCTGAGAAGAGTAAGGTGATGTTTTAGAATAGTGTCATACCGTGGCTTGACCACGGTATCTAGTAAAAAACCTAAAGTAGCTAGTATTAATTATTTTGTGGATACCGTGGTCAAGCCACGGTACGACAGGTGCAATGCAAAACCAATATTTTCTAAATACATTAAATCCACAACAGCAAAAAGCAGTTCTTCACACTGAAGGACCGCTTTTATTGCTTGCAGGTGCAGGAACAGGTAAAACAAAGGTACTTACCTCAAGAATAGCTAATATTATTCACCAAAATTTAGCCTCACCTCAAAATATTCTAGCCGTTACTTTTACTAATAAAGCTGCTAAAGAGATGGCTGAAAGGGTTCATAGCTTAATTAATTGCTACGGGCTTAATATCGGTACTTTTCATTCAATGGCAGCTAGAATATTACGGGAACATATAGAGCATTTAAATTTTGGCTTAAATAACAGATTTACTATTATTAATCATGACGATCAATTAAAACTAATTAAAGATATAGTAAAACTGAAAGATATTGATACTAAAAAATATGCTCCTAAATTAGTACATATCATAATTTCTAGATGGAAAGATCAAGGATTACTACCAAGTAAATTATCAGCCTCAGACACTAGCCTTCCGGTGCAGCGAGTAGCAAAACTTGTTTACCATGAATATCAGCAGAATCTTCTTATCTCTAATGCGCTAGATTTTGGGGATCTGTTACTTTATAATAATGAGCTTTTCATTAAAAATCCTGACATATTAAGGCATTATCAAGAAAAATATCGATATATTTTGATAGATGAGTATCAAGATACAAACGTTGTACAGTATTTATGGGCAAGAATGCTCGCAAGCTTACATGAAAATATCTGTTGTGTTGGTGATGATGATCAGTCTATTTACGGTTGGCGAGGAGCAGAAGTCGGTAATATATTACGATTTGAAAAAGATTTTTTAGGTGCAACAATTATTAAATTAGAGCAGAATTATAGATCAACTTTGCCGATACTCGCTGCCGCTTCCAATGTTATCAATAATAATAAAAACCGTCACGGTAAAACGTTATGGACGGATAGAGAAAGCGGTGAAAAGATAAAAATTATATCTTGTTGGAGTGATAAAGAAGAAGCAAGATATATAGCCAGTGAAATAGATAGGTTAGTCCGAGAAGACCAATATAATGCAGGTAATATCGCCATATTAGTGCGAGCCGGATTTCAAACTAGGAGTTTTGAAGAGGCATTTATAAATAGTGCTATGCCTTATAAAATTATAGGGGGCTTAAGATTTTATGAACGAATGGAAATAAGGGACATGCTTGCCTATATCCGTATTGCTTTGAATCCAAACGATAATTTAGCACTTGAGCGTATTATAAATGTACCGAAAAGAGCAATAGGAGCAGCTAGTTTAAGCAAAATTAAAGCCTATGCTATTGAGCAGAGTATTTCTAATTTTGTAGCTATTAAGGAAATGCTAGAAAAAGGCGAAATCAAAGCAAAATCATATTATACTTTAAAGGATTTTGTGACTAAAATTGATAATTGGCATGAAAGATTTAACCTTGACGCTCCGATAAACGTGGTCAAAGTAATACTTGATGATTCCGGTTACCTTGAAATGCTTAAGGAAGAGAAAACCGAAGAGACACTTGGAAGAATCGAGAATATTAATGAGATGCTAAGAGCTATTGCTGAGTTTAACGATATCCATGACTTTATCGAACATTCTAGTTTGGTTATGGAAAACGAAGTGCTTGAAACCAATTACGGCGGTTCTATTACTATAATGACCCTGCACGCTGCGAAAGGTCTTGAGTTTGATGTAGTATTCTTACCGGGTTGGGAAGAGGGGGTATTTCCGTCTCAAAGATCTCTAGACGAAGATGGTGAAAAGGGCTTAGAAGAAGAGCGCCGCATTGCTTATGTCGGCATTACGAGAGCCAAAAAAGACCTCTACATTACCCACGCAGAAAGCCGAAAAATATTTTATGAAGTAGTCCGCTCTTACCCCTCAAGGTTCATAACCGAAATCCCTGATGAAATTACGATTAGGACCTCTTCTATGAAAAAATACAATTTTTTTTATAAGCTTTAATTAATTTTCATTCATAAATTTTAAATTGGTTCGCATTCATTAACTAATTATTATCTAATTTAATTAACAATAATTAATAGGGGAGATGATTATGTCAAAAGATGCTAATAAATCTGAAGGAAATCGCCAAGCTCCATTAAGTACAGAAGAATTATATAATAAATTTTCAAATAATATAAGTAGTATTGATAGTAAATCTAATACTCAAATTAAATTTTTTAAAGACACCTCTACTCCTCTTAATTATGTTGCCGCTACTAGACAAAATATCTTTGATGCGGCTATAGTTTTCCAGAAAGTTAATAATAGACGATATTAACAGTAGGGATAAAAATGCTGGATATAGAGCCACAGATATATCCAGCTGAATTTAAAGAATCAGCGATTAGATTAGCTATTGAGTCTAAGCAACCTTTTGCTCAAACAGCTAGAGAACTAGGAATGGCAATCCTCCCATTATTAATCGCAGTAGAAGTAGAGAGTTAAGCTGCCAAAGCTAATTTTTGTATTGGCACTATGCCACCTATAGCCATATTAGGTCTCTCGTTATTATAATACCAAAGCCATTTAGTAGCAAGATCTTGAGCCTCTTGTATATTATAAAATAAATGCTGAAGTCTTCTCAATTAAGTGTGTGGTCGCGCCCCCGTATTGCAGCTTAGCATGAATAGTCTATAATCCTCAAGCAGTAATAAGAGAGAATTATAGTTAAGGAGTTATGACAAGAATAGATGTTAAGTGTAGATCAAGAATAGATGTTAAGTGTAGATATTATAACGACACAGAAAAAGTAGTAAAGGCGGGATATTCAATTTCAAAACAACAGAGATATCAATGCAAGCAGTGTAATCGATATTTTTAACTGTAATATATTAATAATGCCTCTAAGCCTGGAGTCAAGGCTCAGATAGTAGATATGTCAATCAATGGCTCTGGAGTTAGGGATACAGTAAGAGTATTAAAAGTGGGTATCAATACGGTTATCCGTGTTTTAAAAAAATCTAGCGTTAAAAAAGATAAATCATTCTATCAATACGATAGAAGTAATTATTGCTCCTGAAATAGATGAACAATGGCCTTATGTACAGAATAAATCCAAACAAAGATGGCTTTGATATTCTTTGGATAAGATTTTGTTAAAAGTAGTTGCTTATACTTTTGGTACAAGATGTGATAGCACATCAGAATCATTACTGAAAAAAACCGGAGGATTTTAAGGTTACTTTTTACTTTACAGATGGATGGGGAAGTTATGCTAGGTTATTAGATCCCAAAAAACACATTGTTAGTAAAAAATATACTCAACGGATAGAACGGGGTAACTTAAATCTTAGAACAAGATGCAAAAGACTGACACGTAAAACAATTTGTTTTTCCAAGTCATTGGATATTCATGATAAAGTCATCGGAACTCTTATTGAACGTATAGCCTTTTAATATCCACATCTGTAAAATGGAGGTGCGACCGAGGTTTGGAACTGTCGAATAGTATGGATGGACTATTAGTTACTGATGTATTGAAGGAGGCATTAAGTAAGTATCAAGCTCCGCAGATTTTTAATAGTGATCAGGGTAGTCAATATACTAGCAATGATCATATAAGTATTCTTAAAAGTCATGATATACAGATATCAATGAATGGTAAGGGCAGAAGTATTGATAATATTGTTATTGAGCGTTTCTTTAGGACACTGAAATATAATTGTATATTTATTAATGATTATCAAAATATAGGAGAACTTAAAGAGGGTATCAATGATTATATCAGTAAATATAATTATCAGAGATTTCATTCGAGTATTGGGTATAAAAAACCCATGAATGTATATCTCGATAGTATACAACATCATACACAAATAGCAGCTTAATTTTGAACAAAATTACCAAGTACATTGTTCATATATTTTGTCTTGATTTTTCAGTCCACTATATGCTGTTGCTGAAAGTTTCTTTCATACTATAAAAACAGAATTAATGTATCAATATAAATTTAAAACTAAGGAGGAAGCAAAATATGCCATATTTGAATATATAGAGGTATTTTATAACCGTATCAGAATGTATTCTGCTAACGATTACTTATCACCAGTAAGATATGAAGAAATACAAAATTGCGCTTAAACAACTGTCCGGAAAAGTGTTGACAGATCACTTGCTGGTCGCACCTCCATTTTACAGATGTGGATATTAAAAGGCTATACGTTCAATAAGAGTTCCGATGACTTTATCATGAATATCCAATGACTTGGAAAAACAAATTGTTTTACGTGTCAGTCTTTTGCATCTTGTTCTAAGATTTAAGTTACCCCGTTCTATCCGTTGAGTATATTTTTTACTAACAATGTGTTTTTTGGGATCTAATAACCTAGCATAACTTCCCCATCCATCTGTAAAGTAAAAAGTAACCTTAAAATCCTCCGGTTTTTTTCAGTAATGATTCTGATGTGCTATCACATCTTGTACCAAAAGTATAAGCAACTACTTTTAACAAAATCTTATCCAAAGAATATCAAAGCCATCTTTGTTTGGATTTATTCTGTACATAAGGCCATTGTTCATCTATTTCAGGAGCAATAATTACTTCTATCGTATTGATAGAATGATTTATCTTTTTTAACGCTAGATTTTTTTTAAAACACGGATAACCGTATTGATACCCACTTTTAATACTCTTACTGTATCCCTAACTCCAGAGCCATTGATTGACATATCTACTATCTGAGTCTTGACTCCAGGCTTAGAGGCATTATTAATATATTACAGTTAAAAATATCGATTACACTGCTTGCATTGATATCTCTGTTGTTTTGAAATTGAATATCCCGCCTTTACTACTTTTTCTGTGTCGTTATAATATCTACACTTAACATCTATTCTTGATCTACACTTAACATATATTCTTGCCATAACTCCTTAACTATAATTCTCTCTTATTACTGTTTGAGGATTATAGGCTATTCATGCTAAGCTGCAATACGGGGGCGCGACGCACTTGCTAAATCATGAGCTAGATTTAGTACCCCTTGACCACTATTTCCGGTAGTATTATTTATATTACCCGTTAACGTTGTTGCATTACCGTCAAAAAGAGTAAGGATAGAGTTATTATTAGTCAGATTTATATTTGCAGCATTAATTATGCTATTACCTGCTCCTGGCATATAAATCCGCACCTCTCCATTGCCTACATTTATTCCGGAAAGAGAATTAGTTAAACCTATATTATTTGATATCGTTCCCGTACCTACAAATGTTATTATGCCATTATTTTCGGCTTCTACACCTCTCCATTATTAGTTAAACCTATATTATTTGATATAGTTCCCGTACCTACAAATGTTATTATGCCATTATTTTCGGCTACCGTATTATCTATCTTAGTTGTAATATTCAAGCCGTTATTAATTTGTAACGTAGAATTTTTACCGGCAAAATCTATACCACTAAATGTTTGATTTCCAACTCCGGTAATAGTAGCCGTAGTACCGTTACTAATAAATTTAAGAGGGCCAAAATCAGGGGTAAGACCTATTGTAGCACTAAGAGGACCTATAGATACATTTTGACTTACTTCTACACCGCCAAAATTAAGAAGACCAACTAATGTAGTAATGTCACCAATCTGAACATTTGCTTTATTTGCCGACATCTTAATTCCGGGAAGGCCGGTGACTATTTGAATAGTATCGTTATTATTAAAGAGAGTCGCAAGACCTGCGTTAGTATTAAGATTTACATCTACAAGACCTGTAGTTAAAACCGTTGCTCCTGCTGCATTAGAACTAGTAAATAATGTTCCGCATAGTGATGCCGTTGCTAAAAACTTTCTTAATATCTTTGATTTTTTTATTAATAATAAGTAATTTATAGCAACTTTTTTACAACAATAGATTTTTGGAATTACTTATAAGAAAGTAATAAATTTTATGGATTAGTCGAAAGATTGCGGTGCTATTGTATGGCTCGGTTTTTCCGTAATTGCGAGAAGGCATTGCCCGCGTGGATATTGATGTCATTCCTGCGAAAGCAGAAATCCAAGTTTCTTTGGCGGTATCTTAGGACTTAGTATGCGATACGAGGTCCCGTGGCTTGATCACAGGATAACATTAAAGGTTACTGGATTCCTGCTTTCGCAGGAATTACATCAAGGGCTTTTTAAAAATATAAGTCGTATGACCGATCTCTATTTGTTTAACGGTATTTCTACTAAAGCGTGCTTTAGTACTTGATCAACATTTGACACGGATATAATTTCTAAACTTTCTTTTATATTCGGCGGTATATCTTTTAAATCTTTGACGTTCTCTTCTGGAATTAGTACTTTTTTAATCCCTCCCCTACTTGCAGCAAGTAGCTTCTCTTTAAGACCGCCGATAGGTAAGACATTTCCTCGCAAAGTAATTTCACCTGTCATTGCTACGGTGCGATGTACGGGTATTTTAGTCATTAATGAAACAATAGTTGTAAACAAAGCACAACCAGCAGAAGGACCGTCTTTTGGAATAGCACCGGCTGGTACGTGAATATGAATATCAAAATCTTTATAATTATCGTATTTTAGTCCAAAATTTGTTGCTCTACTTCTAAAGCAGCTATAGGCAGCCATTGCCGATTCTTTCATAACATCACCTAGCTTTCCGGTGGTCTTTATTTCACCTCTACCTGGGAATGCTAAAGCTTCAATAGTTAAAAGCTCACCTCCTACTTCAGTATATGCAAGCCCTGTAGTACTTCCTATCTGATCTTCTTTCTCGGCAAGCCCGAAATTATATTTTCTAGGACCTAAAAATTCTTCAAGATTATTACTATCTATGGCAACATGCTTGAGCGTCTTATCAGCTAAAATTTGCTTTAATGCTTTTCTAGTTAACGCTCCTATTTCACGTTCTAAAGATCTTACTCCTGATTCTTTAGTATAATATCTAATTAAATCTAAAATTGCCGCTTCGGATATAGTAATCTCATCTTTCTTAATTTTATGTACTTTAAGTTGTTTTGGAACCAGATAATTTTTGGCAATTTGGAGCTTTTCTTCCTCTACATAACCGGAAATATATATTTTTTCCATTCTATCGCTTAAAGCTCTCGGTAAATCATTAGAGTTAGCAGTAGCAATAAATATTACATTTGATAGATCATATTCTACTTCTAGATAGTGATCTACGAAATGACTATTCTGCTCAGGGTCTAATACCTCAAGCAAAGCAGATGCCGGATCACCTCTAAAATCAGAACTCATTTTATCAATCTCATCAAGAAGCATCACAGGATTACTAGTTTTAACTTTCTTAAGTTGAGTAAGAATTTTACCGGGCATTGATCCAAGATAAGTTTTTCGGTGTCCTCTGATTTCTGCTTCATCACGAACGCCACCAAGAGCAAATTTAGTGTATTTTCTTCCCATACCTCCGGCAATAGATTTTATGAGCGAAGTTTTACCGACACCAGGAGGACCGATCAAACATAATATAGGTCCTCTAATTTTATTCGAACGCTGTAATACCGCTAAATATTCTATAATTCGTTCTTTAACTTTTTCGAGTCCGAAATGGTCACGATTTAAAATTTTCTCTGCCTGATTAATATCAATTTTAGTATGATCATATTTACCCCAAGGCAAGCTAAGCAAAGTCTCTAGATAATTACGTGTTACCCCCGACTCTGCCGACATTTGATTCATGCTACGGAGTTTTTTAAGCTCAGATTCTGCTTTCTCTTTAGCTTCTTTTGATAATTTTAAACTTTTAATTTTTTTCTCAATATCGGCAAGTTCTGATTTGTCTTCATCAAGCTCTTTTTGAATGGCTTTCATTTGTTCGTGCAGATAATAATCACGCTGCGTTTTTTCAATTTGCTTCCTTACTCTTTGTTGCAGAGCTTGCTCGGTTTCTGAATTTACTATATTGGAGGTAAGCGTGCTAATAACTGTAGTGATACGTTTAAAGGGGCTGGTTTCTTCTAATAAATGCTGCTTTGCCTCAAGTGAAGTTATCAAATGTGAAGCTAATATGTTAATAATATTTATGAAATTAGTGCTATTACTTATTTCTTTATTGATAGTTTCAATAATTTCTGCATTAACTTTCTTATCATTAACGGCATATTTAGCGAATAGCTGTACTGCATTATCAACGAGTGAACGCATGTTATTAACGTCAAATATTTCTTCATCCGAAATAATTTCGTAATTCGCTTCAAAAGCATCATTGCCTTTAATATTGCTTAGCTTTACTCGTGCTATTGCCTCTATTAAGATTTTAGCCGTACTATTAGGCAGCTTCACTATTTGGATAATCTTGGCGAGTATAGCTGTGTTATAAAGTTCATGTTTACTAGGGTTTTCTTGATCAAACTTTTTCTGTAAAGTTACTAAAATATATTTACTATTATCTTCCTCGGAAATGGTAGTATGAGAGAGTGCTTGCAGCGATTTTTGCCTGCCCACAAAAATAGGAGCAATTACTCCTGGGAACACTACCATATCTCGTAATGCCATAAGCGGTAGGGATTTTTTATTCATCAATTAAAACCTTTTAAAATTTCCAATTATTAACTATATAATATAGTATAAACACGATTTCAAGCCATCTTTATTAATTATATTTATGAATTTATTCCTACAATCCTCTCAAAATGTAGCAGCCGCACATAATAGAATAAAACAATATCTACATTTAACTCCGATCGTTCACTCTGAAAGCTTAAATGAGATGCTCGGTCACGAGATTTTTTTTAAAGTTGAATCATTGCAAAAAACCGGTGCATTTAAAGTTAGGGGGGTATTAAATCATTTATTAGAACTAAAGGAACAAGGAAAATTACCTGATAAAATAGTCGGTTATAGTACAGGTAACCATGGAATCGGTCTTGCTTATGCGAGTAAATTATTCGGTATTAAAACAAGAATTTATTTACCGTTAAATACTTCAAAAGTAAAGCAACAAGCAACTCTTCATTATGGTGGTGAAGTTATATACACAGCGACTAGGCAAGAAGCAGAAGAAAGAGCAAAAAAAGATATAGAGCAAGGGTTTTACTATATGCACCCTTCTGATAGCGATTCTACAATAGCAGGTGCCGGCACGTTATGCTATGAAGCATTACAGCAACTAGGCTTTAGTCCTGATGCTATTTTTGCATCTTGTGGTGGCGGCGGTTTAATTTCCGGCTCGTATCTTGCCAAGGAATTAATATCCTCCACAAGTTTATTAATAGGTTCAGAACCTCTTACGGCTAATGACGCCTATTTGTCAGTTAAAAATGGTGCAATATATGGATTTGATGACGCACCTAATACTATTGCAGACGGTCTTAAAACCTTGAGTGTATCGGCTCGTACATTTGAATATTTAAAAAAACTTGATGGTTTTCATTTAGCGGATGAATATCAAATATATTACTGGACGGCATGGCTTACTCATTTACTTAAAGTAATATGCGAGCCGTCAAGTAGCATAAATATGGTTGCAGTGGTAAATTGGTTAAAAACACAATCCAAATCTCAAAAATTACTAGTACTAATCTCAGGCGGTAATATTGATCCTATTCTTTATAATGAACTATGGAAAGAGGAGTATTTAACCGTCCCACCAAGCATTACTAACTAAAGATAGATATCGTCATTGCGAGAAGAAACTGGCGTTATTGCATGGCTCGAGAAACCCGCTCGATGTCATTCTCGCGTAGGCGGGAATCCAGAAAATAACTTCAATATTGCTACAGAAGTTATATGTTTTACTGGATGTAGAAATCAAGATCTAATCCTACAGACGCTATAAAAATTATATAGGATTAAATCTTGATTTCTACAAACTATTGGAGGTGATGAATCTCATAAATATTTAGAATCATTAATTAGTTGGTTAAAAGAAGTGGATAATGATACTAATATTACAGCCTTAGATACTTGCTCTCGATTTCATCCTAATTCTTTTGAGCTTAATTGTTATCACGGGGAAATAAGAGCTTTATAATGCAAATAGCAAATTACTTCTGTCATTTGCTACTGATGATTTATAGTAAAGGTAGTACAAGATATTAAATTTAAAGCTGCAAGAATCATTTATAATCACATCTTCACAAGTCGTAGCCAAGCTTCCCAGTCACGTTTGCCTAAATCTTCTTCAAACGATAATAAATCTTTTACCGTCTGCTTACATATTTCTGCGGAAGGCGCTATAAGCTCTTGCTGTTCTTTAGAATTTAGTAGCACCTGCGTTTTACAAGCCTGTTCTAAATGGTAAGTATAAAACATAGCTTCATGAATAGTTTTACCGCAGGTAATAGCACCGTGATTACGAAGTAACATCACGTAATTTTGCTTAAGGTCATTAACAAGCCTACTACTCTGTTTATCGGCATCTAGCACTAGAGAATTATAATCGTGATATGATATTCTGTCGTAAAAATGTAATGCCCACTGGCTGATTGGTAAAAGCCCACATTTTAAAGAAGACACCGCTACGCTTGCGGGAGTATGATAATGAAAAATAGCAGAAATATCAGGCCGTGCTTTGTAAATACTACCATGAATAAAATAGCCAGTTTTATTATATTGATATTCTTCTCCTTCTAAAATTTTTCCGTCTAAACTAACTTTTAAAAGATTCTCTGTAGTTACTTCTTCAAACCTTAGTCCAAAAGGATAAATATAGTAAAAATCAGCTTCTTTAGGTCTTGCGGATAGATGCGTATAAGTATGGTCATCCAGCGATAAATACGCAATTATTCGGTAAGCAGCAACTAAATTATATTTTATATCCATTTTAGTAGTTTTATCTCATTTCATTAGGGTGTTGGTCTCATTAATGTCATTCCTGCGAAAGGGCGTTGTTGCATGGATCAAAAAAATCAGCTCGATGTCATTCTCGCGTAGGCGGGAATCCAGAAAATAACTTCAATATTGCTACAGAAGTTATATGTTTTACTGGATGTAGAAATCAAGATCTAATCCTACAGACACTATAAAAACTATATCTGAATGTCTGATAAGTTATGACTGTCAGATGAGTATTCAAGATATAAGATTTCGTTATTCTTTTCAACATCTAACTTTTTACTATCCATAAAAGTCTGCATAGGCGTTTTACCATAGCGATATTTACCGGAATGTGATCTTTCGTTATTGTAATGCTCTAACCAAATATCAAGATCTAGTTGTAGATCATCAAGATCAGTATAAATCTTTTTACGCATAGCTGTATCAAAGAATTCTTGTTTCATAGTTTTATTAAATCGTTCACACATACCATTTGTTTGAGGAGAATATGCTTTAGTAGTAGTATACTCAATACCCTCAATGCTTAAGAACAATTCAAAAGCATGATACTCTATATTGCCCTTATATTTACCACCTCTATCAGTTAGAATACGAAGTACTGGTATTTGCTGACTCTCATACCACGGCAGTACTCTATCATTAAGCATGTCAGTAGCGGTAAAAGCTGTTTTATCAGTATATAATTTAGCATCTGTAACCCTAGTATAGCTATCAATAAATACCTGAGAATATACCTTGTCTATACCTTTAAAATTACCTACATAATATGTGTCTTGGCATCCTAGATAATCTGGATGCTGTGTATCTATTTCTCCATGAGCTTCTTTCTCGCTACGCCGTTTCTCTAATACTTGTAACTGAGCTTCGGTAAGAACAATACCATCCTGAGCCATTTTTACTTCTAATGCTTTAAGTCTTTTATTGATATTATTTAAATCATTACGTAGCCAAATTGATCTAACCCCCCAGGTGATACAAGAATACCAGTCTTTTTAAGCTCATTTGATACTCGCATCTGACCATAAGCTGGGTATTCTACCGCCATATCTAATACTACTCTCTCTACCGCAGGATCAACTCTATTTGCTATAATTGGCTTCTTCCGGCTAATCTCATATAACGCCTCTTCTCCCCCAGTTTCATATAGCTCTTTGAACCTATAATAACTGTCCCTGCTGTATCCCATAGCTTTACACGCTGACGATATACTTCCAAGACTCCTAGCTAATCCCAGTAATCCTATTTTTGGCTTTATTATTTTTTGATTTAGATTCATCTCTAATCCTCTATTTAATACTTATCTTATTTTACTAAATGTAAGATTGAATCTCAGCTATTGTAATTAATATTTAAAAGGGGCGTATAACGTTTCTTTCTTTATCTCTATCGTTGCTCCTTTAGGGGCTTTTATACATTCTTGTAAAGATTTTTTACCTAAATACGGTGCTAGATTATAATTTAATATATAACATTGTAAATTATCCTTCTTACCGCTAAAGTTAAATTCAATTTTATTGCCCTGCTCTAATAGCTTTTTAACTTCTATTGTTTGTTGGATAAAATTCTTTTGTTCTAAGTTTAAGTGCTTGATTCTTAGTATATTTTTTACTACGGAAAATGTAGAAATAATAAAAAGAAGAATGAATATAAATAGTTCTTCATTACTTTGCTTATTTAAGAAAATACTATCCTTAACATATGTAGCTGCAATCATTCCGATAGCTATAACATAACATCCTAGATACCTAAGTAACGATGCTCCTCTAATTGCCTCCTCATAACTAAAGTTAAAGAAATATAAATATAACCGCCACAAAGCAAAGATTATAAAGCAAACAAACGTACTTATCAGAAAAAATTTATACTCTTTCAGCAAATCCGATTTATATTTACGAATTTCATACCATGCCGCTATACAAATAGTATATACCACTAAACTTCCTTCCTTTACTAGGAATAACAGAAGAAACTTACCGTAATTTAGCAATAATGATCCATGCTGTTCATTAAAATTTTCAGCAATATATACTAACTTGCTAAAACTATGTTCGCCCCTATCAAAAAAATCATGAGTATTTTTAAAATAGCTCATCCAAATAAAATTACATAAAATCGGTAGGGTAAGTAGTATCAGATATATAACATAATCGCTTGATTTCTTAGGCTTTTTATAAAAAATAATATAATGAGCTATAAGAATTATAGAAGCAAAACTTGCAAACCATGTTCCAATTTCTCGGAAAAGTGCAAGCAATATCGTGATAGGTAAAATAAACAATAATGCCTTTTTCTTGTCCCCCTCAAGGATATAAATCACAAAAATAGCTCCAAACATTAAGCCAATAGTACTGTCGTTATATATTGAACGAATTCCCGTCGTATATAATACTACGCCACAAAGTATCATAGAAAACAACATACCAGTTTGCCAAAGTTTCTTATTTGCAGCCAGAGGTGCTAAAAATGCTAAATGTAATAAGAAATGAGCAAATAATACATTACCATCCGAATAGCCTGAAAGTGAAAGCATAAAATAATGATAAGCGGCAGCACCTCTTGGATAATGGGCGTGAGTAGTAATAATGGAAGTTAACGAAGCCTGATTCTCAAAAACACCGGAATATAGCAATTCCTTAGTAAATACGCCCCAGTGCGAAAAATCATCATAAGTATACAGTGAGGCGTCTCTTGTATAAAGAAAAAATATGAAAATTAGTAAAACAAACATAATAATTTCAATTATATTTTTTCTGGATTCCTGCTTCCGCAGGAATGACATCAAGGGCGAGGATGACATAAAGGACGGGAACGACATGAAAGCTAAAAATATACCGATGAAATAACATATATATGTTGCAGTCGGTAATAGCTTTAACATAGCAAAGCAATATAAAATTGCTACTAATATGCCGATTGTTACGGGAATAGCAAAGGTCAATTTTGTTTTGAAATATTTAGCAAAAAAAGATGAGAACCCAAAAAGACTTAATATCGGTACTATAATCATATATTTTTTAAAATAATTCACTATAAACATTCTACCAACAAATATAAAAATGTAAATCTTACAATTTCTTAAAAAAAGTTTAGAATGCCTAATTTTTAACAACATATTAATTAATTTAGTAGAGTAAATATATGGGAAAGGAATATGTTAAAAAAGTAGTTAATAGCAGTAATACGAGTGTTAGTAATTTTTCAGTTAAAGCAAATGAAAAACTTTTGAAAGAAGAAAAATAATTTTTGATAAATGATCCCATAAGTAGAGATAAATTAATTACGGTAGCTATAGATAGTAAAGATTTACGCATTCTTGAATTATTTTCTAAAAACGGCGGTAAATTAATTGCACCAGAAGTATCAAAACATTCTGAATTTATTGCAGCAAGCTACAGAGTAGATCTACTAAAATATTTTATAGAAACACTAAAATTAAACTTTAAAAAACCTGGTCGCACCTCCATTTTACAGATGTGGATATTAAAAGGCTATACGTTCAATAAGAGTTCCGATGACTTTATCATGAATATCCAATGACTTGGAAAAACAAATTGTTTTACGTGTCAGTCTTTTGCATCTTGTTCTAAGATTTAAGTTACCCCGTTCTATCCGTTGAGTATATTTTTTACTAACAATGTGTTTTTTGGGATCTAATAACCTAGCATAACTTCCCCATCCATCTGTAAAGTAAAAAGTAACCTTAAAATCCTCCGGTTTTTTTCAGTAATGATTCTGATGTGCTATCACATCTTGTACCAAAAGTATAAGCAACTACTTTTAACAAAATCTTATCCAAAGAATACCAAAGCCATCTTTGTTTGGATTTATTCTGTACATAAGACCATTGTTCATCTATTTCAGGAGCAATAATTACTTCTATCGTATTGATAGAATGATTTATCTTTTTTAACGCTAGATTTTTTTTAAAACACGGATAACCGTATTGATACCCACTTTTAATACTCTTACTGTATCCCTAACTCCAGAGCCATTGATTGACATATCTACTATCTGAGTCTTGACTCCAGGCTTAGAGGCATTATTAATATATTACAGTTAAAAATATCGATTACACTGCTTGCATTGATATCTCTGTTGTTTTGAAATTGAATATCCCGCCTTTACTACTTTTTCTGTGTCGTTATAATATCTACACTTAACATCTATTCTTGATCTACACTTAACATCTATTCTTGTCATAACTCCTTAACTATAATTCTCTCTTATTACTGTTTGAGGATTATAGACTATTCATGCTAAGCTGCAATACGGGGGCACGACCCATTTTCTTCTATAGATTTTAAATTTTCTGAAAACTCGGTATAATGTGTTTTTGTCTTATCAGATAAACTAGTGTTGTTTTTTACACTGGGATGATTTTTTGCTTTTTCATATAGTATGTAACTATTTAACTTTATCAAATTATTAGGTATAGTATCTAATAATTTGATAGCATCATCATGTTTAGCCTTATATGCAATTGCTAAATTACTAATTACATGCTCATCTATTTTAGTGCCTTTTTGTATAAATAGCTTTACGATGCCTGTATGGTTAGATAATATTGCGTATTCCACCGGTAAATAATTACCGCCGTCCGGTTGATTTATATCAAATTTTTTACTAAGAAGATATTCGGCGCAGTTTTTAGCTCCATACATTGCAGAAAAATGAAGCATAGATATTGGATTTAAACCATCTACAGGTTTTTGGCCGCGCCCCCGTATTGCAGCTTAGCATGAATAGTCTATAATCCTCAAACAGTAATAAGAGAGAATTATAGTTAAGGAGTTATGGCAAGAATAGATGTTAAGTGTAGATCAAGAATAGATGTTAAGTGTAGATATTGTAACGACACAGAAAAAGTAGTAAAGGCGGGATATTCAATTTCAAAACAACAGAGATATCAATGCAAGCAGTGTAATCGATATTTTCAACTGTAATATATTAATAATGCCTCTAAGCCTGGAGTCAAGGCTCAGATAGTAGATATGTCAATCAATGGCTCTGGAGTTAGGGATACAGTAAGAGTATTAAAAGTGAGTATCAATACGGTTATCCGTGTTTTAAAAAAATCTAGCGTTAAAAAAGATAAATCATTCTATCAATACGATAGAAGTAATTATTGCTCCTGAAATAGATGAACAATGGTCTTATGTACAGAATAAATCCAAACAAAGATGGCTTTGGTATTCTTTGGATAAGATTTTGTTAAAAGTAGTTGCTTATACTTTTGGTACAAGATGTGATAGCACATCAGAATCATTACTGAAAAAAAACCGGAGGATTTTAAGGTTACTTTTTACTTTACAGATGGATAGGGAAGTTATGCTAGGTTATTAGATCCCAAAAAACACATTGTTAGTAAAAAATATACTCAACGGATAGAACGGGGTAACTTAAATCTTAGAACAAGATGCAAAAGACTGGCACGTAAAACAATTTGTTTTTCCAAGTCATTGGATATTCATGATAAAGTCATCGGAACTCTTATTGAACGTATAGCATTTAATACCCACATCTGTAAAATGGAGGTGCGACCAGGAATTATTTATTCTAACTTTGATTCTTTGAAAGCACTGGATTATTTATCTAAAGCAGAGCTATTAGATCCTAGCCAAAGCATAATAGTAAACAAACATAATATTTATCTTAATACGTTACATAATCCAAATGCAGATATTGCAGAAGCAGAAAAAATAACAGATAACGATCTTAAATCTTTATTGCTAATAACAACTTATTTAACATTACCTAACTCACAAAACCTAGAAGCATTTAACACTATATTGGAGAAGTATAATTTTGATAAATTATCCCTTAATAAATTTAAAAATGATCCTTCAAAAAGCCAATTATATTATAATATACAAGCCAAGCAATATACATATAACGGACAGTTTGAATTAGCTTATAGTGTCTATGACAAAATATTAAAGCAGCAGTAACGACAAATAATAACCAGTTATTTTATGATACAACGCATAATTGTTTGGTATCATTTTTAAAACAAAAAGATTTTACTAATGGATGTAAATTTTTAAATAAGATATACCAAAAATATCCTGCCATTTTAGCTAATCATAATATTTTAGCATTAAAACACATAGAACTTATTTTTTATAATTCGAATGATCAATATTTAAACAAATGCGACAAAATTTTAGCAGATATTAAGTCGGAAGTGCTTATAGATAAAAAATGGGTAGAGTTTATTGTTACAGCCTATAGCAGCAAATTTTATCAGGCAAATTCTAATCAATAAGTAAAAATTTATATACAGAATATAGAAAAATTATATGGCGATTCTTTAAATAATTCTGAAATACCGGCTGAAACTAAAGAGCGACTTCTATATTTGATAAAAGAAGGAACATTTATACAAGATATATTAAGTAGTAATGAAGATCATTTACTTAACGAAGTTCCTATAGAATCTACACCAAAAGAAACAGAAATAATTGAAACCTCTACGCTTTCTTCCGATAAAATGATATATGAGCCGTATGTAAGATCAGTATCTGAAGCACCGAAGGATAAAGATAGCTTTAAAAAAATAGAAGCAATAATAAACGCAGAAGATCATGCTGCTCTTATTCAGTTTGATCAAAAACTAGTTCAAAAATATTTTAAATATAAAAAAGAAAAACTACATAAACAACAAATACAAAAATTACTTGGGAGTAAAAAGACAATTTAATGGCATATTGATGATGGGGTAGATTTTACGACAAAGTCAGAAGAAGTTATCAAGGTTAAGAAGGATTGGTATGCAGTAATTGATTCTAACCTAAAACTTTAAAAGGTAACATTTGATATATTTACTAATGCTCTAAAAAAGGGTGTTGTTCATAGAAGCGAAGGGGAAAACGGAGTAAAATTCTTTGGTGATAAAATAGAATTAAAAATTGATCAAGATAGCAGGTTATATCCTAGTATAGTATATCGAAACTGCGATAAACTCCTAATCATATTTGATAAAGAGGGTAATCATAATGCTGTCAAAGATGCCGATGAATATACAATAATACCGGTAGGTGATTCTAGTAATCTTATAGGCGAGTTATCGACATTTGAAATGCCGGTTTAGGAATCCTACGGGGTATTATTGCGTAGCTTGAAAAACACCTTCTATGTCATTCCTATCTCAGCATTGTTGCGTGGATATAAAAAAGCACTCGGTGTCATACCGTAGCTTGACCACGGTATCCATAAAACAATAAGAAATACTAATTTTCTAACTGGATACCGCGGTCAAGCCACGGTATGACACCAGAAAGTACTGGATTCCCACCTCCGCGGGAATGACATAAAACGATCACGCAACAACGTCTTTATCACCCATGTTTAATTTTAGCTTGTGCCGCGGCAATCCTTGCTATAGGGATTCGGTATGGAGAGCATGATACATAGTTTAAATTCATTCTATGGAAAAATTCTATAGAGGTAGGGTTTCCTGCATGCTCCCCGCAAGCTCCGAGTTTTAAATTAGCATTACTGCTTTCTCCTCGTTTTATAGCAATTTCAATTAATTCTCCTACTCCTTCTTCATCTAGAGTAGTAAACGGATCAGATTCAAAAATCTTTTCTTCTAAATAATAAGGTAGGAAAGAGGCTATATCATCTCTAGAGATTCCATAAGTAGTTTGGGTTAAATCATTAGTACCAAAGCTGAAATAGTCAACCTCTTTGGCTATTTTTTTACTACTAAGCGCTGCTCTCGGTAGCTCGATCATAGTGCCAAGGCTAAAAGAGAATTTATGTTTATAATTTTTTTCTAATTCGTGGATTATCTCATAAATATCAATTTTAAGCTTTTTTATCTCTCTTACATTACTAATCAGAGGAATCATTAGCTCTAAATTACACTCTATATTTTCTTTTTTATGTAGCTCAAAAATGGCTGTAAAGATTGCTTCAACTTGCATTTGGTAAATTTCCGGTGAACATATACCAAGGCGACACCCGCGATGACCAAGCATAGGATTTACTTCATGCATAGCATGAAGACGCTGATTAATCATAGATAAAGGTAGATTTAAGCTATTTGCTAGATTTTTTTTGTCTTCGTCGGTGGTAGGTAAAAATTCATGCAACGGCGGATCAAGTAATCTAATATTTACTGGTTTGCCTTTCATTACTCTGAATAAAGCTTTAAAATCTTCAGTTTGCAGAGGTAATAATTTCTGCACGGCAAGCTTTCTTCGATCTATATCAGGAGCAATAATCATTTCCCTCACTAAAGGAATTTTATTTTTATCAAAAAACATATGTTCGCTACGGCACAAACCGATACCTTGAGCTCCAAACTTTATGGATACTAAAGCATCATTAACCGTTTCGGCATTTGCACGAACTTTTAAACTGCTAATTTCGTCTGCCCAATCTAAAATTAACTTTGATTCCTCACTGAAAGTAGGTTGAATTAACGGCATTTCCCCTAAAAAGACTTTACCGCTACCTCCATCAATCGTTATAACGTCACCTTGTTTAATAATTAGGTCACCCACACTTAATGTTTGTTTCTTCTCATCTACTAATAAATTACTTGTGCCACAAACACAAGGTTTCCCCATACCTCTTGCCACAACCGCGGCATGAGAAGTCATTCCTCCTCTAATAGTTAAGATACCAGCAGAAACATGCATCCCGTTAATATCTTCAGGACTGGTATCATGTCGTACTAAAATTACTTTATGATGATGGGACAGTTTTTCGGCATCATAAGGCGAAAATACTGCAATACCGGTTGCAGCACCCGGAGAAGCAGGAAGGCCCTCGGCAATGGAAATAGGCCCCTTACTGTAATCAACTCTTGTATGTAATAATTGATTTAATGATTCCGGATCAATTCGCATTAAGGCCTGTTCTTTAGAAATAAGCTTTTCTCCCACCATTTGTACGGCAACGTTAATAGCCGCAATGGCTGTTCTTTTTGCAGTACGTGTTTGCAAGATATATAATTTATTATTTTCTATAGTGAATTCTATATCCTGTATATCTAAGTAATGTTCTTCAAGCTTTTTTGCAATTTGTGATAACTCATTAAACACTTTTGGCATCATTGCTTGCATAGAGTTTGAATCATTTGCGATAATAGGCATAGGTGTTCTAGTTCCAGAAACTATGTCTTCACCTTGAGCATTTATCAAAAACTCCCCAAAGAGCTTTTTTTCTCCTGTAGAGGGTGACCTAGTAAAAGCAACTCCCGTAGCTGAAGTTTTACCTAAATTACCGAAAACCATAGCTTGGATATTGATAGCCGTACCGAAGTCCTCCGAAATATTATTAATTTTTCTGTATATAGCCGCTCTATTACTCTTCCATGAATGTAGCACCGCTTTAATTGCCGATTCTAATTGTTCATAAGGATTATTAATTAGTTGCTTAGTATACTTAATATACAACCTTTTGAAATCATCAATAATTTTTTCTAATAGTTCTGCAGTAATGTCGCTATCTTTATAAATATCAGCTTGAATCTTGTGTTTTTCGTAAATTTGTTCAAATAAATCACTAGGTATAGATAATACCGTTGAACCGTACATTTCTAAAAATCTTTTGTAACTATCAAGAGCAAATCGTTTATCACCGCACGAATCAGCAAGAGCATTACACACTTCGTTATTCATTCCAAGATTAAGGATAGTATCCATCATTCCAGGCATCGAAACCGTGGAACCCGATCGCACCGATAATAACAAAGGATTGCTTGTACTACCGAAAATTTTACCGGTAGTTGTTTCAAGATTTGTAATAGCATTTTTTAAGTCATTTTGAAAATTTTTAGGAAAGTTATTATTGTGGGTATAAAAGTAATTACATAGCTCCGTAGTTATTGTAAAACCATCCGGAATAGGTAGTTTTAGGTTAGACATTTCGGCAAGACCGGCACCTTTATTACCTAGTATATTTTTCATACCAGCGTTTCCATCACTACCATTACTGCCAAAATAATAAATTAATTTTTTCATATCATATATCAAAATTTGCTAACAATATTATGTGTTTAGGAACATTAAACCACATTTATACAGTATGAAAAACATAGTAGCAACGTTAAATTAAGAATATCTTTAATAAAATAGTTGAAATTTTAAATTTATTAATAAATTTGTTATTATACTTATTAAGCTAATTGAATTTCCTCTAAATGTTATTGACTAATTTAAGAAAATTGACCATAATTCTAAACGGTCGTGCAGTTGCGTGGTGATATAGCAAAACTATGGGCCACGAGGAAAGTCCGGACTCTATAGAGGTATGGTGCCGGCTAATCTCCGGCGGAGCATTAATTTACTTTAGGGAAAGTACCACAGAAAATATACCGCCAAGTATGAATACGAAGATCAACTTCAAAAAGAGCAAGGAATCTACAAGGCGAGGATCGCAGCGTATACTTAATACGTGAGAACCGTAGCTCTTGTAGGATGACGTGGCCAATTTTTGAAGTTGATCGAGTATTTTTGGTAAGGGTGAAAAGGTACGGTAAGAGCGTACCGGTAAGTTGGTAACAAATTACGCATGGTAAACCCCACCAAGAGCAAGATCAAATAGGCGTTACAGAACTCAATATTGTAAGTTCCCGGGTTATCTCTAACCGGCTTGTAATGCGGGTAGATCGCTTGAGGTAAACGGTAACGTTTATCCTAGATAAATAACTGCAATGAATTTAATTCATACAGAATCCGGCTTATAGACCTTTTTAAGTTTTATATAAATCCTTATGTAAAACTTAATCATAAATCATACAGAAACTAGCTTTGTGTCATTCCCGCGTAGGCGGGAATCCAGTAGAAAAAAATTTTTATTTTTACAACATTTTACAACATATTAAACCTGTTTATTATTAGATTCCCTCCTACGCGGGAATGACATAGAACAATTTAATGAAAAAGTTATATCATTATCCTATTTGCCCTCTTTCAAGACAAGCTCGTGTCTTTTTAAAAGAATTAGATATAGAATTTACTACAATTAAAGAAGATTATTGGCAATTTAATAAAGAATTCTTAAAGATAAACCCGTCAGGAACTTTACCTGTTTTAGAAGAATCGTACGGCTTATTCGTAATAGGAATTTATCCTTTTGCCGAATATCTTAATAGCAAATATCCGAATTTTAATTTTTTAGATGAAAATATTGATATTTGTACCGAAATTAGACGATTATTTTTTTGGTTTAACGATAAGTTTTATCGTGAAGTTACCAAAATTATCATCGATGAAAAAGTTATAAGATCAATTGCTAAAATGAGTAGCCCAAGAACCGAGTTTTTACGCGCCGCTAAAAATAATTTAAATCATCATTTAGAATATATAACTTCCTTACTAGAAAGAAGGAGCTATATCGCATCGGATTCACTCACTATTGCCGATATTGCCGCAAGCTGTCACTTATCGGTACTAGACTATTTCGGTGAAATTTATTGGGATAAATGGACACTTATCAAACATTGGTATTCACTAATTAAATCAAGACCGGCTTTTAGGTTATTATTACAAGATCGAATCCCAGGTTTTGCCCCTCCGAGCTATTATATAGATTTAGATTTTTGAATTTTAATTATTGACAGCAATCCTATATCATTCTATTTAGTTATTTACTTTAAAAATAAATTATGAGGTAGCTTATGCAACTTAATTCAATTTCTTTTTCTTTGTTCAAACAAAGAACTCTTGAGGTATTTTTAGGTGTGGCTTTGCTTGCAATTTGTTCACAAATAACAATACCTTTTAAACCTATTCCCGTAACGTTACAAACCATTGCAGTGCTATTTATCGGACTAACTTACGATAAAATTACTGCTCCTTTGACAATGTTATGTTACATTGCTATAGGCGTTATGGGAGCGCCTGTTATGATGAATTATTCAGGAGGACTCGCTAAATTAACAGGACCTACTGCTGGATATTTGGTTGGTTTTCCAATTGCTGTACATGTCATGGCAAGCTTAAAAAGTAAAGCTTTTACCGCTAATAAATTCTTAAATCAGTTTATTTTATATTTAACCGGTAATGCTATAGTTAGCGGACTCGGCTGGTTGTGGCTGTCTAAATTCTTAGGATTAAAAGAAGCGTTTTATAGTGGTATACTATTTTTCATTGTACCCGGTATAATAAAGTCAATATTACTAGTTGGGCTTGTAAATATAGTAAAATCAAAGACTCGATGAACTTCGGTATTACCTAAAAACAGTTGATCTAAAGTTTCGATGTCATTCCCGCGGAAACGGGAATCCAGTACTTTTAAGCTTTTTAAAAGCCCGATTTATCTTGCTTTATCATGGATTCCCGTTTCCGCGAGAATGACATCGAGTAGGTTTTTCAAGCCATGCAACAACACCAACTTTCATTCATGAAAAAAACAGTAACAAATGCTAATGCCGCATTTTCCGGTGCCGACTCGGAATTGGAAAAATCAAATTAAATATGATTTAGAGAATATTAAAGGACTTTTAAAAGCTTTGGGTGATCCTCATTTAAGGCTTCCTCCCGTCATACATATAGCAGGTACAAATGGTAAAGGTTCAAGTGTCGCTATGCTCAAAAGCATCTTTACGTTTGCTGGTTATAAGGTACATTGCTGTACATCTCCTCATTTATTAGAGTTTAATGAACGAATCGTAATAGCAGGCGAGAAAATCTCAGATAATGAATTATGGCAGGTTTGCGAGCAGGTAAGAGTAGTAAGCGAAAAATTTAATATCGAACCTAGCTTCTTTGAAGGTACTACGGCAGCAGCGTTTCTAGCATTTGAGAAAACAAAAGCCGATATATTAATTTTAGAGACGGGCCTTGGCGGTCGGTTAGACGCAACAAATATAGTGAAGCAGCCGTTAATTACTTTAATTACGCCTATTTCATATGATCATATGAATATGCTGGGTGATACATTACCTCTAATAGCAGTTGAGAAAGCTGGTATTATGAAGTCTTGCGTTCCTTGCGTTATAAGTATGCAGACCTTGGAAGTTTATGAAACATTATTTGCAAAGAGTGAAGAGCTAGAAGTATCTAGTTTCTGTTATGAATATGATTTCGGTATTAAAAAGACGGACAACGGATTTATCTACTCATCACGAAATTTTACCTATGAATTTCCGACTCCCTCTTTAGCCGGCGATCATCAATTAATCAATGCTGCAAGCGTTATTGCTTTAATAAGTTTGATAAATAAACAATTTAATATAAGTAATGAAATTATCTCTAGAGGACTACAAAATACTATTTGGCCTGCAAGAATTGAAAAAATCGATCTACAAAAATACTCAAAATTAATAGGTAATAATGTTCAAATTTGGGTAGACGCAGCTCACAATAATAGCGGAGCTCAAGTTTTGGCAAATTGGGTTCGTGATAATTTAAAATCACCGATATATTTAATACTCGGTATGACTAAAAATAGAAGTGTCGAGGAATTTTGCTTATACTTTAAGGGTTTGACAATTAAAGGTTACGGTGTTAAAGTTTTATCCGAACCATTAAGCTATAGTGCAGAAACAATAAATTTGGAAAGCAGAAGGAGCGGTATTGATTTTAGCGAAAGCGACTCACTCGAAGAAGCGATTAGTGATATAAAGAAGATAAACGGCAATAATAAAGCAAATATTATAATAACCGGATCGCTTTATTTAGCTTCCGATTTTTATAAGTTGCTATCCAATTGTCATCCCGTGGCTTGACCACGAGATTCATAAAAACAACTAAGAATACTAATAAGTTAGTATTCTTAACTGGATACCGCGGTCAAATCGCGGTATGACACAGCATAAAAACAAACCTAGGAGAAAATAATTATGACCTATTGCAACAAATCTAATCAAACTTCTTATCCGTTTGTCTTACCTGACTTACCTTATGATAAAGAGAGTTTCAAACCGCATTTTACTCACGAGACTTTCGATTATCATCATGGTAAACATCATAATGCTTATGTACAAAATCTAAATAAACTACTTTCAGATAAAGAAGAACTACAAAAGAAAGATTTAGAGGAAATAATCGAATGGTCATCACAAAACTCAAATGCCGCTATTTTTAATAATGCAGCTCAAACATGGAATCATACCTTTTTTTGGCATTCAATAAAGCCACAGGGCGGAGGTAAGCCAAGCGGCAAAATATTAGAACAAATTAATAAAGATTTCGATAGCTTTGAAGAATTTTGTGAGCAATTTAAACAAGAGGCAGTAGGGCAGTTCGGTAGTGGCTGGGCATGGCTTGTATATCACGATAATAGGTTACAAATTATAAAAACTGCTAATGCCGGCACTCCTATAGCAAACGGTACGAAGCCGCTTCTCGCATGTGATGTTTGGGAACATGCGTATTATATTGATTATCGTAATAAGCGTCCTGATTATGTTGACATATTTATCAAGCATATGATTAACTGGAAGTTTGCAGAAGATAATTTAATTAAGTAAGACTATGGTTGATATAAAGGTAAGAAAGCATCCTATTATTAATAATCTGAAGCAAGAGTCAAAAACTCCCATAGTTAATGAGTAATCTGATATATTGGAAGAATTAGAAGACCTAGAAAAAATTCAAAAATCTTCTAGTAATCAAACAAAAACATTGCAGGAGTTAGAGCAAGCACAGAAAGCTCCTATCGAATATATAGCTTTCAGTGGAGGGGGGCTAAGGGAGCGATATATTCCGAAGCTTATGAGGCAGCAAAAAAGCCGGTATTTTAGATAATGTTAAAGCTGTAACCGGTTCTTCCGCCGGTGCTATTACTGTCGCAGTGGTAGCTCCTGGAACGAAACCGGAGCGATTTGAAGAAATTTTTAAAAATACAAATTTACAAGATTTACTAGAAAAAAAGGATTTTCTGCCGGCGTGCTACAATTAAATAAAGACAGTAAACCTTTACATGATTTATTAGATCTTGTTATTAAAGGAAATATAGGAAATTTTTTACAGAGATCAGATATAGTAAATGTTAAAGGAGATGAAGTTCTTGATGAATTAAGAAAAAGATATCAAGAAAACGGAAAAATATATTTTAAAGATATAGCGTTACTGCGAAAATACGATCCAGTGCAGTATAAAGATTTAGTAATTACGGCAACTCAGCAAGAGACAAGCGAGCTAACTATTTTCAGTAGCGTTGATACCCCTGATGTTGAAATTGCTTTAGCGTGCCGCGCTTCTGTCCCTATCCCTATTGTTTTTGAGTCGGTAGAAATTGACGGTAAAAAATATGTCGACGGCGGATATAGAGATAATATACCAACAAAATATTTTAAAGACAATGAGCCGGAATTTGATACAAAAGAAGTAACTGATGATATGGAGGAGATTATCTCAGCTAAAAAGCAAGGTAGGACTCTAGCTATGGCTTTTGGAGTTGGAATGGAAGCTGATGCTAATATTGCTACATATAGTGCAAAAAAATTTGAAAGCCCAAGTGATATCGTAAAATTTTTAGTTGGTGTACTATTTAAGGCGCTTGAAAAAGTAGGGGGAAAATTTAAATATACCGAAACCCTAAAAGAAACTAATGAGCAGCTACGCGAAAATGCTTTAAACACTGTTGTTTTAGATACTATCGGAATAGATACTTTGGATTTCAAAGATGCACAAAAATATTCTGATTATTAGCATATTAAAGAATATTGCCAAACCAGAGAATATTTAAATAATCATAAACTAAGAAAAAAGTTGATAAAACATTTGACCATCAAAAATTTCTGCTAAATGTTTATGAAGTTTATGATAATAAAAATTTACATAAAACTTTTGGAGCTAAATTATTAAAAATGTTTATTCCGTCAAGGGAAAACAATAATTCTAAATGGCAGGATGGTGTTATTGAAAATTATAATGATAAAGCAAAAATGCTATTATCATTTTGCAAAACCGGAGCATTAAACGAAAAAGAACCGCAAAAGAACCTTAAAGAATATGTAATTATTGCAGCTACTAGTCGTAATAATACGTTAAAAGCCGATACAAACCCATTGAAAGCTTTGCTGCATACATTAAATGATCCTACCGTTTCAAGTAAAATAAAAGATAGTTTCATTGAGGTACTTGGAATAGATAAAAATAAGGATGCAAGATTTTACAAGACCAAAACCTTTGATGAAAATATTGCTAAGTTTAAATTTACTAAACAAGATTTAGAAAGCTTTATTACTAAAAGTAAAAGCGAAGCACCAAAAATTCAAAACAAACATGAGGTAGCTAGTAGTCAGAGGAGTAGGGGGTGATTAGGTGTTTTTATGTCACTCCCGTTCCCTATGTCATTCCTGCGAAAGCAGGAATCCAAAAAGCATTAATACAGTAAATTTTTGAAATTAAAAGCAGAGGTTATCTAGCTTTATGATGGATTTCTGCTTTCGCAGGAATGACATAAAACGAACCATGCAACAACGCCCTTTGCTCCTCGCAACGACGGTTACTAAAAAATGAATATAAGTAAATTTAAACTAGCTGTTTTTGATGAAATAGATAGTACAAATTCTGAAGCCATGAGAATTGCTAAGAATGGTAAAGTCGAGTCAAATTATGTCGTGCTTGCCAAATCTCAAACTAATGGACGTGGTAGAAGCGGTAAAAACTGGCGATCTAATCCCGGTAATTTACATACAAGTTTACTAATAAAGCCTGATAAAGAGCTAGAATTACTACCGCAATTATCTTTTGTCGTAGCACTTGCCGTTTATGATACTATGTCATCCCGTGGCCCCTCCACCGGATCTATTTTTTTGGATCCAGTGGCGGGGCCACGGGATGACAGTGTGAAGCTAAAATGGCCGAATGATGTATTAATTAACGGTCAGAAAATTGCCGGTATACTGCTTGAATCCATTAAAGTAGAAAATAATTATTATATTATTATCGGTATCGGTATTAATATCACCTATCACCCTGATAATATCGACCAGCCTACTACTAGCTTAATAAGTGAAAATCTACCGCCTATAGAGCCGCAAGCTTTACTTGAAAAATTAATAGAAAATTTTGAAAAATACTATCAAATTTGGGATAATAACGGTTTTTCTCTTATTAGAGAAAAGTGGTTAGAACATGCCTATAAGTTACATGAAAATATTACCGTTAAGCATCAAAATGATATAGTAACCGGTCTTTTTAAAAATATCGATAATACCGGCAGAATAATATTACAACTATCTTCCAAAAAAATAATCTCTTTTTCTACTGCCGAACTCTCCTTTTAGCAAAAATTTTACTAAATTTAAATTATTGGTTTAACTATTGTTAATCATTAGACCTCTTCAAAAACTCGCTTATAGAGAGGAATTTGAAGAAGACACTTCACCTCGAACCGCAGCGTACATTAGTACGTGAGGATGAGTGGTAAGGATCGACGTACAAATTCCCCCTAGAAATAGAGTTTCCGAAGAGTTCTATTACCTAAGCTCTAATTTAATATATACCCCAAGAGGGTCGTGCCCCCGTATTGCAGCTTAGCATGAATAGTCTATAATCCTCAAACAGTAATAAGAGAGAATTATAGTTAAGGAGTTATGACAAGAATAGATGTTAAGTGTAGATCAAGAATAGATGTTAAGTGTAGATATTATAACGACACAGAAAAAGTAGTAAAGGCGGGATATTCAATTTCAAAACAACAGAGATATCAATGCAAGCAGTGTAATCGATATTTTTAACTGTAATATATTAATAATGCCTCTAAGCCTGGAGTCAAGACTCAGATAGTAGATATGTCAATCAATGGCTCTGGAGTTAGGGATACAGTAAGAGTATTAAAAGTGGGTATCAATACGGTTATCCGTGTTTTAAAAAAAATCTAGCGTTAAAAAAGATAAATCATTCTATCAATACGATAGAAGTAATTATTGCTCCTGAAATAGATGAACAATGGCCTTATGTACAGAATAAATCCAAACAAAGATGGCTTTGATATTCTTTGGATAAGATTTTGTTAAAAGTAGTTGCTTATACTTTTGGTACAAGATGTGATAGCACATCAGAATCATTACTGAAAAAAACCGGAGGATTTTAAGGTTACTTTTTACTTTACAGATGGATGGGGAAGTTATGCTAGGTTATTAGATCCCAAAAAACACATTGTTAGTAAAAAATATACTCAACGGATAGAACGGGGTAACTTAAATCTTAGAACAAGATGCAAAAGACTGACACGTAAAACAATTTGTTTTTCCAAGTCATTGGATATTCATGATAAAGTCATCGGAACTCTTATTGAACGTATAGCCTTTTAATATCCACATCTGTAAAATGGAGGTGCGACCTATATTAATAACGTAAGGACTATGGGTATAATTGATTACAATGACGGCACTATAACACTTCCGAATTCTTTAGGACAAGATGCAACTTTAACTGCTGATTTTACTTTTGACGTAGCTGTTAGATTTAGTATAGATAGCTTTGAATATTCATATTGCAGTGATGGTTCTATAGCGTTATCCGATATAGAATTAATTGAGGTGATTATATGAGTATTACTATTGAAGAAGTAATTACAAAGCTCACGAATTTTGTTTATTGTTTCCAAATTAAGCTAGCAAGTGGTGAGGAATTAAATTTAACAAATAGCGATCATATTATAAAAAATGAAGATATAGTTTTTTTTACCGAATTCAGGTTTAGATTTAAAAGAAGCGAAATTTAACGATTCTGCGCAAAATCATATAATTATTGAAGGTATTTTTGAGGAGAAAGGAATTATGATGGCGATGAATTTAAATAATGCTATTGTTAAACTAATAATATATAGTGAAGGTGTTTTTGAGCATTTTATCACATATTATTGCACTTTATATACAAAATATGACCTAAGTTTTTAAATACATTTAAAACCTGAATAGTAAAACCTGTAGAGTGGCTTTCGGAGATAGTAAATGTAAAATAGATAAAAATTTATATAGCGGGATATATAAGGTTAAAGAAATACTCAAAGAAAGTTTAAGAATACTAGATTTAAATAAAGAAAACGGCTATTATAACGGCGGTCAAATTATATTCGGTGACAATCGTTTTGGCAGTAAAGTTCTAAATAATTTCGGTGATTTGATTATATTAGAGAATATTATACCGGATTACACTAAAGATGCCGAGGAAGTAAAAATTACTGCCGGATGTGATAAAAATTTTATAACCTGTTGCAATAAATTTAATTATGCTATAAATTTTAGGGGCGAACCGCTGATACCAAAAAAAGATTTTATAAATTTAGTATAATCAATGAAACAAAATTTTATAAAACTAGTATATGCAGAGCTAAAGAATATAATAAATATGAAAAACTCTAAACAACAGCAAAAAAAAGAAACGCAATTAATTGATTATTTTAAAATAGTTGAAAGTAATATATTATATACATTTCAAAAAATAAAAAAGGAATATGAAAGAGACTAAACGTTTTTTTAACAAAAATAATAGATTAAATAAAGGTTATGCTAAGACTTTTAGTGTAAACGAGTCTGATAATAATTTTTACCGTAAAAAATTTGAGCATATATTACCGCCAATTGATTTAATCAGTGAGTATGAGAATATTTATCCCGGTACTTTACAAGAATTAATGAATATGGCGCAAAAAGAACAAGCCCATAAACATGCTATAGATCTAAAAAACTTGAAAACGCAGGAAAGAATCGCTAAATTAACACGAATCTGCTTATTAATATTTGGAATTTGCCTCGTAGTTTCAATTTTTTTAAAACTTTCTAAATAAAATTAAAGATAAAATATTTTATTTACTTGTAATTTTAAATAAAATAAGTTAAATGCAATATATATTTATTTATAAACATAATACGGAGAAATTTTATTTCTAAAAATAATTTTCCTAAGGCTAATAGAGAAATCAGAGCTAGAGAAGTTCGTCTAGTAGGCGAAAACGGTGAAATGCACGGCGTCGTAAATATTAGAGAAGCGCTTGACATGGCTGACAAAGCCGGTCTTGATTTAGTCGAAATATCACCGAATGCCGAACCCCCTGTATGTAAAATCTTAGATTTCGGTAAGTTTAAGTATGAAAGCAAAAAACGTTTGCATGAGGCACGCAAAAAGCAAAAAATCGTCGTACTTAAAGAAATGAAATTTAAACCTAATATTAGTATAGGTGATTTTGAAACTAAACTAAGAAAAATAAAAGAATTTTTAAAAGACGGCGATAAAGTAAAAATTTCTTTATGGTTTAAAGGTAGAGAGATTCTTCATAAAGAAGTCGGGCAAGAATTATTTAAACGTATAGAAATAGCGTTAGAAGGACTCGTTAAAATCGATCAGCATGTTAGAATGGAAGGTAAGCAGATGATAATGATAGTTAGCCCTGATATTAAGGTGCAATAACGTCATTGCGAGGAGCGGAGGGCGTTGCTGCATGGCTCGTTTATGCCATTCCCGCGTAGGCGGGAATCCCAAAAAAATTATAAATACAGCAAATTTCTGAAATTAAAAGCTCGACTTATCTCGCTTTATACTGGATTCCTGCTTTCGCAGGAATGACATAAATTACCGTTAAATAACAACCAATAAAATAACAAATCTAAATATATTATGCCGATTAAAATTTTAATGCCCGCTCTATCTCCAACTATGAATGAAGGAAATCTAGCTAGGTGGTTAAAAAAAGAGGGGGATAAAGTTAATCCTGGGGAAGTAATTGCCGAAATTGAAACAGATAAAGCAACGATGGAAATAGAGGCAGTAGACGAGGGAATACTAGCCAAGATAGTTATCCCGCAAAATAGCCAAAATGTACCTGTTAACTCTTTAATTGCCGTGTTAAGCGAAGAGGGAGAAGATATAGCCAATATTGATGCGTTCATTGCAAAAAATAGTAATGCATCACTATCACCGAAAGCAGATGCTAACCTTCCAAAATCCTCCGAGAATATAGTTGTACAACACTCTAATATAGAACAGCAGTTAGCAGTTACAAATCATGATAAAAGTAAAATATTCGCCTCACCTCTTGCGAAAAGACTTGCAAAAATGGGGAATATTAAGCTTGAGAGCGTAAAAGGTAGCGGACCGCACGGTAGAATAGTCAAACAAGATATCTTATCGCATACTCCTAGCACTGTTCATAATAAAATAGTTAGTAGAAATCCTGAAGAATATCGTTTAGTACCGAATAATAACATCCGCAAGATTATAGCCAAGCGTCTGCTTGAATCTAAACAAACAGTCCCACATTTTTATTTATCTATAGAATGTAATGTCGATAAATTGTTAGATACGAGAGAAGATATCAATAAATCTTTTGCAGAAGATAAATCATCAAGAATATCAGTTAACGATTTTATTATTTTAGCAGTAGCCAAGACTCTGCAAGAAGTTCCAAGTGCTAATGCTAGTTGGGGAGAAGATGCGATTAGATATTACAATAATGTTGACATTTCAGTAGCGGTAGCAATTGAAAATGGGCTTGTTACGCCGATAGTTAAAAATGCTAATCAAAAAAATATTATGGAGCTATCCCGTGAGATGAAAGAATTAATAAAGAAAGCAAAAGATAATAAATTAACTCCTGAAGAGTTTCAAGGCGGAGGGTTTACTATTTCTAACCTCGGTATGTATGGAATTAAGAATTTCAATGCTATAATTAACCCGCCGCAAAGTTGTATAATGGGTGTCGGTAGCAGCTCAAAACGCACTATAATCAAGAATGATCAAATAGCTATAGCAACAATTATGGACGTAACTCTTTCTGCCGATCACCGAGTAGTGGACGGAGCTGTCGGTGCTGAATTTTTAGCAGTATTTAAGAAATTTATAGAGAGTCCCGCTTTGATGATGTTGTATACTCGATGAATTTCAAAAATTGGCTACGTCGTTTATAAGTTCAAGAATGCTCACGTATTATATATACGCTCCGCTTCTTGACTTATAAACTCCTTGCTCTTTTTGAAGTTGATCTTCGTCTACCAACTCTTTATTTTACAGAAAGGCACAATAATATTATATCTTACCCTCCTAATCAAATCAAAAATAACATGAGTTTTTCAGATAATTTAACAAAAATTTTAGATAAATATGAAGATCTAAGCAAAAGACTATCTTCCGGCGTTATGGGAGACGAGTTTGTTAAAGCATCTAAAGAATATGCAGAACTTGAAGTGGTTGTAGCAAGAATTAAAGAATATAATAAAGCTAAATCCGAACTTGAAGAAGCAAATAATTTTAAGTTAGAAGTAGGACTTGATAATGCCACCTTAGAAATGATTGAATACGAAATACATACTCTTGAAAATTCACTACCGAAACTTGAGCGAGCCGTAAAAATTGCTTTATTACCGAAAGATGATGCGGATAGTAAAAGTGCTATTATTGAAGTTAGAGCAGGAAGCGGCGGTGAAGAAGCTGCACTTTTTGCTGCTGTACTTTTCAATATGTATCAACGATATGCTGAGTTAAAAGGATGGCGTTTCGAGATATTAGCGATTTCCGATACAGGTATAGGTGGTTATAAAGAAGCATCGGCGTCAATAAAAGGCAAAGATGTATTCTCTAAGCTCAAATTTGAGTCAGGCGTTCATAGAGTGCAACGAATACCTGAAACTGAATCGAACGGACGTATTCATACTTCTGCGGCGACTGTCGCAGTACTTCCTGAAGCTGAGGAGGTTGATATTAAGATTGAAGATAAAGACTTAAGAATTGATACTTATAGAGCTTCGGGAGCAGGTGGACAGCATGTAAACACTACCGACTCTGCTGTCCGAATAACTCATATACCTACCGGTATTGTAGTAGCGTTGCAAGATGAAAAATCACAGCATAAAAATAAAGCTAAAGCATTAAAGATTTTGCGAGCTAGAGTTTATGAAGAAGAACGTCATAAAAAGGATCAAGAAAGAGCCGATAGTAGACGAGGGCAGGTAGGTTCAGGAGATCGTTCCGAGCGTATTCGTACTTATAATTTCCCGCAAGGACGAGTATCAGATCACCGAATAAACCTAACACTTTATAAGATAGAGGAAGTAGTTAAGAACGGGCAATTAGATGAATTTGTTGAAGCTTTAATTGCAGATGATGAGGCTAAAAAACTTTCTGAAATATAGGAGTAGAGCATGAATAAAAAGGAATATGATATAATAATATATACATATAATGATCAAGGTAAAACTACTATATCTAAAGAAGAAGTAAAAATAATACAACAATCCTATTCTAAGAATAGTTTAAATAGCGATGAATTAATACTTCTAAATGAAATAACAAAAAAATAATCAAAGTACCGATAATCATTCGCATACAAGTGAACTATAGAAGAAAATATAGAATCAGTAAGTCTAACAAGCTCATCAGAGAAACATAATGACTATACTAGTCAAACAATAATTTTAAGCCCAGAAGAGAAAAGTGATTGCGGTACGTTTGATTGCATAGGTAAAAATGATGATTTTTGTTGTGTAATTATCTAAAAACATCTTAATAATTAAAATAATAATGAAACCACGAGTATCTATAAACGGTAAAATATGGCAACAAAAACTAATTAACGAGGATATAGTTACAGAATTATGTCGAAGTTTTAAAATTAGTGGTTTACTTGCTAGAATAGTATCATTAAGAGTAAGTAATTTAGAGGAAGTAGAAAATTTTTTAGTACCGAAAATCAAAAATTTATTGCCTGATCCTTTTCATTTACTTGATATGGATAAAGCGGTAGCTAGAACTGTTAAAGCTATCTTAAATAACCAAAAAATATGTATTTTTGCCGATTATGATGTAGACGGGGCTACTTCAGCCGCTTTACTTAAAAATGTTTTTAGAGACTTAAATATAATATGCGATATTTATGTTCCCGACCGTATAGCTGAAGGATACGGCCCGACTCCTCTTGCTATGCAAAAAATTAAAGATAGCTTTGTCGAATTATTAATTACGGTTGACTGTGGTGCTATGGCACATGAAGCTCTAAAATACGCAAAAGACGTTAGTCTTGATGTTATAGTCATCGATCATCATATAGCTGCAGATATATTACCGGATGCAGTAGCTATAGTGAATCCAAATCGTATTGATGAAAAAAGTGAATATAAGCATTTGGCAGCTGTAGGAGTTGCTTTCCTATTTGCAACTGCCATATTATCGAACTTAAAAAAGAAGAATTATTTTACAAAAATTCCTCAGCCTAATTTAATGAAATATCTAGATTTGGTAGCTCTTGGTACTGTTTGTGATATGATGAAATTAACAGGCTTAAATCGTGCATTTGTAGCGAGCGGTTTAAAGGTAATGCAACAAAGACAAAATATAGGGATTAAAACATTATACGATATGGCAGGGCTTAATGAAATACCGAAATGTTATCATTTAGGTTTTGTTTTGGGTCCACGTATCAATGCAGGCGGTAGAGTAGGGAAGTCAAGTTTAGGTGCTAATCTATTGTCTACTAGCTGCATTAATGAAGCAAATAAATTAGCACTGGAGCTTGAAAAGCATAATAATGAGCGTAAAATAATCGAGCTATTGATGATAGAAGAAGCGATGGAAATTGCTTTGACACAAGAAAATAGTAGTTTATTATTTATTGTAAAAGAAGGATGGCATCCCGGAGTTATAGGAATCGTTGCAGGAAGACTCAAAGAAAAATTTGATAAGCCGGTAGCGGTTATAGCTTTGAGTGATGGAATCGGCAAAGCTTCATGCCGTTCTATTGTAGGTATTGATTTTGGAGCTGAGATTATTAATGCTAAAAGCAAGAATCTACTAATATCCGGTGGTGGGCATGCTATGGCAGCAGGGTTTACCGTAACTGCTGAAAAATTACAAGAATTACAGAATTTTTTAAATAATGCTTTTAAAATTAAAGCAAATAAACTAGAAAATTATAAGCAAGCAGAATATGAGCTTAATTTAACGTCAAGTAGCATTAATTTTCCTTTAATGGATGAATTAGATATTTTAGAACCTTTTGGTCAAGGTAATCATGAACCTATATTTAAATTCGATAATTTATTTGTATTAAAAGCAGATATTGTTGGAAGTAGACATATTAGATGTTTACTTGCTCCAAATAAGCAAGCGTTTGGCAATAAAGCTATACCCGCCGTTGCCTTTAATTCGGTAGGTACTTCATTTGAAGAGGTTCTATTAAGTCCTAAAGCAAAAAATATTTCAGCAATAGGAACGCTAAAAACAAATAATTGGCAAGATAACTATACTATTCAGTTAATTATAAAAGATATAATAATAACTTAAAAATAATAATTTATGAGCGATTCAAGGAAAACAAAAATTTCTAAAGACTTAGCGGAAGTACAAGAGCATTATCAAGATTATCCTTATCCTTTCAGAGACCCAAATCAAGAAAAAGAACGTTTGCTTACTATTTGCGGTGAATTCCTAGGAGAATTAAACCATTTTCTGTATAAAGGAAAAGAAAATTTCAATAACGGGTTTAGATGCTTAATAGCTGGCGGCGGCACGGGTGATTCAACTATTTATCTTGCTGAACAATTAAAAGATAAAAATACCGAAATAATATATCTAGATTTTAGTAAGCCTAGCATGAAAGTAGCACAAAAACGTGCTGAAGTACGAGGTCTTAAAAATATTAAATGGATTAATGATTCCATATTAAATATACCTAATCTAAAACTTGGAAAATTTGATTATATAAATTGTACCGGAGTTCTTCATCATTTAGCAAATCCCGAGGAAGCTTTAAAAAATCTAAAAGATTCTTTAAAGCCAACCGGTGGTATGGGTTTAATGGTATATGCTAAATATGGACGTACCGGGGTTTATCAAATTCAAGATTTAATGAAAATGATAAATAAAGATACTAAAAACCGTGTCGAAGAAGTAATGAACGGGAAATTAATTCTGGATAATTTACCTTCTACTAACTGGTATAAAAGAGGTTGGGAGTTATTTTCAGATTATCAAAATTTCGGTGATGTTGGGATTTACGATATGTTCTTGCATAAGCAAGATAGAGCTTACTCCATTCCTGAATTACATGAATTTGTAGAAAAAGCAGACTTACATTTTGTTGATTATCTTGATCCTTTAGAGAAAATTTTACTCAGACCAGAAAATTATATAAAAGATTTCTCGCTTCTACAAAAAATTAAGAAGATGGATAAAGTAACTCAAGAATCAATTTGCGAGATACTAACCGGTAATATAATTAAACATTCATTTTACGTATCAAATCAAAAAGATAGTGTAGTATCGTTCAATGATCTTGATAATATACCGTACTTCCATAATATTGCCAATTTCGCTAAACAAATTTATGAACATTTGGAGTCTAACCATTCAGCAATAAATAGTGCTATTAATTTTACTATTAATAATGGAGTGTTAAATAATGTTAATATCTCAATGCCAATATTTAGAAGTACTAAATATATCTTTAAATATATGGCAGAAGAGAAAAGTTTAAGAGAAATATTTGATGCAGTACGCAGTGAATTAAAACAAGAAATAAGCAATGAAGCGTTATTAAACGAAGTTAAAAACGTATTCACCCCGCTACTTAATACAAATGTATTATTATTAAGGTCGAAGAATTTATAGAGTTACGTGGATTGGTTATCCGTCATTGCGAGCGACTATAAGGAGCGTGGCAATCTCATGAAACAGCACAAAATTCCCGAGATTTTCGCGTCAAGGCTTTGCTTTTTCTCGCGATGACGATTTACCGATTACCTGCTTACAATGACGATTTAAGTTGACAACAGGCTGTTACATTGTTAGTATGCTCTTATATACATAGACAGCTTTTAAAGCTAACAAAATAAATAATTCTTCAAACCGCAAGAATAAATAAAATTTTCTAAAAATCTAATTTGATTCCTGATTTAAATAAGTATATTACTTCCTTCAATTAAGGTAATTAAAGTTTTGCTAACTCAACTCTTTACAATATAATCTATTAATAATAAAATAATGAACACAGCTAATAAAGAATCCACAGAAGAACTTAACAATTCCGAATCCAATAACAATCATAATAATCTTGCAGAAAACGGTAGTATTATTAATTTAAAACAATTAAAACGTAAATTACCTGAAGAACTACAAGCTCAAGCAGAGGAATTAAAAATTGAAAACATTAATTCATTACTTAAACAAGAATTAGTTTTCGCAATTTTAAAGAAATCCGTAGAGCAGGGAGGTTTAATAGTTGGTGAGGGAGTACTTGAGGTATTACCTGACGGATTTGGTTTTTTACGTTCGCCGGAAGTAAATTATTTAGCAGGTCCTGATGATATTTATATTTCTCCTAGTCAGATTCGTCGTTTTGGTCTGCGTACCGGTGATACGGTAGAAGGTCAGATCAGAGCTCCAAAAGCCGGAGAACGTTATTTTGCTTTACTAAAAGTAAATAAAGTTAATTTTGAAGACCCATCCAAAGCTTATCATCGTGTTCATTTTGATAATCTAACCCCATTATATCCTGATGAGAAACTAGGATTAGAGCTTGAGGATAATAGTAAAGATTTTAGTACACGTGTTATTGAACTGGTAGCTCCTATGGGTAAAGGACAGCGTGCATTAATAGTAGCGCCGCCTCGTACAGGTAAAACCGTATTATTACAAAATATTGCACATGCTATTACTACTAATAATCCGGAAGTATTTTTAATAGTGCTGCTAATAGACGAAAGACCTGAAGAAGTAACCGATATGCAACGTTCCGTACGTGGTGAGGTTGTTAGCTCTACTTTCGATGAACCTGCAAGTAGACACGTACAGCTTGCGGAAATGGTTATTGAAAAAGCAAAGCGTTTAGTAGAACATAAAAAAGACGTAGTAATTTTAGTAGATGCGATAACACGTTTAGCTCGTGCTTATAATACCGTAGTGCCATCATCAGGAAAAGTATTAACAGGCGGCGTTGATGCTAATGCACTACAAAGACCGAAAAGATTCTTTGGAGCGGCAAGAAATATTGAAAACGGCGGCTCGCTTACTATAATCGGTACGGCTTTAATTGAGACCGGCTCCCGTATGGATGAAGTAATTTTTGAAGAATTCAAAGGTACAGGTAACTCTGAAATAGTCTTAGATCGTAAAATCGCTGATAAGCGTATTTATCCGGCAATTGATATAACCAGATCAGGAACTAGAAAAGAAGAGCTATTAGTTGATAAAATAATATTAAATAAAATGTGGGTTCTTCGTCGTATTATCGATCCAATGGGTAGCAGTGAAGCAATAGAATTTTTACTCAAAAAACTTGAAAATACTAAAACCAACAGTGAGTTTTTTGAGATGATGAAGAGTCCTGAGCGTCCTAAAAACGGTTTGTAGTCGTGTCGTCATTGCGAGGAAAAATTGAAAATTTTAACGAAGCAATCTTAAGAGTTCGTTATTATTTCATGAGATTGTCACGCATCCTACGACTGCACGCAATGACGCTGATTGTACTAATTAAAAACATAAAATATCACGAGTATGTCGCCTGATTATTTAATTGAAAGAAGACAAATAAAATCTCGTCTATTAATTTGGAAGTTTGTGGCTGTTATTTTAATTGCTATTGTATTATTACTAATCGGTAAAAACTTTGCTCCAAAAGATGTTTCACTTATTAATAGTAATGAGGATTATATAGCTTCAGTATTAATAGATGAAATAATTCTTGAGGATGAGAAGCGTGACAAGAAGCTTAAAAAAATAATCGATGATTCTCATATTAAAGCATTAATAGTTAATGTAAATTCTCCTGGCGGTACAGTAGTCGGTTCTGAAAAAATTTATAATATTCTACGTAAAATATCCGAGAAAAAGCCCGTAGTAATAGTTATGGGGACAATGGCTGCAAGCGGCGGTTACTTAATTTCTCTCGGAGGTGATTATATTGTTAGCCATAACGGAACTATTACGGGTTCAATCGGTGTAATATTACAAACAGCTGAGGTAACAGAACTTGCTCAAAAATTAGGAATTAAGTTTAATAATTTTAAATCAGGTGAATTAAAAGCTGTTCCAAATCCTACCGAAAAACTGACCGAAGAAGTACGAGTAGCTATTATGGAAAATATAGAAGATACTTATAATTTTTTCCTTGAGATTGTTTCAGAGAGGCGTAATCTTCCTATAGAAGAAGTAAAAAAGCTTGCAGACGGACGACTATATTCAGGCCGTCAGGCTTTAAAGTTAAAGCTTGTCGATGTTATAGGCTCGGAAGATACAGCATTAAAATGGCTACAGGAAGTTAAGAAAGTTAACGTTAATCTAACTGTAAAAGATTATCAATTAAAACCAAAACCAAAATTAATGGACATAATACTTGAAGATTTTGATAGTATAACACCTAGTTTTTTTAAAAATAGTTTTAACGGAATCAAGGCGATTTTTTAATAATGGTTACTAAGAATTATTTAATAGATAAAATACATAATGAACTGAATTATCTTTCTAAAGAAGATGTTAAAGATTCGGTAAATTTAATTTTAGATTATTTAAGTCAGTCTCTTAAAGAACAAGAGCGTATCGAAATCAGAAATTTCGGTAATTTCTCCATACGCAAACGCAAATTCCCTGAAAGTATAGTTCTTCCCAAATTTGCTTATAATGAGGAATTTGAAGGAGACGCGGAACGTAGTGCCAGCTCGACGTACAAATTACCTCTAGAAGTAGAATTTGAAAAGAACTATGTCGAAAAATTCTATAATACGATTTACTATCGAATGCCTAAAAATTTATTTAAGGAGTGAATAAGCTATGGAATGGTCTAAATATAGCGCTATAGAGAAGTGGAAAATAATAAAAAGCATGGTAGTACATAATAATATTTTTTCCATGGCTCTTCATACTCAAGATTTAGAACTCTTTAAAAAAATATTATCGATAGACGGAAAGTTGATTATTCAAGCGCTCACCATGGACTCTCTTGTATATCATGATATTATAGGTAATGGGAAATATGATTCTTTTTTTGAAGCATTATATAATTACTTAAATGATAGTAAAGCAACGATCATGCCTTTAGTATCTAATAAGAACGAATATTATCCCATTTTTGAAGAAGTATGTAATAAATTTTTAAAGGAAAATATATCATCAATAATGATATATTTAGAAAAAGAATCTGATGATCACCCTAAATGGGAATATGAGGACACTTTAGAATATTATTTAAAAACTAGAAAAAATTATGATAAGCCTGAACCTGAACCTGAAATAGAAAGAAGAGAAGATGGCTCTAATTTAAATTATGCCGAATTAGATTTAGAGTATTATAAAGAATCCTTAGATTATTACTTAGAACCTGTAGGGGTAGGGTAATAAAATTTTTCTCTTAATTGACATTATAATAATAAGCAACTATCTTAAGTTTAAAATTAAAATAGGGTATTTATGATAAGATATTTAATAATTTTACTTGCTTCTGTAGCTTTAATTGGCTGTGCTGGTAAAACCACGAAATCAAAAGAAGTAGTAGAACTTGACGGTGATCCAAGCTATGCGATTATGAAAACAATCGATAATACTAACAGAAATATTGCTAACACTACTTCATCTCTTCCAAGTACTCCGGCTAGATAGAAATGCTTGTTATTATTTCTTCTGCTAAAACTCTTAATTTTGAGAAGTTAGCTCATGAGTTAGAGCTAACTTCTCTTGCCTTCCCTAAACTAACAAATCAGTTACTTTCTATACTCCAAGGCTATTCTGAGAATCAATTATCGGAAATAATGAATATAAGTGCAAAGCTTGCGCATATAAATAAGGATAGATTTAAAAATTTTGATGATCAAGAGAGTAAAGTAGCTATTTTTGCTTATGCAGGAGATGTTTTTAATAATATACATATAGAAAAACTAACTAATCATGAACTAAATTTCCTACAATCACATCTACTTATTATATCAGGGCTTTACGGAGTTCTAAAACCGCTAGATGTTATTAAGCCGTATAGATTAGAAATGGCAACAAAGCTAAATGAACTAAATTTAACAAGCTTTTGGCAAGATGAAATCACGGATTATATTAATAAAATTCTTGCTAAGCACGAAAATAAATATTTACTAAATTTAGCATCACAAGAATACTCATCTGTAATAAATCCAAATAGCCTCAAATATCAACTAGTTAACGTTCATTTCAAAGAAAATAGAAACGGGAAATTATTAACAATTGGCATAAATGCTAAAAAGGCCCGTGGAAACATGATGAATGTTATTGCCAATAATCTAATTGATTCACCTAAGCTACTTAAAGATTTCTCATATTTAGGGTATGAATTTAGTACCGAGTACTCGTCCGATAGTGAATTAGTTTTTATTAAGAATTAACAGAAAATTAATTTTGTACTACATTACTTTCGATTAATTTTTTGAATAATAAAAATGACTAAAAGAACTGTGATATTAATTCAAGGACCAGAATTTCTAAAGAAAAACGTGAGCAAGATTTAAAAAAGCAAATAACTATTATGGAGGGAAGTAACATAACCACCCAATGGATATTTTAGATTTTGTAGAAGAATTAAATAATATAGAATTAACAAGTAATTTCATTCATTAGTCAGAATTAAGTCTAAGTTCTAATTGATTTGTTATTTTGAGGTATTCTTTAGCAAAAATAACCTACATTTTATATCCTTATATTTCAATTGAATTAACAAATATTAATTAAATTTAAAATCAAATTTTTCTCTAGACAATAGCCTATGAGTTCAGCTATTTAATAGTATATAAGCTCAAAGAATACAGGAATTTCATGACTAAAAATATAAAAAATACTCATATACAAAACTCTAGAGAATATGAAGATTATATAGACAAAAAAACAAATTATTTTGAAGATCGAAAACCGATTGATATTTCTTATTTAGATAAGGTTTTTTACCCTGGTACTCTAGCGGCAGTTCTTAATAAAGTTGTAGATAACAATCAAATATTAAACTCTGCTAAGCTTTTTAATTATAATACCCCAGCAGTTGGTAGAGTGAAGTTTCCTGCTTTTCCCATAGATTGGAAGCTTGTAAAATACAATAATGTAGTAGCAGTGAATCTTGCATTACAAATTAATAAGCTTTTAGGGGCGTACAAACATCCTATTAATAAAAAGCTATCTTCCGAACAAATTGATGCAGTTATAAATTATTTAAAATCTAATCCTAAAATTAATTTAAATGACTTAACTCCTCAAGAAAAAGCAATTTTAATTGACGAAGCTAGACAGCTTAATAATCTATTAGATTTTTCTATAATAGTTGAAAAAAATCCTCAAATTTATAAGCTCGTTGAACAAACAATAATGAAGCATTAAATTATAAGCTTTTAAATCCTAATAAAATGTACACAAAACCAGGAATGATATTTTAAAAAAAGAACCAACTCTAGACAAACTAGATTTTTTCCCTTATTCTCCAATAATTAGCGTTGCAGACCTTGAAATAATTGCAGCATTGTTAGAAGCTCAACAAGAAGATAGAAATATAATAGAAATATCACAATACCATAACGATTTTGTCAGACCGAATTGCAGTAGCCTGAAAATAACCGGAAGTTAATAAAAATGCAGCAAAAAGCTAAAAACTTATATAAATTACTAAAAGAGCTTAATCTTATTAAGCCACCAATAGAAGAAGCTGATACAGTAATAGAAGGCCGCACCTCCATTTTACAGATGTGGATATTAAAAAGCTATACGTTCAATAAGAGTTCCGATGACTTTATCATGAATATCCAATGACTTGGAAAAACAAATTGTTTTACGTGTCAGTCTTTTGCATCTTGTTCTAAGATTTAAGTTACCCCGTTCTATCCGTTGAGTATATTTTTTACTAACAATGTGTTTTTTGGGATCTAATAACCTAGCATAACTTCCCCATCCATCTGTAAAGTAAAAAGTAACCTTAAAATCCTCCGGTTTTTTTTCAGTAATGATTCTGATGTGCTATCACATCTTGTACCAAAAGTATAAGCAACTACTTTTAACAAAATCTTATCCAAAGAATACCAAAGCCATCTTTGTTTGGATTTATTCTGTACATAAGACCATTGTTCATCTATTTCAGGAGCAATAATTACTTCTATCGTATTGATAGAATGATTTATCTTTTTTAACGCTAGATTTTTTTAAAACACGGATAACCGTATTGATACTCACTTTTAATACTCTTACTGTATCCCTAACTCCAGAGCCATTGATTGACATATCTACTATCTGAGCCTTGACTCCAGGCTTAGAGGCATTATTAATATATTACAGTTGAAAATATCGATTACACTGCTTGCATTGATATCTCTGTTGTTTTGAAATTGAATATCCCGCCTTTACTACTTTTTCTGTGTCGTTACAATATCTACACTTAACATCTATTCTTGATCTACACTTAACATCTATTCTTGCCATAACTCCTTAACTATAATTCTCTCTTATTACTGTTTGAGGATTATAGACTATTCATGCTAAGCTGCAATACGGGGGCGCGGCCTAATAAAAGAAGATAGAAATTGGGATGAGTTAGAACAAAACTGGAAAATGTTAGTAAATGAAGGTAAAGCTGAAAACTTAAAATATTTATTAGAAGATTACTCTGGTAATAAACCAACAGAGACAGAAGATGTAGCATATAGAGCTAAATGAGCCAAGCTTGCTTCATAACGCTCAAGGCGATACTTTAAATCCTTCTAACCTCGCTCTATAGGTGATAGTACTTCAGATAATAATTCATTACTCTTAGATTTTGTAGAGTTCATTATAGGAGGGGCTGCATTAATAATTTTAATAGGTTATATTTATAAGCGATATAATGAGAATTCTAAACACTCTCAAGATAATTCTAATAGTTGGGATACTACGTTACTAGACGATAAAGATGTTAATTTATTAGGAGCAGATCCTGAGTGATGGTGCAGAATAACATAAAAATAAAGAATGGTGGGTGATAGTGGACTCGAACCACCGACCTTTACGATGTCAACGTAATGCTCTAACCAACTGAGCTAACCACCCTTAGAGCCTATCAGTAAATAAATTTTAATTAGTAATTAAAGAGCTTTTTTTAGCAAAAATTTATAAGATTTTTGTAGGAATAGTTATCCATATTTTAAAAAAATCTTATAATTTGCAGCAAAAAAGAATTAAATTATCGGTTAAAATTTATTTACTGATAGGCTCTAATAATTTTAAATTCTATATTTATTGCATAATATACTAGATTTCAAGCTTTATTTACACTATTTATAATATTTTATTATTTAATCTATAATTTTATGGCGAATTTAAAAACTAAAGCCTTTGATGTTTCTCAAAATTTTACTATTTCTCTTGATGGTCCTGCTGCTTCAGGTAAAGGGACTATCGGTTTAATACTGGCTGAGAAATTTTCTCTTAAATATTTTCAGTCAAGTATTGTTTATAGGCAGCTTGCTTTTGACTGTATTAGTCAAAAAATAAATGTCACAAATATAGATGTAGTAATTGCTTTATCTAAAGAATTAAAACTCGATAATAATCTTTACTTAGCGAACGAGAATATAGGAGATATAGCATCGCAAATTGCTATAATAGGTGAGGTTAGAAATAATCTAAATAAATATCTGATTAATCTAGTAAAAACAACGCCAAGAATTATTATGGAGGGTAGGGATATAGGTACTGTTGTTGCACCTGATGCCGATTTAAAGATTTTTATAACTGCAAATCCTTATGTTAGGGCTGAAAGACGATATAAGCAGTTGCAAGCAAAAGGGAAAGCATGTATACTCGATGAGATTTTACAGCAAATAATTTTGCGAGATAAAAGAGATAAAGAGCGAAAAGTTGCACCGTTATTACCGGCTTCAAATGCTTTAATTATCGATACTTCAGAGCTTTCGGCTATGGAAGTCGTAGAAGAAGTAATAAATTACATTAAAGAATAAAATAACTTGAAATAAGTACTAGGTTATTTTATTCCATTTTATGGCGTTGTTGCATGGTTAGTATGTCATTCCCGCGTAGGCGGGAATCCAGTAATAAAAAAGTACAAATATTTTGAATTTTTAGAACTAAAAGCTCGATTTATCTCGCTTTACACTGGATTCCTGCTTTCGCGGGAATGGCAAGAACGCTTTTTTTTGACCATGCAATAGCATCCAATTTTATTAACCCTTTAAAAAAACCTTATTAGCCTAAGCACTTTAGCTAATATTACGAGAAAAATATGTCAATAAAACTAAAACAACGATTTGTTCCACAGCTTGCAGCAATTAATCACGAATTTGAAGAAGATTTTTCTAAGATGCTTGAAACCGTTGATACAAGCCATATAAAAGAAAAAACGGTAGTTAAAGGTCAAGTAATCGAAATAAAAAACGATATGATTATTGTTGACGTTGGATTAAAAAACGAAGGCAGAATACCTAAATCTGAATTTTTATCTTTACCTGAAGTTGGGGGTGTAGTTGAAGTTTTCATCGAGAAAATTGAGGGGCGTAACGGTAGAACGATATTGAGCCGTGAAAAAGCAATTAAAGAAGAATTATGGGGACAACTAGAGATTATGTGTTCCAAGGGTGAATTTGTCGACGGTACGATTTTCGGTCGTGTGAAAGGAGGCTTTACCGTAGATTTATCGGGCGTAGTAGCATTCTTACCTGGAAGTCAAGTTGATGTAAGACCTATTAAAGATCCTACTTCTATAATGAATATTAAGCAACCGTTTAAAATTTTAAGCATGGATAAAAAGCTTGGTAATATAGTAGTTTCTAGAAGAGCTATCTTAGAAGAATCGCGTTCCGAAGCTAGAGACGAGATGCTATCCAAAATTAAAGAAGGAATGGTGTTAGAAGGAACAGTGAAGAATATTACTGATTATGGTGCGTTTATCGATCTTGGAAGCGTTGATGGTTTATTACATTTAACCGATATTTCTTGGGGTAGAGTTAACCATCCTTCAGAAGTGCTAGAATTTAACCAAAAGGTTAAAGTAATGGTTATTAAGTTTGATGAAAAAACCAAAAGAATATCACTAGGTATAAAACAACTTGATTCTAACCCATGGAAAAAAATTAAAGAAGAATTCCCTGTCGGTAAAAAAATGATCGGGAAAGTTACAAATTTTGCTGATTACGGCGTATTTATAGAATTAAAAGACGGACTTGAGGGGCTTGCTCATTCAAGTGAAATCAGTTGGTTAAAATCTAATCAGAATCCTAGAAAAACGCTAACTATCGGTCAAGAAATAGAATTCGTAGTTTTAGAGGTTGATACTGAAAAGCATCGTGTTTCTTTAAGTATTAAACAATGCCAAGAAAATCCTTTGATAAAGTTCGCTGAAAATAATCCTGTCGGTACTATAATTAAAGCACCAATTAGAAATATTACGGATTTCGGTATTTTTGTTGCACTCGGTAATAATATGGATGGTATGATTCATGAAGGTGATATTAGCTGGGAGGATAAGGGAACAGAACTTCTAAAATCATATAAAAAAGGTTACGAAATAGAATGCAAAGTTTTAGCCATTAATATTGAAAAAGAACAAGTCAGTTTAGGTATAAAACAATTATCACCGAATCCATATCAAGAAATCAATGACGAATATAAAAAAGGCACAATAGTTAAAGCCCTTATAACGGAAGTTAAAGATGATGGACTCGAAGTACTATTAAACAATAAAGTAGCAGGTTTTATTAAAAGAACTGAACTATCGGATGAAAAAGATGAACAGAAACCTGAAATGTTTAAAGTAGACGAAGAAATAGAAGCTAAAGTTGCTTCTATTGAGAAATCAACCGGTAGAATTTTATTATCGTTAAAAGCTCATAAAATAGCAGAACGTCAAAAAGCTCTCAAAGAATACGGGTCTAGTGAGAATACTACCAATATGGGAGATATACTTGCGAATGCTTTAGAAGATAAGAAGTAGAAGTTTTATTACAGGCTTACTTGCGTGGGTCGACCCTCTGATTGTCATCTCGCGACTTGATCGCGGGATCCAGTTAAAAATACTAATAATTTTAGTACTTTTTATTGTTTTTTAGATACCGTGGTCAAGCCACGGTATGACATCTTAATTAATCAAATTTCAGGAGAAAATATTAATGTCGTACGTACCGATAGTAATCGAACAAACATCACGCGGTGAGCGTGCTTATGATATATATTCAAGATTGTTAAAAGAGCGTGTAATCTTTGTATGTAGTACTGTTGAAGACCACATGGCAAACTTAATCGTTGCACAGTTATTGTTCCTTGAAGCAGAAAGTCCCGAAAAAGATATATATATGTATATAAATTCCCCTGGAGGAGTTGTAACCGCAGGTCTTGCAATTTATGATACAATGCAATATATAAAACCTAAAGTGGCTACATTATGTATAGGTCAAGCTTGCTCTATGGGGGCATTTTTACTTTGCGGAGGTGAAAAAGGAATGCGTTATAGTTTACCTAATAGCCGTATTATGATCCATCAACCGTCAGGAGGTTACCAAGGACAGGCTACTGATATAGAAATTCATGCTCAAGAAACTATGAAAATCAAAAGGTTAATTAACGGGTTATATAGTAAGCATACCGGTCAAGATATAAAATATGTAGAAAAAAGTATGGAACGCGATAATTTCATGTCACCGGAAGAAGCAAAAAAATTTGGATTAGTAGATAATATAATTTCTTCCAGAGATGCTATGACGCTGTTAACAAAATAAAGGATTGGTATTGCTAACTAAATATAGATTCGTCATCGCGAAGCCACGAAGTGGCTGTGGCAATCCAGAAAAATAATAAAAAGTGCTAACCTTAACATTTTCTTACTGGATTGCTTCGTCAAAATTTTTAATTTTTCCGTAGCTCAGACGTTAATTTTTAATTAATCTATACTTAGTTAGCAATGCTTAAAGAATTTTACAACAAATCTTATAGATTTAATTTGATTATTATAGTATAAGGAAATTAATTTGTTATAGTCAATTCAGTAGGATTTGCATACAAGGAACGAGAAGTGAGGTCTATAACTAATAGGAGAGCGACGAGTAACGATGTAGGCGAGTCCAAATCAATTGACTATATCGGGGTCATAGCTCAGTTGGTAGAGTGCTTGAATGGCATTCAAGAGGTCGAGGGTTCGATTCCCTCTGGCTCCACCAATCAAAAATTTTCGATAAATTTATAAATACAGCTAAATTCACAGAGCTTTCTACAATGTAAACTTAGCTAGTTATTAATATCTTTCCAAACATGCCAAACATCTTCACGCCTAACATCCACTAAGTTAATTAAGGGGCTATAAAATGGATAAAGTAATTATACAATTATCAGAAATTAAATTAGTTGGTATTACAGCTCGTACCTCAAACACAGCAGAAATGAACGCTGATACTACAAAAATAGGAGCAACAATGCACCGATTTTTTGCAGACAAATTACAAGACAAAATCCTAAATAGAAAAACCCCAGAAAAAGTTTTTGTAGTTTATACAAATTATGAGAGTGATGCTACCGGGGAATATACTTATTTTGGTCGCACCTCCATTTTACAGATGTGGATATTAAAAGGCTATACGTTCAATAAGAGTTCCGATGACTTTATCATGAATATCCAATGACTTGGAAAAACAAATTGTTTTACGTGTCAGTCTTTTGCATCTTGTTCTAAGATTTAAGTTACCCCGTTCTATCCGTTGAGTATATTTTTTACTAACAATGTGTTTTTTGGGATCTAATAACCTAGCATAACTTCCCCATCCATCTGTAAAGTAAAAAGTAACCTTAAAATCCTCCGGTTTTTTTCAGTAATGATTCTGATGTGCTATCACATCTTGTACCAAAAGTATAAGCAACTACTTTTAACAAAATCTTATCCAAAGAATATCAAAGCCATCTTTGTTTGGATTTATTCTGTACATAAGGCCATTGTTCATCTATTTCAGGAGCAATAATTACTTCTATCGTATTGATAGAATGATTTATCTTTTTTAACGCTAGATTTTTTTTAAAACACGGATAACCGTATTGATACCCACTTTTAATACTCTTACTGTATCCCTAACTCCAGAGCCATTGATTGACATATCTACTATCTGAGTCTTGACTCCAGGCTTAGAGGCATTATTAATATATTACAGTTAAAAATATCGATTACACTGCTTGCATTGATATCTCTGTTGTTTTGAAATTGAATATCCCGCCTTTACTACTTTTTCTGTGTCGTTACAATATCTACACTTAACATCTATTCTTGATCTACACTTAACATCTATTCTTGCCATAACTCCTTAACTATAATTCTCTCTTATTACTGTTTGAGGATTATAGACTATTCATGCTAAGCTGCAATACGGGGGCGCGACCAAAATAAATTAACATTGCTTAATTTTAATTATAATTTTTAAACTAATATGTCGATATACTGTAATCTTTTTTCAACTAACTATTTTTGTAACTGCGTAATAATGCTGCTAACTTCTTGGAAACAACTTTAATATCATAATTTTGTTTGAGAGTAAGGTAGGCATTTTTAGGGAATTCTCCTGCTTTTAAGGGGTTATTTATTAGATAGGCAATTTTTTCTGCTAAATCTTCCATCGAGCCGGCTTTACAAATAAGCCCATCTTTCATATTTGTTATAATCTCTGTAGGTCCTTCAGTATCTGTACTAACTATAGGTACGCTTGCCTCCATTGCTTCAAGCACTATAATGCCAAACGGTTCATGCAGTGACGGGAGACAAAAAATATCGATCTGTTTAAAGAAGTTATCTCTATCATTAACCCATCCTGTAAATAATATTTGATTTTGTAAATTAAGTTTATTAGATAAAGCAACTAAATTATCTTCTTCTTCGCCGCTTCCACCTATAACTGCTTGAATACTATATTTTTTTTCTTTTAGAATTTTTATAGCATTAATAAAAACATCAACACCTTTCTTAGCCACAAATCTTGCTAATACACCAATTATGACAGGTTTTCTACATATTAGACTTCCTACATAAGTCACTTCTAAAGGCAATTTGTACGTCAATCCGGTACTCGAATCCTCACGTATGTCTATATACGCTGCGGTTCGAGGTGAAGTGTCTCTCTCAAATTCCTCTTTATAAGATGACTTATGCGGGAAGTCTATTTTATTTGGAATAAAGTCTTTAGTAATATTTATCATGTTTGGTAGAATGAATATCCTAGACCCTGCAAAGTTATTTTTTAGTAAGAATTCTTTCATATGATGTGTTAGAGCAATAACAAAATCACATTTACGTAGTCCCTTTAGACCATAATTATGAGCGATACCGATTAATTTTATATTTTGTGATTTAGCAAATTTGCTGAAATTTATTGCTCTATTACCGTGAGCTATAATTATATCGGGTTTAGTTCTATAGATTATATATTTAAGAATAAGAATTGAGATTAAGTCAAAAGGGCTTAAGTTAAGTAATTTGAAGTTTCTATCGATGTCATTCCCGCGTAGGCGGGAATGACATCGTATGGAGAGTAAAAAAGAATTTATTTTTGCTTTGTAAGAAGTGACGTTAATAACCTCAATTTTTTGCATTTCAAGAGCAGTACTATAATCTAAAAATGCTTGTTGAATTCCGCCAAGATCACGGCTTAACATAATATTAAGTACTTTCATTTTTATTTTTTATATATAATAACTTCATTATAGCAAATTTGCTATAATTTACTATAATACAATCTTAAATATTATAATTGATTATGATTAGTAAAATTAATTTTGTAAAAATGCAGGGTCTGGGTAATGATTTTGTGATCGTTAATAAACGGGATTTAGCAACTTCAGATCTATCGCAGTTAGCAAAAAATATATCGGATCATCATATGGGTATAGGCTGTGATCAGTTTATTATTTATGAAGAGCGTGATGATTTTTATGAAATGATTATATATAACATAGATGGCTCTAGTGCTAAATTATGCGGTAATGCTACACGATGTTTAGCCAAGTTAATTTATCTTGATACAGGGAAGAAAGATACTACCATAATGGTAGGTAATAAAAAATTGCTATGTAATGTGGAAGATGAAAATAAGATTAGCGTTAATGTAGGAACCGTTAGTTTTAACGAGCCTTGGATGCCAAGTCGTGATAAGATTTGGAAATTCGTAGAGCGTTATATGATTGATTTAAAGGAAACTATTTGTGTTGATGTTGGTAATCCGCATTTGGTTATTTTTAGTAAATTAGAACTCCAAGATCAAAAAATTGTCGGTGAAAAATTGCAGGCTAAGGAATTATTCGCAGATGGGGTAAACGTTAATTTTGTCGAAATTAAAGACAATAAAATTTATCTATCTGTTTGGGAGCGAGGGGCAGGGCTAACGCTTGCTTGCGGAAGCGGGGCTTGTGGCAGTTTTGCTGCCGGTTTAAAGCTCGGTTTCATCCATCCACCAAGTATGGTAGTGTTTAAGCACGGTAGCCTTACTATGAAAGAAGAAAACGGCAATATAATAAAGCAAGGACCTGCTGCAATAGTAGCCGAAGGAGTATATTATTATGAGCAATAATCTGAAGCAAGAAGTAGTAACATTTGGTTGTCGGCTTAATATTTACGAAAGTGAGATAATACGAAAAAACTTGGAATTATCGGGTATCGATAATGTGGCGGTATTTAATACTTGTGCCGTAACTAAAGAAGCTGAGAAACAAGCAAGACAAGCTATTCGCAGAGCTAAAAAAATTAATCCTGATTTAAAAATTATTGTTACAGGTTGCAGTGTTCAAACTAAGCCAAAAATGTACGGTGATATGCCGGAGGTTGATAAGGTTATAGGTAATGAAGAGAAATTATTGCCTAGCTATTATCAAATTACAGGTGAAAAAATAATAGTTAACGATATAATGTCGGTGAAAGAGACGGCAGGTCATTTGGTAAGTAATTTTGACGGTAAATCTCGTGCTTTTATTCAGGTACAAAACGGTTGTGATCATTTTTGTACTTTCTGTATTATCCCTTACGGTAGAGGTAAAAGTAGGTCAGTACCGATAGGAGCTATAGCAGAGCAGGTAAAGTTATTAGTATTAAACGGCTTTAAGGAAGTGGTTTTTACGGGTGTTGATGTTACGGCTTACGGTAGTGATTTACCGGGAAGTCCAACATTCGCACAAATGATTAAACGAGTTTTGAATTTAGTCCCTGAATTAAAAAGGCTTCGTTTATCTTCGATAGATGTAGCTGAAATAGATGATGAACTTTTTGAGCTTATAGCTCATAGTGAGAGGATAATGCCGCATTTTCATATTAGTTTGCAAGCAGGCGACGATATGATATTGAAGCGTATGAAAAGACGGCATAATAGGGCAAATGTAATAGAGTTTTGCCGGAAGATACGGGCAATAAGACCCGAAGTATCGTTTGGAGCTGATATTATAGCTGGTTTCCCGACGGAAACTCCTGAAATGTTTGAAAATACTAGAAAACTAATCACGGAAGCAGAGCTGCAATATTTACATGTTTTTCCTTATTCGGAAAGAGAAGGGACACCCGCAGCTCGAATGCCGCAAGTACCAAAAGATATAAGGAAAGAAAGAGCAGAGATTTTAAGGCAAGAGGGGCAAAATCAATTGACCGAATTCTTTAAAAAGCATATAGGGCAGAAAGTGGAGTTATTAGTAGAGAATAATAATATTGCCCATACCGAAAATTTTATTCCAGTAAAGCTGGATGAACCTTTAGAAATAGGGCAGATATTTAAAGCGAAGTTGATGGAGATAGAGGAAGGGCATATGAAATGTATGTTGGTTTAGGATTATGTTATGCTATGGTCAAATCGGTGTTGTTGTGTGGCCCAAAAAATCTGCTCGATGTCATTCCCGCCTACGCGGGAATCCAGAAAAAATAAATAATAAAAATGTATTGGGGTATATATATTATGTTCTGATCGTAACGGTACTCTGTATATTGGTATTACTAATAATATACTACGTCGTACTTATGAATATAAGCAAAAAATAATCAAGGGTTTTACGACAAAATATAATGTTATAAAGCTTGTTATACAGAAGAATTTGCTGATATTAAAGAAGCTCTTGCAAGAGAAAAAGCGTTAAAGAAATGGAATCGTGCTTGGAAAATAAAATTAATAGAAAACCTTAATCCTAGTTGGAAAGATTTAGGCAAGTGTATTTCTGGATTCCCGCCTACGCGGGAATGACATAAACGAGCCGTGCAACAACGCCCAGCTTTTGCGGGAATGACATAAAAGGTTGTGTGAATAACATATAAACTATAGTTAAAAAAACAAAAAATCATGGAAAATATAGAAACAATATTAAGGCTTGCTGAGGAAAAAATCTTATTAGTACAAAACTTAAAAGATCTACAAGAATATAAAGTAGAATTTTTAGGCAAGAACGGTATAGTGACCGGTGAGCTTAAAAAACTAGGTAGTTTAAACGAACAAGAGCGTAAAGAATTTGGTTTTAAAATCAATAAATTAAAAGATAAAATACAGAGTATAATAAAAGCAAAAGAAGAAATTTTAGAGGAGCAGGAACTAAATTTTAAACTTGCTGCCGATAAAATTGATTTAACAATCCCTGCAAGGAGATATAAACAAGGTTCTATTCATCCAATAACACAATGTAGTGAGGAATTAATACAAGTATTTTCACAATTTGGTTTTACTATAGAAAACGGACCGAATATTGAGAATGATTTCCATAATTTTACCGCTCTCAATTTTGAAGATGACCATCCGGCAAGACAAATGCATGATACTTTTTATTTAAAAGGGCAAGAAAACGATAAACCGATGTTGCTACGTACTCATACCTCAACAGTGCAGATTAGAGCAATGAAAAATGGTAAACCACCTTTTAGGTTTATAGCTCCCGGTAGGACTTATAGATCAGATTCGGATATGACTCATACACCAATGTTTCACCAAATAGAAGGGCTTGTTATTGATAAAAATATCAATATGGGGCATTTAAAATACGTTATTACGGAATTTATAAAAAGCTTTTTTGAAAATTCTAATATTGAATTACGCTTTAGACCTAGCTTTTTCCCTTTTACCGAACCTTCTGCCGAAGTTGATATTCGAATGAATAAAAACGATAAATGGCTTGAAGTGTTGGGATGCGGGATGGTTCATCCAAACGTGCTTAAGAATGTCGGCATCGATAGCAATGAGTATCAAGGTTTTGCTTTCGGGCTTGGGGTAGAGCGTTTTGCAATGCTAAAATATAATATTAAAGATTTAAGACAGTTTTTTGAAGGAGATATGCGCTGGCTTAAACATTATAATTTCGAAGGCTTTGATATACCGAATTTAGCAGGAGGGCTAACGAAATGAAATTTACATTATCATGGTTAAAGCAATTTTTAGAGACATCGGCTTCAGTTACTGAAATTGCCGAAGCTCTAACAGCTATTGGTCTTGAAGTAGAAGAGATGATAGATAAGGCGACAGAGTTACAAAAGTTTGAAGTAGCACATATTGCAAGTACTAAACCTCACCCGTCAACTGATAAATTAAAGCTTTGTGACGTTGAGACTAGAGGTGGAATGCTACAAATAGTTTGCGGGGCAAGCAATGCAAGAGTAGGTATAAAAGTAGTGCTTGCAAATATCGGAGTTGAGATACCAAACGGTAAGTTTAAGATTAAGGAATCTGTTATTAGAGGCGAAAAAAGCTGCGGTATGCTTTGCTCTGAAGAGGAATTATTGCTTGCTTCAGAGTCTGAAGGAATTATGGAGCTATCTGAAGATGCTGTCGTTGGAGAATCTTTTACTAAATATTACGGTTTAGATGACCCTATATTTGTAATTAATGTTACTCCTAATCGTGGTGATGCACTTGGAGTTTACGGCATTGCAAGAGATTTAGCAGCTAAAGGAATAGGAATACTTAAAGAGCTAGAAATTCCGGAAATAAAGAGTACATTTACTTCTAAAATGCAGCTTAACGTACAGGATAAAGAAGCTTGTCCTTTATTTACATTTAGAGAAATAAGAGATTTAAAGAATAAACCAAGCCCTGATTGGTTACAGAAATTATTAAAAAATGTTGGGGTAAAAACTATTTCAAGCATAGTCGATGTAACAAATTACATTTCCTATAGCTTCGGGCAACCAATGCATGCTTACGATGCGGATAAGATACGGGGGGGTATTAGCGTAGGTCGTCATTGTGATGATAGACAATTGTCATCTCGCGGCTTGACCGTGGGATCCAATGAAATTACTAGTGCTGTAAATTGTTCTATGGATCCCACGGTCAAGCCGCGAGATGACACTGATCGATTCCACGCCCTAAACGGCAAAGAATATTTACTTACCGAAAATGATTTAGTTATAAAAGATGAAAGTGGCATCCATGGTCTTGCCGGTATCATTGGCGGGGCTGATAGTAGTTGTCTAGATAGTACGACTAATATAATACTTGAAGCTGCTTGCTTTAATGCTAAAATTGTTGCAGCTAGTGGACGAAGATTCCAAATTGATACGGATGCTAGATATCGTAATGAGCGTAACATCGATAGAAATTTTACTGAAAAGGCTTTGGACATAGCAACTAATCTTATTTTGTCAATATGTGGAAACGGTGAAGTATCGGAAGTAGTGAAAGTAGGTGAAAAAGAGTCGAAAAAAAAACCTTTGGATTCTTCAACATGCTATTTAGAAAAAATTACAGGAATTAAACTAAATATCGAAGAGATAGAAACTATATTAAATAAATTAGGATTTATTACGGATGTTAAAGATGAGATTATAAAGGTAATAGCTCCTTCTTGGCGTCACGATATAACTATTTTAGAAGATATAGCTGAAGAAATCACTCGTATTTATGGTTATGATAAAATAGAGAGTATAAAATTACCCGAACTAGACCAAGATAATAATAAGCTAAGAGAGCATAAAAGAATCTCTAGTTTTAAAAGGATATTAGCAAGCAAAGGTTATGATGAAGTAGTAACTAATTCTTTTATGAATAGTGAAGATGCAAAATTGTTTGCGGAAGTGAAAGAAGAGTTATTTTTGCTTAATCCTATAAGTATAGAGGACAATTATATGCGCCCTACTATATTACCGAATTTGTTAAATATAGTAAGTAAAAATCTAGCACGCTCTATAAAAGATATAGCGTTTTTTGAAGTAGGTCCGAGTTTTATAGATTTAAATACAGAAGCAACTTATTTAACTGCAATTATAACCGGTTCATATAATAATAAGAACTCTCATTCGTTAGGGCGGAGCTATGATGTTTTTGATATCAAAGGTGATTTAGAGTTTGTAGCTGATTATGCAGGATTATCTATAGATAAATGTATAACCACAAATAGGACAGCAGTACCACAATATTATCATCCAACCAGAGCAGTAAATATAGGGCTTGGTAAAAATTTACTTGGCTCTTTTGGGCAGATACACCCTAAAATTTTGAAATATTACGATATTAACCAGGAAATATTTGCATTCGAGTTAAATATTACGAATTTGCCTTTATTTAAAGCTAAATTCGGTAAAAGAGACGAACTTACAGTATCGGATTTCCAAGCTAATTTTAGAGATTACGCATTTATTGTTGATCAAGATCAAGCGAGTGGTGAAATAATATCATATATAAATAATTTTAATAAAAAGCTTGTCAAATCAGTTATATTATTTGATATTTATAGCGGTGATAAACTACCTGAAAGTAAAAAATCTATAGCGATTAAAATAGAGCTACAAGCAGATGATCGCACGTTGTCTGATACTGATTTAAATTCGTTCAGTAAAGATTTAATTGCTGCTATATCGCAAAAATTTCAAGGAACATTAAGAGAATAACAATATGTTAAAATTAATAGTTGAAACAAAAACGTTAGTTCAGTCCTTAGGGTTTGCAAGTTCCGTTGTTGAAAAACGTAATGTAATACCTGAATATGCGAACATTAAATTATCGGCAAAAGACGGCAATCTAGAGCTTAGTTCTACTAATATGGATTTGTACTTAAGTCAAAAAATAGCAGTACAGGTAGTAAGTGAGGGTGAACTTACCGTTTCTACAAAAACTCTAAATGATATAGTCCGAAAAATTCCGGATTCTGAGCTTACATTAACTGATCTAGGTACAACGGGACTTGAGATCAAAGGAAAAAATTGTAAATTTAATTTATTTACTTTGTCGATTAGTTCTTTTCCTGTAATGGACGGTATTAACCCTGAAGCAGGTTTTAAAATTTCCTGCACGGATTTTGCTAAAATAATCGAATCAACAAAATTTTCGATTTCTTTAGATGAAACTCGTTATAATTTAAACGGTGTTTATTTACATATAAAAGACAAAGAGTTTTGTTCGGCAAGTACCGATGGGCATAGGCTTTCGATTTCATGGGTAACATTAGAGAAACAAATAAAGAATTTTGGAGTTATATTACCACAGAAAAGTGCAGAGGAAATTTTAAAAATAGTTAAAGATCCTAAAAATATAAATGCAGATATAGAAATTTTATTAAGTAGCAATAAAGTTAAATTTATATGTAATGAAAATACTATTATGTTATCAAAGCTTATAGACGGTACTTTTCCTGATTATAGTGCTTTTATTCCGGAAAGCAGCAGTTCAAAATTAGTAATTAATCGAAAAATATTTGCAGATAGCATTGAACGAATAGCGATAATAACCGTTGAAAAATTTAGAGCGATAAAATTATCATTATCTTGTGAAACCTTAGAGATTAGTGCTGTCGGCGAAGCAAGAGGCAATGCAAAAGAAGTTATTAATTCTTCACAAAATAAGGAAAATTTTTATGAATATAATAGTGATGAGTCTTTAATTATAGGCTTTAATCCGCAATATTTAGAAGATGTATTAAAAGCTGTGAAATCGGATTTAGTGGAATTATATTTTTCAGATGTTTCAGCACCGGTACTTATTAAATTTCCTGAGAATCCTAAAGATATTTTTGTCGTCATGCCTATTAAGGTATAAGTTTTATGAAAGTCGGAATATATAAGCATTACGAAGGAAAACTATACCAAGTTATAGATACCGCAAAACATACCGAAACTTTGAAAGAGTTAGTAGTTTATAAAGCATTATATGATGATTTTCAGCTTTGGGTAAGACCGCTTGAAATGTTTAACGGAAAGGTTTTATTAAACGGCAAAAATATTTCGCGTTTTGAATTTATTTCTGAGAAATAATTAAACCTGCCCTATATCATTCCCGCGAAGGAATTGTTGCGTGGAACGGTAAAATCCATTATGTCACCCCGTGACTTGACCACGGGGTCCATAAAAACAATAAAAGATACTAATATTATTAGTATCTTTAACTGGATCCCGCGATCAAGTCGCTGTATGACATCGAGTGGGTTTTCTGAGTAATACAACAACGCCAAAGGACAATGGGAAGAACGTATTATTTAGTTCAAATAATTTTTGACTAATAGCTAAAGCTTCTCTATTATTTCCCTCAAGCACCCTAATTAAATATTGGTTATGAAAAAAATTATCGGATTATTTTTTGTAATTGTACTTAGTGCAGTAAGTACTAGCATTGTGGCGTATGATTATCCAAAAACAGAGCGAGAGCAGAAATGGGACGAAGTAGGTTCTATAGCAGGTGAAGAAGGATTAGTTTTTAGACCGGGCAGGGTAAAAAACGAATCTACTAAGGCTGTAGGAGGTTCAGTTAATAAATATCTTTGGCAAGCAGCATTAGAGACTATAAGTTTTGCTCCTCTTGCATCAGCGGACTCAAACGGCGGTGTGATCATTATGGAATGGTATAGCCCACGCGCTAATCCTAATTTTCGATTTAAAATAAATATATTTATCAAAGACGATGTAATAAGCCCTGATTCAATTGAAGTGAAAGTATTTGAAGAAATGCTTAAGAACAAGCAATGGGTACTTAATGAGAATACTTCAAATCTTGCCATTACGCTTGAGGATAAAATTTTAAGAAAAGCTAGAGAGATATATATTAATAGTGCGAGGTAATATTCCACTCAGTGTCATACCGTGGCTTGACCACGGTATCTCAGGACACAGTTTGTGACACAAGACCCCATGGCCAAGTTGGCGTTGTTGCATGGCTCGATTTTCTTCCTGTTACCCTGTAATTTATTCACGAGGTCCAGTTAAAAATGCTAAAATTATTAATATCTTAAATTGTTTTTTGGATCCCGTGGTCAAGTCGAGAGATGACACTGAGTGCGTTTTTCGAACCACGCAACAAGGTCCACTCGCAATGACGATGCAGTATATAAATTATAAAAAAATATGAACCAAACAGAACAAAAATGGCAACAAATCTGGCAAGAAGAAAAAGCTTTTGAGGTATTAAACGAGAGTAATAAGCCCAAATATTACGTACTTGAAATGTTGCCCTATCCTTCCGGTAAAATCCATGTAGGTCATGTACGAAACTATTCTATAGGTGATGTGATTGCTAGATTTATGACTATGCAAGGTTTTAACGTGCTTCATCCGATGGGCTGGGATTCTTTCGGCTTACCTGCCGAAAATGCTGCAATAAAAAATAATTCTCACCCGAAAGATTGGACATATTCTAATATCGAGAATATGAAAAAGCAGCTAAAATCCATGGGTTTTTCTTATGATTGGTCTAGAGAGATAAATAGTTGCGATCCTGAGTATTATAAACATGAGCAGAAATTCTTTTTGGAACTTTATGAAAAGAATCTTGTTTATCAAAAAGAATCGCTTGTTAATTGGGATCCGGTTGATAATACCGTGCTTGCAAATGAACAAGTTGTTGACGGACGTGGTTGGCGTTCAGGTGCAATAGTCGAAAAACGCTACCTAAAGCAATGGTTCTTAAAAATCACTAACTATGCCGAAGAGTTATTAAATGAAATTCAGAATTTAACAGAATGGCCTGAAGCAGTTCGCTCTATGCAAGAGAAATGGATCGGTAAATCGATAGGTGCTAATTTTCATTTCAAAATTAAGGATAATAGACCTCTTAAGAAACTCGTTTATAGGGAGGAATTTGAAGGAGGCACGGAACACAGAACCGCAGCGTACACAAGCGTACGTGAGGATTCGAGTACTGAAGCGACGTACAAATTACCCCTAGAAGTAGAGTTTCCAAAGAGGTCTAATGAAGATACTACTGTAGAAGTATTCTCAACCAAACCCGAAACTATTTTTGGCGCTGGCTTTATAGGAATTGCCTTTAATCATCCGATAATAGAAAGGCTAGTTTCTGAAACTCCTGAAATATCAAACTTTATAGCTAAATGCTCAAATATAAGCGGCTCTGCAGAATTAGACAAAGCTGAAAAAGAGGGTGTAGCTACAGGTCTTTATGTTATTCATCCTTTTGATCCAAATATAATACTACCGGTTATTATTACTAATTTCGTGCTAATGAATTACGGCACAGGTGCAATTTTTGGCTGCCCTGCTCATGATGAACGTGACCATGAATTAGCTGTTAAAATGAATTTACCTATTAAACAAGTAATCAAAGCAGATATTGATGTACAAAAAACTGCTTATACGGAAGACGGGATTTTAATTAACTCAGATTTTCTAAATGGCTTAACTATTAATGAAGCAAAGCGAAAAGTAATCGAGGAATTTGAAAAATTAGAGATAGGCAAACGCAGCGTAAATTATCGTTTGAAAGATTGGGGGATTTCAAGACAGCGTTTTTGGGGTTGTCCGATTCCTATGATTCACTGCGAAACTTGTGGCATAGTTCCCATACCTTACAAAGACTTACCTGTTACTTTACCTGATGACGTAAACTTTGACGGTCACGGTAATCCGCTTGATCATCACCCTAGTTGGAAACATGTTAATTGTCCGAAATGCGATAAGCTCGCTATTCGTGAAACTGATACCCTTGATACATTTTTTGAATCATCTTGGTATTTTACTAGATATTGCAATAGCAATGCTACAGAGATGACCGATAAAAAAGCTTGTGATTACTGGCTACCGGTCGATAAATATATAGGCGGCATAGAGCATGCAGTAATGCATTTGTTATATGCAAGGTTTTTTACTAAGGTAATGAACGAACAAAATTACATAAGTGTTCGTGAACCTTTTAAAGGGCTATTTACTCAAGGTATGGTGCTGCATGCTACTTATAAAGATGAGCATAATAATTGGTTATATCCTGAAGAAGTAGTTAAAAAAGGTAATAAATTTTTTCATAAAGAAAGCGGTAGCTTAGTTGTACAAGGTCGTATTGAGAAGATGAGTAAATCTAAAAAGAATCTCATCGATCTTGAGACAATGCGAGAGCAATATGGGGCAGATGCAATTAGGTTTTTTGTGCTGTCGGATAGTCCGCCCGAAAAAGATCTAGAATGGTCGGCAAGTGGCATTGAAGGATGCTCACGTTTTATTAATAAGCTTGAACATATGTTTGAAGCGATAGCTTCTTTAAAAGATAGTGTGAATGGCGAAATTAATAAAGAACTTAGTAGATTAGTTCATTTGACTACAAAGCGCGTCGCTGAAGATATAAAACATTTTGCCCTAAATAGAGCAATAGCACGTATGCGTGAGCTTTCTAATGCTATATCTGCTGAGCTTAGTAAAGAAGTGATGGATGTAAAAACCGTAAGGCATGGCTTTAATGTTTTAGTACAACTACTAAATCCTTTTATCCCGCATACTACGGAAGAAATTTGGCAAAAGCTTGGTAATAAAGAGCGGTTACATAACTCAGCTTTTCCTGCATTTAATGAATCGATGCTAGAGTTAGACACATATGTTATGGCAGTGCAGGTTAACGGCAAACTCCGCGATACCTATGAGTTTAAAACTTCTGCAAGCGATGATGAAGTAAAGCAAATTACCGTTAATTTGCCAAAGGTACAAAAATTCTTAGAAAAAAAAGAACCTAAGAAAATTATTCTTGTCCCTCGCAAAATTGTGAATATTATAGTATGATGTTGGTTGTCACCCCGTGGCTTGACCACGGGGTCCGGTTAAAAATACTAAAATTTAGTATTTTTAAGTTGTATTTTTGGATACCGATACAAGCTTACGGTATGACAATAATATCTCAAGAGTTATATAATAACTTATTACTCTTTAGTTTACCCCGACCATCTGAGTCATGTTTGCTCCAATTTCAATCACCTCAAAAGTAGCCGGTTCAGTGAGTTTCATGCCCATAAGATTAAACTTAAATGTTGCTCTGTATATTCTTCTTCTGCTGCGAATTGTCATAATGTCCTAGATTCTCTTTAAGGTAATTACCCATACTTTTTGCTAGTGATTCCATTACATAATTTACTGCCAACCAACAAAATGCGATAACAATATTAATACTTAAAGCATTTTCATTTTTTGGTGAGGGTTCTGTTTCTTCCTGACGATTAATGTCATTCCCGCGAAATCGGAGAATCCAGTGTAAAGCGAGATAAATCAAGCTTTTAACTTTAAAAACTTGTTGTATATGCACGTTTTAATTACTGGATTCCCGCCTACGCGAGAATGACATCGAGCCATGAAACAACGCCTTTTTACAGCAATGACATAAAGTCAAAATCATAAGGTACTATATCTATAGCCTCTTTAAATAGAGTGTCTGATTTTATACCCAGAGTCAATTTATTATATTAATAATTTAATATTTTTATTAATTTATCTTAATTTAAATTAATGCATAAAAATGTCAATTTCATTCCAACCGATAAGGTCTAAATTAGCTCTTATCGGTAGAAAACGAAAGATGTCGTGAGCGAGTTCGAGCCTATTTTCTTTAAGTAGCATTTTTTGTAAAATATCTCTTAACTGATGTAAATAAAGCACATCTTTGGCTGCGTATTCTTGCTGTTCCGGAGATAAATTTTCAGCTCCCCAGTAAGAAGATTGTTGTTGTTTGGAAATATTTATGGAAAGTAGTTCTCGGCATAAATCTTTAAGACCATGACTATCGGTATAGGTTCTAACTAGTTTTGAAGATATTTTAGTACAAAATATATTTTCTAAATCTATACTCAAATATTTTTTTATGGCTGCTAAATCAAATCTAGCAAAATGAAATATCTTGCATCTAGTTTTATCTAGCAATAACGCTTTTAAATTAGGAGTAGTATAATCTTGATTTACAAAATGAACAAGATGGGCTTCACCGTTACCGTTACTAAATTGTAGCAAACATAGTCTATCTCTCTGTAGATTTAGCCCCATTGTCTCGGTATCTATAGCGATATCCCCTTCAAGTTCAAAATTATTTGGTAGGTCGTTTTGATAAATTTTTATAGTCATAAATTACATTCAATTCCCTTTAATCATGTTGTTTTGGATGTTATTTTCTATTTATTCTATGTCATTCTCGCGGAAGCGGGAATCCAGTCATTTTAAAGGTTATATACAATAAGTTTTTAAAATTAAAAGCTCAATTTATCTCGCTTTATGTTGGATTCCCGCCTACGCGGGAATGACATAAGCTTCATGCAATAACGCCTTTCGCTCCTCGCAATGACGACACCAGTCTTTACTTAGGAATATCTTTTATTGTAAACACCTGCTCTTTAGGATCCGCTACTCCTAAAACTTTCCTTGCTTGTTCTTCTAACATATCTTTATTTAGCGATTCCGTGCGGAGTAATTTGACATTATGTTCAAGCTCTACTCTTTCTGCTCGTAAGGTTTTTAATTCATCATAAGCTTTTTCAAGCCTCCTATTTACTTTTAAATATGCAATAATACCTTTATTACCATATATGCAATGAAAAACAAAGTATCCAAGCAGTAACGCTAAAAATATATTTAAAATTATTTTTTTAGAATGATTATTTAAATGTATTATCATAAGTTATAATGGACCAAATTTTTCGTCATTACGAGGAACGTAGTGACGAAGCAATCTCAGAATATTTGACGAGATTGCCACGCAGCCTACGGCTGCTCGCAATGACGATTAGGGTATACTTATAAGAAACAATACCGGGGCAGTTAAAATAATACTATCAAATCTGTCTAACACTCCTCCATGACCCGGTATTATGTGACCGCTATCTTTAATGTTAAATTTTCGCTTAAAATATGAAATAAATAAATCACTTAGTTGTGCTATTAATGCTAATATACAACTAATTATAAACAAATAAACTTTATTTGAAAAATAGTAATTTTCAATATGAAAGCTTGGTATAAAATTAACTAATACCGCAACTATACCTGCCGATAATACTCCCGCAATCAGGCCGCTCCAAGTTTTTTTAGGACTGATTTTTGGAGCAAATTTTGCTCCTTTAAAAGCTTTGCCGCCAATCATAGCGAAAGTATCTACGGACCAAATAATGCAAAAATACAACATTATAAGCTGGCTATTAGTATCTTCCAATAATATTAATAGAGCTACAGGGATTGGAATAATAATTAGTCCGATTAATTGATAAGGAATAGAAGAGTAGGTCATATTATACCACTCACTTAACATTCCCATACCTACTAATATCATTAGAATATAGAATAAAGGCTTAAACCATAATATAGCTACGACAAATAACAGCGCTAAAACTATACCGGACAGGATTCTTAAATATATATTTTGTTTATCTTTTGCCAAATGTTCTTTTCCTTTTTGAGTAATCATTTATAGCTTTCTGTATATCATCTTTATTAAAATCAGGCCAATATTTGGATGAGAAATATAATTCAGCATAAGCTGCTTGCCAAAGTAAAAAATTGCTGATGCGATAAACCCCACCTGGTCTTATTAATAAATCTACATCTGGCATTTCAGGGTCATATAAAGCGTACCCTATATCGCTTTCGCTTACTTCTTTTTTACCGCTTGCAATAATTTTTGTGCAGGCATCAACTATCTCTTGGCGACTTCCATAACTAAAAGCTATACAAAGCGTTATTTTATTATTATTTTTTGTTAATTCTATAGCATTATTTATTTGTTTTTGCAATGAACTACTTAATAAATTAAGCCTACCTATTACTTTTATCTTAACGCCGTTTTTATGTAAATTGTTTAATTCGGTTTTTAAATAAATACTTAATAGCTTTATTAAGAAATCTACTTCCGTACTTGAGCGTTGCCAATTTTCTGAAGAGAAAGTATATAAAGTTACATAAGGTATACCAAGGTTAATAAATTCAGGTAGTAATTCACGAATTTTATCGGCTCCTCCTCTATGCCCTTCAGATTTTGCTAGGTTATGCCGATCTGCCCAACGAGCATTACCGTCCATTATTATTGCTAAATGCTTTATGCTAGTCATTATTTTATATTTTAATTCTTTTGTCATACCGTGGTTTGAACGGCTAGTGTACGAACGTTCAAGATATCATTCCTGCGAAAGTAGGAATCCAGATAAATCGAGCTTTTAATTTTAAAAATTTGATGTATTTATATTTTTTCCTGGATTCCCGCCTACGCGGGAATGACATAAAACGAGCCATGCAACAACGCCCCGCTTTTAGCTAGGAATGACATAAAACAAGCCATAGGAAACAAAGCCTATATTCTAGGTATTTCAATTCTTACCGATAGTCCGCCTAAATCTTTACTGTCTTCTAGATAAATAAAACCTCTGTGATCGTTTATTATTTCTTTAGTAATAGCAAGCCCAAGTCCTACGTTACTTGCATTATCAAGCTGTCTTGCTTTATCCGATCTATAAAACGGTTTAAATACGAGATGTTTTTCCGTATCATCTATACCAATACCGTTATCTTCAATAATTATGGCTACGGTAGATGAATTATCTTTTAAAGATATTTTAATTTTAGTTCCATATTTTATAGCGTTACCTATTAAATTAGACAAGGCTCTTTCAAAAGAATTCGGTTTTATTAGCACTTTATCTAAATTAGCAGGTTTTATAAATTCAATATTTACATGTGACCATTTGTTTAAAAATTTTTCCATCCAAGGTAATAATAAAATTTCTTCAAATTCTTCTGTATTTTCGCCTTTAGCAAAATCTAAATAAGAATTTATCATTTGCTGCATAGTTAATATATCTTGCCTTAATCCTGTTGTTTCTTCGCTTTCTTCCATCAATTCAAGTTGTAGCTTCATCCTTGTTAAAGGGGTTTTAAGGTCATGCGAGATCATAGCAAGCATAGTGGTTCTTTTAGTAATTTGTTTTTCAATACGGGTTTTCATTTTTAAAAAAGCTAGTCCTGCTTTTCTTATTTCTAAGGCTCCCGAAGGTTTAAAATTCTTACCTTTTAAAACACCTTGACCAAATTTATCCATGCTATCCGCAAGAGCGAGTATTGATTTAATTTGATTTTTGGAGAAAATAATAGAAACGGAAAGTAATATAATAGTTAAAGATATAATCCATAAAACAAATATATATACTGTAGGATTAAGTAGTAATTTTGCAGGAAAAGTAATACATAATACTCCATCTTTTAATTCTAAAAATACTTCAATTTTATTTCCCTTATTCAGTTTAACTATATTTTTTTCATGGATTTTTGTAGCTAAAATATTTTTAAATATAATTAAAGGCTCACCTAATTTAGGCTGTTTTATAGATAATTTTTTATTAATCTGAAACTGATAGGATAAATTAAGATAATTTTCCGATAAATGGGTTATCCCTCTTGAATTATTTCTATGTTCTTTAATCAACGATTCTATTTCATTGATAATAATAGTACTGGTATAATATGAAACATTATACCAATGACGATCGTAAAACAAGAATATAGCAACAATTTGTCCTATTAAAATCGGAATGATTATAATGAACATGAATCGTATAAACAGCGTTCTTGGTAATAATTTAGATATAAAATGCATAGCCTTCATTACGCACGGTTTTTAAATATTTCGGCTCTTTTGGATTGTCTTCTATCTTACTTCTTATTCTTGTAATTTTTACGTCTATAGAACGCATACTAAGCCCACCCATAATTTTTGAAAGTTCAAAACGACTAGTGGATTTACCGGAATTTTTTATTAATATTTCAAGTAATTTTTGTTCGGTAGAGCTAAGAGATACAATTTGATTATTCTTAGTAAATTCTTTTGTATCAAAATTATAGAAATTATTGCCGAATTTAATTACACTTGCTTCTTTTTTAAAGTTATTATAATTATTGATTAAGTTATTTATCCGAAGTAATAATTCTCTTGGTTCAAAAGGTTTAGTTATATAATCAGAGGCACCGGCTTCAAGTCCTTTAACACGGTCACCTGCTTCCGATAAAGCAGTAAGCATAACTATAGGAATATTATTACCGGCATCCCTTATAGTAGTAGCAAAATCAAGCCCTGTTATTTCAGGTAACATAACATCTAAAATAATTAAATCATAATTAGAAGTTTTTAATAGATTTTTAGCCTCTATGACTGAGTTTGCTGTTGATACTAAAAATTCATTTTTATTTAAAAATTGCTGTAAAAGTGCTAATATTCTGCTATCATCATCAACAATTAAAATATGTGCTTTATGTGGCTGCATGCATACTCGTTTAATTTTAAAATTGGTGTTAGCTTTTCCATCATTGCGAGGAGCGAAGCGCCTTGTTGCATGGCTCGGTTTCTCCATTGTCACCCCGCGACTTGATCGCGTGGCCCAGTTAAAAATATTAAAATTATTAGTATTTTAGTTGTTTTTTGGATACCGTGGTCAAGCCACGGTATGACATCGAACGGGTTTCTCGAGCCATGCAACAAGGCCTACAGTCGCTCGCAATGACGACTGACAATACTTTAATATAAAAATAAATTAATGACAATGATAAAACTAGAGCAAATTTTTTGGCATGTTTGGATTAACGGTGATTTAGTTCCTTATCAATTTGCAAGAATTCATGTTTTGACTCATAGCCTGCATTATTCAGGATCGGTATTTGAGGGTGAGAGAGTTTATAACGGCAAAGTTTTTAAGCTAAAAGAACATACGGAAAGGTTAGTAAAATCAGCAGAAGCATTAGGTTTGAAAGTACCTTATAGTGTGGATGAGATAATAAAAGCTCATGAACTTGTAATAAAACAAAATAATATTAAGGATGGATATATAAGACCGCTTATTTGGTGCGGAGACGAATCGTTAAATATTACTAATCTTGAGTTATCTACTAATCTTTTAATTGCCGGTATTCCATCAATACCAAGGTCTTTTGAGAAAGGTATAAATTTGCATATAAGCCGCTGGCGTAAAGCAATGCCTGATAGCACGCCGGTACAATCTAAATCTGCCGCTCAATATAATATGGCAATAACGAGTAAAAAAGAGGCTAAAGCTCTTGGCTATGATGATGCATTATTACTTGATTATGAAGGTTATATCACTGAATGCACTACAACAAATATTTTCTTTGTTAAAGATAAAACATTATATACTCCGATTGCCGATAGGTTTTTAAACGGTATAACAAGACAAACTATTATTGAAATTGCACAAGATTTAGGTCTAGAAGTAAAGGAAGAGCGTTTGAAATTAGAGCAAGTAGAGAATTTTACCGAATGTTTTGTTACAGGTACGGCAATCGAGGTACAAAATATTGATTCTATAGATCTCGGCAGTAAAAAGATTATTTTCGATGATCATCAAATTGCAAATACCTTAAAAAAAGAATATGATCGTTTGGTTAGGGAGTAGTGAATATGTCATTCTAGCACTGGCACCTGAGTGTTAACTTAAGACTTGATGTCATTCCTGCTTTCGTAGGAATGACATACAAATATAATAAAATTTAAAATCTATCAAAAAAAAACTATGAGCAATATATTTAAAGGTTTAATTACCGCACTTATAACGCCTTTTAAAGATAATAAGTTAGACTTATATGCTTTAGAGAAAAGTTTAAAACACCAAATAAAGCATGAAGTCGATGCAGTATTAATTGCAGGTTCAACCGGAGAAGGTAGTAGCCTCTGCTTTGAAGAATATAAATTATTACTGCAAACTAGCGTAGAAATCGTTAATAAGCGTATTCCTGTAATAAGCGGGTGTTCGTCAAATAATACTGCCTATGCGTGCGAGCTTGCAGCGGAATCTGCAAAAATCAAGGTAGATGGTTTTATGGCTAGTCCTCCCTCTTATGTAAAACCTACCCAACACGGGATTTATAAGCATTTTGAGGCTATACATGAAGCATGCAATTTACCTATTATGTTATATTCGGCACCGACTAGAAGCGGAGTAGATTTTTCTGATGAGACGATATTAAAACTTAGCAAGTTATCACGTATTTTAGCATTAAAAGATTGTGGGGTAGATTTAGAACGTCCATTGCGGATTAGAGCAACAGCCAAAAAGGATTTCAGCATTTTAACCGGTAATGATGAAGTAGTCTTAGCTTTTAACGCTCAAGGTGGGGTAGGGTGGACTTCTGTAGCCTCTAATATTGTTCCCAATATATGTAAAGAGCTATTAAAAAAATGGAATAAGGACGATATTAAAGGAGCATTAGAAATCCATCAGAAATTACTGCCTTTATATAAAGCATTATTTATAGAATCTAATCCGATTCCGATAAAATATGCCGCACATTATTTAGGTTTATGTGAAAATGAAATTAGGTTCCCATTAACTGAAGCAAGTGATAGCGCTAAAAAACAAATTGAAAACATCATAACATCACTATCCATAAAAATATGACCGAACATAAGAAAGTTGTTGCGCAAAATAAGAAAGCACTTTTTAATTATTTTATTGAAGAAAGATTAGAAGCGGGTATTGTATTAAAGGGTAGTGAAGTACAGTCTTTGCGTCAGGGTAAAGCCTCTATAGAAGAAAGTCATGCGGCAGATACCGGAGATGAGATATTTTTGTATAATTGCCATATTGCGGAATATGAAAAAGCGAATAGATTTAATCATTCTACTAGAAGACCTCGTAAATTATTGTTGCATACTAAAGAAATAAAGAAAATTATCGGTAGAATTAGAATAAAAGGCTATACTCTAGTTGCTCTCTCTATGTATCTTAATAAAAAAAATAAAGTAAAAGTTGAGCTTGGTATTGCTAAAGGTAAGAAATTACATGATAAAAGACAATCTATAAAAGAAAAAGATTGGAAAAGAGATCAGGGTAGATTAATAAGACAGAAGTAATGGGTTTTATTTCTATATGTCATTCCCGAGTAGGCGGGAATCCAGATTTTGTGGTGTCATCCCGTGGCTTGACCACGGGATTTAAAATAATAAATTAGATACCGCGATCAAGTTGCGGTATGACAAAGGTACTGGATTCCCTCCTACGCGGGAATGACATATAAATACAATAAAGTAAAAACGATATAAAATTTAAAGGATATTTATGAAGCATATTATAGGTAAAATATTGGTTATATTTGTAGTTGTGATAGGAGTTTTATTTGTTTTCAAAACGATGAAAACTTATTCTACAAAGCCGATTTCCATAGAGGTTAAACAAAACGAAGATGGAGGAAAATGTGAAGAGGAAAGAGTACAAGAAATAATCAAAGATTATTTGCTTAAAACTCCGGAAATAATAATAGAATCAATTGAAGGTTTGCAAAAACGTAAAGTACAGGAAAATGAGACTAAAGTTAATAACTATCTAAAAGATAATAAGTTAGATATTGAAGATAGCACAAGCTTTCCTATCATAGGCAACAAAGACGGTGATATAACAATAATTGCTTTTTATGATTATAATTGCTCTTTTTGTAAAAAAGGTGATGTTTCTATAAACGAATTATTGCAAAATGATCCAAAAGTTAAAGTTGTATTACGACCGCTCCCTATCCTTGGAGGTGCTTCCGAATATCTTGCAAGAATAGTTTTAGCCGTTTATAAGGTTAATCCAAGTAAATTTAAAGCTGTTCATGATGAATTAATAAAAATAAGAAATGTTTCTAAGGAATCCATAGAAGAATTATTAACTGAGAATGGCTTAAATACTACAGAAATTGAAGAAATAGCTGATAGCACTGAGATTAAAGATTTAATTACTCAAAATATGAAAATAGCTAGAAGCCTTAGAATCCAAGGAGTCCCGGCATATATAATTGATTCAAAATTAATACCGGGGCTAATAGATTTTCCACAATTACTAAATATAGTTAAAGAAATTAGGGATGCTCATACTCGGTGAATTTCAAAAATTGGCGGTGTCGTCTAGCAAGAGCTGCGGTGCTCACGTATTAAGTATACGTTTCGCTCCTCGACTTGCAGACTCCCTGCTCTTTTTGAAATTGACCGTCGTATTCGTGAGCGTTCTCAGTTTTTCAGCTTTTTAATATTATTAATATGCGTGGCTCAAAAAAACGCATTTGGTGTTATACCGTAGCTTGACCATTAAATAATATTCTAATAGAGTAAACTATTTTATCTGATGAATGGGGAGATTATAAGGTATTAGAAAAGTTATATAATCATGAATATTTAAGAGAATCTGTGTCCACAAACACGATAGAAAGCTTTTGAGTGATGTTTAAGCGTGATATTACCATTTTATTAGAAAAAACACACATGGAGATATTTAAACAAGTTTGTATTTAGGTACAACCATAAAAACTATAATGTAAGCAATATGTTTATGCTATATTTTTAAATACAGGTAATTATTTATCTTATAAAGCATTGGTAAGTCGGTACGAAACTCAAAGTAGTTAAAAACGAAGAATTATCTTTTAACGAGGCTTTAGCAATTGTGGGTCAAGCTCCGTTAAAAATTAATTCTCCAGAGATTGAAGAAGACAAAGTCCCTAAACCATTTATAAAATGGGCAAGGGGGAAAAGAAGTCTTATTAAAGAGTTGTGCTTACGCTTACCTACTAATTACAATAATTATTATTAGCCTTTTATAGGAGGGGCACTTTTTTGCACTCATTACAAGGCAGTTAAGGATGGAGCTCGACCATTAATTGAGCTGTTAGCTAAGCATAAAGCTAATCACTCTAAAGATTATTACTATGCTGTTAGAAAGAACGCAAATAGCGATAACCCTATTGAGATAGCAGCACGTTTCATATACCTTAACAAGACTGATGCGGCTATAGTTTTCCAGAAAGTTAATAATAGACGATATTAACAGTAGGGATAAAAATGCCGGATATAGAGCCAAAGATATATCCAGCTGAATTTAAAGAATCAGCGATTAGATTAGCTATTGAGTCTAAGCAACCTTTTGCTCAAGCAGCTAGAGAACTAGGAATTACGAAGTATAGTCTATATAATTGGGTTAATAAACATTCAAAACTCAAGGAAGTAATGAGATATGAAGAACATCTGTATGATGAATTAAGGAGATTGAAGAAGAACTAGATAGAGTAACACAAGAACGTGATCTATTAAAAAGGCTGCCGCGTACTTTGCAAAAGAATCCCAATAAGGTACGCATGGATAAAGGAAAACAGAGGTAATTTTTCCATTTCTGCTATGTGTAAATTTATGAAAGTATCACGTAATGGTTATTATGAATGGTTAAATAATCTTGGATGTAATAGGGTTAAAGAAGGTAATGAATTAACAAACAGAATTGAAATTATCTTTAAAGAAGGTAGAGGTAATTATGGAACTAGACCTATTAAAAAGGAACTATCACGGCAAGATATAACTGCTAGTAGGAGACGCATTGCAAGACTAATAAAAGAAGCTAATTTGCTATGTAAAACTAAACGTAAATTTAAAGCCATTACTGACTCTAATCATAATAAGCAAATTGCTCCTAATTTATTAAATAGAGAGTTTACAGTTTATGCTGCTAATTGTTATTGGGTTGGAGACATAACCTATGTGCCAACTGGTGAAGGCTGGCTATATTTAGCAACTGTTATTGATCTATTTTCTAGAAAAATTATAGGATGGTCTATGAGTAATAACATGAGAGCTGATTTGGTTAATAATGCTTTATTAATGGCAATATGGCAACGTAAACCAGCAAAAGGGCTTATTTGGCATACTGATAGAGGTAGTCAATATTGTTCTGATAGTCATTTAAAAATTATAAAAATATACAAAGCTTGGCTTTACAGAGGCAGATCAGGTTAACCTTTACAAAAAATGCAGAGAATTAAATAAGGAAGGTGTATATTTTATGCTTTCAAATTCAGATAGCGATTTTATAAAGAACTTATACAAGTCTTTTAGTATATATCATGAATATCCAATGACTTGGGAAAAACAAATTGTTTTACGTGTCAGTCTTTTGCATCTTGTTCTAAGATTTAAGTTACCCCGTTCTATCCGTTGAGTATATTTTTTACTAACAATGTGTTTTTTGGGATCTAATAACCTAGCATAACTTCCCTATCCATCTGTAAAGTAAAAAGTAACCTTAAAATCCTCCAGTTTTTTTCAGTAATGATTCTGATGTGCTATCACATCTTGTACCAAAAGTATAAGCAACTACTTTTAACAAAATCTTATCCAAAGAATACCAAAGCCATCTTTGTTTGGATTTATTCTGTACATAAGGCCATTGTTCATCTATTTCAGGAGCAATAATTACTTCTATCGTATTGATAGAATGATTTATCTTTTTTAACGCTAGATTTTTTTAAAACACGGATAACCGTATTGATACCCACTTTTAATACTCTTACTGTATCCCTAACTCCAGAGCCATTGATTGACATATCTACTATCTGAGTCTTGACTCCAGGCTTAGAGGCATTATTAATATATTACAGTTAAAAATATCGATTACACTGCTTGCATTGATATCTCTGTTGTTTTGAAATTGAATATCCCGCCTTTACTACTTTTTCTGTGTCGTTATAATATCTACACTTAACATCTATTCTTGATCTACACTTAACATCTATTCTTGTCATAACTCCTTAACTATAATTCTCTCTTATTACTGTTTGAGGATTATAGACTATTCATGCTAAGCTGCAATACGGGGGGGCGACCAAGAGTAAGTTAATTGTGAAGTGAGTAGACCACCGACTATGGCAAGCCCTAGCGACCTTCGCTCTGCTCCTGTTGCTCCGACTCCAAGAGCAATGGGCATAGCTCCCATTAATGCAGCTAAGGTAGTCATTATAATAGGTCTGAATCTTATTATATATGCTTCATAGATTGCTTCATGCGAAGATTTATTGCCGGTTCTCTCAAGTTCTAAAGCAAGGTCAATAATCATGATAGCGTTTTCTTAACTATACCAATTAGCATAATCAGCCCAACAAATCCGTACATATCAAGTTCGCTATTAAATATTAGCAAGGTAAGTAATGCTCCAAATATAGCCGTAGGTAGCCCCGAAAGGATTGTTATAGGATGTACAAAACTCTCATATAACATGCCAAGAATTATATAAATAACTATAACGGCAAGTCCGAGCAATAAGCCAAGATCGGAAAAAGACGACTGAAGTGCTTGAGCTGCGCCTTGGAAGCTGCCTGTTATGGTTGCAGGCATTTGTAGCTCTCTTAAAGCCTCATTAACTTTTGGAACGGCGTCACTAATTGAATATCCATCTTGTATGTTAAATGATACCGTAACCGAAGGTAATTGTCCGAAATGTGAAATACTAAGAGGACCAACAGTATTAACAATTTGGCCGCGCCCCCGTATTGCAGCTTAGCATGAATAGTCTATAATCCTCAAACAGTAATAAGAGAGAATTATAGTTAAGGAGTTATGGCAAGAATAGATGTTAAGTGTAGATCAAGAATAGATGTTAAGTGTAGATATTGTAACGACACAGAAAAAGTAGTAAAGGCGGGATATTCAATTTCAAAACAACAGAGATATCAATGCAAGCAGTGTAATCGATATTTTTAACTGTAATATATTAATAATGCCTCTAAGCCTGGAGTCAAGACTCAGATAGTAGATATGTCAATCAATGGCTCTGGAGTTAGGGATACAGTAAGAGTATTAAAAGTGGGTATCAATACGGTTATCCGTGTTTTAAAAAAATCTAGCGTTAAAAAAGATAAATCATTCTATCAATACGATAGAAGTAATTATTGCTCCTGAAATAGATGAACAATGGTCTTATGTACAGAATAAATCCAAACAAAGATGGCTTTGATATTCTTTGGATAAGATTTTGTTAAAAGTAGTTGCTTATACTTTTGGTACAAGATGTGATAGCACATCAGAATCATTACTGAAAAAAACTGGAGGATTTTAAGGTTACTTTTTACTTTACAGATGGATAGGGAAGTTATGCTAGGTTATTAGATCCCAAAAAACACATTGTTAGTAAAAAATATACTCAACGGATAGAACGGGGTAACTTAAATCTTAGAACAAGATGCAAAAGACTGACACGTAAAACAATTTGTTTTTCCAAGTCATTGGATATTCATGATAAAGTCATCGGAACTCTTATTGAACGTATAGCATTTAATACCCACATCTGCAAAATGGAGGTGCGATACATTTGTTTGAGGAGAATATGCTTTAGTAGTAGTATACTCAATACCCTCAATGCTTAAGAACAATTCAAAAGCATGATACTCTATATTGCCCTTATATTTACCACCTCTATCAGTTAGAATACGAAGTACTGGTATTTGCTGACTCTCATACCACGGCAGTACTCTATCATTAAGCATGTCAGTAGCGGTAAGAGCTGTTTTATCAGTATATAATTTAGCATCTGTAACCCTAGTATAGCTATCAATAAATACCTGAGAATATACCTTGTCTATACCTTTAAAATTACCTACATAATATGTGTCTTGGCATCCTAGATAATCTGGATGCTGTGTATCTATTTCTCCATGAGCTTCTTTCTCGCTACGCCGTTTCTCTAATACTTGTAACTGAGCTTCGGTAAGAACAATACCATCCTGAGCCATTTTTACTTCTAATGCTTTAAGTCTTTTATTGATATTATTTAAATCATTACGTAGCCAAATTGATCTAACCCCCCAGGTGATACAAGAATACCAGTCTTTTTAAGCTCATTTGATACTCGCATCTGACCATAAGCTGGGTATTCTACCGCCATATCTAATACTGCTCTCTCTACCGCAGGATCAACTCTATTTGCTATAATTAGCTTCTTCCGGCTAATCTCATATAACGCCTCTTCTCCCCCAGTTTCATATAGCTCTTTGAACCTATAATAACTGTCCCTGCTGTATCCCATAGCTTTACACGCTGACGATATACTTCCAAGACTCCTAGCTAATCCCAGTAATCCTATTTTTGGCTTTATTATTTTTTGATTTAGATTCATCTCTAATCCTCTACACATTATCTTATAATGATTTTGGGGTCTTTGATTGTGAAGATGATGTAGTATACGTATAATAAAGCTATTATGTCATTTCGTTGACCGCAGGAATCTAGTAAAAAGCGAAATTATTGTCATCACGCAACTTGATTGCAGAATCTCAGCACAGCCTGTGATACAAGATCCCGTGGTCGTAGCCGCGGGATAACTAAAAAATGGATTCCTGCTTTTAGCTAGGAATGACGTAATTGATTGCTAGTTTAGCATCAGGCGGACGTACATAAAGCGGTTCGATAGAGCTATTTAACTTTATACCACTAAGCAACCTACTAGTAATATATCTACAAATAACCCAGGCTTTAACTCGTGCAAAACGCAACAAGGTTATTATACTCGATAAATGAGTAATTTGAGGATAAATAAATTCAAGTCCGCTACCGCAACAAACTATATTCCCCTTCTCATTTGCAAGCAGCTTTATAGCATACTCGAAATCTATCAATAACGGCTCCTCTATTTTTCCTGATTTATGAAAAACTTGCATATAAAGCTGTGAGCGATAAGCATTTAAAAAGACATATATTTTATCATGGTCTTTAACTTGAGTTATGGCTCTAAAATAGGCATATTCAAAATTGCTAACCGCTACTGCTTTAATATTTTCCTTGGCAAATAATATACCTTTAGCACTAGCAAGTCCTATTCTAATACCGGTAAAGCTACCGGGACCTAGAGTTACCGCTAAATAATCTAGATCATCATATGAACATTTAGCTTCTTTTAAGGCTTCTTCTATCATCGGCATTAGATTTTCTGCTTGCATAGAAGGGCGTAGTTCTTCCGTATATGCAAGGATATTCTCATTTTCAGATATTGCTACCGACGCAGTATTATTGGCTGTGTCAAATGCTAGTATTTTCATAGATTATTATATTATTTGTTGCTACATGTCATTCCTGTAAAAGCGTTGTTGCGTCGATACTTAATCGTCATTGCGAGCAGCCTTATTAGGCTGCGTGGTAATCTCGTCAAATATCCTCTGAGATTGCTTCGTCGAATTACTACGTAATTCTTCTCGCAATGACGAAAAACCGATTCATACAACAAGACCGCTTTTAGCTAGGTATGACACCGATTAAGTACGTACCTCATAAAAGCTTGGCGTGCTTCAACCTGTCTATTATTATGCAATAAATATCTATTAAAAAAATAGTTTGTTAGAGTTAAAGCTTGTCTCTTTTCTTCTAATGTAATTTCGCTATTATCTGATAGTAAAAATCTTGGTAAAATCAATAATTTATCTTTATAAGGTTTTCCTACTTCATGTGATAATGCTCTAGCTGATTTAGGCGATACATAGGTTAAATCAGTTGTTGTATGGCTAACTGCACACTTGCTAAGGTCGAGTTTATAACCTGCTATATCAAGTAATGCTAGCTCAAAATTAATATAATCACGAAAACAAAAATTCTTTGATAAATTATCTAAATAGTTAATTAGAAATGAAAAAAAATTAGAATACCCTCCTCTTTCGTGAAATAACTCTTTAATTAAAGATATAACGGAATTAAATGCATATAATTTAGCTTTATTTGTAATAAAATGACCGGTGTAAGATTTGATGAGTTCACATTTAGCCATTCCGATATGTTCATGCAGTCTTGCCTGCCAAAGAAAATCTACAATATTCCCTTCTTGATATATAAATTTGCTTTTTTTAGAAGATTCTTTTGCAACTCCTGAATATAAACCATTTTTTTTAGTAAAAACCGTAATAATAAAAATATTTTCTTTCAGGGGTTTTTTAGCAATTATTACTCCTATATCTTTGATAATCATGGTTTCTTTGTCATCCCGCGACTTGATCGCGGGATTCAGTCCCTTTTAATTTTTTTTTGGATACCGTGGTCAAGTCACGGTATGACATAGAATGTTTTTCCACTCCGCACAACAATCTCCTAGCTTCCCCAGAATTACCTGTATATACTATATTCTTATACCCTAGCTTGATTGCAGTAAATAAAGCGACGTGATCATCTCCTATATCTACAGTAAGATCTAAAACTTTTTCCGGAAATTCTTTACTTAACGTTTTAAACATATAATCAATTACTAGCATACCGTAATACTTCACACTAGAGGCATGATTTGTTAATATCGGCTTTTCTTCTACATTAGATAAAAAATCACGCGCTTCTTCCAAATTTACTACAGTATAAGTTTTCATTTAATTATCTCTTTTAAGTCCTTTAAATGTGAGACGGAAGATATAAAGTCATAAGTTAAATTTTCAAGTTTAGAGCAGATAATCTTATTTAATCCAAGTTTTACAGCTTCCTTTATCCTCGTTTCTGCTTTTGCAGTTTTTCTTATTTCACCCGATAAGCTTATTTCGCCGAAAAAGACGCTATGTTCAGGTATAGGCTTACCGGTTGCAGCAGATATTAAACTCGCTGCTACTGCAAGGTCCGAAGCAGGATCGACAATTTTAAGCCCTCCCGCAATGCTTAAATATACTTCATAATTAGCAAGATTTAGACCTATCCTACTACTAAGCACGGCAAGTATCATTGATAGCCTGTTAGCATCCCAGCCCACCGCAGAGCGTCTAGGAGTTACCATATTTGAGGGGACTATGAGGGCTTGTACTTCCATAAGTAACGGTCTTAAACCTTCAATTCCTGCAAAAATAGACGTACCTATAACGTTTTGCTCTCGCTTCATTAAAAAGAGTCCTGACGGATTTGTTACCTCAATAAGCCCGCTACCGCTCATCTCAAATACTCCTATTTCGCCTACACCGCCAAAACGGTTTTTATATGAGCGTAAAATACGGAAGTGATTATTATAATCTCCCTCAAAATATAGCACAGTATCAACTAAATGCTCAAGTATCTTAGGACCTGCTAACTGCCCGTCTTTAGTTACGTGACAGCTTAATAAAATAATTATATTATTTTGCTTAGCATAATTAACAAGCTCATTTGCACATGTACGAATTTGAGAAACAGTACCCGGAGATGAGGATAATTCTTTTGTGGTAATTGTTTGAATAGAGTCAATCACCACTAAATCAATATTATTCTTATTAGCTTCTATACTTGCAATAATATCTTCTAAATTAGTAGCTGCTAAAATATTTGTACTGTTATTAGCAAGATTTAGTCTTATAGCTCGGAGTTTTATCTGATCAAGCGACTCCTCACCGGTTATATATAAGCACTTCATCTTTGATGCAAAGTTACTTGCTGCTAACTGCAGTAACAAAGTAGATTTGCCTATACCGGGATCACCTCCTATTAATATAGCAGAGCCAAGTACTAAACCGTCGCCAAGCACTCTATTTAATTCACCTATAGGGGTAGGGATGCGTAACTGCTCCATTATGTTATTAGAAAGCTTATCAAAATCTTGTTTACTACCGACTTTAACAATTGCTTTATTCGCGCTTACTATCTCTTCAACAATACTACCCCATACTCCGCAATCAAAGCATTGCCCTGACCATTTAGGACTAATATTTCCGCAATTAGAACATATATAATGCTTTCTGTCTTTGGTCATGTTAAATTTTTCCTTTGTCATGCCGTGGCTTGACCGCGGCATCCAGAAAAACAAAAAATACTAATAAATTTAGTATTTTTAACTGGATCCCGCTACAAGTAGGCGGGATGACAACCATACCTCAAAACCAACAGCTTACTCTTACCATATAGTTTTTCGCGTAATATTTCAATATTTTCATTTAAAACATAATCATCTAGTTTAGCCATCTCAATAACTATGATAGTACCGTCTTTAAGCCAATTATTGTTTATAAGTAATTTCATTACTTTAGGTACTATATCCTTATGATAAGGAGGGTCTATAAAGACAAGATCAAAAGCTTTATTAGACATCTTCCCAAACTTCGCTTCTAGAGCTAATTTAGACGTCGAGCCGGTACTCGCATCCTCACGTACTTCTATGTACGCTGCGGTGGAAAGTGCTTCCGTGTCTCCTTTAAATTCCTCTCTATAAGCTGGTTTAAAAAGATGTCTAGTAGCTTTCGGTAGATTTAAGGCATTAATATTAACGAAATTAACTTTATCACTGATATTTAGGGATTTAGCAAATTCTTCTGCTATTTTTAATGAGGATGTATCAATATCAATTAAGGTGGCAAAACCTACTCCTCTTGACAGGCTCTCAAAAGCAAGGCTACCGCTACCGGCAAATAAATCAAGTATGTGCGTACCCTCATTGAATAATTTATTACCGGTAAACTCACCGGAAGTTAATATACTGAATATTGCTTCTTTGATCTTACCGGTAGAAGGGCGATATTTGATATTCTTAGCGGTAGGTATAATGTGGTTTCTATATTTACCGGATATTATTTTTAACACTTATTTAGTTCTACCACCTGCTTGTTGTGATGATTTTATTTGTTTTTCTTTTTCCCGTGCAGCAAATCCTTTGTCGTTAGTGTTAGGATTAAATTTTGCTGTGAATGTATTAGATTTTGTTTGTTGTTTTTCTACAGTTTTACCCTTCTTTTCTTTTATTTCTACTTTTGGCGTTTCTTGGTTTAAATTATTTTGTGCTTGTTTTAAAATACCTCATTCCTTAGCTTTATCAATATTATTATTTACATTATTTAAATTTTCTTCTCTTTCTTTAGATTTTTCTGTATCAGCCTTTTGTATTGCTTGTTGTTTTTCTGTTACTAATTCATCAATATTTTCAGGAGGCGGTGAGATATATTTATCTATACTACTAGTTAAGTTTTTAAATGATTTCTGAAGATTTCGTAAAAGTTTTTGAGTAAATTTATAAATTCCGGTGGCTACTAGTCCTCCGGCTAAAATATCTGCTCCTAGAATAACGGCTTTAGCAGCTAGTGCCGTGTCGGTGACCAATAATACAGGCATCGCTACGAAAGGTGCAGCTGCTACTGCAAGACCAGCTACTACGGCAAGTCTTACTAAAAATTTCTTACTTGTTAAAAAATTTGTTACGCTGCTAATTCCTGATGTAGTACTTTTAGCAAGTTTTGTACAAAGCTGTCCTACTCCGGTTTTCAGAAACCAACCACTTTTTTCTCTTGCATGAATTTTATCTTGTAATTTAGCATGTTCATTAACATTGACAGATGTTTTTTTACCGCCTTTATCTTGATGATCTAAATTCCCCCTAGCTTCCCTTTAGTATCATGCATCTTTGTAGCATCGTCGGTTTTTGCTTTATCAAAATCTGCTCCCTCCTTTATTAATTCCAGCTAGATTTGCTGCTTTTAGATTTGGGTCGTGCCCCCGTATTGCAGTTTAGCATGAATAGTCTATAATCCTCAAACAGTAATAAGAGAGAATTATAGTTAAGGAGTTATGGCAAGAATATATGTTAAGTGTAGATCAAGAATAGATGTTAAGTGTAGATATTGTAACGACACAGAAAAAGTAGTAAAGGCGGGATATTCAATTTCAAAACAACAGAGATATCAATGCAAGCAGTGTAATCGATATTTTCAACTGTAATATATTAATAATGCCTCTAAGCCTGGAGTCAAGACTCAGATAGTAGATATGTCAATCAATGGCTCTGGAGTTAGGGATACAGTAAGAGTATTAAAAGTGGGTATCAATACGGTTATCCGTGTTTTAAAAAAATCTAGCGTTAAAATGTACAGAATAAATCCAAACAAAGATGGCTTTGGTATTCTTTGGATAAGATTTTGTTAAAAGTAGTTGCTTATACTTTTGGTACAAGATGTGATAGCACATCAGAATCATTACTGAAAAAAACTGGAGGATTTTAAGGTTACTTTTTACTTTACAGATGGATAGGGAAGTTATGCTAGGTTATTAGATCCCAAAAAACACATTGTTAGTAAAAAAATATACTCAACGGATAGAACGGGGTAACTTAAATCTTAGAACAAGATGCAAAAGACTGACACGTAAAACAATTTGTTTTTCCAAGTCATTGGATATTCATGATAAAGTCATCGGAACTCTTATTGAACGTATAGCCTTTTAATATCCACGTCTGTAAAATGGAGGTGCGACCAACGGATAGAACGGGGTAACTTAAATCTTAGAACAAGATGCAAAAGACTGACACGTAAAACAATTTGTTTTTCCAAGGCATTGGATATTCATGATAAAGTCATAGACTATTCACGCTAAACTGCAATACGGAGGCACGACCGAAAAAGGAAAAGTTAAAGAATACGGCTACATAATTGACTATGAAGGGTTAGAAAAGGTGCTATATTTTCCGTAGCCGATAAAATAGAAGAATTTTTTCCGTTACTGCAAGAAATTAAAGATATTTTTATAAATGTACCTAGTAACGAGGATTCTGAACAGCTTGAACAACATTTATCCGATGAAACTATACGCAATAATTTTTATTTATTGTTAGAAAAATTTAACCGTTTGATGTCTATGAACAATTTATTGCGAGAACAGACATTACAGACACTGATAAGACTAGTCAAATTAATACTCAGATACAAGATAATATTAACAACTATGCTAAAATCAATCCTGCATTTTACCAAAAATTTTCTACACTTATAAATAAAACAATAACACAACATTATAATAAACGTTTATCAAGTAGTGATTTTTTAAATAATGCTACAGAAATAAGAGCTGAATTTAAAAATGATGTGCCAAGTGAGCTCAGCACTAACAAAACAGTAATAGCTTTTTATAGAAAATCACTTAGCTTCTTACAGTATCGAAAAGATCAAAATCAGCGTGAAAATGTCATTCAAATTGCTCTTGATACCTATGACATAATTAAGCAGGAAATAATTGTTCATTGGACAAAAAACACTAAAGCCATAAACGAGATGAGAAATTCGCTAGATGATTATTTTCTTGATGTTGTTGAGAGAAAAATGGGTATCATTTTTAAGCCTGAAGATTTAAACGAAGTCGCGGAGAGTTTAATTGATTTTGCTAAAGATCATGAAGCTAAATGATTTGGCTTAAATAACGCAAAATAGCGAATTATTGTATAATCCGCTACTGTAGAATTTTTAAGCTATCAATATTTATATAATATTTGTAGTCGGATTATCGTAATATTCTCCTAATATATCTAAAGCGTTTTGCTCATAGTTTTGTTGATTATCAGTGTGCCATACCGGTTCATAATTTTGAGCTGTTAAAACACTTTCTGTATAATGTTTTAATTTCTTTTCATCTAATGTACCGAGTTCATGTGAAAGCGTATAAGAGATATCAGGTTTAATCGGAGCTTTTTGTATTTCTTGTTGAATATAATTATGCTGTAATTCATTTGTACCGCCTACAATATGAATATGAAAATTGTGTTTTTGTGATTGTTGTAAGTTATATAGCTCTGCTAGCTCTTCAGGTTCTACTTTACACATAGCATTCCAGCATTTATAGAATGTTTCGAGATTTGTAATAGGAGTGCCGCCTGCTTTTTTAATTAATTCATTCATTTCTGTACGAAATTCTTCGGTAGTGATTTTACCGGTTTTATATTGATCTATTACCCCGTTTTGTTTTTCCTCATTTATGGCTATAGTAGCAATATCCGGTATACCTATTCCACTATATTCGCTAAATTTTATTACAGCGAGTTCTCTCTTAGTTAAAATTACTTGCGAATATTTAAAAACATGAGCTTTTTTCATAATAATTACCTATAAATTGTTAATTTTAAAAATATAGAATTGTTAAATAAAAGAGTCAATATTATAATACTGGGAAACTATATTTAGAGTAAAAAATGAGTTTAAAATCAGCTTGGCTTGATACGCCTCTTGGTTCAATGTTAGCAATTAGTGATGAAGAGAGGCTTTATTTGCTCGATTTTGCTGAAAGTAAAGGGTTAGAGCATAAAATTAAAAGACTCAAGATTAAAACAAAATCAGCTATTACTGAAGAACGCACTAAACCGATTTCATCAATAGAGGAGGAGTTTAAATTATACTTTAACGGTACTTCACAAAAATTTAATACACCCGTATATCTTCTAGGAAGTGAATTTTAAAAATTAGTATGGTAAGAGCTAATGAATGTACCTTATGATGAAACAAGAAGTTACTTTGCTCAAGCTAAGTTAATAGGTAGGGAAAGATCTTATAGAGCTGTTGCAAATGCTAATGGAGCAAATAAATTTGCTATAATTATTCCGTGTCACCGCATCATCAATAATAACGGTAAGCTTGGCGGCTACGGTTCAGTGCTAGATCGTAAAAAATGGCTTATCGGGCATGGGAGGCAGAATTTATAAAGGTAGAGGCTATTAAATAAAAAATCAATGCCTGAATTTCGGTTACAGGGGTTTTAAAAAGCTCCTATAATATAATTATAAATTTATATTATAGGATAAATTAATATGTTTAATGAGGTTCAAAGGCAAGAATATTATAATGCATTAATTAATAAAGATGACAGATATGAAAATATCTTTTTTGTAGCAGTTAAAACAACAGGGGTATTTTGTAGACCGACTTGTCCTGCGCGAAAGCCTAAATTTGAAAATTGTGAATTTTATAAAACTGCTAAGGAAGCTTTGCATGCTTCATGCAGACCTTGTCAGCGTTGCAAGCCTCTTTCTCATCCTTACGAAGCTTCAGATTTAGTTCGTACTCTTGTTGATGCCATTGAGCTTGAGCCTGCTAAAAGGTGGAAAGATAGTGATTTTGATGAGCTATCTGTAGATGCTTCTACAGCACGTCGCCAATTTAAAAAACGTTTCGGTATGACATTTGTAGAATATGCAAGAGCAAGATTGATATGGGCTATGAGTCAAGTAGCGGTTTTCGAGATGCTTTTTCTAAAATAATGGAAGGAACGCCGACAAAATTTAACCGGCATTTAAATATTTTAAAAGCGGCTTGGCTAGATACCCCTCTTGGTGCGGTGAAACACGAAGTTATTTAGATCAAGCTAAAGCTTTAGGCAAACCTACTTCCTATAGAGCTGTCGCAAATGCTAACGACATGAATCAGTTAGCAATAATTGTTCCCTGTCATCGTATTATTAATAGCAATGGTGCACTTGGAGGATATGGTGGGGGTTACATCGTAAAAAATGGCTTATTGGACATGAAAGAAAATTTACAACAAATTAGAAATATTTTACTTGAGAATGCTACTATTCCTGTAGAACGTAGAACGCCGTTCTATAAAACTAAGGAAGAAGGATATGGAGAGCATGACTGGTTTATTGGGGTTACCGTGCCGGTTTTACGTAAAATAGCTAAAAGTTATTATAATTTAGATTATCAAAAATAATGAATTAGATACAACTTTTGAAATAGCAAAATTACTCTTAAACGACAAACATGATTTAATGCATAAAGCAGTAGGTTGGGTGCTACGTGAAGCAGGCAAAAAGGATGAAAGACAATTGATAGATTTTTTGGATTGTTATATACCACAAATGCCAAGAACCGCAGTTCGTTATGCAATAGAGAAATTTCATGAAGAGGTGCGTAAGAATTATATTTTGCAAAAAAAATAACTTATGCTAGTATTCTATTTTAATTTGTCAAAGGTACTATTATGCTAAGAACTTTATTAATCGGTTTCATAACTTTAATTTGTACAGTAAGTTATGCCGATAATCAAACAGCTCAAAATTCTAATTCTACAAATTCTTCTTCTGATCATCCTGATGATCTATTGCCTGCAGAGGCGGCGGTTAACTTTGCACAGCCTTGGGCAAGACCTACAACAAATGTGCAAGGTAAAGTTAGCAATTCTGCTATGTATTTTACATTAATAAATAGTAGAAGTAAGAGTTATAATTTAGTGAATATATCTTCAGATAAAATAAGTGGAATAGAAATTCATCAAACAATTAATGATCAGGGGATTAGTAAAATGGTAAAAGTGGATTATCCATTTTCAATTGCCGGTAATATTAACGTTGATTTTAAGCCCGGTGGCATGCATGTTATGCTTAATGACCCAAAAATAGATTTAAATGTAGGAGATGAGTTTCAAATAACCTTTTTCTTTGACGATAATACACGAAAAATAGTGGATGTTAAAGTAGCAAATGACAATCCGTATAATAAAGCGGGGAATTAGGAAAAAACGTCATTGCGGGCAGTCGTAGACTACATGGCAGTCTCATGAAGTCGTACGAGATTCCTGAGATTGCCACGTCAAGGTTTCGCCTTTCCTTGCAATGACGAACAAATAAAATATGACCCGGTCGCACCTCCATTTTACAGATGTGGATATTAAAAGGCTATACGTTCAATAAGAGTTCCGATGACTTTATCATGAATATCCAATGACTTGGAAAAACAAATTGTTTTACGTGTCAGTCTTTTGCATCTTGTTCTAAGATTTAAGTTACCCCGTTCTATCCGTTGAGTATATTTTTTACTAACAATGTGTTTTTTGGGATCTAATAACCTAGCATAACTTCCCTATCCATCTGTAAAGTAAAAAGTAACCTTAAAATCCTCCGGTTTTTTTCAGTAATGATTCTGATGTGCTATCACATCTTGTACCAAAAGTATAAGCAACTACTTTTAACAAAATCTTATCCAAAGAATACCAAAGCCATCTTTGTTTGGATTTATTCTGTACATAAGACCATTGTTCATCTATTTCAGGAGCAATAATTACTTCTATCGTATTGATAGAATGATTTATCTTTTTTAACGCTAGATTTTTTTTAAAACACGGATAACCGTATTGATACCCACTTTTAATACTCTTACTGTATCCCTAACTCCAGAGCCATTGATTGACATATCTACTATCTGAGCCTTGACTCCAGGCTTAGAGGCATTATTAATAATCAATGTACGATATTAAATGCATCACGGCTAGCTTCAGGATTATCCGTTACTGCTCCTACTATTACAAAATATGTTGATCCTTCAGTTGATTTATTACTTGTCAGAAGATTAAATCCTTTTCATTCAAATATTGGGAAAAGACTTGTTAAATCACCAAAAATTTATATTAGAGATAGCGGTCTAACGCATGCGCTATTAGGTGGTTATGGGCTATTGAAATTAAGTGAGGACTCGCCGCAAGACCAGCAAAAGGTTTTTAACCAACTTATATCTATTTTAGAGAAAATTGGAAGATTGGGGGATTTCAAGACAGCGTTTTTGGGGTTGTCCGATTCCTATGATTCACTGCGAAACTTGTGGCATAGTTCCCATACCTTATAAAGTCTATTTTCCATAATATAGATTATAGAACAATTGTTTGTAAGCATTAACTACATGCTATCAGTATGTCCTGCATACCTTTATTTCTCATCTTAGTAAAATTACCAAGCAAAAATTTAGCTCCCTCATTCTCACTGACTCACAATCCTAACCGTATTAAACAATCAAAAATACTTAGCATATACTGGATCTACTCGCTTACATCAGCTCCATATAACTCCTGAAGCTGTAATTTTATATCTAATAAACTCATCCCTTTAGCATACAAAGATAGTGCCCAGGTCTTCTTTGACGCTTTGCTACTAATGATGGTTCAAAACTACTATTTCTATCTCTTGGCACTTCAATCTCAACAGCACCATTCTTTGTAATCAGATTTTTTGTGTTATAACCATTACGTGCATTTTGAGCATCACTTTGATTATACTTGCTATATCCTAAATGATTATTCATCTCAGACTGTAAAGCTTTCTCTACAAGACGCTTGGTTAGTTCTTTTAATAAACCATCTTCTTTAAATAAAGTTGGGTCGTGCCTCCGTATTGCAGTTTAGCGTGAATAGTCTATAATCCTCAAACAGTAAGGTTATTTTTTACTTTACAGATGGATAGGGAAGTTATGCTGGGTTATTAGATCCCAAAAAACACATTGTTAGTAAAAAATATACTCAACGGATAGAACGGGGTAACTTAAATCTTAGAACAAGATGCAAAAGACTGGCACGTAAAACAATTTGTTTTTCCAAGTCATTGGATATTCATGATAAAGTCATCGGAACTCTTATTGAACGTATAGCCTTTTAATATCCACATCTGTAAAATGGAGGTGCGACCTACATTATTACCAATATTAGAAGTACTTAGATCATAATTTTCTAATATTTTTTCCACTAATTTATGTACATTTTCAGTTAATGTTTTAAAATTTGTCGTAGCTAAATATTTATGACCATTATCGGACATTTGTATTTGTAAAGTACCGGTAGCTAATAAATTTAATGTATTATTTGCTTCAAGCGAGGGATTAGCACCAAATTTAACTAGATTCTCAGTTATTTTATAATATTTATCCATTTGGGTTTGGAGGATTATTATGAAATACATCCATCACCTTAAGGCTATTATATTTTCTAAAATACTTTTAGCATTCTTACCCTGTTGTTTAGGTATTAAATTACAAAGAGTTTCAAAAATATTAAGGTTATTGTTAATATCATTAACATTAGTTCCGTTTAATATAATCGATATTTGTTGTATGTTTTGTATATTTCCTGAATTTAACAATTAAAAAGGCGTATACATAAAAGCTCTAATATTTATATTTAATAAAAATACCGTAATACATGAAAACTTAATGAATGTCAAGCAAATTATTAAAAAATAAACTATTGTTTAATACCATGGAGCAAGAGATAAGTTTATTTTAATTCCCTTAGCAACAATATCAGCTTCTTTATTGGTGAGATATTTTTCTTCTCTAATTAAAGCAATAGCTTTATTACGATAACTTGAGCATATTACTCCGATTTTATCGTTATCTGCGAGTATTTCTTCATCTTTAACTAATGAGGATAAATCTTCTTCGGACGTAATTTTATATATTCTTCTTCTTATAACCCCTTGATATTTGGCTCTTGAAATAACTTCCTGACCAACATAACAACCCTTATCATAACTAACGCCATTTAATTCTTCACAGCCGTATAAAATCGGAATAGATTTATCAAAAGTTAAATCTTCTACACCATCTATTATTGCAAAATTATATTTGTCTCCTAGGTATAATTTTTTATTAAAGGAATCTGGATTCCCTCTTTCGCGGGGATATGTTGTTGCATGGGTCGATTCCGTTCCTGTCATCCCGCGACTTGATCGCGGGATCTGATCTTGTTTAATTGTTTTCTGGATTCCGCAGTCAAGCCGCGGGATGACAACCAGTTCATTTATTGAACGAAAACCCAATAACTTATATCTCGGATCACGAACCGTAATTAACGTATCTATATCTAATTTTTGATACGAATATACAATTTTATATTCTTCACTACAATCTATTATTTGTATTTTGGAACGAAGTTTATAGAAATTTAAATGATCTAGCAAAGCAATTTTATTACTTTTATCAATATCAAGATAAATTTCCTCAAGATTATGGACATACACAAAAAAATCAAATAGATATTTTCCTTGATTATTAAGTAAATAGGTATAGCAGTAGCTGCTCTTACAAATATCATTAGTAACAAGATTTTGTAAAAATTTTATCGAGTCCCCGCCTACTATTTTAATAACTGTTCTATTATTCAATATTTCGTACATAATTATAATGATTGACTTTATACGCTGCTAACTACTATACTCTAAATTTATATAAATTAAACTTAAAATAAATCATGAGATGTTCATCTTACTGTACTTCCTCTGAATATAAGATGAGTGATCTAATTACTAATTTAAAAAAGATCGGTCTTGAACCTCAGCATTTTGACGATGTTTTATATATTCGGAAAGAAATAAATAAAGATTCTGATTTTATAGAGATATTTTTCTTTCCGTTTGGCTGCGTAACCATTTGGGGCGGCGATGAAATTCAAGAAAAAATAGTTTTAAGCGATACTGATTTAGTAACTGTGAACAAGCTTAAAGAACCGGTATCCGATTATATTTATTTTGAATATAATACGGAAGTCGAGAAAACCTTTATTGATGAAGAAAAAAATAAAATAATCTTAGCTGATAAATCGGTTTTTGTCAAACTCTCTATTTCTCATGCTCTTGCACAATCGGTTAAACTTAGTGTTCTTGAGCAATCCGTTAGTAATTTGATTGTTCAGACAACTCCTATACAGCAGGAACTAGCTAGAACCGGTAGTGTCTCACTTTCTAAAAAGGAGATATTACAACAAATAGGTATATTATTCACCGAACGTTATTCTATTAGCTTGCATAGCGATATATTTGATACTCCGGAATTCTTTTGGCGTCGTCCGAGCTATGAACCTCTATATCTCATGACGGCAGAATTTCAAGATATAGAAATACGGCAAAATATAATGAATCATCGTCTTAATATGATTCATGAGCTTTTAGACATTCTTTCAAACGATCTTAATTATAAGCATTCTACCAAACTTGAGTGGATCATTATTATTTTAATAGGTCTTGAAGTGGTTTTATCTTTATCTCATACTAATCTTTTCTTAAAAATTATAGGAGCTTTATAAAATCTCTTCTATGCAAATTATCGATAATCAAAAAACATTAGAAGAATTTTGTAACCGGTTAGCAAGTAAGGCATGCTTAAGTATAGATACGGAATTTGAGCGTCGCTATACCTATTATGCTCAGCTTAGTATAATTCAAGTTAAAGCAGAAAGTTATTGCGGAATAATTGATGTACTAAGTAACTTGGATCTAAATATTTTTAATAAGCTGCTTGCAGATAATAATATTATTAAAATATTCCACGCTCCTCGTGAAGATTTAGAGATTTTCTATAATTTGTTTAAAACACTACCTTCTAATGTTTTTGACATACAGACTGCCGCAAATATTTGCGGATTCGGTAAACAGCTAAGCTATGATGATCTCTGTTATAAGCTCTGTGGTATTACTATTGATAAAACTCATCAAAAATCTAACTGGCTAAAACGCCCTATCACTAGTGATATGTTAAATTATGCTATGTTAGACGTAGAATATTTATATAAGATATATAAAGAACTAAATAGTATAATTATTAGAAATAATTTAACTAATAAATATCAAACTACTCTTAGCTCTTTGCTAGATATTAGAAATTATAAGGTTGAACCAAGAGATGCTTGGAGAAAAATAAAATATAGGAGTGATGATGAGAGCTTTAACCGCAAAATTCAAATACTTGCAGCTTATCGTGAAAAGAATACTCAAGTTTTAAATATTCCTAGAAAACATTTTATTTTAGACGAAGATTTAATGAAAATTTGTAAATATCTGCCATTAACAGATAAAGATTTTAAAAATCTAAATTTAAAAAGCAAATATTTACACAAACAAAAATATAGGGATGAAATAATAAGTTTGTGCAATAACTTATATGAAAAAAGCTACAAATTAGATAACTTGTAGTCTAGGTTCTGTGAAGATTTCTAATTGATCTTTTATTTTGAGATATTTTTTAGCGAAAATTAATAAGATTTTGCTGGGGTAGTTATTCATATTTCAGAAAAATCTTATAATTTGCAGCAAAAAAGAGCCAAAATTAAATCTTTTTAGAAATCTTCATAGAGCATAATCTGTAATAGCTGAGATTCAATCTTACATTTAGTAAAATAAGATAAGTATTAAATAGAGGATTAGAAATGAATCTAAATCAAAAAATAATAAAGCCAAAAATAGGATTACTGGGATTAGCTAGGAGTCTTGGAAGTATATCGTCAGCGTGTAAAGCTATGGGATACAGCAGGGACAGTTATTATAGGTTCAAAGAGCTATATGAAACTGGGGGAGAAGAGGCGTTATATGAGATTAGCCGGAAGAAGCTAATTATAGCAAATAGAGTTGATCCTGCGGTAGAGAGAGCAGTATTAGATATGGCGGTAGAATACCCAGCTTATGGTCAGATGCGAGTATCAAATGAGCTTAAAAAGACTGGTATTCTTGTATCACCTGGGGGGTTAGATCAATTTGGCTACGTAATGATTTAAATAATATCAATAAAAGACTTAAAGCATTAGAAGTAAAAATGGCTCAGGATGGTATTGTTCTTACCGAAGCTCAGTTACAAGTATTAGAGAAACGGCGTAGCGAGAAAGAAGCTCATGGAGAAATAGATACACAGCATCCAGATTATCTAGGATGCCAAGACACATATGATGTAGGTAATTTTAAAGGTATAGACAAGGTATATTCTCAGGTATTTATTGATAGCTATACTAGGGTTACAGATGCTAAATTATATACTGATAAAACAGCTCTTACCGCTACTGACATGCTTAATGATAGAGTACTGCCGTGGTATGAGAGTCAGCAAATACCAGTACTTCGTATTCTAACTGATAGAGGTGGTAAATATAAGGGCAATATAGAGTATCATGCTTTTGAATTGTTCTTAAGCATTGAGGGTATTGAGTATACTACTACTAAAGCATATTCTCCTCAAACAAATGGTATGTGTGAACGCTTTAATAAAACTATGAAACAAGAATTCTTTGATACAGCTATGCGTAAAAAGATTTATACTGATCTTGATGATCTACAACTAGATCTTGATATTTGGTTAGAGCATTACAATAACGAAAGATCACATTCCGGTAAATATCGCTATGGTAAAACGCCTATGCAGACTTTTATGGATAGTAAAAAGTTAGATGTTGAAAAGAATAACGAAATCTTATATCTTGAATACTCATCTGACAGTCATAACTTATCAGACATTCAGATATAGTTTTTATAGTGTCTGTAGGATTAGATCTTGACTTTTACAAAAAAATGCTAACTGAAAGCGATATTTCCAGTCTGGGTATCGCCGGATACTTGTCCTGTTTCTAGCAAATCTCCAACTGCTTGTGCAAAAAAAAAAAAAAAAAAAATACAAAGGGTACACCGCTCAATACGACAATTCTCTTTATTATATTAACCATATCTTACTAGCCTTTAACTCACTTTGAAGCTTATTTTTGTCTGATTATCAGAATAATATTATGCAAATATTATATTTTTATCAAATAAAAAAGTTAAGAAAAATTAAGAAAACCGTACAGCATAATCAAAAAGTTTTAGACAGGGTGAATTTAAAGGTTAGCCTGCGAAAGCCGTTAAAAATACGTGAACACAGGCGAATCCTGCAAAATTCTCTTGTATCAAGCTTTTTGAATTATGCTGATACTGAAATCATAAAATTAAGCTTACGATCATGTGATTCAATCGGAAAATTATCTATTAATTGTTCTTTTAAACAAACTCCGATTGTTAATATATCTCGGTTATTATTTAAATATCTATCAAAATGTCCTTTGCCGTATCCAAGTCTATAACCGTCCTTACTAAACGCAAATCCTGGAATAATAATCAACTCCGGTTTATAAAAATTATTATTTATAGGCTCATAGGTTTTAAAACCACCTAGCACCAGCTCATCATTGAATTTATATGAACAATATTTGATTTCATCTGCTACAGCGTCATTCAGAAAGCTTGATACAAGCAAATTTTTAGAGTTAAGTCTATGCTCGCGTACTTTTGTACGCTCCGCAAGCTTACTCTTAAATTCATCTTGTCTGAAGCTTTCTGAATTTAGTTGTATAACTTTTGGTAGGAAAAATTTTATTTCAGGATGTAAGTTTGATATTTCAAGTAAATTAATTTCGTATTTTAGAGGATAATAGAGACCAACGGTCTGTATTTTTAACTTCTTTAATAACCGACTAATTTTATTTATTAAGGAGCTTCTTACTAAATCGGAATTTATCTTATCTTGGTTTTTGATTAAAAAATCTTTGAAATAAAGACGTAGTGCTTGTTTTGTCATATCATTGTCATACCGTGGCTTGACCCAGCTTGTTGCATGGCTCGTTTATGTCATTCCCGCGTAGGCGGGAATCCAGTACTTTAAAGCTTTTAAAAAGCTTTATTTGAATAAAATCCTGATCTAAAATATTTTTTAATAGCTCGATTTATCTCGCTTTACGCTGGATTTCCTCCTACGCGGGAATGACATCGAGTGGGTTTTGCGAGCCATGCAACAACGCAGGCATGACCACGGCATGACAATTTGAATATTTACATATTGATTGTCCTTTTATCTACACTAAGAGCCGCTTCTTTTATAGCTTCGTTTAAAGTCGGGTGGGCGTGGCAGGTTCGAGCTATATCTTCAGCCGCTGCTCCGAATTCCATATAAGCGATAAGCTCGGCAATTAGTGTACCTGCATCAGTTCCTATAATATGTGCTCCTAAAACCCTATCGGTTTTACTATCTACAAGAATCTTAACCATCCCTTCCGTACTACCGATAGCTCTTGCCCTACTATTTGCTAAAAATGGAAACTTACCTACTTTATAATTAATACCCTTTTCCTTTAACTGTTCTTCCGTTTCACCGACGCTTGCTACTTCAGGATAAGTATATATCACGCTTGGGATTAAGTTATAGTTAACATGCCCTGCCTGCCCTGCCATAATTTCCACGGCAGCTACAGCTTCTTCTTCGGCTTTATGAGCAAGCATCGCTCCTTTTACAACGTCACCGACTGCATAAATATTAGAAACTGTTGTTTGAAAATGATCATTAATCTCAATTCTACCTTGCTTGTCCGTAGCAATACTGACAGACTCAAGCCCTAGGTTTTGGGTATAGGCTTTTCTGCCCACTGCCATTAAAACAACATCACTAGTTATTACTAAGCTTTTACCACCCCCCTCTATTGTCAGATTTACTTTTCCTGACTTTACTTCTGCTGATAATACTTTGGTACTTAGTTTAAACTCTATCCCTTGCTTTTGCTGTAACTTCATAAATTGCATAGCAATCTCTTTATCAAGCATAGGTACAATGCTTTCGGCATACTCAATAACCGTTACTTTAGCTCCTAAACGACGCCAAACTGAACCAAGCTCTAAACCTATATATCCCCCGCCGACTACTATTAAGTTTTCAGGTACTTTAGAAAGCTTCAAAGCACCGGTTGATGAAACAATAAACTCCTCATCTATTTTGATATTCGGCATTTCTATGACGCTAGAGCCTGTAGTAATTAAGATATTTTTAGCTTTAATTTGCTCATTATTTACTTCAACGATGTTGCTCGCGATAATTTTAGCTGCGCCTTTTATCCTAGTAACCTTATTCTTAACAAATAAGCTTTCTATACCTTTTGTAAGATCAAGAACTACCTCATCTTTATTAGCGAGCATTTTTTGTAAGTCTAATTTTACATTTGTAGTAATACCTATACTCTCAAAATGCTTTAGAGCTTCCTCATATTTTTCGGAGGAATTAAGTAAAGCTTTCGACGGTATACAACCGATATTTAAACAAGTACCGCCAAGAGTATCATTTTTCTCAATACACGCTACTTTCATACCTAGTTGAGCTGCTCTAATACTGCCTGTATAACCAGCCGGACCGCTACCTATTACCACTAAATCAAATTCTTGCATATTTGTTTGACCTTAATAAATTGTTGGATCGTCATTGCATCGTTCATATGTCATCCCCGCGAAAGCGGGGATCCAGAAAAATAACTTCAATATATTACGGAAGCTACATATTTGATAAAATTTTTTATATGCTTTACTGGATTCCCGCCTACGCGGGAACAACATAGAAGACATATGAATAGCTCGCAATGACGTAATACTGCTAAAAATACACCACTATCACCCCTATAACAACTTTAATCTTATATTATTCTTATTTGGTGAAGCAATAAAACTAATTAAAGTAATATTATCTTCAAAACCGTTTGTGTAGTCAATTGATTCCCACTTGGTGCTTCGTTGCTCGTCGTCTCGCTTATTAGTATATAAGATTCGCTCCTCATGTCTGTCACCAAATGGGGCTGAATCAACTATATAATTTTGTAGTAAAAAAAACATCTTTTTAGAAACGGCGTAATTATGCCGAAGATTCAGTGAATTTGATTCACCGATATTTTTTATTTCTCTCATTAAAACTAAAGGGTTATCAAATTTAAGGCTAATATTTTCATAATCAACAATTACTTCAGCAAATCCTGCTTGTGATAATAGTATTGGGACATGGTCAAAATGAATAAAAGGAGAGATATGTGGAGAGTGTTTAAAATTGCTTGCTATTTCAGTATCTATTAAGGATTTTCGTAACTTCTTTAGGCTATTTCCGCCGACAAAATTACCGATAAAAATACCGTCAGGCTTTAAAAATGTTCTTATATTAGATAGAAAACGCTGCACATCGTTTATCCAGTGCAATCCTAATGAATAAGCAATTAAATCAAAAGAATTCGGAGGAAATTCTAAATCTTCATCATCAATTAATAATTTATGATTATGCTCAAAAGAATCAAGCAATAAAGGCGACATATCGGTTGCAGTAATATCGGCATTTCTGTAGGTAGTTTTTAGTAAATTTGTAAGATAACCGCACTTTGCAGATATTTCTAAAATAGAATCAAAGTTTTTATCAACCATTCTCAAACGATTTATTATATCATCAACTGCATGTTTTATAAATAAGCTGTTACTTATCCCCTCTACTGCACTATTTCGATGATTTTTTAGCTTTAATCTGTTGAATATATAATTCCCTCATTTGTTGTTTAGAATTAAAATCCTTAATTAAGTCCTCTATTCCTATAGTTTTTCCATCTTTTACTGGCCGATAATTAAAAGAATCATCTTTTAGCCAGCTATTTTGAATAAATTTTCTCTGTCTTTCGGTGTGAATATCATCCCCTTTAGCTCTATGTAGCTCTCCGAAATTATCCTGAATACCGATAACTATAGGCTTCGTATTTTTATTAGGCGATAAAAGATTTGAATCCCACTGATTTTTATTTAGAATATAAAGTTCTTTATATTCTTTTAATTATTCATCCTTAATAAAAATTGAAGGTTTCCCTAGATCATAATTTGTATCACTTAAATTTTCTTGAAAATCTACAAGATTACTATTCCCTTTTTTCTATATTATTAGATTCCCCTAGAGATTTATAACTACTTATACACAACAATACTAATATAAATTTCTTTAACACAAATAAACCTGTATATTATTATATAGTTAATATAATATAATATAATATAATATAATATAATATAATATACAAATATTAATTTCTTCTTGGCGAAAAGACAAAAATACCATCTCCATATTTCTTTTTGTAATATATTTTATATTTCTCATTTCTTATATCATTAAACCACTGGTCTTGTTGTTTTTTAATATAATAATTTAGAGAGTTAGATTTGCTTTTGCTAGTTTGAAAATTATCTTCACAAAATTTAAAAAGACCTGATATTAAGGTTTCTATTCTATTAGTCTCGGATTTTTTCTCAAGAAATTGCATAGAAAAATTAGTAGGATTGTTATGTTTTAAATAAAATTGCTTATATTTCTCGTGAATTTTATTTTCTTTTTTTATTTGTTGTTCTGAAAAAGATAATTTTTCTTCTAAGAATTTATGAATTTCAGTACAATCACTCCAAGGTAATTTTATTGTTAGCTGCTCTTCCTGATATTCAAAATTATCTTGAATATTGTTAAAATCGGCATTTGCTTTTACCATACTTACTAATATTAAAAAACATGTCATTAATTTAATATTCATAAATTTAATTAATTTTAGCAGGAATCGGTATCATAATACTACTTCTGTATCTTTTATTACCACTAAAAAGTGACTTTTTTTGAACTTTGTTATTATTTACCGAAATTTTATCTTCTAAAACCCCTTCATTATTATTTAGATAACTATGTAAGGATGCTTTATAAAGTACCATGTTATTTGCTATTTTAACTACATCTTGCTTATATTTAAACCCTAAAGAATGAGTGGCTGAATGGTAATGTGCTATCGCTTTGTGCCAACTCCCTAGCTGATCATATTTTGAACGCAAGAATTTTGCACCGTAATGAACGTTATTATTTGGATCAAATGCTTGTTCAAGGGAATTAAAAGCTCCTAAATGATGTCTTAAATTAATCTGCATACATCCGACATCAATACTCTCTCGCCCTTTTATAAGCTCTATTCTAACAAAACTTACGACTTCTCTTTTGCTGTTAAAATAATAGCCTTTCCCTTCGACGTTTACAGTCCAAGGCCATACTACTCTAATTTTACGAGTTTTGTGTTTTTTACCGGATTCTTTTAAAGCTATTGAATGTAGCGTATTAGAGGGAATATTAAATTTTTTTTCAAAATAAGGGAAAAGTTTAGAGCATTTAAAGGATTCAGTTATTTCAGGATCGGCAATAGCCGAATTTGAAAAGAAGAGGAAGGAAAATAACAGGATTAGGACGGTCACTGTGTTATTCTTTGCCTCTATGCCATGCCCGCGAAAGCGGGAATCTAGAAAAACATAAAATAATCTACGTTTATAATATTTGTATTTTTTTAGAACTGGATTCCCGCTTTCGCGGGAATGACATAGGAAAATTTGGTACAATTTCCAAACCATAGCGATACGCTAAAATAACTTAAGTTATAAATAAGATAAATCAGCGTATCATAACTTATCTTATGAAGCAAGGGAAGTTATGATACGCTTAAATCGTTAATATCAGAATTATTTTCAACAAAACCTAACATTTTTAATATTTGAGTTAGCTCTATTCCTATTGACGCTAATATAACTTGTTCATTAACTTCTGTAAAATATTTTGATATCGATTTATTTTACTGTAAAAATACTTCTTCACCTGATTCTAGGGGTAAGACACTACTCCATCTTACGTCAATTTCTTTAAGCCATTTAACATCTTCATTATTTCTATAATAGTCGCTGCAATCATTTAGTAGTACGTGAAATATTGCTGTTTTTAATGAATCACTTTTAGTCGCCGTTAAATCTTGAGTTAGTAAATCTAATATTTCTTTAGCTTTTGTAGCAGCTTCGTTATTATATTTTACTTCTTTTGAAACCTGCTCTAAGGACAATAAACCTCTCTTTAATTCTGCATTATCAATATTATCAGCTTCAACAAGCTTTTTAATTTCGATGAGTATGCTCAAATAATCTGTCGTTCCTAGTAGGTCCACAATATCTTTTTTTAATTTTTCAATCAAGGACTCTTTCACAAATATATATCCTTATTTTAATTAAATTTAAATCTTAAAAAGTCATGAAATATGGGTTTTCAATCCTATAGCATATAATGAAAGTAAGGCTCTAAAATATGAATATTGTAAGGTAATAGTAAAAGGAACAAGTAATCCATTACAAGCATTAGACTATGTGTTTGGTGGAGAGCCATTAAGTCCACTAAAAGCAACAGCAGAAACATATATAAAATGGTATGAAGAAAACTTTTCTAGAAATGAAAATTTTGAAACTATTGAAAATAATTTAAAAAACCACATAGTTGATTCTTTAGGCTATACTTTACAGGTTGACCTTGATTTAGATTAAGTTTTTACGTCTTAAATATCATAACTTCGCTTATTTCATAAGAGAAGTTATGATAGCTTACCTTTATTTCTTAAAAAGAATTAATAATTTCTATACGCAAATCGGTCGCACCTCCATTTTACAGATGTGGATATTAAAAAGCTATACGTTCAATAAGAGTTCCGATGACTTTATCATGAATATCCAATGACTTGGAAAAACAAATTGTTTTACGTGTCAGTCTTTTGCATCTTGTTCTAAGATTTAAGTTACCCCGTTCTATCCGTTGAGTATATTTTTTACTAACAATGTGTTTTTTGGGATCTAATAACCTAGCATAACTTCCCCATCCATCTGTAAAGTAAAAAGTAACCTTAAAATCCTCCGGTTTTTTTCAGTAATGATTCTGATGTGCTATCACATCTTGTACCAAAAGTATAAGCAACTACTTTTAACAAAATCTTATCCAAAGAATATCAAAGCCATCTTTGTTTGGATTTATTCTGTACATAAGGCCATTGTTCATCTATTTCAGGAGCAATAATTACTTCTATCGTATTGATAGAATGATTTATCTTTTTTAACGCTAGATTTTTTTAAAACACGGATAACCGTATTGATACCCACTTTTAATACTCTTACTGTATCCCTAACTCCAGAGCCATTGATTGACATATCTACTATCTGAGTCTTGACTCCAGGCTTAGAGGCATTATTAATATATTACAGTTGAAAATATCGATTACACTGCTTGCATTGATATCTCTGTTGTTTTGAAATTGAATATCCCGCCTTTACTACTTTTTCTGTGTCGTTATAATATCTACACTTAACATCTATTCTTGATCTACACTTAACATCTATTCTTGTCATAACTCCTTAACTATAATTCTCTCTTATTACTGTTTGAGGATTATAGACTATTCATGCTAAGCTGCAATACGGGGGGCGCGGCCAATAAAGTATTCCAATGATCAGAATTAGAATTATTTAAATCCAATTCCTTTGGCATTCCTGGTGGCGGAGTGAAATCGTTATAAGAAATATTTGATTCCTCATCAGAAGATTCATTTTCAAATAAGTCTCCTGTAGGCTCTATAGTAGCCCAACATACTGTTAATATTTCAAGCCCATCATTAATAAATTCCTGATGTTTTGCAGCTGCATTCTTTACATTTTCATTATTTTTATAATTACACGGAATAGCGTATAAACCGTATTCTCCTTTATTTGCTTCTTCTAGTATGAGGTTAAATATTTCTGATTTAATTTTATGGTCTTTTGTTGCTTGTAAATTTTTTTCTAGAAGTTTCAGTATCTGATCTCCTTGTGCCACACCTTTATTATTTTCCCAGCCTCTTGTTAAACTATAATAATATATTCCTTTATTTTGAGTTTTTTCCAGCACTGCTTTTATAGTTTTCCAACGGTGATTTGTATTTTCACCTTGCTGCTCGTCATTAATGGCATTCTCACCCATTTAGCAAGCTGAGCATATGGTGCTAGGTCTCCTACTGCATTAAATATGGATACATGTTTGCCTAGATAATCTACTTTTGTAATTATTTTAGATAGATTAAATTTTTGAACTAATTTTGGTAATTCAACAAGAAATTCATCATAATATGGTTTGTCTAAACTCCATTTACAGTTTCTTGACTAAAGTTATATAATTAATATTTATTCATAATTTGTCCCATTTGTAATTATTGGTTAAATTTGTACTCAAAAACCATGAAATACGATATTTTTTAATCTTTATAAACATATAATGCATCATTTTATTAACATATGTCAACAAAATACCACGAAACGTGGTATTTTGTTTAAAAATGCTTTAAATTGGTAATTGACTGAATAAATAAAAATGTTTATTATTAGTCCAAATTAAATGTAACAAGTATATTTTATGAAAGTTGTTAGTTCATTAAAATCACTAAAAAAACGTGATAAAGATTGTCAAATCGTTAAAAGAAGAGGTAAAATTTTTGTAATAAATAAAAAGAACAAAAGATTTAAAGCAAAACAAGGTTAATTAATCGTTTTTGAAAAAAAAATATACTCGATAAACTTGAAAAATTAGCTACGTCGTCTTTGTAAGCCCTCGGATGCTGAACGTTTAATATACGCTCCCCTCCTCGACTTATAGACTCCTTGTTCTTTTCCAAATTAATCTTCGTATACTACTCTTCATTTTACTTCGGAGTATATAATACTACTTTTGAAAGAAAAAAATAATATGGCCGGTCACTCAAAATTCAAAAATATTCAGCATCGTAAAGGTGCTCAGGATAAAAAAAGAGCAAAAGTTTTTACTAAATTAATTCGTGAAATAGTTACTGCAGCTAAAACCGGTTCTTCTAATAATCCTGAAAATAATCCACGTCTTAGAAATGCTTTAACTGCCGCACGTAGTCAAAATCTTCCCAAAGAAAGAATAGATAAAGCTATTAATAGTGCTAATGATTCTTCTAATACCGAAAATTATACAGAAATTAGATATGAAGGTTATGCACCGAATGGTATTGCTATAATAGTTGAAGCTTTAACAGATAATAAAAACCGTACTGCCGCCGAAGTACGCTCTAGTTTTACTAAATATGGTGGGAGTTTAGGCGAAACCGGCAGTGTTAATTATTTATTCAAGCATTGTGGAGTTATTCAATATCCTAGCAATATAGCATCGAGTGAAAATATCTTAGAAGCGGTTATAGAAGTAGGTGTAGATGATATTATATCTGATGAGGTACTCCATACAATCTATACAGATATTGAAAATTTTTCTAAAGTTCTAGAATTTTTAAACGACAAATACAACATACCTGAAGACTCTTATATAGGCTGGATTCCGTTAAATACAATAGTTATAGATGATATAGAAAAAGCTAAAAAATTACTAAAGCTTGTGGAAGTTTTGGAAGAAAGTGACGATGTGCAGAGAGTTTTCGGTAATTATGAGCTATCTGATGATATTTATGAAATAATGATAAAAGGAGGGCAGTGACTTATAGCTCAAAAAATTATCAAATAGTTATTTTAGCAGCCGGCAAGGGTACTAGAATGGAATCCGATTTACCCAAAGTAATGCATAAAGTTGGCGGAGTTCCAATGCTTGAAACGGTATTAAAGAATTCGCTTAACGTCACAAATGATGTAGTTATAGTTTATTCAGAGGGACTTAAAAAACACTTAACACCTTATGAGAATATGTGTCGTTTTGTACTGCAAAAAGAACCTAAAGGTACAGCTCATGCTACTCATGCAGCAATAGATTTAATTGATCCTAACAAAATAGTAGCGGTTTTATATGGTGACCATCCACTTATTACACCAAGTATTATTAATAATTTAATATATTATTTAAATTCTACAAATTCTGCTTTAATTACATTAGCTTTTGAAACAGAGAATCCTGCTCAGTACGGAAGAATAATAACAGATGAGGCTGGTAATTTTTTAAAGATAGTAGAATTTAAAAATGCTACTCAAAAAGAAAAAGAAGTTAAGCTATGTAATTCTGGTATAATGGCTTTTGCTCCAGGAATATTACATAAATATCTATCTATATGTATGAACGCAGAGCGTATTAACCAGGAAATTTACTTAACCTCAATGGTAAAAATATGTAAAGATCGGGAAGAAAAAGTCGCATATTCCCTCTCTGATTATAACCTACTTATTGGCGTTAATACACAAATAGAACTATTAGAGGCAAATAATATATTTGATAAAATGGATTAAAATATATTCTATCTTTATTTGAAAAGCTTATTTTATAACTCTTTTCAGATAAAAAAATATTAAAGTTTAGGAGAGATGGCCGAGCGGTTTAAGGCGCACGCCTGGAAAGCGTGTTCACGGCAACGTGTCGGGGGTTCGAATCCCCCTCTCTCCGCCAGCTGTTTATGGGATTATGGGTAGTAAGCCATGTCTTGTAGTTTTAAATTAAAACATACAAAGGCTTAACCACCGCCTGAGTCAAGGCTAATCTAAACTCGTTAAAGGTTCGCATAACGTCTCACGCTCCCCGCCAAACCTTAACAACAGAAGTTAGTTAGATCCTATGATCTTTTTTTCCTTATTCTTAAAATTAATATAATTTATATTGATATTTATACTCAAAATAGTATTTTTTAGTAAAAAAATATATGGATGGTTATGAAGATTATGTAAAATGGCTTAATTAGTCCTCTACTCCCCCAACTTTAGAATCGGTAGAAGAAGAATGTAGAAAGCATCATACTGAGTTTATATTAGGTAATTACATTCGTTATCTTATTATTGATAAAACAACCGGTAATATCATTGGAAGATGTGCTTTCCCGCCTTTTCAAGCTGGTTGGTCAATACCGCAATTCGGTATTTCGTATTTTATCCGAAAGTGTCAAAGATCTAAAGGTTACGCTACTACTGCAACTCATATAATGGTTTTACTGGCTTTTAGAATTTTGAATGCTAGAAAAGTTGAAATTCATTGCAATATAGAGAATTTAGCAAGCATTAAAATTCCTTTAAAGCTCGGTTTTAAGCTAGAATATACTCAAAAAGGCGGATGGCTAAGGCTAGATAATACATTAGCTGAATTAAAGACTTTCACTATATTTTCTGAGAATGATCTCCCGCAGTTAGAAGTTGAATTCTTTTTATAAAAATTTGCATAAGCTTATCTAAATATTTTTAATCAAAAAAAATTATAAGGGAATTTTAGCAGAAAGCTAAAGGATTATTTAAGTAAATAGGCTTAAGGACCTACCGAATCAAGGCTAATCTAAACTCGTTAAAGGTTCGCAACACGTACCATGTGTCCCGCCAACTCTAGAAAGCTCGCGGCTTCTTGTAGTTTATTGAACGGGAAAACCAGGATATAATCAAGGTCTTCACCTCTCAAATTTAGGTGTGAAAATACGGCCGTGCCCCCCGTATTGCAGCTTAGCATGAATAGTCTATAATCCTCAAACAGTAATAAGAGAGAATTATAGTTAAGGAGTTATGGCAAGAATAGATGTTAAGTGTAGATCAAGAATAGATGTTAAGTGTAGATATTATAACGACACAGAAAAAGTAGTAAAGGCGGGATATTCAATTTCAAAACAACAGAGATATCAATGCAAGCAGTGTAATCGATATTTTTAACTGTAATATATTAATAATGCCTCTAAGCCTGGAGTCAAGGCTCAGATAGTAGATATGTCAATCAATGGCTCTGGAGTTAGGGATACAGTAAGAGTATTAAAAGTGGGTATCAATACGGTTATCCGTGTTTTAAAAAAATCTAGCGTTAAAAAAGATAAATCATTCTATCAATACGATAGAAGTAATTATTGCTCCTGAAATAGATGAACAATGGTCTTATGTACAGAATAAATCCAAACAAAGATGGCTTTGGTATTCTTTGGATAAGATTTTGTTAAAAGTAGTTGCTTATACTTTTGGTACAAGATGTGATAGCACATCAGAATCATTACTGAAAAAAACCGGAGGATTTTAAGGTTACTTTTTACTTTACAGATGGATGGGGAAGTTATGCTAGGTTATTAGATCCCAAAAAACACATTGTTAGTAAAAAATATACTCAACGGATAGAACGGGGTAACTTAAATCTTAGAACAAGATGCAAAAGACTGACACGTAAAACAATTTGTTTTTCCAAGTCATTGGATATTCATGATAAAGTCATCGGAACTCTTATTGAACGTATAGCCTTTTAATATCCACATCTGTAAAATGGAGGTGCGACCTCTGCCATTAAAACAGGAACAAGCTAATCCATTATTTCAGGTTATAGCAAAGCGTTATGAGAAAGATAGTATAATTCTTACAAGTAATCTTCCATTTGGACAATGGTACAATAATCTTGCTCAGGATAGTGCTCTTACAGCTGCTATCTTAGATCGTCTGCTCCATCATTCCACGATACTCAATATTAAAGGGGATAGTTTCAGACTTAGAAATAAAAAGAAAGCTGGTCTTGTATCAATAGAGGTGATTAATAAACAGGAGGATAATCTTATGACTTAAATATCAAATGATTTCTTATTATACTGTATCAATTTTCAAACAGTATATATTAAAATCATGTATCATTTTTCGACCGCTGTTGTCACTTTTATTTTTTTACCACTAAAATCAAGATAAGTCTCTCCTTTAGCTAATTTGTGAGCTTGTTTTTCAAAACCTTTACTTTTTAAAAATGCTATTAATTCTTTCATATATACTACCTATATTTAATTTTTAATTAATTAAACTTTAACTAAAAATTATATAAAATCGCAATAAAAAAGTTTAAATAAGGTTATTTAATTTAAATTAAAAAATTATATTTGTAAATAGGGTTATATATTAATTGACTATTTAATTTGACTATTATAATATAATAATACTTTTATTTATTTAGATTAAAAAAATGGCTATTAGAATAGCAATAAGTCAATTTAAGTCTCATTGTCTTGAGATAATAGAGAAATTACAAACAGGTAAAGAATCTATCATAATTACCAAAAGAGATAGAGAAGTAGCACAAATATTACCTATAAATACTAAAAAGACCTCAATATTCGGCATGCTAAGAAATAAGGCTGAGATAAAAACTGATATATTAGAACCAATAGAAGAAAAATGGAATGCAGAATATTAATAATGCTTTAGTACTAGATACCCATGTTTTATTGTGGTCATTATTACAACCTGAAGAATTATCAGAAAAAACAAAGCATATAATCAATTTAGCTCAAGAAAATTTGCAATTATTCCTAAGTTCTATCTCATTATCGGAAATAGCTATGCTTAACTTTAAAAAGCGTATTAATATTTACGAACCTATAAAAGATTTTCTAAATTCTATAACAGGTATCAACGGATTATCTATTAAAGATATTTCTCCGGAAGTGGCTGCCGAAAGCGTTTCTCTTATGGATGATTTTCACGGTGACCCTGCTGATAGAATTATTGTAGCAACAGCAAAATGTCTTGGAGCCACCCTACTTACTAGAGATCAAAAAATTCTTAATTGGGCTAAGTTAGGATATATTAAATCAATATCTATTTAACAATAACAATTGATTATTTCCTCAATATCTAATAAAATCCTTTTAAAAATAAAACTAAACAAAAATAATGCATAATACCGATGTTATAATAATAGGGGCAGGTCCTGTAGGATTATTTGCTACTTTTCAAGCAGGAATGCTTGGGATGAAATGTCATGTTATTGACGCTCAAGAAGCCATCGGCGGTCAATGTATTACTCTATATCCTGAAAAGCCTATTTACGATATACCAGCATATCCTAAAATTGAGGCAGAAGGGCTAATAAAACAGTTAGAGATTCAAGCGGCTCCTTTTAAGCCTATATATCACCTAAATCAGCAAGCTATAGAACTAAATAAGCAAGATGATTTTTTTGAGATTAAAACCTCAAGAGATACTATTGTTAGAGGCAAAGTTATTGTCATTGCAGCAGGAGCAGGTTCATTTGGTCCGAATAAGCCCCCCCTTGCAAATATCGAGGATTTTGAAGGCAAATCGGTTTTTTATTTCATTAATGATAAAAGCAAATTTGCAGGTAAAAATATAGTTATAGCAGGCGGTGGTGATTCCGCCGTCGACTGGGCTATTTCTCTTTCAGAAATTGCAAATAAAATATATTTAGTACATAGGCGGGATAAATTTACGGCAGCTCCTGAAAGCGTAAGGCAGTTAAGAAGCATTGCAGAAACCGGTAAAATAGAGTTAGTAATAGGTTATCAGTTAAATGATTTAAACGACAATAATGGCGAACTTCAAGCGGTTATAGTTAAAGACCTACAAAATAATACTAAGAAATTAGAAGCTAATATATTACTACCGTTTTTTGGTTTGAAACAAGATTTAGGTAGCTTAGTAAATTGGGATTTAAATGTTAAGCTTCACCATATTGAGGTAGACCCTTTCTATTATCAAACTAATATAGAAGGGATCTATGCCATTGGCGATATTGCTCATTATGCCGGTAAGCTTAAGCTGATTCTTACGGGTTTTGCTGAGGCAGCAAGCAGTCTTCATCACGCTTATAGCAAAGTATTTGACGGCAAAGCTCTACATTTTGAGTACTCCACTACTAAGTATACTCGATGAACTTTAAAAATTGGCTATGTCGTTCTACAAGAGCTGCGGTGCTCACGTATTAAGTATACGCTCCGCTCCTCGCCTTGTGAACCCCTTGCTCTTTTTAAAGTTAATCTTCGTATACCAATTCTTCATTTATCAAGGGTATATAGTGAATAATATAATTGATGGTAAAGCATTAGCGAATGAGATATTAGCAGATTTAAAGCTAGAAATTGGGGAGCTTAAAAATAAAACCAAAACTTCACCAAAGCTTGCTATAGTACTAGTAGGCGATAATCTGGCAAGCGTTATTTATGTAAGAAATAAAATAAAAAATGCACATACAATAGGAATAGATACTTTATTAGTAAATCTATCTACTACTATTCATACTGATAATTTAATATTGAAAATCAACGAGTTGAATCTTGATAACGAGATTTCAGGAATCATAATTCAACTGCCTTTACCAAGTTCTATAGATAAAAATAAAATTTTATCGGCAGTATCACCCTCTAAAGATATAGATGGTTTCCACCCTTTAAATGTCGGTTATTTACATAGCGGGATTAGTCAAGGTTTTATCCCCTGCACTGCCCTTGGTTGTCTTGCAGTTATAAAAAAATATGAACCGAATTTAGGCGGTAAAAACGCTGTAATTATTGGACGCTCAAATATAGTAGGTAAACCTTTAAGCGCCTTATTATTGCAAGAAAATTGCAGCGTTACTATTTGTCATTCTAAAACACAAAATTTAAGTTCTATTACATCTAAAGCAGATATTGTTGTTGCTGCAATAGGTTCGCCTTTAAAATTAACTCTAGAATACTTTAACTCTGAAGCAATAGTAATTGACGTAGGTATTACTAGAATCGTAAATAATAAAATAGTTGGTGATGTTGATTTTGAAAATGTTAAATCTAAAGTAAAATATATTACTCCTGTCCCAGGCGGTATAGGACCGATGACTATTGCGTTTTTACTTAAAAACACAGTAAAGGCGTTTAAAGATTCTTTATATACTACGATAAACGAAAAGTAGATAAAAGAGCAAGATGCTTTGAAGCTTATAACCGCAGCGTAGATAAACTGTAGAAATCAAGATCTAAGGGTCTTCTCAATTAAGTGTGTAAACTTTTTTTCAAAGGCCTAGATTCTATCTTCAAATTTTATTAAAAAATGAGCCATAGCCGCATTCCAATTTGGTATAGGCATGGACCATTTCTTGGTCATGTAATCAATTGCTAACCCTTATATTTACCACCTCTATCAGTTAGAATACGAAGTACTGGTATTTGCTGACTCTCATACCACGGCAGTACTCTATCATTAAGCATGTCAGTAGCGGTAAAAGCTGTTTTATCAGTATATAATTTAGCATCTGTAACCCTAGTATAGCTATCAATAAATACCTGAGAATATACCTTGTCTATACCTTTAAAATTACCTACATAATATGTGTCTTGGCATCCTAGATAATCTGGATGCTGTGTATCTATTTCTCCATGAGCTTCTTTCTCGCTACGCCGTTTCTCTAATACTTGTAACTGAGCTTCGGTAAGAACAATACCATCCTGAGCCATTTTTACTTCTAATGCTTTAAGTCTTTTATTGATATTATTTAAATCATTACGTAGCCAAATTGATCTAACCCCCCAGGTGATACAAGAATACCAGTCTTTTTAAGCTCATTTGATACTCGCATCTGACCATAAGCTGGGTATTCTACCGCCATATCTAATACTGCTCTCTCTACCGCAGGATCAACTCTATTTGCTATAATTAGCTTCTTCCGGCTAATCTCATATAACGCCTCTTCTCCCCCAGTTTCATATAGCTCTTTGAACCTATAATAACTGTCCCTGCTGTATCCCATAGCTTTACACGCTGACGATATACTTCCAAGACTCCTAGCTAATCCCAGTAATCCTATTTTTGGCTTTATTATTTTTTGATTTAGATTCATTTCTAATCCTCTATTTAATACTTATCTTATTCTACTAAATGTAAGATTGAATCTCAGCTATTACATAAGCGAAAAGTAACATCACCAATTTTTCAAATTAAACTAGTATATTATAAACATTCGCAAGTTCTACATAGTTTCTTACATTATCTTGCATATATTCTAAATCTTGATCGGTTAAATATCTAACAAATTTTGCAGGTGATCCCATCCATAATTCTTTAGATTTAATTATTTTCTTTGGTGGGATTAGGCTTCCTGCTGCAATAAAAGCATATTCTTCTATTACTGCATAATCCATTATCGTAGTACGCATACCGATAAAGGCATTATTATGTATTGTGCAGGCATGAATAAGAGAAAGATGACCGATAGTTATATTATCGCCTATCTCTACCGGTCCGTTAAATCTTGAAGTATGAACTACCGTGCCGTCTTGTACATTAGTATTACTGCCTATTTTTATTGATTCAACATCGCCTCTAAGAACGCTGTTGAACCAAATACTTGAGTTACACCCTATTTCCACGTCTCCTATTAAAGAGCTGCCTTCGGCAATATATGCACTTTTATCGATTTTTGGTGTAATTCCTTTATAAGGGATAATGAGCATTAATTATAATCTACCCAAGAAATATTACCGTCTTTACGATAATAAACTATATTTACACGATCATTATTAATATTTTTAAATACTACTGCTGGCAAATTTTCTAAATCCATTTTCATTACCGCTTCTTTTACCGATAATTTTAATATTTCTACAGGCTTTTCAGCAATAATTGCCGGATTATCATTATCTTCGGAGTTAGAGGTTTCACTATCAGGTTGCGAACTAATAATATATTTAGTACCTTCGTAAGCAATTTCGGATATTTTTACTTTACCTGCGTGATGATTTTTGAATTTTGATTTATATTTTCTAAGTTGTTTTTCAAGTTTTGACATAGCTTTATCAAAAGCTACATATATATCATTGCAACTATCATTACTTTTGATAATACTATGTTTACCTGAACCATATTTTACTATAATATCACACTTAAAATTAATTCCCTCTTTTGAGAAATGTATATCTATATTTATTATATCGGTAAAATATTTTTTTACGACTTGTGTAGCTCTCTCCTTTGAATATTCTTGTAAATTATTACCGATAGAAATATGTTGACCTGAAACTGAAATACTCATAAATAACCTTTATAATCTGAAATAATTATTAATATATAGGAGTTACTAAGTAACACCTATACAATTAATTTATAATTATAGTAATTTCAAGTTTTATTACAATTAATTTAAACTTTAGCCATAGAGTTTAGAATACTTGCCCCTAAGATATAATTTATTTTGTTGTGATTTAATTAGCTTTTTGCAGTTTTTCTTACATAATTAGGTTCAATGCCCATTTCTAAACAAGTAGCATTAAAATTTTCATTATTTGGTCGCACCTCCATTTTACAGATGTGGATATTAAAAGGCTATACGTTCAATAAGAGTTCCGATGACTTTATCATGAATATCCAATGACTTGGAAAAACAAATTGTTTTACGTGTCAGTCTTTTGCATCTTGTTCTAAGATTTAAGTTACCCCGTTCTATCCGTTGAGTATATTTTTTACTAACAATGTGTTTTTTGGGATCTAATAACCTAGCATAACTTCCCCATCCATCTGTAAAGTAAAAAGTAACCTTAAAATCCTCCGGTTTTTTTCAGTAATGATTCTGATGTGCTATCACATCTTGTACCAAAAGTATAAGCAACTACTTTTAACAAAATCTTATCCAAAGAATACCAAAGCCATCTTTGTTTGGATTTATTCTGTACATAAGGCCATTGTTCATCTATTTCAGGAGCAATAATTACTTCTATCGTATTGATAGAATGATTTATCTTTTTTAACGCTAGATTTTTTTAAAACACGGATAACCGTATTGATACCCACTTTTAATACTCTTACTGTATCCCTAACTCCAGAGCCATTGATTGACATATCTACTATCTGAGCCTTGACTCCAGGCTTAGAGGCATTATTAATATATTACAGTTGAAAATATCGATTACACTGCTTGCATTGATATCTCTGTTGTTTTGAAATTGAATATCCCGCCTTTACTACTTTTTCTGTGTCGTTACAATATCTACACTTAACATCTATTCTTGATCTACACTTAACATATATTCTTGCCATAACTCCTTAACTATAATTCTCTCTTATTACTGTTTGAGGATTATAGACTATTCATGCTAAGCTGCAATACGGGGGCGCGACCCATTATTTTCAAAAAGCCACTTTTTAGCGTTATATCCTGCTTTTGTTGCTTCTTTCTTTGTAGAAGTATTAGCTGCATTTATTATTGCCTGCATAGTAATAGCACTGCTAAGAGCAATATCGGGTATAGGATTATAAAGTTTAATATGCTCAAAAGGAGTAGTTAATTTAATGACATATGGTTTAGTCATATAAAACCTCTAATAATTATTTAATAAAGAAGGATTTTTCAATATAGGTGTAACCACTAGGTTTTCTTTTTTAACAAAATCCTTAAAAAGTATAATAATTTTCAATGTTTCAACTAATAGTAACAATTTAAATTAATAGCGATAAGAAGTAAAATTTAGCGGTTTAGATTCTATATATTTTTTAATGAAATAAGATATTTTGCTCTTGCAGAAATGGAAGAATTGTTATATATATTGTTATCTCTTATGTAAAGGGGGTGTAGCTCAGTTGGTTAGAGCGTCTGCCTGTCACGCAGAAGGTCGCGGGTTCGAGTCCCGTCACTCTCGCCAAGCCTTTTCAGGGTTTCGGAGGTTCTCTTCGTTTTCTAAAAAATCCATATACTCCTTTTATTTGCCTTTTGTTTTAATTTTTGTATCAAATCTTTTTTAAATTCCAAATTTTAAATATTATAAGGAACCTAACTTTGCATACTTCTTAAACAACCTCAACTCATTTATTAATACTTCTAATTAAATTTCTATTGCATTCTTAAAACTCTTTATTATGATTCTGTCTATAAGCTAATTTTTAACAAAATATTAAGATTTATAGAATTTAATGAGGATATAGTTATGTTTAGATAGTTTCAAACACCGCAAGAAGTAGCAGCAATAAAGACACCGCATGAGAGATTAATAGAATTTCTAGAGAAAGAAGGTTTAAAGGACCAAGTAAACAACTTAAAAAAAACAATGATCTGTCAACACTTTTCCGGACAGTTGTTTAAGTGCAATTTTGTATCTCTTCATATCTTACTGGTGATAAATAATCGTTAGCAGAATACATTCTGATACGGTTATAAAATACCTCTATATATTCAAATATGGCATATTTTGCTTCCTCCTTAGTTTTAAATTTATATTGATACATTAATTCTGTTTTTATAGTATGAAAGAAACTTTCAGCAACAGCATTATCCAAGCAATTTCCTTTACGACCCATACTCTGTTTGATACCATGTTGTTTTATAATTTTTAAATGACTATCAGAACAATATTGACTACCTCTATCAGTATGCCAAATAAGCCCTTTTGCTGGTTTACGTTGCCATATTGCCATTAATAAAGCATTATTAACCAAATCAGCTCTCATGTTATTACTCATAGACCATCCTATAATTTTTCTAGAAAATAGATCAATAACAGTTGCTAAATATAGCCAGCCTTCACCAGTTGGCACATAGGTTATGTCTCCAACCCAATAACAATTAGCAGCATAAACTGTAAACTCTCTATTTAATAAATTAGGAGCAATTTGCTTATTATGATTAGAGTCAGTAATGGCTTTAAATTTACGTTTAGTTTTACATAGCAAATTAGCTTCTTTTATTAGTCTTGCAATGCGTCTCCTACTAGCAGTTATATCTTGCCGTGATAGTTCCTTTTTAATAGGTCTAGTTCCATAATTACCTCTACCTTCTTTAAAGATAATTTCAATTCTGTTTGTTAATTCATTACCTTCTTTAACCCTATTACATCCAAGATTATTTAACCATTCATAATAACCATTACGTGATACTTTCATAAATTTACACATAGCAGAAATGGAAAAATTACCTCTGTTTTCCTTTATCCATGCGTACCTTATTGGGATTCTTTTGCAAAGTACGCGGCAGCCTTTTTAATAGATCACGTTCTTGTGTTACTCTATCTAGTTCTTCTTCAATCTCCTTAATTCATCATACAGATGTTCTTCATATCTCATTACTTCCTTGAGTTTTGAATGTTTATTAACCCAATTATATAGACTATACTTCGTAATTCCTAGTTCTCTAGCTGCTTGAGCAAAAGGTTGCTTAGACTCAATAGCTAATCTAATCGCTGATTCTTTAAATTCAGCTGGATATATCTTTGGCTCTATATCCGGCATTTTTATCCCTACTGTTAATATCGTCTATTATTAACTTTCTGGAAAACTATAGCCGCATCAGTCTTGTTAAGGTATATGAAACGTGCTGCTATCTCAATAGGGTTATGGGTAACAGCAATTTTACTGACCCCTTTTACTATTTCAAGTGCTACCCCACCTGCAGCGATTCCGACACGAGTAACTCTAGCGCTGTAAAGTGCTGTATCCTCTTTTAGTGTTCTTTTTCCCGCCGGCTTATTGTTTTGCGATTGCTGTTCTTTTTGCGGTTCAAGATTCGGCTGTGTTACGCCTTCCGGTGTGTTTATAGAGGTTTTTGGTGTCCTCTCATTACTATCCGTTGCATTCTTTATTCCTTTTTTAGAAGCATTAATAGATGATTTATTGCTTAAATTTTCTTTACTCATACATATCTCATAAAATTACGTTCTATGTTATTTCACATTCTACGTCATTTTTGCTCTTTTATATCATTCCTGCAAAAGCAGGAATCCAGCATAAAGCGAGATAAATCGAGCTTTTAATTTAAAAAATTTGCTGTATTTATGCTTTTTTTCTAGATTCCTGCTTTAGCAGGAATGACATAAGAACACTCACCTCTTCCCCATCGCATAGCCAGTAATCAAGTTTTTAATAGTCTTAAGATTATTTATTGCTTTAAACCCTATTTGCCTTATACATCTTAAATTTTTTGAATAGTGTGAAAAAATATTATTTAACTCATCAGTCAGCTTATACATAATAAAATTATCCTCCTGCCTTAATTTTTGATATTCTTGTAATGTACCATTATTACTAACAATCATACTCAAAGTCTCTATATCCTTTATGCCCTGATTAAGCCCCTGCCCCGCCAGTGGATGTACTGTGTGAGCAGTATCGGCAATAAGCACCATTTTATTATGAAAATATCTATTTGCCATACGAGCTTTTAACGGGAAGCCACTCATCTCGCTATCAATAGTAATTTTACCTAATGAATTACCGGCATTTCTTTGAGTTAAAAATCTGACTTCTTCTATAGGCAAGTCTAGAATTAAGGATGCTTGGCTAGCGGAAGTTGACCATATTACGGAAGAGCTATTTTGATCATTCAAAGGCAATAAAGCAAGAGGACCAAGTGGCAGGAAATGCTCCATAGCACAATTTCCATGCGGCTTTTCATGCTTAATATTAAATGTAAGAGCGGTTTGATAAGGTTTTTCTATTTCATTAGCAAAATAATGAGACCTCACTTTTGAATTTGCTCCGTCACATATAATTAATAAATTACATTTAATTTGTCCATCATCAAATTTTATAATTGAGTAGTCATTATGACTTATAACTTCTTGATATTGATTATTATCAATTAATGTTATCAACGAATTATTAGTTACTTTCGACAATAATATTTTTTTAAAATCGCTATTCTTAACCACATATCCAAGTACAGTGTCATCGTCGTTTCGTAAATCTAATATCTCTGACGCCTTATTATCTACTACATATACATCTCGCATTTCTGCAACAAACTCTTCCAAATCTTTCCATATATCGATAGAGGATAAGAAGTTTTTAGAATACGGCGTTAAAGCAGTCGTTCTTATATCTTTAAAGAATTTCGGGTTTTTTATCGATTTACTCTCGAATATAGTAGTTTCTATACCCTTTTGTGCAAAAGAAAGCGCAGTTAGCATACCGCTAAGACCGCAGCCTAAAATTGCTAAATTAATCTTTTTTGTTTCTATCTGATTCATGTATAAAATATTTTAAATAACCGTTTGTGGCTATGAAGCTTAAAAGGAAGTAAATAATTGCTATATCCAAATATGAACTATTACCTAAATACAATCCTAAGCAACAAATAAACAAGCTAACAATAGCCGTAAAACTGTTTAGAATTAATAAATTTGTAAAAATATCTGTTTTTTTGATAAATAGGTAAGTTGTTAAGCAAATAAATAATGAAATAATAATTAAAAAGGTATTAAGCATGGTTTTTAAAATTAGTTTTACTGCTTGTTAGGGGCTTTGTTGTATAAGTCCGATGTCATACCGTGGCTTGACCACGGTATCCATAAAAATAACTTAATAATACTAATAATTTTATTATTAGTAACTGAACCCCGTGGTCAAGCCACGGGGTGACAGCGGGAAAGCCGAAGCCTAGCCCTAACAACAACACCCTTATTGTATATAATCATTTATAATCCTACAAACTGCAAATAAAATTAATTAAAATTCCTTAAATAATTTTAATATTATATAATCTTAGCCAATCTGGTCGCGCCCCCCGTATTGCAGCTTAGCATGAATAGTCTATAATCCTCAAACAGTAATAAGAGAGAATTATAGTTAAGGAGTTATGGCAAGAATAGATGTTAAGTGTAGATCAAGAATAGATGTTAAGTGTAGATATTATAACGACACAGAAAAAGTAGTAAAGGCGGGATATTCAATTTCAAAACAACAGAGATATCAATGCAAGCAGTGTAATCGATATTTTTAACTGTAATATATTAATAATGCCTCTAAGCCTGGAGTCAAGGCTCAGATAGTAGATATGTCAATCAATGGCTCTGGAGTTAGGGATACAGTAAGAGTATTAAAAGTGGGTATCAATACGGTTATCCGTGTTTTAAAAAAATCTAGCGTTAAAAAAGATAAATCATTCTATCAATACGATAGAAGTAATTATTGCTCCTGAAATAGATGAACAATGGCCTTATGTACAGAATAAATCCAAACAAAGATGGCTTTGATATTCTTTGGATAAGATTTTGTTAAAAGTAGTTGCTTATACTTTTGGTACAAGATGTGATAGCACATCAGAATCATTACTGAAAAAAACTGGAGGATTTTAAGGTTACTTTTTACTTTACAGATGGATAGGGAAGTTATGCTAGGTTATTAGATCCCAAAAAACACATTGTTAGTAAAAAATATACTCAACGGATAGAACGGGGTAACTTAAATCTTAGAACAAGATGCAAAAGACTGACACGTAAAACAATTTGTTTTTCCAAGTCATTGGATATTCATGATAAAGTCATCGGAACTCTTATTGAACGTATAGCCTTTTAATATCCACATCTGTAAAATGGAGGTGCGACCGCCAATCTTTACATTATAAATAGCTATTGTGACAAAAATGTTATAAAAAATGTTGCTTTCTTTTACATTCGGCATTAACGTATACTTAACATTAATATTTTTAAGGTAAATTGTAATGTCACCAATAGATGTTTTAATAGTAGATGACGAAGAGGATATACGAAATATTATTGCCACAATTTTGAAAGATGAAGGTTTTAACCCTAAGGTTGCCGCTAATAGTACTCAAGCCCTTAGAATACTTTCCGAAAAACCGGTCTCTGCAGTTATACTTGATATTTGGCTTCAAGGAAGCGAGATTGATGGGCTTGGGATTTTAGAGATAATTAAAAAACGTTATCCTTTAATGCCGGTAATAATTATCAGCGGTCACGGTACTATAGAAACAGCGGTAAATGCTATAAAAATGGGGGCTTATGATTATATAGAAAAACCGTTTAATAATGATAAATTGGTTATTTTACTTAAAAGAGCTTGTGAAGTAACAAAGTTAAAGCGTGAGAATATAGATTTAAAATCAAAGGTTATCGATAAAACCGAATTAGTAGGCAAATGTTCGATAACTTTAAAATATCTAATGGAAATAGAGAGGGCAGCGGGTTCCGGCAGTCGTATAATGATTCATGGTAAGGTCGGTAGCGGTAAAGAGCTTGCAGCAAGGTTAATTCATAAAAAATCTAAGAGGGTTAATAATCCTTTCATTATCTTCAGCCCTACCTGTATGACCACAGAAAAAATCAATCAAGAATTATTCGGCGAAGCAGAAAAACAGGAAAATAATACTAAGCGCCCTACTATCTTAGAATTCGCTAATAACGGTACCTTATATATAGATGAAGTCAGTAATATCCCCATTCCTATTCAGATAAAGTTATTAAAATTTCTTAAGGATCAAACCATTACAAAACCTTGCGGAAAAAATATTAAAGTCGATATAAAAATCATCACTGGTACTTCTAAAAATATCCAAGACGAAGTCAATAACGGTAAATTTTTAGAGGATCTATATCATCGTCTTAATGTTTCTTCTCTAGAAGTCCCTTCACTATATGACAGAAAAGAAGATATACCGCTACTCGTAAAATATTTTGTTAAGCAGCTTTCAAAATTTTCAGGTTTAAAGGAACGTACTTTTGCCGATGAAACTATAGCAGCACTTCAATCCTATGAATGGCCAGGCAATATTAGACAATTACGTAATGTTGTTGAATGGACTTTAATTATGAATCCATTAACTACAGGTAATAATGAAATTATCAAACCTTATATGATACCTTCAGAAATATTAGCAAATAGTGCTAATCTTACAAAACTTGAAGATAGCTTTGATATGCTATCTATGCCGCTTAGAGAAGCTAGAGAAGTTTTTGAACGTCAATATTTATCGGCACAAATGAGTCGTTTCAATAATAATATTTCAAAAACATCGTCATTTGTCGGCATGGAAAGATCGGCTTTGCATCGTAAATTAAAACTATTAAGCTTACATGTACCTCCTACAAATAGAATAAATGAAGAGGAGTATGAGGAAGTAAATGCCTAGAGTCATATCAATAATTACTATTTACTTGTTATTAAGCAGTTGTTCCGAATCTACTCGTGATGCGAATGGATTACTTACAGATAGCCAAAGCACGGTAATTCGGAATTATATAATATCGCAAAATTCTAAAAATCTTAAAGTGAATCTTAAGGAGAAATTCGGTTCAAATTTAAAAGGAGTAAAATTAATAGGAGTAAAGCTAATAAATGAAGATTTATCAGGAATAGATTTAACTTCCTGCGAAATATTACGTGCTGATTTTGCAGGTAGTAATTTAGAAAAAGCAATACTTACAAATGCTATAATTCAAGAAAGTAATTTTGCAGATTCAGTAATAAAAAATATTTCCGGATATAATTCTGACTTTCAAGGTTCAATTTTTAACAATATAACATTACAAAATACAAATTTTGTTCAATCAAATTTTAGCGATACTGATTTTAATAAAACTACTATACAAAATGTTAATTTTGAAAACTCTAAATTTAGTCATGTATTATGGAGTAATAATACTATCGAAGGTGTTAATTTTCAAAAAGCTAACTTAAAGAATAATAGCTTTAAAAATACTAATATATCAAATTCAATATTTTATGGTACAGATTTGGAAAAAAGTGTGATAAATAACACCAACTTTACTAATAATTATTTTGAATCTAGCGACCTAAGTCAAACTAAATTAACGGCAGTAATAATTAAGGATTCTAACTTCACACAAAGTATTTTTAATGAAGTAAGCTTTAATAACGTACAAAGTAACAACTCTTTCTTTTCATACGCTTCCTTTCGGGGTTCAACATTACAAAATATTAGCATCACTAAATGTGATTTACAAAACAGTACAATTAATAGTTCAGTTTTAAATCAGTTTAAAATCGATAATTCTATATTAAATAATATGAGTCTAAACGATAATAAATTTAATAATTTATCAATAAGAAATAGTAATGCTAATTTTGTAAGGATTAATAAAACTACAGGTTCAAATATCACTTTAGATAATATTAGCCATATTAATAATATTTTTAGCAATAATGATTTTAAACAATTTATAGTGATTAATACCAATTTAACCAGCAGTGAAATAATAAACTCAAATGTAACTAACGGGCAATTTAATAATGTAAATTTTTCTAAATCATTGATACAAAACGTAAATTTTTCAGATGTTAAAATTAATTTAGGCAATTTAAACCAAGTAGCTCTAATAAATTCTAATCTAACAAATACCGTGGTTATTAATTCGGTCCTTGCTAATTCACAAATAAATAATATTAACTACCAAGCATATTCCGGTTTTATTAATACTAATGTTTCTAATAATATTATTTTAAATAACGATAATTCGAGTAAAATCCCACCGAATAATATAGTAATAAGTTCGGTAAAAGATCTGCAAAGAATAACTAACTTAGCAAATATGAATTTAACAAATCTTGACTTAAGTAATCTAAAGTTTGATAGAGTAGATTTTTCAAATAGTATCTTTAAGAATGCTAACTTAACAAATACGATAATTAAGAACTCTTCTTTACAAAAGGTAGATTTTTCTGCAACAACAATTTCTAAAACAGATTTTTCAAACTCAATATTAACAGATAGCATATTTAAATCAGCTAAAATTAATCAGGCTAACTTTAGTAACTCTGACCTAACAAATGTTGATTTTAGTGATGCGACAATTAAGGATACTTCATTTGATAAGGCTAAGACAGATGGCATGAGAGGAGTGTGGTAGTTTTTTTAAACATCATTGCAAGGAAAAACTGTAAGTTTTGTACGTACACAATCTCATGAGATTGCCACGTTTCAAGCAAATGTGGCGCTGTTGCATGGCTCAAAAAACCGGCTCTATATGTCATTCCCGCGTAGGTGGGAATCCAGAAAAAAGTATAAATACAGCAAATTTTGAAATTAAAAGCTCGATTTATCTCGCTTTATACTGGATTCCCACCTACGCGGGAATGACATAAAACGAACCATACTAACAACACCGCAAATGCTCGCAATGACGACTTGGGTATCCACACGAACAATATCCCGCAGGAACGACATAGGATTTACCTTTGGTTGCTCTTTGAAAATTTTCCTTTATTAGTAGGAGTATTAGACGGTACAAATGAATTATTATTTATAAAAGCAGCAGGGCTCTGCTTCTTCATTTTATTAATAATTTGTTGTTGTTTAAGATTATTTATCTTTTGTTTTTCAGTTGTCCTTATAGATTTAGTAATTTTAGCAGTTTCTACAAATATTTCCTGAGGAGTTTGTAGCTGTTCAATTTGCTCATAATGTTTTTTAAGAAATTCTTCTTTTATCTTTGGTTTTACTCCTTTCGAATCAACATATGTTTTATATAACTTCTTTAATTGCGTTTTAGATTCTTTCATTTGTGTTTTAGAGGATTTTTGGGGAAGTGATTTAATCGAATTAACAAGACTACTACCTATTTCTTTTATAATATTAACTGCAGGAGAAGCTATTTTCATTATTCCTTCAAAAATTTTATTTAATCCGCTAGCAATAACATCTAATACTTTAGGCTCATATTCTTTAGATATAGGGAGTGTATCCCTAATAATATCACTAGCTTCAGTTAGATTATTAGCTAAATGAAGTAATGCTTTTTTCTCCTCTAACTCAGTAGCTCGATTAGCATATAAACTAGCTATATCTGCCTGAACATCTATAGTATCGGTAATTATTGATTTAGTATCATTAAAGGAAGGATCTATAGATGTCTTTTTCTGCGTTACAGGACTATCTTCTCTTAATTTATCTAGTCTATCACGTATTGCTTGGTCTTTTTGATCATTGAGGTTTTTACTTTTTTGTTCTAGTTTAAGCTCAGATTGCATCCGCTCAATTAAATCGTCTACTTCATTACCGGATTTTTTTGTGGGGGCATAAGGTCTGTCTTGAAGCTTAGCGAACCTTTCTTCTAATTCTTCAAGTGCTGGAGGAGTGCCTTTAAGCTTTGCTAGTTTTTCTTCTAATTCTTTTATTATTCGATCGTCTTGCTCTTTCTTAGACATATATACCTCTGTAATAATTCTCAATTATTAATAACAAAAATATTTACAAAAATAAAGTATTTTTTAATATGATGATAGATACAGAGATATAAATATTAAGAATGATTACAATTAATATGAGTCGCGCCCCCGTATTGCAGCTTAGCATGAATAGTCTATAATCCTCAAACAGTAATAAGAGAGAATTATAGTTAAGGAGTTATGACAAGAATAGATGTTAAGTGTAGATCAAGAATAGATGTTAAGTGTAGATATTATAACGACACAGAAAAAGTAGTAAAGGCGGGATATTCAATTTCAAAACAACAGAGATATCAATGCAAGCAGTGTAATCGATATTTTCAACTGTAATATATTAATAATGCCTCTAAGCCTGGAGTCAAGACTCAGATAGTAGATATGTCAATCAATGGCTCTGGAGTTAGGGATACAGTAAGAGTATTAAAAGTGGGTATCAATACGGTTATCCGTGTTTTAAAAAAATCTAGCGTTAAAAAAGATAAATCATTCTATCAATACGATAGAAGTAATTATTGCTCCTGAAATAGATGAACAATGGCCTTATGTACAGAATAAATCCAAACAAAGATGGCTTTGGTATTCTTTGGATAAGATTTTGTTAAAAGTAGTTGCTTATACTTTTGGTACAAGATGTGATAGCACATCAGGGTTGCACCTCCATTTTACAGATGTGGATATTAAAAGGCTATACGTTCAATAAGAGTTCCAATGACTTTATCATGAATATCCAATGACTTGGAAAAACAAATTGTTTTACGTGTCAGTCTTTTGCATCTTGTTCTAAGATTTAAGTTACCCCGTTCTATCCGTTGAGTATATTTTTTACTAACAATGTGTTTTTTGGGATCTAATAACCTAGCATAACTTCCCCATCCATCTGTAAAGTAAAAAGTAACCTTAAAATCCTCCGGTTTTTTTCAGTAATGATTCTGATGTGCTATCACATCTTGTACCAAAAGTATAAGCAACTACTTTTAACAAAATCTTATCCAAAGAATATCAAAGCCATCTTTGTTTGGATTTATTCTGTACATAAGGCCATTGTTCATCTATTTCAGGAGCAATAATTACTTCTATCGTATTGATAGAATGATTTATCTTTTTTAACGCTAGATTTTTTTTAAAACACGGATAACCGTATTGATACCCACTTTTAATACTCTTACTGTATCCCTAACTCCAGAGCCATTGATTGACATATCTACTATCTGAGTCTTGACTCCAGGCTTAGAGGCATTATTAATATATTACAGTTAAAAATATCGATTACACTGCTTGCATTGATATCTCTGTTGTTTTGAAATTGAATATCCCGCCTTTACTACTTTTTCTGTGTCGTTATAATATCTACACTTAACATCTATTCTTGATCTACACTTAACATCTATTCTTGCCATAACTCCTTAACTATAATTCTCTCTTATTACTGTTTGAGGATTATAGACTATTCATGCTAAGCTGCAATACGGGGGCACGGCCAGATTGGGCAGTGGGAAAGCTAAGAAGCTTGGATTTATTAAATAGAAAGAGTCTTGTAGAGTCCAAGCTAGGACAATTACCAAAGACAAGACAATGTGAATTATTAGGGGTTAACCGTTCTTCAGCATATTATAAAGTACAAGAGGTTAGTAGCTATAATATAAGTATATTAAATAGAATAGATGAGATATATACAGATAATCCAGAATTTGGATATCGTTATATATATCATCAATTATTAGAAGATGGGTATAAGATAGATCGAGATCGAGTACTAAAATATATGAGATTAGTTGGTATTGAAGCGATATATCCTCATAAAAAGAAACTCACTACCATCAAAGATGGTGAGCATAAAATATACAGCTATCTACTTGATAAATTCTGGATTAAAACAGATAAGACTAAGAAAGTAGTTGTTCCTACTGCCAATGAGGTTTGGAGCGGAGATATTACATATATTCGCACTAAAGGCGGCTTTATGTATCTAACAGCCATTATAGATTGGCATAGCAAAGCCATATTAAGCTATAAACTGTCGAATAGTATGGATGGACTATTAGTTACTGATGTATTGAAGGAGGCATTAAGTAAGTATCAAGCTCCGCAGATTTTGAATAGTGATCAGGGTAGTCAATATACTAGCAATGATCATATAAGTATTCTTAAAAGTCATGATATACAGATATCAATGAACGGTAAGGGCAGAAATATTGATAATATTGTTATTGAGCGTTTCTTTAGGACACTGAAATATAATTGTATATTTATTAATGATTATCAAAATATAGGAGAACTTAAAGAGGGTATCAATGATTATATCAGTAAATATAATTATCAGAGATTTCATTCAAGTATTGGGTATAAAAAACCCATGAATGTATATCTCGATAGTATACAACATCATACACAAATAGCAGCTTAATTTTGAACAAAATTACCAAGTACATTGTTCATATATTTTGTCTTGATTTTTCAGGTCATTATAGGTTAAAAATCCTTAACTATATTCCTCAAATATCTGATATTTAAGGAGTATACTCTCATCTAAGGAAACATTAATAGAATTTTTAGAATAGTTTATCCGACATCATTTTAGCGGCTTTTATGCCTGCTTCTTTTGAGGTTTTTGTATTTGTAGTTTCAGTATGGAAAGTTATTTTACTGCCGTCGAGGTTACCAAGCATAAAATCGATTTTTACATTATCCGCATCTAAATATTTAGAGTAAGCAGCGATCGGGGTGCGGCAATTTGCGTCTAGATATTCTAAAAAAGCTCTTTCAGGTTTTATTAGTTCAAAGGTAGGAATATGATTAATTTGGTTGCATATTTCAAGCATGGCATTATTATCTTGTCGTATTTCAATTGCAATGACTCCCTGCCCTATACACGGCAACATCCGTGAATACTCTATCAAATGACAATACTCCGGATTAAACGCCCCTAACCTTTTCAGCCCAGCATATGCTAAAATTGTTGCATCAACTTCATTGTTCACTAGCTTTTTTATTCTTGAATCAACATTTCCTCTAAAAACCACTATCTTTAAATCGGGTCTTATTTTTTGGATGAATGCTTTTCTTCGTACTGCCGAGCTACCTATTATGGCATTTTGCGGCAACTCTTCTATAGATCTATATTTTAGACAAACAAACACGTCTCTGGGATCTTCACGTTCTAAAACAGCCGCTATTACTAACTCTTCAGGTATTCTACCCGATACATCTTTTAAAGAATGAACCGCTAAGTCAATTTTTTTATCAAGCAAGGCTTGCTCTATTTCCTTTAAAAATAAAGCTTTACCGCCTATATCGTATAATGGTTTATTTTGGATTAAATCGCCGCTAGTAATAATTGGCACTATTTCACAGTTAATATTAGGAAAGTATTGTCTGATTTGCCCTATTACTAAATTAGTTTGAATTAAAGCAAGCGGACTTTTTCTTGTACCTATTCTGATAGAATTTGTCATTTGCTTTCTATTATTTTAAAAGGGCTAGTAAAACTTAAAATATTCCTGCTTATAATTACTTCATGATTCATAATAACCGGATGGTTTACCTCTCCATGCCCTATTCTTACGGCTTTATAAGTTTCTATATTTGGGATATGCTTTAAACAAATACTTTCTATAGCTTGTTCTACAACCTCACCCCCCTTGGTAAAATCACCGAAAATTATTGCTTCTATATCGTTGAATATGTCTGCGCTTTTTAAATGAACTAAATTACAATGTACTGCATAACCTTTTTCATTAACATCTTCAAGCAGTAGAATTTTCTTATTATACTGAGGTATTTTATTGTCATCCCCGTGAAAACGGGGATCCAATATTATTTTTTCTGGATTCTCGCTTTCGCGGGAATGACATAAAGAAGTATGGGGATGAGATAAAGAAGTATAGGAATGGGAATGAATTCGTAAACTAGTACTAACCAATTTAGTTAAAACCGTTAAATTGCCGCCTGTTATTTTACCGGTTATATTTTCCTCACTAATTTTATTTATAGGTGTAAATTGTATTTTGCCCTTTTCTCCTTTAAGAACATTTATTATAGGCATAATGGTCTGATTAGTAGGCGTTAGTAATGAGGTTAGTACTGAACCGTGAATAGTTGGGATATTATAATGGTTATTTAGTAATAAATGTAAAGCGGTAATATCGCTATAGCCTATCAGAATTTTATCTCCTTTCTTGTTTAAGTTAAAACAATCTTCTACAAACTCACCACAACCATATCCGCCACGAAAAACCCAAATTATTTTAACCTGTTCATTTTCCAAGGCTTCTTTAAACATTCTCAGCCTTTCCTCTTTAGGAGCAGCGAAAAAAGGTAATTCATCCCTTGAGAAAATCTTATCATCTACTAAAGTTTTAAAACCATGCAAAGCTAGCATTTTAATAGCTTCCTTTAATTTACCCCGGGCATCCGGGCAACCTGACGCCGGGGCTATAATTGATACAAGATCTTGTTGTTTATTAAAAATAATTTTTTTCATAACATATGTTATATTGTCAATTTGTAGACCTTGTTGAGTGAACTGATTTTTCCGTCATTGCGAGAAGAAACTGCAAGTTTCGACGAAGCAATCCAGTAAAAAATTCTGATCTACAGAATTTTTTTATTATTTTTCTAGATTGCCACGCGACCAAAGGTCGCTCGCAATGACGAGTTAGTAAATCACAAAGGCATTGTGAAAATAAACTGGGTCTTCCCTTGCTTATCGTTTTCTACCCAAATTTTTCCAGCGTGCAGTTCTATTACTTTCTTACATAATGCAAGCCCTACTCCCCTACCTCCTACCGGTGTACGTGTTTTAGAGCTCACAACAAATACGCCGAATATACTTCGTAATTCTGCTTTTGACACTCCTATTCCATCGTCTTTTATACTAAACAATATATTATCTTCGTGTATATGCGGAACAATTTTTATTATCCCCTCACTACAATAGTGAATAGCATTTATTATTAAATTATCGAATGTGTGTTTAATATAATGAGGATCATAGTTAAATATTATATTCTCTTCAATATCAGATACAAAATTTAAAGTTTTGCCATTTAGATATAACTTCTTACATATTTGAATTCTTTCGTGTAATAATTCACTTAAATTTATATTTTCTTTATTTAGTTTATAATTAAGACTGGGTAATTTTGAAAAATCTAGAATATTATTTATCAAGCTATTTAATCTAATAGAGTTTCTAGCTATAATCTCTACGGCATTGCGACGTTGATCTTCATTAAATTTATCATAATTACCCCATAAGGTTTCACCAAGGCTAATAATACCGGTTAGCGGTGTATTGATTTCATGGTTTATATTACGCAAAAATTCGTGCTTTAAATCGAGTAATTTCTCTAACTCTTGCTCTCTATAATTAACTCTATTACCTAAATGGGTGTTTTTTAGATTAACTAATCTCTCTTGCCCTCGTCTTGGTTTTAAAAATACTATTAAAAGGCTATTAAATAAGGTTAAGAGATATACTACTTTAAACTGAAAACTGTTTATACTAACTAATAGTTTCTCATCCATAAAATATTTATAAAACTCTATACTAGCAAATACGCCTGTAACCGTCATAAGTAAAGTAGCTTGCCACCTTAATAGCGTTACAATTATAAGTAAGTTAATTATAGAACTCATCAGTTGTAATTGATAGAAATTGTTTGATATAACAAGTAAACTACCAAAAAATATTAATATAATGAAAGTGGCAACAAACCAAGATAAAGATATAATATAATTCTTTTTAAATTTTAAAGGCCACATAGGATAAGTGATTAATATTGCAGCAGTTATAAGTGTGGTATGGTAAATAATATTATATATCTGCAAATGGTTCATTATTCTGCTACCAGGTGTAGTATATAAAGATGAGAACATCGATATTAAAATAAATATACCGATATAACTATAGGTAATTTCCTTACTAGGTATGGTACTTTTCCAATATTTAAAGATGTTAAAATTCTTAAGATCACGAAGTGAGATCAAAAATTTTCTTTTTCTCTCTTGCATGATTATTTTAACGGCTAGCAGTTCTTTTAAAGAACTAAACCCCCTGGGTTGCTTTAAAATATAATGGCTTCCAAGGAAAAAGAGTAAATTTACGATAGTTGCGGGTAATATCGGATAAATACCTAGAGCCGCTCTTAAAGAAAATATCTGCCACAATATAATAGTTAATATTGCAGCAATGCTGCCGATAAAAAAACTTCTATCAGTTGATTTAAAACCGTATATTAACAAAATCAACGGCAAAGTTATTAGCGGCAAATAGATACTAGTTAGTAATAGAAGTAGATTTATTAAATCTTTCGTATAAAGCGATATAATAAAACCTATTAAACCTATAGTAATTGCCGTTACATAATTATAATTTAATGAGGTCTTTTTAATGATGTCATTAGTAAAAGTTACTGCTGCAACGTTAATATAAGAGTTAGTACTTGAGATTATCATTGCCATAATAACGCCGACGATTAACCCTTTAAATCCTATATAACTTTTAATAATCCATAAAAACAATTCATTATTGTCAGCTACTGGATCTTGAGGCAGTAATAATATTGCAATCCGAATGAATAATATAGACAAACAAAGACAAATAATTACTGAAATAAAAAATGTTCGTGATATTTGCTTTGTATCTTTTGCCATCAATATTCTTTGAAAGATTGAAGGACCAAGTGACGAAATCGCAAAATATATAAAAATATTTAAAGAAATCCAAAATTTAGGGCTAGTATAGTAAAACAATCCTTGTAAATCAGTCAGACGAGTTTGTGCATTTGAGTCTATAGTTATATGTGGGTCGCTAAAAACATTCCATACGATAATTCCTATTACCGGAATAACGGCACTATAGGTAAAAAACTGTACGGCTTCGGTAAAAGTAACCGATTTTACACCGCCAAAAGCTGAATAGCTTATTATTACCGTAGCTATAGATAAATCTATGTAAAAATTTGAAATATTAAAGAATAGCTGTAATATTAAACTTGCTATGTGGAATTGCATGGCAATCCTACCTATAGACATTAATATGCTAACTACCGACATAAGAATACGAACTTTGTTACCGTATGCCTCCCCTATTATTTCCGACGCCGATAAGTTACCCAAAAAATTCTCAAAACGAGGAGCTATAAAGTAACTGATTAATAACCAACTAACGACACTACCGAATATACTAGGTAATAAGCAAAATAATCCATCCGTATATATTCTTGAATTATCGATTAAAAAAGTACTAGTACCGACCCAAGTAGCAATAAGAGTTGCAACTATCGTACCTGTAGAAAAATTCCTTTTCCCTATCGCATATTCACGAATATTATGTATACCCCTGATATTTAAAAGTCCAACTAGCAAATTAATCGCTAAAAAGCTAGTAAAAATGAGGGGGTCTATATTTGGCATAGGATTAAGTTATAGGGGTTTTCTATGAAAATAATAATAAAGATAAAGAAAGAAACAGACAATATTTTTATGGGGTTAAAAAGTATGTTATTCCTGCGAATGCATATGGGCGTCATAAGATTCTGTGTCATTCCCGCGAAAGCGGGAATCTTGTACTTCAAAATTTTTTTTAAAGTTTGATTTATCTCGCTTTATGCTGGATTCCCGCTTTCGTGGGAATGACATAAACGAGCCATGCAACAATACTGCTTTTAGCTAGGAATAAATTGAGATAAACTATCTCTTATTCATAAGGATTAAACTCTTCTACTGCCTGACCTAATGATGCTACAGAGTCATTATTATTATATCAAGTTGTGTACTCATCAAGTGTAGTATGACAAGCATCATAGTCAACTATTGCTGCTTTTTCTCTTCTAATACATCTGCATCAGTTTTATCACCAACCATCTTGATACTTGGATCAAACGATGGCTTATTATCCTTATTTAATAAAACTTCTAGAGCTTGAAGTTTTGGCTTATCGGCATTAACCTTTGAATTATTTTAAAATAGCCTATGAGTAGGTGTTGCTGCGTCTTTTCTACATTGAGAGTTACATTAGCGCTGTTTTCGATCGCGCCCCCGTATTGCAGCTTAGCATGAATAGTCTATAATCCTCAAACAGTAATAAGAGAGAATTATAGTTAAGGAGTTATGGCAAGAATAGATGTTAAGTGTAGATCAAGAATAGATGTTAAGTGTAGATATTGTAACGACACAGAAAAAGTAGTAAAGGCGGGATATTCAATTTCAAAACAACAGAGATATCAATGCAAGCAGTGTAATCGATATTTTCAACTGTAATATATTAATAATGCCTCTAAGCCTGGAGTCAAGGCTCAGATAGTAGATATGTCAATCAATGGCTCTGGAGTTAGGGATACAGTAAGAGTATTAAAAGTGAGTATCAATACGGTTATCCGTGTTTTAAAAAAATCTAGCGTTAAAAAAGATAAATCATTCTATCAATACGATAGAAGTAATTATTGCTCCTGAAATAGATGAACAATGGTCTTATGTACAGAATAAATCCAAACAAAGATGGCTTTGGTATTCTTTGGATAAGATTTTGTTAAAAGTAGTTGCTTATACTTTTGGTACAAGATGTGATAGCACATCAGAATCATTACTGAAAAAAAACCGGAGGATTTTAAGGTTACTTTTTACTTTACAGATGGATAGGGAAGTTATGCTGGGTTATTAGATCCCAAAAAACACATTGTTAGTAAAAAATATACTCAACGGATAGAACGGGGTAACTTAAATCTTAGAACAAGATGCAAAAGGCTGGCAAGGAAGAATTTGTATATTTCTGATAAATGAAGAGTAGGAGTATAGTTGGTGCATTCGATTGGATTTGAACCAACGACCTTTGCCTTCGGAGGGCAACGCTCTATCCAGCTGAGCTACGAATGCAGATATCGTCAAACGAACGTAGACTTTATCGCATGGTTCGAGAAATCTGCTATAGGTCATACCGTGGCTTGACCACGGTATCCAGAAATTTAAAATACTATTTAAGCTGGATCCCGTGAATAAATCACGGGATGACGAGGGCAGAATTGATCCACAACAATGCCTTTACACAATAACTATTAATAAGAACGGTTTAGAATAAATTTAATAATCGAAAACAAATAATCTTTATAAATATTCTGAACGGGGATTTTATTTAATAATTTATTTGTTTCATTTTCTAAGTTACTCAAATAACTAACTGTTTCATTGTAAATTTCATGCTTTACCATTAAGTCACGTATTTGCATAAAATCGTCTTTAGTACGCTTATCGCATTTAATTACATTTTCAAGCCAAAGCTGCTTATCTTGCTCTAATTTATCATGTAAAAAAATCAACGGTAACGTAACTTTTCCTTCTAGAAAATCGTCACCGATGTTTTTGCCTACCTGTTTGTCATTACTCAAATAATCCAGTAAATCATCTATAACTTGAAATATCGTACCGAGTAATTTCCCAAAATCTTGCATATCTTTAGAAATATGGTCTACCTGCTCTGCTATAATAGCTCCAACGAAGCAAGAAGATCCAAATAGTTCGGCGGTTTTAGATTTAACTATTTGATGATATTCGTCTATAGTTATAATACGTCGCTCATTTAACTTAACTAGCTGTATTACCTCCCCTTCGGAAATAATTGCCGAAGCTTTAGCTAGAACATTCATAGCTTTAATAGAGCCGGAAGCTACCATTAACCTAAAAGACTGACTAAAGAGGAAATCACCGACTAAAATACTTGTTTTACTCCCCCAAATAACGTTAGCCGTAGGTTTGAATCTTCTTAAAGTGCTGTCGTCCACCACATCATCATGAAGCAAGGTGGCGGTGTGAATGAATTCAATGGCACTTGCGAGCTTTATATGATTATCGCCTTCATAGCCAAACATTTTAGCGGTTATTATAGTTAAAAGTGGACGAATTCTTTTACCTCCTGCTTCCAGTAAATATTTACCGACTATTTCTATTAATTCCTCATCGCTTTTTAAACAGCTAATAATCAGATTATTTAACTTAGTTACTTCATCTTTTAAATCTTGCTGTATTTTTACTATAATATTCATTGTATTTTTATTATTGCTAGATTCCCGCACTCGGTGTCATACCGTGGCTTGACCACGATATTAATAGTATTTTTAACTAGATCCGGTGATCAAGTCACGGGGTGACATTGTCGGGCAGTATACATTCTTCTAATATTTTTTGATTAACATTAGGAATTAATTCCATAATTTTTGCTTTTATGCTTTCCCCAGGTTTCACTTTTTTTACTGCTGCTTGATATAAAGATAAATAATATAAAGGTATAAGTTTATTTACATCATCTATAGTACCTATTTTAGCTTTGTTTAAATCGGATAAATCAAATACATATTCAATACTAGCGTCAATTAAATTAGATGAATTTGGATGATCGGAAATGGTTTTTAAAAATAATTTTAAAGCATCTCCGTATACTTCCTTACTCTCTTCCGAAAAGTTTTTAAAATTCCTTACCCCATATATATATGGGCTTAAAACATCTATTATTCTAGGGTAATCATTAATTACTATTGTACCCTTACTATAAGAATCTTTAAGGGTATTTACTATAGTTTCATTTGTTATATTAAATCCAGATAGCTTTGAATATAGACTTAAGCTGTTTATCTGCGCCCTAGTTAATTTATTTAATTCAATAACTAAATTAATATTTAAATTAAAATTATATCGCCTATCTTCAAAAATACTAAAATTATATTGTTTATTATTAAAAATATAGCTTAGTTCATTATTAAAATCTTTATATATCTTATTATCGGAAAGTTTAAACGGATAGGTTTGCTTATCGTAATATTTCTTTATAAATTCTAATAAACCTATTATAAAACCTGGTTTTAGCTTAAATTGTGAATTTACCAAAAGATCAATATTATTATTGCCGGAATCGTTTAACTTACCTTTATATAATAAATTAATATTATTTTCAAAGTTATTACTATTTATTTTTGCATTAGTAACTTCGATTGTTAAATCTTTAGCAATATCTTTAAAATGCAAATTACTAGTACTAATCAAGAAATTACCGGAAAATTTGAAATTATTATTCCAGGCGAGTCTATATAATAATAAGCCGGCAGGTATTATTCGATCTTCAAGGTTACTTTGTACTATTTCGGTTTCATAATAAATTTCTAATTTTTGCGGTATATTATCGAGAAAATCCTGTTTGCTTATATAATACTTACTTTTGTCAAATAACATAGTAAATATAGTATGATCTTCTTCGTATAATTTTTGATTATCTAATAAGTCAAAAATTTCTGTTTTACCAGAGGTAAATTTAATATTTTTTATTAAATTTATAACTTCAAATAAATCTTTCTTTGATCGTACTATTTCAAATAGTTTAAAATTTAAAGGAATTTTTGCTGATAATATACAGTTATCATTATAAAATCTTACTCCAAATCCTCTTTGAACCGGCTTAAATCTTCCGAATGCTTCTCCGGAAAAATTTATAAATAAATTCTGCTTAAGTAAATCATAACCGATATTTATCGGTGAGGTAAATTCAATTGCTCTATTAATGCTCTCTTCTTGCCAATTAATTACCGAAATACCTAGTTTAAAAGGAAAACCATGGGGCTGAACTTTGGAAAATTTAATAAGATATTGATGATTAGAATTATTATCAGTCTCTTCTATATTAAGATCAGTACCGGCATATTTTTGGTTTATAGAATGTGATAAAGAGAGCATAATAGCAAACCACAGCCCACTATATGCGAGTATAATAAAGATAGTTATAAATAATATGACTTCAAGAGTTTTTTTCATTATTTTGGTATTTTTGTAATATCGATGTCATTCCCTCGAAAGCAGGGATGACGTATCCGTCCTATAACAAAGCCCTTTGGCAGGAATGACCTATATCTTTTATTTACACAATTTTGTATATTCCTTATTCAATTTTATAACATTCCAAATCCATAAACTCATCATAGCTATAAAGATTACTAATAAATATATTATAATAGAATCAAAGGTAGCAGTCGGAATAATAATAAATATTAAAGACTGGATAAATGCTCCGAGCGATTTACCGAATTTAGTACCTATTACCTCTACGGCAGCTTTTCCCTTAGTTCTAAGCTCTAAAGATAAAGGAATATACGCCATTTCTTTTGTTGAATCGAATAATGAATATTTAGACGACTTACTAAGTATGTTCTGAATTGCTCCGACAATAATCGCTGCATATAGAAGATTAAAATCATTGAAACATGATCCTATTTCTTCAATAAAAATTATAAAGATAAAAAACATCAAGCCGGTAATAGACAACATAGTAGGAGTTAATAATGCAGAAATAAGCCAACCTAGTCTTCTAAGAATATTGCTGCCTATTATCATGAAAGTAACACATGATATCCCCATCCAAATATTAAACCTGCCCATAAAATTAACATAGTCTATAGTGCTTGGATATAATTCTTTTATTTTTGCTTTCCACGGTCCTTCAACTATATTTATTAATAATCCATAACAGATTATTAATAAAGCAATACGACCTATATACTTTGAGTGCATTACTAATTTAATACTTTCAACTACCGAAAGTTTTGTTTTCGTTTTAGCCGTAACTTTTTTTGTATCTAAAACATTTATGGAATCCGTTAGAATAAATCTATTTATTACTCTAAATAGAAGCATAGCAATTATTCCTGCGGCAACAATAATTGACATGATAGGCTGAAGCATTATAGATTCTCCGGCAGTTGAATTAAAGGAATTTGGTAATAATTTTGAATCAATAACGCTCTGCCCGTCTGAGAAATAGACAAGTACACTGCCTGCCATTATAAGACCAATATTGCCAACCATTCCAAGAACAGGATAGAATCTTTTAGCTTTGCTAGTATCAAAAATGTGATTGGCAAACTGCCAAAACATTAAGTTTATAACTACTGCACTCCATAATTCCGAGAAAATATACATAAGTGCATAACTCCATTTACTACCTATCTTAATGAACCATTTAAAATTAGGGTATGAAGCAATTAAATTACTTATCATTTCACCATTAGGGTGATAAATATCTTGATTTGGATAAATAATATAAGCAAATAATAAGAAAAATAGTAAAAAACTTCCGACTATAATGTAGAAAATATATTCAAAATTTAATTTGTTACTAAGTTTAACGTAAAGTACAGTAAAGATTATGCACGAAGGTAATACTAACCATAATTTTAAGAAGCTAATAATTTCAGCACCCATAGATGGTACCACTAAGCTATCCTTGATAGATCTTAAAGTCCCAAAATTAAAAAGGATACATAACATCATTAAAGCCATGAGTATAAATAACTTTAATTCTTTCCTTTCTATAGGCCAAATTATCTCCTTAACTTTTTCAAAGAAAATTTTAGGCGATAACATTTTTATTGTAACCTTATATATTAAAGTTAACTTTTAAATCTCTTAAGTACTAAAGTCAATTAAAATAATCAATTTATACTGTTCCAAGGTGTTATTTCTCTATATCGCCAATAATATTTTGTGATCTTATCTAACTTACCCTGATTTGTCTTCCATAATTCCTGCTTATCGTTGGTCCATGGTTTGCGTCCCGCATAATGCAGAATAAAATAAGAAAGGTAAGGGCTTTTATTATCAAAATGCGTGCAAAAGTTCCATCTCATAGATAAAGGATAAATGTAATCATGAAAAGTAATATTTAATAAATCTTGATCGGGAAAAGGAAATTTACACTTAGAATTTTGTAGTGCTTCTAAAATCATATTTTTACCGGATTCTTCTCTCATGTTTTTTAAGTTAAAAAATATAACACCGCTATTTTTATAAGAACTAACCATATCTCTATTACATTCATTCATTACTTTATCACTACAATATGTAAAAGGTGTGTCTATACTACCTGCTGCGATATAATTACTCATATCTATCTTTTTAAAAGAATTCAAATCACGCAGCACTACAATATCTGCATCAAGATATAATATAGAATCTAGATGGGGAAAGATTTGGTCAAGATATAAACGATACATTACTAAAGAAGGCCACATATCTGAAAATTTAACTTTCTTATCAGTTAACTCTTGATTCAATATATTTTCAGAAAAAGGAATAAAGTCTATGGAATAATCACGTATATATTTCATGGAAGCTAATTTTTCCATTGATTCCCCTGTAACAAGGTCATTTGGATTCATAACAATATGAAATCTATAGAAAGTATCTAAATCGCTATTTAGTAAACTGGAAGAAATTACTGTGGCGGCATGAGGAGCAAATTTATCATTAATAATCAATGCTATATCGAGTATGTTATTTCGCCTTATACCGGTTAATTTAATTACATTTTGTATTTCTTCTATAGCAAGCCTGTAATCGGTTTGTATAGTTTTTTCATTAAAAGATGACCTACCGAGTAAATGAATTAAACTAAGCCTATATAGGCATTTTGCAGTAAGCTCCGGTATATTAAGTGAGATTAAACTATTTAAAAAAACTATTTCACTTGCTGTATAACCGCTTAAATATTTTGTAAAATCATCGTCATTTTTTATATCTAATACTTTCTTTACCTTTTCCTCATAACCTAAAATAATGAGTTTAGCTAAATTAATTGCAGCTTTTTTAGTATATAAAGTATCTAAACCGTAACTACCATTTTTAATTGCTTTACATTGCTGAATTAAAGTAGCATTTTTGTCTAGATACAGACGTAGTAAGCAATCATAACCCTTTGCTATCTCTAAACGTATCATTCCGTCTTCTACTTGAAAAGAACAAATTTTTTCTAACCTTGCTTTATCTTTTGATCTTAAAGATTTACTATCTAACCACTCAAGTGCTAAATCAAAATTTAATTGATCTTCACGTATGGTACTATAGAACCTATTATAACTATAAGGTCCAATATCCATAATACAACTTGTATCTTTGTGCATTCTGTAATTACTTACAAAAAAAGTAGAAATAACTACTATCATTAGAAAAATAAAAAAGGATAGTATTAGATTCGTACGAGACATTTATATTTATAAAAAATTAATGTACGGATTTTAACAATTAATAACAGAAAGAGCAATAATTAGATTAGATTATTTGCTTATCTTCAGTTATTATAGGCTTTATGTTAAATAACTCTCGTTTATGTATTATTTGGTTGTTTGGGCTTATTAGCGGTTTTAATCTAATGATTACCGGTAATACCTTAAATTATTGGCTTGCTAAAGAAGATATAGCACTGCAAACAATCGGTATATTATCATTCATAACGCTTCCCTACTCTATTAATTTTTTATTAGCACCGATTTTTGATGCAGTGCAAATTAAATATTTAAATAAAATATTCGGTCATAGATTATCTTGGATTTGCTTAACTAGTAGTGCATTAATATTCTTTATATATATTTTTAGCTTTCTAGATCCTAGTACTAATCTATTATTATTTGCTTTCACAGCTTTAATTATTTCTTTTTTTAGTGCTGCACAAGATACTATATTAAGTGCTTTAAGAACGGAAATAGTACCTAAAGAATCGCTTGGGTTTACTTCAGGAATATATATATTCGGTTATCGGATCGGTATGCTTCTTGCAGGTTCCGGAGCTATCTACTTATCTATTTACTTAACATTTAATGAAATATATAAAATCTTTGCCGGTTTAGTATTTATTTATTTGATGTTACTTATTTTAGCTGCTAGATACGCTAATTCTTTTGGTGTCGTTGAAGAAAGAATATACCATTCCCACGGAAGCGGGAATCCAGAAAACAACCAAAATAAGAATGAATTTTTTATAAAACGTTATTATTCTAATTTCTTAAAGATCTTTCTGGATTCCCGCTTCCGCGGGAATGGTATAGAAAGCGGGAATGACATCAGCCTCTCCTATTTCATTATTCTTATATTAATTTTCCTAGTATTATATAGATTACCGGATAACTTAATTAATGTTATGATTAATCCGTTTTTGCTTCATCTTGGGTATGATGCTTTTGAGATAGCAAGCGTCGGAAAGTTTTGGGGTGTTGTAGGAGCTATAATCGGTGGACTCGTCGGCGGTGTTATTATGAAACATAAAAATATATTAAATAGTATATTTTTATTTGGTATTATTCACGCTTTAGGTCATATTTTATTTATTTTTCTTGAGATAAACGGTAAAAATTCTTTATTATTATTTATTACGATAGGAATAGAAAGTATTACTGGCGGTATGACGATGACTGCTTATATCGCTCTTATTTCTTCGCTCTGCCAAGGTAAGTTTCGAGCTACCCAATATTCTTTCCTTTCATCGATGATGGGGATTTCACGTTCAATTTTTCCTATAATTTCAGGCTATATGGTAGTAAATTTCGGTTGGCAAAATTTCTTTTTATTTACTACTATTATAACTATCCCCTCTTTGCTAATATTATTAAAAATAAAAACTAAATTACAACGAATGAATTAAGATATTACTCTATATTTTAATAGTTACCAATACACAGAATTTTAAGATCTTGTTTTGGAGTAAAATTTTCTAGTTCATAAATATACACTCCCTCTTCTCTTTTTTTAAAGGAATTTCAATACAACCGAGTATAATAGAGATAGATGTTGTTGGAGGGGTAATTTCAAGACGAAATTTTTTAATTGCTCCTTTCCAATTCGCTCCTGTTGATAAGATATAATGCACTTCTAATACACGAGATGATGATTTTTCTTTAAACTTTGATAGAATTAACTCATAATCTGTAGTACTAACACAATAATTAGCAAGGTTATCATCCTTTTCAAGGAATTTACCTTCAATTATACTTTCGTGATTGAAATCAAGGTCCTCAGATAACCACTGATATCCAACATGCGGACTATAACTATGAGTAATATCTACAGTTTTTTTTAGCAGGAAAAGTTTGTTCCCATACATAACTCATCTGAAATTGCCAAAGAATCCTATCTTGGTCATCAATAAGGTTTAATTTTGTAAGTTTTTCTTTTAGCTGATGATTAATAACGTCACTATCCCAACATCCCGTTATATAAGTTGAAGAAAGAATAAGGATATTATTGTCAATTAGAATATTAGTGATATCCTTTCCATCCTTATCAATAGCACGTATAATAATGCCATAATTATATTCCTGTCCATTAACAGTGCGTTTAAAATCAGTAGGACTATAGGTAGATTTTTTTTGTCTCTACATTCAATAAATATGATTTATAAAGTTCAGTCCGGTGGGAGAGAAGACATATATTTTCTAAGCTAACCGGTAAAAGGGGAAGAGGAAAAATAACCTGCGTTATAATATCGTTATTACTATGGTTAGTAAATTGATACTCAATATCAATTTACTCAGTAGATATTTTTTAAATTTCTAAATCCATACTAATATCATTTGATTTTGTATATATAACGGCATTATTAGAAATGGTAACCGTTGTATCATTAGCTCTTACGGCAAATGAAAAGAACAAACAAAATTTAGTTAATAGAGATAAAATGAAAATGTGCATAATTTTTTTAAACTTTTGTTATTTTAAATTGATTAAAAATATTCTCAGAATCTAATATAGTAAATTCTTAGTGGCATTATAAAAAAATATCTAAATGTAATATAACATATTGATTAAAATATGTTATATTGTTAAAAATAATTAATAAAATAGGATCCATAATAATTGTGGGTATGGTCTTATTATGTGCAATGATAATAATAAGTATAATAGATTAAATGAATAATGATATATTAAATGCTTTTTTACATGGCATCATTTTAGCACTCGGTTTAATAGTACCGCTCGGAGTACAAAATATTTTTATATTTAACCAAGGAGCTACACAACCGAAATTTCAAAAAGCTTTACCAAGTATCATAGCTGCTTCGCTGTGCGATACTATCCTTATATGTATTGCCGTTCTTGGTTTATCTTTGATAATTTTTGAAATTCCTGCACTAAAATTATCTATATTTATTGTTGGATTTATTTTTTTAATTTATATGGGATATAATACTTGGAATCAGCCGCCTATTGATCTTACAATGAATTCGGGAACTTTTTCAGCTAAGAAACAAATTTTATTTGCTATATCGGTGTCAATATTAAATCCGCATGCAATTATGGATACGATTGTAGTAATAGGTACTAACGCTTTAAAGCATAACGGTAGTGCAAAAATTATATTTACCTTAACTTGCATACTTATATCTTGGATGTGGTTTTTTTCTTTAGCAGTTGCAGGTTGTAATATTAGAAAATTAAATAAAAGTAGTACGATTTTAACTATAATTAATAAAATAGCTGCTATTATTATTTGGGTGGTTGCTTTTTATATAGGAGTGCAAATATTGTATGAAATCGGTTTTATTAACTAGAAATATCGAAGAAAACAATGAAACTATAAAGGAAATAAGTAAATATAATCTAGATTTACGTTATATTCATTGCTCTCTAATTAAATATGAAACATTAGATTTTAATATTAATATTTTAGATAATTATTTAAATGTAATCATTACTAGTAAATATGCGGCAAGTATCTTAGCCGATTATACCGCAGATACTTCAAAAGCCTACAGTCAAATAAGCGGCGAGCCTGCACAAGTAGTAAAAATACGTGAGCACAGGCGAGTTCCGAAATTTGACGTACCAAATCTTGAAGCATCAAGGGTATATAACTTGAAACAAGATATTTGGGTAGTAGGTAATAAGTCAAAACAATTATTAGGCAAGAAAGTAGCCTATGTCGCTAAAAACGTCGAAGATTTGATCAAGCATTTTCCTCCTGATTTATATGAGCAGACTATATATTTATCTTCAAATGAAATTACTAAAGATTTACCTAATAAAATAGCTAGACATATCATTTATAATGTAGAATATTTGAATGAGCTGCCCTTATCTATTATAAAGGAATTTAAAAGCGATATTGACTTTGTACTTCTTTATTCTCAGAATAGTGCTACGACTTTAGTAAGATTATTACTGCAAAATAATTTACTAGAATACTTACAAGGTAGTTTAGTTATAGCTATAAGTTTGAAAGTCGCAAATATAGTTAGACCTTTTATAAAAAATGTGATTTATTGTGACTATCAAAACCCTAACGATATAATCAAGTTATTATCCGAAAATGCAAAAATTTGATAGTTTATTTAAAAGTAGAAACATCTTTTTTATAGCAATAGTAATATTTGTCTTATCTTCTTTTACCTTGTACCATAATAGATCTGATATTTTAAAATTGTTTAAAAGTGATGCCAAAGATTTAAGTCAAACATTTGATACGATAGAAGAAAATAAATCAAATATTAGTGAAGAAAAAAATGAAGTACCACTATTATCTACTAAATCTCTTTTAAATTATGTAAGTTCCTTAAAGTTTTCTGAAGCACCGCCCGAACAGAGACTAGAAACTATAGTCAATTCAACCTCATTCGGGGACAAGGAGCCAAGAGTAGAGCCTATAACTAATAGAAAAGTGATGAATGATAAGGTAGGCACATTCAAATCAATTGACGATACTCCTAAATCATATCCTGTAGATTATATTCACTACTTATTAAGCGTAAATTTATTAGTATATAATTTTATGCAAGATAAGGATTATAATAAGGAGCTAGGAATAGTAAATTCCTATCCGTTACCTCAAGATATAAGGAATATTTTAAATAGCTTAGAAGCATATAATAATAATCATCTTTTCTCTAAACCAAGTAGTACGGAAGTAGTTTTTCCTACCAACCATAAATGGCTGGAGAAATTTATTAAAATTGAGAAAAAACCTTCTGCTATGATAATAAAAGAACAAGATAAGGCCTTAGTTTTAGAGAAATTAAACTATCTAATCGATTTTCTTTATTCAGAAAAATTTATGCAAGAGTTTGTAAATAAAGATGCTTAGATTATTGTTAATATGTGCTATTTTTTTACTGTTTTATTTCGGGTTTACTTTAATAGAGAGCTTTGATTCAAAAGTTTTTATTAGTTTATGCGATTATAATATTGAAACTACGTTGTTTTCTAGTCTTATTTCAGGGCTTTCATTACTAATTTCTTGTTCTATTGTCATTAGATTTCTAATATTAATTATCGATTTACCGTCTAAAATACATAATATTTTTAATAAACGAAAAATTAATCATGATAGATATGCTTTAATTTTAGCTTTTGCCGAATATATTATGAGTAATAAAGCTAAATCTGCTTCTATTGCCCGCAAAAATTTATCTTCTGAAGATCTAAAAGATTCACAAGAATTCCATAATTTAATCTTAGCCGTAACTGAAGAGGATGTAGATACAAAAATTTCCTATTTTCAAAAACTTATTACATCTAAAGAATTTGTTTTTTATGGTAGCAAAAACCTAGCGAAGCTTTATTATGAGAAATCTTTGTATAGTGAAGCAGAAAATTATGCAATAAAGGCTTATAATTTAAATGAACTTAATAGTGACAATTTAATTACTTTAATGCGTTGTTACGGAAAGCTTTCTCTATGGACAAAATTTACTTTTATAACGAATAAGCTTACAAAATTTCATAAGCACGGTTCTATACTACCGCAAACTCAAGAAATTGCTGGGTATTATTTATTAGCAGCGAAGCAAGAAGTAGAAAGTAATAATACGGCTAATGCTATAGATTATTTGGAAACGGCTGTAGAGTTAAATTTTTATAACAGTGAATTGCTAGAATTTTACTTTAATTTAAATGATAAGCTTAATGTTAATAAAAAGAGCAAAATATTAAAGGATGCTTTTCGTATTATCCCTTCTTTAAAACTAGTACAGCTATTTAAAAAATTCACTGCTTTATCAGATAGACAAATTTACGAAGAATTAACTAGGGAGTTAGATGCTAAAAAAGATGAGATATTAATTCTGGCGATAGAAGCTTATTTAGAGTTTTAAATGTTGTTACATAGCTTCTTTTATGTCATTCCTGCAAGGCATTGTTGCGTGATTCGGTTTTTTCCGTCATTGCGAAAAGAAACTACAAGCTTCTACGAAGCAATCTAGTAAAAAAATTCTGATTTACAGAATTTTTAATTATTTTTCTAGATTATTGCTTCGCTCCTCGCAAGGCATTGTTACGTGGATCAATTTCACCGCTGTCATCCCGTGATTTATTCACAGGTTTCAGTAAAAATACTAATAATATTAGTATTTTTTATTATTTTCTGGATACCGTGGTCAAGCCACGGTATGACACCGAACGCTTTTTTATATCCACGCAACAATGATGAGTTAGGAATGACACCGAGTGCAGACCGAACCTCTCGAACCACACAACAAAAACTAATATAAAAATAGTTTCTTTTGACTCTTACTAATTTCTTCATTCATACTATTATTATTATTTTGATGATAATTAGATTGAATTGTTATTAAATAATCATTTATTGCTTTAGCAAAATCTTCGGTTCTATGACGAAAGAAATGGTCAGCTCCGCTGATAATTCTATAATCAACTTTAATATGTGATTGTTGCTTAGATAATCTATTTGCTAGATCTTTTACATCATCTGCCGATACTATACTATCGCTATCTCCTTGTAATATAAATCCAGGAATAGGACAGGGTGAAAGAAATGAAAAATCGTATTTGTGAATTGTATTAACCGGCGGTGAAATAGCAATAAAATGATTTATTTCCGGACGTCGCATTACAAGTTGCATAGCTATCCATGCTCCGAACGAAAATCCTAATATCAGATTAGACTGAGCATTTGGGTTATTCTGTTGTAACCAATCAAGGGCTGCCCCTGCATCTACAACTTCTCCGACGCCATTATCAAATTTACCTTGTGATCCCCCTACCCCTCTAAAATTAATACATAAGACGGTATAACCGTTATTTGATAAAATCTTATAGGCGTTAAAAACTACTGTATTATTCATATTACCATCATATAAAGGATGAGGATGAAGCACTAATGCAATAGGAGCGTTAGACAATGCAGCTTTTACATATCTTCCTTCAATTCGTCCTTCCGGACCGTTAAAATAAATTTGCGGCATAGTTACTCATAATATTTAATTTGTTCGATATGATATTTTACCACTTTTTCTTATTAGTGCAACTATTCTTATATTTTAAGCTATTGTCATTAAAATATGACTGTGCTGAACAACAAATGGAATACGGAAAATAGGATTTGAAATATAATATACTGAAAACCTTAGGGAATTGGCAACTCAACCTAAATTTCAAAATCAAAAGTAGAGGCACTTTTAGAATCAAGAAAAAATAACCAGAATAAAGCAGTAAAAAATATTTAGTTTGTATGTATTAGCTGCTACTTTTTACTGAATTCAACTGCGTTCACTATAGTATTTTCGACACTAAAAATAAACGGCGAAAACCTTGGGTTTATGCTGCGTTCACCGTTTAATAGCTTTGTAAAAACATCGAAAATTGACGAATGGCTGGGACGGGAGGATTCGAACCTCCGAATGACGATATCAAAAACCGTTGCCTTACCACTTGGCGACGTCCCAATTTAGAAGTAGAAATTAGAAATGTATATGAATATATATCAATAAATAGTGAAAACGTCAATTATAATAATGATTGTAGGAATAAATTTATTTCATTATTAATCCAATTACCCGCTTGCGTAGATAATAAATTATAAATTTTATCTCTAATCTGTAAGCTTTAAACCGAGGTGTGTTCTGTTATTATGTCATTGCGAGCAGTTTCTTCCATCCATGCGGACGAGGCCGTGAGCAGTCGAAAATGGTTAATTTACACAAAATCTATAATTTATTCATATATAAATTCGTATTTACTGTACTTCAAAACTTAACAAATATTAATATTTGTTAAGTAATTCAAGAGGATATGCAAATGAATTTTAAAGAAACATTACAATTTTGTATTAAGAATATAATGCAAGGATGGGTTAATACTATACCAAATATGACTGGAACATATTTACAGTTAAATCCACTAACATTTACATTATTCTTTTTAACAAACTTAATTCCAAATGTAATATCAAGAGCATTGGTAGATTTTCCTCTAAGGCCGGAAGAAGGAGTGGATAATAGTCGATGAAAAATAACTCCTATAGAATCATCACAAAATAAAACTGATTATTTAATTGTAGATTATCTACCCCAGCAAATTATATTTGATAATAACACAACGACTAAAGCACCGCTTACGCCAACACAAACTCTTAACTTAATTTGTACGTAGGCTGAAAAGTTTTTATGTTATTTTGCTGGGCATGGAGCTAATATTATATTCAAAGATATAACACTTTATGTGTAATAGCTGAGATTCAATCTTACATTTAGTAAAATAAGATAAGTATTAAATAGAGGATTAGAAATGAATCTAAATCAAAAAATAATAAAGCCAAAAATAGGATTACTGGGATTAGCTAGGAGTCTTGGAAGTATATCGTCAGCGTGTAAAGCTATGGGATACAGCAGGGACAGTTATTATAGGTTCAAAGAGCTATATGAAACTGGGGGAGAAGAGGCGTTATATGAGATTAGCCGGAAGAAGCCAATTATAGCAAATAGAGTTGATCCTGCGGTAGAGAGAGCAGTATTAGATATGGCGGTAGAATACCCAGCTTATGGTCAGATGCGAGTATCAAATGAGCTTAAAAAGACTGGTATTCTTGTATCACCTGGGGGGTTAGATCAATTTGGCTACGTAATGATTTAAATAATATCAATAAAAGACTTAAAGCATTAGAAGTAAAAATGGCTCAGGATGGTATTGTTCTTACCGAAGCTCAGTTACAAGTATTAGAGAAACGGCGTAGCGAGAAAGAAGCTCATGGAGAAATAGATACACAGCATCCAGATTATCTAGGATGCCAAGACACATATTATGTAGGTAATTTTAAAGGTATAGACAAGGTATATTCTCAGGTATTTATTGATAGCTATACTAGGGTTACAGATGCTAAATTATATACTGATAAAACAGCTTTTACCGCTACTGACATGCTTAATGATAGAGTACTGCCGTGGTATGAGAGTCAGCAAATACCAGTACTTCGTATTCTAACTGATAGAGGTGGTAAATATAAGGGCAATATAGAGTATCATGCTTTTGAATTGTTCTTAAGCATTGAGGGTATTGAGTATACTACTACTAAAGCATATTCTCCTCAAACAAATGGTATGTGTGAACGCTTTAATAAAACTATGAAACAAGAATTCTTTGATACAGCTATGCGTAAAAAGATTTATACTGATCTTGATGATCTACAACTAGATCTTGATATTTGGTTAGAGCATTACAATAACGAAAGATCACATTCCGGTAAATATCGCTATGGTAAAACGCCTATGCAGACTTTTATGGATAGTAAAAAGTTAGATGTTGAAAAGAATAACGAAATCTTATATCTTGAATACTCATCTGACAGTCATAACTTATCAGACATTCAGATATAGTTTTTATAGTGTCTGTAGGATTAAATCTTGACTTTTACAAATAAAACTTTTTTAAGGACTTACCTACTATATTCAGTCGGCATAATATTTTCATAATATTCTTCCTCTGTCTCTAAAAACGGCTCTGTCCAAGTAATCATACGCGTCAAGTTAAGGGGTGCTTATAAGTTTAAGAGAAGATAAAGTAGATTTTTTTGTTTTCCTATATTTATCTTTTAAACAAAAATTTACCCAAGCTATTCGTAAATTTTTAAAGAAGTTTTTCAACTTATTTATCGATTTTTTAAACGTCAAAGTTAGTTCTGGTACTCGCCTTTTAAATTCTAGAAAAGCCTTAGTCATGCTAACTTCCTGATTTATTTTTGATATAAGGCAGTTAGATATAGCATGAAAAATTATAATGCCACATAGCTTAGCATAAAGCTCACATAATACCCTAGATGAATCACTTTTTCCTTTAAGAGATTCTATTTAAAATGACTTTTATATAACCTAAATAATAACTCAATTTGCCATCTTGCTCTATATATCGTTGCTATATGCTTGATACTGACTTGACTCTCAGGAATATTAGTAATAAATATTGACCAATCAAGTAAATTTTGATTTCTTTGAGAAGACTTATAGCCACGTGCTTTTGCAAGTGTATTCGCCTTCCTTTTCCTGATATCAGATTGTTCTTTTGTAAGCTTATGGCAGACGATCCTAACCGGTAGTAATGATTTCTTGCTAAGTAAAATATCACCTTGTCAAAAAGTTACTTTCTCTAATAACTCAAGTAAATCTAATTTATTTCTAGCTCTATCATATATATTAGTATCAGTCTTGTAACGACTAATAAAATAAGCGCCTTTAGCACTTAAGGAACTAAAAGACTTAGGAACAAAATACCCTAAATCTGCTATCAATAAATCATTAGGATTAATATCCTGTAAATAATCTTTATAACCTTGATCTGATCGTGCCCCCGCAAGAATATCTATGTTACTTATTGTTTGTGTTGAATAATTATATAATGTGCAGCTTGATCGAAGCTTTTACTCTACGCTCATGATCCTTAAATCCTGACCCATGCCCCTTATATAATCTTTCCATATTGTCGGGCAATTTTATATTGCTGCTATCAAGTAACTTAACGTTATTAAATTTCTGTAATATCCCGCAATCAAGCTTAAAACTATTTGCAAATAAACCGATATTTTCTCATACATACTCCTCATAAAATCCACTGCAGAGTTACTAAATCTGAAATCTAGGCCTTGCTTACTTATTATTACTGATTCTTCATGTAATAATTGACACATTCTTTCTATGTTACAATCAGCATCACTCAAATTACCCAATACTAATGCTTGTGCAAACGAACAGCCGGTTAATCCTCTTCTCCCCTTGATAAAACCGCTGCTAATTGCAACTCTGATAGCTGTTTCTGTTAAAAACTCTTTGACTCTATTCGGTAGTTTTGTTATATTTTTCATTGTATAAGTCCCTTAGCGTTACAGTACTAATACCTATACTCTTTACCTCCTTTTTTAAGTAGCGCTTTTTTCTAAATTTCTTGCAAATTGCTTACTGCCTTTCCTTAACTTGACGCGTGTGCTTATTTGGACAGAGTCAATTAAATCTTGACTTTTACACTTTATGGTAGATTATATACTTCAAGTGATAATCACCCAACTCTTACTGAATTCGAATATCAAATCTTTGAAAATCAACTTAGCAAAGTTTCAGCAGCATGTAACAAGTTAGCTTTTGAGGCAATAAATCCAGAGGCATTAATTTCTATTGCTTGTAAGTGGACTAAAGATGTGTGTGATCATTTAGTAATAAAAGAATTTGAAGGCCTTGCATGCAATAGTAGTGGTATAGTAAGTGATGGTAGAGGGTTAGATGTAATAGATATGCATAGTGAGCAGTTTCATCATTTTATGCATTCTGATAATTTTAGAGTAATTAATCCTATTAATTCTGCAATAGAGTTATGTGGTAATAGCAATTATGGAATATAAAATAAATATTTTTCTTCACAAAATCTAGGTTCTGTGAAGATTGTCAAAAAGATTTATCTCATTATCAAACCAACTTTTAGCTTTTGGAGATAATAAATCATAAATTTTAGCTCTAATTTTATTATAATATTCTTTGATATAGCTTATTTCATCAATATTAAGTAGTTTCACATCAATCAATTTACTAGCATAAGGTACTAGGCTTAAGGTCTCAAATTCAAGCCACTCACTATTTTCTTTTACATACATCAAATTCTCAATTCTAATACCATATTTTCCAGGGATATAAAATCCAGGTTCATTAGATAAGATCATACCTGGCTGAAGTACAGTTTTATTACGAAGATTTATGCTTTGAGGTCCTTCATGAACGCTCAAGGAGCTCCCTACCCCATGACCTGTACCGTGTGGATAATCTAGCATTTCTTGCCATAAATATTGCCGAGCTAGTATATCAAGATTAGCTCCCGTGACGATATTTTTAGGAAATTTGGCTCTTGCTAAAGCAATATGTCCTTTAAGTACTTGCGTATAACGCTTTTTTTGCTCAACAGTTGCTTCACCTATCACGATTGTTCTAGTTATATCGGTAGTAGCACCACTATATTGACCGCCGGAATCTATCAGTAATATCCCCTGCCTCTCAATCTTCTTAGCAGCTTTTTGGTCAGCTCTATAATGAATAATGGCACTATTTTCCTGAAATCCGCAAATAGCAGGAAAACTATCTGAAACATAACCCTCTTGTCTGGCTCTATATTCTGTAAGCTTTAAACCGAGGGTGTGTTCTGTTATTGTATCATTCCTGTTCTCTCTTATGTCATTCCCGCGAAGGTGGGAATCCATATTATGTTTTTCTGGATCCCTGTTTTCACGGGGATGACATTGAGAAAAATCAGTAAAAAACTCGCACAAAACTACTGCATCTTTAATATGAAAGTCGATTGCATGCTTAATCTCTACATCATTTTTACAAGCTTTCGGCATTAAACACGGATCGGTAATTTTCTGTACTTGCTTATCAGCTATTAAGCCCATTATATGAACCGATGCTATACTATCATCGATGAAAATGTTCTCATTATCTTTTAAAATATTTACAAATTCTTCTTCCGGTAAAATTGTTATTTCAGGACGAGCATTAATAATTTCGGCATCGATTCTTAACGGGTCGATAAATAGATATAATTTTGTAGGTGTAATTATTACTTTTGCAAACATTAAAGGTGTATAAGCAACATCACTAGCTCGTAAGTTTAGTAACCAGCATATGGAAGAGCTATCAAGAATGACTAAGGTGTATTGCTCGGTGTCATTCCGTGGCCACGCCACGGGATCCAAAAAACAATTATTATTAACAGCTTTATGTTTACTGGATCCCGCGGCGGGGCTGCGGGATGACAATAGGGTTTCACGACATTTACTTATCTTATCAACATGACTAACGCCCGCAAATTTAATATCATGTAGATAGACCTTAGAATTTGGCTCTAATGGCTGATTATGCCAAATCTTATCAACTAAATTTCCTTTAATCTTACACAAAATGTCATCCCGCGGCTTGACCGCGGGATCTAGTAAAATTAAATTTGATATAGCAAGATAAGTAAATAATTCAGGATCGTAACCTATTTTTGTACCTTTACCAAACTTAGATATCTCTTTTAAGGAGAAAACCTTAAAAATTTGCAGATCAAGCTCTTTACTTGCTTGCTCTAAATAACGCCCATCGGTAAAAAATAATGCCGTATCTTTACATATAACAGCTATACCGTTTGAACCGGTAAAACCTGTTATATATTCAAGCCTTTTGGCACACTCAGGTACATATTCGCTCATATATTTATCGTTAGACGGAATGATGTAACCATCTATATCGTATTCCGGAAATAAGCTTCTAAGTAGATTAATGCGATCTTTTATCATATGTTGTCATACCGCGACTTGACCGCGGTATCCATTGAGTATTTTTTTAGATACCGCGGTCAAGCCGCGGTATGACATAGGCTAAAGCTTATCTCTCTCACTCCCCCTATACCATCCATAATATAAAGGGATACCAAGAATAGCAAAAGAACTAGCTATAATCAGAGTTTTAACAGGTGTTTCATAGATAACCCATGCACAAAAGATGATCGATATTATGGTTATAAGTAAATAATAATAAGAAAAATTTTCTTTTGAGCTAAAAATCACCTTTAAAAATGCTAAACTACAAATCAAATAGACGAATAAAAATGTTATTGCCGAGAAATCTATTATTTGTGTAATCTGTTCAGCAAAATTATCATTTGCTGTAAAAACTAATAAAGGCACAATACCAAGGCAGCTTACAGTAATTCCCCATACAGGTGCGTTATTATTATTCTTTTTAGCAAAAAATTTCGGTAGTAACCCGCCTTCTGCAAGCCCAAGAGCAATTTGTCCGCTAGTTAGCACCCAAGCATTGAGTGTACCTATACATATAATCGAGGCTATAACCGTAATTACGCTTGACCATTTACCACCGAATAATAATGCAGCGGCATCGGCATAAGGAGCTTTAGAGCTAATAAGCTCTGAAGCAGGGATTAAACCCATTATACCTATGCTATTTATAATATATAACACCGCTACACAAAAAGTTCCAAGTATTATAGCTCGTGGAATAGTCCTAGCTGGATTTTTTACCGCACCTGCCGTAGTAGTTGCGCATTCTACTCCGATAAATCCCCAAAAAGTAAGAAGTGCAACTCTTCCCATAATAGTCGGAATGCTTAAGTTCTCTACTTCCTCAGCAATAGCTATATTATCTATATTAAAATGCGATAAAGCACATAAACCTACCACAAGCAATGGGACAAATTTTAAGAGAGTCAAATAAAACTCAGCTTTTCCTGCTACTTCAGGACCTTTTAAATTTAAAACCGCAATAGCACCTAATAATATTATCTGTAATATTAAATCCAAAATCGCTTGTGATTTGAAAAAAGGCGTTAGGTAACCTATTGCTGAGATAACAACTATGCTAGTACTAACAAAGGATATAACCCAGTAAGTGAAGCCGGTGAAGAAGGCTATTTTATCCCCGAAACTTTCCCGTATATAAACGTGAGGACCGCCTGTTTTAGGAAATTTTGCACAAAGACTTGAGAATACAAGGGCTATACTCATAGCACCGAATAGCGACAACACCCAGCCCCAAATGCTGTATATACCGAATGGAGCTAAGCTTAAAGGCAATATAAAGACGCCAGTACCGATTTGACTGCCGGTTACTAAGGCAAAAACTGCCAAGAAACCTAATTTTTGTGACATAATTTCGTTATTGATTTAATTCTCAGAAATGGCTTTAATATAGCTGAAATAATGATTTTACGCAACTTATTTTAGAAAACACAATTTCCTTCCTAATTATTTTTATATTATGAAAGTACAAAAAATAATAAAATATAAAATATTTTTGAGCAGTATTATTTTAGCTATTTATCTTAATGTTGAGCCTCTTTATACTCCTACTGCCTTAATTACGTCACCTACTCTTATTTACTTTCCTAAATATATTGCTCATAGATCATTAACTTCTAAAAAATTTCAAGGTAATAATTTAGAAGCAATACAAAATGCTTTAATGAGCTACGTAGACGAAATAGAAGTAGATGTTAGATTATCAAGAGACGGAATTCCTTTTTTATATCATGCTGAAACTTTAGAAGAAGCTACAAACGGATTTGGTAAACCAGAAGATTATAAGTGAGAGCAACTCAAACTATTATCATATAAAAACAATAATCAGAAATTATTGACATTAACTGATCTTTTTAATTTAGTCGGTTCACAAAATTTATTTTTTAGATGTAAAAAGTGATAAAATTTTTAATCATGAATTTTGTTCTAAAATCACTGAGTTAATAAATAAATATCATATTGAAGAAAGAGTTTTTGTAGAGTCATTTAACCCTTTCTTTTTAGCATTAATGCGTCTCAATTCCCGAAATATTTTGTTGGTATATGACTATACAACAAATTCACAAGCAGGAGATGAGGAAATACAAACACAATTCGATTGAATCCCTTGGATATTAAAACAACCTTTTTCCAAGAACAAATCAGAAGAATAATAAGACCTGGTATGCTAGGGATTAGATTTAATACCCCAATAAAATTAATTAAACCATTAATAGATCATGGTTATCCAATTATGATATGGACTGTAGGTGATAAACAAATTGCCGGAGATTTTTTTAACTTAGGAGTTAAATCTATCCAAACTAATAAACCGTTAGAGCTAATTAAAACACAAGAATCTGGACCTTTTATTATTTATGATGCAGGGGGCACAATCAGCAAACCAAGTTTAATAATCCATACTAAAAACATATATGATATTATAGGAGCAATTAAAAAAGCAAAATTAAACAATAAAAAATTACTATTGCTGGACGTAAACACTCTATGAGGGACAATCTATTTTAAATGATTCGATTCATTTAGATATGATGGAAATTAGTAAAGTAGTTTATAACCCTGTAACACAAACAATTACTATAGGTGCCGGTGCTACGTGGAAGAATGTTCAAAATGTGCTTGACCAATATAACCGTTCTATGAAAGTAATGTGGTCAGATAATATTTTTACCCTTGGCGGTACACTTAGTGTTAATTCTCATGGGTGGCAGGTTAACGCTCCGCCCATCTCTTCAACAGTATTATCTTTAAAAACAATAACTGCCGATGGGATAAAGAGATATAAATAAATATACTGAACCGGAACTTTTTCAGACTGTTTTAGGAGGCTACGGTTTATTTAGTGTTATAGTTGAAGCAGGGCTTATAACGGTAGAAAATCCACAAGTTATTTTTCATGCAAAATTTATGAATTATAAAGATTTTATAAATAACTTTAAAATTTACATAACTGAAAATTCCGATGCTGAGCTTGCTTATGGCTGTTTATAAGTAGAAAAAATCACTTATTTGAAGAGGCGAGTTTGTTTTGGTATGAAAAAACTAACAAGGAGAAACTTACAAAAATACAACCTGAATCTTTAATAGCTTTAAAAAGAGGAATTTTTAGAATACCTCAATATTTTAACCTAGGTAAAAAGATAAGATGGAATATTGAGAAATTATATGCACAAAAAATGAGTATTAAATCCCCTATTTCTAGGAATAGTGCTATGAACACCAATATACATATGTTATGGCCTCTTTATGGAACCGATAAGGACATTTTGCAAGAATATTTTATACCTAAGGAGCAATTAAGCAAATTTATAGAAATTTTTAAAAATATGTGCTGGATTTTAATATGAATATCTTAAATGTTACTATTAGAGAAGTAAAGCAAGATAATATCTTCCTACTTTCTTATGCGAATACTGATGCTTTCGGTGTAGTATGCCTTTTCTCACAAAATCTTACATCATAAGAAGAGGGAGAGATGGAAAATTTCACAAAAGCAATTATTGATGAAGTAATAAGATTAAATGGTACGTTTTATTTGCCGTATAGATTACATTATAACATAAGCCAATTACAAAAAAGTTATCCAAACCTCTTATATTAGTTATAAATAAAAGAAAATGGGATCTGGATCATATCTTTAGCAGTGAATTTTTAAACATATTGATAGTGCAAATTATAAATTGAACTATCACACACTAAAAGATTTACCGCAGCCGCAATTTGCTTTTTCATTGGGATTGGTGAAAGTGAATTGGGATTTGAATTTAGTCTCTATATAATCCATTTCAGAACCTAGAATATACATTAACGCCTTTGGATCGATTAGTATCCGCACGCCTTTCTCTTCGACTACCTCATCGAATTGATTTTTACTATCTGCATACTCAACGTAATAAGTTTGACCGGCACAACCGCCGGCTTTAACCCCTACCCTAATGCCAAAGGTAGGCTTGGCTCGTTTTTCTATTAGTAATTTTACTTGCTTTGCAGCAGAATCGGTTAATGAAATAACGTTTTTCATTCTTTACTGTTTTCTTTTTTCTGTTTGTAGTCGACTATGGCTGCCTTTATTGCATCTTCAGCAAGGAGTGAGCAATGTAATTTTACAGGCGGCAGCGACAACTCTTTTGCTATTTCAGTATTTTTAATCTTTCCGGCATCATTTATCGATCTTCCTTTAACCCATTCTGTTAATAAAGAACTTGAAGCAATAGCTGAACCGCATCCGAATGTTTTAAATTTAGCATCCGTAATAATCTCGTCATCGTCAACTTCGATTTGTAACTTCATCACATCACCGCAAGCAGGAGCTCCAACAAGCCCCGTACCGACGTTTTTTTTCTCTTTATCAAGTGACCCGACATTACGAGGGTTTTCATAATGATCTATCACTTTTTTGCTGTAAGCCATTGTTATTCTCTAAAATTTAATTTTTAATTGCATCTTTTACCGTTGTATATGTCAATTCCCGCGAAGGCGGGAATCCAGAAAAAAGCATAAACGCAGCAAGATTTAAAAATTGAAAGCTCGACTTATCTCGCTTTATACTGGATTCCCGCCTTCGTGGGAATGACACAGAAGATACACAGAAATGACATTAATTAATGTACAGCCCATTTAATCTTCTTTAAATCAATCCCCTCTTGCATCATTTCCCAAAGAGGACTTAATTCTCTTAACTTATCGATTTTTGAGCATATTAAATCTACTGCGTAATCAATTTCCTGCTCGGTAGTAAATCTACCTACGCCAAACCTAATTGAAGTATGGGCAAGCTCTTCACCGATTCCCATGGAACGTAAAACATATGACGGTTCAAGTGAGGCAGAAGTACAAGCAGAACCAGAAGAAACCGCTAAATCTTTAATGGCAAGAATAATTGACTCCCCCTCTACCCCAGCAAAGCTTAAATTTAGATTGCCTTTATATCTTTGATCTTTATCGCCGTTTAAATAAACTTCGGAAATTCGGCTGTTTATATTATTTAAAAACCTGTCAAATAAGTAATTTACATGCTTAGTATCTTTTTCCATCTCATTATACGCTATTTCAGCAGTTGTGCCAAGCCCTACAATTAAAGGAGTCGGTAGCGTACCTGAACGCATCCCTCTTTCCTGCCCACCGCCGCTTATCAGCGGCGTAACACGTACACGAGGTTTTTTTCTTACATATAATGCACCTACTCCTTTTGGTCCATAAATTTTATGCCCTGAGATACTTGCAAGGTCAATATTAAACTCGTTAACGTCAATTGGAATTTTACCAAAACCTTGAGCAATATCAGAGTGAAAGAAAACACCTCCTTCACGGCATATTTTTCCGATTTCTTTCAAAGGTTGGATCACGCCTATCTCATTATTAACCGCCATAACTGATACCAACATAGTCTGATCGGTAATGGCATTTTTTAGAGTCCCTAAGTCAATTATTCCATTTGATTTAACCGGTAAATATGTGACTTTCACTCCTTCTTGTTCTAAATGTCTGCAAGCATCAAGTACGCATTTATGCTCACTTAATACAGTAATGATATGATTCTTTTTGTTACCATAAAATTTTGCTATTCCCTTTATTGCAAGATTATTAGACTCAGTTGCACCGGAAGTGAAAATAATTTCTTTAGTATCTGCTCCTATTAACTTTGCTACCTTGGCTCTTGCCTCTTCAACAGCATTTTCTGCTTCCCAACCGAAAGAATGGCTTCGTGAATGAGGGTTACCGAACTTGGTAGTAAAATACGGCAACATTTCTTCCATTACTCTTGGATCTATTGGAGTCGTCGCCTGATAATCCATATATATTGGTAGACTTAGACTGTTTAATCGTGGGTTCATATGGTTAAATTAATTCATGTTTTGGTATAGTTTAAACAGTTATCGATGTCATTCCCGCTACCTGAGCGGCCTTGTTGCACGGATCGTTTCATGTCATTCCCGCGGAAGCGGGAATCCATTAAAGTAAGGCTTTTAAAAAGCCTTACTTTAAAAAACTATATAATAAAAAACCTTTAAAAATTAAAGATTTTTTAGCATGGATCGCTGCTTTCGCAGGGATGACATCCAGTAAGACTCCCCCTAAGTTGATACCCATGTGCTTTCGCAGGAATGACATAAACAGAGCTTTAGCTTTAGCTAATAATGGCATCATACACCTCCTCAAAAGCTTCTATAAAAGCTTCTATATCGTTTACCGTATTAGTATGACTAAGCGATACTCTAATCGAAGATTTTGCCTCTTCTTCACTCATACCCATATTGGTTAATACGTGCGATTTAGATATTTTTCCTGATGAGCAAGCAGAGCCGGAGCTTACGCAAATATTACGTAAATCAAACCCGATTAATTTCACTTGTGCATCCGTATTCGGTATAGTAATTAAGGTAATATTAGGCAACCTTGCTACATTATCGCTAATAATATTTACGTTAGAATACTTCTTTAGTTTTTTCTCTAATATTCCCTGTAAATTTTTGATTTTTATATAATTCTCTATTATATTTTTTCTCATTAATTCAGCCGCTAAACCAAAACCTGCAATTGCTATAACATTCTCCGTACCTGAACGCACATTTTTTTCTTGCCCACCACCGATAATTATCGGAGTAAGCTGAAAGTGAGAAGTAGAAATTAAAGCAGCTCCTCCCTGCCCACCTCCTATTTTATGCCCTGAGATTGTAGCAAAATCTAATCCTAAATCTTTGATATATGTTGGTATTTTACTAAAAGCTTGCACTAAATCACTATGAAATTTTGCCTTATATTTTTTAGCTATTTTACTTATTTCAAATGTATTTTGCAGTACCCCGCTTTCATTATTAGCCATCATTATAGATACTAATTTTTTTGTAGCACTACTTTGTGACAATAATTCTTTTAGATGCTCTAGATCAAGCAAACCTTGATTATCAACTTTTATAACTTTAATATTTGGAGCATGTTTTATATGGTCATAGATCGATAAATGTTCAATAGCCGATATGAAAATATCACCGTCATAAAAATTCTTTATTATTAAATTATTACTCTCCGTTCCGGATGAAGTAAAGGTAATATTATATTCCCTAGAGGGTGCCCCAAGAGCTACAGCTAATTGAAAACGCGCTTCTTCTATAACATTCCCAGCAAATACACCTGATCTATGTATTGATGAAGGGTTAAGCTCCTTGTCCATCAAACTTATTATGAATTCCTTAACTCTAGGATTGATAGAAGTAGTAGCACTGTGGTCTAAATATATCATATATTTAAATAATACTTAGCTCTAAAGCATCTTTAATTGAGATATTTTCAAAATAATCTCTAATATGCTTTCCAAACCCTTTCCATAATTTATGCGAATTACATTTTATTGTATCAGGAACACAAGTTTTAACTGATTTTTTATAGCAGGTAGTCATTATAAAATTTTCATTAACAGCGTCCATAATATCGGAAATTTTTATTTCTTCTAGGTTACCTATTAAAATATATCCTCCTTTAGCCCCTCTAATAGCCTTAACTAAATTAGCTTTTTTAAGCTTAGCAAATATCTGCTCCAAATAGTTAAGTGATATATTTTGTTTTACGGAAATTTCATTCAAAGTAACCGGTTCAGCACATGATTTTGAAGCCATTTCAAGTATTGCCATTACGGCATATCTTCCTTTTGTCGTCAGCATCATATGACTAACCTATTAAAACTTAAAATTGTTTTATATCTACAATACCCAAGTAATTTAGTCAAGTATATAATTATAATAATTAATAGAAATAAACTTGTTAATATAAAGTTTAACTGTATGAAATATAGTGGAAGTAGGAAGAAGTATAATATTGGACAATTTTTACTTTATGTCATTCCTATGTGTCATTGTTGTGTGGATATAAAAAGCACTCAGTGTCATACCGTGGCTTGACCACGGTATCCAGAAAATAATCAAAATACTAATTTTTCTGGATCCCGTAAATAAATCACGGGATGACAGCGGTGAAATTAATCCACGCAATAAGACCTTTCAGCTTTCGCAGGGATGACATCGAGAGCTTTTTAAAAAATGTCTAGTGCTATAAAAAAGACAGGGTATTGTAAATAATTTTTTTATCCACGCCTCCTGTTTGTTGTTCTATTTTTAGATTTAGGCTTTGAAGAAGCAGCAATATTTTTTAAATTAGTTTGATAATTTTTAATTCTCTCCATTCTTTCTTCTCTTAGTTTTTCATAATGAGTTTTAGCATTTTTTCCAAAACCTACCCTAGTTTCCATATTTTTTACAAAATCATTAACAAGTACTCGTTGATGCCCTTGAATATCGATTTGACAATTTTTATCTAAAGCACCAGGCATAGTTTCTTGTATTTTTTTTATAGCGCGGTATATATCTAGGGCCTCAGGTTGATAATGACCGCTATTATTACTAAGGTAATCAATTTTTCCCTTATCATTTATCCCTATAACTCCTGCTGCTTCCGCAGGCTTTCCACTTAAAAATGAACCGTGAACAAGATTTTTAGTACTCGGCAAATATTGATTTTTATGAGTACCCATATAAATTGCTCCATCCTTTCCCATTACAAATGCTTGAACATTATTCATGCTCTTACTTTCTTTACCGATAGTGGAAGCTACATTACCCTTAGCATCAAGTAATTTATGAGAAGAAGCATCATAGACTAATCGGTGATTTTTTTGTTCCTCCGGACCCATACGCAATATTTCAAATTCATGCTCACCCCATATTTGTTTACCTTGAGCTATTTCTTGAAGATGATGTTCGGCGAGTTTTGGATTTGGATGAACTACTTTAACTCTTACAGAATCTACTATAGCATCGTTTAATTTTCCTAATTCATGTTTTTCCGGTATTAAAGCAGCCCTAAATTTATCTATTAATCTATTCCAATTATCTTTAGCTCTAGTTTTTGGATCTCTAAAAGGTGTATCAATATTTCCCCCTGCATCCCCAACTAGATAAACTTTATTATCCTTTTGGATTAAATTGTCTTTGTATAAAGGTCCTCCTTCTTGATTAATAAGCTGCCCCTTTCTTTCAATAGCAGCTAATTGACCATCCTTATAAAGGATAATTTTTTCATTATTTAATCCAAGCTTTGAATTAATTTGTATTTTACCTTGATGATTTAAATTACCAATATCGATACCGTCAATATCCGCAATTTGAATATCTCTATTTTCATTCACAAATTTTCTAATTTCTTCAGGATTATTAATAAATTTACCGCTATCCTTTAATATTCCTTGTATATAGCCGGTAGTATAAGTAAATTCTTCTTTGATTATTTTCGTGTCCTTTATAAAACCTACTGCAGCAAAAATTTGTTGAAAGAAATTTAGATTTCTCTTTACTTCAATATTTTTTACTCCGGTAGCTTCTCTTTCATGAATTACTAATTGATCTGGCTTTAAGTTGCCGCCTTTATCATAAATATTAATTACTCTTCCTTTTATAAGATTTACTTCTGTTGCTTCTTGATTTTGAGAAAATTCTTTAACCTGGGGTTCTTCTACAAACCTTACTTTCTTTTTTTCTTTGCTCATTTGAATTACCTAAAGTTATAAATAAATAATTTTAGGTTTCATTTTAACAATAAAAACTTTTATTTTTTAGTAATTTTTTAATAATAGGCTGTTTTTTTAGTAAATTGAGGATTTAAAATCACATATTATATGATAACCGATTTTTCTTATATATAACTCGACAGGCTCTTGTTAATTTGCCAAATAGCAATAAACACTAAACAAGTTGTAAACATTTGTAGTAGCTGTAATAATATGCTTAATTCCGGTATTAATATAATAATAACCGGTTGTAATATTATCGGAACTCCGCTTGAAAACATTACTAACCTTATAGAAGTTTGTATTGAAGTTTTAGTAGTAAGTAAATTAGCTAAGCTATACACTAACAAAACTACAATACTTCTCTCTAATAAGAACGTTACAAACCAAAATAATATAATAGCCGGCATACCGAAATAAATAAATAAATTTGGTGCATGTAATAAATTATCGGCAAAATACTTTTTTATTATTTCAGGAGTTAAAATTACTTCATTTTGCTTGAATATCTCAGAATAGTCAACGGTACTTGGAAAATTTTTCTTAGTATTGGCAACAATTAAATTTATCTTCAGCTTATTATCTTCAAGTACAAACGGTATTTTGCTTTTTTCTTTGTTAGAAACTTGATTTTTTGTATCAATGACGACTATTTTATTGTTATTTTTACTATATAAATATATAGGTTCTACTTCTTCAACTGAAATTTTTGAATTATTATATTTAATTTCCGGTAATTGATTAATAATATATTCAATATTATCTGTAACTTTTGATGATTGTATTCCGTTAAAGTAATCTTTTAAAGTTATTACGTAATTTAATATAAAAATGCAATAAATTATTGATATAGTAAAGGATATGGTAAATAAATATCTTATCCCATATCCTTGATAGTTTCTATATACGCCTTTATAGAACTCTATAGAGCTAATAGATAGACGTAACTGACGGAGTAATGTATTTAATCCTCCTAATATAAATGATAATAAATACATTGATCGGTTAAACTTTAAATTAAAAATACAAGCAGCAACAATATAACTTATAATTATATAAAATTGCAAATTTTTTAATAGATTATAATATTATATATATAAGTTTGTTGATAAAAAATGATTTATTTACTAATATCTATATTTCCATAAATAATATTAGTTTTATATGCTACTGTTACTTCCTGAAATAACTTTGATTTTAATAGCACTTTTGGGGCAGTTTTTTGCCGTAATGGTACCAAGTAAAAATAGAATTATTTATAATATCATTATTTTATTATGTATATTATCAATTTTCCTTACTTTTAAATATTCAAGCTATGAAGGAGTATGGTACTCATTTGCTACCGGAATAAATATCGGTATTAGTAAAAGTACAGTGTTACTATTTACTATTATATCCATGATTATATACCGTGATTACTCTATTCTTGCCGCCGAGGAATTAAAGTTTGAATTTATTACTTTAATATTATTATCCGCTGTAGGTATTTTTGTTGCAATTTCATCACGGAATTTTCTACTATTATTCTGCGGTATGGAACTTACTGCTTTAACTTCATATACACTTGCAGGATTCAAATTAAATGATATTAAATCATCAGAAGGTGCTTTAAAATACTTTATCTTAGGTAGTTTAGTTAGTTGTTTATCATTATTTGGGATTTCTTTTATATATGGATTCGGTGGAAGCTTACAATTTGAGGATATCTTATACAGACTAAATGATAATTCTGGGATAAATCTTGGTTTAATAATTGGTATTGTATTATTTTTAAGTAGTATTCTCTTTAAACTCTCAAGCGTTCCACTCCATTTTTGGGTCCCTGACGTATATGAAGGATCTCCGATAACTTCGGTTACCTACTTCACTACTGCTTCAAAAATAGGTATGGTTATCGTTTTATTAAATATTAGCAAATTAATTATAGGTAATTACTACCCTGTTAATTATAATTTAATAAAGATAATTGCTATATTATCTATGCTGCTTGGGGCTTTTGGAGCTATTCGTCAAACTTCTCTAAAAAGATTAATGGCATATAGCACTATTTTAAATATCGGTTATGTATTAATCGGCATTCTTCTGCATAATCAAGAAGGATATAAAGCAGCTTTGCTATATATTCTAATATATGCGGTAGGGAGTATAGGATTTTTTACCTGCTTAATTATGCTACTCGGTAAAGACGCCGATAAAGCTAGTTTTAGTAGTATACAAGGAATTGCAGAGAATCGTAAAGCCATAGCTGCCGTAATTAGCATAGTTATGTTTTCAATGATTGGAATCCCTCCTCTCACAGGATTTTTCGGTAAATATTACCTTTTTTACCAAGCAATTAATCAAGAAGAATTTGCATTAGCTTATTGCGGTATTTTTACCAGCGTAGTTGCTGCTTTTTATTATCTTAAAGTAATAAAAGCCATGTATTTTTCTAAAAAGATTGGGGTAATTAAGTTACCGATGCAATATGGGCTTTTACTGATTAATTACTTAGTTGTAAGTTTCTTGTTGCTTGGTTCATTTATTATCTCGTTTTAGATGGTGTAGGCTTTTTATTAATAACACTAGATGCAGTAGTCTTAGTAGGCTTCATAACCTTTTCTTTTAGGTTCTTTATATGTTTTAGATCTTCTTCATCTAATTTTAATAAATCCTGGTTCTTCTTTTTAGCTTTTTTAGCTAAACCTAATTGACTTGGAGTAACACTAATAATATCATCCGTTCCGACTTCTTTCTTGTATTTTTCTAGAGCGTCTACATATTCTCTGTTTGCATCTATATTTGTCTTTACCGATTTTTGCTCCGGTTCTTTCTTGGTTTTTACTTTATCGGAAGAATCAACTAAATTTCTTTCATATTTAATATCTTCATTTAAGCTTCTCATTGTCTTTATTAAATGTTTTTTTGCACTATCCCTAATACCGAGTATTTCTAAAATTCTTGCAAAATTAGTAGTAACTTTATTTCTTAATTTAAGTTTTTGTCCTCCATTTTTTCTTTCTTCATAATTAAGAATTTTCTCAAAATAATCAGGGTATTCTTTCATTAATGTTTTTAATCCTTGCTCTTTCACTTCGTAATAAGGAAAACTATATTTTTTAGAGATTAAACTACTTACTTTAATTTCTAAACCATATTCCTTTAAGGATTCTTGCCTTTTTTTCATTGTATCTATTAAACTAGCCTTAGTTTCTTCAGGCGTTATTTCCTTAGATTTTTTATTATTAAATTTCCTTGGCATCGCTTGTTTTGCAAATTCTGCAATTGCTTCATTACTATAATATTTAGTTAATTCATCAAAACTTTTATCAATAGTTTTGCTTAGATCAATTTTAGAAACTTCAAGTAAGCTATCGGCAAATTTAGGATTTTTTGTTCTTAAACTAGACGGAAATTCTCTAAAATGGTTAGTAGGACTGAATCCAGGCAAATGTTTAGCTCTTGAATGCGGATAGATATTATTTGTTAAATTATCAAAACTACCGGCAAAATCAATCCTTACTAATTTAGGTAAAGTTTTTGAATTTTTTTGGTCTCTGATAACTCCTATATTTCCAACATGTATATCAAAATCGCCAATCAATAAACTCGCAGGCATAATATTTTCAAAATTCTGATATTTAATTTCCTTAAAAGCATTTTCTAAGGTTCTAAATAATTTATTTCGAGTCCCCATAAAAAGCGGTCTACCTCCATCTTTTCTAAACCAAGAACTCGGTTTAGTTTTAGTAGACATATGTTTATCCATGTCCACATACATATCGCTACTATAATTCTCAAAAAATTCAGATTTGACATATATTTGCGAATCAACAGCTTTAGATTTATTAAAATTATCAGGGGCAATTAAGTTAACTTTTGCTCCATTTCCAGGACTTATAGCTTCAAAAATTTGAGATCCTAAAAATTCGGCTATATTTTTTGAACTTGAAGCCTCTTTTTTTATCATTGCCATAATTTTACCGTCTGAGCTTTGATGTACTCCGCCATGCTCTCCTGCCTCATTAGCTCCGCCTCCTTTAGGCTTTAAAAAGTTCCAATCTTTAAATACTGATTTTTTATTTTGAGTCATCCTAACCCCTTTATTAATAATTTAAATAAAATTGATAATTTTGATATAATTATAAAACATAATATTTATTATATATCAAAGATAAAAGCTGTGTTCTACTTAATTTTATTTTTCTTTAATATTTCAGCTACTTCGAGAGTTGCGTAAGTAAATATAGCAGTTGCTCCAGCGCGTTTAAAACTAATTAATGATTCAATTAAAGATTTTTCAAAATCTAACGCCCCTGCTTCGGCTGCAAATTTTAACATTGCATATTCTCCGCTAACCTGATATGCAAAAATTTTAGCATTAAAATTATTTGCTGCTTCACGAATAACATCCAAAAACGGCATACCGGGCTTAACCATTACCATATCGGCTCCCTCTGCTATATCATGCTCAATCTCAAGCATTGCTTCCTTAATATTACGCACATCCATTTGATAGCTTGATTTATCTAAATAATTCTTTTTATTACTCCTAACTGCATCGCGAAACGGACCGTAAAAGCTTGAAGCATACTTAGCCGCATAAGCAAGAATCCCAACATTTATAAAACCTTCTTTGTCGAGATATTCCCTTATAGCTCCGATTCTTCCATCCATCATATCAGAAGGTGCAACAATATCTACTCCGGCTTTTGCTAACACTAATGCTTGATTACACAAAGCTCTTACTGATCTATCATTATCAACTTCCCCATGATGCACAATACCGTCATGACCATGCGTGGTATAAGGATCAAGTGCTACATCGCATATTATACCGATATCGATATTAGCATTTTTGATGCTTCTAATAGTTCTACATATTAAATTATCTAAATTATAAGCCTCATCGGCATTCTCACTTTTTAGACTTCGATCAATACTCGGAAATAATGCGATAGCATTGATACCAAGCTCTGTTGCTTCTTTTGCCGTTTCTACTACTTGATCGATCGATAAACGGTATATACCAGGCATAGTCTTAATTTCTTGTCTTTCATTATGCCCTTCAACAACAAATAAAGGTAGCACTAAATCATTGATTGATAAATTACTTTCAGCTATTAACTCTCTAAGCCAAAATGCTTTTCTATTTCTTCTAAGTCTAATAAGAGGGTACATAAAATTCATATCTCATTTTGGTTAATAACTTGGATTCTAATATATAGCTTAAACTATCTTATAATAAAAATATCGCACTACAAAAAGAAATTTTACTTGTAATCTATAAAAAATTTAAGCAAAATGACGAAAATTAAAATATGGTTTAATTCTGTAAATAAATATAGGAGTTTAATATGGCACAAGATAATATTCCAAAATCAGTAAAAGAAAAAATAAAGGAGTGGGAAAAGAAATCAAATATGTCAAATAACCCACCAAAAAATACAAAACCAACCGTTCCTCCAAAGCCTACTTCTGAGAAAATAAAGGCACGGGACGAGGGGCATAAAAAACAGACTTATTTAACTACACATTCCCAAGCACTTGATATATTTGTCGATACCACATCTCCTCAAAAAGGACAGGAAGCAAAACATGTTAATCCAACTATTATAACACAGCAGCAAAAAATCGCAAGAACAACACAGCATGATAATGCGCCTCAAAAACCTACTATATCTCCAAATTCAACTTCCGAACAAGAAAAAAGGGGGGCAATAAGATCCTTTTTAACTAACAGTAGTATAGAGCTTCATGACTTTGGAGTTGAGGATTTATTTCATTATGTATCTTCGACTAAAAATACACAAAATCCAAATCGGGTTAACTCGATTATTAATACTTATGACAGAACATTATCAAATATAGTTAAAGCAATAGATGTAAATAACCGAGAACAATTTATGAATCTTATGGAAAATCTGATAGAAGAGCATCCACATAAAGATAAATTTGAGAGAATTAATCGGCTTTATAAAGATATCACCCATAGCCAAATAGCAAGCGAAGAAACGCATAAACCACAATCTAATTTAACCGTGAAAGAGAAAATAGAGAGATTTTTTAAAAATCATAATATTGATACCAAAGATGCTTTGATTCCGGAATTTAGCCGCTATATAGAATTAAGTGGTTCTATGGCAGGGAAGCGTCTTGATGTTACTGTTAAAGCTTATGAACAATCATTAGGACGGCTAATAAAACAAGTAGAGGTACCTCAAAAAGAGTTTATTTCTTTTATAGAAGACGATCTAATAAAGAATCACCCACATAAAGATAAATTTGAGAAAATCAATCAACATTATAAACTACCTGAACCACCTAAATTATCTGATATAATTGATAATCTTAGAGAATTAGTAAACAGTGATGATATAATAGCTAATTTAAAACAAAGTAGTAAACACATCGAATTTAAAGAAAAAGTAACTAATATTATTCAGATTTATGATGATAATAAACATAATCCATCTGCTATAGCTAAAGTTGAAACAAGACTGAAAGAGGTAGGTAAATGGTGCGAAGAAACTACAAAAATGGATAATACTCCTATTTGGAAAAATATTGGTAATTTTATAAAATATTCTTTTACTGGAGATAAGACTAAAGCTGCTTTTTACAAAGATGCTATAAAAAATTCTACTCAAAATACTAAAAAAGCTATAGCAGAAATACAAAAATCTCTTACTAATCCTTCTTCTAATTCATCTAGTGTTCCACCAAAGAATAAGGGAGAAAGGTATAGAAGCTAATAAAAACTCTTAGGATCGATATCTATTTTTATTTGGCAAAAAGGGGGAATTTTTATAAGGCTTAGCCAAAATTTTAAATATTTCTGCAAATTAAATTTCTTATCGACTATAATAAGTATTCGGTAACGATATTTACCGGCAAGCTTTGACATTAATGAGCTTGCCGGTCCTAAAATTTTCACGTTTGCTTTTGGTGCAATTCGGACCATATCCCTAGCTATTTCTAAAATTTTAGACTCACTGGAACCTGATAAAATTACCGATGCCATTTTAGAAAACGGCGGCATATCAGCGGATTTTCTTATTCCGAGTTCATTTGCAAAAAAATTCTCTTCGTCACCGGTTTTAACGTAACTAAAAATAATATTATCAGGATAATAGCTCTGCAAATATACCACCCCTTTACTATCTCCCCTCCCTGCTCTACCGCCTACTTGATGTAGTAACTGGAAAGTTCGCTCAGATGCTCTAAGATCAGCATTGTTACTCCCAAGGTCAGCATCTATTACACCGACTAGGGTAAGATTCGGAAAGTGATAACCTTTTGTTATTATTTGTGTACCTATTAAAATATCAATTTCTAGATTTTCCATTTGATGTAGAAGCTTTGCTATTTTTTCAGGATTTTTAGCATGATCTTTACTTATCACCGCAATTTTACTCTCAGGAAAGAGTGCCTTTACTTCCTCCTCTATTCTTTCTATTCCTGGACCGCAAATAGTTAATGCCTTATCTTCTAGACATTCAGGGCAAGAATTAAAAATTTTACTTTGATAACCGCAATGATGACATTCAAGTTTTTTAATTGCTTTATGTACTACCATCCAAGAAGAGCAAAATTTACAGGTAAATCTGTGACCACAAGCTTTGCATAGCATTAGCGGAGCATAACCACGCCTATTAAGAAATAATACTGTTTGCTTTTTATTATCTAAATTACCTTTGATAGCTTCTATAAGAATCTTAGATAAATAGAAATTCTTAGATAACTTCTCTTTGGTCATGTCGATCATTTCTATATTCGGTAAGTCGACATTTTTATATCTATTAACTAGAGTAATTAATTGATATTTACCTATTTTCACATTATACATCGTTTCAATAGACGGCGTTGCTGAACACAAAACAATTTGTGCTTTATCGAATTTGCTTCTTACGATAGCCGTATCTCTTGCATTATATAATATACCGTCATCTTGTTTATAGGAATCGTCATGTTCTTCATCTATAACCACTAAACCGAGATTTTTAAAAGGCAAAAATAAACTACTTCTAGCCCCGATTACCACCTTAACTTTATCACTTAATATACCTCTTAAAATCATTTTCTTTTGAGCTTTAGTAACGCTTGAGTTCCATATTATAGGTTCAAAACCAAATCGCTCTATAAAGCGATTAATAATTTGGGTACTTAAAGCAATTTCAGGCAGCATCGCAAGCACTTGTTTACCTTTTGCTAAGTATTCTGCTATTAAATGAAAATATATTTCCGTTTTACCTGACCCCGTAACACCTTTAATAATCACAGGCTTATTGCTTTCATTTAAGACTATTACTGCTTGTTTCTGCTCTTCTGACAAATCCGGTAGCACAAAGTTATTGTTTATTTTCTGCTCTTTAACTTTGATCGGTTTCTCTGCAATATCTATAGGTAATACTAACTTGGCTATACTTCCAAGTTCTGACATATAGTAACCACTCATCCATTTAATTAATTCTAAAACTTCTGAAGTAAGATTTAAATTTAGTGGCACTTTTTCTTTTACGGTTTTTAGCTTTTTCGCTTTAGGAACAGTGGTGAACTCCCATATTATACCGGTTAATTCCTTATTTCTAAACGGCACTACAACAAGATCACCGATGTTTAGCTCTAAATCTTCCGGTACTAAGTAATCTAAAGGGAATAATTTTGCCGCCGGTAATAATATTTTTGCTATTCGCATATTATATGTTTTATATATTTTTTTTTATTATATACTAAACTGATAAATTATAGAAACCTAGATGAAAAAAATTATTATAGCAATTTCCGGAGCTTCGGGTGCTATATACGGTATTCGTTTGCTTGAAGTATTAAAAGAGCAAAATATCGAGACTCATTTAGTTATTTCGGAAGGAGCAACTCTTACTATAAAGCTCGAAACTAAATATTCTATAGATGAAGTTAAGTTACTCGCAAATTATTGTTATGATGATAAGGATTTAGGGGCTACTATTTCAAGTGGTTCTTTTAAAACTTTGGGGATGATCATAGCCCCTTGTAGCATGAAGACCTTAGCAAGCATTGCTCACTCAATGGAAGATAGTTTAATTAGTAGAGCGGCAGGTGTTGTACTTAAAGACAGAAGAAAATTTATTTTAATGACACGAGAGACTCCACTACATATTGGACACTTGGAAAATATGTTAAAAGTAGCGAGTTACGGTGGCATCATAGCACCGCCCGTACCGGCTTTTTATAATAACCCTAAAGCAATAGATGATATAGTGAATCATTCTATTACTAGAGTTTTAGATTTTTTCGATATTGAAACTAATTTAATTAAACGCTGGGGGTAGTTATGAGTAATAAAATCTCAACTGTACTATTAAAACTTGCATTAGAAAAAGCTCGTAATATGATTAATAAATATTCTCCGCCTGAAGAGAGTTTAGTAGATAAATTAATTGCTGAACGTAGAAATGAAGCAAAAAATGAATAATGTAAAATGTTCTGTGTTTTGTCGCTCGACTCCGATGTCATTCCCGCGAGGCATTGTTGCGTTGATCGAAAAAAGCACTTGATGTCATTCCCGCGAAAGCGGGAATCCAGTAAAAAGTGTAAATATAGCGAATTTTTGAAACTAAAAGCTCGATTTATCTCGCTTTACCGTGGATTCCCGCTTTCGCGGGAATGACATCGAGCAGATTTTTTGAGCCATGCAACAAGGTCCTTGACCGCTCGTAATGACGCTCCAATAACAATAAACTTTAACAAACAAAATGGCACGTAATAAAATAAATAAGGAAGTAAGTACACTAACTGATAACGAAGATAATTTACCCATACCAAGGGTCTTACCTTCTAATGTTCAGGCTGAGCAGATGCTGCTCGGAGCAATTCTAACCAATAATGAATTACTCAGTTACGTATCAGAGTTTTTGCGTTTAGAACATTTCTTTGAGCCTATTCATCAAAAAATCTATAATGCAATTGAGAAAATTACCGAGAAAGGTCTGATAGCTACTCCTGTAACGTTGCGTAGTATGCTAACTCAAGATGAGTTATTTAAGGAAATGGAAGAGACGGAATATTTAGCAAAGTTGATAACTATGTCAATGATGGTAATAAATCCGGTGGACTACGGTAAAATAATATATAATTTAGCAATAAAGCGTAATTTAATAAATATCGGCGAAGAAGTAGTAAATGACGCTTATAACTCCTCATTAGAATTTGAAGCAAGAGAACAGATCGAACATGCCGAAGCTAAACTTTACGATTTAGCTAGTGAAAGCTTAAACGAAAAGAGCTTTACTAGAATCGGTATATCTATTTCAGAGTCATTAGCTAGCATTAATAGAGCTATGAAAAATAACGATCATGTAATTGGTATATCTACCGGTCTGTTTGATTTAGATAATAAATTATTCGGTTTTCATAATTCTGATCTTGTAATCCTTGCAGGACGTCCATCGATGGGGAAAACGGCATTTGCTATAAATCTTGCACTTAACGCCTGTAATAATATGCGTCTTAAAAATATTCGCGATAATCAAGAAATTCAGTCGGTAGGTTTTTTCTCTTTAGAAATGTCCTCAGAACAACTAACCACGCGTCTACTTTCAATGTGTGCAGAAATTGATTCTACTTCTCTTCGTACGGGGATTCTAGGTGAAGAAAAATATAACCGTCTTCGCAAGGAAGCAAATACTTTATCGGAATTACAATTTTTTATTGATGATACCCCTGCTCTATCTATTTCTACTATAAGAACAAGAGCTAGAAGAATGAAACGCAAGCATAATCTCGGTATATTATTTATCGATTATTTGCAGCTAATTAGAGGAGCGAGTAAATCCGAAAATAGAGTTAGCGAAATTTCAGAAATTACTCAAGGCTTAAAAGCGATCGCAAAAGAGTTAAATATTCCGGTTATTGCGTTATCTCAGCTTTCAAGAGCAGTAGAACTACGTGAGGACAAAAAACCGATGCTATCCGACCTTAGAGAATCAGGAACTATAGAACAGGATGCGGATATAGTAATGTTCATTTATCGTGAAGAATATTATCTAACTAGAAAAGAGCCAGCAGCAGGCGACGTTAAACATGCTGAATGGTTGGATAAGCTCAACAAAGTATATAATATTGCCGATATAATTGTTGCAAAACATCGTAACGGGCCGGTTGGAAATGTTCCACTTTACTATGATAGTCAATATTCTAAATTTGGTAATTTGGAGAAAAGAACTTTTAACTCTGTTTAAACCAGAATTACTTTAACGTTATTATTGACATGGGTACCAGATCGTCATTGCGAGCGTGCTTTGCCTGCGTGGACCGATTTTCAGTCATTGAGAGGGGCGAAGTGGCGTGGCAATCTAGAAAAAGATTAAAAAAATTCTGTAAATCAGAATTTTTTAACTGGATTGCTTCGTCAAAACTTATAGTTTTTCCTCGCAATGACGATATTTATCTTTTATTTTTTTCTACTATCATAATATTTAATAGTTTATTTAGCTAATATATTAACAAGTTCATAGCCCATTATAAGTATCCCGACAATTACACATGCAGTAATCAAATATTTTTTCTGTAATTCTGGATAATAAAATTTACTTATCTTTGCTTTATATAACAGATAAACCGGTAATAAAATTGCAATTATTACAAGAATCATACCGGCAAACCCTAAAATTGTGATAAAAGCATTCGGTACTACTACTGCTACAATATAAGCCGGTAATATAGTAACAATAGCGGCAGTTATGTTACGAATTACCACATTCGGGATCACATTCATAAGCATAGTTTTAAGAGAATCGCATAACCCTACCCCTACTCCAAGTATTGATGTAGCGATAGCAAGAGTTGAAATTATCCAAACTAATAATTGTACGGACTGCCATTTTGCTATATTACTTAATTCCTTAATTAAGTCTCCGACTTCTATATTACTTGTAATCATTTGTTGATAAAATATTGGATTATTATGATGTACTACAATAAGGATACTACAAGTCCAAATTATATATACTATTGCAGGAATTAAGCTTCCAAATAAAAACGCCGTCTTTAGCATTTTAGCATTCTTGTTACAATAATTAGTTAGGGTATGGAAGATTACTTGAAAACCAAATGAAGTAAAGACTATCGGAGTTACTACACCCCATACAGATATTTCTTTATAATTTGGTGAGAATAACGGCAAATCATCCCACTGAATCATGGAAACAAGTCCAATAACTAAAATTGCAATTATTGTAAGTAATCCGATAAATAGCACCCGATTTATATAATCTACTAACTGTAGAGGTAATAATAATATTAGAATGCTAATAATAACATACCATGCTCCTATATAAGTTATATTTGTATTTAAAGTTAATAACTTTTGTAATATTGAAGAGCCGCCGTATATAAATACTGCAAGTAACGCATATGAAAGGAGTTTAAGGCTTATCGTACCGATAATTTGAGCAGTACGTCCCGAAAAATATTCTCCAAGTGCCCCGAGTGTTAAGCCTTTACCAGCTTGAAGGTTAAGCTCTAGATTAATTAAGGAAGTATAATACATTATAAACCAAATTATAAACATCAATATTATACTAGGTACTAGACCTAATTTTGCTAATACCATAGGTAGTGCTATCATACCGCTACCTATACAAGTACCTGAAATTAACAGGATTGAACCAATAAGTTTTTGCATAATTTAATGAAAGTTAGATTAAAGAAAAAAGATTTAATTTTCGCTAAAAAGAAAATCAGCTAAAAAAAGAAGATAAGAATTTTAAAGAGTAAAAAGTTTTGATAAGTAAAACTAACATTTGTATATTTTTATTAAAATGTATCTAACAGTTATAATATAATTATATTAATAATTAATGTCAAATTATTAATATTGCTTTTTAAGAGTATTTTTATATATTCTTATTAGACATTTTCCCAAACTTCGCTTCTAGAGGTAATTTAGACGTCGAGCCGGTACTCGCACCCTCACGTACCTCTATGTACGCTGCGGTGGCAAGTGCTTCCGTGTCTCCTTTAAATTCCTCTCTATAAGCTGGTTTGGGAAGATGTCTATTGAAATTTACTATATTTAAAAATGCAGAGACTAGCCAAAGTAATTAGTAATGCAGGTGTTTGTTCTAGGCGCGATGCCGAAAAGCTAATAATTGAAGGGCAAGTGAGGGTAAATGGCATTACAATTTTATCACCGGCTATAAATGTTGAGATTAGTAATCAAATTGAAGTATCAGGCGTATTAATCAATCAATCGCAAAAACCGAGGCTTTGGATATATTACAAGCCTGTCGGTTTAATTACTACTCATAAAGATCCTTTATCTCGTAAAACCGTGTTTGAGGATTTATCCGGTTTACCTCGTGTTATTTCAATAGGTAGGTTGGATTTAAATAGTGAAGGTTTGTTATTACTAACTAATAGCGGTGATTTAGCAAGAGAGTTTGAGCTACCTTCAAGTAGGTTAAAGCGAGTATATCATGTTAGGGCGTATGGGAATCCTGATATTCTACTAAAAAGCGATTATAAAAATTTAGAAATTGACGGTATATTTTATAATCCAGGGTCAATAAAGTTGCTTAAACGAAATAAGACTAATGCTTGGTTTGAAGTAATTCTATTTGAAGGAAAAAATCGTGAAATTAGAAAAATATTCGGGTATTTTGGGCTAAAAGTTAACAAATTAATTAGGGTTCAGTATGGTAGTTTTACAATAAGCAATCTAAAACCTGGAGCTTATAAAGAAATAAGTAATAAAATACTGGAAAGATAATTAGTAATGTACTTATTATTAACGTATTTTGACTAATCATATAAAAAGCACATGGTAAATCTTAATATATAAATGTAAAGAACAAGATTTAAACGACTACCTTGGCTATAGGCCTAATACTAAAGATCGTGCAAGGAGCGGCAAAGTTATAGAAAGTGCCGAGTTAGGAAATGACTTTCATAGTTAGAATAATTGCGCTATAAAATCTCCCAGATTTTTTGCAGTTTTGGTTAAAAATGTACCGAGACTGGGAATTATAGGAACTTTTTATGAAACGATTAAATTCAAAATTTACAGACTCACAATATAAATTAATTTCTTCCATCCGAAAGAAATTTCGTTCCTATTATGCAATAATGTTAAAATATTATGAATCTCATCATAAGTTCTTGGATGGTTTGCCAAAAATATCAGGTTCATTATTAACTAATATTGCTATTAAGTTGGATTTAGAGACCACAAGCATTACAATTCCTTCAGATAGAGCAGTTAGGAATTATAAAATAAGAATCCTACAACATTTTAATATTTCTGCTGTTAAAAAAACCGATAAGACTGATAGGATTGATTTGGAGCTACATTTAAAAAATATAATAAGTTGTGAAGGAATATTTGAATATGAGGTACTACAGGAATATGCTCAGGATTTCATAGTTAAGCAAGTATTTCTTCTATTAAGGAGTCTAATATAAGTAGAATCGTAAAAAGCACTATATACCAATATGAAAAAGATTTATTCCGAACTATAGTTGATAGTTTGGGTATTGAAACAAAAGCTTATCGAGATGAACTATTAATTATTACAGATGGCATGTCTAAGATGAATCATCTTATGCGTTGGGTAAGAGGTGCGACAGTAGAAAGCATAAAATCAGAGACTGAGAAATTAAGATTTTTAAAGCTTCTAAAATATCCAGAGATTGTAACAACTTTAACATCTGAGCACTTAAAACGCTATTATAGGAATATTGTCAATAAATACCCAAGTGCCATAAAAGAGATGCCAGATGCTAGCAAATATGCTCAACTGATTATTTTCTGTTTCATGAGAAAAGCCGATATAAGTGATTCTCTCGTAGAAATTCTTCTAGATACAACTCAAAAAATTTGTATTTCTGGAGAGAACAAATCTAGAGCTAAGTTTTCTAAATTAAAAGAGATTAGGAAAATTATGATAACAGGGGAGTATTGGAGATTTTAGTAGGTACTATCTTAGATCATGAAGAAGGTTTGATTAATAAAGTTATATATCCGAAACTTCCAAAGAAAAAATTGTTAGGCATTCAACAAAAATTATCAACTAAAAAGCTAGCCAACAAGTTTAGTGATTTATTATATTACAGTACTAGAGAATCTTTTGCTCGTTATTATAGGAAAATTATTGTGCCGATAATAGAAGTCTTAGAATTTAATTCTGTAAGTAGTAACAAGATTATAAATGTTATTAACTTAATTAAGGATAATATAAATAACAATAAGCGGTATTATTATAGCAATCAAGTATTGGAGATAGAACAGACGGTACAAAAATCACATAGGAATAAGATATTTGATAAAAATAGTAGAGTTAAGGAAATAGATTTAGAATTATGTGTACTAAATAAGTTAGGAAATAAACTTAGTAGTAGAGAAGTTTAGGTAAAGGGGGGTTATAAGTATCGTAATTCTAAAGAGGATTTACCACAGAATTTTTATCAAAATAAAGAAAAGTATTTTAATATTCTCAAGCAACCACAAGACGCCGATACTTTTATCAGTACACTGAAAGCAGAGTTAAAAAACGCATTATTTAGATTAAATAATGCTATTCCCCGAAATAAATTCGTGAATATTCTAAAAAAGCCAAAAGGTCATATAAGGGTTGCCAAAATAAAAGAGCAAAATTCCCCAAAGCAATTAGAGCTAATAAAAGAAGAAATGTTTAAGAGTTGGCTATCAACTAGCTTACTTGATGTTTTAAAAGAAGTAGATCTGTTTGTTAATTTTACAGATGACTTTATTGCAAGTGGTCCTAAAATAAGATTAGATAAAGAAAATATTTGGATCGCACCTCCATTTTGCAGATGTGGGTATTAAATGCTATACGTTCAATAAGAGTTCCGATGACTTTATCATGAATATCCAATGACTTGGAAAAACAAATTGTTTTACGTGTCAGTCTTTTGCATCTTGTTCTAAGATTTAAGTTACCCCGTTCTATCCGTTGAGTATATTTTTTACTAACAATGTGTTTTTTGGGATCTAATAACCTAGCATAACTTCCCCATCCATCTGTAAAGTAAAAAGTAACCTTAAAATCCTCCAGTTTTTTTCAGTAATGATTCTGATGTGCTATCACATCTTGTACCAAAAGTATAAGCAACTACTTTTAACAAAATCTTATCCAAAGAATATCAAAGCCATCTTTGTTTGGATTTATTCTGTACATAAGACCATTGTTCATCTATTTCAGGAGCAATAATTACTTCTATCGTATTGATAGAATGATTTATCTTTTTTAACGCTAGATTTTTTTAAAACACGGATAACCGTATTGATACCCACTTTTAATACTCTTACTGTATCCCTAACTCCAGAGCCATTGATTGACATATCTACTATCTGAGTCTTGACTCCAGGCTTAGAGGCATTATTAATATATTACAGTTAAAAATATCGATTACACTGCTTGCATTGATATCTCTGTTGTTTTGAAATTGAATATCCCGCCTTTACTACTTTTTCTGTGTCGTTATAATATCTACACTTAACATCTATTCTTGATCTACACTTAACATCTATTCTTGCCATAACTCCTTAACTATAATTCTCTCTTATTACTGTTTGAGGATTATAGACTATTCATGCTAAGCTGCAATACGGGGGGGCGACCAAGAGTAAGTTAATTGTGAAGTGAGTAGACCACCGACTATGGCAAGCCCTAGCGACCTTCGCTCTGCTCCTGTTGCTCCGACTCCAAGAGCAATGGGCATAGCTCCCATTAATGCAGCTAAGGTAGTCATTATAATAGGTCTGAATCTTATTATATATGCTTCATAGATTGCTTCATGCGAAGATTTATTGCCGGTTCTCTCAAGTTCTAAAGCAAGGTCAATAATCATGATAGCGTTTTCTTAACTATACCAATTAGCATAATCAGCCCAACAAATCCGTACATATCAAGTTCGCTATTAAATATTAGCAAGGTAAGTAATGCTCCAAATATAGCCGTAGGTAGCCCCGAAAGGATTGTTATAGGATGTACAAAACTCTCATATAACATGCCAAGAATTATATAAATAACTATAACGGCAAGTCCGAGCAATAAGCCAAGATCGGAAAAAGACGACTGAAGTGCTTGAGCTGCGCCTTGGAAGCTGCCTGTTATGGTTGCAGGCATTTGTAGCTCTCTTAAAGCCTCATTAACTTTTGGAACGGCGTCACTAATTGAATATCCATCTTGTATGTTAAATGATACCGTAACCGAAGGTAATTGTCCGAAATGTGAAATACTAAGAGGACCAACAGTATTAACAATTTGGCCGCGCCCCCGTATTGCAGCTTAGCATGAATAGTCTATAATCCTCAAACAGTAATAAGAGAGAATTATAGTTAAGGAGTTATGACAAGAATATATGTTAAGTGTAGATCAAGAATAGATGTTAAGTGTAGATATTATAACGACACAGAAAAAGTAGTAAAGGCGGGATATTCAATTTCAAAACAACAGAGATATCAATGCAAGCAGTGTAATCGATATTTTTAACTGTAATATATTAATAATGCCTCTAAGCCTGGAGTCAAGACTCAGATAGTAGATATGTCAATCAATGGCTCTGGAGTTAGGGATACAGTAAGAGTATTAAAAGTGGGTATCAATACGGTTATCCGTGTTTTAAAAAAATCTAGCGTTAAAAAAGATAAATCATTCTATCAATACGATAGAAGTAATTATTGCTCCTGAAATAGATGAACAATGGTCTTATGTACAGAATAAATCCAAACAAAGATGGCTTTGGTATTCTTTGGATAAGATTTTGTTAAAAGTAGTTGCTTATACTTTTGGTACGAGATGTGATAGCACATCAGAATCATTACTGAAAAAAACCGGAGGATTTTAAGGTTACTTTTTACTTTACAGATGGATGGGGAAGTTATGCTAGGTTATTAGATCCCAAAAAACACATTGTTAGTAAAAAATATACTCAACGGATAGAACGGGGTAACTTAAATCTTAGAACAAGATGCAAAAGACTGACACGTAAAACAATTTGTTTTTCCAAGTCATTGGATATTCATGATAAAGTCATCGGAACTCTTATTGAACGTATAGCCTTTTAATATCCACATCTGTAAAATGGAGGTGCGGCCTAAAGTTGATACATTTGTATCATTATTGATCAATAAATCTATCGCTTGATCCATTGCAGCATCTTGTTTCTGTGTCATTGTAATCTCTCTTTTTGTTATATTTTCTTTTATATAACCTTTGAGAAATTTACACACTTATTTGGACAGAGCCTTATAACAACATGGTATCAAATAGAGTATGAGTCGTAAAGGAAATTGCTTGGATAATGCTGTTGCCGAAAGTTTCTTTCATACTATAAAAACAGAATTAATGTATCAATATAAATTTTAAAACTAGGGAGGAGGCAGAATATGCCATATTTGAATATATAGAGGAATTTTATAACCGTATCAGAATGCATTCTGCTAACGATTATTTATCACCAGTAAAATATGAAGAAATACAAAATTGCGCTTAGACAACTGTCCGGAAAAGTGTCGACAGATCAAAGTTCCAGAATTTGCTGAAACTTTAACAGATTCACTTCTGCCTGAGTATTCAAATTATTTAAGAAAATACCGCTCGCTCGACTGCGTCTGCACTATGTTGTACTAAATCCTTAGCGATTTCTTTAGTAACCATCTTTTTTAGACTGTTTTTAAGTTCTTGCCTAACACATCCAAGCATTTGTGGTTCTGCTACAATAATCAGTTCCTTATATTTAACTTGACCATTCCCTGCTATTTTTTCTAAATGCTTAATAACACTTCGTGCTGCTTCTTTATGTTCTATATTTTTTAGAGAAGTGTGCGGCTCAAACAATGATCCCGGTGTAGATTTATTTTGGTAAAGGCTTTGTCTTTTTTCTCTATGGTGGTGATGTTCCTCAGAGTCCAAGGCTAATTTTAAAGGCTTAGTAGTAGTGATTTTAAAACCTTGTGCATCGTAAAGCATCATTTGTTTGCTATCAATAACTGCAATTAATTTTAACGGTGCTGTACCTACCATAATACCTCCATAACAATATTAGTATTTTAATGATAATACTAATTATTACATAAACCAATATTAATTTAATAATTTTTGCTTCTCGCTATTAATTATTTGCTCAATTTTGTCATTAAGTATACGTACGTCAGTTTGCTCCACCTCTTCTTTTTCTATTACACCTATAATCTTTACTTTTATAGTTCCAGGCTGCTTAAACCAAAAACCTCTAGGCCAAAATAAACCAGCATTATGAGCCATCATTACAATTGGAACTTTAGTAATCGAAGCAAGCTTTACGGCACTTGGCTTAAATTTCACCGTTCTATCAGGTGGAACTTTAGTTGATTCAGGAAATATTATTAACCATAATCCTTCCTTTATTTTTTCCTGACCTTCTCTTAAAATCTGAGCAACCGAGCTATTAGTACCACGGTCTACCGCAATCGGTTTAACCATCCGAAGTCCCCAACCAAGTAATGGTATGTTAAATAATTCACGCTTTAATACCCAGGAATGTTTAGGAATAATCAGTTGCATAAACATTTGATCCCAAAAGGATTGGTGATTAGACACGACTATTGAGATTGTCTTTGGTAATTTCTCCAGCCCCCCTACTTCATATTTTAGACCGCAACAAATTTTTGCAAGCCATACAAAAGCATAAGAAAAGATAATGGCAATTCTATATCTCATTTGATAGTTGACATTGAAAAATGTTACGGGTATGTAACATATAAGAAAGAAAATAGATGTAAATAACGATAATAATCCGTAAAATGATAAAATTCTTAAACGCCAAAGCATAATTATTAAATTAATTATTAATTAAAATGGTATTTATAACATAAATTTATAGCGAGTAAAATAAAAAGGTATTAAATGAGAAAAACTGCTCTTTCCGGTGTGCAAGCAACCGGTTCTTTACATCTTGGTAATTATCTTGGTTCAATTAGAAACTGGGTTAAAATGCAGGAAGAACATAATTGTTTTTTCTTCTTGGCAGATTTGCATGCTATCACAATTGATATTAAACCGCCAGAACTTAATAATTCAGTTATGGAAACTCTTGCAATTTACCTAGCAGCAGGTCTAGAGTCCGATAAAGTAACGATTTTTGTACAAAGTATGGTAAAAGAGCATGCAGAGCTTAGCTGGTTGCTTAATTGCGTTACACCGCTTGGATGGTTAAAGCGAATGACGCAATTTAAAGATAAAGCAGGTAGCGATCAAGAGAAAGCTTGCCTTGGGTTATTTTCCTATCCGGTACTTATGGCAGCGGATATATTGATATATAAAGCTGATATAGTACCTGTCGGTGAAGATCAAAAACAGCATTTAGAGCTAACAAGAGATATTGCGGGAGTGATAAATAGGAAATTTAATAAAGAAATTTTAAAAGTTCCCGAACCGCTAATTAACGGTTCCGGCACAAGAATCATGAGCTTACGGGATGGATTAAAGAAAATGAGTAAATCTGATATATCTGATTTTGCTCGTATTAATTTGAAAGATGATAATGACCTTATTCATCAAAAAATAAAGAAAGCCAAAACTGATCATTTAAGCTTTGTTAGCTATGATAAAGAAGAAAGACCGGAAATTAGTAATTTATTAGATATTTATAGAAGTTTATCCGAAGAAAGTTTGGAAAAAATAATCGATAATTATCAAAATCAGGGTTTTGCAAAATTTAAAGAAGATTTAGCTGAAATTATTATTACAAATCTACAACCGATACGTAATAAATATTTAGAATTAATGAACGATAGGGAATATTTATTAAAAATACTGCACAAAGGAGCAGAAAAAGCAAGAATTAGGGCTTCTGAAACGGTTAACGAAGTTAAAGAACAATTTGGATTTGTAATATAAAATTGATATTTTTTTCAAGATTTTCCTTGAAATATACAAGATTATTTGGTATGAATCTTCTTGGATAGGTGGCCGAGCGGTTGAAGGCACTAGTCTTGAAAACTGGCGTACGGGTAACCGTACCGTGGGTTCGAATCCCACCCTATCCGCCAGCTCTAAAAAATTTTATTTCATTCATATTCATTTCTTTAATCTTAATCTTTTTTAATTTTGCATCAATATATTAATAGTCTTTGCTAAGTAAATTTAAAACCACCAACATATAGGATATCTAAATGAAGGAGGAAGTTATAAAAAATTATAGGTTAAATAAATTAAAAGAAGGTAATGCCCGTAAACTTAATTGGCTTTTTCTTCCCAGCGGTCCTGGTATGGGAACTAACTACTTGATTGATTTTGTATCAAAATTGGATTTACAGGGTTCATTATATATAGGTGATTTTCCTGGAGATGGAGATAATTATAGTGCTGAAGAAATACATTACGATGCGTGCTGGTTACTCATTCTTTTAGTCGTATGTTTGCATTAATCATAGATAGTTTAGAAAAATTATTAGCGGGTTTAGTTATAATAAATAATGCTCCGGATAATAGTTGGGTGGGGTTAATAGAAGAGACTGTGGTTAAATATAAATTACCTAATTCAGCTGAGGATATAAAAAATTATATGAAAACCGAACAAATGATCAATTAAAAAAATTCTTTTATGTAAGCATTCCATATTTATTTTGTGAGCATGAAGTACCGGAAGGAAAACAGTTACTAGAAATTTCTTCATATAATATAAAGACAAGAATATGGGGGTGATCAAGAGTTTCATAACTCGTATAAATATAGCTGGATGTCTAATAAATTACCGACATTAATTTGTAAAAGTCAAGATTTAATCCTACAGACACTATAAAAACTATATCTGAATGTCTGATAAGTTATGACTGTCAGATGAGTATTCAAGATATAAGATTTCGTTATTCTTTTCAACATCTAACTTTTTACTATCCATAAAAGTCTGCATAGGCGTTTTACCATAGCGATATTTACCGGAATGTGATCTTTCGTTATTGTAATGCTCTAACCAAATATCAAGATCTAGTTGTAGATCATCAAGATCAGTATAAATCTTTTTACGCATAGCTGTATCAAAGAATTCTTGTTTCATAGTTTTATTAAATCGTTCACACATACCATTTGTTTGAGGAGAATATGCTTTAGTAGTAGTATACTCAATACCCTCAATGCTTAAGAACAATTCAAAAGCATGATACTCTATATTGCCCTTATATTTACCACCTCTATCAGTTAGAATACGAAGTACTGGTATTTGCTGACTCTCATACCACGGCAGTACTCTATCATTAAGCATGTCAGTAGCGGTAAGAGCTGTTTTATCAGTATATAATTTAGCATCTGTAACCCTAGTATAGCTATCAATAAATACCTGAGAATATACCTTGTCTATACTTTTAAAATTACCTACATATATAATGGACTGAAAAATCAAGACAAAATTTCGAGTAATTTACTTGGTAATTTTGTTCAAAATTAAGCTGCTATTTGTGTATGATGTTGTATACTATCGAGATATACATTCATGGGTTTTTTATACCCAATACTTGAATGAAATCTCTGATAATTATATTTACTGATATAATCATTGATACCCTCTTTAAGTTCTCCTATATTTTGATAATCATTAATAGGTCGCGCCTCCATTTTACAGATGTGGATATTAAATGCTATACGTTCAATAAGAGTTCCGATGACTTTATCATGAATATCCAATGACTTGGAAAAACAAATTGTTTTACGTGTCAGTCTTTTGCATCTTGTTCTAAGATTTAAGTTACCCCGTTCTATCCGTTGAGTATATTTTTTACTAACAATGTGTTTTTTGGGATCTAATAACCTAGCATAACTTCCCCATCCATCTGTAAAGTAAAAAGTAACCTTAAAATCCTCCGGTTTTTTTCAGTAATGATTCTGATGTGCTATCACATCTTGTACCAAAAGTATAAGCAACTACTTTTAACAAAATCTTATCCAAAGAATATCAAAGCCATCTTTGTTTGGATTTATTCTGTACATAAGGCCATTGTTCATCTATTTCAGGAGCAATAATTACTTCTATCGTATTGATAGAATGATTTATCTTTTTTAACGCTAGATTTTTTTAAAACACGGATAACCGTATTGATACCCACTTTTAATACTCTTACTGTATCCCTAACTCCAGAGCCATTGATTGACATATCTACTATCTGAGTCTTGACTCCAGGCTTAGAGGCATTATTAATATATTACAGTTGAAAATATCGATTACACTGCTTGCATTGATATCTCTGTTGTTTTGAAATTGAATATCCCGCCTTTACTACTTTTTCTGTGTCGTTACAATATCTACACTTAACATCTATTCTTGATCTACACTTAACATCTATTCTTGCCATAACTCCTTAACTATAATTCTCTCTTATTACTGTTTGAGGATTATAGACTATTCATGCTAAGCTGCAATACGGGGGCACGACCATCTCATCTATTCTATTTAATATACTTATATTATAGCTACTAACCTCTTGTACTTTATAATATGCTGAAGAACGGTTAACCCCTAATAATTCACATTGTCTTGTCTTTGGTAATTGTCCTAGCTTGGACTCTACAAGACTCTTTCTATTTAATAAATCCAAGCTTCTTAGCTTTCCCACTGCCCAATCCCTCTCGATTGTAGTTTTCCCCAAATCCTTCGCTAGTTCATCATTCCGTTCCTTAAGTCTATTAATTTGCTCTGATATTCACTAACTACCTTGGCTGGCTCAAATGCTATCGCTGCATTTGATAAAACTGCTTCTTTCAATGTGATATGCTATTGCTGCTAACCTTATATTTAGATGATAACTGTGATATTGTTACATCCTCTTTTAATAATTCTAACACTATCCTTGTCTTCTCTTTAGCACTGAAATTCCGTATCTGTTTTCTTGTCATTTTATATCCTATAAGTTATTGCCTGCATTCTAACTTATTACCAAGATACACCAACTATTTTTTGTCCAATTTTTTCAGTTCATTATATACCAGTCTTTTTAAGCTCATTTGATACTCGCATCTGACCATAAGCTGGGTATTCTACCGCCATATCTAATACTGCTCTCTCTACCGCAGGATCAACTCTATTTGCTATAATTGGCTTCTTCCGGCTAATCTCATATAACGCCTCTTCTCCCCCAGTTTCATATAGCTCTTTGAACCTATAATAACTGTCCCTGCTGTATCCCATAGCTTTACACGCTGACGATATACTTCCAAGACTCCTAGCTAATCCCAGTAATCCTATTTTTGGCTTTATTATTTTTTGATTTAGATTCATTTCTAATCCTCTATTTAATACTTATCTTATTTTACTAAATGTAAGATTGAATCTCAGCTATTACAATTAATTATTGGAAGTATAATGAACTGAAAAAATTGGACAAAAAATAGTTGGTGTATCTTGGTAATAAGTTAGAATGCAGGCAATAACTTATAGGATATAATTTTAACTGGAATATATTAATAATACCTCTAAGCCTGGAGTCAAGACTCAGATAGTAGATATGTCAATCAATGGCTCTGGAGTTAGGGATACAGTAAGAGTATTAAAAGTGGGTATCAATACGGTTATCCGTGTTTTAAAAAAAATCTAGCGTTAAAAAAGATAAATCATTCTATCAATACGAATACCCTTTTGATCTATCTAAGCTTTTTGCTGAGCATGCTAAACTATCATTTAGTTTATCCGTAATAGTTAAATTAAGTCTTGCCATCTTTTGATCTATATTCAAATTAATAACACATAACAACACGTTATGACACAAACTACAAATACTTATCCAACACGTCCGACATAATTTTGCGAGCTATTGGGGCAGCAGCTTTACTACCTCCTCCTCCATGGTCAACAAAAACAGTAACGGAATATCGAGGGTCATGATAAGGAGCAAAGCCTAAAAACAAAGCATGATTACGTCTTTCCCAGGCAATAGAGTCACGGCTTAAATCATCTTTAGCATTTAGTTTACCTTGTACTTGGGAAGTACCTGTTTTACCGGCAAGCTGTCTATTTTCACCCAAAATTCTATTATAATACGCCGTACCACCCGCAACATTCACGGTATTATATAAACTTTCCTGTATTATTTTGATATTTTCAGGCTTAATATTGACATTATAAAACCCTGGATCATTTTTTAATACTCTAGGCGTATATAGCTTGCCGTTACTTGCAATAGCCGTAATAAATCTTGCAAGCTGAATCGGTGTTACTCCTAAAAATCCCTGTCCGATTGCTAAATTAAAACTATCCCCTATTGACCAAGGAAGCTTTAATTTTTTCTTCTTCCATTCTTTTGACGGCACAAACCCGCTATTTTCAGGAGCTAAATCAATACCGGTTTTTGAGCCGAAGCCAAATTCTCTTGCAACTTCAAGAATTTTATTCGGACCTACTATTCTTGCTAATTCATACATATAAATATTACAAGAATGCTCTAAAGCAGACATCATATCTATCGTCCCGTGTCCGTTATGATTCCAGCATCTAAAGCTATTAGTATTAAGGACAGAACTACCGTCACAAAAAACTGTTTTACTAGGATTAATACCTACTTCAAGGGCTGCAAGTACGGTAATTATTTTAAAAACCGAACCTGGGGGGTACGAGTTTTGTATTACCTTATTAATTAAAGGTTTATAAGGATCGCTTGTTAAACTTTGCCAATAACTTTCTGATAATTTACTAAAATTATTCGATTCAAAACCGGGCGTAGAAGCACAAATCAGTACACTTCCGGTTCTACTATCCATAACTATTGCTGAAGAACCTTTGGGATTTAAGTATTGCTGTATATTTTGCTGAAGAGAAGCATCGATATTTAAAGGCATGTCTTCCCCTGATTTAGTGGGGGTTCCTGCTATTTCTCTTACTTGTTTACCGTAAGCGTTTACTTCAACTTTTTTATAACCGAATTCTCCTTGTAATTTGTTATCGTAATATTTTTCAATACCGGATTTACCAATATTAAAATCACTTAAACTATGTATATTTAATTCCTGCTTCTCTTGCTCATTTATCTGACCAAGATAACCGATTAGATGAGATACGGTAGCTGAAAAAGGATATGATCTTAAATATCCTATATCGATAAATATTGAAGTTAGTTTGTGCTTTTGTTCTTCAATCATCGATACTTGCTGCCAATCAAGCTGATCAAGTATTATTAAAGGGGTGTGACGACTAGATTTTTTAATCTTTTGTTTGATATGATTATATTTTTCCGGAGATAAATTTAAAATATTACTAATTATTTCTAATTCATCCCTATAATTATTATTAATACTCCTATCTATTACTAGCTGATAACATGGTTTATTAGTAGCTAAAATATTGCCTTCTAAATCATAAATCCTTCCTCTACTAGGCGGGAGTAACACAAAACTAATACGATTCTTATCTGATAAAGTCTTATATTCTTCACTTTTAATAAGCTGTAAATAAAACATTCTTATTCCAAGCAGCGATAGAAATCCGAGTTTACCTACCCCGATTATAAAAGCCCTTCGTGAAATTAACTCACCATGGAGTATTTTTTTATTTAGCATACTTTTTAAAGTAACTCAGAGGGGAATCAAGTATAAGACGAACCACATTATAAGAAAATATAGTTGTTAGAAATTGAAAGAAAATTATCAAATATCCATCTGCTTCTAGCTTCTTGATTGTTACTAATAAATATTTAAAATTCAATATAAATAAACAATAAGCACAAAAAACAACAAAATTTATCAAATAGTTTTTAGCTATAAAAAATTTTGAAGATAATTTATAAATTATATATGCAGATAAAAAAACTAACGAATTTGCACTGATAGGCATACCGCTTGTTTGATCTATCAATAATCCAAGAAAAAATATTCCAAAAATATTTAAGGAGTATAATGACATAAAATAATAAATAAATATAATTTCTATCGCCGGAAAAATTCTACTTTGAATGCCTATTTTATAACTCAGCAACGGGAATAATATTATAAAAAAACATAGCAAAGCAAGCAACAATTTTAATGTTATTTGTAAGCTATTTTTATATATGCTCTGTTTTATCTTTAACATGAATAGTTTTTTATTATGTGTTTTGTACTGTGTTATACTACAATTAGTTGTCATTCCGCGACTTGATCGCGGAATCCATATAAAAAGTTCATTTTAACTGGATCCCGTGGTCAAGCCACGGTATAACGCTCATGTACAAAATATAAATTAATTTTCCATTTTGTACAGTTTTAAAATATGAATACAGGATCTACAATATCTCACAACAGCTGGGGTTAGGTCTTTTATCATTACCGCTAAGCTCTAATTCTTCTTGTATATCAGAGCTTGTGGATGTAAATAGTTGTTTTGATATAATGTTATTTCTTGTTATCGTAGGATCAAAAGACTTAAGCCGTGGGATAGGTATACTAGTTTTATCTGTTATATTTTCATTTTTTGACATAAAAACCTTCTTTTTGAGCTTATAAAAAAGATTAACTTATTTCTATATTTTCAACTTTCTTCCTCACTTTGTTCTATCGGTTCTAAGCCATATAAAGATATCATACGCTCAAACACTCTACCGGCAGTAGGGACAGCCGTCCAACTTGCCGTTGCAAAGCCAAAGCTTTCTTTAGTTGGCTTTGGCTCATCAAATCTAATAAAAATAACATATTGCGGGTTAGATACGGGCATCATACCTAAAAACGACGAAGCTCTGCTATTTTTTAAATATTTCTTTTTGCTCCCAACACCTTGCGAAAGCTTCTCTGCCGTACCTGTCTTACCCCCGACAAGGTAACCTTTGACTTCTGCTCTTTTACCATTACCGTCTTTTACTACCGATCTAAATAATTTCTTCATTTGGGTAGAGGTATTTTCACTAAAAACTTTTGTACCTATTACTTTTTCATCTTTTCTTTTTAATAAAGTAAGGTCATATAAAGTACCGCCGTTAACAACCGGTAACATTGCTCTAACAAAATGCAAAGGGCTAATAGAAATACCGTAACCGTAAGACATGGTAACACTAGTTAGTTCATTCCATCTTTTCTCAGAAGGAAATAAGGGGGTACCTCGTTCAGGTAATTCTATTTGTAATTGATCTAATAAGCCTAATTTTTTTAGATATTTTTTAAAATTACCTTTACCGATTTCAAGCATAATTTGACTTGTGCCGATATTTGAAGAATGCAGAAAAATCTCAGGCACGCTATGCCACCCTTGCCTTGGCGTATAATCCTTAAGCTGGAATCCTCCTACTTTCATGTAACTAATGTCATAAGCGTCATTCATATTTATTGCACCGGTATCAAAACCGACTGCCATAGTTAATGCTTTAAATACCGAACCCATTTCGTAAATACCGAGACTTGCTGTGTTAAACAGCTCCTCCGATTTTGCTAAACTCGGATGATGAGGATCGAAATCAGGCTTATTTACTAACGCTAAAATCTCTCCGTTATTAGGATTCGCAATAATACCTACTGCTCCTATAGCATTAAATTGCTTTAAAGTTTTATCAATCTCCTCACTTAAAATACTTTGCAGTCTTATATCAATCGATAATTTAAGCGGCTCTTTCCTATCCCTTGGTTCATTTAATTCATGATCGGAATTAGTTAAATATTTATCGTAAGCGAGTTCTAAGCCACTAAGCCCTACCGAGTCTCTACCTACATAACCCACAACATGCGACAATAAATTAGAAAAGGTATAAATTCGTTTCTGCTCTTCTTCAAAATCAAAACCAAGTAATCCGAGGCTAGTTATTTTTTCTTGCTGACTAGGTAATAAATCTCTTTTTACCCATATAAAGCTTTTATTTGATTTAAGTTCCGCAAGTAATTTAGCTTTATTAATATCAGGTAAAATTTCAGCTAGCCTTTTTACGGAAGTTTCAGGATCGAGTACTATTTGCGGATTAGCAAATAACGAGGCAGAAGGTAGGTTAACTGCTAATAAATTATCGTTTCGGTCAACTATTTCTTTTCTAAATTGATGATTTTTTTTGAAGGAATTAATATTTTTATCGTAAACATTCGTAGCAACGATTATTAACCTGTAAGATAAAGTACAAAAAAGAAAAGAAAAACCGCAAATAACCATTAATAATCGGATTTTTGTATTTTTACTACAAACATTCCAAAATATCAGACTTTTAATTGCAGGTTTCCATTTTTCCAAAATTTGTTTCATATATTATTTATAGTGTTTTAAGTAGCGATCATCCAGCAACCTATTATGTCATTTCCGGGTAGACGGGAATCCGAGGTAAAGCGAGATAAATCGAGCTTTTAAAAAGTTTTAAAGTACTGGATTCCTGCTTTCGCAGGAATGACATACCGGACAATCACTTAATCCTACTCGAAACAGTCTGTATATACTTATTATTCGTAGTTCTTCTGTAACGCCATTTGCTGCCCTTCGGAATACTAATATTATGATCAAATTTAATATTTTGATCGCTATTCGGTGCTAATGGATCTTTTATCATTTGATAAGATTTAACTGTTTCTAAGGTCAAATAAGCTGCCATAAGTTTTTTTAATCTAGTCGGCGAAAGTAAATAAGCTTGCTCTGCTTTTAAAATATGAATATTCTTATTTTCACTATTTATCTGTTTTTCAACGCTACCTAATTGATAATCAAGAGTTGAGACTCGCTCCTTTATGTTAAACAAGCTACATACAGCTATAATTATTATCAATAATATTAAATAGTGAGACTTTTTTATAGTCATAATATCTTCTTAGCGGCTCTAAGCTTTGCCGACCTTGCTCTAACATTCAACCTTGTCTCTTTATCTGAAGGCGCTAGAGCTTTGTTAGTAATAATCTTAAGCCATTTATTCGGATCAATTATCGTATCGTCTTTAGCATATTTTGATCTTGCTACCGGCTTTTCCGAATTCTCTTTAAAGAAATTCTTAACTATTCTATCTTCTAAAGAGTGAAAAGATACAGCAACCAAACGTCCGTCTTTCTTTAATATATTCTGCACATTTGCTAAAAATCTTTCTAATTCCCCAAGCTCATCGTTTACATAAATCCTAATGGCTTGAAAGGTTTTAGTTGCAGGATCGATTTTGCCTTTTCTAAATCCTATGCTACTTCTAACAATCTCGGCTAATTTGCTCGTGTTATCAATTTTTGCCGTTTTTCTATATTCTACGATTCTCTTAGCAATTCTTCGTGAAAAGCTCTCATCACCGTATTTGTAAATTACATCGGCTAGCTCTTTTTCCTCTGCCGTATTTACGAATTTCTCGGCACTAAGCCCTTGCCCGCTCATACGCATATCTAAGGGGCCGTCGTGTAAAAACGAAAATCCTCTATCTGCGATATCTAACTGCATTGATGAAACGCCTAAATCCAGTACTATTCCATCAAATTTTTTTTCCTTAAGCTTTACAAGACTATCCGCAAAATTCGTTTCTATGAAATCAAACCTCATGCCGTAATTTTGTTTAATTTCTTCAGCTCTTTTAATCACATTCGGATCACGATCCAGGGCTGTGACATAACAGTCACAGCTTTCTAATATTGCTTTGCTATACCCTCCTGCTCCAAACGTACAATCTAGATATGACTCACCGCTGCTAGGTGCTAAAACTTTTAACATTTCGTTTAACATTACAGGTATGTGAGGTTGCTGTGTCATTAATGAGCATTCCTTAAGGTTAACCGCTTTTCATGAGCAATTTTTTGAACGGAATTTAAATATTCTTTAAAATTCTGTGGCTGCCAAATCTCAAAAATCACCCCCTTACCTACAAAACATGCTTGCTCTTCGATCCCTGCATGCTTCATTAAAGATTGCGGCAACACAACTCTTCCCTCCCCGTCAAAGGAAAGCTGCACAGCTTCTCCGAATATCATAGTCTCAAAGGCATCACGCTCCTCAGAATACGGGTCAAGAGTTTCAATCATCTGCCTTAATTTCTCGATATGCGAAATACCGCACGCTTCTATACAATTATTCCTAATCGACGGATAAGCAATTACGCCGTTAAATAGTTCTTTCCCTAGTACCCCGCGATAATTCGCCGGCACTGATACCCTGCTCTTTTTATCAACACCGTTTACATATTTCGATAAAAATACATTCATTGGTATAATTTGGGATTTTATGGTAATTTATAGGATATTATAGGAATATAACGTAGTCAAGCGTTTTTAACAGCTAGGAGTTAAATTATTAACTTGTGCTTTAAAAAAGGGTAAATAATAGCGTTTTATGTCATTCCTGCGAAAGCAGGAATGCATTGTTGCGTGGATATAAAAAAGTGCTCGGTGTCATACCGTGGCTTGGTCGCACCTCCATTTTACAGATGTGGATATTAAAAGGCTATACGTTCAATAAGAGTTCCGATGACTTTATCATGAATATCCAATGACTTGGAAAAACAAATTGTTTTACGTGTCAGTCTTTTGCATCTTGTTCTAAGATTTAAGTTACCCCGTTCTATCCGTTGAGTATATTTTTTACTAACAATGTGTTTTTTGGGATCTAATAACCTAGCATAACTTCCCTATCCATCTGTAAAGTAAAAAGTAACCTTAAAATCCTCCAGTTTTTTTCAGTAATGATTCTGATGTGCTATCACATCTTGTACCAAAAGTATAAGCAACTACTTTTAACAAAATCTTATCCAAAGAATATCAAAGCCATCTTTGTTTGGATTTATTCTGTACATAAGGCCATTGTTCATCTATTTCAGGAGCAATAATTACTTCTATCGTATTGATAGAATGATTTATCTTTTTTAACGCTAGATTTTTTTAAAACACGGATAACCGTATTGATACCCACTTTTAATACTCTTACTGTATCCCTAACTCCAGAGCCATTGATTGACATATCTACTATCTGAGTCTTGACTCCAGGCTTAGAGGCATTATTAATATATTACAGTTAAAAATATCGATTACACTGCTTGCATTGATATCTCTGTTGTTTTGAAATTGAATATCCCGCCTTTACTACTTTTTCTGTGTCGTTATAATATCTACACTTAACATCTATTCTTGATCTACACTTAACATCTATTCTTGCCATAACTCCTTAACTATAATTCTCTCTTATTACTGTTTGAGGATTATAGACTATTCATGCTAAGCTGCAATACGGGGGCGCGGCCATACTATTAATACCCTTATAGATTTTGAAGAATGTGAAGACAACGCAAATTATAGAATTCACAATTTGGCAAGAATTTTAATGAGAAAGTGTCCGGAAGAAGCTAAACATATTATTAACTCTATAGTAAAAGATGGGCATAAAATAAGTTTTATATTTAATGACAGTTTTGAAATATTTTCAAACAATACGATTTCTATTTTCGGTGAGCTATACGGTGTTATCGAAAATACAATAAAAGACTCTAATATACCGGCGTTTATAGGCTTTAATACTACCGAAGATTGTATCATTAATGCTAACTTTGAAGCTAATTTAAAAAACTTTACTTCATATGCCTTAGGACCGACAGTACATGCTGCCGGATTTATGATGAGCGATCGAGAAGAATCAAATATGCCATTCGGTGATTCTTCAATTACCTCAACATTTTTATCATTTACTAAAGATGGGATAATAACTATTTGCGGGATAATTTTTGCTATATTAGCTATTTTAAAAATACAAGAACGTTGTGAAAATAGCAAAAATACAAATCGATCAAATAGTAACTATCTGCAAATGAAAAAAATTACTGAAAAAGAAATGGAATATCAGGGTAAAACATATAAATATGATTTAGATCAAGATATTTGGGCTCCTTATTTAGGAGGTGATGATGCTATTTATCATGCATAATTATAAATCTAGCATTCTTAGCTAAATATATATATTATTGTGAGCGACTTGGTTATGTAACTTAAAAACTACATAATCATAAATCTTAGTTAACAGCGCTAAATTTAACAATATCTTAAATTTGAACTTCAAAAACTTAATTTATGTTTAAAATACCTATAGATAATATTATAGTCTTCATATATCTAATATCTATTTTAGCTATAGGTATATATTACAGAGCTAAGCATAGCAGTTTCAAGAATTATGCAAATGTTGAAAGCAAGGCACGAAATAGTAAGATATTACTAATAGCTACAATATTTGCAAGTTCTGTCGGAGGAGCTACCACCTTCGGTATTATGGAAAAGGTTTTCTTAGGGCATGAATATTATGCTTATGCTCTTATACTTACAATACCGATAGATATACTAATTGCGATCTATATAGTACCTTTAATTGCCAAACATTACGGAGCCGAAAGTATCGGCGACATTGTGAGTACATATTATGGTAATATCGGTCGTTTTATTGGCGGTGTTAGCTCAGTCATTGTTTCAGTGGGGTTTTTGGCTGCACAAATAAGCGTCAGTGGCTATATTTTCCAATATATCTTAGAAATAAATTATGTGAACGGGGTAATTTTAAGTTATAGTATAGTACTTATATATACTACAATCGGCGGCTTGCAATCTATTGTTTTTACTAATTTACTACAATTTTTGGCGATGATAATTGCTATACCGACCATAACTTTTATCAGTTTAAGTAAAATCGGTTTTGTAGATTTTATTAATCACTTCTCCACGGAAAATGCAAATTTTGATCAAAGAAACTTACTTTCTTATACGATTGCAGCAGCTTTAAGCTTTAGCGTCATGAATCTATACCCTACATTTATCCAAAGAGCTTTAATTAACAAAAATCCCACGCAAACAACTAAAGCAATATATGAAAAATCAGCTGTATATTTTCTCTTCTTGATTTGCATCACTTTAAACGGTTTAATTGCTTATAGACTTTATCCAAACCAGCCGTCAAATTTAGTATTACCTTACTTAATCAACCAAATCATCCCGACTTTAATTCAAGGAATAGTAATGAGCGGCCTCTTAGCTGCCGTTATGTCTACTGCCGATTCTGATTTAAATGTTACTTCTATAGCTATTGTTAAAGATATAATCAATCCTATTTTTAAAGTTAAAAATCAGCAAAAATTATTATTAATTGCCCGAATTATTAACGTTATAATAGGAAGTTTTGCGATAATTGTAGCCTTAAAATTCAGTAATGTAATTGACTTAGTAGTGTTCTTTACCGGTTTTTGGGGACCGGTAATATTAGTACCGTTAATAACAACACTTTTCGGCATCAAAACCTCTAAAACCATAATGGTTTTATCATCACTTGGCGGCGCAGCTACTTTCTTAATATGGGAATACTATTCTTTATCTTTGCAATATTTCAACCTTAGGGGAGTATTTGTAGGGACGATAGTGAGTCTTGTGATATTTATTTTAGGACGGTATTATTATGGTTCTATGTCATTCCCACGGAAGCGGGAATCCAAAAAAAATTATAAATGCAACAAATTTTTGAAACTAAAAGCTTGGTTTATCTCGCTTTATGATGGATTCCCGCTTTCGCGGAAACGACATAAATGAGCCATACAGATAACTCTAAAAAAACCTACTTGCGTAGAAATTAATTTACTTCTAAATTAATGTCATATCTCGTTCCCTTAGGTTCTCCGGTTTTATTAAACGCTTGCATTTCTACTAACTCTTAAAGATCTATTGTAGCAGTAGCTTTAGGAGTTTTCGTAATAGTTATATAGTTTTTAGCACTTAAACCGCCTTTAAACCCATCTACTCCTTCCTCAAAAATTCTTTTAACTGCTTTTTCTTGCCGAGCATTTAATATATTTTTGAATTTATCATAAAATTTTGTTTTATTTATTAAAAACTCTATATTACGCAAAGTATAATATTGAGCTTTAATTATCGTTTCAACAAAATATAATAGCCAATCCGTAATTTCTAAGCTTTTATTATTACGTTCTAAAGCATTATAGTATAATTTCTTTTCCTCAATTATTACATGAGATAAAAACAATCAATATCGACTGTCCTATATTTTGGCGCAACATTTTTATAGTAATAATTCTGCCTATTCTTCCGCTACCGTCTTCAAACGGATGTATAGACTCAAAATAAAGATGGACTATAGCAGCCTTGGTAAACGGAAAAATATTATCTTTAGTATCATTATACCAAAGGCTTCAAAATGAACTGTAGGTTCATGATATTTACCCGGTACTACCTGCATAGGTTCTGCGTGAGTACGATATTTTCCTATAGCACCTAAATCTCTTCTACCGTTAGTTAGCATTTCATGCCATTGACACAAACAATCATGACTCGAGGGTTGTTTATATGAATAATACATATCGGCAAACAATTCGGAAATTCCGGTTTCTGCAGGTGAAGCATTTCTATTATCTGTTGCTATATTAAAGTAACGTTTTATAGAAGATTGTACACTATCTCTATTTAAATATTCACCTTCAATTTCAGAAGTATTTAATGCTTCGTTTCTTACAAGCATGACAATTAAGTTATTTTGATCTGTTTCTGAAAGATATTTAGTAGCTCCTAAAAGAATACCACTATTTTTTAACAAAATTTTTCTCTAAATCTAGTATGTGTTTCTTATCATATTTAAAGCTAGGCCAATCTTTATGCCACCAACTCCATATCATGAGTTATAAATATTTATTTTATAACTCATGATATAGAATAGTTGTGAGTTATGAAGTTAGTTTTTTTGATGCAAAACATTAAAAATCATATCGGCGAGTGACTTACTAATTCCATTTACTTTAACCAGCTCATCTATAGTTGCATCGCATACTGCTTTGTATGAACCAAAATAATGCAGTAATGCTTTTTTACGAGTTTCCCCTATGCCTTCTATATCATCAAGACTTGATAGTTTTATAGCACGTGATCTACCTAGTCTATGATTCTTTATGGCAAAATTATGAGCTTCATCTCGTAAAATTTGTAAATATTTCATCACCGACAAATTCTTATCTATTGTAAATGCCTCTTTACCTACCATATGGAATTGCTCGAGACCGGCATTTCTATCTACTCCTTTTGACATACAAACAAAAGGAGTATTCATTTCAAATTTATCCATTACCTCTTTAACGATGCCTAAATGCCCTTTGCCGCCGTCTATAATTATCAAGCTTGGTAATTTATGCGGCTCATTCTTAAGTCTAGTTAATCTTCGTGTTAAAACTTGTCGAAGCATTTCATAATCGTCACCAACAATGTCATTATACGTACCGTTGGTGCCATCCCGCGACTTGACCGCGAGTTCTGTATTGTTTATTGATGTACTGGATCTCGCGGTCAAGCCGCGGGATGACAATGGGAAAGTACGGGATGACAATGAGAAAATCCGATATTCCTTTTTATCGAAACCTGACTTACCGGCAACTACCATAGCACCAACAGCAAACTTACCTTGAATATGGCTATTATCGTAAATCTCAATTCTTTCAGGAATTTCAGAAAGAGCAAATAACTCTTTGATTTCAAGCATAATCTCTTGATTTTTTGCAAATTTCTTCAAATACTGCTCTAAGGAAAACAAAGCATTTGCTCTAGCGTTCTGAACTAGCTTTGCTTTACCTCCGCTAATAGGTATTATAATGTTGAGTTTAGCAATATCATTAATTTTCTTAATCACCTCTAGCACATTCTCTTTATCATTAATTTCATGATTAATAATAATTTCCGCAGGTGCTTGTTGTTTTTGATAAAATTGCAATAAAAAATATTCTAATACTTCCTCTTTGATACTATTTTCTGTAGAAGTAGGAAAATAAGGAATATTACCACATGCTTGCCCTGCCCTATATAAAAACACTTCTACGCAATAATGCCCGTTCTTTTCTACAATAGCGATTATATCTGCGTCTTTAACAATATCTGAAACCCCGGCTTTAAGCTGCACATAACTAAGTGCTTTAATGCGATCTCTAATTTCTGCCGCCTCTTCAAAACGCATCTGACTACTTAACTCTTCCATCTTTTTGGATAGATTCTCTTGGAGTTCTTTAGTACGACCTTGTAAGAAATCTTTAACCTGAGTTACTAAATCTCTATAGCCTTCCTTGTTTATTTTACCGACACAAGGAGCATAACAGCGTTTTATTTCATACTGTAGACAAGGGCGAGTACATGAATTAAAGTAATTATCTGTGCAGGAACGTAACTTAAAGATTTTTTGCAGTTCTGTTAAAGTAGTATCAACTTCCGTACTCGAAGCAAAAGGACCAAAAAACTTTCCGTCACTTAGAGTTTTACCTCGATATTTTAGCAACTGCGGAAAATCATGATCTAAACGTAATTTGATGAAAGGAAAGGACTTGTCGTCCTTAAGAAGAATATTAAATTTTGGCTGAAATTTTTTGATTAGCCTAGCTTCTAAAAGTAGTGCCTCAACTTCGGAATTGGTGATGCTGTACTCTAAAAAACAAGTATTTGCAATCATCCGAAGCGTCTTATTATCTAAATCGCTTTTAATGTAATTAGTAAGGCGTTTCTTTAAATTTTTAGCTTTACCGACATAGATAACTTGCTTGTTAACGTCAAACATCCGATAAACCCCATTGCGTTCAGGAATATCTATAAGTTTAGATTTAATTAACTCACTTCCGGTAACTTCTAGGGTCATATGGTCGTACCTCCATTTTGCAGATGTGGATATTAAAAAGCTATACGTTCAATAAGAGTTCCGATGACTTTATCATGAATATCCAATGACTTGGAAAAACAAATTGTTTTACGTGCCAGTCTTTTGCATCTTGTTCTAAGATTTAAGTTACCCCGTTCTATCCGTTGAGTATATTTTTTACTAACAATGTGTTTTTTGGGATCTAATAACCTAGCATAACTTCCCCATCCATCTGTAAAGTAAAAAGTAACCTTAAAATCCTCCGGTTTTTTTCAGTAATGATTCTGATGTGCTATCACATCTTGTACCAAAAGTATAAGCAACTACTTTTAACAAAATCTTATCCAAAGAATATCAAAGCCATCTTTGTTTGGATTTATTCTGTACATAAGGCCATTGTTCATCTATTTCAAGAGCAATAATTACTTCTATCGTATTGATAGAATGATTTATCTTTTTTAACGCTAGATTTTTTTTAAAACACGGATAACCGTATTGATACCCACTTTTAATACTCTTACTGTATCCCTAACTCCAGAGCCATTGATTGACATATCTACTATCTGAGTCTTGACTCCAGGCTTAGAGGCATTATTAATATATTACAGTTAAAAATATCGATTACACTGCTTGCATTGATATCTCTGTTGTTTTGAAATTGAATATCCCGCCTTTACTACTTTTTCTGTGTCGTTATAATATCTACACTTAACATCTATTCTTGATCTACACTTAACATATATTCTTGTCATAACTCCTTAACTATAATTCTCTCTTATTACTGTTTGAGGATTATAGACTATTCATGCTAAGCTGCAATACGGGGGGGCGACCCAGAGCTAGAAGAATATAGCAGCGAATTAATATGATAGAGAGGATTAATAGGCATGCAAAACATCACTAGAAACGAAGAATTAATATTAAGTAGTATAGTAAGGTTTGAGAACTTTGACATGCAGCATATTAAGCCAATATTAACCATCAGTACCACCTCTATCAGAGCGAGTACTCAAGATGCTGGATGAAGAAATAGAATATAGTCCTTTGAGAAAGCTTACACACTTATTTGGACCATACGCGTCAAGTTAAGGAAAGGCAGTAAGCAATTTGCAAGAAATTTAGAAAAAAGCGCTACTTAAAAAAGGAGGTAAAGAGTATAGGTATTAGTACTGTAACGCTAAGGGACTTATACAATGAAAAATATAACAAAACTACCGAATAGAGTCAAAGAGTTTTTAACAGAAACAGCTATCAGAGTTGCAATTAGCAGCGGTTTTATCAAGGGGAGAAGAGGATTAACCGGCTGTTCGTTTGCACAAGCATTAGTATTGGGTAATTTGAGTGATGCTGATTGTAACATAGAAAGAATGTGTCAATTATTACATGAAGAATCAGTAATAATAAGTAAGCAAGGCCTAGATTTCAGATTTAGTAACTCTGCAGTGGATTTTATGAGGAGTATGTATGAGAAAATATCGGTTTATTTGCAAATAGTTTTAAGCTTGATTGCGGGATATTACAGAAATTTAATAACGTTAAGTTACTTGATAGCAGCAATATAAAATTGCCCGACAATATGGAAAGATTATATAAGGGGCATGGGTCAGGATTTAAGGATCATGAGCGTAGAGTAAAAGCTTCGATCAAGCTGCACATTATATAATTATTCAACACAAACAATAAGTAACATAGATATTCTTGCGGGGGCACGATCAGATCAAGGTTATAAAGATTATTTACAGGATATTAATCCTAATGATTTATTGATAGCAGATTTAGGGTATTTTGTTCCTAAGTCTTTTAGTTCCTTAAGTGCTAAAGGCGCTTATTTTATTAGTCGTTACAAGACTGATACTAATATATATGATAGAGCTAGAAATAAATTAGATTTACTTGAGTTATTAGAGAAAGTAACTTTTTGACAAGGTGATATTTTACTTAGCAAGGAATCATTACTACCGGTTAGGATCGTCTGCCATAAGCTTACAAAAGAACAATCTGATATCAGGAAAAGGAAGGCGAATACACTTGCAAAAGCACGTGGCTATAAGTCTTCTCAAAGAAATCAAAATTTACTTGATTGGTCAATATTTATTACTAATATTCCTGAGAGTCAAGTCAGTATCAAGCATATAGCAACGATAGGCCGCGCCCCCGTATTGCAGCTTAGCATGAATAGTCTATAATCCTCAAACAGTAATAAGAGAGAATTATAGTTAAGGAGTTATGGCAAGAATAGATGTTAAGTGTAGATCAAGAATAGATGTTAAGTGTAGATATTGTAACGACACAGAAAAAGTAGTAAAGGCGGGATATTCAATTTCAAAACAACAGAGATATCAATGCAAGCAGTGTAATCGATATTTTTAACTGTAATATATTAATAATGCCTCTAAGCCTGGAGTCAAGACTCAGATAGTAGATATGTCAATCAATGGCTCTGGAGTTAGGGATACAGTAAGAGTATTAAAAGTGGGTATCAATACGGTTATCCGTGTTTTAAAAAAATCTAGCGTTAAAAAAGATAAATCATTCTATCAATACGATAGAAGTAATTATTGCTCCTGAAATAGATGAACAATGGCCTTATGTACAGAATAAATCCAAACAAAGATGGCTTTGATATTCTTTGGATAAGATTTTGTTAAAAGTAGTTGCTTATACTTTTGGTACAAGATGTGATAGCACATCAGAATCATTACTGAAAAAAACCGGAGGATTTTAAGGTTACTTTTTACTTTACAGATGGATGGGGAAGTTATGCTAGGTTATTAGATCCCAAAAAACACATTGTTAGTAAAAAATATACTCAACGGATAGAACGGGGTAACTTAAATCTTAGAACAAGATGCAAAAGACTGACACGTAAAACAATTTGTTTTTCCAAGTCATTGGATATTCATGATAAAGTCATCGGAACTCTTATTGAACGTATAGCCTTTTAATATCCACATCTGTAAAATGGAGGTGCGACCGTAAACCAGCAAAAGGGCTTATTTGGCATACTGATAGAGGTAGTCAATATTGTTCTGATAGTCATTTAAAAATTATAAAACAACATGGTATCAAACAGAGTATGGGTCGTAAAGGAAATTGCTTGGATAATGCTGTTGCTGAAAGTTTCTTTCATACTATAAAAACAGAATTAATGTATCAATATAAATTTAAAACTAAGGAGGAAGCAAAATATGCCATATTTGAATATATAGAGGTATTTTATAACCGTATCAGAATGTATTCTGCTAACGATTATTTATCACCAGTAAGATATGAAGAGATACAAAATTGCACTTAAACAACTGTCCGGAAAAGTGTTGACAGATCATCTTGTGGTATTTCCGCATGATAGACTGATCTAGAATTTAATGCAATATTCAGAGCTTCAGTACAGTTTTCGATTCCTTTTTGATTATCGCCTAATTCGCTATACTTTTCATCAATTTTATTATATGCAAAAAAGTAGTATATGGGTTTTCTTTGATTAATGAAGGTAGTTTAGTGCTAATTTCCTCTAATTCTATTGATGAATTAGCACTAAGAGCTTCAGAATACAAGTTTAAAGCTGTGCTTCCTCTTTCAAAATTATCTTTAGTCCATCTATTATCATCTGCAAAGCTAGATGGTAACTCAGATAGTTGTTGTAATATTTCTTGTGTAGTGCCTACTATCGGTTGACCATTAATTAACATGCTAAACTATTAAAATTAATTAATTGTATTGTGATAAAGTTATATATCATTGTCAATTTTTTAATAGCCTTAATGCCGACAACCGCTACCGTGAACGTGGAGAGGATGGAGTTTTATGTGATTTAGCATCTTTTTAAGGAGTGTAGCGCGCTTAAGTTTTGATGAATGATCTAAGAAAGTTTTGCCGTTTAAATAATCTATTTCATGCTGAATCACTGTGGCCAAAAAGCTCTCTGCTTCTAATTCTTGTTTATTACCGTTATAATCAAGATACTTTACCTTGATTGCTTTTGAGCGTGTAATAGATGCTTCAATGCTCGGAAACGATAAAGAACCCTCAATAAAAGTTTGTTTTTCTTCAGAAAAATAAGTTATTTCCGGATTAATAAAAACTATAGGTGATGATTTATTATTTTCATGTAGATCAACTACCGCTATACGCTTTAATATTCCAACCATATTAGCACCGAGGCCCACTGCCCTTTCTATATGCAAAGTCTGGAGCATTTTATCTACAATAGTACGAATATTATCATCAACAACGTCTATATATTCTGCCTGTTTTTTAAAAACATCGTTTGGTGCATAAACTATTTGATAGTAAGGCTTATCTTGATTCATTAATATACTCCGGATAAATAAAGAGTTATTTTGGTATTGCTAAATAAAGATAAATATCGTCATTGCGAGCAGGTGTTGTTGCGTAGACCGGTTTATGTCATTCCCGCGAAAGCAGGAATCTAGAAAAATAACTTTAATATTACTACAGAGTATAAAAATTTGTTTTTATATGGTTTTACTGGATTCACGCCTACGCGGGAATGACATTGGTTAGGCTTTTCGATCCATGCAACAACGTCTCCTCGCAATGACGTAGCTTTTATTTAGCAATTCCTATTTTATTACGATAGCTGACAATATATTCTCATTATAAGATTCTTGTAAGTGAAATGAACGTCTTTTGCTTGGGTATTTTAACGGATTTGTGTAAGTATCTTCACCAATATTTTTTATATCTTTAACGCCTGCTTCTTTAAGTTTTAACTCTACAAAAGCCGGTAAATCAAACATATAATGATTTTCTTTTATTGAGTTTATAAAAAACTGTTTATTGTTAATATCCTTACTTAGGAAAGCTTTATAATATTCCTCATCAACCTCATACGAACTTTGAGCTATAGCAGGACCTATCACTGCTATTAAATTCTTTACTCCTTTTTCTGTCATTTTAGTAACTATATTACTTATAATATTATTTATACTTCCTTTCCAACCCGCATGTGCTGCTCCGATTATTTTACCGTCACCACTTGCCAGTAGTACCGGTACACAATCTGCTGATTGTACCGCTAATACTAAATTTTTTTTAGTTGTAATGCTTCCGTCTGCATCAGGTACGGCAATTATAGAATCATCAGCATTAACAATTTGGTTTCCATGCACTTGATTTAAAATTAAAATATCTTGTGCTTTAAAATAAGCAGTAATGGATTTCTTGTTTTCAACTATTTCTGTTTCATTTATAGAGTTATTTTTTTTTATATATCTATGACTAGAATTATTGAATGTTTTATCAAAAATTTTATAATAAATTGATTTGTTTATTAATCCTTTCATGAAAATACCCCATATTAATTATAATAGTTTTATCAATACCTTATCCAACCGTTTACAAAAAAATAAACAGTTGGAAAAAATAATAGTACAATTTCACCAAGACTATAACCTAATTCCTATTATAGGCGTAGAAATAGAGTTTTATTTAAGTCCCAATATTGATATAGCTAAATTTGAAATACTTTCAAGAAAATACTTAGCTAGATTTAAAATTTCTAAAATAAAAAAAGAAGAGGGTAATAACCAATTTGAAATAGACCTCCCTCCTTCTGCAAACTTAATACAATATATAAAAAATATATTGGAGGTTAGAACTATTTTAAAAAAAATGGCACAGCAGTTAAACGGTTATATAGATTTTTCTCCTAGGCCGTTTTTAGATGATTATGGTAGTAGCATGCATTTTCATATTAATTTTAATTCCGAGTTCAATGATTATTATATAATTTTGGCAGCACAAGGGCTATGTCACTATATGTTAGACACCCTACTCGCTTTTATGCCAACTACTCTAGATTATTCACGGATAAATAAAAAATTTATGGCTCCTACGCATATATCATACGGTGGAAATAACAGGAGCGTAGCCGTACGAATTCCAAATTCTTTTCCTAAACGTTTAGAACATCGGTTATCTTCTCCCGAAACTGATCCGTATATAGCAATTTTTACTATTTTAAAATCAATATTATTGGCTTTAAAATCTCCTAATTCTCTCCAAAAAATAGAAAAAATTTACGGTAACGCTTTCGATCCGCAATATAATTTAACTCCATTACCGACATCATCTCAAGAGAGCTTTATGTTATTTAAAGCGGATTTTTTTAAATAATTTGTATTTTGTTCACAAAACCTAAAAACTAAAAAATAATTGTTTTTACAACTAAAATAAAGATTGGTATAAAGTTTTAAATATAAAATTGCCAAAATTGTTTCAATTAATTATTTTATTTTTGTAAAACTAAATACTTATGAGGTGCTTTAAGCTGCATTTCACTCTATATTTTCATAATTTTTCATTAGATAATTAAATTCTGCACCATAGATAAATATCATATTTATAATATAGAAGAATATTAATGTAACTATTATACTACCAAGGGAACCGTACATTAAATTTAATTGGTTGTAGTAGACTATATAGGTTGAAAGCAAATAGCCGCTTATTATCCATAATATCACGGTTAATAAAGCTCCTGGGAATACATCAACGAAATTTAATTTTACATTAGGTAATATATAATACAGGGATGAGGAACCTAAAAACAATAAAATTAAAATTAAAAAATATCTTATAAAATTTAAAATGATCTTATATTTTTCAATAGTCTCTAATATTATCGGGATTTTCGTAAATATTATTGGAATCACCACTAAAAGAAACATAGTAAAGGTAATCAAAGCACTAATTATAAGAAATTGTATAATACTGAGTAATCTTCTTCTTATATAAGGAGGAGGAGATTTTATTTGATATACACGATTTAAAATAGTTCTTAAACATTCTACAAAAGAAGAAGCAGTCCAAACACTGCCTACGATGGCAAGATTCATTAAACTTTGAGGGGGAGCACTTAATAATTCTCGTATTCTCTTTTCTATTGATTCCGTTGCTTGTTCCGGAAGACTGTCTAGAAAAATTTGTATAAAATTTTGACCAAGTTCTGAAGCACCTAAAAAACTTGTTAAAGCTAATAAGAATACTAGGAAAGGGAAAATAGATAAAAGTATCATAAATGACATATATCCGGAATGTTCAACGCCATCATCTTCTATTGTTCTGAATAAGGCCACATAAAGACAATTAAAAATTTTTTTCATTATAAGCTTAAGTTTTTATTATTAATTTTATATTTAATCTTAAATAAGTTAGCTGTAAATAATTAATTTATAATTAAAATAAAACTAACTTTATCTTTGATTTGAAATATTAATATAGGAATGAGATTTTCCCTTGCATTAATTATATATTTTTCTATAATACACTAGAATTTGGTTTTTTTATAAATTGTAATTTATAGAACTGTTAACAAAGTAATTTAATTAGTTTTAAAATTTATTTTGTTAACAGTCTTAGTATTTCAGTAAATAAGTTTTTATATATAAGATATTGATATTTTATCTTTTAAAAAATATTTAAGGTTCTTATGATATTTTTTCTTGATAAGAAGTAATCCTACATGATTCTTTAATAATTATTTACCTAATGATTACAAAAAACTTAAAAAATGTTATTTTATAGTTGCGTATGATATTAATTTATGGTATTATTTCTACTTAAAATTGGATAAGTTTAATGGTGCAAAATTATTAATAACCACATATTTTATAAAAAAATATGGTAATATCATTTTTATTCAAAGAAAATTTTTAAATATAGATATAATTAGTAACCAAGGAGAAGGTAATGGGTAGAAAAAACGATATTATACAGAAAATTGATAGTTTTATCGGCAAGAAAATTTATTCTTTAAGACTCGCTAAGGGGTTGTCTCGTCAACAACTTGCTGAAGTAATTGATGTTACTCATCAACAATTACAAAAATATGAAAAAGCAATTAATAGAATTTCTGTAGGGAGGCTAGTACTAATTGCAGAGGCTTTAGATAGGAATATTGATTATTTCTTTGAAGGGTTAGAAGAAGCTAACAAACCGCAGCCCGTACATACTCAACATCAACGTATGTGTATTGAAGTTTCAAGAAATTTTATGAAGATTAATAGCACGGAAGAACAACAAGCCGTTAATAATTTAGTAAAATGTTTATCTGGAAAAGAAAAACTAAAAACTAATGTATAAAGTATACAATTTCGTGAATATAATTAAGCTTTACTAAACAGCTACCCGATAATCATTCATTAGAACAGATGTCGTCTTAGCTAACTTGATCGACATTGTCGCATGGCGGTTATGTCATTCCCGCGAAAGCGGGAATCCAGTAATTAAAACATATCAATGATATAAGTTTTCAAAACTAAAAATTTACGTTACTTTTTTCTAGCTTCCCGCTTTCGCGGGAATAACATGTATGTCAAATTAAGGAACTCTTCCTGTATCTTTGCGTGGTTTTAGTTGAGCATCATAACCTACTTTCGATTTATCTTGAATTGCAACTTTTTCCTCAAGCTTTGTTCGATTTTCTGTTAACATTGTTATATTATTAACTGCGCCTTTTTTCTTATTGTCCGCTTCATTTTGAATTAATGTACTAATTAATTTTATTTTTTCTTTATCGTTTAATTTTAAATTTTCAATAAATGATTTTTTCTCTGCTAACTCCTTAGTGTTATCATAGCTTCCTTGCTGTTGCTCATGTTGAGGTTTATATTTATCATCTATGGTTTTATAATCTGTAATTGATTTATTAATTTGCTGTTCTGATTCAACTCTTTTTTCTTCAATGGTCTTAAGATTACCATTTGGAGAAAGCATAGCACGAAAATTATTGACTTTCTCAACTGCAAGCTTAGATATATCACTTAATATACCAGAAGTTTTTTTCACAACTTCTTCTTCTGTCGATACTACTGATTCTTTAGATTTTTCTAATTCTTCTTCGCCAGGTGTAGGGACATCTTTTGATGTTTTAGTTATACCCGCAACTATGTCCGAAGTTTTTTCTGTAATTTGTTTTTTTGAGACTTCGGTTTTTTCAGGGTGAGCCTCTAAAATAGGATCAATCACATCTTTTAATGCATTAGCTACCTTTCTTGCTGCAGCATGTAAATCTGTGTCTTGATATAAATCTTTATTTAAATTTTGGGGCTCTCTTTCCAAAGCTGCTTCCATTGCAGCATCTTTAAGTGCTTTTTGATCTTCCGGTGTAGCAGTACTTTTGTCGATACCGCTCGAAACTGCCTTAGTCAGTTCAGAAGTTACTTCGGGGGTTGCTTTACCTTCATAAATGCCGTCTACTAACCCTTTAGTCATTAGCTTTTTATCTTCCAAATCTGTTATACTTTCGGCAACCCCTTTTTCTACGTATTCTATGGCAGCAATTTTTTCTGTAGGTGCTATAGTTTGATGACTAGCTATAGCTTTGCCTATACCTTTAACAATGTCCGCTTTATCTTGACCGTTCAAAGGACTCTCAGCAACTACCTTAGTAATATTTTCAAGTGTTTCACCTTTTATCTCCGCTTTAATCGTACTATCTAAAACCTTTGTGGTAACATTTTGTATTGCCTCAGTTTTAGCGATAGCATTAAATGCAGGGTTAGCTAAAATACCTTGCACCTCTGCTATTTCGACATTTTTAGTTTGTTCTGCTGTAATCTTATCTAAATTCTGTTGCATCAATTGTTGTTGTTCCTGGGTTAAAACACCCGCTTCTTTTTCTTTTGCTAATATATCCCCGATTAATTGGCTCTTTTTTTTAGGAGTAAGTTTTGACTCGTTTATCTTGTTGTCCATTCCTATAAGCATACTCCCTTTTTGTTCATCATGGAGGTTGCTATTTATTATTGTATCGCTGAGACCATTAAGTGCCGCCCATCTATCTAATTCATCATTAAATGTTAAAGCAAGTTCTGTTGCTTTTCCCACTATTTGTTGTTTATGTGTTGGATTAAGATTTTCTGAATTTAACGCGATAGCTACTGTACCTTCAAGCATTTTTGATTTTTCTAGGTCTGGGGTATTCTGATCATTTTTTATGGTTTCTAATATCGCATTTACTCCAGTTACTTTTGCGTACGGTGTAAGGTCTTTAGTATTGACCGTATTTTCAGTTAAAGCAATTATATTAGCCTGCTTTTCAGCAATATCACTTTTCTCATTATTAAGAATTGCTGAGGCTGCTTCTTTAATTAAATCAATTTGTTTATTGTTGTCGGTCTCTTTTGTTAAACCTGCATTTACATAATTTAATAAATCTTGTATGCTGCCTGATAAAGCTGTAGCTGCATTAAGGAGGTTTGGATTCACTTGTTGCGGCATCGGCATTCCGTGAGGATCACCAAGAGGATAAGGTGGATTTGGAATTCCTGAAGATTTAGCTTGTTGCGGCTGTAGCATTTGTGTAGTTTTAGTAGTAGGTGTTTCAGCAGGTGACTGCAACCCTTGATTTGGGGTTATTGTTGATTGTAGTGTTTCCTGGGATCGATTTTGTACCTTTGTTAAATCTTCAGATATAGTTTGTGATAAGTCAACGCTCTGCCCTTGGTTTAGTTCTACCTCTTTCATCATTTCTTTATATTTACCACGTGTTACTGCAAGTGTATAAATTTCTCCACCATGCTCAATATAAGCTACCGCATCCGGTCCGTCTCCGGCAAATTTTAAAGGTTGCGGTGAGCTTATTTCTTTAAGCAGAGGTTTACCGTTTGGCCCTTCTTCGTAGTGGGCAGTGAAATATACTGCTTTATCTTTAGAAGGTTTCGTACCGTCGGCTTTTAATGCCACCATCGATAGATGTATCGACCCATCGGCTTTATCAAGTTTTACAGGAAAATCAATCTCTCTATATGAACTAATTTGAACCTGCGTACCATCTTGTTTAGCTACAGTAAAAGGCTTAGTTTTAACAGTTTTTTCATTTAAAGTACAAAGTTCATCACCTACATCATTTTTAACTAATGTTGCTCTAAGATCACTTGCGCCTATTTGGTTTTCCCACGGTACCGGCTTAAATCCACCTAGGTATCCATTAGCGGCACTATATGTTGAGAGAACATTTTTATAACCGGTTATTTCTGCTGCTTCTAGCTTCTTTTTCGTATCCGAATCTTCAAAAGCTTTATTAACTAACCCTTGATTATCCGGATTACTTAAAAAAGTATGGAATTTTTTATCTTCTTCCTCTTTTGCTATTTGTTCAGCTAACTCCGGATTTGTATTGGCAAAATATTCTCTTAATATATCTCTTTGCTTTTCTAAAATCTCTTTTCTAATAGCTTCGGTTATTGGATCTAATGTTTGACCGTCTGCCGATACCCCCCTGGATAAAGCACTAATTGAAGGTATTGAAGTAGAGGTGCTAGCCGGTGCTTGAAAAATGCTATCATCAGCTTCTAGTTCTGGGGGTGTAGTTTGAGAAAAAAGTTCTTGCTTTTGCTTTTCTTGTTGCTGTTTTTCTTCTTCCGTAAATTCTCTATTTAAAGGATCAAATTCACTTATATCCGGGTTACCGTCTTTACTCATAAAACCTCTAATTTAATCAAAAATTAATTAGCACAAACTGAATGTCATACCGCGACTTGATCGCGCTATCCGCAAAAATAATTCAAAAGATTCTGTGGTCAAGCCACGGGATGACAAAGGAAAAAAGCTGGATTCCCGCCTACGCGGAAATGACATAACATACCTTTTTTCACAGTTTGTGTTATACTGTCAAAAATAGTATATAGGGATTTCAGAAATATCAAGAAAAATCTGATATTTTTATTGAGAAATTTTATATTCTTTGTTGAGTTCTTTGGTTGCCCAAAGCCAAATTATACAAGTAATTATGAATAAAATCATCAAGCAAACAGAGATAGATTGGTAGCTAGCAGAAGGTAATATTATAAATACTAATGATTGTAAAAATGCACTACCTGATTTACCAAGTTTTGTACCGATTACATCAGCCGCTGCTTTACCTTTTATTTTTATTTCCGGGTCTAAAGGGACATAAGCCATTTCTTTTGTTGAATCAAATAAGGTGTATTTGCTTGATTTACTAAGCACGTTTTGAATAGCGCCAATAGTTATAGCAATTAAAGCAGGATCTGTTAGAATGAAATTTGCTATTATTAAACCTGCAAATCCTTCAAAATTATTAACGGCAAAAAATAATATACCAGTAACAAAAACTATTAAAGGTGTGATAACAGCTGCCGTAAACCAGCCGAGTCTTCTAACTATATTTGAACCAAGTACGACGAATAAAATGGTAAATGCTCCGGTATAACTCAAATAACTTCCTATAAACGCCGCATATTCAGTTGGAGTTTTATAAATTTTGGTAGCTGCCGCTTTCCAAGGACCTTCTACTAAGTTTATAGCAATACCGTAACAAATAAGTAAAGTTGCAATTAATCTAATATGTCTTGACGATAGAATCATTTGAAAACTTTCGACAATAGTCATTGATTTTTTCTTTGCTTTAAATTTGAGTAATGCCATATGCTCTTTGTCTAGTATTTTATGATTAAGTAGCCAAAAAGTTTTAATAGCGATGATGCCTAAAATTAATACTATAGTTAGTATAATTTGTATAGAAAGCGTGTGAAAAGACGATTGCAATGAGAATTTATTAGTTACATACTCATTAATATTACTTAGATTTTCTAAAAATTGTCCTGCTAAATAAATACCTGTTTGGCTTAGTAATCCAAATAACGGATAAAATCTTTTAGATTCCTCTACTGTAGTAATATTATTAACAAATTGCCAAAAAAGTAATGCAAAAACTACATTTGGCCATAATTCGGCTATTATGTAAAATAACGAAAAACTCCATTTCGATAAAAGAAATATAAACCATTTTAAATTAGGTAAACTTATCGTTAAATTTTGAACAGTTACAGGGCTTAAATGCAATATTTCATGGTTTGGGAAAATAACATAAGCAAATAAAGCAAAGAATGCCAAAAAAATTGATATAACAAGATAAAATATATTTTCTGCTTTCATACTATTAACAAGCTTTACATAGATAGTAGTCACTAAGAAAGCAGATGGCATCACTCCCCAAAATTTCAAAAATGAAATAGTCTCGGCACCGATCATAGTAGTAACAATACTATCTTTTAAAGCTCTGATTAAATTTTGGATAAATAAAATACAGAACATTAATAAGGTGATGAATAAAAATTTAGAAACTTCGTGACGTTTTATGGGCCAAATGTAATCGGTAAGTTTGGAAAGATATATATTGATTTTAGAGGGAGGATTTTCTATATTAGCTGGGTTAATCGTCATTAATTTGGTCTAACCTAAATCTCAATTGGCTAGAATTATATATTAAAGATTTTCTAAACTTAAGTCAAGGATATACTCGTTTAATTTGAGGTATTAACTAAAAAGAGTTGATATCGTCATTGTAAGCGAACTTTAGTTCGCGTGGCAATCCAGAAAAATTAATAAAGAATGCTAAAATTAGCATTTTTTTTCACTGGATTGCTTCGTCAAATTACTACGTAATTCTTCTCGCAGTGACGAAAAAGTTTCAAGTTATCAACTCTTCATTTTTAGGAAGTATATTAATGAGTAATTATTGGTTAAACCTTTATAAACCAAGAGGTGTAAGTTCTGCTAAACTTGTTAGTATAGTAAAGAAAATACTAGGTAAAGTTAGGATAGGGCATGCCGGTACTTTAGACGTAGAAGCAGAAGGAGTATTGCCGCTTGCGGTCGGTGAAGCTACAAAGCTAATACAGCTACTAATTGATGCTAAAAAAGCCTATATTTTTACTGTAAAATTTGGGGTGCAGACTGATAGCGGTGATTATGCTGGCACCGTAATAGCAACAAAAGATTATATCCCTTCTCAAGAAGAAGCTTATGCCGTATGCTCTAAATTTATCGGTAGCATAACTCAAATACCGCCGACTTTTTCTGCTCTTAAGGTTAACGGCGTAAGAGCCTATAAATTGGCTAGAGCTGGGAAAGAAGTAGAATTAAGGCCAAGAAATATAACTATTTATGATCTAAAATGTTTAAATTTTGACGAGAAAAATGCCACCGCTACCTATAGTGTGGAATGCTCAAAAGGTACTTATATAAGGACTTTAGCAGAAGATTTGGCATTATCCTTGCAAAGTTTAGGATTTGTGATAGAATTACGCCGTACTCAGGTTGGAATATTTAAAGAAGAAAATGCTATTCATATTATTTCACCCGAAGAAATTACAAAAGAATTTCTTGGGACAAAAAGTATAAAGATAGAAGCAATACTGGACGACATCCTGGTTCTTGATGCAACTGACAGCCAAGCACAGCAAATTAAATATGGACAGAAATGCCTGTTTGATTATGAAAAAGATGTTAATCTTTTATGGGTTCGCTATAAAGGCGTTTTGCTTGCAATAGGTAGCTTAAATGAAGGTTGCTTTAATTCTTTACGAGTATTTAATTTAACACCGTAGAATTCTTTTAAAACTAGAGATCTATATATTTTAAGGAGAGATTATCGATGTCGATTACACAAGAACGTAAACAACAATTAATTAAAGAATATGCTATAACGGGAAATGATACTGGTTCAAGCGCGGTGCAATGTGCTATCTTAACTCAAAGAATCAATAATTTAACCGAGCATTTTAAATCTAACTATAAAGATCATACTTCAAGACGTGGATTATTAATTTTAGTCGGACGCCGTCGTAGATTACTTAACTATATTAAAAAGAATAGTATTAGCGAATATTTAGACTTAATAAGTAAGCTAGGAATTAGGAAAATAAAGTAGTAAGGTAATCGTCATTGTGAGTAGGCATTACATATGTGGATGTCAAGTCGTCATTGCGAGCAGCTACAGGCTGCGTGGCAATCTCATGAAATAATAACAAACTCCTGAGATTGCGGGCGTACAATTACTTCGTAATTTCCTCGCAATGACGGGCTAGAATACAAAAAATGTAAATTATGAAATGAGATAAATAGATGTATAACGAAATAACTAAGAGTGTTACATGGAACGGGAAAATTCTTGAACTTAGTACAGGTAAAATAGCACGTCAGGCTGGTGGTGCGGTTATGGTAAAAATGGGTAACTCTGTTTTACTATGTACAGCAGTAGTAGCTAACAAAGCAAAAGAAGGTATCGGTTTTTTTCCTTTGACAATTAATTATAGAGAGATGGCATCTGCTGCCGGTAAAATACCTGGTGGTTTTTTTAAGCGCGAAGGAAAAGCGTCAGATAGGGAAGTTTTAGTATCTCGTTTAATAGATAGGCCAATCAGACCGTTATTTCATCCGTCTTTTGTGAATGAAACGCATGTAACTTGCAGTGTTCTTTCATATGATCCTGAAACTCCGGTAGATATACTTGCAATCATTGGTGCATCGGCTGCACTTAGCCTATCCCCCGCTCCTTATCTAGAAATAGTTGCTGCAAGCAAAGTAGGATTGATCAACGGTGAATTTGTTTTAAATCCGACACTTGAATTATTAAAAACAAGTCAACTTGATTTAGTAGTTGCAGGAACAGCGGATTCAGTAATGACAGTTGAATCGGAAGCTCATTTACTTTCTGAAGAACAAATGCTAGAAGCTGTAAAATTTGGCTTTGAGAGCTTCCAGCCGGTAGTAAAGATAATTAAAGAACTAGCAGAAGAAGCTAAAAAACCAAAACTTGAAATGCAAGATTTATATCCTGCCTCATTAAAAAACGAAATTGAAAAGTTATTTGCAAAAGAAATTGAACAAGCTTTTGCGATTAAATCTAAACAAGAACGTAGCGCTAATTTAGATTTAGTACCTGAAAAAGTTCTTACGCATTTTGTAAGCGACATAGAAAATAGAAAATATAGTAATTATCAAATCGAATCGGCTTTAAAATCTATTGAATCAGATATATTACGTAACGAGATTTTAGAAAAAAATAGACGTATCGATGGAAGAAGTACCACGGATATAAGACAAATTGCCTGTGAGATCGGGCTGTTACCCCGCACTCATGGCTCAGCTTTATTTACTAGAGGTGAGACACAAAGCTTAGTTAGTGCTACATTTGGTACTAGCTTAGATGAGCAAATAGTTGACAATTTAGAGGGTGAGTATAAAGAACGCTTTATGCTCAATTATATCTTCCCACCTTACTCCGTAAATGAAGCAATGCCGATGAGAGCACCTAGTCGTCGTGAAGTCGGGCATGGTAAGCTTGCTTGGCGTGCTATTAATCCTTTATTACCTACTAAAGTACAATTTCCTTATTCTATTAGAGTAGTTGCGGAAACTACAGAGTCTAACGGTTCTTCTTCAATGGCAACTGTTTGCGGTAGTTCTCTTGCTTTAATGTATGCCGGCGTACCGATAAAAGCACCAGTTGCGGGTATTGCCATGGGACTTGTTAAGGAAGGCAAAAAATTTGCCGTATTATCGGATATTCTCGGCGATGAAGATTATTTAGGTGATATGGACTTTAAGGTTGCAGGAACTAGCGAAGGGATTACTGCATTACAGATGGATATCAAAATACGAGGTGTGGACTTTGATATAATGAAAGTAGCTTTAGAACAAGCACGGCTTGGTCGTTTGCATATACTTGAGCAAATGAATAAAGTTATCAGTAAACCAAATAGCGAACTAAGTAAAAATGCCCCTTCTACTACTACTATAAAAATAGATAAAGATAGGATTAGAGATATTATAGGACCAGGTGGTAAAGTAATAAAGGAAATTTGCGAAACTAGCGGTGCTAAAATAGATATAAGCGATGACGGCAGCGTTGCTGTTTATGCTTCAGATAAAGACAAAGTAAAAATTGCATTAGATAAAATAAAAGCTATTGCCGTTGAACCTGAAATCGGTGAAATATTTAACGGTACGGTAATGAAGGTCTTAGATTCCGGTGCTTTTATTAATTACTTAGGTAATAAAGATGGTTTTGTTCATATTAGTGAAATTTCAGAAGAAAGAATAGAAACGGTTAGTAGTGTTTTAAAACAAGGCGATATAGTAAAAGTTAAGCTAATAGGTTTTGATAATAAGGGCAAAGCAAAACTAACTATTAAAAATGCTGATAAGGATAAATCTTCAAATAATCCAAAACCAAGAAATAACTCTAAAGAAAACCAAGAGTCTGAAAAACGAGATGTTGGTAAAAAACGAGCTTGGAATGAAGAAAATAATGCTGAAACGGCTGAAACAGTTACAGAACGTAAGTATTTTAATTGATCTTATCATAGCATAGCCCTGTGTCATACCGCGACTTGATCGCGGTATCTAATAATACTTAAATGGATACCGCGATCAAGTCGCGGTATGACAAAAAACAATGACCGACACAAATAATTATCGCGCCATCGCAAAGAGAGTTATTTCTAATGAAGCGAGTGCTTTAGAAAAATTATCTAAAAATATCCCTGAGGATTTTAATGAGATTGTAGAATTTTTACTATCTTTCAAAGGTCGGGTAATTTTAACTGGCATAGGTAAAAGCGGTTATATTGCAAGAAAAATAGCTGCTAGCTTTTCCTCAACCGGTATGCCTGCTTTCTATTTACACCCGGCAGAAGCAAGTCATGGCGATTTAGGAATGATTACAAAAGATGATCTAGTTATTATGCTTTCTAATTCCGGCGAAACTAAAGAGTTATTTGATATAACCGCATATTGCAAGAACTCTTCCATAAAAATTGCTGCAATGACAATGAATAAAAATTCCACTTTAGCTAAAAGAAGTGATTTTTTATTAATAATACCCGAATATCCGGAAGCTTCTGTAATAGGCGCTCCTACTATATCATCTTTAATAATGTTATCACTCGGCGATGCATTAATGACTGCCGTGCATGAAAAGCGAGGCTTTACCAAAGATGATTTTAAGATTTATCATCCTGGAGGTACAATAGGTGCTAATTTAACAAAAATTAAAAACCTAATGCGTAGCGGTGATGAAATACCTTTAGTATACGAGGATACTTCTTTTGCTGAAACTGTAATCATTATGAATAAAAAACGTTTGGGGTGTGCAATAGTAACAGATAAAAACAAAAATCTACTGGGAATCATAACGGACGGTGATTTACGTCGTCATATCAGCGATCAGATCCACTTAAAAATAGCATCAAGTATTATGACTAAGAATCCTACCTGTATTTCATCCGAAACATTTGCAAAAGAAACTTTAAATTTAATGAAATCTAAAAATATCACTAACATACCGATTGTTGATGATAATATCATTACAGGTATTATTCATATTCATGATTTACTGAAGGTAGGAGTTAGCTAAAATTTATGCTCTCTTCCTATAAACGGCGAAAAAAAATTTGGAAATCTGTCTATTTTTTAATAATACTTGGAATTTTGTATATGGGATATATACTAATTAAAAGTGGTTATGCTAATGAAGAAGGGGATATTAACGTTACAAAAAAAAGCTTAAAAGATAATAAAAATTTTGATTTAAAATATAATATTATATTGAAAGATTCAATTTTTGAGGGAGTAAATAAAAACTTAAATGCTTATACAATTAAAACTAAGCAAGCTATAAAAGAGTCAGATAACAAATATAAATTAGATATAATAAATGCTATTTATAACGTAAATAAGGACCAACCTCTCACCATACATGCGAAAGAAGGCTTTTTAGACGAAGAATCAAGCATATTAGATTTAAAAAACGATGTAAAACTTTATTTTGATGAGGTCATATTTAACACTAATGATGCACGGATTGATTTAGTAAATAAGAATATAGCCGGTAATTCGCCTGCTACGTTACTTTACAAAAACTCTTCCGTTACTTCGGATAGTTTTAATACTGTGGATGAAAATAATATTATAATTTTTAAAGGCAATGTCTCTACAATCATCGATTTATCGGATTATTAAACTTGTTTTGATGCTCATAATTAGTACTGTAATATATGCTAATGATAAAGATATTTCTAATTTACATATAACTTCTGATACTTTAATTATTGATAGAACCAAACAAAAGGCAGAATATCTTGGAAATGTTGTTGTTTATTTCGATAACGCAATACTTAGAACGAAAGAATTATATATTTTTTATAAAACAATATGTGGAAAGCGAACTATTGATTATATAGTTATTCCTACTCAATTGACTGTAGAGAGAAAAATAAATAATGAATTATTACTTGCAGATTCAGCTGAATATTTTTTCGATAATAAACAACTTATTCTACTTGGTAATGTAATATTACAACGTGACGATAATGTTTTAAAAACTAATAAACTAATCTATTATATAAATATTGTTAGGAAATAACATTCTTTGGTACGTCATTGCGAGGAAATTATGAAATACCGGTTTTCTCGTCATTTCGAGAAGAATTACGCAGTAATTCGACTAAGCAATCTAGTTAAAAATATTGACGAAGCAATCTTAGGATATTTGACGAGATTGCCACGCAGTTTACGACTGCTCGCAGTGCCGTTGAGAATTAATCCACAAAAAACACACAAATAAAAAAGATGGGCAGCTTACAAGTTAAAAATATATCAAAAGCATATAAAAAAAGAAATATATTAAGTGATATATCTCTTAATATAAAACAAGGAGAAATAGTCGGTTTATTCGGTCCTAACGGAGCTGGTAAAACAACTTGTTTTAACATTATTATCGGTTTAATGAAGCCGGATTCCGGACAATTACTTTTAAATGATATAAATATTACAAATTTACCTATTTATTTAAGAGCAAAGCTTGGGGTTGGTTATCTTCTTCAAGAACCTTCAATATTTCGCGGATTGTCTGTTGAGGATAACATTAAGGCTGTAGTTGAAATATCTGAAAACGACAAAGAAGTAATTGAACAAAAAACTCATAATTTACTGGAGAAATTTTCGATAGTGCATTTAAAAGATCTTTCTGCCGCTAGTTTATCAGGGGGCGAAAGGCGTAGGCTTGAGATCGCACGTTCACTTGCAATAGAGCCTAAATTTATCATGCTTGATGAACCACTTGCAGGTATTGATCCTCTTGCTATATCCGATATCAAAAACCTAATTACTTATTTACGCGAGTTCAGTATAGGTATTTTAATTACCGATCATAACGTGCGTGACACTTTAGATATAGTTGATCGTGCTTATGTTATTTTTGAAGGTAAAGTATTATTAGAAGGAAGTGCTAAAGAAATAGCAAATAGCAAAAAAGTTAAAGAAGTGTATTTAGGGGAAAGCTTTAGTTTGTAGACTACGCAAACTCGTCATTGCGAGCGACTACATGTGTTGTTGCATGGCTCATTTATGTCATTCCCGCGTGGCGTTGTTGCGTGGATCTGATTTACAGAATTTTTTTATTATTTTTCCGGATTGCCGCGTCGCTTCGCTCCTCGCAATGACGGTTCGTGTATCCACTCAACAATGCCTTCCCGCCTACGCGGGAATGGCATCGAGTGGGTTTTCCGAGCCACGCAACAAGGCTCTTTTGCGAGAATGACATAAGAGCTTTGTAATAATATTCAAAACAGTTCTTTTATGCAAATTAACAAAGAAATTTTTAGGGCTTATGATATAAGAGGCAATAGCCTTACAGACTTAACGAAAGAAGTAGCTTATAAGATAGGATTTTGTTTTGCCGGGATGACTATAACGAAGGATAACAACAAAACCTGTGTTGGTTTAGACGGTCGGCTTAGTTCCCCTATCCTTTGTAAAGCCTTAGAATTAGGATTAACTGATGCGGGGGCTGAAATCATAAATCTTGGCGTAGTTCCAACGCCGGTTTTATATTTTGCCGATAAACACTTTATGCCTGCCGGTAGTATTATGGTTACTGGATCACACAATCCTCGTGATGATAATGGCTTTAAAGTACTGCAAAACGGCAAATCTTTTTTCGGCCCTCAAATACAGGATTTATTGACGAGGATTTTGCATGATCACGTCATTCCTGCTTCCTCTTGTGTCATTCCCGCGAAAGCGGGAATCCAGATTAATACAAGTGGATGCATGGATTCCCGCTTTCGCGGGAATGACATAGAGTACGACAATAACATACAATCTAAATATCTAAAGCGTATTTTAGAAGAAATAAACATTGACCCAAAATTAAAAGTAGCTTGGGATCTTGGTAACGGAGCAACGGGCAATATTATTGAAGCACTAAAAAATAATTTAGCCAACAAGAATATAATCATAAATAGTAAAATTGACGGAAATTTTCCAAGCCATCATCCTGATCCTACGAATCCTGCTAACTTACAAGAGCTAATTAAATTAGTTAAGGAACAAAATTGCGATCTTGGTATAGCTTTTGACGGTGATGGTGATAGAATCGGCATTGTAAGCTCAAATGGGAAGATATTATTCGGTGATCAAATTTTATGTATTTTTGCTGAGGATATTTTAAAGGAAAATCCAAATGCAAATATAATAGTTGATGTAAAAGCAAGCCAATTTATAGTTGATAGAATTAAGTCATTTGGCGGAAATCCTATAATATGGCGTACCGGTCATCCCTTTATTAAAAGCAAAATGTTTGAGACAAAGGCTTTGCTTGCGGGTGAAATGAGCGGACATATATTTTTTGCTGATAAATATTTTGGTTTTGATGATGCAATTTATGCCGCTCTAAGATTTTTAGATTTACTTAGTAGATCAAATAAAACTCTAGATGAGGTAATAGAAGATTTACCCAAAAGCTATAGTACACCAGAAATTAAAATATTTGTTTCTTCAGAATTAAAGCTAAAAATTATAGAAGAGATAAAACAAAAATTACTTGATGATAGGATAGAATTTAATGATATAGACGGTGTGCGGGTAAATACTGAGCATGGTTGGTGGTTACTGCGTAGCTCTAATACCGAATCTATTATAGTTGCACGGGCTGAATCAGCTAGTAAAAATGGTTTAGATGCGGTAATAACTATAATTAACGAACATCTTAAAAAATACGGATTATTAATTGATTATTAAAAAATTAGTTTATCTGTTGGGTTTTTAAATTGTAATAGCTGAGATTCAATCTTACATTTAGTAAAATAAGATAAGTATTAAATAGAGGATTAGAAATGAATCTAAATCAAAAAATAATAAAGCCAAAAATAGGATTAGCTAGGAGTCTTGGAAGTATATCGTCAGCGTGTAAAGCTATGGGATACAGCAGGGACAGTTATTATAGGTTCAAAGAGCTATATGAAACTGGGGGAGAAGAGGCGTTATATGAGATTAGCCGGAAGAAGCCAATTATAGCAAATAGAGTTGATCCTGCGGTAGAGAGAGCAGTATTAGATATGGCGGTAGAATACCCAGCTTATGGTCAGATGCGAGTATCAAATGAGCTTAAAAAGACTGGTATTCTTGTATCACCTGGGGGGTTAGATCAATTTGGCTACGTAATGATTTAAATAATATCAATAAAAGACTTAAAGCATTAGAAGTAAAAATGGCTCAGGATGGTATTGTTCTTACCGAAGCTCAGTTACAAGTATTAGAGAAACGGCGTAGCGAGAAAGAAGCTCATGGAGAAATAGATACACAGCATCCAGATTATCTAGGATGCCAAGACACATATTATGTAGGTAATTTTAAAGGTATAGACAAGGTATATTCTCAGGTATTTATTGATAGCTATACTAGGGTTACAGATGCTAAATTATATACTGATAAAACAGCTCTTACCGCTACTGACATGCTTAATGATAGAGTACTGCCGTGGTATGAGAGTCAGCAAATACCAGTACTTCGTATTCTAACTGATAGAGGTGGTAAATATAAGGGCAATATAGAGTATCATGCTTTTGAATTGTTCTTAAGCATTGAGGGTATTGAGTATACTACTACTAAAGCATATTCTCCTCAAACAAATGGTATGTGTGAACGCTTTAATAAAACTATGAAACAAGAATTCTTTGATACAGCTATGCGTAAAAAGATTTATACTGATCTTGATGATCTACAACTAGATCTTGATATTTGGTTAGAGCATTACAATAACGAAAGATCACATTCCGGTAAATATCGCTATGGTAAAACGCCTATGCAGACTTTTATGGATAGTAAAAAGTTAGATGTTGAAAAGAATAACGAAATCTTATATCTTGAATACTCATCTGACAGTCATAACTTATCAGACATTCAGATATAGTTTTTATAGTGTCTGTAGGATTAAATCTTGACTTTTACAATTAAATATTCTTTTCATATTAAATTAATATAAGGGAAAATAATATGTTAGAAGTTCTATCTAAAGCAGATCTAATCGATATATCGCCTGTTGATACTAAATTAGCTACAATAACATTAGCAGATGAATCAAATTCATTAGGTGCAAATATATTAAATAATATCATTATAAACAAGACACCATTAGTAATAAAAAATGCAGACCTTGAGCATACTAGTAATCCTCTTATTTTTACACTTAACAACGATGTAGCAACATCTTACGGTTTAAAAAGTATGACTCTTGACTACAGTGAGGCAGGCTTATTTAGCGGTCCAACTATTAGTTATGACTACACACTAGGAAGCACAATAACATTTAGTGGACCGGATGATGTATTGATGAAACTGAAACCGTTTAATTTTTGCGTGTTGCCTTATGTCATTCCCGCATAGATCGAAAAACGCATTCGGTGTTATACCGTGGCTTGACCACGGTATCCAAAAAAAATAAACAAGATTGGATCCCGCGGTCAAGCCGCGGGATGACAGTAATAGCTCGCGGAAATGACATCGAATACATAAAAAAATTTAAATAAGTGACAAAAAAAGATATAATAATATTATGCGGACCGACTGCCAGCGGGAAGTCTTATTTAGGGCATGAACTTGCTAAAATACATAATGCTAAAATAGTAAATATCGATTCAATGCAGGTTTATAAGGAAATTCCTATTATTACTGCCTCCCCTATTCAATCTTACAAAACTGAAATTACTTACCACTTATATAACTTTCTATCAATTAAAGAAGATTTCTCGGTAATAAAATATCTAAAACTTGCGGCAGAAAAAATAAAAGAAATAACTGCTAGAGGCAAATTACCTATATTAATAGGAGGAACGGGTTTATATATTAATTCTTTAGTTTTTGGCTATAATAATATTCCTGATATATCTTTAGATTTACGAGAACAAGTAAGAAATTTACATGCTGAGATAGGTAATATAGAGCTATGGAATGAATTAGAGAAACTTGACCCGCTCGCTAGTTCTAGAATCAATCAAGGTAATACTCAAAGGTTAATTAGAGCTTATGAAATTTTTAAGCAAACTGGTAAATCTATTTTTTCTTTTCAAACCTTGCCAAAAGAGCAAATCTTATCTGATTTTAATTTCAAAATTATTTTCTTAAACCCTGAGCGAAAATTTCTATATAAAACATGCGATGAGCGTCTACAAAAGATATTCAAAGAAGGAGCAATTGACGAAATAGCTTTAATAAAAAAGCAATTTACACCGCAAGATTATTTGAATTTAAAAGCAGTAGGGGTAAAAGAAATCTTAGCTTATTTAGACGGTAACCTCGCGTTAGACGAGGCTTTAAGTGCAGCTCAAATACGAACTCGCCGGTATGCTAAAAGACAAGTTACTTGGTTTAAAAACCAGATACGGGATAAAACAACATTGGAATACGCTAACCAAGAAGAGTTCGCACAAATATTAAATGTCATTCTAGCATGGCATTGACGTTGTTGCATGGATTTTATGTCATTCCTGCGAAAGCAGGGATCCGCTCAAATAGAGCTTTTTGAAGCTTTATTTGAAAAAAATTATCTAATAAAAAAATCTTTAAAACTAGAGATTTTTTAGCATGGATCCCCGCTTTCGCAGGGATGACATCGGGGGTTTTTCAAATTCAGCGAGTATAGTTTATCTATGTATTTCTTCTTTCTTTTTATTATTGGAAATAGGAGTAATAGGGGATGAGTTCGAGTTAGACCCTACAATATTGATCTTACTATTTAAATTTGAGACTATATTTTGTGCTTCTTTTAATACAGAAGGCGGAACTTTGTCTTCTAATTCCGATGTCTTATCAGATTTTCGATTAAAATAACCAACTCCTGCTTTAACAACATTTGGTATTTGTCTAATAACATTCAATGTTTTACCTTCTTTCCAAGTTAAATTAACTATACCACTAGCAACATTAATGTACTTCTTATTTTCAACATTTTCTAAAATTTAAACTAACGTCTCCGGTTGATTGAGCATAGAAGTTATTATATTATATAATTCTTTGGCCGCGCCCCCGTATTGCAGCTTAGCATGAATAGTCTATAATCCTCAAACAGTAATAAGAGAGAATTATAGTTAAGGAGTTATGACAAGAATAGATGTTAAGTGTAGATCAAGAATAGATGTTAAGTGTAGATATTGTAACGACACAGAAAAAGTAGTAAAGGCGGGATATTCAATTTCAAAACAACAGAGATATCAATGCAAGCAGTGTAATCGATATTTTTAACTGTAATATATTAATAATGCCTCTAAGCCTGGAGTCAAGACTCAGATAGTAGATATGTCAATCAATGGCTCTGGAGTTAGGGATACAGTAAGAGTATTAAAAGTGGGTATCAATACGGTTATCCGTGTTTTAAAAAAATCTAGCGTTAAAAAAGATAAATCATTCTATCAATACGATAGAAGTAATTATTGCTCCTGAAATAGATGAACAATGGCCTTATGTACAGAATAAATCCAAACAAAGATGGCTTTGATATTCTTTGGATAAGATTTTGTTAAAAGTAGTTGCTTATACTTTTGGTACAAGATGTGATAGCACATCAGAATCATTACTGAAAAAAAACCGGAGGATTTTAAGGTTACTTTTTACTTTACAGATGGATGGGGAAGTTATGCTAGGTTATTAGATCCCAAAAAACACATTGTTAGTAAAAAATATACTCAACGGATAGAACGGGGTAACTTAAATCTTAGAACAAGATGCAAAAGACTGACACGTAAAACAATTTGTTTTTCCAAGTCATTGGATATTCATGATAAAGTCATCGGAACTCTTATTGAACGTATAGCCTTTTAATATCCACATCTGTAAAATGGAGGTGCGACCTATATTTTTAAAGCATTAGGATTGTTTATATTTTCAGCTAACTCTTGTTTAAAATTAGGATGCTCATTGAATGTTTTTATAACTTTCGCATATATATCGGTACTTTGAGGTTTTTGTAACATATCAGCAAAAGCTTTATATAATCGCTTGGAAGTATTTCAGTTGCTCCGGTACGTATATAATTTGCGATATCTTCTCATTGTTCATTAAAGAATTTCAAGAAATTTTTATCAGTAGATAACACTTCTAATGTTTTAGAAGTCACTTTATTGTAGTCTGGTACTTCTCGCTTTATCTCAACTGCAATTTCTTGAAGGTTTTTAAGAACATCATCATTTTTAAAACATTCTTTTAATGTTGTAAGGCCTTTTTGATCTAGAAAAGCACCTTCTTGAAACTCTTTAAAACCTGCTTTTGCTAAGATTTGCCCTATTTTAGATAACTCATCGACATGTTTTTTTAGAAAATCCCATATTTCAGATTTTTCAAGAACGGATTTTTGAAACTCTGAATCGAGATATATATCAGAAGAACCTGTATGCTTAACAAGGTTATAATTATTTACAGGATTAGTTAAGGCAAACTTCGCACCTTTTAATAATGCTCTTATACTAACGGGTAATATTTTTTTCTTTGGAGATGCGAGGTCATCAATAAAGCTTGTAAATGCCTTGTCTGCATCAGGAGAAGATAATGCCCGTTCTATAGTTTTTGTAAATTTTTTCTGTTCCTTAGTATTAATTGCCTGTGGATACAGCTTATTCTACAATCTCTACCAAACTTTTTGGTTTACTAGGAGATAAAGCTTGTTTTACAACGTGTTTAAACCTTTTTCGTTTAGCACCATCTATAATCGCCATAAAATAATGAAATATATTTAATTATATAAGCATTAAATTATCTCAGAATTGATTCAAAGAAATAAATTAAGAACTACTTAAATATTTTAATTTATATTGCCTAATGTAATAATTAAATCAATTTAGGATTTATGGAGTCATCTGTGTATTTTTTTACTTTTTGTTGGTAATGATTCATAAGTATGTGATTTATCGTGATTATCTATTATACGCACTTTACTATCTAAATTTGAAGCTATATTTTTTGCTTCTTTTAAAACATCTAATTTATTAATATTTTCAAACTCGTTTTTAAAGTTATCTTTTAACTGTTCATTGAAGATTTCTTTTGGTAAATAAATTCCACCGGTAATAGTGCCTACCCAAGTATATTTAGATTTAGAATTTAAAGTAGAGGCAATATTACTTGCTAACTTTTCTAGATTTTTCGACTCTAAAAAATTATTTATACTATCAGGATTTTCTTTAGAATATTCAGAAACAATAGGTTTTAGCATCTGATTAATCATATAAAAATCTTCTCCTCTATTATCACCCTTATCAAAAAGTTTTTGTGATATTTGTTCACTTAGAATATTTTCCAATAAATTACTCTTAATATCTTGTTTATTTGCAATATTTTCATATAAAGGGTTCAATATTTGTAATGGAGAATTTACATGATTTGCAATATGTTTATATTGATTTGTTTTAGGAGTAGCTAGATTAGTAACCATATTCATAGGTAGTGAATTTAATTTTTCTATAATATAGTCTTTAATCGTTTGATTTTTTTCGCATAATATTTTTACCTGTTGAACAAATTCTTTTTTACCAAGTGAATTTCTTTTTCCTTCGGCTTGTACTTGTAAAAATACTTTATCAATTGCTTTATCAAGTAATTTAGCCTGTTGTTCTTTAATTAGTTCAGGCGCTAAAGAAGGGATAGTCTTATCAAGATTGTAAGTGTCAGTAAGTAACATTAAATTATCGGGTAATTTGGCACCTACTAAATTAGTATTCTTAAAATTACAATCTTTCAAGGAAGTTACTTTAGTTAAATCTGCATTTTTTAATGATACGCCTGAAAAATCGATATTAGATAAATTACCTGCTAATGTAGCCCCCTCTAAGTTGAATTTTCCATTTTGGATTTTATTTAAATTATTTCTAAGAGTAATTTCATTTATAGTTTTATCTTTAAAATCTTGTGATGGACTAAATACGTCTTTTACTTTTTCAGTAGCATAGCTAAAACCGGCTTTCATAAGATTTGGTAATTGCTCTTCAAAATAATTTGTTTTTTGAGCTAAATTATATATAGCACTAGCGGCACCACGATAATTACTTTTTTCAACCTCTTCTATAACTTTAACTAATTCATCAGGGTGGTTTAACATTGATGGAAGTATCTTATATAATTCTTTCTTATCAAGACTATTTATACCCGGTATATCTACTAAAGTTTTATCTAAAATACTCGCAAATATTTCTCTATTATTATTTAAATATGTTTTGATTTCCGAATTGTCTTTAGTTAAAGCTATTAACTCTTTTGCCATTCCCGTATAATCACCTTTAATAAAATCCCGAAAAACCTTTTTTAATGATTCAGGTTTATCAAGTAATATAGGCATTATGCTAGTTAGCTTTGTAACATCACTCGTTTCTAGACCATAATTTACAAGTTGTTGTTTTATAGTTTGGCTATTTTTTTCATCTTGTTCTAAAACCCCTGTAATTAAATTATCAAATAAACCTTCTTTACTTTGCTCTGTTAATATATCTTGTAATTTAAATGAGGGATCATTAAGAGCGGAGGTTATATTACCGACTAAACTCATATAATCACCTTTATTTAAGTCTGCAATAATATCATGAGCAATTTCCGGTTTTGACATAACCTCACCTACTATACTAAGCATTTGTTTATCAAAATTATATTCTTTTGTGATGCTTTGTACGCTAGGAGTATTTTCAATAATACCTAAAGCAATATTTGGTAAGATTGTCTTATTATTAGCAAAAAAGCTTTTTAATTTATCATCACTCGCTACCATTTTTAAGGATTTCTCAAGAGCTATCATTACACCTTGATTTGGAGCATTAAGAGTATCAAAAATCTTTTTTGTCTCAGGAATTTTATTTAATAAGGTAGGAATAACATCTAAAATTTTAAGATCGATTTTATAGCTTTCAAAAGATTCTTTTAAGAAAGGTTTAGCTTGCTGCTTTGCTTCTGCTAAGAAACTTTCAATAATTATTTGTTCTTCAGAGGATAATTTGTTAAATCTTTTTAGAGAATTAGTACTATTTATATTTTCAGCTAGCTCTTGCTTAAAATCAGGATGTTCATTAAATATTTTTATAACTGATGGATATAAATTTTTCTTTTCGGGTTTTTGTAATATATCATCAAAAGTTTTTGTATAATCGTTTGGAAGTATTTCAGTTGCTCCGATACGTATGTAATTCGTAATATCTTCACTCTTTTCGTTAAAGAATTTTTTGAAGTTCTTATCGGTAACCAGCATATCCAAACTTCTATAAGTCACTTTATTCCAGTCCGATAGCTCTTGCTTTACTTCGACTGCAATTTCTTGAAGTTTTTTAAGTACTTCTTCATTTTTGAAACATTCTTTTAGTATTTCGAGTCCCTTTTGATCTAAAATACTCTTATCTTGAAATTCTCTAAATCCTGCTTTTGCTAAGATTTGACCTATTTTAGGCAAATCATCTGAATGTTTTTTTAAAAATTCCCATATTGGAGATTTTTCAAGAAGCGATTTTTGGAATTCAGGATCAAGATATATATTAGAAGATTTAGCAAGTTTAACAAGATTATAAGTATTTACAGGATTAGTTAAAACAAATCTTGCTCCGAGTAACATCGTTCTTAAACTTATACCATTTGAAGACGATAAATCCTTGATTGCACTCTTTAGTACTTTATTAGCTTTAGAAGACGATAAGACATTTTCTACAACTTTTTGATAATTTTTATTGTTTATAGCAGCCATAAAATTACTTGAGATTTTTAAAATAAGAAATTATTTTTCTTAAATTTTTTATTTTTGTTGTTAATATGTATTATTTTTTATTATCCATTTCAGTAAATACTTCTTCCCATGAACCGGTAGTCGCAGCTTTAGAATATTCTGTTGCTCTATTTTCAAAAAAGTTTGTATGCTCAACTCCGTTTAGCATTTCATCAAGCCAAGGAAGCGGATTATGATTTACCAAATATATATCTTTGAGTCCTAGCTGCATTAAACGACGATCGGCAATATAACGAATATATTGTCTTACTTCATATGCCGTTAATCCTTCAATACCCCCGACTTCAAAAGCAAGTTCAATGAAGGCATCTTCAAAATGTACGATAGTCGTACAAGCTTCATAAATACGTTTACGTAAAGCTTCCGTCCAAACTTCAGGGTTTTCTCTTACAAAAGTCTTAAATAAAGTAATAATTGAGTTAGTATGAAGCGTTTCATCACGCACCGACCAAGCAATAATCTGCCCCATTCCTTTCATTTTATTAAAACGAGGAAAATTAAGCATAATCGCAAAAGAAGCAAATAACTGTAATCCTTCCGTAAAAGCCCCAAATACTGCTAAAGTAGTTGCTATATCTTCTTTAGTATCTACCCCGAATTGCTGCATATAATCATACTTGTCTTTCATTTCTTTATATTTAAGAAATGCTGAATATTCGACTTCCGGCATACCTACCGTATCAAGTAAATGCGAATATGCTGCAATATGTACCGTTTCCATATTAGAAAACGCCGATAGCATCATTAATACTTCAGTCGGTTTAAATATGCGTGAATAATGCTTCATGTAGCAATTATTCACTTCTATATCTGCCTGTGTAAAAAAACGAAATATCTGGGTTAATAAATGCTTTTCACCTGGCGTTAAGTTATACTTCCAATCTTTAACATCGTCGGCAAGTGGTACTTCTTCTGGTAGCCAATGAATTTTTTGTTGAGTATGCCAAGCTTCGTATGCCCATGGATATGAAAACGGTTTATAAATTGGACTTGCATCAAGTAATGACATAATTTTTTCTTTAACTCGTTGTTATTTGTATTTTTTTGTTGGTTATATTATTTCCACTTTTGAGCTTTGTTTTATGGCTTCTATGTCATTCCCGCAAAAGCGGGAATCCAACCCTTTCCTCTGGCATTCCGTGATTTATTCACGCGGGATCCAGGAAAAAATAAAATACTGGGCCCCGTGGTCAAGCCACGGGGTGACATTAAGGATTACTGACAAGCTAAGCATTCTTCGTAGTTTCCGGCTTCTGCTAGCTTATCGTTTTGTTTTTCTAAATCTTTAAAATCTCCTTTTAGTACCTCATGCGAGACTTTATCGGCCCGCTGTATTGACGTTGATCTACAATAATATAAACTTTTTACACCCTTTTTCCAGGCTTTAAAATGAATATTATTCAGATATTTTTTACTAACATTACCCGGCAAAAAGACGTTTAGAGATTGTGCTTGCGTAATATAAGGAGTGCGATCGCTTGCTAGTTCAATTAACCAATTTTGATCAATTTCATAAGCGGTTTTAAAGACCTGTTTTTCCTCTTCAGATAGGAATGTTAGATGTTGTACCGATCCCTCATGTGTTGCGATCGAAGACCAAACTTGATCATTATTAAATCCTTTTTCGATCAATAATTTTTCCAAATGTTTGTTACGTACGTTAAAAGAACCGGTTAAGGTCTTCTGCACAAAACTATTAGCAGCAAATGGTTCTATCCCAGGCGATGCATTACCGGCTATTACAGAAATTGAAGCAGTAGGGGCTATTGCAGTTTTATTGCTAAATCGCTCATTACTTCCTGTTTCTTCAGCATCAGGACATGCTCCTTTTTCTTTACCGATTTCTATTGAGGCTTTATCGGCTTCAGCAGATATATATTCAAATATTTTTTTATTCCAAACTTTTGCCATAACCGACTCTATCGGTACTTTTTTCATTTGCAAAAATGAGTGGAATCCCATTACGCCAAGCCCAACGCTTCGCTCACGCAATGCCGAATATTTAGCTCTTGCCATAGTATCCGGTGCTTTATTAATAAAGTCTTCTAAAACGTTATCAAGGAATAGCATAATAGAATGGATAAATTCTTTATCATCTTTCCACTCTTCATAATACTCTAAATTTAAAGAAGATAGACAACAAACCGCAGTTCTGGATTTTCCTAAATGATCAATTCCCGTCGGCAATGTAATTTCGCTACAAAGATTGGACATTTTAACTTGGAGTCCTAGTTTTTTATGATGCTCAGGGATAGATTTATTAACGCTATCGATAAATAGCAGATACGGCTCACCAGCTTCTATTCTAGTAGTTAATAACTTAATCCATAAATCTCTTGCTCTAACTTTGTGTACGACTTTTTTAGTAGCAGGACTAATAAGATCGAAATCTGTATTATTTTCAACGGCTCTCATAAACTCATCGGTTATAGCTATACCGTGATGAATATTAAGAGCTTTACGATTAACGTCACCGCCTGTAGGGCGTCTTATATCGATAAACTCCTCAATTTCAGGGTGATTAATAGGTAAATATACAGCTGATGAACCACGCCTAATAGATCCTTGCGAAATAGCAAGAGTCATAGAATCCATTACTTTAATAAACGGTATAATACCTGATGAATGCCCCTTATCACGGATCTCTTCATTAATAGAGCGAACATTACCCCAATAACTTCCAATCCCACCACCGCGTGCGGCAAGCCAGACATTCTCCGTCCATAGATTTACTATATCATCTAAGCTATCATCAGTCTCATTCAAGAAACATGAGATAGGAAACCCCCTATCTGTTCCACCGTTACTTAAAATAGGTGTTGCCGGCATAAACCACATTTTACTCATATATTCATATAGCTTTTGAGCATGCTGTTTATTTTCGGCGTAATAACTAGAAACACGTGCAAATAAATCTTGAAAATCTTCGCCTTTCATAAGATATCGATCTCGCAATATAGCTTTACCGAAAGGAGTGAGTAAATTATTATGCTCGTTGTTTATATTTATTGGAAATTTGTTTTTTTTAAGCGTGTTCATTATAGGTACTAATGTGGTTGTAGGCGTTATTTATAATGCTTATTTTGAAAAAATGACACCATATTCAGTGCATAGAATCTTCACCTAAGTAGACACGAGAATGATAATTTATTCAATATAAATATTTATTTTTTTTAGATTTTTAACTTGACACAAATCACCCTTGATCACTATATCGAATAGTTTTTATAAAGCAGAGGTAAGGCATCGTTGCGTGGAACCCGGTTGCATTCCCGCATAGGCGTCAGTTTAAGGTTCTATATCATACTGAGCTAAAGTGGGTATCAAAACTAAAAATCTTGATTTTAAAGTATATAGCTATGGCTGAGTTACGGTTACGATAATAGTGTCTTAAAATGCACCGGCAGCGGCAAGAGGTTGTGACGGCAGGCGGGCATATACTGTATAGTTTCTTGTTACCGGTTCAAGACCTAGTGTATAGCTATCGGTAAATGTTACCGTACTACTACGAGTATTTGAGTAAAACCGGCATCTTTGTATAGATTATAATTCAGCTTACGTATTCCACTAACCATAATTCTTGGATTATAAATATTAGCAGCCCCCGTACTAAAAGTTACGGTATGGCTAACAAGTAGTGATAATAAGGCGCTGCACGTAACCGTAACCGTCCCTACGCTAAAACTGCCAAAGTTTACAGTGGGAACCGACGGATTACAAGTTGCGAGTAATGCCATAGCATTTCCTGATATAAATTATATTAATTAAGAATACCGCCATTAACTTTTTTATTTGCATATCGCTTCGCCTAAATCAATTACAGGATCATTTAAATCTCTATTAACCGGTACGCTAGAATGACAGCATTTATTATTCTCTTCATTCTCGTCACAAATAGAACCGTTTAATACTTTAAGGTCTTTAATATCATTAATATAAATCTTACCATCATAACCTACAAATATTTCTTCGTCTAAACCTTCAATATTAATCGTACTATCAAACGAAATAAAATGTTTATTACTGTCAAACATTGTCATTTCAACGCTTTTAATTATTTTAACATTAAAGTCTAATAATAATGTTGATTTAGTTTTTGGAACAACTTTCAAAGCAATTTCCTCAAACTCGGTATTAAGGGGTAGATTTTCATCGTCTAGTCTTATTTCAGAAGGAACATACGGCGTTACGTTAGGTACAAGCATTTTACCTTTATCATCAGTATAACCGGCTAATAGATTATTATTATAAACTCCGATATTTTTTAAACTATTTACTTTAATCAAGGCAAGACCTCCGGTAATCGGTCTCGTCACATAATAGCTTTTATCAATAGGCACAATTCCACCTTTAATATTTAACTGTTTCATTGTTTCGATATCATTTTTCTGCAGATAAACTCTAATATCATTATTTTTACCGTTACGATTAAGTTGTACGTTATAGTTTGTAGCTTTAGCTTTAATTATATTAGCATTATATCCCCATCCCATATTTGGGTCGCACCTCCATTTTACAGATGTGGGTATTAAATGCTATACGTTCAATAAGAGTTCCGATGACTTTATCATGAATATCCAATGACTTGGAAAAACAAATTGTTTTACGTGTCAGTCTTTTGCATCTTGTTCTAAGATTTAAGTTACCCCGTTCTATCCGTTGAGTATATTTTTTACTAACAATGTGTTTTTTGGGATCTAATAACCTAGCAGGTCGTGCCCCCGTATTGCAGCTTAGCATGAATAGTCTATAATCCTCAAACAGTAATAAGAGAGAATTATAGTTAAGGAGTTATGACAAGAATATATGTTAAGTGTAGATCAAGAATAGATGTTAAGTGTAGATATTATAACGACACAGAAAAAGTAGTAAAGGCGGGATATTCAATTTCAAAACAACAGAGATATCAATGCAAGCAGTGTAATCGATATTTTTAACTGTAATATATTAATAATGCCTCTAAGCCTGGAGTCAAGACTCAGATAGTAGATATGTCAATCAATGGCTCTGGAGTTAGGGATACAGTAAGAGTATTAAAAGTGGGTATCAATACGGTTATCCGTGTTTTAAAAAAATCTAGCGTTAAAAAAGATAAATCATTCTATCAATACGATAGAAGTAATTATTGCTCCTGAAATAGATGAACAATGGCCTTATGTACAGAATAAATCCAAACAAAGATGGCTTTGATATTCTTTGGATAAGATTTTGTTAAAAGTAGTTGCTTATACTTTTGGTACAAGATGTGATAGCACATCAGAATCATTACTGAAAAAAACCGGAGGATTTTAAGGTTACTTTTTACTTTACAGATGGATGGGGAAGTTATGCTAGGTTATTAGATCCCAAAAAACACATTGTTAGTAAAAAATATACTCAACGGATAGAACGGGGTAACTTAAATCTTAGAACAAGATGCAAAAGACTGACACGTAAAACAATTTGTTTTTCCAAGTCATTGGATATTCATGATAAAGTCATCGGAACTCTTATTGAACGTATAGCCTTTTAATATCCACATCTGTAAAATGGAGGTGCGACCACCTAGCATAACTTCCCCATCCATCTGTAAAGTAAAAAGTAACCTTAAAATCCTCCGGTTTTTTTCAGTAATGATTCTGATGTGCTATCACATCTTGTACCAAAAGTATAAGCAACTACTTTTAACAAAATCTTATCCAAAGAATACCAAAGCCATCTTTGTTTGGATTTATTCTGTACATAAGGCCATTGTTCATCTATTTCAGGAGCAATAATTACTTCTATCGTATTGATAGAATGATTTATCTTTTTTAACGCTAGATTTTTTTTAAAACACGGATAACCGTATTGATACCCACTTTTAATACTCTTACTGTATCCCTAACTCCAGAGCCATTGATTGACATATCTACTATCTGAGTTTTGACTCCAGGCTTAGAGGCATTATTAATATATTACAGTTAAAAATATCGATTACACTGCTTGCATTGATATCTCTGTTGTTTTGAAATTGAATATCCCGCCTTTACTACTTTTTCTGTGTCGTTATAATATCTACACTTAACATCTATTCTTGATCTACACTTAACATCTATTCTTGTCATAACTCCTTAACTATAATTCTCTCTTATTACTGTTTGAGGATTATAGACTATTCATGCTAAGCTGCAATACGGGGGCACGACCAACTTAAGAAACCATTTTTAGCAATATTCTTTTGATAAGTTGATGATAATATATTTGTACGTTTACCTTGCTGTATTGTGTTATTTACGACAAAAGACAAGAAATTAACACTTATATTACCAAAATCGGTATTACCACAGCTAGCTGAAATCTGATAATTCAAACCTGAAAAAGTTTTATTGGGGTAGTTATATACGTCCTGGTAATTGCTATTATTCCAATCTAGATTACTATTAATGTCAAAATATTCCGATTCATAAGTATAACCGCGATTAATTCTTTGAGAACGACCGAAATTTTTGATATTACTTGCGAACGAAGCACCAACAATTCCATAATTATCAAGTTTTAAGTTATTAGTTATCCCTACTGCTCCATTATTTTTTAAAAATTCAAAATGTCCGCCGCTTGTTAAATAATCATTCATACCAAGCATATAATCGGTATTTAGAACTAAATATTTATAATCATTGCTATATATCACAAAATCTTGTCTTTGAAATCCTGCTTCATAAGAAAAATTTGAAAGCCCTTCGCGCAGTAAACTCGGCGACGCATAATAAGGAATAGTAATCGTCTGAACTTTACCAGTTATATCTTGCGTTTTAACTATTAAATCACCTCTATCGGTAATAACCGAAATGTTTGTTACGTCAAAATCCCCCATATGAGCTTTAGCATTATATATAGGCACACTATTTGAAAATATTTCTATGCTGCTTGGAAGTTCTGATTTCCTTCTAAAATCCAGTAACGGATAAGTAACTAAATTCGGTCTAACCGCAAAATTAGTAGTATACTTAATACCGGCAAATCTAGTTGAATTAGATCAAGAAGATGCTTTAGTTATGCTATCCCCCTACCCGCCAATTAGTCATTTTATCTACATTCTCATATGTCCAATTTGTTTCTAAACGTGTAAATTTATTTTGGTTTCTTGCAGTATTTTTGACTTTAGAAAAATTTGATTTAACGGATTCGGTTTGAAATAAAAAACTATAGCTATATACACCGTTTTCAGTAAAATAATTAAGTTCCTCTACTCCGGCTAAATAATTAATATCATCATTTTGGCTAAGAGTTACATCGTAATTTAAGTATGCACCGTTAATAAGTTTAGTATCGACATTTTGCATAGGACCACCTGAAGCATCGAATGATTGTGCCATCATCTTGCTAGCCGGGAAAGTAATATTTAAATCTAAATTCTCAAAGTTTAAATCATATTTAGCACCTTCAAGCAAATCTAGATTAATATAAGCAGTATCGTGATAGTTTACTAAGCCTTGCTTAGGATAATCTTCTTGAGCATCAAAATGCTCTATATCTTCAGGAGGAATTAAACAATGATCTTGAGCGGCACTATAGTTGGGAATATATCGGCTTCGGTATAATTAACTTTTAGTGAAATAATCAATTCGTTGTCACTCGCAACTTCATTAGAGCTATTTTCAAATTCTACTTCTAGAGGTAATTGAGGCAATGATCCTAACCCTTTATCCTCATGTATGTTTGTATCCGCAGCGGTTCGAGGCAAATTGTCTCCAAGAGATTCGGAGATAACTTCATCTGCAAAGCTTAGCGGTATAAATAAAATAATACCTATAAAAACTGATATTATTTTATTTAAAAAGCACATTAGCTTATTTATTTAAAGTTAAAGGTAATTTGCTATTGATATTACCTTGATATTGTTATGGGTATACTATGTTGAACAACAAGATTTACTGTAGAGCTAATACTATTCTCTAGCTTCACTCTACGTGGCAATTCTTTTATCATGATTCTATAGTCTTTTGCTCTAGTAGAAAAATTCTGTGTATTTTTTAAAGCTAACCGTATCAATTGTGTTTTACCTGCGTGCAAAGTAAATGTTACTGGAGTTGCTACTAAATCTGTAGTTTCTTTATATTCTTTTACACTCTTTTCATATGTACGTTTTAAAAGGACTAACTGGAACTTTTTAGGCGTATAATCATTATTTTGCACTGTCATAGTTGCTATTTTATTATCTCTATTTATCTCTATATTGACAGGTACGATAGTGGCACTAGCAAAAGAATTAGAAGTAAGTAATATAAACAGAATAGGTATAAATCTTAAAAAATATTTTTTCATAATATTAATATGCCACGGTTACTGTAATTGTATCGTTATAGGTATCAGAAAGAACATTTGTTCCTTGAGGTATTTTGCCGTATACTGTGAGTATTTGAGGCAACCCCGTGCCCGTTCCTGGTACCCAGTCGCTTGCTTGGTTACCCCAATTCTGAGTTCTTGATGCATTAGAGTAAAGATTATAAGGTAAGTAGCTAGTAGTGTTAACAAGACCTGTCATTTTGCGAGTACTTGTTGTAGCACCGGATGCAGTACCGGCATTTAATGAAACGGTATAACCAGTACCTAAAGTACAAGTTATAGTGAGTGTGTTTGTTTGCAAAGAATCAGCAGTTGGAACATAAGTACCAAAAACTAAAAGAGTGGCTACAACTATACAAGACGGTAAGGCAGTTGCACTGACAAGGAAAAAGCATTAGCAGATGAGGCAAAACTGTTTCCAGCACTTATAGTTAAGATAATAAAACCGATAATATTTCGTAGAATCTTATTCATAATTTTAATAAAAAATAATGAATATTCATTATTAATCTTCTACAAAAATTAATAATTTTACAAGATTAGTTTAAGAAATCGTTATATTTAAATACGGATTTATGATATTTTTCCCACAGAATATTATTTGTAAAAGTCAAGATTTAATCCTACAGACACTATAAAAACTATATCTGAATGTCTGATAAGTTATGACTGTCAGATGAGTATTCAAGATATAAGATTTCGTTATTCTTTTCAACATCTAACTTTTTACTATCCATAAAAGTCTGCATAGGCGTTTTACCATAGCGATATTTACCGGAATGTGATCTTTCGTTATTGTAATGCTCTAACCAAATATCAAGATCTAGTTGTAGATCATCAAGATCAGTATAAATCTTTTTACGCATAGCTGTATCAAAGAATTCTTGTTTCATAGTTTTATTAAATCGTTCACACATACCATTTGTTTGAGGAGAATATGCTTTAGTAGTAGTATACTCAATACCCTCAATGCTTAAGAACAATTCAAAAGCATGATACTCTATATTGCCCTTATATTTACCACCTCTATCAGTTAGAATACGAAGTACTGGTATTTGCTGACTCTCATACCACGGCAGTACTCTATCATTAAGCATGTCAGTAGCGGTAAAAGCTGTTTTATCAGTATATAATTTAGCATCTGTAACCCTAGTATAGCTATCAATAAATACCTGAGAATATACCTTGTCTATACCTTTAAAATTACCTACATAATATGTGTCTTGGCATCCTAGATAATCTGGATGCTGTGTATCTATTTCTCCATGAGCTTCTTTCTCGCTACGCCGTTTCTCTAATACTTGTAACTGAGCTTCGGTAAGAACAATACCATCCTGAGCCATTTTTACTTCTAATGCTTTAAGTCTTTTATTGATATTATTTAAATCATTACGTAGCCAAATTGATCTAACCCCCCAGGTGATACAAGAATACCAGTCTTTTTAAGCTCATTTGATACTCGCATCTGACCATAAGCTGGGTATTCTACCGCCATATCTAATACTGCTCTCTCTACCGCAGGATCAACTCTATTTGCTATAATTGGCTTCTTCCGGCTAATCTCATATAACGCCTCTTCTCCCCCAGTTTCATATAGCTCTTTGAACCTATAATAACTGTCCCTGCTGTATCCCATAGCTTTACACGCTGACGATATACTTCCAAGACTCCTAGCTAATCCCAGTAATCCTATTTTTGGCTTTATTATTTTTTGATTTAGATTCATTTCTAATCCTCTATTTAATACTTATCTTATTTTACTAAATGTAAGATTGAATCTCAGCTATTGCAATTTATATTATAGAAAAAGAACATACTCCTATAGGATACATCCAAATTTATAATGCTTACGATTTTGAGCACTCAAGCCCATTAATCAATTTACCTTCAAAGTTAGCAGCAATTGATTTCTTTTTAGGTGAGCCTGAATATTTAAATAAAGGAGTAGAGCTACTTACTCTAGGAATTTTTTAGAGAATTTTATAGATAAGCAATATACTCATGTTTTAGTTGATCCAGACAGAAAAAATATCGCTGCTATTAAAACTTATGAGGAAGCAAGATTTAAAATAATTCAAGAGACTAACGACGTGCTAATGCTTAAATAATTAAAGCAATAATTCTAACTTTGGCAATATATCTTATAATTTGTATATTTCTTAAAGCCTAATTTTTCAGCAAGCGAAGTTGCCATCGGTGAAGTTTGAATTATTGCCTTATCTATTCCAATTTCTTTTAATATTTTAAACCTAGCCTTGTATAAATCACTTGCAATACCACGATTTCCATATTCCGGCATCGTTGAGCCATTATAAAAACCTACTATGCCGTTTGTAAGAATTATAGAGGCGGTTGCAACAATCTTATTTTCTTCGTATGCTGCGAGCGGAATAAATGTTTTATTACCTCCAATAAATTTTGATAATTTATCAAAATAAAGATTATAAACATCATCACTAGATCCAAATGACTTCATTAGTACCTGAATCCATTTTTTATACTCTTCTATTTCAGTAATAATTTTAATATTTTTATTATCTATAGTTTGTTCATGATAATCTTTAAGCTTATAAACCATTCTTGGTATATTGCCAAAATCAGTATATTTACCGTTTTGGAAGCGCTCAAACATTTCAGAAGATAGATTCTTTTCGTCAGCCCACCAAGCAAACGGTAAATTCTTAAGTTTAAATACTCCTTCCATTTTATCCATTTGAGCTGTATTTACTTTATTAGGCAATACAATCATATTCCATAAAGGATGATTAAACCATGTATGTATTAAATAATAATTTACCTTATCTATTTGCATTTCTTGCAATCAAAAATATCCAAATGCTCCTATCAAACTTTGATTTATTAACTCAGCATTATTACTCATAAATTTATCTAAGTGTATTAATTATATACTAAAAGTTACAATAAGAATTAGAAAATAGTAAAGAAATATATTTTGCAAAGCTAGAAATATTGTTATAGATTATCCATAAAGCAGAATTAGTAAGAAAATGCCAAAAAGCCAAAATTTAGACATAGAAAGAAAGCAAGACCATATTGAAATTAATCTTACAAAAAACGTTGAATCTACACTAAAAAGCGGTTTTGAATCTATTCAATTTATTCATAACGCATTACCGGAAATTAACTACGATAGCATAGATGCTACTACTACTTTTCTTGGAAAATCTTTACAAGCACCTATTCTAATTTCTAGTATGACCGGAGGCACGACTAGAGCTAGAGATATTAACCATCGACTTGCACAAGCCGCCCAAAAAGCCGGTATTGCTATGGGGCTTGGCTCTATGCGGGTTTTGTTAACGGAATCGGATACAATCGAGACATTTGCAGTAAGGCATATTGCTCCCGATATCCCATTACTCGCCAATATCGGAGCAGTGCAGCTTAATTACGGAGTAACACCGAAAGAATGTCAGTATTTAGTTGATGCTATTAAAGCCGATGCCTTAATCTTCCATCTGAATGTATTACAGGAACTAACTCAGCCGGAAGGTAATAGAAACTGGGAAAATCTACTACCTAAGATAAGAGAAGTGGTTAATTACCTCTCTGTTCCGGTAATCGTTAAAGAAGTAGGATACGGTTTATCTAAAAAAGTTGCTGAGAGTCTTATAATGGCAGGGGTTAAGGTTCTTGATATTGCAGGGAGCGGTGGAACATCGTGGAGTGAAGTAGAAGCTTATCGTGCTACAAATTCATTACAAAATCGTATAGCTAGTAGCTTTATTAACTGGGGCATTCCGACTTTAGATTCTCTAAAAATGGTGAGGGAAGTTTCACAAGATATTCCAATTATTGCTAGTGGCGGGTTAAAATCAGGAATTGATGGTGCAAAAGCAATTCGTATGGGAGCTAGTATTTTTGGACTTGCCGGTCAATTTTTAAAAACGGCTGATGCATCAGAAAGCTTGCTTTCCGAAGAGATACAATTAATAATCGAGCAGCTTAAAATTACCATGCTATGCACCGGCTCACGTACTTTAAAGGGTTTAACAAAAGCAGAGATAAGATTATAGTGTTTATTCATAATATATCGGTATCAAACTCAAATATAACTCTTTCAGCTTTATAGCCATTCTTTTGAACAAGCTTAGTTTCTTGGAGGTAATTACCTTTTGTAAACTTGTTTATGGTATTACGCCAAAATAGTAATGCGGGTTTATTTTCATGAATAACTGAAACTTCCCGTAATCCTCTATGCATTTGCCAAATTTGCTGTGCTACTTGATACCCTACACCTTTACCTTGAAATCTAGCTATGATAAAAAATTCCCCCATATTTCAATCGATTTTATTATGAGTTCCAACCTTATTAAGCAATGCAAAACCTGCTATTTCTTCATTTACTTTAACCAAATATGCTTTTCGATCTACTTCTGTAAAATATTTTTTAAAATCATTAGCTTCATACAAACCATCTTGTGGCAATGTCCAACCATATTCATCTGAGGTAAAACCGCAATAACGCGATATATCATATGTAAAACCGTGCCATGTTTTGAATAACAGGATAATCGACGAGTGTAGCGGGGATTAACGTAATATTATTTTCAATCATCTTTTTATAAAACCGTTACTTGTCACATACATCATTCCATCAACTGTATGATCACCTAAATAATATTCAATAGGTGGATATCCAATACCCCAATCACTAGCATCAAGCGTAATAGGAACAAGAATTTTTTTGGAAGAGATTTTAGAAAAATCTTCGGCTTCTAAAGGTGAAAAAGGGGAATTGAACTCCTGAATACTATAGTTATCTCCTTGAACTACTCCGCAATTGTGACATGTGGACATAAAATATCGTGCATTTACTGTAGCAGAGTAATTTATAGCATAATTATTAGTATATTTTAATATTTCTGAATGAGTAGACGAAGAAATACCTTGTATATAGGAAATAATTGAAGCATAATCTGTAATAGCTGAGATTCAATCTTACATTTAGTAAAATAAGATAAGTATTAAATAGAGGATTAGAAATGAATCTAAATCAAAAAATAATAAAGCCAAAAATAGGATTACTGGGATTAGCTAGGAGTCTTGGAAGTATATCGTCAGCGTGTAAAGCTATGGGATACAGCAGGGACAGTTATTATAGGTTCAAAGAGCTATATGAAACTGGGGGAGAAGAGGCGTTATATGAGATTAGCCGGAAGAAGCCAATTATAGCAAATAGAGTTGATCCTGCGGTAGAGAGAGCAGTATTAGATATGGCGGTAGAATACCCAGCTTATGGTCAGATGCGAGTATCAAATGAGCTTAAAAAGACTGGTATTCTTGTATCACCTGGGGGGTTAGATCAATTTGGCTACGTAATGATTTAAATAATATCAATAAAAGACTTAAAGCATTAGAAGTAAAAATGGCTCAGGATGGTATTGTTCTTACCGAAGCTCAGTTACAAGTATTAGAGAAACGGCGTAGCGAGAAAGAAGCTCATGGAGAAATAGATACACAGCATCCAGATTATCTAGGATGCCAAGACACATATTATGTAGGTAATTTTAAAGGTATAGACAAGGTATATTCTCAGGTATTTATTGATAGCTATACTAGGGTTACAGATGCTAAATTATATACTGATAAAACAGCTTTTACCGCTACTGACATGCTTAATGATAGAGTACTGCCGTGGTATGAGAGTCAGCAAATACCAGTACTTCGTATTCTAACTGATAGAGGTGGTAAATATAAGGGCAATATAGAGTATCATGCTTTTGAATTGTTCTTAAGCATTGAGGGTATTGAGTATACTACTACTAAAGCATATTCTCCTCAAACAAATGGTATGTGTGAACGATTTAATAAAACTATGAAACAAGAATTCTTTGATACAGCTATGCGTAAAAAGATTTATACTGATCTTGATGATCTACAACTAGATCTTGATATTTGGTTAGAGCATTACAATAACGAAAGATCACATTCCGGTAAATATCGCTATGGTAAAACGCCTATGCAGACTTTTATGGATAGTAAAAAGTTAGATGTTGAAAAGAATAACGAAATCGGTCGCACCTCCATTTTACAGATGTGGATATTAAAAGGCTATACGTTCAATAAGAGTTCCGATGACTTTATCATGAATATCCAATGACTTGGAAAAACAAATTGTTTTACGTGTCAGTCTTTTGCATCTTGTTCTAAGATTTAAGTTACCCCGTTCTATCCGTTGAGTATATTTTTTACTAACAATGTGTTTTTTGGGATCTAATAACCTAGCATAACTTCCCCATCCATCTGTAAAGTAAAAAGTAACCTTAAAATCCTCCAGTTTTTTTCAGTAATGATTCTGATGTGCTATCACATCTTGTACCAAAAGTATAAGCAACTACTTTTAACAAAATCTTATCCAAAGAATACCAAAGCCATCTTTGTTTGGATTTATTCTGTACATAAGGCCATTGTTCATCTATTTCAGGAGCAATAATTACTTCTATCGTATTGATAGAATGATTTATCTTTTTTAACGCTAGATTTTTTTAAAACACGGATAACCGTATTGATACCCACTTTTAATACTCTTACTGTATCCCTAACTCCAGAGCCATTGATTGACATATCTACTATCTGAGCCTTGACTCCAGGCTTAGAGGCATTATTAATATATTACAGTTGAAAATATCGATTACACTGCTTGCATTGATATCTCTGTTGTTTTGAAATTGAATATCCCGCCTTTACTACTTTTTCTGTGTCGTTATAATATCTACACTTAACATCTATTCTTGATCTACACTTAACATATATTCTTGTCATAACTCCTTAACTATAATTCTCTCTTATTACTGTTTGAGGATTATAGACTATTCATGCTAAGCTGCAATACGGGGGGGCGACCAAGAGTAAGTTAATTGTGAAGTGAGTAGACCACCGACTATGGCAAGCCCTAGCGACCTTCGCTCTGCTCCTGTTGCTCCGACTCCAAGAGCAATGGGCATAGCTCCCATTAATGCAGCTAAGGTAGTCATTATAATAGGTCTGAATCTTATTATATATGCTTCATAGATTGCTTCATGCGAAGATTTATTGCCGGTTCTCTCAAGTTCTAAAGCAAGGTCAATAATCATGATAGCGTTTTCTTAACTATACCAATTAGCATAATCAGCCCAACAAATCCGTACATATCAAGTTCGCTATTAAATATTAGCAAGGTAAGTAATGCTCCAAATATAGCCGTAGGTAGCCCCGAAAGGATTGTTATAGGATGTACAAAACTCTCATATAACATGCCAAGAATTATATAAATAACTATAACGGCAAGTCCGAGCAATAAGCCAAGATCGGAAAAAGACGACTGAAGTGCTTGAGCTGCGCCTTGGAAGCTGCCTGTTATGGTTGCAGGCATTTGTAGCTCTCTTAAAGCCTCATTAACTTTTGGAACGGCGTCACTAATTGAATATCCATCTTGTATGTTAAATGATACCGTAACCGAAGGTAATTGTCCGAAATGTGAAATACTAAGAGGACCAACAGTATTAACAATTTGGCCGCGCCCCCCGTATTGCAGCTTAGCATGAATAGTCTATAATCCTCAAACAGTAATAAGAGAGAATTATAGTTAAGGAGTTATGACAAGAATAGATGTTAAGTGTAGATCAAGAATAGATGTTAAGTGTAGATATTATAACGACACAGAAAAAGTAGTAAAGGCGGGATATTCAATTTCAAAACAACAGAGATATCAATGCAAGCAGTGTAATCGATATTTTTAACTGTAATATATTAATAATGCCTCTAAGCCTGGAGTCAAGGCTCAGATAGTAGATATGTCAATCAATGGCTCTGGAGTTAGGGATACAGTAAGAGTATTAAAAGTGGGTATCAATACGGTTATCCGTGTTTTAAAAAAATCTAGCGTTAAAAAAGATAAATCATTCTATCAATACGATAGAAGTAATTATTGCTCCTGAAATAGATGAACAATGGTCTTATGTACAGAATAAATCCAAACAAAGATGGCTTTGATATTCTTTGGATAAGATTTTGTTAAAAGTAGTTGCTTATACTTTTGGTACGAGATGTGATAGCACATCAGAATCATTACTGAAAAAAAACCGGAGGATTTTAAGGTTACTTTTTACTTTACAGATGGATGGGGAAGTTATGCTAGGTTATTAGATCCCAAAAAACACATTGTTAGTAAAAAATATACTCAACGGATAGAACGGGGTAACTTAAATCTTAGAACAAGATGCAAAAGACTGACACGTAAAACAATTTGTTTTTCCAAGTCATTGGATATTCATGATAAAGTCATCGGAACTCTTATTGAACGTATAGCCTTTTAATATCCACATCTGTAAAATGGAGGTGCGACCCCTTTGGGAAATTTACGCACTTATTTGGACCATACGCGTCAAGTTAAGGGGTGCTTATAAGTTTAAGAGAAGATAAAGTAGATTTTTTTGTTTTCCTATATTTATCTTTTAAACAAAAATTTACCCAAGCTATTCGTAAATTTTTAAAGAAGTTTTTCAACTTATTTATCGATTTTTTAAACGTCAAAGTTAGTTCTGGTACTCGCCTTTTAAATTCTAGAAAAGCCTTAGTCATGCTAACTTCCTGATTTATTTTTGATATAAGGCAGTTAGATATAGCATGAAAAATTATAATGCCACATAGCTTAGCATAAAGCTCACATAATGCCCTAGATGAATCACTTTTTCCTTTAAGAGATTCTATTTAAAATGACTTTTATATAACCTAAATAATAACTCAATTTGCCATCTTGCTCTATATATCGTTGCTATATGCTTGATACTGACTTGACTCTCAGGAATATTAGTAATAAATATTGACCAATCAAGTAAATTTTGATTTCTTTGAGAAGACTTATAGCCACGTGCTTTTGCAAGTGTATTCGCCTTCCTTTTCCTGATATCAGATTGTTCTTTTGTAAGCTTATGGCAGACGATCCTAACCGGTAGTAATGATTCCTTGCTAAGTAAAATATCACCTTGTCAAAAAGTTACTTTCTCTAATAACTCAAGTAAATCTAATTTATTTCTAGCTCTATCATATATATTAGTATCAGTCTTGTAACGACTAATAAAATAAGCGCCTTTAGCACTTAAGGAACTAAAAGACTTAGGAACAAAATACCCTAAATCTGCTATCAATAAATCATTAGGATTAATATCCTGTAAATAATCTTTATAACCTTGATCTGATCGTGCCCCCGCAAGAATATCTATGTTACTTATTGTTTGTGTTGAATAATTATATAATGTGCAGCTTGATCGAAGCTTTTACTCTACGCTCATGATCCTTAAATCCTGACCCATGCCCCTTATATAATCTTTCCATATTGTCGGGCAATTTTATATTGCTGCTATCAAGTAACTTAACGTTATTAAATTTCTGTAATATCCCGCAATCAAGCTTAAAACTATTTGCAAATAAACCGATATTTTCTCATACATACTCCTCATAAAATCCACTGCAGAGTTACTAAATCTGAAATCTAGGCCTTGCTTACTTATTATTACTGATTCTTCATGTAATAATTGACACATTCTTTCTATGTTACAATCAGCATCACTCAAATTACCCAATACTAATGCTTGTGCAAACGAACAGCCGGTTAATCCTCTTCTCCCCTTGATAAAACCGCTGCTAATTGCAACTCTGATAGCTGTTTCTGTTAAAAACTCTTTGACTCTATTCGGTAGTTTTGTTATATTTTTCATTGTATAAGTCCCTTAGCGTTACAGTACTAATACCTATACTCTTTACCTCCTTTTTTAAGTAGCGCTTTTTTCTAAATTTCTTGCAAATTGCTTACTGCCTTTCCTTAACTTGACGCGTGTGCTTATTTGGACAGAGCCAACTTATCAGACATTCAGATATAATTTTTATAGTGTCTGTAGGATTAAATCTCGACTTCTATAGATAATGCACCTGATAACTTCATATCAGAATCACTATTACACTGTTCTACTTGATTGCTTGATACTTCTCTTTCATCCTCTAAGTCAGAATCGATTCCAGAATCAACATCACTATTAGAGTGTTCTTGTTTTACACACTTTTTGTTATATATTAGGGTTATTATTTGTTGAATTAATGAGCCTGATAAACTATGACTATCAACAATTTTTTCTAAATCTTCATCTGAAGTATTATTAATTAATTCTGCTAATTTTTCAGGTGTGATCTTAATTTGATCTAGTTCATTATCAGGTGTATTTATAATTTCTTCTAATAATTGTTGATTTTCTAGCTGCTCTACAACCTCTTCACCGTGAATTAAAATCATTATTTGTTTAAACTTTTCTTCAGGTAGTGAAGACGATATCTCTGACAATATCTTTGATAAGTTTTGATCTGGGATACTATCAAATATTCTTTCTAAATTTTTATCAGAAGCGTTATTAATCATTGTTGCTAATTTATCATTTGAAATACCATCAATGATTCTTTCTAAATTTTCATCTGAAATATCATTAATTAATTCATCTAATTTTATAGGCTTAATTTTATCTAATTCATTATCAGGCGCATTTAAAATTTCTTCTAATAATTGTTGATTTTCTAGCTGCTCTACAACCTCTTCACCGTGAATTAAAATCATTATTTGTTTGACTTTTTCAGCAGGTAATAAATGCAATATCATTGGTAAATTTTGATCAGAAATACTATCAACTATTCTTTCTAAGTTTTTATTTGAGGCGTTATTAGCTATCACTGCTAATTTATCATTTGGAATACTACTAACGATTCTTTCTAAGTTTTTATTTGGAATAATATCAAGCTTTTCTGCAAGTTTTTCTCCTTCTGTTAAAATAATTATATTTTCAAGCTGTTTATCGGAGATATTTTCGTCTGATAATTTTTTTAGCTTCTGTGTGATAAGTGTATCAGGTGAAATTGCTATTACTTTTTCAAGATGCCAAGGCATAATGTAATTAATTAATTCTTGTGCTTTTTCACTTGTAGCATTATTAATTAATTCTACTAATTTTTCATATGTCATCTTTTCAAACACTTCATCTAATTCATTTTCAGGCATATTTAAAATTTCTTCTACTATCTCATTATCAGAAAGAGTTTCAAGTTGATCTAAGAGATTAAATGTTTCTTCAGCGTTATTATTTAAATAAGAAAAAACTTTATTACTCACAGAATTAAAAGTTTCAGCAATTTTAGAAGAAAGAGTACTGGATGTATTTTTTATAATATTAAAGCTCTTTACTCCAAAATCATAAATTACTGTTAACGGGGAGCTAAATGTACTGAAAAAAACTTTACTTTCAGGTGTATTAGCTATGCTTACAGTTGTATTAGTTATATTATCAGCCTCTTTCATAATATCTGTATATTTGATTTTAGAAACGACTGTATCTTGTTCATATCTCAAAATTTTTGCTTCTATATCTGAAATAAATTCATCGTTAGCAGGATAGGAGGCTGGTTTTGGAGAGGTATTATGTATGATTAAATTTCTTAACTTGTTAAAAGGCCATACTGCCGCCATAATGCTTCCTCATTTTTTTATTATAGTAGTCAGTGTTGCACTATAATAGAAATTATGAGGAAGTCAAGATAAAAGCTAATAGTTATTAACTTTTCTATTATATTTTACTTAAAATTGATTAATTTATCAAAGAGAGATGTTCTACTAAATGTCATTTCCGTTTTTGCGGTAAGGTCTTGTTGCGTGGGCCAGTAAAACCCACTGTGTCACCCCGTGGCTTGACCACGAGGTCTATAAAAACAATAAAAAATACTAATAATTTTAGTATTTTTAACTGGATCCCGTGGTCAAGCCACGGGGGATGACAGAGGTGAAAGTCATCCACGCAACAATGTCTTGTGGAAATGACATATAATAAAAATTGTACTATAATTGTCTCTGTTCTTGAATTAGCTCGAAGACTTCAACTGCGTCACCTTCTCTAATATCTTCGTAATTTTCAAATGCTATACCGCACTCATACCCTTCTCTAACTTCTTTAACTTCATCTTTAAAGCGTTTTAAAGTTTTGAGTTTTCCTTCATGGATAACTACATTATCACGTAATAAACGTACACCTGCTCCTTTCTTAATAATACCTTTAGTTACGTAGCTACCGGCGATTTTGCCGATTTTGGTAATATTAAATACCTGTCTAATTGTTACACTTCCGATATATTGCTCTCTGATAATTGGATCAAGCATACCGCTCATAATAGCTTTTATATCATCAATTAAATTATATATTATACTATAATATCGAATATCAACTTTTTCTTTTTCTGCTGCAGTTAAGGCATTTATCCCCGCTCTAACATTAAAGCCGATAATAATAGCCGAAGAAGCATGCGCAAGTGATACATCGGATTCCGTTATCGGACCTACACCACTATGAAGTATACGCAGTTTTATCTCATCACTCGGTAATTTTAATAAGCTACCTGAAATGGCTTCAACCGACCCCTGAACATCACCTTTGATAATTAAAGGTAGTTCCTTAATTTTACTATTACCGGAAGCTTTTAAAAATAAATCTTCTAAACTTGAACGCGGAGCAATAGATATTTTCTTTTCTTTAACAAGACGCATTCTGTATTCAGCTATATCTTTTGCTTGTTTGTCGTTTTGTACTACGTTAAATTTATCACCGGCAAAAGGTACTTCGTTTAGGCCTTGAATTTCTACAGGAACGGATGGAGTTGCTTCCGTTATTTCCAACCCCTTATCATTAGTCATCTTTTTAACTTTACCATAAGAGCTACCTGCTATTATAATATCACCATTTTTTAAAGTACCGCGTTGAACTAAGATAGTGGTTAGTGCTCCTCTTCCCTTTTCAATTTTCGATTCAATTACAACACCTGCAGCCGCACCGAAAGGACTCGCTTTTAAATCCAGCATCTCTGCAATTAATAAAATTGCTTCTTCAAGTTTATTTAGGTTAATTTTCTTTAGTGCCGAGATAGGAATAACCATAACGTCACCACCTACCTCTTCACCTATAATTTCATGAATATATAACTCGTTTTTTACACGCTCAATATCAATATCAGGCTTATCAATCTTATTAATGGCTACAATTATAGGGACACCTGCTGCTTTTGCATGATTAATTGCCTCAACCGTTTGTGTTTTGATTCCATCATCTGCCGCAACCACTATAATAACTATATCTGTTACTTTAGCACCTCTTGAACGCATTTCCGAAAAAGCTTCATGCCCAGGAGTATCAATAAAGGTAATTGCTCTACCGTCTGCAAGAGTTACTCTATAAGCACCGATATGCTGAGTGATTCCGCCTAGTTCACCTGCAGCAACATCTGTAGATTTAAGAGCGTCAAGTAATGAGGTTTTACCGTGATCTACATGACCCATTACCGTCACAACCGGTGCACGTGTTCTTAAATCTTCAGCCTTATCATCGCTAATTAAAACATTTTCAACATCTGATTCTTGGACTCTTTTTACTGTATGCCCTAAATTTGTTGCAACTAGTTCCGCCGTATCAGCATCTATTGTTTGGCTGGCATTTGCAAGGATGCCGAGTTTCATTAATTCTTTAATTACATCAACCACTCTTTCAGACATAGCATTTGCAAGATCTCCGACCCCGATAACTTCCGGTATCGTTACTTCTCTATATACTTTCTCAGGTGCTTGTGATACTAATTTACGTTTTTCTTTTTCTCTTGCTCTTCTTATAGAAGCAAGGCTTCTGGTTCTACCGCTACCGCTTTCGTCATCACCAAGCATATTAAAAAGATCAGCTTTTTTAAATTTTTTCGACTCTTCTAGCTTAATCTTTGGTGGGACTACTTTACTCTCTGCTGTTTTATCTAATTCTTTCTCTGATTCTATACCGTAACGTGTTCGCATTCCTACTAAAGGTGACTTTATAAAAGTTTCTTCTTTCTTTTTAGGTGTTTGTGATGACATATCTTCTTGAACGGTTTTAGCACTAACTTCTACATCGCCTTTATTTTCTTCGGTATTTTGCTGTTTTTGTTCAACTTCTTTATCAGTTTCTAGCAGTTCTATTTTTGAGCTGGAAGACTGGTTAATACTTGCAAGTTTACTTAAAGTGCTTATTTGTGAAGGGTCGTTTAATTTAGATTGTTCAGCAGCTTTTTTAAGAATAGATAAACGTCTGTTAAATTCTTCCTTATTAGCATTAATAACGGTTTGATCTAAGCTATTTCTTTCTTTATTTAATGAAAGGGCAGTAGTACTACCGGTAGAGCTTTTTCTAACTTCTACTAGCGTTTTAGATTTAGCATTAACAAAGCTTTGGGCTCCTGTAAGAGAGTCAAAAGACTTATTGAGCGATAATTTTGAATTGCCAAGTGTCAACTTTTTGGGTTTGATTTCCTGGTTATCCGTCATATTTAAAACCTTTGTGTTTCTGTTTTTCCGTTTATTACTTTTATGTCATTCACGCAGAAGCGGGAATCCAGTAATCTTTAACGTCATACCGCGACTTGTGAGCTAGATCTTAGGACTCAGACTGTGATACAAGATCCCGTGGTCAAGCCACGAGATGACATAAAAAATCTAGATTCCTGCTTTCGCAAGAATAATATCATCCTGAACCCCATCCTTTAACTATCTTTCAATTCACCATGCTGTCTAGCAGTTTTAATCAGCAATTTAATATTTTCGTCCGTTATATTAGAATTTGGAGCTAAATTTTTAAATTCATTTACGCTCATCTCTCCTAAATCTTCTATAGTCTTTATACCATATTCGGCAAATTTTAATATTAATTCAAGCGATAATTCTAGTATATCTATTAATTCCTGCTCAACTCCTAGCTCCTCTAGCTTTTTGATAATCTTCTCATTTTTAAGGTCAACGTAATTAGTAGCGCGATTTTTAATCTCTACGGCCAGCTCTTCCTCAAAACCTTCAATTCTTGTTAAAGTACTAACTTCACTAGTTGCAATTTGTTCTACCGAATTAAATCCCGTTACCGATAAAAGCTGACCTATAACTTCTTCAACATCTAAGGCTTCCATAAATAATTCCGTAGAAGTTAAGAACTCTTCATTTCTTCTTTTTGATTCTTGCTCTTCGGTCATTATATCGATATTCCAACCGGTAAGCTTAGAAGCTAAACGGACATTCTGCCCTCTTCTACCTATTGCAATACTTTGATTTTCTTGCGAAACTACTACTTCCACCTTATGCCTATCCTCATCAATCAAAATTTTTGTGATTTCCCCAGGTGCGAGCGGTACAAGGGCATTAACTATAAATTGTGCAAGATCATTACTCCATAATACTATATCCATTTTCTCTCCGTTTAACTCATTTGTTACGGCTTTTACTCTATTACCTCTAATACCTACACATGAGCCTACAGGATCTATACTACTATCCGAAGCAAATACCGCTATTTTTGCTTTTGAGCCGGGATCACGTGCTACTGATTTTACTTGAATAATATCTTCAAGAATTTCAGGTACTTCTAGCTTAAACAGCTTAACCAGCATTTGGTTATCTACTCTAGACAAGAAAATCTGCGGCCCTTTTGTTTCTTGTCTTACATCCTGTACATATGCTTTTATACGATCATTAGGCTTAAAATTCTCGCCTTTAATTAATTGATCTTTTTTTATTATTGCTTCAGCACGACTCAAGTCAACTATTATATCACCGTATTCTATTCTCTTAACTATCCCGTTTATAATCTCGCCTTTTCTATCTTTAAAGTCATAATATTGTTTTTCACGTTCAGCCTCTATAACACGTTGAGTTATAACTTGTTTTGCAGCTTGAGCCGATACTCTAGCATGATCAATCGGTGGTAAATATTCATATATCTCATCATCGATTTTAGCTTCCGGATTCTTTATTAAAGCTTCTTCAAGTGAGATTTGCGTTAAGTAATCTTCTACATTTTCTACTATTTTTAAGATCCTTAAAAGATTTATCTCACCGGTTTTTCTATTTATCTGGGCTTTAATATTATATTCATTACCGTATTTTTTTCGTCCTGCTACTTGTACCGCTTGTTCAACCGTTGAAATCAAAATTTCTTTTGATATTCCTTTCTCACGAGCTACAGAATCTATAATTTGTAAAATTTCTACGTTACCTATATTAGACATACATTATCTCTTACCGCTTTTTAGGCCCTATAAAGATTTCTAGAAAGATTTAATTTTAGTTATTTTTTGCTGCAAATTACAAGATTTTTTTGAAATATGAATAACTATTTCTTCAAAAATCTTATTAATTTTCGCTAAAAAATACCTTAAAATAAAAAATCAATTAGAAACCTTCATAGAACCTAGTAATTTTTTAAATACTTCTTCCGTTAAAACTAGATTAGCGTTTTTAATTAAATCATAATCTATTAGTACTTCTTGTTCTTCACATTTCAAATATATTTTATTATTTTCGGCTTTAATTATTTTACCCTGATAACGAGTTTTGCCATTCGATAATTCTTTAAGTTTGATTTTAACTTCTCTTTCTAAAAATCTTTTATAATTTTCAAACTTTACTAACGGACGTTCAAGACCGCTTGATGCTACTTCTAAAGAATATGCGTCTTCTATTAAATCTTCAACATCCAAAATAGCGGAGATAGTCCTACTTGCTTTAGTACAATCTTCCACAGATATTTTTTCATCGTTTAAACTATCAATCAATATCTCGACTACTTTAGGATTAACACCTTTAAACTTAACAAGAACTAACTCAAACCCCATATCCGTCAAGGATTCTTCTATTACGTTTGTTATTTGTTGTTCAATAGTTTGCATATTTGGCGTTTATAACAAAAAAGGTGGGATATCCCACCTTTTTTTAAATTTTATAATGCTTATCCGTAACGAAAATACACTAATTAGAATATATAAGCAATATTTAACTTTATATTTTTATAATATAACTAAATACCAAAAATTTTAAGGAAACGTGCTTCTATCTTTACTGTTTAAAAAGATATTTATAATGAACTTCTTGTTAACTAAATAGTAAGATATATGTTTTTAAAATTTAAAAAAGCTTTTTCTTATTGTAATGTGATTTGTTTTATCATAGGAATTTTTTGTCTTGTATTATTGTCAGAAGGATTATATGACAAGTATATTTTGTGGCAAGATCAAAAAACCTTCTTGTTTGACCGAGTAGCTATTAATTTAAGTATCTTACTTTTATTTTTAGTAGCTCCTACCTATTTTGTAATAAAAGATCAGCTTTTTAAAAAAAACACTTTTTATGACATTTTATCTTGCTTATTATTTTGGTCTCTTTGCAATGTTTCATACTTTTGGTGAAATTTATTTTCTAGATAAATACTAACTGATTATATTGATCTCTGCCCCACTATTAAAAACTCTTTATTCCCTTTAGCTCCTAGTATTGGACTTTCTATAATACCTAATATTTTAAAATTATATTCTTTCTCAAGCCAATCTTTTATTTTATCGCATACTTTTTGATGTAAGAGAGGATTTTTAATAATACCGCCTTTTTCAACTTCATGCTTTTCGACTTCAAACTGCGGCTTTATTAAGGCAACAATCATACAATCTTCTTTAGCTGAATTTAGTGGGGTTGGTAATATAGTAGTTAAACTAATAAAGCTGGCATCACAAACAATTAAATCAGGCTTTGTTGTTATTTGTTTATCGGTTAAATATCGTGCGTTAGTCTTCTCGAGCACTTTAATTTGTGGATTATCACGTAATTTAGGGTGAAGTTCACCATAACCGACATCTACTGCAAAGATTAATTTTGCTTTACGCTCAAGTAACACTTCAGTAAAACCACCGGCGCTACTACCGACATCAATACAAACCAAATTTTCAAGATTAATTTTAAAATAATCCAAAGCAGCAATTAACTTTAATGCCCCTCTTGAAACATAATTATGTTTCGGTAATTTTACTTTTATATCCGTGCTATTTATATTAACTTGTGTACCTGGTTTAGTTAACTGCTCATGCTTATTATGTACTTTACCCTGAATAATTAAGCTTCGCGCTATGGTAATATCTGTTACAAAACCTTTTTGTAGCAAATACTTATCAAGCCTTATTTTAGTCATTTTAATATTTGAGTAATTTGTCCTAATGGGGTTAAATTAGTATTTAAAAAACTACCGTCATGTATTCCATTATAAACTAAATAATTTTCAATATTAGGATCAAATTTAGAAAAATAAGTTAGATTCTTAATAAAATCTTTCTGCAAAGTGGAGTTAAATTTAATCTCTATCGCTTTGATCTTACCGCCCCACTCACCGACACAATCTATTTCATGCCCTGTTTTATCTCGCCAAAAATAAAAATTCGCCGGTAATCCTAAATTTAACCTACCTTTTAAAAGCTCTAATATAACTAAATTTTCATATAATGATCCTTTGAGGTAATGAGTTTCTAATTGTTTATATTACTCAATTCCTAATAAATTACAAGCAAGACCGGTGTCATAAAAATATAATTTAGACATTTTTATAAGCCTTTTATTAAAATTTTTATAAAATGGATGAAGAAGGAAAATAATATAGCTAGCTTCTAATATATTAAGCCACTGCCTAGCCGTAGTATGTGAAATACCGCAATCTTGTGCTAAAGAGGAAAAATTTATAAGCTGCCCTACTCTGCCGGCACATAATTTTATAAAATTATGAAATTGATTCAGGTTGCCTATATTTTGTAATTGCCTTACATCTTGTTCAATATAAGTCTGAACATAGTTTGGATAAAAATCGAGCGAGGATATATTTAAATTATGCAAAGAAGGGTGTCCTCCTTTAAATATAGAAGTGAGGGGATTTTCTTGCTTCTGAATTTCAGCAAGGGTAAGAGGCAATAAAGTAACCATACCAACACGACCTGCGAGAGACTGCGTTATATTATGATTAAGTGCAAAATTTTGGGAACCGGTAATTATATAACGTTCTTTTTGGGGTGAGTCATCTACCACACCTTGTAAATAAGATAATAGCTCAGGCACATGCTGCACTTCATCAAATATAGCCCCATCATAATATTTAGATAAAAATACACGTATATCATCTTTTGCTTGCCCCCTAGTATCTAAATCTTCTAACGGTATATAAGGTAAGTTAGGAAATAGCATTTTAGCTGGAGTAGTCTTCCCCGACTGTCTTGGTCCTGTAATACCGATTACCGGAAAAAAACTTAGAATACCGCTCTACTACTTCTTTTATGGAACGCTGGAACATATCTATAATCATCTAATCGAATTTTATAATTTCAATTTAGCATATAATTATTTGGTTTTCAAGGATTACCGCTTAAACTCTGACTAATATATGTCTTTTTTTACCGGCAGAAAGTTTTATAACATTTTTATCGAGTAAAAAAGTAGTATTAATTATCATATTCTCATCTGCGACTAACTCATCATTTATTTTAGCACCCTTCCCTCTTATAAGTTTACGTGCTTCCGATTTAGAGCTAGTAAGCCCCGCTTCATGAAATAGCTCATATGCACTAATGCCCGCCTGTAATATTTCCGGTTCTAAAACAACCGTATGCAGGTTTTCATCGATTTCCCCTTGCTCAAATATCTTTACCGCAGTTTCTAGAGCTGATTTTGCTGCTTGTTCTGAATGACAAAGCTTAGTTAGCTCGTAAGCAAGCTGTTTTTTAGCTGCATTAATATCTTCAGCCACTAAGCTCTCAAATTTATTAAGCTCTTCCTCCGTTAACTCACTATATAATTTAGCAAATCTAATTACGTCGGCATCTTCACAATTACGCCAATATTGGTAATAATCATATGGACTTAGCAATTCTTCATTAAGCCATACCGCTCCTGCCGCAGTTTTACCCATCTTAGCACCTGAGCTAGTCGTAAGTAGCGGCGTCGTCATACCGAATACTTCTTTGCTGCTTATTTTACGAATTAAATCCGCTCCCATTACGATATTGCCCCATTGATCACTACCGCCAAGCTGCATGCTGCAATTATAATGTTTGCTTAAATAGTAAAAATCATAGGCTTGCAATAACATATAGTTAAATTCTAAGAAGCTTAAATGCTGCTCACGCTCAAGCCTTAGCTTTACCGAATCCATAGTAAGCATACGATTAACTGAGAAATAGCTACCAAAAGCCCGTAAGAAATCTAAATAATTAAGGGAGTCTAGCCACTCTGAATTATCTAGCATAATAGCATCACTTTTACCGTCACCGAATTTAATAAATTTTGACAATGATTTTTTTATACCCTCGGCATTTTTAGCTATATCTTCTTTGTTTAAAATTTTGCGAGCTTCGTCTTTCCAAGTAGGATCACCGATTTTACTCGTACCTCCGCCGATAATCACAATAGGCTTATGCCCATGCTGCTGTAATAGTCGCAGGATCATTATCTGCATTAAACTACCGATGTGAAGTGATGTAGCAGTACAATCAAACCCAATATAAGCAGCTATCTTAGTTTCTTTCGTTATATTAGTTAACCGATCTAAATCGGTACATTGATGGAAATATCCTTTGTTTATAAATTCTTCTATAAAAATCATATATTGTTCTAAATTTAAGTTTATTACTATAACGTATGTCATCCCTAGCTAAAAGCGGCATTGCTCACATGGATCGAAAAATCTCCTCTATGTCATCCCTGCGAAAGCAGGGATCCAGTACTTTAAAGCTTTTTAAAAGCTCGATTTATCTCGCTTTACCCTAGATTCCTGCTTTCGCGGGGACGACATAAGAGCCATACGGACACGAGCAACGCCTACGGCTGCATAGCTCACGATAAAATCTATAGTTTTACAGTTTAGTAGCGTCTAAATGAATTAGCATATTAAGATAGGTTTGATAAGGTAAGCCATGTTTAGAAGCTTTAATTTTTATTGCTTCTATGTCATGCTCTGCAATCCTGATAGTAACGGATCTCTTTTTATTAAGATGTGCTTTTGCAGATTTTTGAAGCAAAGCTATTTCACTTTTATCATCAATTTTTTGCTGCTTTTCAAAAATATCTTCAATATCTTGTTCGTAAGGATCTAGTTTGATACTCATAACACAACTATTTTCAATGTTTAATTTATTATAAATAATGTAAGTACTTTGTCAATACTTGATATATTAGATTATCATGCGAGTAGTTGTAAATCCGTACATTGGATTTTGTGAAAGAAATTTAATTTAATCTATTTTTTAGTTCTCTTTGTATCATAGGAAGTAAAATAAAAATTAAAACAGGTGATAAAGCAAATTTAAGCAAAAGTATGAGATTAAATAATATTGTTGAATTTTTTATTACAGAAAAAGTTTTATAAAGAAAGAATAACAGGGTGAAACTAGTAATTATACCTATAGTTTTTTGAACATTATTTAAGATCAAATTATAATTATATTTAAAGCGAGTATATACGATACCATAACCCACTAAAGTTCCTATTGGTAATAAAAGCAGTGAGGAAAAAGGATTGTCTTTTCATAAAAAGAAACATATACCTATCACAAAAGCCGATGTACAATAATAAGATTTAGCACTATTTTCCCATCTACTTATTTGTAGTTGCATAAAGTTACTTCTATAAAATAAAGAAATTAACATCCCAAAATCATACCGCCTATAACATCATATATACTATGTATTCCAAGATATAGGCGTGAAAACATAATATTAATAATCATTGCGATAGACATTATTTTTAACGTTTTTGAATTAAATGATAAAAATATTATCATGAAGAGAGCGGTAGACACCTGTACATCTCCACTAGGGAAACCAAATGATCCATCATTAATAGGTAACATATGTAATGTACTAGGTGGACGAGGAATAGAAAAAGCCTTTTTAATAATAACATTCAGTAATGTTGCAAATGATATAATCCAGTCTAAATCCAAAAATAATCTATTTCTTGGATTTAACCAATAGGCAATCGCAATAATTGTAATGTAAAAATAATCACTAGCGAAAAAAGGAAATATTTTAAATCAGCCAGTTAATATTTCACTTCTAAAATTCAATATCCATTCAGGATTTATTTTAAATAACATCATCACATATAGTATTTTTTAGAATAGTGTGGACATAACCACGGATACGATAGATGGTCAATGATAGAATATGTTTGTTAGATACTGTAGTAAAAAGTTTCTTAATTTTTTAAGAGTAATTAATATTATCTCTTGACATGTGACTAAATATTATTGTATAATGCCTTTAAGACAAAGAGAGGACCGTCGAAACGAATTATAATTTTTAGCCGCAATAAATTAACTAATTATTATTTATTAACTAGAAATTAGATCTTAGTTAGTAATTAGATCAATAAATTTTTTAAGGGAAAAAATTATGTTTAACTTTTTTCAAAAAATATAGTTTCTAATAACATACCGTCTGAAGTAGTAAATAATTCGACTACATATATGGGGGCGAAAGTTTCTGAAACCACATATAACTACTTTGCAAGTGTTACAAAACATTTTGCAGACGCCACAACAGGTGCCGCAAACTGTGGGGGATATCCTGCTTTAACCGCTACTTATGCCACTAAAAACAGCAATTCGAGGTATTCTTGGACTCTGTGCTTACAAAAAATTTGCCGCTGAAGTAATGACCGGACACGCATTTAGTCTCGTTATGCCTGAAGTTGTAAAAACTGTAGTAGGCACAGCTGCGAGTGCTATTTATCACTATCCTACAGCCGTTATGGCAACATTTGTCACAGCAGCAATTATAGCTTCACCGGGAAATGCAGCAAAAACTGTAGAGAGTGCAGCTTGTACAGTTGCAAAAACCGCAGAGATCGCATATCACGACGTAGCTGGCATATTAAATGTAGCAGCAGGTGTTGGGCATTTTGTTTATGATAACTTACCAAGCTACAGCGGAGTAACTCCAGTAGATCTGGTTGGTAGCATGGAAACCATTTCATGGATAGATTCTGTTGCATAAATACTAAAAAGCTACTAACTAAAATTGTCATTGCGAGCGGACATTGCTGCGTGGATCAAAAAAACGCGTTCGGTGTCATACCGTGGCCCCGCCACATTATCCAAAAAACAATGAAAAATACTAACTTTTGGTATTTTTTTACTGGATTGCTTCGTCGAAACTTACAGCTTCTTTTTGCAATAACGATTTTACTATAGTGAAATGCGTTGAATTAGATGATATTTATAAGAAATATTTTATTTTATAAAGATATAGCGAATATCGCTAATGCCAACCCATTTACGGTATGAGATATGTTCTTTAAAAATTAAAAGATGGAGTAGAAATGTCACCTAATTCAATACATTTCACTATATACATCAAACAATGCCTTTTCCTCCTCAAAAACTTATCAATAAAAATCTCACTAAGTGCTTTTTAAGTATAACTTAATAATATTTAACCTAGTTTAATTTAAATTAACTTGTTAATAGAATTCAATAATAGTTTAATTAAATTAATAATTAAGTTAGCGATTTTATTATGTCTAAAGATAACCAATAAGCTAAATCACCTATTAATGAGAACCAAATTAAAGAAATTATTAGTGGCGCAAGAAACGATATAAGAGATATAGGAGGTTATGTTCTAGGGCAGTTAAAAAATCAAATAATAGCAGGTAAAAAACCTATAGATATCAATAGCGAAGATTTTAAAAAAGCCTTTAAGGGGACATTTGGAGCTGATCCTAATGAAACTTCTACCATAGAAATAGATGGGAAAAAAGAAGTGGTAAAAAATAACGTTATAAATGTTCCGGCCACAATACTTGCAATAACTGAAAAAATAGGTCGCACCTCCATTTTACAGACGTGGATATTAAAAGGCTATACGTTCAATAAGAGTTCCGATGACTTTATCATGAATATCCAATGACTTGGAAAAACAAATTGTTTTACGTGTCAGTCTTTTGCATCTTGTTCTAAGATTTAAGTTACCCCGTTCTATCCGTTGAGTATATTTTTTACTAACAATGTGTTTTTTGGGATCTAATAACCTAGCATAACTTCCCTATCCATCTGTAAAGTAAAAAGTAACCTTAAAATCCTCCGGTTTTTTTCAGTAATGATTCTGATGTGCTATCACATCTTGTACCAAAAGTATAAGCAACTACTTTTAACAAAATCTTATCCAAAGAATATCAAAGCCATCTTTGTTTGGATTTATTCTGTACATAAGGCCATTGTTCATCTATTTCAGGAGCAATAATTACTTCTATCGTATTGATAGAATGATTTATCTTTTTTAACGCTAGATTTTTTTAAAACACGGATAACCGTATTGATACCCACTTTTAATACTCTTACTGTATCCCTAACTCCAGAGCCATTGATTGACATATCTACTATCTGAGTCTTGACTCCAGGCTTAGAGGCATTATTAATATATTACAGTTAAAAATATCGATTACACTGCTTGCATTGATATCTCTGTTGTTTTGAAATTGAATATCCCGCCTTTACTACTTTTTCTGTGTCGTTACAATATCTACACTTAACATCTATTCTTGATCTACACTTAACATCTATTCTTGTCATAACTCCTTAACTATAATTCTCTCTTATCACTGTTTGAGTATTATAGACTATTCATGCTAAACTGCAATACGGGGGCGCGGCCTCATTTTTTTCTCATGTTAATTTATAAACCTATATATACAATATCTAATATAATATTCGACTATTAATTGTAATTTTTTATATTTTATTATTAAGAGAGGTATAAGAACACTTTATGTTTCTTGACAAATGCTACGCTTTTATATATGCTTCTTCGTATGTTAGCAACAAGAAATAAGGCTTGGAAATTAAGTACTTCAAACTTAGCACCCGTAGCTCAATTGGATAGAGTATATGACTACGGATCATAAGGTTAGGGGTTCGACTCCTCTCGGGTGCACCATCCTTCATTTTTCGGTATTTCTACAAAAATATCAAACGGTGGATGCAGCATAAAATCAAGCTTTTTGGGTTTTAATGTTAGGTTAGCAAATACTATTCAATAGCTTTATCTAATAATCCATCTTAAATAATTAGGTCGCACCTCCATTTTACAGATGTGGATATTAAAAGGCTATACGTTCAATAAGAGTTCCGATGACTTTATCATGAATATCCAATGACTTGGGAAAACAAATTGTTTTACGTGTCAGTCTTTTGCATCTTGTTCTAAGATTTAAGTTACCCCGTTCTATCCGTTGAGTATATTTTTTACTAACAATGTGTTTTTTGGGATCTAATAACCTAGCATAACTTCCCCATCCATCTGTAAAGTAAAAAGTAACCTTAAAATCCTCCGGTTTTTTTCAGTAATGATTCTGATGTGCTATCACATCTTGTACCAAAAGTATAAGCAACTACTTTTAACAAAATCTTATCCAAAGAATATCAAAGCCATCTTTGTTTGGATTTATTCTGTACATAAGGCCATTGTTCATCTATTTCAGGAGCAATAATTACTTCTATCGTATTGATAGAATGATTTATCTTTTTTAACGCTAGATTTTTTTAAAACACGGATAACCGTATTGATACCCACTTTTAATACTCTTACTGTATCCCTAACTCCAGAGCCATTGATTGACATATCTACTATCTGAGCCTTGACTCCAGGCTTAGAGGCATTATTAATATATTACAGTTAAAAATATCGATTACACTGCTTGCATTGATATCTCTGTTGTTTTGAAATTGAATATCCCGCCTTTACTACTTTTTCTGTGTCGTTATAATATCTACACTTAACATCTATTCTTGATCTACACTTAACATATATTCTTGTCATAACTCCTTAACTATAATTCTCTCTTATTACTGTTTGAGGATTATAGACTATTCATGCTAAGCTGCAATACGGGGGGGCGACCAAAAATTCTTTCTTACATATGTTTTTCTTTGCCGAGGTGCAATTCCTGCATGAAATATCTTATGACTCTAAGGATGGTCCTGAATTTTCTACGGATATTGTTTCTACCTTTGGCGGTTATAAACAGCGTAACATTATACCTACAGATGGCACGAGCTAAATATGACATTAGTAGTGACATTAACACCGAAAACTCATTCAGCTATATATTAGCCGCAAGTTACTTTTTATTATTACCTAAAAATTCTTTAATTTCTCTAACCAACCTTTGAGTATGAGATTTATTTAGTTTTTTGTATATTAAGAGTTAGCCAATAGATAATTATCAATTTTCGTGACAAGTTTGATTTACCAACGATTGATAAATTAAACACTTCTTAACTTAAGAATACTAATCTAAATTAGGCCGCGCCCCCGTATTGCAGCTTAGCATGAATAGTCTATAATCCTCAAACAGTAATAAGAGAGAATTATAGTTAAGGAGTTATGGCAAGAATAGATGTTAAGTGTAGATCAAGAATAGATGTTAAGTGTAGATATTATAACGACACAGAAAAAGTAGTAAAGGCGGGATATTCAATTTCAAAACAACAGAGATATCAATGCAAGCAGTGTAATCGATATTTTCAACTGTAATATATTAATAATGCCTCTAAGCCTGGAGTCAAGACTCAGATAGTAGATATGTCAATCAATGGCTCTGGAGTTAGGGATACAGTAAGAGTATTAAAAGTGGGTATCAATACGGTTATCCGTGTTTTAAAAAAATCTAGCGTTAAAAAAGATAAATCATTCTATCAATACGATAGAAGTAATTATTGCTCCTGAAATAGATGAACAATGGCCTTATGTACAGAATAAATCCAAACAAAGATGGCTTTGATATTCTTTGGATAAGATTTTGTTAAAAGTAGTTGCTTATACTTTTGGTACAAGATGTGATAGCACATCAGAATCATTACTGAAAAAAACTGGAGGATTTTAAGGTTACTTTTTACTTTACAGATGGATGGGGAAGTTATGCTAGGTTATTAGATCCCAAAAAACACATTGTTAGTAAAAAATATACTCAACGGATAGAACGGGGTAACTTAAATCTTAGAACAAGATGCAAAAGACTGACACGTAAAACAATTTGTTTTTCCAAGTCATTGGATATTCATGATAAAGTCATCGGAACTCTTATTGAACGTATAGCCTTTTAATATCCACATCTGTAAAATGGAGGTGCGACCTATTTACTGATATAATCATTGATACCCTCTTTAAGTTCTCCTATATTTTGATAATCATTAATAAATATACAATTATATTTCAGTGTCCTAAAGAAACGCTCAATAACAATATTATCAATATTTCTGCCCTTACCATTCATTGATATCTGTATATCATGACTTTTAAGAATACTTATATGATCATTGCTAGTATATTGACTACCCTGATCACTATTCAAAATCTGCGGAGCTTGATACTTACTTAATGCCTCCTTCAATACATCAGTAACTAATAGTCCATCCATACTATTCGACAGTTTATAGCTTAATATGGCTTTGCTATGCCAATCTATAATGGCTGTTAGATACATAAAGCCGCCTTTAGTGCGAATATATGTAATATCTCCGCTCCAAACCTCATTGGCAGTAGGAACAACTACTTTCTTAGTCTTATCTGTTTTAATCCAGAATTTATCAAGTAGATAGCTGTATATTTTATGCTCACCATCTTTGATGGTAGTGAGTTTCTTTTTATGAGGATATATCGCTTCAATACCAACTAATCTCATATATTTTAGTACTCGATCTCGATCTATCTTATACCCATCTTCTAATAATTGATGATATATATAACGATATCCAAATTCTGGATTATCTGTATATATCTCATCTATTCTATTTAATATACTTATATTATAGCTACTAACCTCTTGTACTTTATAATATGCTGAAGAACGGTTAACCCCTAATAATTCACATTGTCTTGTCTTTGGTAATTGTCCTAGCTTGGACTCTACAAGACTCTTTCTATTTAATAAATCCAAGCTTCTTAGCTTTCCCACTGCCCAATCCCTCTCGATTGTAGTTTTCCCCAAATCCTTCGCTAGTTCATCATTCTGTTCCTTAAGTCTATTAATTTGCTCTTGATATTCACTAACTACCTTGGCTGGCTCAAATGCTATCGCTGCATTTGATAAAACTACTTCTTTCAATGTGATATGCTATTGCTGCTAACCTCATATTTAGATGATAACTGTGATATTGTTACATCCTCTTTTAATAATTCTAACACTATCCTTGTCTTCTCTTTAGCACTGAAATTCCGTATCTGTTTTCTTGTCATTTTATATCCTATAAGTTATTGCCTGCATTCTAACTTATTACCAAGATACACCAACTATTTTTTGTCCAATTTTTTCAGTTCATTATATAAATTCGGTATATATTATAAAGTGACGAATTTATCAGAACAACACTATAATGAATTCGATATTAATTATATATATAATGCTGTTTATGAATTATCCAAAATTGATCTTTCTTATGAGCTAAATTACTTTTAGAATCTCAAACAGATTCTAAATTCTCTTTTAAAAATTCCGGAGTAAAATCTGCACCGTTAGACCAACTAATAGTCTGTGATTCTTCGTCTATTGTTACCTTATTAAATAAATTTTTATCTTGAAGCGGTTCAAAAATTGACCCTTTAAGATGTGGATATAGATTTATAATACCTTTTGTTCCATTATCAAAAACTAATTCTAAATAATAATTGTCAATATATCTTACAAATATTACATGCAGCATTTTTACTCTAATGGGGCTATAGAATTTAATGGTTCACCATTTTGTGGTTTATTCCATTTTTTATGTTATTTCAAGCCTTCTTACTACAAATAATTTAGCATTGCTTCAAAGAGTTGATATCGTCATTGCGAGCTACTAAAAGCGTTGTTGCATGGCTCGTTTATGTCATTCCCGCGTAGGCGGGAATCCAGTAAAACACATGGAAACTTGTTTTTGTATGTTTATTTTATCAAATATGTAGCTTCTATATCAATATTGAAGTTATTTTTCTGGATTCCCGCCTACACGGGAATGACATTGAGCGGATTTTTCGGACCATGCAACAATACTTTTACAGAGACGACCTCAATACCCCACAATCGATTTCAGCTTCTCTATAGTTTTTAGATCTTTTGCGAGTTCTAAAAATATTTCCCGCTCATAGGTAAGTAATTCTTCTTCATTTGTTTCATGGTGTTTATCAATAATATTTTGGAATTTGCTAAGTACTTTATTTGGTAGATCATTATATTTTGACGTATCTATTTCATTTGCTAAAATTACTTTAGGCAAAGTAATTTTATACGGGATCGGTACTATTTTTTTAGCTAGATTTAGTTCTAAAGCTTCTTCCAAAATGTAATTCTTGTTCATATTTATTTGCATATTCTCTACATCATAATCTGCTTTAAAATAATCGGCTGAACTTGATTTATTCTGCTCTAAAATATTTCTGATATTTCTAATTATTTTAGTTTTATCTCCTTTGCTTCGAGCAAACATTTCAGTAACACCGCCCCACCCGGGTATTAAACCAACACCAAGTTCTACGAGTCCAGCACTCAGTTCCTGATTTGCTACAATATAGCTTGAGTGCAGTAGCAGCTCACACCCTCCTCCAAGTGCTACCCCTTTGGCACAACTAACAATATGAACTCCCGAATATTTTAAGTGCAACATAGTTTGTTGCCCTAGCTTCAATAAATTTTCTAGATCATGAAAATTTCCTTCTTCAATATAGGGAAGAAGAAGCTTTAAATCTGCACCGGCAGAAAAATTATTTCCTTGTGGATAAATATAAAGATTTTTACCATCATTTTCAGCTTTACTCGCTGCTTCTTGAAGTAAGTAAAACACGTTATGATTTAAACAATTCATCTTGGTAGTAATAACGAAAATGAAATTTTCATGATAATTTATTAGCTTTGCAGAATCGTTTTCTAATACTATCTGACTTTCTTGTAAAATATCTTTGTGAGAATTAAATTTTTGTTTATCAATTTTTTGATATTCTTTATTGGCTAAATACGGCGGGAGTGATATATACATTAAACTGGCATTTTTGATTACTAAGTCCCAGCCATCTTTAGCCGCTATAGTCAATAATTCAAAAGGACCGTATTTCCAGCTATAACCAAGTTTCATAGCAGCATCTATATCATAAATATTATCGGTTACAGATGGTACTAAGCTTGCTAAATAAATATAAGATTCCGTGATAATCTCACTGAAAAACTTGCCATAAACCGAATCACTCGCAAGAAGCTCATCAAGACTATTAAATAAAATATCTACTTTTTGAACAGGGATATAAGATAAATCGCTTATATTGATAACTTCTTTAATCTTTTTATCGTTTGATACCGATAAACGATAAAACCCACCGCCGCCTTTACGCCCGATTAATTTCTGCTTAATCATCTTATCAAGAACAAGTGTGTTTATATATATTTTATGGTACGCATCATTTGAAGAAAGAGAAGCAAGCAGTGAGCTAGATATTAGTTTCATTACATCATGCCCGATCAGATCATATAAACCGAAAATTCCAGTACTCGGTAGTCCAAGACATGAAGTGAATATTTTATCTATGGTAACAAAATCAAGCTGCTTTTTTATAGCTTTTCTTACAACTAACTCCAGTAAAAAACACCCTACTCTATTCGCTATAAAGCCCGGAGTGTCATTACATTTTACTATAGTCTTACCAAGAATTTTCGTTAGGAACCCTGATACTCTTTCTATGGCTTCAGGCTTTACTGTAGGGGCAATAATTAACTCTAATAACTCCATATATCTTGGGGGATTGAAGAAATGCGTAATAACAAATCTAGATTTGATATTATCCGGTAAATTCTCTTTAAGTCTTTTAAGCGGTAATGTAGAGGTATTAGAAGCGATAATTGCATCTTCTTTAAGATAAGGAATAATTTTATTATATAATTGATGTTTTATTTCCAACTTCTCAACAATAACTTCAATAACTAAATCACATTCTTTAATTAAATCTAAATCATGTTCTAAATTACCGATAGTAATGAAATTTTCTTTATCAGGAAAAGATAAAGGAGGAGGTTTTTGTTTATGCAAATTTTCTTTAGCAGCTTTGACTATTTTATTAGGATCATCGGAATCTTTAGCTGCAATATCCAACAATACAACTTTGTTAGATGAATTAGCAATTAAGGCAGCAATCCCTGACCCCATAACTCCTGAGCCGATAACACAAACTTTTTTTATTTTATTTTGCATGAGTTACTTCACTCCTGATGGTTATTGTCTTCTATGTCATTCCCGCGAAAGCGGGAATCCAGTAAAACCTAAAAAACAAGTTTTTAGGTTTATTTTGTCAATTAATATGTAATTTTTGTACTGGCATTAAAGTATTTTCTGGGCATTAAAGTATTCTCTGGATTTCTGCTTTCGCGGGAATGACATATTCTACTCATATCACGTCATCGCAATAGACATAACATTTACCGACCCTGCCCACGCTTGTCGTAAAATTTTAGCACATTCATTTATAGTAACACCGGTGGTAATAACATCATCAACTAATAAAACTTTTTTTCCGGAAATATTATATTTTGTGTTAAATTTGATACTACCGCTTATATTATTCTTTCGTTGTCTTCTTGATAAAAAGGTCTGAAACTTTGTCCATTTTGCTTTAATTAAAATATCAGCCTTTAGAGCTTTATTTGTAATTTTTGCAATATCCATAGCTAAAATATGAGCGGGGTTATACATTCGCAGTAACCTTTTAAACCTATTCATCGGTACGGATATGATTAGATCAGTATCGTTTATATCTTCATGATATCTGTTATATAAAAGCTTAGTAAAAGTTTTAGCAAATATTGTTTTATCTTGATATTTAAACTGATGAACTATTTTTTTACTATATTCATTAAATTTAATAAGCTACGAGCCGAATCATAATTAGGCTTGCTGCTATAACAACGCCCACAAATGCAGTTATCTAAGACTTTTATACTAAATCTTTGTCCATATATACTACAATAAGGTCTTGCTATAAACTCTAACTTCTTCCAACAATCACTACAAAATTCACCGTTACTATTTAATATTTCTGAGCATCCTAAACATCTCTGCGGCAAGATATAATCTATTACACTATTATAAACCTTAACTAACAACTGAACTCCTCTTGAAGATTCTTGTTTCTTAGATGCACTTCTTTCTGTTGGTAGTGGCGATATATTATTACTGCGAGAAGTAACCTTACCGTGCGTTAAACTTTCCTGCATATGATGTACTTTTTCTTCTGCTTTAGTAATTTCAGGAGTTTTTGGCTTTTGAATATTAGGAGTAATAAAAACGGTACCGGGTTTCTGCTCTTTCTTTTTACCATATATTTCTTTTAAGTTCCCGAATTACGATTCAACAAAATAACCCGTCCCAGCTTTTACCGCTGATTTAACTTTTTCATAGTTAGTTTTTTCAGCAGGAGGAGCAAATTCAGGTCTCTCTGCTACTTTTGTTCTTGTGACATTAAAATGTTCTCTAAGATTTTTTTCACTTAATTGATCAATTTTAGGGGTTGTGGTTAAAAATTCTTCTAAGGCTTTGCTGTCTATTTTTACTTGCCTTTCTTTTGATCTGTCAACACTTTTCCGGACAGTTGTTTAAGTGCAATTTTGTATCTCTTCATATCTTACTGGTGATAAATAATCGTTAGCAGAATACATTCTGATACGGTTATAAAATACCTCTATATATTCAAATATGGCATATTTTGCTTCCTCCTTAGTTTTAAATTTATATTGATACATTAATTCTGTTTTTATAGTATGAAAGAAACTTTCAGCAACAGCATTATCCAAGCAATTTCCTTTACGACCCATACTCTGTTTGATACCATGTTGTTTTATAATTTTTAAATGACTATCAGAACAATATTGACTACCTCTATCAGTATGCCAAATAAGCCCTTTTGCTGGTTTACGTTGCCATATTGCCATTAATAAAGCATTATTAACCAAATCAGCTCTCATGTTATTACTCATAGACCATCCTATAATTTTTCTAGAAAATAGATCAATAACAGTTGCTAAATATAGCCAGCCTTCACCAGTTGGCACAAAGGTTATGTCTCCAACCCAATAACAATTAGCAGCATAAATTGTAAACTCTCTATTTAATAAATTAGGAGCAATTTGCTTATTATGATTAGAGTCAGTAATGGCTTTAAATTTACGTTTAGTTTTACATAGCAAATTAGCTTCTTTTATTAGTCTTGCAATGCGTCTCCTACTAGCAGTTATATCTTGCCGTGATAGTTCCTTTTTAATAGGTCTAGTTCCATAATTACCTCTACCTTCTTTAAAGATAATTTCAATTCTGTTTGTTAATTCATTACCTTCTTTAACCCTATTACATCCAAGATTATTTAACCATTCATAATAACCATTACGTGATACTTTCATAAATTTACACATAGCAGAAATGGAAAAATTACCTCTGTTTTCCTTTATCCATGCGTACCTTATTGGGATTCTTTTGCAAAGTACGCGGCAGCCTTTTTAATAGATCACATTCTTGTGTTACTCTATCTAGTTCTTCTTCAATCTCCTTAATTCATCATACAGATGTTCTTCATATCTCATTACTTCCTTGAGTTTTGAATGTTTATTAACCCAATTATATAGACTATACTTCGTAATTCCTAGTTCTCTAGCTGCTTGAGCAAAAGGTTGCTTAGACTCAATAGTTAATCTAATCGCTGATTCTTTAAATTCAGCTGGATATATCTTTGGCTCTATATCCGGCATTTTTATCCCTACTGTTAATATCGTCTATTATTAACTTTCTGGAATGTCAACAGCGGTCGAAAAATGATACATAATTTTAATATATACTGTTTGAAAATTGATACAGTATAATAAGAAATCATTTGATATTTAAGTCATAAGATTATCCTCCTGTTTATTAATCACCTCTATTGATACAAGACCAGCTTTCTTTTTATTTCTAAGTCTGAAACTATCCCCTTTAATATTGAGTATCGTGGAATGATGGAGCAGACGATCTAAGATAGCAGCTGTAAGAGCACTATCCTGAGCAAGATTATTGCGCCAGGTCGCACCTCCATTTTACAGATGTGGATATTAAAAGGCTATACGTTCAATAAGAGTTCCGATGACTTTATCATGAATATCCAATGACTTGGAAAAACAAATTGTTTTACGTGTCAGTCTTTTGCATCTTGTTCTAAGATTTAAGTTACCCCGTTCTATCCGTTGAGTATATTTTTTACTAACAATGTGTTTTTTGGGATCTAATAACCTAGCATAACTTCCCCATCCATCTGTAAAGTAAAAAGTAACCTTAAAATCCTCCGGTTTTTTTTCAGTAATGATTCTGATGTGCTATCACATCTTGTACCAAAAGTATAAGCAACTACTTTTAACAAAATCTTATCCAAAGAATACCAAAGCCATCTTTGTTTGGATTTATTCTGTACATAAGGCCATTGTTCATCTATTTCAGGAGCAATAATTACTTCTATCGTATTGATAGAATGATTTATCTTTTTTAACGCTAGATTTTTTTAAAACACGGATAACCGTATTGATACCCACTTTTAATACTCTTACTGTATCCCTAACTCCAGAGCCATTGATTGACATATCTACTATCTGAGTCTTGACTCCAGGCTTAGAGGCATTATTAATATATTACAGTTAAAAATATCGATTACACTGCTTGCATTGATATCTCTGTTGTTTTGAAATTGAATATCCCGCCTTTACTACTTTTTCTGTGTCGTTATAATATCTACACTTAACATCTATTCTTGATCTACACTTAACATCTATTCTTGCCATAACTCCTTAACTATAATTCTCTCTTATTACTGTTTGAGGATTATAGACTATTCATGCTAAGCTGCAATACGGGGGCGCGGCCAAAAAAGATAAATCATTCTATCAATACGATAGAAGTAATTATTGCTCCTGAAATAGATGAACAATGGCCTTATGTACAGAATAAATCCAAACAAAGATGGCTTTGGTATTCTTTGGATAAGATTTTGTTAAAAGTAGTTGCTTATACTTTTGGTACAAGATGTGATAGCACATCAGAATCATTACTGAAAAAAACCGGAGGATTTTAAGGTTACTTTTTACTTTACAGATGGATGGGGAAGTTATGCTAGGTTATTAGATCCCAAAAAACACATTGTTAGTAAAAAATATACTCAACGGATAGAACGGGGTAACTTAAATCTTAGAACAAGATGCAAAAGACTGACACGTAAAACAATTTGTTTTTCCAAGTCATTGGATATTCATGATAAAGTCATCGGAACTCTTATTGAACGTATAGCCTTTTAATATCCACATCTGTAAAATGGAGGTGCGACCAGGAGTTATATGGAGCTGATGTAAGCGAGAGTTTAATTAGCCAAATCACAGATGATATAATAGAGGATGTTAAGCTATGGCAGAGCCGTCCATTAGATCCAGTATATGCTAAGTATTTTTTGATTGTTTAATAGTAAAAGTGCGTCAAGATAAGCGGATTATAAATAAACCGGTATATGTTGCCTTAGGTATTGATTTAGAAGGAAGAAAAGATATTTTAGGATTGTGGGCCAGTGAGAATGAAGGAGATAAATTTTGGCTTGGTAATTTTACTGAGATGAGAAATAGAGGTATGCAAGACATACTGATAGCATGTAGTGATAACCCTACTGGTATGTCTGAAGCTATAAGTGCTGTTTTTCCAAAGACGGAGCATCAATTATGTACTGTACATCAAATTAGAAATAGTTTACGATATGTATCATACAAGGACCGAAAAGAGCTAGCCGGTGATTTAAAACCTATTTATACAGCTAGCACAGAAAAAGAAGCACCTTCCACTTTAGAGGCTTTTGAATCTAAATGGAGTAAACAATATCCTCAAATTGCTAAATCTTGGTACGTTCATTGGGATAATTTAATGATTTTCTTAGAATACCCTGAAGAAATACGAAAAATAATTTACACAACTAATGCTGTGGAATCCGTTAATAGTCAACTCCGAAAAGTCACTAAAAATAAACGTGTTTTTCAAATGATAATGCTGTTTTTAAAAGCTTGTATTTAGCAATTGATTACATGACCAAGAAATGGTCCATGCCTATATCAAATTGGAATGCGGCTATGGCTCATTTTTTAATAAAATTTAAAGATATAATCTAGGCCTTTGAAAAAAAGTTTACACACTTAATTGGGAAGACTCTTAGCAAAATCTAGAAATAAAGATAACATATCATTAGTTGACTCTTTAATTGAATCAAGAAGAAAGAAATTTAATAATGAATATTGCCTAAACATTGTTGCTTGTAGGACATCCTAACCATTTTAAGTTATCCTTATAAGGTGCTGTTACGTGGATTAATTCCACTCTTGTCACTCCGTGACTTGATCGCGGGGTCCAGCTTAAAATATTAATAATTATTAGTATCTTAAATTGTTTTCTGGATACCGTGGTCAAGCCACGGGATAACATCGAGCTTATTTTTCGATCTATGCAGCAAGTTATACTCCCCTTCCTGTAGATTCTATCTTTCTTCTTTGTGCCTCCATAGCTTTTGCCAGCCCTTCTTTATTACCTTCTTGAGGCATTTGTTTACCAATATCTTCTGCTTCTTTTTTTACGCCTTTTGGAATTGATGGAAGCGGAGGAGGTGGTGGCGGAAGCGGAATATGAAGACCACTCCCAGGTATTGGAGGCGGCACTGGTATAGTACCACTAGGCGCAGCTGGAGCATTTTTTGAAAGTTGATTAGTAGCTTCTGCTTGCTGCTGTTTTATTTTCTCTTCTTTCATACGCTTTATTGCTGCTAATACCCTTTGTTGCTGCGAATCTGCTGCTGTCGGTTCTCCTTTCGTAGGCGATGAGGGGTTATTTTTATTATTAAATTGTTTTTCTCTATCTGAAACACTATTAATATTACTACGTTCTTTTTCTATAGCTTTAAATTGATTATTAATAGATTCCAATTCTGCAACAATTTTCCACTTTTCTTCTCTAGTAATACTAGAATTGGTTTTTTCTTCAAGCCCTTTTTTCTTATCTTCTAATTCTTGCTGTTTTTGCTTTAATTCTTCTAAACGTTTTGCATGATTATCTGTTTGTATTTTAGGTTCTTTATTTTGACTTATTGGAGTATCAATAATTTGCTTTCTTTGCACATTTTTCCATGCTAACTCCTCTACAAAAGAATTAAATTTTGGCTTTTCTATTGGTTGAGATGAACTCTTTATTAATATTTCTACCGGCATTATTCCTGTCTCTGCTTGTGTGAGATCTTCAAAACTCTCTTTAGAAGCCAAAGGTTTTTTCAGGTATTTGTTGATTTGTTTGTTGTGCAATTTCTGTAATTTCTTTAATATTCTTATGCAGCTCTGCAATAGAACTCGCTCTTTCTAATTCTTTTTTAGGATTTCTAATATTCTCATACTGATTCTTTAAATCTTCCTTTAAACAATCATAAGTTGCTTTAATAGACGTTACTTTAGTTTCAAAGCTTGCAGTAATCTGTGCTGCTAACTTTAATGATTGTTCCGAGGGCTGCTTTCCTTCTTTACTTAAAGGCTGAATTGTGATTTTAGACTTTTCTCCCGAAAACCATCTTGAAAATACACTTGGCTTATAGACTTGAATTTCTGCCTTACCGCCTTTCTCATCTTTAACTATTACACTCCTTTCATAACCGGTAAGCTTATTAAGCAATGTTTTAGGATTTTTAAATTCTGTCGTTAAATTATTATTTTGTAATTTAGGAAAGATGTTCCTAATATTTCTTTTTTCTTCTAAGAATTTACTTAATTTTTTAAAAGTTTGATCATTTTGTGAACTTATATTATCTATCTCATAACCAGGACTACTATCTATAAAATTTAGTACGAAGGGTTTAGCTTTTATTCCGTCGTATATCTTTTTCAAAAAATTATCATTAAAATTTTGACTTTCATTAGTACCTTTTAAATTATTTTTTAGTTGCTCGAAAGTAATTTTTTTTGGTTCGGCAATACTAGGATTATGCAGGTCGGTATTAAGCATAATTGTTTGGTAAGCTAGTGTATATGTGTCATCTTTATTTTTTATTTCACCGTTTAAATTTTTTTCATAATAGTTCGTCCCAAAACTTTCTGTTAGCCTATCTATTTTTTGAGCTTTTCTCGGTAATTTAAATGATTGTAAAAAACCCACGTAAACTTTCTAAATAATCTTTTTCTTTAAAAATTAAATTGCTTAGTAAAACTTTCTAATACTTTTTTATTATCGCCTCCATCTGTTCCAAGATAATCTCCTACAAACTCTAAATTTAGATTATTTTTTTCCTCATAAAAAAAATTTAGCGGTTTCTTCTGCAAAATCTTTATTATTATCAGCACACCATTTTTTAATTCCTGCGATTCCGCTTTTTGGCTTATCATTAAAAAGTTTAATTACTTCATTTTTTATCAATGATTCCATTTTATCTCTCACAAGTTAATTAAATATCTAGTAATTAAAGACCTTTTATAGATTCAGCACAAGTAAAAGTCATAATTTTTAATATTTTACTAGCTGTTACTGTGCTTGTAAGATTTTATTCAGAAATAAAGAATTGAATTATCGGTTAAAATTTATTTATAGATAGTCTCTTAAACCTCTTTAATAGCCTCAATACAAGCAAAAGTTGCTATTTTTAGTATTTCATTAGCTGTTGCTGTAGCTTGAAGTATTTGAACAGGTTTTTCAAAACCGTTTGTTATAGGACCTATAAAGCTATTTGAAGAAAATTCTTGTAATAATTCAGTAGAAATAGCCGCGGAATTTAAACCCGGCATAATTAATACATTCGCAGTTCCCGATAATCTACAAAATTTATATAATTTACGTAAATCACCATCTAAAGCCACCTTAACCGACATTTCACCGTCATACTCAAAATCTACTTTCATACCGTTAAGCTCTTCTTTGTCTTCACTAAAATTGTCGAGTATATTTACGGCTTCACGTATCCGAGCCGTTTTTTCTTTAGAAGAATTGCCGAATGTAGAAAAAGAAAGAAGTGCAACTCTTGGAATAATACCCATATTTTTAGCAATTTCTGCCGTTTGGGTTGCTATTTGTGCAAGCTCCCAGCTATTTGGATATTCGGTGATACAATTATCGGCAATAATAATATTATTGTCCTTAGCAATCATAATTGAATAGCCTAATATTCTACGATCAGATTTCGGCGAAATAACTTTCATGATATCTTCTAAACTATCAATATAACTTTTTGTAACACCGGTTAAAAGAGCATCACCATCACCACATGCCACCATACAAGCGGCAAAAATATTTTTATCTGTTTTAACAAGCTTTGCACAATCACGATATAAATAACCTTTGCGTTGTAGTTTTTTATATAAATAATTAATATATTTCTCTAGACTATCAGTTAAAGCTGCATTCATTATTTGAATTCCGTCTAAGCTAATATCTTGACCTATCTTTTTTAATGTTGCCTCAATTCGCTCTAAACGGCCGATTATAATAGGATTACCGTATTTCTCATCACGCATCATAAGAGCAGCGGAGATTACTTCTTCCTCTTCCCCTTCAGCAAAAACAATCCGTTTAAGCGGTGCATTATGAATTTTTTCAGCTAAGAAATTCATATAGTTAGCCGTAGGATTTAATCTACTACCTAATTCTTTTTTATATTTACCAATATTGAAGTCCTTAATTCTAGCGACATCACTTTCTATTGCAGCAACGGCAACTGCCGATGCTACTACGGTAATTAAACGTGGATCAAACGGTACGGGAATGATGTATTCCTTACCAAAAACCATCTTACGTCCTAAGTAAGCTTTATACACCTCTTCAGGTACAGGTTTACGAGCAAGTCCTGCTATAGCTTTTGCAGCAGCTATTTTCATTTCCGTATTAATAGTCTTAGCTCTTACATCTAACGCTCCTCTAAAAATATACGGAAATCCCATAACATTGTTAATCTGATTATTATAGTCAGATCGCCCTGTTGCTATAATCGCATCATCTCGTACAAGCTTTATCTCTTCCGAAGTAATTTCCGGATCAGGATTAGCCATAGCAAAAATAATCGGATTATTTGCCATTTTGCTGACCATCTCCTTAGTTACCACCCCTTTTACCGACAACCCTATAAATACGTCTGCATTATTTAAGCTTTCCGCTAAAGTTCTAAGCTTAGTATCGCTTGCATACAGCTCTTTCCATTTATTCATGCCCTCTAGGCGCCCTTGATAAACAACGCCTTTTGTATCACATAAAATAATCTTTGATTTATCTACTCCAAGAGCAATTAACAAATCAATGCAAGCAATAGCGGCAGCACCTGCACCGTTAACTACGATTTTTAGATCTTCAAGCTTACGATTAGTAAGATATGTTGCATTTATAAGCCCTGCTGCGGTAATAATCGCCGTTCCGTGCTGATCATCATGAAATACCGGTATATCCATTAATGACTTTAACTTTTCTTCTATAATAAAACATTCCGGAGCTTTAATATCTTCAAGATTAATACCGCCGAAGCTATAACCTAGATATTTCACGGCATTAATAAATTCTTCAGGATCTTCAGTATTGACTTCCAAATCAATTGCATCAATATCGGCAAATTTTTTGAATAGTACGGCTTTACCTTCCATAACCGGTTTTGACGCTGCCGCTCCCAAATTACCAAGACCAAGTACAGCAGTACCGTTAGAGATTACGGCAACTAAATTACCACGAGCAGTATATCTGTATACTTCCTCTAGATATTTAGCAATTTCAAGACAAGGAGCAGCAACCCCAGGTGAATAAGCAAGTGATAAATCTTGCTGAGTAACTAAAGACTTTGTTGCAGTAATAGCAATTTTACCAGGTTTATCTTTTTCGTGATATTCAAGGGCTTCAGCATAATTTATTTTATTCATTTCATCCATTTTAGAAATTCCTGTTTTGTTGTTATAGTATGTCATACCGTATTCCTTATGTCATTCCCGCGTAGGCGGGAATCCAAAAAAAAGTATAAATACAGCAAATTTTTAAAATTAAAAGCTCGATTTATCTCGCTTTACCCTGGATTCCCGCCTTCGCGGGAATGACATTTTTCACCCCATTATATACATAATAATTGATATAGTAACTACCGAGAAAAAAGTAGTAAATGTTATAATCGACGCCATAGAATCAGGATCGCCATCAAGCTGACGAGATAAAACATAAGCCGTGCTTGCGCATGGAAGACAGCTATATAATATTCCTACCGATCTATCTATTCCCTCAATTGACATTAACCATAGTACTACTACGCTAACTAATGGAAACGCAACTAATTTAACAAAGCTTGTAAACATTACATTATGTAAAAGCTCTTGTCTAATGGTAAAATTAAGCCCTGCCCCGACATTTAACATACCGATAGCTAAAGCGGCATTTGAAAGGCTATCTAAGGTTTTTTTAAGCCCTAAATGTAATTCAAGATTTGAGTAATTAAAAACGAATCCTACTAAACTTGCGATAATTAACGGATTACGCACAATTAATTTCATCATTAAAACAAAACTAGTTTTAATAGTATTAGTGACGGATTTATTAGGGATATAATAAGCGAAAATCATTGCCGATAAAATATTGGTAAAAATAATCATATAGGAAGAAATAACGGCGACGATGGAAAGCCCACTAGGACCAAGTAACGGGCTACTTACCCCAAAAAAAATATAGCTATTATAACGAATTGAGCCTTGAAAGATGGAAGTAAATTGGACTTTATCTACTTTATATTTTTTTTGGTAAATTATAAGACCAATTGATACAAGGATAGTAGAGATAATAAGAGCTACTACTAACTTAATTATCGATGCAACACTTAAGTCGGCAGTAGATACGTAATTAAATAGCATGGCGGGAAATAGTACAAAATACGATAATTTTTCAATACCACGCCAAAATTCTTCCGAAGTTAACCATTTATTTTTGATAATACTACCAAGAAGCGTAATTAAAAAAATAGGTAACGTACTATAAAAAATTTCATTCATTTGTTAATAATGTCATACCGGGGTTCTATATGTCATTCCTGCGAAAGCAGGAATCTATAAAACTACTCAATTAAATCTTTCCGCTCAGGATTAGTTTTTTCAATCAGTTCTATTTTTCAACTACGCTTCCATTTTTTTAAGTTTTTTTCTCTAGTAAGCGTTTCTTTAATATCAGTAGACTCTTCTGTATAAACAAGTTTTGTAATATTATACTTTGAGATAAAATCTTTTATTATTTTTTGTTTATGTTCACAAGCACGACGTATCATATTATTAGTAATACCAATATATAAAGTACCCTACTTATTAGAGCATAATATATACCCAATACATCTTTGTTTTTTAGTTTATGGATTACTGCTTTCGCAGGAATGACATAAATGGTTGCAAGAATGACATAGCAACGCAAGTATAAGCCACGGTATAACCCTACAATTTCCCTTCAACCAGCTTCTTCATTTCCTGCACCCCGTAAAGCTTTATAAAAGTCCCAAGTCTTGGTCCTTCATTCTGTCCTAGCAATATCCGATATAGATCTTTGAAGTAATTACGCAAATTTTCATATCCTGCTTTCATTCCTATATCGTATATTGCTTTTTGAATCGCCTCTGCTTCTGTCTGCTCAGATATATCAGATAACATACTTAAAATATCCTGTAAGATAGCCTTATGCTTTTCGGAAACGACTAAATATGATTTATGTGCTTTAATAAAGTCATTATAATATCTTATAGCAAATTCTGCTAAATGGTCAAGATAAGGGCTGGTATTTGGAGTTGCTTTTGGCTCATATTTGCTAATAAAGCCCCAAAGCACCGATTTATCTGAAGGGTTACACGCGGAAGTAAGATTTAAAAGCAACGAATAAGTAATTCCAAAAGTCTCAATTTTTGGCACATTTCCATGATGGATGTGATAAACGGGATTTGCAAAACGCTTTGACCTATCTTCTTCCAAATGATATTTCTGATTAAAAGTAATATATTCATCGACATTTTTAGGAATTACATCAAAAAACAAGCGCTTAGCTCTAGTCGGATTTTGGTACATAAATAATGCCATACTTTCAACAGGAGCATATTTAAGCCAGTCATCAACACTAATACTGTTACCTTTTGATTTCGAAATTTTCTCACCGTTCTCATCTAAGAATAACTCATAACATAACTGCACCGGCGGCTTGCCGCCTAGGATTCGGCAAATTTCTGAGTAAATTCTGCCATTTGCCAAATGATCTTTACCGTACATCTCGTAATCAACCTTAAGAGCTGCCCAACGCATACCAAAATCCGGCTTCCACTGCAATTTACAATACCCTCTTGTTACCGGTACTTCTACATAATTACCGTCTTTGTCTTTATAGGTAACAGTTCCCGCTTTAGCATCCCACTTCTCTATAGGTACTTGCAGTACTTTACCTGTTTTCGGACATATAGGCATAAAAGGCGAATATGTAGCTTTTCTCTCCTCTCTAAAAGTCGGGAGCATCAGCTCCATTATCTCGTCATATTTCTCAAGCACCTTTATCAGCATCTCATCAAACTTGCCGGCTTTATACACTTCGGTACTACTGTAAAATTCATACTCAAAACCAAATTTATCAAGGAATGAGCGAAGTTTTGCATTCATATAATGCCCATAGCTTTCACATTCCTTGAACGGATCAGGAATGGAGGTAAGCGGCATATCCAAATACTGCGCTATCATTTCAGGATTCGGTATGTTACTTGGCACTTTACGAAGCCCGTCCATATCATCAGAAAAGCAGATTAGTTTAGTCGGGATATCGGATAATTGTTCAAACGCTTTCTGCGCCATTACCATACGAGCATTTTCACCAAAAGTACCGATATGAGGCAAGCCTGAAGGGCCGTAACCCGTTTCAAATAATACATAGCCTTTTTCAGGAGCTTTACCATTTAAGCTGTCTAATATCTTTTTAGCTTCTAGAAAAGGCCAAGAATTTGACTTAATAGCATCTTCCCAAATTTCCGACATTTTATTTTTCTTGCACTTTAATTAATAATCAGTAACAATATACTAAATTTATTTATTTGTAAAATTTAATTGTCATTCCCGTCGGCCCCTTATGTCATTCCCGCGAAAGCGGGAATCTAGGATAAGACGAGATAAATTGAGTTTTTAAAAAGCTTTAAAGTGCTGGGTTCACGCTTTCGCGGGAATGACATCAAGAAAGCAAAAACGACATAGAATACTTAAACATAATCTTAGGGCCCATGTTCTTTCACTCTATCATAAATTACATCAGAAAAGATAGTTATAAAGTCCTACATTTAGGGCTGATTGCAATTTCTATAATAGCACTTGCTACTGCTTATATTGCTGAATATATATTCCATTATACCCCCTGCCCTTTATGCGTTTACGAAAGATTTCCATATTTAACTTTAATAAAAATCTGCTTAACTGCTCTAATCATTAGACAATTAAGCAAATATACTTTGATATTTATCTTCTTAACTATTCTTAGCTCTTGTATATTATCAACATATCATAGCTTCGTAGAAAGAGGCATAGTACAACCCAGTAGCCTTTGTTCATCAATGATCCGTATCCCGAAAGGTCTATCCATCCAGCATATCAAGCAAATGTTCTACTCTCAGCCAATCACTTCCTGCACGAAACCTGCCATCAAAATCTTCGGTATTTCTATGACAGAGTATAATCTACTCTTAAATATCGCTCTTTTAATCTGCTTACTCATAGTTTGGTTTTACCGACCTTGTTGGATGACTCTTATGTCATCCTCGCGGAAACGGGAATCCAGTCACTAAAAAATATAAACACAATAAGCTTTAAAAATTAAAAGCTCAATTTATCTCGCTTTTTTCTAGATTCCAGCCTACGCGAGAATGACATAGGCGAGCGCAGGTATGACATAGGAGCCCTATCCAAAAAACTAATAGATAGTTAAAAAGTAACAGCTTATTTTATTTTTCTTTGACTTAATTGCCATTACTTATATATTACTAAATCTTTAAGTAAAAATAATTTATTAAGGATTTTTAATATATGTACACAGAAAATAATGATTCGCTAATAAACTTTTTTTGAAAAATACGGCCTTAAACAACATATTGAAAGTTTAGAAAAAGATCATTCTTTACTTTCTATTCTATTTACCAAGTCCGACAGTTACAACGCGTATATTCCTTCTTTTAACGTTGGCGACAACAATATATCGGATAGCAAAATAACTGATATGATAAGAGATTTAGCGCCGGTTCTATCTCACAACACTACTATTAGGTCATTTGATTTTTCGATTTATTCATCATTTAAGCCTGATCCTAAAGCAATAACAGAATTAGCAGCAGCTTTAAAAAAACAATAAATCTATTACTTCTTTTAGAAGTGAGATCAAATGTAAGTCTGAAGGAACAAAGTTTTCTGAAATTTTCAAAGCAAATACTACTATAACATCACTTTATTTTTATGCTAACCAGGCACATTCACCGGCAGTGTCTGAATTATTGAAAGCTTTAGCAACAAGCACATCTATTACTTCTTTTTCAGTTTATGGAGATGGGATGGAAGTAGCGGAATTAGTAGATGTCTTAAAAACAAATAAATCTCTTAAGCATCTTGTAATCGATTCTAGCGTTATGAAAAATGACGACTCTATGACGCTATTCAGTCAAGCTTTAGCAACCAATACTACTCTTGCCTCATTTAAAATGGCTAAATATCTAACAAAAGTGGGTACAGAAAAATTAACTGAATGCTTGAGGATAAATACAGGGCTTAAACATTTTGGCGTTACAGCAGGCGGGGCTCTGAGGAAGGTGCTGACTTAGTTCTAATGGACGGCCTTGCTACAGTTTTAAACGAAAACCAAACTCTTAATTCTCTTAATCTCTTATTTTCTGTTCCCAATGAAATATCGGAGGTTTTTTTTGAATCTTTAGAAAAAAATACTACTCTAGACTCTATAACTCTTTGGATTGGAAACATTAAACAAATAGCAGGAGTCATAGGAAGAAATAACACTCTTACCTTTATAGACTTTCAAGGAGGACAACTAACGACACAAGAACTACAAGAAATAGTGGATGCCTTGAAACAAAATACCACTCTTAGTACTCTCTATATTACATGATCCCTTTTTATAATGAAAGAGGAGGAATTAACAAGCATGGATAACTTACACTCAATTTTAAGTACGAATGATAATTTACTATATTTTACCAACGATTTTACTATTTTGCATTTTCGTCATACAGAAAATTACGCAAACACCACAATCAACGCACAACTCAAACATAATAAACTAAATAAACTTGCAAAATTCTTAACATCTAAATTTTTAACATAGGATAAAAATCAAAATATTGTTGCTAAATTTGATATGAATAATCTAAAGCTATTCATAAATAAAAAATCTATGGGGCATTATAAACAAGTAGATATAGTCATGTTAGACCGGCTGGTCGCACCTCCATTTTACAGATGTGGATATTAAAAGGCTATACGTTCAATAAGAGTTCCGATGACTTTATCATGAATATCCAATGACTTGGAAAAACAAATTGTTTTACGTGTCAGTCTTTTGCATCTTGTTCTAAGATTTAAGTTACCCCGTTCTATCCGTTGAGTATATTTTTTACTAACAATGTGTTTTTTGGGATCTAATAACCTAGCATAACTTCCCCATCCATCTGTAAAGTAAAAAGTAACCTTAAAATCCTCCGGTTTTTTTCAGTAATGATTCTGATGTGCTATCACATCTCGTACCAAAAGTATAAGCAACTACTTTTAACAAAATCTTATCCAAAGAATATCAAAGCCATCTTTGTTTGGATTTATTCTGTACATAAGACCATTGTTCATCTATTTCAGGAGCAATAATTACTTCTATCGTATTGATAGAATGATTTATCTTTTTTAACGCTAGATTTTTTTAAAACACGGATAACCGTATTGATACCCACTTTTAATACTCTTACTGTATCCCTAACTCCAGAGCCATTGATTGACATATCTACTATCTGAGTCTTGACTCCAGGCTTAGAGGCATTATTAATATATTACAGTTAAAAATATCGATTACACTGCTTGCATTGATATCTCTGTTGTTTTGAAATTGAATATCCCGCCTTTACTACTTTTTCTGTGTCGTTATAATATCTACACTTAACATCTATTCTTGATCTACACTTAACATCTATTCTTGCCATAACTCCTTAACTATAATTCTCTCTTATTACTGTTTGAGGATTATAGACTATTCATGCTAAGCTGCAATACGGGGGCACGACCCACTTTGCCATACATTAGAAGAAAAAAATATTACCAAATTTGCGAGAAATACAAAACGAGAATTCTCAAACCGCTCCAACTTTATATAAAAACTTTCTTCTAGAACAGCAAAAATACTTAAACGAACAAGAGAAGGCTTTTTCAAACTCTTGTCAGAGTCAACGTAAAAAGCAGTGGAACTATTAATGACACTCGAGCCGCTGCTAACGTCGGAAGCTAAAGAGCTATTAGAGACAGCCACTTTATGTCAAAAAGAGACGAAACATGCAATATGGGGAAAAGTAACTTCTTTAATCCCATTCGGGATCAAAACTATGAAATTTTGGGCCGGTGAATTAGTAGGTTTAAACCAAGAAGTTAAAAATAGCTTAGTATACGAAGTTTCGCACGCAGGAGATATTGGTACTTTAAATGCGATAGAAGAGATATTATTTCAGAAATCTATTATTCAAAATGACGAGGTTAGTTTAATTGAACTTCCAAGTTAAAGTAACCCCGCCTCTACTCTGCACGTTCCCGTTATAAACGGGAATCGTTGCATGGATCGTTTTATGTCATTCTCGCGTGGCATTGTTGCGTGGATCAATTTGACGCTGTCATCCTGCGAGCTTGTAGCGGAATCCAGTCTTTTTTTTATTTTTTCTGGATACCCCTGGAGGGGTCACGGTATGACATTTTCCTTAAGTTGACACGCAAGTGCTTCCACAAAAATGACATTTTCACAAACATTAAATTTGTTAATCATTAATTAAAAAATTAATATTTAGTTTGCAGAAATTGAAAATATCGCGAATAATGCTCACGCGACAAGATAATATTAAAACTCAAAAAGGATATTTATATGCCAAGAAACAATATTGATGAAAAACTTCCGGATGGAAGCACAATTTTACATAACACAGTAAAAGAAGGGAATGAAAAGCTTATTTCACTTTTGATTCAACAAGGACATTCTGTTCATATTGAAGATGCGGAAGGAAAAAACCTTTGGATTATGCACCTACAGAAAAAATTAAAAAAATGTTAATTACAGTGATGCAAGTAGATCAAACACTTATTTATTCTAGTGCAGATAAATATTTTAATGATTTAAAAAATACTTATATTACAAGGGAATCAGATAAGGAAAAGCTATTGATATATTATTTAGCGATCCTACTATTAAGCCGGCAGTAGCTGAGGTAGTGATGCAAAAAATTTGGAGTTATAGTATTAACGATAATAATCCAGTAATAACTTCGATAGCAGCACCTGTAGAAGCAATACAAACAACAACAACTTCTATAGCACCTACAGCTACCACAATTGTTCCATCAGAAGCTTCTATGGATGCACTTTGATATAAAGGCACGTCTTAAGAATGGTGACAGCATAGAGGATATTATTTCCTCATTAGAACATTATGGCATTGAGAATAAAATTAAAGACAAGGTAATACAACATATTTTTGATTATGTTAGTGGTAATAGTGAAGCAGTGGCTCCAGAAGAAGTAGCTCCGGTAGCAGCACCTGTAATACCTGCAACGTAGAACCCGCTTCGACAACTTCTTCTTCAGAAGGAGCGTTATCAACTGATATAAAGGTACGTCTTTATAATGGAGAAAGTAAGGAGGATCTTATTAATTTCATACTTCTTTATCAGGATATTATCGATGATGCAGGAGATAATTTAGTAAATGAAATTTGTGATTATTCTTTTGGTACTGCATTAGCTGGACAGATAGCTACAGATATTCAATTCTAATTTAAAATCTCTTTTAATTCTTTCAAAGAAAACCCCGGTGGTTTTAGGTAGTCAAGTACTACTTTACCACTATCAAGTACTATAAGCCTTTTGCCGTAATTTACGGCATCTTCCAAATTATGCGTTATCATAACGGAAGTTATCTTATGCTTCTCTATAATCTCCGCTGTTTTTTTCATCACTGCATACGAAGCTTTCGGATCTAAATTTGCCGTATGCTCGTCTAGAAATAATATTTTAGGCGGGTGAGCTATGCTAAGTGCAAGCAGTATAATCTGCTTTTCTCCGCCGGAAAATTTACCAAGCGATTGTGAAAGTAGTGATAAAAAACGCTTAGGCGAACCTGTAAGCTCTAACACCTCGCTACTTGTTAACCGTTCATTACTAGAAAACCTACTTTCCCACAAAGTAATATTTTCTTCAAGGGTCAACTCGGCAAACATCCTATCTTCAGCCTTTTGTGTTATCGTAACCAGGGTAGAAGCTTTCTTAGATTTAGGTATTTTATCGATTCTGACTTGATCTAGAAACACTTTTCCGCTAGTCGGCTTTAAATAACCGGCAAGTATTTTAGCTAAAGTGGACTTACCACTACCGTTGTGTCCTAGTATTACAACAAACTCCTCTTTAGCAATATTTAAAGTAGTGTCAGCAATTATAGACTCACTTCTTTCCTTAACTTTGAACTGTATTTTTTCTGCGTATAAATAAGGTTTCATAATTTTGTCTTTTTAATCAAAAAACGTGCTAGGTATCATACCGTGGCTTGACCACGGTATCCATTAAAACAAATAAGAATACTGAAATTTAGTATTTTTAACTGGACCCCGTGGTCAAGCCACGGGGTGACGATCATTTTCTAGATTCCCGCCTACGCGGGAATGACATTACAGTATTACTTCTTACTCACCGTACTCAAAGAAATAAACAATACTATCCCTAATATAAGCTTAAGGTTTATAGGATCAATGCCAATCCAAAGTAAACTACTAAGAGCAATAAAGTAAAATAATATACCTATAAAACAGGAAAATATTTCTTTAAACGCATTAAAATTATTAGCATGGATTAAAATATGACGTCCTATAACAATCGCACCGATACCGACTAGTGCTACCCCAAAACCCATATTAATATCGGCAAAACCGTTTACTTGTGCCGATAAAGTACCCGTTAAAGCAGCAAGACAATTACTTATGCTAAGACCAAGCGCGCGGTAAAGCTCGACAGGTTTTCCTAAATTAATCAATAAATCTTTATTAAAGCCAAAAGCTCGAAGAAATAAACCAAGCTTACCTTTCAATAAAATTATAACTACAAATATGATAGGGCAATTGATTATTATTAAAGGCACTAACCAATTTTCGATGTTTAATATAGATAGCAGAGTCGGCATACCGAGAACCGATATATTAGGACGCTGCATAATTTGCAAATTAACGGAATAGAGCATAAAGCTCGCAAGTATGCCGGCTATAAGTCCATTAATGCGGTTATTTTTCTGCATAAAACTAACTATACTGCCAATAACTCCGCCCGCTATCACGGCAAATATTAATGCTGGAAATAACCCAAATGAAATAGTGCATGCAAATACCGCCGCACCAAGTACATAAGTACCATCTACGCTAAGATCGGTAATTTTTAGGATCCTATAACTTATATACATCCCTAAAATAAGTGGCAACATTATTAAGGATTGCTCAAGAGCAGTAACTAAAATGTTCATGTTACTACTCTGTAAGTTCTTTTTTAGTAAAAGGAAGTATGGATAAATTTTCTTTAGTTAGAATATCTTGCTTAACAAATGATTTAAGGTTAATAAATAAAGTTAGGTCGTTCATATCCCCAAACGGAATATCTTTTGGCGCTATTCCTTGCAAGATTTTTTTTGCCATTAAACCCGCTTCTACACCTATTTGCTTTTCTTGCACTCCTACAGCAATAGTCGCCCCGCTAACTACCGAACCTTCATCGGAAGCGATGATCGGAATACGGCGTTTAAATGCTTCTTGCTTTAAAATATTGATCCCGCTAACCACTAAATGATCTTTCAAAATTATAAAACTCTGCGTATTTTTAGGAACATTTTTTACAGTCACCGACATATCATTTAAATTTTGTATCATTGCCGTGTGCAGAGAAATATTGTTTTTTCCAGCATATAATTTTAACATTTCTACTTCAGGGATAACTTTCTCGCTACTGCTATAAATTAAAGTGATATTCTGTAAAAAAGGTAATTTACTAATTGTGTCCGTGATTTTTATTTCATCATTAACACCGGTAACTAAGGGTAGATTTTTACTATTAATCATAGCTGCAGCACAAACAATCGGTTTATTTGTTATATGAGAAATAACAGTTTGGCTGGCCGTCGTGCCGATTGGAATTATTACATCAATATTCTGATCTTTTATTTGCTTTACAAGGGCAAGTAAAATATTAGAATCAGCATGAGTATTTTTAACTATAATTTCTGCATCTATATCTTTTAGCGACTCTTTAATTCCTGATATAATCTCAGTCATTGCGGCATGTTCAAGCGAAACAATAACTGCTACTTTTTTTTGGTCTGCATAAATCGTAATAGTTAGGAGTAAAGGTAATAAAAAAGAGAAAATTTTTTGAAAAATATTAGAGGTAAACATTTCAATATCCTATTGTAAGTTATAATTTAATAATCAAAATTTTAATTTGCATATAGAAAATCCATAAGCGTGAAGAGTTATCTACGCCAACGCCAATTTTGTATTAAACTATTAACCTTTAAAGATATCATAAATATTTTTAATTGTAGAGATATAAAGTAAAGATAAAAAAATCTATCTTTCTGTGACTAGAAGCTTAATAGTCAAGAAAGCTCTATCATAGAGGCTATCTGTAAATAAATTTTAAGGCTAGTCTAATTCTTTTATTTGCTGCAAATTATAAGATTTTTTTGAAATATAAATATATTCTTTCAAAAACCTTATAATTTTCGCTAAAAAAAGCTCTTTAATTACCAATTAAAACTTATTTAGAGATAGCCTCTTAATTTTACAGGCTTAGCACTATTTTAAGATCGTGTCAATAGCCAATAAATGGCATTGCCTAAAAAAGCGGCTTTGTTTTACATAACTCTTGAAATATTTTATTCGCATGAAGAGACTTTGTTACATAAATTCGATATCATTCCCGCCTGACATTGTTACGTGGATTGATTCCACCTTTGTCATCCCGCAACTTGATCGCGGGTTCCAGTTTAAAATACTAAAATTTAGTACTTTAAGTTGCTTTTCTAGATACCATTGTCAAGTCACGGTATGACACCGAACGGGTTTTTTGATCTATGCAACAAAGCTTATAAGATGAAAAAGGAATTCATTTCTCAAACTATGCATTTTCTGTTTGTTCTAATACCACTTGCCCTAGTAATTGTGATAGAACATCTTGACTTGCTTCAGTCCAGTTTACAGGAGGATCTTCATTAGGTAAACCGGTATCATAACGCGTATTAAACATTGAGGCAAAATGAGTAGTTTCTTGATTAAATTCCCCAGCAGCTGTAACTTCTACTCCGTAACCATAATTTTTTAATGCTTTTTGTAAATCCACAACTTTATCACCTTCATCTTTTTGACTTACTAATACTTTATTTCTTTGTTCATCAGTAGTCTCAATATATTCACCATAACTTTTTTTTGCTAACTCTTGCCATGAAAAAAATTTACCAGGAGCGACATGTCTTTCTGCAACTTCACCAAGGCCGACTAAATCATGTTTTAAATCTAAATCCGGATATCTTACTTTTATATCCTCAAGAAATTTACATAATTGCTTTATTTGCTCTTTTGGAAAAACACTTTCTGCATTATTAATAAGCATAACCCCGATACCGAACTTATTAACACCCACTTCTCCTTTCCAACTACTTTTACCTGCGTAAAAAGCTTGATCTGTTAAATCATTGTGATATTCTTTTTGAGTCCCATCCTTATCAATTATGTAATGAACACTTGCACCTCGCTCATCTAATGCTTCACGAGCAGACTTAATATCCTTGCTTACAGAATAAGTAATAACTACACAACTAGGTTTTACCCCCTCCGGTCTTGGAGTCATATATTTACCGTTTGGAATATTTGTATTACTAATACCGTTATTTTCGATAGCCTTACTTTTACTCATAAACTTTCTTCATGTATTTAATAATTATTAATGGTTCAGAATTTACTAAACCTTAACAAAAATTAATACTTTGGCAATGCTAAGTCAATGAAGACTTAAATATTATTTACAAGGTATCGGTACTAATCTGGCAAGTTCAATTATTATTTTTCTAATATTTGGATGTTGTACTCTAGTAAATGTTCTAGTTAACGATCAAGGTTCTCTTTCCATAGTCCTTGATAATTCTTTATAATCAAAAGAGATTTCATTTTCATATTGCACTTCTTTTTCAGCAATATTATTTAAGAAATCACTTTCTATTTCTTTGAATAGATATTCAATTTTATTATTAGAAGTATTTTCATCGTCAGTTTTTAACTTTTCTTCTTCAGAACTATTAAAGAAATATTTTAAAGGTGTATTTAAAACTTTTGCAAAAACATATAACCTACTTATAGGTATATTACTTAAACCTTCTTCATATTTTTTAACTTGGAGAGCACTGATATCTAAGGCTTGCCCTAATTCTTTTTTGCTAATACCTACAGCAAGACGCCGTTCTTTTAAACGTTCACTTGCGAGTTTGTCTGGATGTTTTATTGAATCATTCATTTTAACAATAAGATTTAATCATTAAAAATTAATTATTAGTAAAGTCTATTCAACTTTAGATGTAGTAAATATATTACTTTATATTTAATCAAGCAACTTTATTAAAAATTAAATATAATGACGCTAAAATCCTTTAGTTATCAAGAATCAAGGCTAATAAATAATTAATTAAAAGTATAAAAACGATAGGTAATAGAAGAGTAAAATTACCAAATTGCGAGAATATAGTAGGAGAGGTTAGTTTTTTAGGAATTAAACCTTGGGTATAATTTATTTCATCTAGATTTAGTTTTTTTATTGTTCTGCCAAAAGGATCAATTATAGCTGAAATGCCGTTATTGGCTACTCTAATCATAGGTAAACCGTTTTCTACGGCTCTACTTCTACTGATATGAAAATGTTGATATGGCCCACTTGATTTACCGTACCACGCATCATTTGTAACATTGATTATTACATCCGCAATTTCATTAGAAGTCCGAACGAAATCAGGAAAAATCGATTCATAACAAATTAGAGGTTTAATTTTTAGATTATATTTTTCAAGATAAACAAGCCCTCCGTCTCCTTCTTTATAATCAATTAAACCATGAGTTAATTTTTTAACGGGTAATATTTTTTTAAGAGGCATATATTCACCAAAAGGTACTAAATGCGACTTATGATACTCAAATAATTTATGACCGTTTTTATCAAGAGAATACATAGCTGAGTAAAGCTCAAATTCATCGCCTTGTTTTTTATTATCTAAAATTCCTCCTGTTATTAAAGTAGCATTTGCTCTATTTAACATTTTTAATAATTCTGATTTAACTTGCGGTACATCAAATGGCACTACTAACGCTGCTTCAGACCAAATAATTAAATCGGTAGACTCTGTATTTTCTGATAAATTAATATGTAGCATTAAATTATGCCAGAATTCCGCTTCATTCCATTTTTCGATTTGAGGGATCGAAGGCTGCACTAATCGCACTTTTATATCAGTGAAATCTGTAGGATTATTACTTAGCCTTACTGCTCCGTAAATGACAATTACGGTTAATACTAGAATTGAACTAGCTAGTAATATTTTTAACTTAGTAAATTGCTTGCTAAATAAAGGATAAGCGGACGTGGCAATATATATAACTATAAAACTAAGTCCATATATCCCTATTATACTTAAAGGCTGTATTAAAATATCCGAAAACGAAAAAGCATGACCGATTAAATTCCAGGGAAGGCCAGTAAAAATCCATGAACGTACCCACTCAAATAATACCCAACATAAACAGAATATAAATTGGTAATATTTATTATTTTTAGCGAAAAAACTAAGCATACAACTTGCCGATATAAAGAAAGCTAGAACTATAGGTAGACCAAATAACGCAAAAGGAATTGCCCACCAAAAATCTGCAATATAAACGCTAACACCGATGCTTATCCAATATATTCCACTTAAAAAATGCCCAAAACCGAATAAATAACCAAGTTTTGCAGCTTCTTGCCAATTTTTAGATTTTTGAACTATATAGCATAAATAAGATAACGTTAGTAATGCCGGTATAAAGAAAGTCGGAGCAAAAACTAAACCGCTTAACATCCCGAATAAAAAGCAAATAATTTTAGATCTATACATTTTATTATTTTAAATAAGTAAAATTTATTTACAAAATAATACATCATGCTATCATTTCAGCAAGTTTTTAATATAACGAGTAAATAAATGACTACAGGATTACTACAAGGGAAAAAAGGCTTAATTACAGGTATTGCAAATAATATGTCAATATCGTGGGTGATTGCACAGCTTGCTAAAAAACACGGGGCAGAGCTATGGTTTACTTATCAATCGGAAGTGCTAGAAAAACGAGTTAAATCACTCGCTGAGGAAATAGGTTGTAATTTTGTTAGCGAACTTGATGTTACAAATCCAAAATCAATTAGTAATTTATTTGATGATATAAAAGAAAAATGGGGGGCTTTTGACTTTTTACTTCACGGTATGGCTTTTTCTGATAGGAATGAACTAAGGGGACGCTACATAGATACTAGCCTTGGAAATTTCAAGAACAGCCTACATATATCGTGCTATTCTTTAGTAGAGCTTGCAAGACATGCTGAGCCGCTCATGAATGATAATGGGAGCATCGTAACCTTAACTTATTACGGTGCTGAAAAAGTTATACCTAATTATAATGTAATGGGGGTTTCTAAAGCTGCGCTTGAGGCTAGTGTAAAATATCTAGCAAACGATATGGGAGAAAACAACATTAGAGTAAATGCTATTTCGGCAGGACCTATCAAAACTTTAGCATCTAGTGCAATAGGTGATTTTAGTACTATGCTTAAATCTCACGCTGCAACCGCACCGTTAAAACGTAATACTACTCAAGAAGATGTGGGAGGAGGAGCAGTATATTTATTTAGTAATTTATCTAAAGGTGTTACCGGTGAAATTCATTATGTAGATTGTGGATATAATATTATGGGAAGTAATAAATTATTGTAGGAGTTGATGTCATTTCTGCAACGGTACATTGGTGTCAACTTAAGGATCAATGTCATTCCTGCGAAGGCAGGAATCCAGCGTAAAGCGGGCCATGCAACAACGCCGAATAAATCACGCGATGACACTGTATTTTTCAAACCATGCAACAAAATCATCACAATCAGCGATTTCTTTTTTTGAGGTGTTCAGGTTTTGGAGGAGCGGGCAGTTTTTTAGATTTTGCCTGAGCCTTTTTAATCTCTGACGGCAATTCCGGGCTATTTAATCTATTTAACTCTTTTGAAATTTGCTTTAACTGTTCTTGCACTTCTATCTTTAAAGGAGTATGAGAATTTTTAACTTCACTATTTATTGTTTTTCCTATTTTTTTAAGATTTTCTTTAGAAATAAAATATGATTTTACACCTATATAATTAACAATCTTTGACCACCAAGTTTGTCTTTTATGCAATCCTTGATATATTACATCTACTAAATCATTTTTTTTGAATGTTAATATATAATCAGAAGCTCCTTCTAAGGATTTAGATAAATACCTTTTTATTTCTCCTCGTCTCTTATCTTCAATATTTACCTTTTTGTCTTTCTCTAAGGTTGTTATTGCTTTTTCAATTATTGAAGATATTTTAGTATCTTTTTTTTCATTTGCTTTATTTTCTAATTTTTTTTTGATATTAAAATGTGTACTGGTTCCTATTTTAGCATCTACTAATTGTTTTACATACTTACCGTTAGGGTCTTGTATTTTTTGCTCTATCTCAGCTGATTTTAAACCTAATTTTGCATATATCTCTGATTCCCGGAAAAGTGGAGCATATAATAAAAAATTAATACTTTGGGCTATTCTACTATCTACCAAATCTTTATAATCTCTTTTGGGATAAAATTTTTCTTGTAAAATACGATAATGATCTAATATTTCCTGAGTTATATCTTTTACATCAAGAGGTTGTAATTCTCCCTTAGCATTAAATTTTGCTTTCATACCTGAGTGTTTTGCTTCCAATAATAATATTTCTTGAAAAACTTTATTATCAGGGGTACGACAAACGAAATTAGGATCATTATCCGGCATTAATTCATTTGCATTTTCCATTATTGTTTGATTAAGTTTATGTAATTGCTCTTTATTAAGCTTCTTATCTAAAAAACTTATAAAAGCTTCCCTTTGCTTTTGCTTACTTGTAGTACTGAAAGTCTGCTGTATTTTTTGCAAAACATCAAAATCAAAATTTTCACTACCCATTTCTTTGATAACTAAATTTGCTAATTTTTTTGTTTCAGTATCCACTGTTTCTTTTTTATTTTTTGTAGCCATATTTAGTATTAATCTAACCTATAATTATTCACATATTAGTTATATATTAAATTAATTTCTAGATGTTTTTACTATATTTATAATTAAAACTTTAAGACAGTATCTAGAAAGTCATACTTGGCTTTCGCTATTTCCTAGAATTTCCATTGATTCTAATGGTATTATTTCATTATATGTGGGGTAACCAAGGTTACTTAAAATATCTAAATCCCCTAGACTTTTAATATAAACACTTTCCATATCATTTAATTTTTTTCTAAGTTTCCTAACACAGTCAATTTATTCACATCTACATTCTTTACTACATCTTGCTTAAAAAAATTACTGATAAATAAATACATTATACTTTGTGCTAAATTATTTTTAATATAAAATTCTTTTAAGTATTCAATAAAACTTTCAAAAAAATTTAGTTTTTCAAAAGGAATTTGACAATCAGACATAATTTTTGATATAATTTTTTCTGCAATTCTTTTTCTTCAGTTTTTTTTCATAAAAATTGATAGTTAAAGACTGATAAAGTTCAAGCAATCACTTAGGAAGACTAAATGTTAATGTTTGATGGTCGCACCTCCATTTTACAGATGTGGATATTAAAAGGCTATACGTTCAATAAGAGTTCCGATGACTTTATCATGAATATCCAATGACTTGGAAAAACAAATTGTTTTACGTGTCAGTCTTTTGCATCTTGTTCTAAGATTTAAGTTACCCCGTTCTATCCGTTGAGTATATTTTTTATTAACAATGTGTTTTTTGGGATCTAATAACCTAGCATAACTTCCCCATCCATCTGTAAAGTAAAAAGTAACCTTAAAATCCTCCGGTTTTTTTCAGTAATGATTCTGATGTGCTATCACATCTCGTACCAAAAGTATAAGCAACTACTTTTAACAAAATCTTATCCAAAGAATATCAAAGCCATCTTTGTTTGGATTTATTCTGTACATAAGACCATTGTTCATCTATTTCAGGAGCAATAATTACTTCTATCGTATTGATAGAATGATTTATCTTTTTTAACGCTAGATTTTTTTAAAACACGGATAACCGTATTGATACCCACTTTTAATACTCTTACTGTATCCCTAACTCCAGAGCCATTGATTGACATATCTACTATCTGAGCCTTGACTCCAGGCTTAGAGGCATTATTAATATATTACAGTTGAAAATATCGATTACACTGCTTGCATTGATATCTCTGTTGTTTTGAAATTGAATATCCCGCCTTTACTACTTTTTCTGTGTCGTTATAATATCTACACTTAACATCTATTCTTGATCTACACTTAACATATATTCTTGTCATAACTCCTTAACTATAATTCTCTCTTATTACTGTTTGAGGATTATAGACTATTCATGCTAAGCTGCAATACGGGGGGGCGACCAAGAGTAAGTTAATTGTGAAGTGAGTAGACCACCGACTATGGCAAGCCCTAGCGACCTTCGCTCTGCTCCTGTTGCTCCGACTCCAAGAGCAATGGGCATAGCTCCCATTAATGCAGCTAAGGTAGTCATTATAATAGGTCTGAATCTTATTATATATGCTTCATAGATTGCTTCATGCGAAGATTTATTGCCGGTTCTCTCAAGTTCTAAAGCAAGGTCAATAATCATGATAGCGTTTTCTTAACTATACCAATTAGCATAATCAGCCCAACAAATCCGTACATATCAAGTTCGCTATTAAATATTAGCAAGGTAAGTAATGCTCCAAATATAGCCGTAGGTAGCCCCGAAAGGATTGTTATAGGATGTACAAAACTCTCATATAACATGCCAAGAATTATATAAATAACTATAACGGCAAGTCCGAGCAATAAGCCAAGATCGGAAAAAGACGACTGAAGTGCTTGAGCTGCGCCTTGGAAGCTGCCTGTTATGGTTGCAGGCATTTGTAGCTCTCTTAAAGCCTCATTAACTTTTGGAACGGCGTCACTAATTGAATATCCATCTTGTATGTTAAATGATACCGTAACCGAAGGTAATTGTCCGAAATGTGAAATACTAAGAGGACCAACAGTATTAACAATTTGGCCGCGCCCCCGTATTGCAGCTTAGCATGAATAGTCTATAATCCTCAAACAGTAATAAGAGAGAATTATAGTTAAGGAGTTATGGCAAGAATATATGTTAAGTGTAGATCAAGAATAGATGTTAAGTGTAGATATTATAACGACACAGAAAAAGTAGTAAAGGCGGGATATTCAATTTCAAAACAACAGAGATATCAATGCAAGCAGTGTAATCGATATTTTTAACTGTAATATATTAATAATGCCTCTAAGCCTGGAGTCAAGGCTCAGATAGTAGATATGTCAATCAATGGCTCTGGAGTTAGGGATACAGTAAGAGTATTAAAAGTGGGTATCAATACGGTTATCCGTGTTTTAAAAAAATCTAGCGTTAAAAAAGATAAATCATTCTATCAATACGATAGAAGTAATTATTGCTCCTGAAATAGATGAACAATGGTCTTATGTACAGAATAAATCCAAACAAAGATGGCTTTGATATTCTTTGGATAAGATTTTGTTAAAAGTAGTTGCTTATACTTTTGGTACGAGATGTGATAGCACATCAGAATCATTACTGAAAAAAACCGGAGGATTTTAAGGTTACTTTTTACTTTACAGATGGATGGGGAAGTTATGCTAGGTTATTAGATCCCAAAAAACACATTGTTAATAAAAAATATACTCAACGGATAGAACGGGGTAACTTAAATCTTAGAACAAGATGCAAAAGACTGACACGTAAAACAATTTGTTTTTCCAAGTCATTGGATATTCATGATAAAGTCATCGGAACTCTTATTGAACGTATAGCCTTTTAATATCCACATCTGTAAAATGGAGGTGCGACCCCTTTGGGAAATTTACGCACTTATTTGGACCATACGCGTCAAGTTAAGGGGTGCTTATAAGTTTAAGAGAAGATAAAGTAGATTTTTTTGTTTTCCTATATTTATCTTTTAAACAAAAATTTACCCAAGCTATTCGTAAATTTTTAAAGAAGTTTTTCAACTTATTTATCGATTTTTTAAACGTCAAAGTTAGTTCTGGTACTCGCCTTTTAAATTCTAGAAAAGCCTTAGTCATGCTAACTTCCTGATTTATTTTTGATATAAGGCAGTTAGATATAGCATGAAAAATTATAATGCCACATAGCTTAGCATAAAGCTCACATAATGCCCTAGATGAATCACTTTTTCCTTTAAGAGATTCTATTTAAAATGACTTTTATATAACCTAAATAATAACTCAATTTGCCATCTTGCTCTATATATCGTTGCTATATGCTTGATACTGACTTGACTCTCAGGAATATTAGTAATAAATATTGACCAATCAAGTAAATTTTGATTTCTTTGAGAAGACTTATAGCCACGTGCTTTTGCAAGTGTATTCGCCTTCCTTTTCCTGATATCAGATTGTTCTTTTGTAAGCTTATGGCAGACGATCCTAACCGGTAGTAATGATTCCTTGCTAAGTAAAATATCACCTTGTCAAAAAGTTACTTTCTCTAATAACTCAAGTAAATCTAATTTATTTCTAGCTCTATCATATATATTAGTATCAGTCTTGTAACGACTAATAAAATAAGCGCCTTTAGCACTTAAGGAACTAAAAGACTTAGGAACAAAATACCCTAAATCTGCTATCAATAAATCATTAGGATTAATATCCTGTAAATAATCTTTATAACCTTGATCTGATCGTGCCCCCGCAAGAATATCTATGTTACTTATTGTTTGTGTTGAATAATTATATAATGTGCAGCTTGATCGAAGCTTTTACTCTACGCTCATGATCCTTAAATCCTGACCCATGCCCCTTATATAATCTTTCCATATTGTCGGGCAATTTTATATTGCTGCTATCAAGTAACTTAACGTTATTAAATTTCTGTAATATCCCGCAATCAAGCTTAAAACTATTTGCAAATAAACCGATATTTTCTCATACATACTCCTCATAAAATCCACTGCAGAGTTACTAAATCTGAAATCTAGGCCTTGCTTACTTATTATTACTGATTCTTCATGTAATAATTGACACATTCTTTCTATGTTACAATCAGCATCACTCAAATTACCCAATACTAATGCTTGTGCAAACGAACAGCCGGTTAATCCTCTTCTCCCCTTGATAAAACCGCTGCTAATTGCAACTCTGATAGCTGTTTCTGTTAAAAACTCTTTGACTCTATTCGGTAGTTTTGTTATATTTTTCATTGTATAAGTCCCTTAGCGTTACAGTACTAATACCTATACTCTTTACCTCCTTTTTTAAGTAGCGCTTTTTTCTAAATTTCTTGCAAATTGCTTACTGCCTTTCCTTAACTTGACGCGTATGTACCTCGGAATAGACATTGGGTTCTACATCTTTTTTTGATCTAATGCAGGATATTCTTCTTGACTTTCTTTAGAACCACCAATACAAGAAGTTACAATTTTCTTAAGCCTCATAATAACTCTACCTTTATATATTAAAATAAGAGGGCATTATATTTAGTTAAAAAATATTAACAAGTACTTTATAGGGATATTAAAATAAATTAATTTTTACTGAGGGGATGATGCAATAATGCTTTTTTTAGATGATTAGTTTGAAGATGGGTATATATTTGGGTTGTAGATATATCAGCATGACCAAGTAGCTCTTGAATCACTCTTAAGTCTGCTCCACCCTCAAGCAAATGACTTGCAAAGCTGTGGCGTAATATATGCGGAGAAATATATTCAGGATTAAGCCCTGCATAGAGAGCGGCAGATTTTAACAGGATTGCAAAATTTTGCCTAGTCATATAACCGGCAATAGCTGATGAGGGGAATAAATAAATTAGATTTCTTGGTTTTGCTTTATTCACAAAAACATCTCTAGTCTCAAGATATTTAGTAACACTGCTAATTGCTTGATCATTTATTACTATAATTCTTTCTTTATTACCTTTACCAAGTACAGAGAATATTTTTTTAACGCCTCCTCCTGACACTTTATTAGTCAAAATATCAGTAAGCTTAAGACTAATCAGCTCCGAGACTCTAAGACCGCTAGCATATAATAAATGTATCATAGCATTAAGCCTGATTCCTTCCGGCATAGCGTCTTGGGAGCAATATTCAAGTAGCGATTTAATTTGATCTATAGACAATATTTCAGGAAGTTTATTTTGATATTTTGGTAAATCTACGTTAAGAACCGGATTTAATTTGGTATGATTTTCGCTAATTAAAAATTCATAATAGCTTTTTATAGTTGAGATTTTTCGATTAATAGAACGAGCTTGTAAATCATTACTTGCTAAATACTCAATCCAATTTCTGATATTTTCCGTAGTGGTATTTAATTCTGATAATTTTTGTTTAGCAAGATAGTTTTGGAAATCGAATAAGTCACGCTTATAGCTAAGTATGGAATTTTTTGATAATGCTCGTTCCGCTAAGAGCATTTCTAGGAATTGCGAGATAAATTCCATAAGATTTTTTAATTTCTATAATGGAGGCCAGGGTCGGAATCGAACCGACGAATAGAGGATTTGCAGTCCACGGCATTACCACTTTGCTACCCAGCCTTGGTTATTTTTGTGCTGTCTAACGTCATTGCGAGCAACTATAAGGAGCGCGGCGATCTTATCAAGTAATATAAAATTCCTGAGATTGCCGCATCAAGGCTTCACTCTGATTACTACGTAATTCTTCTCGCAATGGCGTTTTTAAAGCCTACTAAACCGCTGTAATACTACCAACATCCATACAAAAAAGCAACTAATTTATACTAGACTTCTAATTCTTGCAGGTTGCTTTAGCGATTTATCCTTCATAAAATTCAAGAATTGGCTGACTGAATCCACTATATCGTCATTTTTAATATGAGGAAAATTTAGCAATTCCTGGTCGCACCTCCATTTTACAGATGTGGATATTAAAAGGCTATACGTTCAATAAGAGTTCCGATGACTTTATCATGAATATCCAATGACTTGGAAAAACAAATTGTTTTACGTGTCAGTCTTTTGCATCTTGTTCTAAGATTTAAGTTACCCCGTTCTATCCGTTGAGTATATTTTTTACTAACAATGTGTTTTTTGGGATCTAATAACCTAGCATAACTTCCCCATCCATCTGTAAAGTAAAAAGTAACCTTAAAATCCTCCGGTTTTTTTCAGTAATGATTCTGATGTGCTATCACATCTTGTACCAAAAGTATAAGCAACTACTTTTAACAAAATCTTATCCAAAGAATACCAAAGCCATCTTTGTTTGGATTTATTCTGTACATAAGGCCATTGTTCATCTATTTCAGGAGCAATAATTACTTCTATCGTATTGATAGAATGATTTATCTTTTTTAACGCTAGATTTTTTTAAAACACGGATAACCGTATTGATACCCACTTTTAATACTCTTACTGTATCCCTAACTCCAGAGCCATTGATTGACATATCTACTATCTGAGTCTTGACTCCAGGCTTAGAGGCATTATTAATATATTACAGTTAAAAATATCGATTACACTGCTTGCATTGATATCTCTGTTGTTTTGAAATTGAATATCCCGCCTTTACTACTTTTTCTGTGTCGTTACAATATCTACACTTAACATCTATTCTTGATCTACACTTAACATCTATTCTTGTCATAACTCCTTAACTATAATTCTCTCTTATCACTGTTTGAGTATTATAGACTATTCATGCTAAGCTGCAATACGGGGGTGCGGCCTGCTAGGTTATTAGATCCCAAAAAACACATTGTTAGTAAAAAATATACTCAACGGATAGAACGGGGTAACTTAAATCTTAGAACAAGATGCAAAAGACTGACACGTAAAACAATTTGTTTTTTCAAGTCATTGGATATTCATGATAAAGTCATCGGAACTCTTATTGAACGTATAGCCTTTTAATATCCACATCTGTAAAATGGAGGTGCGACCCAATTCCTTTAAAATTATGCTTGATTGTCTTGGTATTAGAACACTACCAGCCTGAAATAAAGGAACTATCGGGGCAAATCTTGTAACCTTATCAAGCCTTGGCTTAATTCCTATCACTCTAATATTATCACCCAAAAACCCTATATCTTGAATTAATTGCTGACCGCTTGCCTTATCTTCAATTAGTATAAATCTCGGTTTATACTCTTTTGCTAATTTTTCTGTCAAATTCTTAAGCTCAGGATAATTAATCTTTTTTCCACACTAATGATACTAAATAATATTTCTGATCTAAAATTCCCTATATAGCGCAAACACTATAATCGGAATTTTTGGAAATTTTAATTGCCGTATCCCAGCTTTGCACAAAATAATCAAACTTCTCAGATAGACTTTCATAAAAGATAATATCTTCCATATTAAGCAGAGATACCCCTCGTGCTATCGGTTCTTGCAAATATTGAGCATTATAATTATAACTACCTATTTCTTGTTCTAATTTTGCTAAGCAATCAGAAGGTTCTTTATATCTATCTAACACCTCACCACTAAGATATTGATATTCTTTGTCTCTATTATTAGTCGTTAATTTAAAAGAATAATCTTGAATGCTAATCGCCGGAATTTTTAAATGATGCCATAAATTACCATTATTAAGTAAATAACCGGACAAATCCTCCGTATGAAGACGCTGCATAACTAAAACTATCGCTCCCTTATTACGATTATTTAGCCTGCTAACAAAAGTTTGCTCAAACCAATCTATAACTTTCTTACGTATTTTATAAGAATTAATTTGTGTAGGGTTATGCGGATCATCAATAATTAATATATCACCGCCCTCACCTGTTGCTGCTCCCCCAACCGATGTTGCAAATCTAAAAACGTTAGCAGTCGTTAAAAACTTGCTTTTTTGGTTATTGGTTTTACTAAGGATAGTATTTGGGGAAAAGTTCCTTATACCGATCAGAATTTAAAATAAACCAACAATCTAGTGAGTGTTAAATGCTAAGTATTTGAGAATAGCTGGCAGCCATAATTCTTTTAGCTGGACTCGCCTCAAGTAAATAAGCAAACCAAGCAACACTTACACAAATAGATTTTAAACTCCTAGGCGAGATATAGCTAAGCCTCTATAAAACAGTTACGTCATGTACTTTTCGAAAAGCGTGTCTACATCACAGAGATATTTTCTTCTCCTAGATTTAGCTTAAAACTATTCTGGTTCAATGGGATTTAGATCAGGGGAATAAGGCGGTAAGTACTCTAATATATGACCGGCTTTTTCTATCATAATTTTTAAATTTGGACTTTTATGAAAACTTGCATTATCCATTACAACTACTGAATTATGGGGTAATTTAGGTATTAAATCTTGTTCTACCCAAGCGTTAAAAATAGCAGTATTAACATTGCATTCAAAAATTGACACAGTCAGCAATGATTTATCTATTAACGCCCCTATAACATTAGTTCTTTTTGACGGATGCCAATCATGGATACCATAACATCTCTGACCTTTTACTGAATACCCATGGGTCCTAGGAGCACTACGGACAAAACAGCTCTCATCGGTAAATACGATCACTTTCTCTTCCGCTTTATACTTTTTGATCTTATGCTGAAATTCTAGCCTCTCTTCTTCTTTTGCCTTCGGATGTCTTAAAGCTTTTTTTATACGTAATATTTAACTTATTTAATGCTTTATGTATCCCTGATTTACTAACTCCTAACCGCTCAGCCCTTTCATATTGGTATGCATCACTATATTGCTCTACGCCTACCTTCAATCTATCAAGCGGTATTTTTGTTGAATCTTTATTTCTACTTCTTAAGGGCGATATTCTTTTTGTCCATACAAATACTCTATTCTTTCCTATTCCAAAACGTTTTGATATTGATGCAAAACTCATCTTCTTTTTTTTCTTGATTGCTGAAACTTTCTTTCTAAAGTCTACTGAATATGTTATTACAATGATTTATTTTAATTACTCCATCTTATTGTAACTGCTTTATAGAGGTTTGGTTATATTAATTATTAAGAGATTAATATAACCGCTTTGCACAGCATTTAAATAGTCGGTAATTATTTTTATATGTTTACTTGGATAATACTCTGCTCCCGGATTAATACTATTAAATACCTTAATGATAAAGCTGTGAAAATCCTGCCGTAAAATAGAATTTAAGAGTTCTTTAGAGTGGATCATGTTATTACAATAGGTGTCATACCGCGACTTGATCGCGGTATCCAGTCCTTTTTGAATTTTTTTCTGGATACTGTGGCGGGGCCACGGTATGACATATATCACAAATTATCGTTGCCATTAATCCCCTATAGTATATAATTTCTAAAAATAGACATTTTTATTTATGAAGCTATTACGAATTGTTTTTATACTGAGTATATGTACTTATTTTCCTATATTTGCAGAAAATTTAGAGTCGGTTACTACAACCGAAGATATTGAAAATGATGTATTTATCCCTCTTGATGAAAACCATCCTATTTTAAATCCAAACGATAACATTAATAATAGTTCTGAATTTAAGAATTACACAAACGGTAAAATTATTGCTCTAAATAAAATTACTGCTACTTCTGAAGAAATTAATTTTAAAGTTGGAGAAGAAAAATATTTCGGTAATATAAAAATCAAATTACACAAATGTATAAAAAATCTTGATCCATATAATGAAGATAATTATTTGTTGATGACCATAACGGAATATAAGATCGATGAAGACCCTAATTTACTTTTTCAAGGATGGATGACTTCAGGCAGTATTTCACTTTCAACGTTTGAACACCCAATTTACGAAATATTTGCTAAAGATTGTTTTTAGATGCAATATTTAATTTCAAGTTTAATATTTTTAATTCCAAGCCTTGGGATGCTTACAGGCTTATCAGCCGCAACTACCGTTACAATTTTTTTGCTAATGTCATTCCCGCGAAAGCGAGAATCCACTCTTATAAAAAATTTTTTACTGAATTCTTGCTTTCGCGGGAATGACATAAAAACAGAACTATTATTCACTGCTTGGTGCTTTATATCTTGTTTATTTGCAATTCATCCTATTAATAGTCTAGTTACTTTTGCTCAAGTTTTCATACTCTTATTTCTTGGATTTAACGTTAGTAATTCTACTCCTTTCGGGAATCACTTGCAACTCAAAAAAGTTTTAATATTAGGAATTCTCACGGCAATATTATTATTCTTTATCGAATATTCTTCTCATGGTTTTTTAACTAAGATATTCAAAGCTAGTTTTGGCTTATATATGCTAGATCGGGGCTGTGCTTTACTTTCAATTACTGCTTGGGTAGCAATCACCATTCTAATAAATGATAAAAAATACCGTTATGCCTTAATGCTATATATATTAGTGCTTTATTTACTGAGTATTTCCGATAGTTTAGCAAGTTTTTTAGGGTTTGGTATAGGGGGAGTAATATTTATTTTAGCAAGATTTATAAAGTCAATATTTTTCAAATTAGTTACAATAAGTTTAATTACCGGCTCGTTACTATTTCCTGTTATAGCTAAACAAATAGAACCACAAGATTTATCTGAAAAATATTTAGCTACACAACCTTCTGCAGCTCATCGTTTATTTATTTGGCATTTCGTTGCAAACAAAATCACCCTAAAACCGATTTTAGGGTACGGCTTTGCCTCTTCTAAATATATCGAAGCTGGTGATAGTGAAATGATCAATTATAAGGGGGAAAAATGGCACCCATTGCCACTACACCCTCATAATAATATATTACAGATTACTCTTGAACTCGGTGTAATAGGGCTAATATTATTTTTATGCTTAGTTTATAAATACTTAAGACAAATCGATAATATGAAGAATAACAATTTTAGGGTAGCTTCTTATTCGTGTTTTATAAATTATTATATTATAGGAATGATTTCATATAATATGTGGCAAATATGGTGGGTATCAAGCGGTATTTGGGTACTAGTTTTAATGAAGTTACTAGTTAAACCTGATATTGTCGTTGATAATTAATGCTATTTGAGGTAAATATAGAAGTAAGTGTTCTTTATGTCATTCCTGCGAAAGCAGAAATCCAGCATAAAGCGAGGTAAACCGAGCTTTTAGTTTTAAAAACTTACTGTGTTTATATCTATTAATTAACTGGATTCCCGCTTTCGCAGGAATGACATAAACCACACTTATATTCATGCAATAAAAATATATGATACAAAACTCAGAATTTTTACAGGAATATCTACCGATTGCTATATTTTTTGGTATTGCGGTATTGATTTCCGGTGTAATAATGATTCTACCTAATTTATTATCCACTAAGAAATATAATAAAGATAAGCTAGGGCCTTATGAGTGCGGTTTTGAGCCTTTTAGCGATGCAAGATCAAAATTTGATATACGCTTTTACTTAGTTGCCATTTTATTTATTATCTTTGACCTTGAAATCGCATTTTTAGTGCCTTGGGCTATTAGCCTTAATATGATAGGTAAAATAGGCTTTTTCTCAATGATGTTTTTCTTATTCGTACTTACTATTGGGTTTGTATATGAATGGAAGAAAGGAGCTTTAGATTGGTAGTAAAAATACTTGTTTAATTTAAAAATTAGCGACACTTCCTTTTGCTTTTAATCCTCACGTACATTTAAGTACGCTGCGGTTAAAAACTGCAAAAAAGCTTGCTTCTTTTCAAATTAAACTTCGTATTTCCATATTTAACTTATGTAGGAATAAAAATGCATAATGACTTTTATCAAGAAGATGAGCTGCTTAATGAAGGGCTTTCTAACAGAGGATTCTTACTCACTAAAGTTGATGATGTTATAGGCTGGGCGAGAGCTAATTCCTTATGGCCAATGACTTTTGGACTTGCTTGTTGTGCTGTTGAGATGATGCAGGCAGCAGCAAGTAGATATGATATGGATCGCTTTGGTATGCTATTTAGACCAAGCCCTAGACAGTCCGACCTTATGATAGTTGCAGGAACACTTACTAACAAAATGGCACCAGCTCTACGTAAAGTATACGATCAAATGGCCGAACCTAAATGGGTACTTTCAATGGGCAGCTGTGCCAATGGCGGCGGGTATTACCACTTTTCCTACTCGGTAGTGCGTGGCTGTGATAGAATCGTGCCGGTTGATGTATATGTCCCTGGCTGCCCTCCTACTGCCGAAGCATTAATTTACGGGCTTATGCAACTACAGAAAAAAATTAAACGCACTACAGGTTTTAAGTATGACGCTCGAAAAAATCATTGAAAAACTTGCAGCTAAATCTAGCATTTTAATAACTCCGGTCACAGTTAGGGATTATCTAGCTTATAAAATCGAACCAAATTTTTTATTACCATTTTTAAAAGCTTTAAAGGAATCAGAAGAATTACGCTTCACTTTACTTACTGATTTATTTGGGACTGATTTTCCGGAAGGATGTCATTCCCGCGAAATCGGGAATCCAGAAAAAATAACCTTAATACACAAAAGGTTTGAAATAGTTTACAACTTATTAAGTTTAAAATTAAACAAACGTCTTGTACTAAAAGTACAAATATCCGAAAAAGAAACTATACCTTCAGCAATGAATATATTTAATGCTGCTTGCTGGTATGAGCGTGAAGTTTATGATATGTACGGGGTAAATTTTGACGGCAATGACGATAAAAGACGAATATTAACCGATTATGAATTCGAGGGGCATCCATTACGTAAAGATTTCCCGTTAACCGGTTATACACAAGTTAAATATGATGAGAAACTAAAGAAAGTCGCTTATGAGCCGGTAGATTTAGACATAGAATATCGAGAGTTCGATTTCAGCTCTCACTGGCATAGCCCGACTTATGTACTGCCAGGTGATGAGAAGGCAGACGATGTAATTCTCGCGAGAGCGAGAATCCAAAAATAGAATTACATCAAAATCGTCATTGCGAGGATAGTCTATGTCATTCTTAGCTAAAAACGGCGTTGTTGCATTACTTGAAAAGCCCGCTCGATGTCATTCCCGCGAAATCGGAAATCCAGCGTAAAGCGAGATAGATCGAGTTTTTAAAAAACTTTAAAGTACTTGATTCCAGCTTTCGCGGGAATGACATAGAAGTACAAGAATCCAGAAATAAACAACAAAAAATACTATGACTAACAGCACTAAAACTTTAACCTTAAATCTTGGTCCGCAGCATCCGGCAACTCATGGAGTTTTAAGGTTAATCCTTGAGATGGATGGGGAAGTAGTAAATAATGCCGATCCTCATATTGGGTTACTTCATCGCGGTACGGAAAAACTTATTGAGCATAAAACATATTTGCAGGCTATACCTTATTTTGATCGCCTTGATTATGTTTCGCCAATGTGTCAAGAACATGCCTTTGCTTTAGCTGTTGAATCATTATTAGCATGTAACGTTCCACAAAGAGCCCAGTTTATCAGGGTATTATTTTCAGAATTAACAAGAATCCTAAACCACGCCTTAAATATAGGCAGCCAAGCCTTAGACGTTGGAGCTACTACTCCTTTATTATGGTTATTTGAAGAACGAGAAAAAATCATGGAGTTTTATGAGCGCGTTTCCGGCTCTCGTATGCATTCAAACTACTTCAGACCTGGTGGAGTTGCTGAAGATTTACCTGACGGTTTACTTGAGGATATAGATAAATTTATAGAACAGTTTCCTCCTAAACTTCAAGATATCGAAAGCCTACTAAATGAAAATAGGTTATGGAAACAACGCTTAGTAGATATCGGCGTTGTATCTCAAAAAGAAGCGATGGACTGGGGGTTTTCAGGTCCTATGCTTAGAGGTTCGGGTATAGCTTGGGATTTGCGTAAATCAAACCCTTACGACGTATATGATGAAATGGATTTTGAAGTACCGATAGGTAAAAACGGTGATTGTTACGACAGATATTTTGTACGCATGCTTGAAATGTACGAATCTGTTAAAATAATCAAACAATGTATAGAGAAAATGCCAGAAGGCGAAGTGAAAACCGACGATCCAAAAATTACACCGCCAACGAGAGCTAAAATGAAAGAATCGATGGAAGCAATGATTCATCATTTTAAGCTTTATACGGAAGGGTATGACGTTCCTCTAGGTGAGACCTACAAAGCCGTAGAAGCCCCTAAGGGTGAGTTCGGGGTGTATTTATATTCGCAAGGAGGTAACAGACCTTATAGATGCCGAATTAAAGCCCCGGGCTTTGCTCATTTACAGGGCCTCGATTTTATGTCCAAAGGTCATTTAATGGCAGATGTTATTACTATTATTGCAACGCTTGATATAGTATTCGGTGAAATTGACAGGTGATTTGTCATTGCGAGTAGGTATGACTGGAAAACACACTCACTGTCATTCCGTGGCTTGACCACGGGATCAATAAAAAAGTAAAGAGGGAACTGGATCCCGCTACAAGCTCGCGGGATGACAGTGGAAAAATCAATCCACACAGAAACAACATAAAAAAACATATGAATACAAATTTTACATTTGATAAGAAAAATTTAAATCTAGCAGAAAAGATTAAAAAGAAATATCCGTCACATGGAAAAAGAAGTGCAATACTACCTCTTCTTGATCTTGCACAGCGTCAAAACGGCGGTTTGCTATCTGTTCCTGCTATTGAATATGTCGCAAATATGTTGGAAATGCCTTATATACGAGCTTATGAGGTTGCAACATTTTATACTATGTTTAACTTAAGGCGAGTTGGTAAGTATCATATCCAAGTATGTACTACCACTCCTTGCTGGCTCCGTGGTAGTAATGATATAATGGAAACTTGCAAGAAAAAACTTGGTATAGAAGAAAAAGAAGTAACGAAAGATCAAAAATTTAGCTTAATTGAAATAGAGTGTTTAGGAGCGTGCGTTAACGCTCCGGTCGTACAAATTAACGACGATTATTATGAAGACCTGACGCACGAAAAAATGGAGGAAATAATAGACAAGCTGCAAAAATGACTAGAATCTTATTATTACTACTTAAATTTTATCAATATTTCATTTCTCCGTTACTTGGCAATAATTGCCGCTTTCATCCCACTTGTTCAGAATATGCTAAAGAAGCTATAACAACACACGGCGCACTTAAAGGCTTGTGGCTTACCTTTAAAAGAATCATCAAATGCCAACCGTTTTATAATGGGGCGCTGTTGCGCGGATACACGAACCGTCATTGCGAAGAGCGAAGCGACGTGGCAATCCAGAAAAATAATAAAAATGTTATAGATTAGCATTTTTTACTGGATTGCTTCGTCAAAACTTATAGTTTTTCCTCACAATGACGATGAAACCGGCCAACGAATGTATAGTACCAGACAATTTTTATTCTATGTCATTCCCGCAAAGGCGGGAATCCATTACTTTAAAGCCTTTTTAAAGCTTAATTTGAAAAGTAAGAATCTTTGAAATTAAGATTTTTTAAAAGCTCGATTTATCTCGCTTTACCCTAGATTCCCGCTTCCGCGAGAATGACATCGAGGGCTTTTTAAAAAATGTCCAGTACTATACAACTAATGACATCGATATGCTTTGCTAGAGTCATAAATATAAACACTGCAGTGAAATGAATTTAATCCCATTATCCCGTGAATTTTTTGCAAGAGATACTAACTTAGTAAGCACTGAGTTAATCGGTAAAGTCCTATATTTCCAAGGCAAAACAGCTATCATTACCGAAACGGAAAGCTATATAGAGCAGGACGATCCTGCTTGCCATGCAGCACGAAGTCGAACTAAAAGAACAGATGTAATGTTTGGTCCAGCAGGATTTAGCTATGTCTATTTAATTTATGGAATGTATTATTGTTTAAACTTCGCAACCGAAACTGAAGGCTTCCCTGCTGCGACCTTAATAAGAGGCGCGCATATTATTTCACCTGAAAATCTATACCTGGTCGCACCTCCATTTTACAGATGTGGATATTAAAAGGCTATACGTTCAATAAGAGTTCCGATGACTTTATCATGAATATCCAATGACTTGGAAAAACAAATTGTTTTACGTGTCAGTCTTTTGCATCTTGTTCTAAGATTTAAGTTACCCCGTTCTATCCGTTGAGTATATTTTTTACTAACAATGTGTTTTTTGGGATCTAATAACCTAGCATAACTTCCCCATCCATCTGTAAAGTAAAAAGTAACCTTAAAATCCTCCGGTTTTTTTCAGTAATGATTCTGATGTGCTATCACATCTCGTACCAAAAGTATAAGCAACTACTTTTAACAAAATCTTATCCAAAGAATACCAAAGCCATCTTTGTTTGGATTTATTCTGTACATAAGGCCATTGTTCATCTATTTCAGGAGCAATAATTACTTCTATCGTATTGATAGAATGATTTATCTTTTTTAACGCTAGATTTTTTTAAAACACGGATAACCGTATTGATACCCACTTTTAATACTCTTACTGTATCCCTAACTCCAGAGCCATTGATTGACATATCTACTATCTGAGCCTTGACTCCAGGCTTAGAGGCATTATTAATATATTACAGTTGAAAATATCGATTACACTGCTTGCATTGATATCTCTGTTGTTTTGAAATTGAATATCCCGCCTTTACTACTTTTTCTGTGTCGTTATAATATCTACACTTAACATCTATTCTTGATCTACACTTAACATATATTCTTGTCATAACTCCTTAACTATAATTCTCTCTTATTACTGTTTGAGGATTATAGACTATTCATGCTAAGCTGCAATACGGGGGCGCGGCCCTATACCTAAATGGTCCGAGTAAATTATGTAAATATTTAGGAATTAATATTTCTCATAACAAATGCGACTTTATAAATAACAATGAATTTTTTATCGGCGATATCGGCTTAACGCTACGCCACTCTACTACTACCCATATCGGTATTACTAAAGGTACGGATAAACTATGGCGTTATGTCGTTACAGATAGCACTAATTTAATCTCTCAATATAATGTATAGCCTTAATAAGATCATATTGATTAACGGCGAAAGGACCTCGAAAAGGCTTATCGAGTATGAATAGTAAAAAGAGCATTGATGATGAAGTGATACAAACTAAACCAACCGAAATCTTATGTAAATAAAGCTTGGTGCCAAGCATACAGACAAAAATTAAATTAATAGCAGTCATTATACATACAACTACCCAATATTGAATATTTAAAGAAAAATAAGACATTTTAATCCTGTTATACCTTACGGTATAAAGCTCTTTTATTTCCTCAATGATTTCCTGCTTGGTAAATAGCTGCATTTGCTCGCTTGCTTTATAAGCTTGTAGTTGCTTATTAATATCTTGGAGGGAACTAAGAGCTTCATGACCGATTTTCTTGCCGCCTTTCATTAATTGCCATTCACGATGCATTACATCTTTGGTATAATTTTTAATATCTAGATAAATTGCAGGTCTCATTTCATGGGGAAGCCAACCCACACTATCTGCAAGCCTCATCAGCACTATAGATTCTGCTGCCACCCCTTCCTGTGCTTTATTAAAATTACCGAGTAAATAAATTAATACAAAACCGGTAGATACTGCATACATACTACCGACTACACCCGATAAAAATCCACCAAGACTTCCAAGCTCTTCTTTTTGAAAATTATTAGGAATAACGTATTTTGTTAAATATAAACATCCCGCACAAAAACTCATCAAAACAATATTTATTGTGATGAATAAAACAACATTAGGAACGGTATAGATAAAGTCAATTATATGATTAAACATAGGTATTATAATTTTTATGTTATGTCATTCCCGCAGAGCATGTGGATCGAGAAACACATTTGGTGTCATACCGTGACTTGACCACGGTATCCAAAAAAAACAATAAAAAATACTAGTGATTTTAGTATTTTTAACTGAATCTCGCTACAAGCTCGCTGGATGACAGAGATGGAATCAATCCACGCAACAATGACCCACAGCAATGACATGTACAACTTATCTACACTTCCGTCTCTTCTAAGACCACCGTAGAATCAGCAAGTTTAGTAATTTTTTCGATTTTTAAACGAGCTTCTTTTAGTTTTTTCTCACAATGATTCTTGAGTAAAACACCTCTTTCAAAGCTATTAACTGCCGTCTCTAGGTTCTCTTGCCCATTATCTATCTTTTTTACAATTTCCTCAAGCTCTCTTAAAGCTTCTTCAAAGCTAATATTTTCTTCAAAAATTTTTGTACTAGTCATTTATTTTTATTTTTTAATGGTTATCTGAAGTAGTTTTATCTTCAGTTGTTTGTGGTATAAGTAATTTTTTTAGCTCGCTACTATCAAAAGTTTTTTTAGGAGCAAAAATACTCCCTTGCATTTTTATATTCAGATGTCCCAAAACATCTTTATCGGAACTCGTATTTGATGTATTTAACTTGACAAGTCTTGCCGGCACATAAAATGATAAAATACTAGACGCATCCATATCAAAATTATATATATTAATTGCAAAAGAAGCCACACCGCTACTATATTGTGTTGTAAATTTTACTTTCTTTAACAGGGCAATGCCTTTTTGTAATTCAATATCACCACTTACACCTCTAATATCCTCTTGTCCTGTGGTTACAGCACTATTTATGTCTTTATCTAAATTTTGTACCTTATAATCAGATGTATTAATTTTTTCTATAAAAGAATCAATTGCAAAATTATTAATATCTATATTGTTTATAGCAAATTGTGATTTTGTAGTAAGATTATATAGCTGGCTTTGAAGGCTATTACCGTTAGTTCCTAAACTACCACTTATACTTACTTCCCCACTACTTGCAGTAAATATTTTAGGCATAAGAGCCGAAACTTTGTTTAAATCTATTGTATTTAAAGCATATACGAGATTTATAGAATAAGGTTCCAATAAAATATTGCCGCTACCTTGAAACTTACCGCCTAATAATTCTGCTTCAATATTATTAAACTGCAACAAATTATTATTATTTGCTATATAAAATTTAACATTTTTTAATATCAAATCATTTTGTGATAATGTTGACAATTTACCGGAAACTTGTAAGGTAGCTTTATCTAAACTATAATCATTTACTAATTTATTTCTTAAATTAAGCATCCCTGCCGGTGATAATAAATTAGTAGTAAGATTACCGTTCTTAATTTCTACAGTTAAAAACGGTAATACACTCGACGCATCCAAGTTCCAACTAGTTGATAAATAGCAACCCGCAGTTTTAAAATCTAAATTACTAATTTTGATATTAGCCGGTACAATTTTAGCAAGCAAATTCATTTTGTCAAATATATGATCGTTATACTTAACGCTATCTATCAAAATATCTAAATCAGCTAAATATTCTATTGTTCTAATAGGAATAAATTTACTTGGGTAATCTAGAGTTTTCATATCTTTAGTTAAGTTTTTTGTAAACTCAATAAGCGGTGAAATTATCGGATAAGCTTGACTGCTTAAGTCAAGCGAAGATATATTAAGCGTAGCATCTAGACGAGGCGTTTGAGCAATAAATTTACTAGAAAAATTTCCTGATAAATTTAAATTATCCGTTTTAAGAAATAAGTTTTTAAAAAATAAATCTATTGAAGTGAGTTTTAAATCTGATGATAACGTAAAAGGGGTAGCTTCTTTAATAGTAACATCGTTAAATCCTAAAATATTCAGTAACGAATTTATATCATTGTGCTTTAAATATACCTGTCCATCAAACATACTTCTGACGGAATTTTGCGTTACGCTACCTGTAAGCCTAAACTCTCCGCCTGACTTAATATTACCTGAAAATTCATTTATCTTCAAAGTACCCTTTGATAAATTAGAAGAAAAGGCTATTTTTTCTAATGTCTCATTATTACTTAAAATTATTTCGTTAATTGTCATGTCTGCTTTAAGTAATTTATCGGCAAAAATAAATCTAATATTTGAAGGAGAAGTGCTAAATGTTACCCCTGCATTTGGAGAAATTAACGAACTTAGATCTATTTTAGGGAAATCTAGTTTCACATTAGTAGTAATATTATCATTTTTAGCAATGTTAACAAATCCGTTACCGGCAATAAAAGACGAGGCTATTACTATGTCTTTTAACTCTATTTCATCTTCGGTATTTAAGATATTAAATTTAATATTTATAGACTCACTTTGATTTAATTTATTCAAAGAGTGGCTTAAGTCTGGCAATATACTATATATTACCGATACTAAATTTTTAATCTGATATTCACCGCTACCACTAGTAAGCTTAAAATCTTTGTAAATTTGCGATAATTTAAAACTATAATCATTATTATCAATATTAAGACTAAAATCTACTGTATCATCACGTTTATTAATTGAGCCTGAAATTTTACCTATATAGTTACTAGTAGTTTTAAATATGTAATTAGATGATAAAGCATTTTCTTTTTTTAAAATACAATTATTAAAATTTAAAATAGAATAGTCTTGTTTATTAATAATACTTAGATTAGTAACATTTAGATTTATATTTTGTAATTTATATTTAAAGAAATTCTTTATTAACTCTTCATGATTATAAATATTTAATACATTGGAATTTGAATAAAATTTAGCATCTAATATGTCTATTTTATTAATTTTAGGATTAAATTTTATAAGCGACCACAACGAGAAATGAATTTTAATCTGCTCTAAATCTAACTTTCCTTCTTCTCTTATCGTCTCAATAATTAAATAAGGTAAAGGAAATTTATTCATCTTTATTTTTCCGACATTCTCTTTCTGGATACCCAAATGACTAGTAAAATTATTAGTCATAGAATTATAATTAACAAAAGATACCGCACCAAAAATTGTAAATAATAATAATGAGGAACAAATTATAATGCCGGCAGCTATTTTTTTTATCATGTTTAGAAATCTGTTAAAGAATTTTTCTTTTATAGTCAAATGATCCTCATTCGCTTACATCGTTACTCGTCGCCTCCTATTAGTTATAGGCTTTGCTCCTCGCACCTTGTAATTAAATCCAACTGCTTTGACTATAGAGGTTATCTGTAAACTTATTTTAATTAGCTTTAAAATAAGTTTACAGATAACCTTTTAGATATATTATTATATATAACTATCAAAATTTAAAGGCAAATTGATGAATTCTTTAGAAAATTTAATTTTAGTCGGTGTAATAAAATCATGTCACGGGATTAAAGGTCATATAATTTTAAAATCTTTTACCGAACCTGCTACAAAAATACTTGAAAGAAATTTAGTGAATGAGTCTGGAGAAGATGTACATATTAAGCTAATTAGCAAAAATCCCAAGGGAGAATTAATTTGTACCTTTAATGATATAGCTACTCGAAATGAAGCTGGGAATTTAAAAGGTTATAAACTATTTTGCTTAAGATCAAATTTAGAGGAACTAGAAGAAGATGAATTTTATATAGCTGATTTAAATCATTTACCGGTATTAGACCAAAATCATAAAGAGATAGGTAAAATTAAAAATATTCTTAACTTTGGCGCAGGTGACATAATTGAAATAGAATTTTCAGACCAAACAACTGAATTATTACCTTTCAATAAAGAATTTTTTTCTGTTATAACTAAAGATTATGTGATTTTAAATTATCAAGGAGAAGTTTGAATAATTTATCATAATTTTTCAATTTCTCTAAGTACCACACGATTTTTATTCACCTCTGTCATCCCGTGGCTTGACCACGGTATCTAGAAAATAACTTATTATATACGTTGTTTTAGCGTTTTTAACTGAACTCCGTGGTCAAGCCACGGGGTGACATTTTCCTTAAGTTGACAATTAAGCCTTAAATACTATAATCAATTATATATAAATAGAAGGTTAAACTCTATGCCTAAAGTTTTAAAATATTCGCTTATTATATTCATAAGCATAATATTGCTATTAATTGTTATTCCTTTCTTTATTCCTTTAAATAATTATAAAGGGGTAATAATAGATAAAGTTAAAGAGGTTACAAATAGAGATTTAACTATTAACGGCGATATAAAATTATCTTTATTACCAAATCCTGCAGTATCACTATCAGAAATTAAATTATCATCGATAGACGGCACAAAAGAACCTCATCTAGTTTCCGTTGAAAATGCTAAAGCATCATTACGGCTTTTCTCTCTTTTTAGAGGAGCAATTGAAGTAGCTTCTATAGAACTGCAAAAACCAACTATAAATTTAGAAGTTCTGAATAACGGACAAAAAAATTGGCAATTTGTTACATCTAATAATACTAAATCTCAAACAAATAATACTGATTCTGTAGGACTTGACAATAAGACTGAATTAGAACTTCCTATTTTGATTAGTCATTTTAAAATTATAGACGGCAAAGTAATCTATATAGAAAAAAATAGTGAGAAAATATTTAACGATATTAACTTAGGTACTAAAATTAAAAGCCTTAAGGGGCCAATAGATTTTACTTTAGCTTTAAAGGCTTTGCAGCAACGGATTAATATAGACGGAAATATTGAAGAAATTGGGAAAGTAATTCCGTTAAGTGCCAATATTAATCTTGTCGGTGAAAAAATTAAAATCGAAGGAAAATTTGATAGCGAAAATAATTCTTTTATAGGTAACGCAAATATTAAAGGTAATACTAAAACTTTAGGTATGCCGGCTGACTTACAAAATGACTATGAGCTAACTACGGCAATTACTGCCGATAATAAAAATATAACTATTAGGGATGCTAGGCTTAATTATCCAAATATGGAATTATTAGCAAATGCAAATTATGATATAGAGCGTAATAGTTTAAAATCAAATATCATTGCAAACCCTGGTAACATTATAACCGAGATTAGCTCTAATTTAGATAAGACAAATATTATGCTACAAGCTGATAGTTTAAAGCCTATACTTGACGCTTTAAAGCTAAAGACTGAAAAATTACCTCCTATTATTAACCAAAAACTTATATTTACTTCTAACGCGATTTATAATTCTCAGGCAATAAAATTACAAAATATTAGTTTATCGGCTGCAAATAGTAATCTAACCGGAGATATTGAGCTTAAAAACTTAATACAGGGTATAACTATTTCCCATAATCTAAAAATTAATAATTTTGAGTCGTTTATGTCTCTTATGGGGGTAAGTAATTTAAGTAAGATTGGGGTATTGCAGTTAAACGGGGAAGTACAAAAGGTGAAAGATACTTTCCATATTAATAATAAAATATCCGCTTTTAATACTAATATATCTATTAAAGGTGATATTAATTTAGCAGCTCAGAGACCAAATTTTAATCTTAATTTATACAGCCCGTTAGTTAATTTAGAGAAAATTCTTGCAGACAATAGCCCTACTCCTGCTTCAAACAGAACTACTAGTCCTGCTACTCAAAATATACCTACAGCTAAAAATAATTCTCCTTGGTCAAATAATCCTATTAACTTAGGATTTTTAAATGAAATTGAAGGGCAATTATCCGCAAATATTGATAAATTAACTAACGACTCATTAATCATAAATAATTTAAAAGCAAAATTAAATATCACCGGCGGTAAACTAAATATTACTTCAGTTAATGCGAGCATTTACGGCGGTGAACTAAGTAGCACCGGTTATGTGAGTTCAGAAAAAGATCAAAACGTTGCAATTAAAATCGATTTAAAAAATGCCTACTTAAAAAATTTAACTCCGCAATCGGGTAAAATAAAAATAACTGGTGGTCGACTAAGCTTTAAAGCCGACTTTACTTCTCACGGTAATAGTGTTTATACATATGTTAATAATCTAAACGGACAATTTAACGTAAATAGTGATAACGGGAAAATAAGCGGATTTGATTTAAACCGAATCTCAGATGCAGTAAATAATACTAAAAATACCGAGGGAGTATTGCGACTTATTAACAGCTCCTTTAGCGGGGGATCAACATCTTTTAAAAATTTAATCGCAGGCGGAAATATAGCACAAGGCAAACTTAATTTAAACGAATGTAGTTTAGATGCTTCGTCTGCTAAAGCAAATGCAGGCGGCCAAATTAACTTACCGCAATATATGATGGATATTAGTGCAAGCGTTACTATTGCAGACTTACCGCCTATAGCTGTAAAATTATACGGATCTATAAATAATCCGCAGCATAAGCTAGATATTCAGGCTCTTCAAACATATTTAGTTAAAAATGTCTTTAATAGTGTTATTAAGGACCTAAAAAGCGGAGAGAAGAAACCTGAAAATATCATTAAAGACGCTTTGGGTCTGCGTAAGAAAAGGGATTCAAATGCAGAGGAACAAAGCAATACTCAACCGAAAAATCAACAAGCGGATCCCGTGAATAAGCTTTTACAGAAAGGATTGAGGAAGTTATTTTAACTTACATAATCTAATCCTAACAAAAAAACATTAATTCTGTCCTCAGTATCTAATACTAAATTAGGTATGTTTTTAGGAAAATCTTGGATTGCTTCCGTAACTTTTGTTGCTTCTTCGTCACAATCCATTTTTTTCAACAAAATAATAAGTTCTTCATGTAATGATTTTTTATTTGGATTTAACCCTATAGCTCTTTTGATAGAAGCGAGCGCTTCCTTAGAATTTATTTTATATAACTTATTAAAAAACTCGGTCGTGCCCCCGTATTGCAGCTTAGCATGAATAGTCTATAATCCTCAAACAGTAATAAGAGAGAATTATAGTTAAGGAGTTATGGCAAGAATAGATGTTAAGTGTAGATCAAGAATAGATGTTAAGTGTAGATATTATAACGACACAGAAAAAGTAGTAAAGGCGGGATATTCAATTTCAAAACAACAGAGATATCAATGCAAGCAGTGTAATCGATATTTTCAACTGTAATATATTAATAATGCCTCTAAGCCTGGAGTCAAGGCTCAGATAGTAGATATGTCAATCAATGGCTCTGGAGTTAGGGATACAGTAAGAGTATTAAAAGTGGGTATCAATACGGTTATCCGTGTTTTAAAAAAATCTAGCGTTAAAAAAGATAAATCATTCTATCAATACGATAGAAGTAATTATTGCTCCTGAAATAGATGAACAATGGCCTTATGTACAGAATAAATCCAAACAAAGATGGCTTTGATATTCTTTGGATAAGATTTTGTTAAAAGTAGTTGCTTATACTTTTGGTACAAGATGTGATAGCACATCAGAATCATTACTGAAAAAAACTGGAGGATTTTAAGGTTACTTTTTACTTTACAGATGGATAGGGAAGTTATGCTAGGTTATTAGATCCCAAAAAACACATTGTTAGTAAAAAATATACTCAACGGATAGAACGGGGTAACTTAAATCTTAGAACAAGATGCAAAAGACTGACACGTAAAACAATTTGTTTTTCCAAGTCATTGGATATTCATGATAAAGTCATCGGAACTCTTATTGAACGTATAGCCTTTTAATATCCACATCTGTAAAATGGAGGTGCGATCAAAAACTCTTCGTGGTAGTATGCTATACTTGGATCTAGTTCAATAGCTTTCTTTAATAATTTATCGCATTATCTTGTTGTTTTTCCATTAAAATAGAACTTAAATCATGAAAAACTTCAGCTTCCCTATTGTTATACTTTTCAGTTTTATTATAAGCTGCAATAAAATTTGAAAGTTCATCAGGATCAGTTTCAACGAATCTTCGTAGATTATCTTTTTCCTCTTGATATTGATATCTGCTATGTAAATTGATACATTTTTTAAATAGTTTTGCAATTTCATCTTTAGTCATAATCTAACCTCTATTAATGTAATGTAAAAAACTAAATTGATAAAGAAAAAGTCAACGCATTAATCAACACAAGACTAAACTTTAATATCTCTCTAATTATAAATTATAGAACTTATAGGAGAAAGTTAATGGTATTTATCCAAATTGCTTCCTCCATTCTATTTTTATCTTTTTATATTTCTCATTCTCTTCTACTTCTCGCCATTTTTTAAAAAATATATCGGCACTTTTCACTTTTTTTTGGATCACCCCCTCCTCTTTCTAATTTCTTATAATCATGTTCTTTGTCATATTTTTTTCCACCTTTATAATTAGCATAACATCTACTTCTAGTAAAACCCATTTGCAAATATTTACGAGCCATATCACATCTGTATGATGAATTAAGGAGATTGAAGAAGAACTAGATAGAGTAACACAAGAACGTGATCTATTAAAAAGGCTGCCGCGTACTTTGCAAAAGAATCCCAATAAGGTACGCATGGATAAAGGAAAACAGAGGTAATTTTTCCATTTCTGCTATGTGTAAATTTATGAAAGTATCACGTAATGGTTATTATGAATGGTTAAATAATCTTGGATGTAATAGGGTTAAAGAAGGTAATGAATTAACAAACAGAATTGAAATTATCTTTAAAGAAGGTAGAGGTAATTATGGAACTAGACCTATTAAAAAGGAACTATCACGGCAAGATATAACTGCTAGTAGGAGACGCATTGCAAGACTAATAAAAGAAGCTAATTTGCTATGTAAAACTAAACGTAAATTTAAAGCCATTACTGACTCTAATCATAATAAGCAAATTGCTCCTAATTTATTAAATAGAGAGTTTACAGTTTATGCTGCTAATTGTTATTGGGTTGGAGACATAACCTATGTGCCAACTGGTGAAGGCTGGCTATATTTAGCAACTGTTATTGATCTATTTTCTAGAAAAATTATAAAACAACATGGTATCAAACAGAGTATGGGTCGTAAAGGAAATTGCTTGGATAATGCTGTTGCTGAAAGTTTCTTTCATACTATAAAAACAGAATTAATGTATCAATATAAATTTAAAACTAAGGAGGAAGCAAAATATGCCATATTTGAATATATAGAGGTATTTTATAACCGTATCAGAATGTATTCTGCTAACGATTATTTATCACCAGTAAGATATGAAGAGATACAAAATTGCACTTAAACAACTGTCCGGAAAAGTGTTGACAGGTCAAATTAATACTCCCTGCTCACCTTTGCCTACTCTGTAAGATTCAGGAGATTTACGATAATCAATATCATTTTTCCATTTATAATTTTTATTATTAAAATTTAGATGGCTTTGCTTTTCCATAATTCCATAACTTAAATTATATGTTTCTTCACGTTGGGTTTCAATTTTATCTTCTATAAAAGCACCCCTATACTATCTCTCTCAGCTAATAGAAGATATAGTATTAGTTGGGTACAAAAGTAAAAATATAAAGAACAGATAAAATATTGAGTAAGCAAAAAGTCTTTTAGCTTGTTTGTTATCAGGGGTATCATAGAATAAAGAAGCGGCATAATATAAAAATACCAACCCAAGAATACTGGCAATTATTAAATATATAACATTACTCATTCCGATAAAAAAAGGCATTAGGGAAACAATAAATAAAAGAATGCTATAAATCAGAATTTGTTTTTTAGTATACAAAGCTCCTTTTACGGCAGGCATCATCGGTACTTTACAGTTTTTATAATCATCGTTACAGAATAAAGCAAGAGCCCATGAATGCGGCGGCGTCCAAATAAAAATAATCAAAAATAATGTAATTGGCTCCAGAGATACAGTATTACTTACCGCTGCATAACCTATCACAGGAGGCAATGCACCCGATACTCCGCCAATAACGATATTTTGTATAGAACGACGCTTTAACCAAATGGTATAAATACAGATATAATAAAAAATAGTGAATAGTAATAAAAATGCTGCAAGTAGATTAACACATAAAGCCATAAAAAATACTGAAAAAAATCCCGTTATCAAACCAAAAGATAAAGCTTCATCTGGCTCTATAGCTCCTCTGACAATAGGTCTTTTTTGGGTACGTTTCATTAAGCTATCGATATCTCTATCGTACCACATATTAATTGCCCCTGCACTACCTGCACCAAGTGCTATGCAAACAACTGCAATAACAGCAATAAAAGGATGCACGGAATAAGGAGCAAGCCACATACCTACAAAACCCGTAAAAATTACAAGCGACATCACGCGCGGTTTCAGAAGTAAGATATAGTCTTTAACAGTACTCTGAGAGTAATTTATTTTATCTAAATTTATTGGCTTTACCAAAGAACTCATATGATTTTTTTTATTTAAGTATAAAATGTTTTGGGTTAAAAATCAATGATTGACTTTGATGCAAGAAATGTATATATTTTCTTGTAATTCAATAATAAATAATTAAGTTAAGGATATTATCAGTGACAAAAATTGTTCGTTCTAAATATAAAGCTAGTAGGAGACTTGGGGTAAACCTATGGGGTGATAGCAAGGATGCTTTCAATACACGTAATTATCGTCCAGGGCAGCATGGGCGGAATACCATGATCAAAACTTCAGATTATGGTTTACATTTAAAAGCTAAGCAAAGATTAAAATGCCATTACGGTCGTGTCACTGAAAAACAATTTAGAAATATTTTTACACTTGCTCGAAAAATGAAAGGTAATATCGGTGAAAATTTCATTGGATTGCTTGAAAGTAGGCTTGATGCAGTCGTTTATAGACTGAATATAGCGCCGACTATTTTCGCTGCAAGACAGCTAGTTTCACACGGTCATATTAAATTAAACGGTAAGAAAGCCGATATAGCAAGTATGCGCCTCAAAGAAGGTGATGTTGTAGAGATTAAGGAATCTATAAAACAACTTCCGCTTATTCAAGAATCTGTTTCAAAACAAGGTCAAACAACTCCCAATTATTTATCATTTGATGTACCTTCATTAACCGGTAAATATTTAAGAGTTCCTGCTCTTTCTGACGTTCCTTATCCTTTTGATGCAGAAGTTCATTTAGTAATCGAGTTATATTCTCGTTAACAATTACAAAAAGGTAGGTTTTATTTATCTACCTTTTCACTTTCTTCCCTACACCTACATTTTTCCTTTATACTGTAATATAACTTATAACCTAATTCGAAAGTGTTTATTAAAGATAGATTAGTTAATAATTTAACGTCTGAGCTAAGAAAAAACTGTGAATTTAAACGAAGCAGGGGTGGATTGCTACGCTCCTTTCGGCCGCTCGAAAGGTATTATTGCGTGGATACTGAAGGTCGTCATTGCGAGGAGCCGCAGGCGACGCGGCAATCCAGAAAAAATAATAAAAAATTCTGATTTACAGAATTTTTTACTGGATTGCTTCGTCAGTTGCTATGCAATTTCCTCGCAATGACGACCTTCAGTATCTACGCAACAACGCCTGCTCGCAATGATGATATTTATTTTTAATAAACAAAGCTCTATATATAATAATTGTTATTTTCTACTTGCGTATTATTTTTAAGAACGTATAGTGCGTTTTTTAATAAAAATTAATATTTATGATACTGTCCTTTTTTTATTCCGTAAGAATCCAGTAATAAAATCTTTTTCTAACTTAGGCTATGATATAGATGATATAATATCTACAATTTCATCTAATAAGGTAAATTTTAATAAAAATAATGCTGCTTCTACCTTTTCCAAGAAGTTAGCATATGGCACGCATTTAATAATTAGCGTTATAACTGGTTTATTGTAAATGGGACAAAAGGAGGCGGTCTTTTTGTTTCAGCAACTCTTGCTGATGAAATCTTAATAACCGAAGAGTATTTTCAAAAACATTATCTTACTTTTGTTACATTTAAAGGAAGTTTAATCTACCCTATCACTACAAATTTCATCACAGCTTTTCCTAATTATTCAGTACCAATTTATTTAACTTCTACAGCTGCAATATTGAGCTTAGCATATTATGGGACTGATTTCTTAAATTATCAGGAAAATTTAAAAGAAATTCAGACAAACTTAACTCCTAATATTAAGGTAATTGATACTAATATACTTTCTAACAATTTTAAAAATGATTCAAAAAATAAAATTAAGGATGTAATACAAAAATTTTATCATATTTCTAATAATCCAATTATTAAAAATATGGCTATAACAAATGTTGTCAACAGCGGTCGAAAAATGATACATAATTTTAATATATACTGTTTGAAAATTGATACAGTATAATAAGAAATCATTTGATATTTAAGTCATAAGATTATCCTCCTGTTTATTAATCACCTCTATTGATACAAGACCAGCTTTCTTTTTATTTCTAAGTCTGAAACTATCCCCTTTAATATTGAGTATCGTGGAATGATGGAGCAGACGATCTAAGATAGCAGCTGTAGGAGCACTATCCTGAGCAAGATTATTGTGCCATTGTCCAAATGGAAGATTACTTGTAAGAATTATACTATCTTTCTCATAACGCTTTGCTATAACCTGAAATAATGGATTAGCTTGTTCCTGTTTTAATGGCAGATACCCAAATTCGTCTACTATGAGTAATTTGTATGGAAGGATGACTTTTTTAAGTATAGCGCCTAGATTTCCCTGATTTAGTCCTGCATTAAGTACGAGCATTAAATCCGCAGCTGTTATAAATTTAGTCTTGATTCCACATTGCGTAGCTGCATAACCAAGGGCAATAGCTATATGTGTTTTTCCTACTCCAGAAGGATCAAGCAAAATAATGTTTTCTTGTCTTTCTACAAAAGATAGGGAACTTAGATTTTCCAGAACCTTGCGTTTGACTCCTGTAGCAAAATCATAGTCAAAATCATCCAGCGTTTTTATAGCAGGAAAGTCTGCCATTCTTGTGAGTATTGATTTACTCCTATTTTGTCGCGCCAACAACTCTGTTTTTAATATTGACTCAAGGAAATCCGTATAACTTGAGTCTTCTTTACTAGAAGGACTGTGCGATATCAAAATAATTTTCAGCTACCTGAACAAGATTTAATGAGTGGCACATCTCTGCTATACGTTGGTGCTGCAGGTTCATAATGCCTCCAATATATCTAGTATACGCATAGGGAATGCTGCAAAGAAACTGTAGAAAATCGTTCTTCTTTACCTTCCATAATCTCTAATACCGCAGGATGACTACCGCTATAATCCAATGGTAGTGGTTGAGGAGTACTCCTCTCAGACTTTAATCTTTTTACAGGTATTTCACCTGTGGTGCCATGCACACGCATATTCGCTATATCTCGCAGCCATTTTAGCACCTCTGAATTTGCAGTATCCACATCCAACACTAGCTCTGCTGTTTTTAATTTTGTCACTAATGGGTTATAAAAGCTTTCTCTGAGATATCTATTAAATCGCTCAACCTTGCTCTTGGTTTTTGCTTGATAAGGTCTACACACTCTTAAGCGGAAACCATAATGTTTTGCAAAATCTAGCATTCCTTTATTAAAAAGATGTATGTCAAGACCATACGTATCTCTACCCAGTATTACTGTTTTCATATTGTCATAAAGCACTTCTTTTGGTACTCCGCCAAAATATTCAAATGCACGCTTATGGCATTCTATTAACGTTACAAGCTTCTCATTAGTAACAAATTCCACATAACTTGCTCGACTATATCCTAATGTAGCTACAAAAGCTGATAAAGTGTTCTTGCCTTTACGAAATTCAATCCAATCAACTTGCATCTGTTTACCGGATGCAGTCTCGAATCTTACCATATCCTCCTGCTTAGCTGCTGGCTTTATGCTTTTTAAATAATCTCTGAGTTGGGTCATCTTGCCCGTGTAACCCATCTCCTTTATCTCTTGAAACAATACAGTGCCGGGTAGCGATATAGGATAGGCTGATTTTATTCTTTCGCTCAAGTACTCCTTATACGGGGCTAGCTTTGTTATCAACTTCCTCCCATCCTTATATTTAGGGCTACCATCATATTTTAAATATTTACGTACTGTATTTACTGAAACACTTACTTCTCTTGATATACTTCTTAGGCTTGTGTCTTGTTTATTTAATATTTTTATTTCCATTATTTGCTCCAGTATTATCATTATTTTTTACCTCCTTACCCAGAAGATATTACTTTAATACTGTATCAATTTTTATCCATTGTGCTGTATCATTTTACTTCCGTTGCTAACAGATGTAAGGTCGCACCTCCATTTTACAGATGTGGATATTAAAAGGCTATACGTTCAATAAGAGTTCCGATGACTTTATCATGAATATCCAATGACTTGGAAAAACAAATTGTTTTACGTGTCAGTCTTTTGCATCTTGTTCTAAGATTTAAGTTACCCCGTTCTATCCGTTGAGTATATTTTTTACTAACAATGTGTTTTTTGGGATCTAATAACCTAGCATAACTTCCCCATCCATCTGTAAAGTAAAAAGTAACCTTAAAATCCTCCAGTTTTTTTCAGTAATGATTCTGATGTGCTATCACATCTTGTACCAAAAGTATAAGCAACTACTTTTAACAAAATCTTATCCAAAGAATATCAAAGCCATCTTTGTTTGGATTTATTCTGTACATAAGGCCATTGTTCATCTATTTCAGGAGCAATAATTACTTCTATCGTATTGATAGAATGATTTATCTTTTTTAACGCTAGATTTTTTTAAAACACGGATAACCGTATTGATACCCACTTTTAATACTCTTACTGTATCCCTAACTCCAGAGCCATTGATTGACATATCTACTATCTGAGCCTTGACTCCAGGCTTAGAGGCATTATTAATATATTACAGTTAAAAATATCGATTACACTGCTTGCATTGATATCTCTGTTGTTTTGAAATTGAATATCCCGCCTTTACTACTTTTTCTGTGTCGTTATAATATCTACACTTAACATCTATTCTTGATCTACACTTAACATCTATTCTTGCCATAACTCCTTAACTATAATTCTCTCTTATTACTGTTTGAGGATTATAGACTATTCATGCTAAGCTGCAATACGGGGGCACGACCAATAGTAGTTTTATTAACTACACCGGAAATGATGGCAATACATTAATTGCATTAACCTTACTCATACAGGGCCCTACTGTCGCTATAGGGCCCCTTGTTTCTCAAAGAGCAAAAATCAGTATTTTACGGTGTGGAAAAAATATAATATATAATGACCTGAAAAATCAAGACAAAATATATGAACAATGTACTTGGTAATTTTGTTCAAAATTAAGCTGCTATTTGTGTATGATGTTGTATGCTATCGAGATATACATTCATGGGTTTTTTATACCCAATACTTGAATGAAATCTCTGATAATTATATTTACTGATATAATCATTGATACCCTCTTTAAGTTCTCCTATATTTTGATAATCATTAATAAATATACAATTATATTTCAGTGTCCTAAAGAAACGCTCAATAACAATATTATCAATATTTCTGCCCTTACCATTCATTGATATCTGTATATCATGACTTTTAAGAATACTTATATGATCATTGCTAGTATATTGACTACCCTGATCACTATTCAAAATCTGCGGAGCTTGATACTTACTTAATGCCTCCTTCAATACATCAGTAACTAATAGTCCATCCATACTATTCGACAGTTTATAGCTTAATATGGCTTTGCTATGCCAATCTATAATGGCTGTTAGATACATAAAGCCGCCTTTAGTGCGAATATATGTAATATCTCCGCTCCAAACCTCATTGGCAGTAGGAACAACTACTTTCTTAGTCTTATCTGTTTTAATCCAGAATTTATCAAGTAGATAGCTGTATATTTTATGCTCACCATCTTTGATGGTAGTGAGTTTCTTTTTATGAGGATATATCGCTTCAATACCAACTAATCTCATATATTTTAGTACTCGATCTCGATCTATCTTATACCCATCTTCTAATAATTGATGATATATATAACGATATCCAAATTCTGGATTATCTGTATATATCTCATCTATTCTATTTAATATACTTATATTATAGCTACTAACCTCTTGTACTTTATAATATGCTGAAGAACGGTTAACCCCTAATAATTCACATTGTCTTGTCTTTGGTAATTGTCCTAGCTTGGACTCTACAAGACTCTTTCTATTTAATAAATCCAAGCTTCTTAGCTTTCCCACTGCCCAATCCCTCTCGATTGTAGTTTTCCCCAAATCCTTCGCTAGTTCATCATTCTGTTCCTTAAGTCTATTAATTTGCTCTTGATATTCACTAACTACCTTGGCTGGCTCAAATGCTATCGCTGCATTTGATAAAACTGCTTCTTTCAATGTGATATGCTATTGCTGCTAACCTCATATTTAGATGATAACTGTGATATTGTTACATCCTCTTTTAATAATTCTAACACTATCCTTGTCTTCTCTTTAGCACTGAAATTCCGTATCTGTTTTCTTGTCATTTTATATCCTATAAGTTATTGCCTGCATTCTAACTTATTACCAAGATACACCAACTATTTTTTGTCCAATTTTTTCAGTTCATTATAATAAGCACATTATTCCAATCATATAAAACTTCTTTAACACGTTGTACAAAATCAATATTCTAAGCAACTTAAAGCTAAAAAAAGAAATATCGAAGAAAATGTTGCTTTTAGATAGCGCAAGAAATACTATAACTACTATATTAGATATCTAAGATAAATTCATAAAATCACTTTACTATATTTATAAAGTAAAAAATGGAGAGATTACACTTGAGCAAGCTCTACTACTTAATTCTTGACTTGAGACCTTAAAATCACTCTTAACAAGTTCCTCATTAAAAATAATCTTTAGTGGAGCCGTTATATCACAAGCAAGAATTACAAAATTAATAGAGGCAATTTCCTCTGAGAATAAAAAGGAATAACATGGTCTATTAATGATACAAATGATGAACTTGTAATTTCTGATTATAACCTAATTATAGAAGAAAAAACTATTTTGAATTTTGAAAAATTAGTATTAAGACTAGGAGAACATTATCTTCTTTCAGCTTCTTCAGGAAAAGGCAAAACTACTTTTTTAAAGAGTTTAGTAAATTGTATTGCTGATCCATGCCATAGCGTTGGTGAAATTTCCATACCTACTCATTATCAAAATCTAAAAATAATATTTATTGACCAGAATAGCTATATACCGGTTCCAATCTACTTTATTTGAAGTAATAACCTTAGGCCTTGATCAATCATTAAAGGTAATAGACAATCACTGGAAAAAAAATTAATACACTATTTATAAAATTAGATCTAAGTACATTAATTATGCACTTAAGTGATAAAAATTATGATGTAATAAATGCACCAAGTAGTGGTCAAAAGAGAAAAAATTGGAACCATTAAAGCTATAATTTCAAACCCTAAAATATTAATTTTAGATGAAGTGTTTGCCAATCTTGATAAAACATCTATAGAAAATGCACAACAAGCTTTAAAAGAATTTTTACCGGAAACTTTAATGCTTGTAGTGTATCATGACGGTAAATCTCATGACTATAATAATTCTTATGATCATTTTATTAAAAGTATACAGAACCTAGGGTTCAATTATGAGAATTTTTTAAGATTTCTTTATAGACTTCAAGGTTTTTTCTAAGCATTAGATCAAGGGAGAAATCATTTATTACAGTATGTCTTGCTGCTTCTTGGATTTTCTTAGCAATATCAGTACCTAAAATCGAGAAACAATAATCGATTTTCTCTGCTAATGCTTCAGCATTATTTGGTTCTACGTGGAAACCGGTGATATTATTATTTATTGTTTCTACTGCTCCGCCGATATTGGTTGCAATAACAAGCTTCTCCATCGCTTGCCCCTCAATAATAGTTCTGCCAAAAGCTTCAGGCTCGATTGAGGCAGAAACAATAATATTGGAAATTCCGTAAAGATTTATTATATCTGAGTCATTACCGAAAATTTGAATTTTATTTTGAAATTTTAGATTAGCTATAAGCTCTTTTACTCTATTAGTAAAATTGGGATGTCTAGATATATCACCGACCATTAAACAATAAAAATCTTTATGTTTTAATTTACTTAATGCTTCTACTAAAACAAGATGCCCTTTCCAGCTTGTCATTCTAGAAGGCATTAATATTATTGGCACTTTGCTCGGTGCATCATATTTATCACGACATTTTTCAAGTTTTTCCGGCGTTAAATTTGCGGGATCGAAATAATCACAATTCACTCCACGCTCAATTACTACTATTTTATCTTCATCAATTTTATAGTTTTCGAGTAAATGCTGTTTTACAAAATTGGACACGGCAATAACTTTCTCGCCTTTTAGCATTATGCTATTATAATATTTTTTAAAACTATTCGGAATATTATAAACTCCATGAAATGTAGTCAAAAATTTAGCATTCGTCCATTTTGTTGCTAGATATGAACTCCATGCCGGGGCTCTTGATCTTGTATGAACTATATCAACATTATATTTTTTAATTATTTCTGCTATTAATCTTGCATTATTCAAAATTACAAAGGGATTTTTACTGCTACTGCTCATTTCAATATGCAATATATCTTCCTTATCTAATTCTTTAACTAGAGTACCACCTGCTGAGATTATGATAGGAGTATGACCAAGAATTTTAAGATATTTTGCAACTTCTATAGTACCTCTTTCAACCCCTCCCGAAACTAGAGCAGGAACTACTTGCAAAATAGTATATTTATTGTATCGTTTACTTGACTTTAATGAAGGCATTAAATCTCAATCTATTAAAATAATTATTTAAAATGCATAAGCTTTATAATAGAACACAAGACAAATTTATTGTCTATAATTATTATAGTATAATTAATACAAATATTCCATCTGTAATTTTTTTACACGGCTTGATGTCTAGTATGCAATCAACTAAGGCTATCTATTTAATAGATTATTGTAAAAAAAACAATTATAATTTTATTGTTTTTGATAATTTCGGCTGTGGAAACGCATCAGGACGATTTGAAGATCAAACAATCAGTGATTGGTTAGAGGGAGTATCACTAATTTTAAATGAGTTAATAGATACAGGGGCGATATTAGTCGGTTCGAGCATGGGAGGATGGCTTGCACTTCTTGCGGCTTTAAAATTTCCTAATAAAATAAAAGGGCTTGTATGTTTAGCTCCCGCTTCTGATTTTACGCAAGATATTTGGCAAAATATATCGCTAGGCGATCAAAATAAGATGCAAGAAGAGGGGGTGCTAGAAGTAGCAGGCAAGAATTGTGAGCATAAATATCCTATCTGCTATAAACTGATAGAAGATGCAAAAAAACATTTACTGCTCACAAAAAACAAAATTGATATAAATATACCGGTGCATCTAATTCATGGTATGTTAGACGAAGATGTACCTTATAATGTTTCAACAAAATTATTAGAAAAAATAACTAGTAAGCAAATAGTAATGAAACTAATTAAAGATGGTCACCATAATTTATCTAGAGAAGAAGATTTAAAGATAATATCTAATTCCTTAGAAGAAATAATAAATACAGTATAAATAAGCAATAATAAGTATGCACAGCAAAATAAATAAAATTCATTATTTTAAAGAAGTTATAGAAGCAATAAAGCAAGCAGATAATACTAGTTTGGTGCTTTTTGACGTTGATGGAGTAATTGTGATGGATAGCGATGAATCTCGGTTAACACATGATTATAGAAAAGAATTGATGGTGGACATTGAAAAAAGACTTACTAGAAAAGAATGCGCATTATTACTTAGCATTGTTCTTAAAGATAGAAAAGCTAGATTTGTTAACCCAGATATCTTAACAATATTTGCTTTACTTAAAGAAAAAAATATACCAGCAATGGGTCTTACTAAACTTCCTACCGGGAAATTCGGTACAATTGAAGATATGATTGAATGGAGAATTCATGAACTCACTAAATTAAAAGTAAACTTTCAAGAATTTTCACCTTTGAAGGATGAAATTATAATAGAAGATTTTAATGCCGGTTACGGTAAACCTACTTTGAAAGACGGAATAATTTATACTGCAGAATATGATAAAGGAAGCGTACTTGAATATGTATTGCATAAAGTGCATTATTATCCTAAATCAATAATATTTATTGATGACATAGAAGAAAATTTATTATCATTACAAGAAACTTGTAATAAACTTAAAATTAACTATCAAGGATTTGAATTTATGGGCTCTGCTAGCGTTCCTGAACCTGATCTTGATGAACAATTAGAAAAAATTAGATTTGAAATTCTAGAAAAAGAATATAAATGGCTAACGGATGAAGAACTTAAGGGACATACTTTGTCATCTAGTAGCTTGTACACGGTATCCAGCTAGAAATTCATAACAATATACGCTTTAGCTGCTTTCCCTAGATGCCGTGAACTTATAGTACTATACAGTTTTTAAAAAGCCCTCGATGTCATTCCCGCGGAGGCGGGAATCCGGGATAAAGCGAGATAAATTGATCTTTTAAAAAATCTTAATTTCAAAGATTTTTTACTTTTCAAATGAAGCTTTAGCAGACCTTAAAGTAACGGATTCCCGCCTACACGGGAGTGACATAGAGTAAAAATGTCCGGTACTGTAGCCGTGGACACAAAGCCACGGCATGACACCCATTGATCTTAGAGTGTAATATTATGTTTATAAAATATATCAGTTTTTTTGTCTTACTTATTTCTCTTTCTAGTATAGCAAGTAAAAAGGAAGAAGAAAAAATTACAGGGGTAAAGGCAACTAAAGTACAAATTGCCGAGCTTTACGACATATTTAATATTGTAGGGCAATGCCAAAATGATAATAGCCGTGATTATTATTCTAATGCCACCGGAGTAGTTGAAAAAGTCTCGGCACATCAAGGAAAAATAGTAAAAAAAGGGGATATATTGCTAGTTATAGATAGAAACATAGCAGAAACCACTAAATCTAGAGCAGAAGCTTTATTAAATACAAAACAAGAAGATTTTAATAGAAAAGGGGCTTTATTTGCTAAAAAATTTGTAAGCAGCGAAGAACATAAAAGATCAAAAAGTGAACTTGAGGATGCCAAATTTAATTACTCTAAAGCCCTAAAAACATACAATGATATGATAATTACTGCACCATACCCAGGTAAAATAGGTGTTATTAAGTCTATGGTCGGAGATGAAGTAAAAATAGGCGATTATCTTTTTAGCATTACCGGAACAAAAGACTCACAAAGTATTTTTATTGAATTACCGGAGTCTTTAAGCGGAAAAGTTGTAGTCGATACTGAAGTTTTAATTGCAGGAAAAATTAAAAGTAAAATCGAGGCAGTATCGCATTACTTATCAGATAACGGCACTTTAACAGCTAAAATTATTTTACCTATGGGTACAAAAATCCTACATAATAGTTATGTAGATGTTATGCTTATAATTAATCCACATAAAAATCTAGCCGTTTCTGAAAGTTGTATTCAACGAAATAATCAAGGTAACTTTATCTATAAAATAGACGGTGATACGATAAAACAATTATACGTAAAAACCGGTACGCGTACTAAAGGTTTAATTGAAATCATCTCTGATGATATTAAAGAGGGTGACTTAGTTGTTACGGAAGGTATGACTAAAATCGGTGATGGATCAAAAATTAGGATACTTGAGGAATAATTATTTATATATGCTTTCTAAGCCATCTTTGTATTCTAGAAATTGTTACACGCATTCCTTCTTGCCTTATAGAAGTAATAGTTAATGCAATCAAAATTTTTGTCACAAAGCAATAGGTTCGTATTTTTTGAATTACATAGTTATTTTTGAAAAAAGAAATATTACTTTTTTTATAGTCTTCATTTTTATTTTCTAATAATCTTAATTGTGTAACAGCCGCTAATAACAAATTAATAGTAAACGGACTAAATTTACTTAAATAAGAATCATTAAGAACATAAGAAGTAATATTTATTAAACCTACTGAATATTTATTTGGATCCATAAACGTATTAGTACCGCCGCTAATTCGTACTTTAGACAATTCTTTGTCTATACCGCCTATTGAGTTTTTACTAGCAATAGATATCCATAAACAACAATCTTCGCCGCTTCTTATATTTTCAGGAAATAAATTTTCTTGGAATAACGTCCAAGTTCCCATAACTGTCGGCATTGCTATTGGACAAGTCTGTATGACTTTAGGAAAAACATTTCCACTAAAAAACCCAGAATGAACGGATTCTATATATTTTCCTTTTTCATTTATTTTTTTATATGAAGTATGGGAAAATATAAAATTATTTTTTTCCATAAACTTTAATTGAATTTCTATTTTATCCTTATAAAACAAATCGTCCGAATCAAGGAAAGCAATATATTTTCCTATAGCATTTTTAATACCTAAGTTACGTGCAGCAGCAGGTCCTTCATTTTTTTTATGAAAATATTTTATTCTTTTATCTTTTTTGCATATTGAAGTTAATTGTGATATATCATCAGTCGATCCATCATCTATTATAAGTATCTCAAAATTTTTGTGTGTTTGAATAAGTACACTTTCTATAGCTTCAATTACCCAATTTATTCTATTATATACCGGTATAATAACACTAACTTTAGTATCATGTAGTACTTGCTTAGCCATAATATTTGCTAAATCACAGGCTTTATTATATGGAGTATTATTTGATAAAAAATTAGCTGTACGAATTAAAAATAAATAAGGAGAGTCTTCCATTTTAATCATTTCTTCTTCTGTTAACTCGTGAAGAAACGATGACCATAATACATTGCATTCTTCATTATGATTTGATACTTTCTTACTACCTTGTTCTGAATGAAAGCGAGATTTAATTAGGATAGACTCGTCAAAATGAATAGGAGCAACACGGAAAATTTTAAACCATAAATCATAGTCTTGTGTTGTCGGTAAAGCTTCATTAAATATACCGACTTCATGAAAATATTTAGCAGGAATTAATAACGAGCAACCATGTATTAACCCTCGTAATAAAGGTAATAACGAAATATTAAGTTTATTTATAGGTAGCACACTATCCGGTTTAATATAACGTAGAGAGTTTCCTTTTTCCTCAATTAATTCATAACCACCATAAATGATAGTATCTTTATTATCTAATTTATTTAATATATTAACTTGATGCTCAATTTTGTTTGGATAATATAAATCATCGTGACTAAGCCATGAAAAATATTCCCCTTTCATGTTTTTTATACCGTAATTTAAAGCAGAACCACAACCACCATTTTCTTTATGAAAATAGCGTATTTTATCACCATATGATAACGCTACATTTTCTGTCTCTCCATTATCTTTTGAACCATCATTAACAACAATAATTTCAATATTTTTGTAAGTTTGTGCTAAAGCACTATTTATAGCTTCTTTCATATAATTAGCCCCATTATAGACAGGTATAATAATCGAGACTAAAGGACGGTAAATATTTAGAGATTTATCTTTTATAGTTGTCATAACTTTTAAAAATAATATATAAAATGTTAGTTTTATTGTTGCATTGCTAACTAAAGAGAGATAGTAATAAGAAGCTCTGTGTCATCTAGTGATTTATGAACTAGATCTAGTTCCCAAGCCACGGTATGACATCTCTCTTTAGTTAGCAATGCCTCTTATTGTTTAAATTTTCTATAGAGCTTTAGAGAAATAGATTTTTCTTCTTCACTAATAATTAATTTATTTTTAAGAATTTTTATTTCTTCTAAAGCATTATTTAGCACTGTTACAGTATTATTTAATTTTATAGTTTAAATTTTTCTCTTCGCTATTTTTAAATGCCCCTCTAGTTTGCAGCAATTGTTTTAATATATCTTGGAATTGTAAACCTAGTTTTTCTAAAAATTCCGGAATCCAAGATGAGATTGGATAGTTAGATAATTGTTTTATAGACTTTAAATCTGAGTTACTAGATATACAGATTATAGAATTAGGGGGGATTTTTTTAGAATGTGCGTCGTTAGTTACGCCATATAATCCTTCATATAAAAATTCTTTGTTCTGATATGATTCAAAGTCTTTTGTAGTAATCCAGTTAACTAAATGTTATATATATTCCCTTCCGGTTTATTAAAAGGTACATTTACTATTAATCGTTTTTTACATTTAAGATTGAGTGCTAGATTTAACCCATCTTCAATATGCTCAAGTGCATGTCGTGATACAACATAATCATATTCTTCTGCTTTTTTAATAAAACTAATAAATCAGATTTAGTATATTTTATATTAGATACTCCATGATCTTGTTCAGCATAAATTATAGATTCTTTACTGATATCTATTGCTATAATTTCTACTCTTAATATATCGCTAATCATAAAAGTCCCGTGTGCTGTTCCACAACCTATATCTAAAATTTTAATCTTTTGATTTAGCATTAATGGGATATTAAGTATATCGGCTTCTATAATTTTTTTAAAAACCTTATAGCTACTTTTATGACGAATCACTTCTAAAATATCATGAGTTTTCCCGGGAATTAATCTTGCTCCATTATTATAAATTTCTTCTAACATAAATTATTTAAACTATTATAACTTTAATAAATATTCGACAATGAATGCAGCAGGGTTTTCTACGGGATCAAGCATTTTTTTAAATTGATTCCTGCCACTACTATTTTCATGATAAGGTAAATAATGATTTTGCTTAATAAATTCTATATAGTTAATAATATCTTGTGGCTCATAAGCAAAATACATATATTTTTTTAATTCTTTAGAGAGAGCATTGCTATTAAATTCATTATTCCAACCATTACTTAAGTAAATTATAGGCTTATCGGCAACTACTACTTCAGCAAGAGATGAAGTACCATCACTTATTACAATATCCGACACCATTATATCATCCAGTAACGACCTGAATGCATGCGCAGAAACAGTAACATTTTTTAGAGAATTAAATCTACTTAATATATTATCCATATCACTTTGGCTTAAGTAATTTTTACCGACCGCATAGGTAAATAGTGTAACATGCGGTCTTATGATAAAATGAATATTAGGATGTTGTAATGCATAATTATAGAAAAAATAGTGATAATTTAAGAAAGTAGAACCTCCTTCATATAAATCTCTATTTTTAAATGATAATTCCCATCTAGGAAGCCATAAAATGGTTTCCGAGTTTGGTTTTTCTTTAATATTATAATTTCTTACTTCATAGTATGGTTGATAACCTGAAACAACAACTCTATCCTTAGGAAATTTATAATTACTAATAAAGATATCCTTTGTACTTTCTGAATCAACAAATACCGTCTCTATGAAACTTGATAACTTATCATCATCAATATTTTTTTGATGAAAGATATGCGGACCATAGACTATATACATAATTTTTGTTTTAGTTCTTCTAAAGCTCTTATACAAATTAGCAGCCGTAAAAGGTTCTGATATATAGCCTTGAAAATTTTCGTAAGGGTTTTGCGTAAAGATAAAATCCGGCTGATAATTTTTTAGTTCAGAAATTTCACATTTTGTATTAACATTTGAATAAGAAGAATACTTACCACATGGATATATCACATCTTGTGTATCAAATTTACTAATAAACTCGGTATCTATTCCTCCTTGAATATTGGGATGAGGATGAGGTACTATTACAATTTTGACATCATGACCTATTTTTTTTATCTCATTATACATTGCGTATACGCCTTTGCCACCGAATGTCTCTGTACTAACAAGAAAAACTATTCTTTTATAAGAATTTTCGTTGGAATAGCAAAAAGAAGATATAAGAGTTATTAGTAAAAAAACACTTAAAAATAAAGTGTTAAGTTTTATTAATTTAAAGAATTTCATGTTTTTGATATGATGATAGTGAATAGAATTACTTTTTAAACCAAACCGTGCGATTAACATAATCAACATAACTTAAAACTATGCGCAATATTTTTTTCGATACAAGCCCTGCTTCGGCATAATCAGATATAATATCTTGCGTATTTTTATTATTATCGTGTTCTTCTGTAATAGCTTTCACCGATTGTAGTACCCGCTCAGCCTTAAAACCCGACATAATAAGCGTTGCGGCGTCCATACCTTCGGGACGTTCATGAGCTTCTCTAATATTTAAAGCCGGCAGATTAAGTATTGATGCTTCCTCGGTAATAGTACCACTATCGGATAAAATGCAAAATGCATTCATTTGTAGTTTTACATAATCCGTAAAACCAAAAGCCGGTAAAAATCTTATTTTATCGCCAAGTTCTTTAAACTCATCTAAATCCTCAAGCCTTTTTTTAGTCCTTGGATGTGTTGAGAAAATTATCGGAAAATTATACTCTTTAACAAGCATTTGTAAACTATTTAATAGTTCTTTTAGATTACTCTTTACGTCGACATTTTCTTCACGATGTGAGCTAATTAAGAAATATTGTTTTGATGTAAGTGACAATTTATCTAAAATATCAGATTTTAATATTTTAGGCATAAAGCGGTCAAGGACTTCAGGCATATGCGAACCTGATTTAAAAATAAGCTCGGCAGGTAGCCCTTCAGCAATTAAATAGCGTCTTGCATGCTCGGTTAACGTAATGTTAACGTCACTAGTATGATCGATTATTTTACGATTAATTTCCTCCGGCACTCGTTGATCGAAACAACGATTTCCTGCTTCCATATGAAAAATCGGGATCTTACGACGTTTAGCAGCAATTACCGATAAACAAGAATTAGTATCACCGTAAAATAAAATTGCATCAGGTTTTTCTTTCTCAAGGACTATGTCAACTTTTTCAATAATAAGCCCGATAGATTTTGCCGTATTGTCTGCCGCTACTTCTAAGAAATAATCAGGTTTTCTAATTCCCATATCATCAAAAAAAACCTGATTTAACTCATAAGCATAATTTTGACCGGTGTGAACTAGTATGTGATTAGTATATTTATCAAACTCGGAAATCACGCAACATAGTTTGATAAGCTCAGGACGAGTACCGACAATCGTCATTACCTTAAGCATTTTTTAGCTCCTCTTGTACGTAGTCAAGAGTCAGTAATAACTCTTTTACTTCATCTAAATTTAAACGTTTTGTATTATGCGAAGTGTAATCCTCTAAAAGCGCCACTTTCTTTTCCCCTTCAACAAAATATTTTGCATAATTAAGATCTCGCCCGTCTATAGGAATGCGGTAATAATCGCCTAAATCTTCAGCCTTTGCCATATCTTCGGATGATACTAACGATTCATAATGCTTCTCTCCATGACGTGTACCGATAAAGCGTATTTTATTTTTGCTATCGAATATTCCTTGTAATGCTTTTGCAAGTACTTCAATCGTACTTGCGGGAGATTTTTGTACGAAAATATCACCCTGATGACCATGCTCAAACGCATATAAAACCAAATCTACGGAATCTACGAGCGACATTAAAAAACGCGTCATTGACGGTTCTGTAATGGTTAATTCCTTGCCTTGTTTTATTTGATTGATAAAAAGAGGAATTACCGACCCTCTAGAAGCCATAACATTACCGTATCTAGTAACACAAAGCACAGTCTCACCTTGCGAACGCATACGAGCTTTTGCTATTGCTAACTTTTCCATTAATGCTTTTGATAACCCCATAGCATTAATCGGATAAACTGCTTTATCAGTACTCAGTACTATAACTTTTGCTACTTTATTATTAATGGCTGCACTTAAAACATTTTCAGCACCTAAGACGTTAGTATTGATTGCTTCCATAGGATAAAATTCGCAAGTCGGAACTTGTTTTAAAGCTGCTGCATGAAATACATAATCTACACCATGCATCGCCTCATCGATACTTTTATAATTACGCACGTCCCCAATATAGAATTTAAGTTTTGAGTTATTCAAAGCAATACGCATATCTTCTTGCTTTTTTTCATCTCTACTGAAAATTCTAATTTCCTTAATATCTTTAATAATATCGGATTTAAGAAAACGAGAAAGCACCGCATTACCAAACGAACCGGTACCTCCTGTAATCATTAAAGTCTTATCTACAAACATTATATATAAATACCTATTTAAAAATTATTTTGGGGTCATTCCCGCGAAAGCGGGAATCCAGCGTAAAGCAAAACAAATAGAGTTTTAGAAAAATCTTTTAGATCAAGATTTTTTACTTTCTCAATAAAGCTTTTAAGTACTGGATTCCTGCTTTCGCAGGAATGACATAGAGAACATTCGCAATGACAATTTAGCCAAACTCATACATACGCTTTACAAGCTCACGCCAATCAGGCGGAGTATATCCCGTTACCTCATTAAAACGAGTAGCATCTAGCGACCTATCTATCACAAGTTCATCTGACGGAATAATATCGATTTCTTTATTATATATTTCCGCTACTAATTTTAACAATTCTAACTTATTAATCGGTTTTGATGCAGCATGATAAAGCCCACGCAATTCTTTATTAGGCAATACAAAATCCTGTACTATTCTTGCAAGTTCTACAGTTGGAAATCCTGAATAAATAGCTTTCTCAAAACCTTTCGCGTGTCCTTCTACACTTAAAAACCAGTTAATTAAACTTCTATTGCCTGCTAGCTCATGACCTATAATTGAAGTACGCAGCGTAATAGCATGCGGGTAGTCTACCTCACCAAGAAATTTAGAACGACCGTAAAGATCATAGCAGTCAGGAAAGTCGCTTTCCTTATAATTACCTTTTTTTCCTGAAAACACACAATCAGTACCAATATGTATTAACCTGCTATCGCTAAGCTTACATAAATTAGCCAGTCTATGCGGTAATAAACTATTTACCGATAATGCTTTTAGTGGGTCATTAGCATCTGCTAATTGTTTTACAAGTCCTATACAATTTATGACGACATCAGGATTTATTTTATTAAAGACTTCAACTAAAGAATCGTGGTTCTCTACATCTACATTTGTAATTAATTTATCTGATAAATCTTTAGAAAAATATGAACAAATGAAGGAACTTCGGGCCGTCGCATAAACATCAAGTTTACTATCTTGACCTAAAAACCTAAACACGCTATTACCGAGCATACCGGTAACACCTAAAATTAATATTTTCATGAAATATTTTATTTATTTTTCTCAAATCGGTTCTATCATAAATAATATATCTTTACAATAAGGTTTTTGCAAAGCTAGGTTCTATGAACATTCCTAATTGATTTTTATCTCTTCTTCTTTTCTAATAAGCTTTAATTCTCTATATAAATCAATATCTTTATATTTATCCAGTATGATTCTTGCTTTTTCTATATTTGGATGAAAAGTCGATATTATTAATTCTAAATCGCTATACTTAATTGTTACTTTATCTCCTATTTTAAGTCTTAATTTCTGTCTTACTTTTACAGGAATAGCAAGCTTTCCATTATTATCGATATAACTTTTTTGTGCTATCATAAAAAATAATTAACTTGCCATAGAAAAGGTTCCTATTCTACGTTCTTTAGCTTTCCAACTTTCATCTTAGGCAAGCTCTAAGTCATATTGGTTTTGCATATTCATCCACCAGCGAGGATTAACATTAAAATACTTACCTAAACGAAGTGCTGTATCGGCGGTAATTGAACAATGATGCTTAATTATATTATTAATCCTAGTAGCAAGTACATCAATATCACAAGCAAGTTTGCTTTGACTAATCCCCATAAGTTCCATAAATTCTTCTAGTAAAATTTGTCCCGGTGGAATAGGAGGTAATTTGTTTGTCATAAATTCTTGACTTTGTTGCATTGACCGTTTTATGTCATTCCCGCGTAGACGAGAATCCAGTAAAACCTATAAAAACCTGTTTTTATAGGTTTATTTTGTCAAATATGCAACTTCTATATCAACATTGAAATTATTTTTCTGGATCCCGCTTTCGCGGAGATGGCATTGAGTAGGTTTTTCGATCCATGCAGCAACTCCTCAATTATTTCCTAATTAAAATCTTTTTATAGAATCAAGTACGGTTTCAAGAATCATACTAGCAGCTACTGCATCATCGTTATTATTACGATCTTTTCTTTTCACCCCAAATGATTTAAGGAAATTATTTGCGGCTTTGGTAGTTAATCTTTCATCTTGTAAATATATAGGCAAATTTATAGATTTTGTTAACTCTTCTGCAAATTTCATCACTATATTTGTTTGCTCCGTTACTACTCCGCTCATATCAATCGGTAGACCTATTACAACACCACAAACTTTATATTTCTGGATGATATTAAGCAAAGGAGTGATAACGACCTTTTTATTTATATCGGTTATAGTATTTAAAGGCATAGCAATACTACGTTCTTGATTAGATAATGCGATTCCTAATTTTTTGCTTCCGTAATCAATAGCTATAAGAGGAGCGTTCGGAATTAAAAGCGGATAAAATTCTTGAAGATTTTTTACGATCATGGTAGTTATTAAATCTATTTACATTATGTTTTATATGCTAAAAACTATTCAAAAACACGTAGACATCAAATTAATTAAATTATCGGCAATTTTAGCCTTTATTTATTGTTTGTTATTTAACACCGCAATATTGATTTATAAATTTGATTATTATAAAGCAACAATCTTTAGGGGGATACTAGAGCTATCAAAAGATTTTTGTTATATTTATATATTTTCTTTTATAGAATTTTTTGGTCTTAGCGTGCATAGATTAGTGTTAAAAATCAGCGTGGGATTTTTATTTATAACATCCGCTATTGCTAGTTATTACATTTATTTTTTCAAAATCCATCCTACTAAACAAGTAATAGGTAGTTTTTTCTCAACGGATTTAAACGAAGTTTATGAATTAACCAGCATTAAGTTAATAATATGGATAATTTTTTGCCTTTTTACCTGTTTTTATACCCTCAAATCTTTTCCTGCCGAAAATTCTAAATCATTCGTAACAAAACTATTATCTGCCGCTTGCTTACTTATTTTTGTATATAATATTATTTCACCTTCATTTAAGATACTAAAAAATTATTTTCCCGTTCAGTATTTACATAATAGCTATCTTAATCTTGCCGGAAATTTTGGTGATAAAAATTATGCAGATATTAGCAAACAATATAATTTTATAGATAACTCTGACACCGATATTATAGGCGTTTTAGTTATAGGAGAATCGGCAAGATTTGATCATTTCGGTATTAACGGTTATGAAAGAGATACGACTCCTTACTTAAAGGTTACTCAAAACTTAATTTCTTTCAAAGCTAAATCTTCTTCTAATCTTACATATCTTTCGGTCCCGTCTTTAATTTCACGTTACCCTGCAAGTGAAATTGAGAATAGTAGACACGAAAATAGCTTTTTATCGGTTTTAACAAATCTCGGCTTTAATACTACTTGGATCGGCACTCAGACTTTAATGAGGAGTTTCGCAAATTTTGACCTCAGTAATATCTATAATGATGTGAATTTTACCATAGTACCTAGCGGCTCTGCCCTATTCTCTCTAAATGATCATGATGAAAAGATGCTCCCTTTTATAGAAAGAATAATAACAAATTCGGGGAAACAATTTTTAGTAGTTCATACTTCAGGAAGTCACTGGAACTATAATACAAGATATCCTAAAGAATTTGAACATTTCACCCCTACTTGTCCTATTAAAGTTAAAGGGGATGCCAGCGATTGCGATAAGCTTGCTTTAGTTAACAGCTATGACAACTCAATTTTATATACTGATTTTTTTTTATCTAATTTAATAGATTTACTTAAAAATAAAAATGCTTTCTTAGTATATGTATCGGATCATGGAGAATCTCTCGGAGAAAACGGCTATTACGGACACGGAGGCCCACTACTTGCAGAACAAGTAACCGTACCGCTTATAGTCTGGGTATCGGATGATTTTAAAGCAAAATATCCTGAATCGGTAGGCTCAATTAAAAATTATGCCAATACCGAAATTAGCCATGATTATGTGTTTCACTCAATACTTGATTGTTTAAATATAGATTCCGACATAATAGATAAGGACTTAAGTATCTGTAAATCTAGTTAAAAATTATTGAATTATTAAAAAATTTATATATAAATTAAAATCTAAATAATTATATATTTATTATTATGTCTGATACATCTAAACTAGAAGACTATTACTATAGATTTTTACAAAATATTTTACTTAAAACATTAGAACAAAATAAAGCTGTAGGAAATTATTTATTACAGAAAGATTTTAGTAGTGCTTTAAATGAGATAAAAAATGTAAATGAGTAACTTGAAGAATATTCAAGCATTCTCTCTTTACTCAAAGTAATTAAAACCCATTTTATTGATAAAAAAATATATAATTAAGTATGACTAAAGCAGTTGGTCAAAGTTTCGATGTCATTCCCGCGGAAGCGGGAATCCAGGGTAAAGCAAGATAAATCAAGCTTTATATTTCAAAATCTGCTGTATTTATACTTATTTTCTGGATTCCAGCTTCCGCGGGAATGACACCAACGGACCAAACTATATCATAAAACAACTTTTTTTAAGCAATGTCGAGTATCGTTTTATTGGTCGCACCTCCATTTTACAGATGTGGATATTAAAAGGCTATACGTTCAATAAGAGTTCCGATGACTTTATCATGAATATCCAATGACTTGGAAAAACAAATTGTTTTACGTGTCAGTCTTTTGCATCTTGTTCTAAGATTTAAGTTACCCCGTTCTATCCGTTGAGTATATTTTTTACTAACAATGTGTTTTTTGGGATCTAATAACCTAGCATAACTTCCCTATCCATCTGTAAAGTAAAAAGTAACCTTAAAATCCTCCAGTTTTTTTCAGTAATGATTCTGATGTGCTATCACATCTTGTACCAAAAGTATAAGCAACTACTTTTAACAAAATCTTATCCAAAGAATATCAAAGCCATCTTTGTTTGGATTTATTCTGTACATAAGACCATTGTTCATCTATTTCAGGAGCAATAATTACTTCTATCGTATTGATAGAATGATTTATCTTTTTTAACGCTAGATTTTTTTAAAACACGGATAACCGTATTGATACCCACTTTTAATACTCTTACTGTATCCCTAACTCCAGAGCCATTGATTGACATATCTACTATCTGAGTCTTGACTCCAGGCTTAGAGGCATTATTAATATATTACAGTTAAAAATATCGATTACACTGCTTGCATTGATATCTCTGTTGTTTTGAAATTGAATATCCCGCCTTTACTACTTTTTCTGTGTCGTTACAATATCTACACTTAACATCTATTCTTGATCTACACTTAACATCTATTCTTGCCATAACTCCTTAACTATAATTCTCTCTTATCACTGTTTGAGTATTATAGACTATTCATGCTAAACTGCAATACGGGGGCACGACCGTTTTATTTAAATTCTTTTCTTATAATCAAAAATAATATAAAGTAAGAATAAAAAAGGTATTAGATTATGGAATATGCATTATTAATTTTTAGTATTATAGCGATTTTAGTTATAATACAGATGGTTAAAGTTGTACCGCAACAACAGGCATGGGTAGTGGAAAAACTTGGGAAATTCGATAAGGTCCTCCAGCCTGGTTTAAATTTACTAATCCCTGTCATTCAAAGAGTAGCATACAGGCATACTTTAAAAGAAGAAGCAATAGACGTCACGGCACAAACAGCTATTTCAAACGATAACGTAACCCTATCTATCGACGGCGTTTTATATGTCAAAATCATTGATCCAATGGCCGCATCTTACGGTGTTAATAATCCTTACTATGCTATAACACAGCTTGCTCAGACTACCATGCGTTCGGAAATTGGTAAGCTTCCTTTAGATAGAACTTTTGAAGAACGCGAAACTTTAAATGTAGCGATTGTAGCAGCTATTAATCAGGCTGCTATAAATTGGGGTATACAATGTATGCGTTATGAAATTAAGGATATACAGCCACCGCAAACTATACTTAAAGCTATGGAATTACAAGTAGCAGCCGAGCGTCAAAAGCGAGCTCAAATTCTAGAATCTGAAGGTAATAGGCAAGCAAAAATTAACCATGCAGAAGGTGAAAAAGCACAAGTAGTGTTAAATTCAGAAGCTTCCTATACTGACCAAGTTAACAGGGCAAAAGGTGAAGCCGAAGCTATAGGCTTAGTCGCCACCGCTACAGCAAATAGTATTGAGGTTGTTGCGGCAGTAGTACAAAGAACAGGAGGAAGTGATGCGGTAGCTCTTAAAATAGCCGAACAATATATTAGTGCATTCGGTAATTTAGCTAAAGATACTAATACCGTGATTTTACCGGCAAATCTTTCAGAACCGAGTAGTTTTGTAACCGGGGCGTTAAGTATATTTAACCAATTAAAAGCTTCCACAAAAAAAGAAAACGAATAAGTAATAAATTATATAAATTTGCTTCTTGTAATAAGAATTAGTTTTATATATCATATCAGATTATTAACTAATAAAAGGTTATAAATATGTCAGTATTTGTTGGCAAAACTGCTCCGGATTTTATGGCTAAAGCTATCATGCCTAATAATAATATAGATGATAAGTTTAAACTTAGCGATTATGCCACAGGCGATAATATAGTATTATTTTTTTACCCCCTAGATTTTACTTTTGTTTGCCCATCGGAAATTATAGCATTTCACAATAAGCTTGGTGAATTTACCGAAAGGCGTACTAAAGTAGTAGCTGTTAGCGTTGATTCCCATTTTAGCCATTTAGCTTGGAAAAATACTCCGCATAATAAAGGAGGACTTGGGCAAGTTCAATTCCCAATGGTTTCCGATATAAAAAAGGATATTTCTTCAAAATATAACGTACTTAATGAAGATGGCGTTGCTTTGCGTGGAACTTTTTTAATCGATAAAGATTTCATAGTACGCCATATGCTAGTTAATGACTTGCCTATCGGTCGTGATATTAATTACACCTTAAAAGTAATCGATGCTTTAACTCATCATCAAAAGCATGGTGAAGTTTGTCCTGCCGGTTGGCATAAAGGCGAGGAAGCAATTACTCCGTCACGTGAGGGAATATCGCATTATTTAAGCTCACATGCCGAGAAGTTGTAGTTGTATGTCATCCCGCGGCTTGACCACGGGATCTTATATCACAGGCTGTGTCCTGAGATACCGCGATCAAATCGCGGTATGACGCTAACCCATATCAAATAACGCTAAAAGAATTATTTTTGCTCCAAAATATCTTATGATATTGAAACAATCAATATTTTACGTCTTATTAGGAGTGAAAATATCGGTCCTAAAACTTTCTTTAGTTTAATTAGATTATTTGGTGATGCAGCAACTGCCGTAGATAACGCTCAGGATTTTTCATTGCGAGGCGAAAAGTCAAAACCAATTAAAATTTTTAGCAAAAGTGAGACCGAAAGAGAAATAGGGCTTCTTGAAGAAGACAATGCTAAAATTATCACCTATAAATCTTTAGAATATTCAAAATTATTACTTGAAATTTATGACCCACCACCGATACTAAGTTATAAAGGTAATGTAGAGTTATTAAATCATAAAAAATGCGTTGCAATAGTAGGTGCAAGAAACGCTTCTGCAAACGGAAGAAACTTTGCTCATAAGATTGCTACAGGTTTAGTAGAGCAAGATTATATAACTGTTTCAGAGTTAGCAAGAGGAATAGATAGTAGCGTGCATCAAGCTGCAATTTCTAAAACTATCGGGGTTATTGCGGGCGGTATTGATCATATATATCCGCCGAAAAATAAAAAACTATTTGAAAATTTAGCAGGAGAAGGTTTAATATTAGCTGAGTTACCTATAGGCTCTACCCCGCTTGAAAAACATTTTCCGCAGCGTAATAGGATAATATCAGGGCTAACCTTAGGAGTGATAGTAGTAGAAGTAGGTTTAAAATCGGGTTCACTGATAACTACAAAATTTGCGCTCGAACAAAATAGGGAAATATTTGCCATTCCTGGGTTTCCTTTAGATCCACGATATCAGGGTACAAATAAATTAATTAGAGAAGGAGTATATTTAGTGTAATCAGTAGACGATATTGTAGCTAATTTACCGCAATATGAAAATTTTATTAAAAAAGATGGGGGGTTATTTAAGGATTTTGTTGAGCTAGAGACACTAAATACGAAATATGTTAAAGAACCGCCACAAAAAGGAGCGTACTGCTATACTGGAATTATTATCGGCAGTACCTATTAGTTTCGAGTATTTACAAAAAGAAACAGAGTTATCTCTTCCTATTATATATACGATAATATTAGAATTAGAACTCGCCGGCAAAGTGGTACGCCACGCCGGTAATAAAATATCATTAGTTTATAACGAATAATAATCATAGATGAAATTAGTAATAGTAGAATCGCCGGCAAAGGCGAAAACAATAAATAAATATTTGGGTGACGAGTTTAAGGTCATTGCATCATTCGGTCATATCAGAGATTTACCTTCTAAAAAAGGCTCGGTATTACCTGATGAAAATTTTGCGATGAAATATGACATTTCAGACAAAGCCGGTAAATATGTAGATGCAATAGTTAAGGATGCAAAAAAGGCCGATGCGGTATATCTTGCAACCGATCCTGACCGTGAGGGTGAAGCTATCTCATGGCATGTTACAGAGGTAATAAAAGCAAAAAATAAAGTTAAATCTGATGACTTTTTCAAAAGAGTAGCATTTAACGAAATCACTAAAAAAGCAATTATTCACGCCGTTGAAAACCCTAGAAAACTTGATAATAATTTAGTAAGTGCCCAGCAAGCAAGAAGAGCTTTAGACTATCTAGTCGGCTTTACTCTTTCGCCTCTTTTATGGCGTAAGCTACCAGGCTGTAAATCAGCGGGACGTGTACAGTCTGTAGCTCTGCGGTTAATATGCGAGCGAGAAGATGAGATAGAGCGTTTTAAGTCAGAAGAATATTGGGATATTAGCCTTAAAATGCAAAATAGCAACAATGGGCCGTTTGTTGCTAAATTAACTCACGTAAATGATCAGAAGCTAGAAAAATTCTCAATTATTAATGAAAAAGATGCTAAAGATTTAACTGAGAAATTAAAAGCTCAAAAATTTCATATTGATAAGATAGAAAAGAAACAACAAAAACGTCAGCCACAACCTCCTTTTATCACTTCATCACTACAACAAGAAGCAGCAAGAAAATTAGGTTTTAGTACTAAAAAAACTATGCAAATAGCACAAAAACTTTATGAGGGCGTTGACATAGGTAATGAAACTATAGGGCTTATTACCTATATGAGAACCGACGGCGTTACATTATCAAATGATGCAGTAGTAGATATACGCAAGTTAATAGATAAAAGTTACGGCGATAAATATTTACCAAGTAGCCCTAGAATTTATAAATCCAAGGTAAAAAATGCTCAGGAAGCTCATGAGGCGATAAGACCGACAAATATCACTTATACTCCCGATAGCTTAAAAGAAAAGCTAGAAAAGGATTATTACAAGCTTTATGAACTAATTTGGAAAAGGACTATAGCCTGTCAAATGGAGAATGTGATAATGGATTTGGTAGTTACAAGTTTAGCTTCAGAAGACAAAGAGTATTTAGCAAAAGCAAGCGGATCGACTATAGCCTTTGACGGATTTTATAAAGTTTATCGCGAAAGTGTGGATGATGAAGCTGAAGAAGAAAATAAGATGCTACCGCCTTTAAAAGAACAAGAGCAGCTTAGAACTAAAGAAGTTATTCCAAATCAGCATTTTACAGAAGCTCCGCCAAGATATTCGGAAGCAAGTTTAGTGAAAAAGCTTGAAGAACTTGGAATTGGTCGCCCTTCCACTTATGCTAATATTTTATCGGTTTTACAAGATCGCAAATACGCCTCTCTTGAGAAAAAACGTTTTATGCCCGAAGAGCTTGGACGTTTGGTAACAGTATTTTTGGTTGGTTTTTTCAAAAAATATGTTGAATATGATTTTACCGCAGGTCTTGAAAATGAATTAGATGAAATAGCAGCCGGCAAGCTTGAATGGAAATCTGCCTTAAGTAATTTTTGGGATGGCTTTAATAATAATGTTGAGTCGGTAAACGAACAAAAAATAACCGAAATTATTAGCTATGTGCAGAAAGCCCTTGATTATCACTTGTTCGGTGAGAATAAAGAATCTAAAGTTTGTCTTTCATGTAAAACGGGTGAGCTTAGTTTAAAGCTTGGTAAATTCGGAGCGTTTTTAGCATGTAGCAATTACCCTGAATGTACCTTTAGAAAATCTATTGTTAGCGGTAACGATAATAACGAGGATGAGGGTGAGCCTTCTGATACTCCTAATGAGAATAAAGTTTTAGGCGCGGATAAAAACGGAATAGAAATACATTTAAAAAAAGGACCTTATGGACCTTATATTCAACTTGGCGAACAAGAAGGCAAAGTAAAACCGAAACGTAGCCCTGTGCCTCCTAGCTTGAAACCAAGCGACATCACACTTGATATGGCATTAAAGCTTCTAAGCTTACCGCTTAAAATCGGTATTCATAAAGATAATGATGAGGAAATTATAGTAGGATACGGTAAATTCGGTCCTTATATGAAATATATGGGTAAGTTTATTTCTATACCAAAAAAATATGATTTTCTGAATTTAAGCTTAGATGAAGCTATGCAGCTAATCGAAGACAATAAGGCGAAATTAGAGAAGAAACAGGAATAAATGGTTCAGTATCACCCCGTGACTTAATTGATGTCATTCCTGCGAAAGCAGTAATCCATAAACTAAATAACAAAGATGTATTGGGTATATATTATGCTCTAATAAGTAGGGTACTTTATATATTGGTATTACTAATAATATGATACGTCGTGCTTGTGAACATAAACAAAAAATAATAAAAGATTTTATCTCAAAGTATAATATTACAAAACTTGTTTATACAGAAGAGTCTACTGATATTAAAGAAACGCTTACTAGAGAAAAAAACTTAAAAAAATGGAAGCGTAGTTGAAAAATAGAACTGATTGAAAAAACTAATCCTGAGCGGAAAGATTTAATTGAGTAGTTTTATAGATTCCTGCTTTCGCAGGAATGACATTAAGAACGGGTTTTTTGAACCACGCTACAATACCCACTCGCAATGACGAACAAATAGTACGAAACACTAAAAAACAAGTAAACATGGCAAAAGTTATAACACGATTTGCTCCGTCACCGACTGGTATGTTACATGTCGGTAATATTAGAGCAGCACTACTTAACTGGCTATATGCAAAAAAGCATAGCGGGCAGTTTATCTTAAGGTTTGACGATACGGATCTAGAACGTAGTAAACAGGAATACAAAGACGCTATCGAGGAAGATCTAAAGTTTTTAAATATTAATTGGGACCAAGCATTTAATCAATTAAGTCGTTTAAATAGATATGATGAAATCAGAAATCTATTATTAGACAAAAAAAGATTATATGCCTGCTATGAAACTCCTGAAGAGCTAGAATTAAAGCGTAAATTTCAATTATCTAAAGGTTTGCCACCGATTTATGATCGCGCTAGTTTAAATCTAACAGAAGAGCAAACACAAAAATATATAGAACAGGAAAGAAGACCGCATTATAGATTTTTGATAAATCATGAACCGATTAGCTGGCATGATATGATCAAAGGCGAGGTTAAATATGACGGTAAAGCTTTAAGTGACCCGATAGTGATAAGAGAAAGCGGTAGTATGACCTATATACTCTGCTCGGTTATTGATGATATCGATTATGATATTACTCATATTATTAGAGGTGAAGACCATGTTAGCAATACTGCCATTCAAATTCAAATGTTTAAAGCTTTAAATGCTATGCCTCCAACTTTTGGTCATTTAAGCTTAGTTATCAATAAAGATGAGAAAATTTCTAAAAGAGTCGGGGGGTTTGAAATCGCAACACTTAGAGATACGATTGGGCTTGAAGCTATGGCAATTGCTAGCTTTTTTAGTTTACTTGGTTCATCCGCACAAATCTTGCCTTATAAAAACATGGATAAGCTAGCGGCTCAGTTTGAGATAAGTAGTTTCTCTAAAAGCCCAACTATCTATCAACCGGAAGATTTAGAAAGATTAAATCATAAATTATTGATAAGTTTAAGCTTTGAAGAAGTAAAAGAACGTGTCAAAGAAATAGCTGCCGAGTATATTGATGAAAATTTTTGGTTATCGGTAAGACCTAATTTACAAAAATTACGTGATGTAAAGGATTGGTGGGAGATTTGTCATCAAACTCCAAACGTAGAAAACCTGAATTTAGATGAGGAGTATTTAAAGCAAGCAGCAGAATTATTACCGCAAGGTGAAATCACTAAAGGTAGCTGGAGCATTTGGACCAAAGAAATAACAAATATAACAGGCAGAAAAGGTAAAGAGCTATTTTTACCTCTTCGTCTTGCTTTAACCGGTAGAGAATCAGGACCGGAAATCGCAGGAGTTTTACCTTTGATTGATCGGAAAGAGATAGTAAAGCGCCTAACTAGTGCGTGACTCTCTATGTCATTCCTAGCTAAAAGCGGAAATCCAATAATTTAAATGTTACACAGAATAAGTTTTTAAAATTAAAAGCTCGATTTATCTCGCTTTTTTCTGGATTCCCGCTTTTAGCTAGGAATGACATAGAAGCCACACAACTCCTCGCAATTATGATTGAGTATGATAATATCTCAGCTATAATACTCTATCATGTTAGTATTAATGACACCGACAAGCTCTGTAGTATCGCAGCCGTAAATATTATCAGCGATAAGAGAAACTATACCCACTGTTCCTTCTACTAAACCTTCCACAGTTTCACAAGCTACATATCCTGCAGTTAGCCCTGCTTTTACTGTATTTTTTTACACATTCGATAGAATCTGGCGGAGAAACTAAAATTGCTCCGACGGTCAAAGCCCCAATAAGAATCGTAGGATTATAATAAGCAAAAGTGGCAAGACTTGCTATAGCTGTTTGAGCAAATGTAGATACAAAAAAATAACTACTTACATCAGGAGTAAGTTCTTGAACAGAACCTACAAATTTTGCACCGTTCGCCACTATATTAGTAGCATGGTTTACTGCAGAACTAGCATACATCGTGAAATCTTCCGCAGCTTTGTTAACATTTTAAAAATGAATTGCTTATAATGAACTGAAAAAATTGGACAAAAAATAGTTGGTGTATCTTGGTAATAAGTTAGAATGCAGGCAATAACTTATAGGATATAAAATGACAAGAAAACAGATACGGAATTTCAGTGCTAAAGAGAAGACAAGGATAGTGTTAGAATTATTAAAAGAGGATGTAACAATATCACAGTTATCATCTAAATATGAGGTTAGCAGCAATAGCATATCACATTGAAAGAAGTAGTTTTATCAAATGCAGCGATAGCATTTGAGCCAGCCAAGGTAGTTAGTGAATATCAAGAGCAAATTAATAGACTTAAGGAACAGAATGATGAACTAGCGAAGGATTTGGGGAAAACTACAATCGAGAGGGATTGGGCAGTGGGAAAGCTAAGAAGCTTGGATTTATTAAATAGAAAGAGTCTTGTAGAGTCCAAGCTAGGACAATTACCAAAGACAAGACAATGTGAATTATTAGGGGTTAACCGTTCTTCAGCATATTATAAAGTACAAGAGGTTAGTAGCTATAATATAAGTATATTAAATAGAATAGATGAGATATATACAGATAATCCAGAATTTGGATATCGTTATATATATCATCAATTATTAGAAGATGGGGTCGCACCTCCATTTTACAGATGTGGATATTAAAAGGCTATACGTTCAATAAGAGTTCCGATGACTTTATCATGAATATCCAATGACTTGGAAAAACAAATTGTTTTACGTGTCAGTCTTTTGCATCTTGTTCTAAGATTTAAGTTACCCCGTTCTATCCGTTGAGTATATTTTTTACTAACAATGTGTTTTTTGGGATCTAATAACCTAGCATAACTTCCCTATCCATCTGTAAAGTAAAAAGTAACCTTAAAATCCTCCAGTTTTTTTCAGTAATGATTCTGATGTGCTATCACATCTTGTACCAAAAGTATAAGCAACTACTTTTAACAAAATCTTATCCAAAGAATATCAAAGCCATCTTTGTTTGGATTTATTCTGTACATAAGGCCATTGTTCATCTATTTCAGGAGCAATAATTACTTCTATCGTATTGATAGAATGATTTATCTTTTTTAACGCTAGATTTTTTTAAAACACGGATAACCGTATTGATACCCACTTTTAATACTCTTACTGTATCCCTAACTCCAGAGCCATTGATTGACATATCTACTATCTGAGCCTTGACTCCAGGCTTAGAGGCATTATTAATATATTACAGTTAAAAATATCGATTACACTGCTTGCATTGATATCTCTGTTGTTTTGAAATTGAATATCCCGCCTTTACTACTTTTTCTGTGTCGTTATAATATCTACACTTAACATCTATTCTTGATCTACACTTAACATCTATTCTTGCCATAACTCCTTAACTATAATTCTCTCTTATTACTGTTTGAGGATTATAGACTATTCATGCTAAGCTGCAATACGGGGGGCGCGGCCGAGGTATTTTATAACCGTATCAGAATGCATTCTGCTAACGATTATTTATCACCAGTAAGATATAAGAAATACAAAATTGCGCTTAAACAACTGTCCGGAAAAATGTTGACAGATCATTTAAATGTTCTACAACTCTATTCGGATATAATACTTTTAATAGAGAATTCATTGCCTCCTCTTTCTTTAGTTTATATTTATTTTTGGATAATACATAAAAATAAGGGAGGGGGAAATATTTTTCGGTATAATTCTATTATTAATTGTTAATTATTTTGTTGCAAAAAATTTAAAAACCAAAAAACTTTTTGATTTTTAGCTTATCTTCTTTAGATAGATTGGGCTTGAATCTGTATATATCTTTTTTATTAGCACTTTCAGGTCTATATTTAAACTCGCCTTTAGTTGTTTTGATTGTAACTATCTGATCAGGAGAACCACATTTAGGAAAATCATATTTTATAACTATGTCCCAGTTTCTAAGTCCAGATTTATAAGCGTTACTATTTTCGTCAATATTTTTTATGATATTGCTAACCAAAGATAGATATTGTCATTGCGAGCGGTCGAAAATCGCTCGGCAATCTAGAAAAATAATTAAAAAATGCTAAAGATTAGCATTTTTGACCGGATTCCCGCTTCCATGAGGATGACATACACTTTGCAATTTATAATAAGCTTCATCATCTTCGAGCCACTGGGCATTTTCTATTAAATATGATTCTTGAAATTCGGCAAGTTTTGGATCGGGTTCGCTTATTAAATTTTTAAGCCCGTCAAATAAAATGCCTAAAAAAACCGATTTTATTCTTTTTACAATAATCTCTTACATCTTCCACATGTTTCGTGCGGTCATCAACAAATACAATAAAACTAGCATTTAATTCTTCAGAAAATTTTGATAAAATACTGCTTTTTGAGTGGTTACCGGTTATAAATATCCCTTTATAAAAAATAACACCATTCTTTTGTCCTGAGTTATAAATTACCAATTTTTCATTATCAGAAAACTCTGTATCTAAACTTTTTAATTTTTTATATCGCCAATCTTGCATAGAAAGAATATTACTGAATTCTCCCGTATTCATTTGTGTAAGAGCATAAACGGGAAACTTTTCCTTGAGCTTGTTTATAACTTCTACCCACTCCTCATCAATTAATATTACTTTTCGCTGCAGACGCCAATTACTGACGATTTCCTCATAATTATCATAATTACTTTTATTTTCCTTAATTCTATCAATCATTTGATTATAAGGCGACTTCTTAAAAGTTTTTGCTTGAGGAGTTATAAGCGTATCATCAGCATCAAAAAATATTGATATTAATGTGTTGGCAGGTATATTTTTTATTATTAAATCATAAACTTTTTCGGCACTATCGACAGTTTCAAAATCCTTCATATTATTATCCTAATTAAAATCAATCTCAAGCTCATCGGCCAAAATATCCATCAATTTAAGCCCTGCTCTATTTTTCCATTTTCCTTGTTCATAAAAAAAGTGATGAGGGCCACTAACCGGCGACGACAACCAAATTTCTTTGGCTGCACTTTGCTTATTTATTACATATACACCTTTACCGGTCTCAATATTTAATATATCATCTTGTAAATCTACATCTATACTCGCTTCTTTGTCTTGCTCTTCTATCTTGTCTGATATATAGGCAATTGTCGTTTCGGCTATTTTACTAAATTCTGTATTATTCATAATATATATTTATCTAATTAATACACGTTGTGACGAGTATATCTATTTGTCAGGATCAATTTCCGGCTCAGGTACTTTAACCAAGCTTTTTCGATAAGTTTCAACAAATCTATTATGATCATTAAGATTATTGGAAAAATTATGCCCTCCCTTACCGTCAACTACAAAGAATAGGGCATCCGTTTTTGCAGGTTTTACCACTGCTTCTAAAGATTTTAACGATGGGCAAGAAATCGGACCTGGCGGTAAACCTTTAATATAATAAGTGTTATATGGCAGTTCTTGCAATAAATCTTTTTTTGTTAAAGCTCTTGCTAATTTAAATTTCCCTTCAGTCAAAGCATATATAGTAGTCGGATCAGCTTGTAGCTTCATATTTTTCTTTAAACGATTAATGAATACTGCTGCTATAATAGGTTTTTCTGCATTTGAACCGGCTTCTTTTTCAATTATCGAAGCTAGCGTTAATACCTCAAGTCTAGTTTTTAAAGGAGAATCTGGTGAAAGATTTTGCATTACCTTATCTAAATTAGCAGACATTAAATTTCTCATTTGTTCGATTATCTGCTCTTTTTGATCTCCATAAGAAAAAAAATATGTAGACGGCATTAAAAAACCTTCCGGTATTATCCCTTTTATTTCTCCGAGCAAACGACTCTCTTCATTAATTTTCTTTATAACCTCACTAACTACCGTACCTTCCGGTGTAATTATCTTATGTATTATAGATTTACCGCTTGATAATATTCTTAAAGTTTGCAGAGGAGATATATTACGTGTAAACACATATTCACCGCTTTTAAGAGAATTTTTTACAGAGTAAATTTTAGCAATTACTTTAAAAATTCTTGGATATTTGATTACTTCACTAGAATAAAGTTTTGTAACTATTTGATTTACGGATAGTTTAGATTCAATAATTATCGTTTTATTTTGAGTAAGATTACCCGGCACAAAAATATAAAATATACTAAAATTTAGCAATGTAATAAATACAATTAGAGATACTATAACTAAAAAAAGTTTAGTTTTTAATAGGTTTTTTAACATAGTAACTATTATTTTTATAAAGCTTAAAAAATATTGATAAAAAAAAATTACCACGAAATATGGTTTTTTCTTGACATTTGAAATAACATGTAGTAAAACTAACTTAAAGTCTGGTTAAAGTCAGATATTGACTAAATTTAAATTATATAGTTTTTGCTAAATAAATCAATAGTTTTAATATTTGGTAATTAAAATATTAAAACTATGTGACTAATAAGCAACAAAATTAATAACGTACAACATGATTCAGAAAGCTTGATACAAGTGAATTTAAATGCGAGCCTGCGCAGCGTATAAAAATACGTGAGCACAGGCAAGTCATGCAAAATTCACTTGTATCAAGCTTTCTGAATCATGTTGTAAACCAATTTACTATAACAATAGTATACTCCTGTGAAATGAAAAGTTGGAATTTTTATTACAAACAAAAAATATAAATCTTTATTCATAGTTCATATTACTATACCGACGTTAATACTGATCTTATAATGGACATTATATATTATGATACAAGATCACAATACAGATCTAAAACATAAAGAACATACTGAGAGGTTAAAAGCTTTACAAAATAAGCTGGGAAACTTATCCGGTTTCTTGACAACAATGCGTTCTGATAACAATAAGGAATACAAAAAAATTTCCAATGATTTAGAAATTTTAATGAAACAAATTAATACTATAAGAAAAAACATGGAAATATATTTTGTTATTATATTAATATTAATGTTTATTATAATTCAAAAAATGTTATGGACCACCGGTTCGAGTACTAATCTTTCTCTTTTAACAACTCTATTTTAGGTTCTAAGAACTCCTGTTTAATAATTTCTGCAGCTATATAAGAAGGTACAACGTCATTCCAAAAGCTTAATCCAAGCGAATTTTCCGAGTCGAGTCTATGCTCACGTACTTTTGTACGCTGCACCGACTTACTCTTAAATTCACCTTGTCCAAAGCTTTCAGAATTTAGCTGTAATCGGTTTGATTCAAATCCTAATTTTTGTAAAATTTTTTGGCTTTCTATTACCTGTTCATAAGTTTTCGTAGAATTAAATAATAACTCTTGAAGCTTACTATTAATAAGATTAGCTTTGCAATTAAATTGGATGAATTCCGGAATTATTTCTTTATCGGCTATAATATTTATTAACGTAACATATTTTATTTTTATCAATAACTTAATGATAAAAAAGCTTAAAATATTAACCTTATATGCTACAATCATAGGGGTACCGGAAGCTGCTATCTCTAAAGTATTAGTACCGGACTTTGCTAGAGCTATATCCGCAACAGCATAAGTTTTAAGTCTTTCAGTTGAAAATAAATAATTAAATTTAACATCTTCTAAAAACGGTTTTATTATTACCTCATGAGCGGAATTTGAAAGAGTAAATATAACTTTTAGATTCTTACAGATTTTGAATATTTCTTCAATAGAGGAAATAAAAACCGGTAAGTGTCTTAGAATTTCACCCTTTCTACTACCAAGAGTAATACATAAAACTCTCTCATTCTCGTCTATTTTAAACTCTTCACGTAAAGTTATTTTATCGCTATAAAACTCCTGTTCCATGATTGGATGACCTATATATCTGCAATCAAGCCCAACCTTAGTAAAATACGGCGGTTCAAAAGGTAGTAAAGCAAATAAACAATCATAAATTTGGGCATATTTTACTGCTCTATCCTCTTTATATGCCCAAACTGACGGTGCAACGATGTGAATCATTTTCAGTTTTGGTAAAAGTTTTCTTACCCGCTTTGCCACACGATAAGTAAACCCTGGTGAATCTATGGTAATTAATAAATCAGCTTTACTATTTATTATATCCTCCACAGTCTTATCAATTAATTTTTTAAGCTTTAAAATATGAGGTAAAATTTCTACAAAACCCATTAAATTTATGAAGGTAATAGGAAATAAACTTTTAAAACTACCGGCTTCTTCCATGTATTTACCTCCAACACCAATACATTTTATTTCTTTATTATCTTTTAAGTGCTGAATTATGCGTCCACCGATAAAGTCTCCCGACATCTCACCAGCTATAAAGTAAATTTTTGTCATATTTATAATATTTCCATTTATCTGTCATTCTCGCGAAAGTATTGTTGCGTGAATCGAAAAACGCATTCGGTGTCATACCGTGGCTTGATCACGGTATCCAGAAGATAATAAAAAATACTAATATTATTAGTGTTTTTACTGAATCCCGTGAATAAATCACGGGATGACAGCAGTGAAATTGATTCACGCAACAATGCCTTCCCACGAAATCGGGAATGACATAGGTAGCCATGAATCAACCTCTTTATCTAATTACGTATTATTAAACTCCATTTTACGATAGCCCAAAGCTTCCGCAATATGCATTTTCAAGACCTTATCTGCATCCTCAAGATCGTCAATCGTACGTGCTACCCTGAGTATTCGGTTATAAGTCCGCATTGATAAACGAAACTTATTTGCTGCTTCATTCAGTAAATTTCTACCTTCATCGATATGCATAGCGTAATCTATTAATAACTGCCCATCTAATCTGTTATTTGTTTTAATATTATAACCCTCATATCTCTTTTCTTGGATCAAGCGTTCTTTCTCGACTCTTGCAGCTATATATTCAGATTCTTCCTCAGAGTTATCTGCAATCAAGTCATAATTATAAATACTAATATTTGATACCTCTATATGCAAATCAAATCTATCCATAATAGGTCCCGATACTTTCATTTGATAATCGCTAGAACATTTTGGAGCTTTCATACATTCTTTATAAGGATCACCCAAATAACCACATTTACAAGGATTCATAGCTGCTATTAACTGAAAATTTGCCGGATATTTTATATGGGCGTTTGATCTTGAAATTAATATTTCACCATTTTCAATAGGTTGTCTTAAGGAATCAATAGCATTATGCGGGAATTCAGGTAATTCGTCTAAAAATAATACCCCGTTATGAGCTAGCGTAATTTCGCTCGGCTTTACTTTTTTCCCAACGCCCCCACCAGCCATAGTGGTAGGCGAACATGAATGATACGGGATTCTGAACGGTCTTGCTTTGGTAAGCTTACCGTCTGAAAATTTTCCAGCAATACTTGTAATCGTGCTGCATTCTAAAATTTCTTTTGTAGACATTTAGGCAATATACCGGGAAGGCAAGCAGCAAGCCTTGATTTACCGGCTCCGGGAGGACCGAACATTAAAAGGTTATGCCCCCTGATGCTGCAATTTCTAAAGCTCTTTTAGCAATTTTTTGACCTTTTATATCTTTAAAATCGGGATAATTTATCGGCTCATCTTGTAGCCTCGCTTCCGGAGGAGTTAAAACTTGTGAACCTTTAAAATAATTTACTAGTTCAATTAAATTACCTGCAACAGGTATATTATCGTTACCGGACCAAGCGGCTTCCGAGCCGTTTTTGCTTGAACAAATAAGACCTTTACCTCTAGCAAAAGCCCCAATCGCTGCCGGCAATGCTCCACTTACCGGTAAGATTGAACCATCTAACGATAATTCTCCTATTATCAAATATTCAGATATTTCAAGCTCCGGTAAAATATTCATTGCGGTAAGTATCGAACAGGCAATCGCAAGATCAAAATTGCTTCCCTCTTTTACTAAATCTGCCGGAGCTAAATTTATTAAAATCTTTTTAGTAGGTAGTGCAAGCCCTATAGAGGATAACGCTGCTTTAACTCGTTTTTTCGACTCGGCTATAGTTTTATCGGCAAGCCGTACTATAGTAAAAGCGGGAATACTTGGTGATATTTGTACCTGCACATCAACATCGATAATATCAATTCCATTAAACGTTAGACTTGCTATATGAATTATCATAAATTTTTCTTAAAATGCTATTTTTTTCAGCTTGAAGATGTTGTGGCATGGGCACCAAAGTCGTCATTGCGAGCAGCCATAGGCTGCGTGGCAATCTCATGAAACAATAACAAACTCCTGAGATTACTTCGTCAAAATTTTCAATTTTTCTTCGAAACGACAAAAAACAACACTTTTAATTGAAAAAGCATATTATAGAACAAACTTAGCTAAGTCAAGATTAGTTATTATTTTAGATAATTGATTTTCTACAAATTTATCATCAATAGTTATTTTTTTGCATTTCATTTCGCTAGCTTCAAAGCTTATATCCTCAAGCAGATTCTCAAGTATAGTATGCAGTCTTCTTGCACCTATATCTTCGACTTCTAAATTAACGGTAATAGTATAATCAGCTATCCTCTCAATAGCAGAATCAGTAAATTCAAGATGTACGTCTTCCGTACCTATTAATGCCGAATATTGTTTTATTAAACTAGTTTCAGGTTCAAGCAATATTTTAATCATATCATCTTTGGTGAGCGAATTTAATTCTACTCTAATCGGTAATCTTCCTTGTAACTCCGGTAATAAATCAGAAGGTTTAGCAATATGAAAAGCACCGGAAGCAATAAACAACATATGATCGGTTTTAACCGGTCCATACTTGGTATTAACCGTTGTTCCTTCTATTAAAGGTAACAAATCTCTTTGCACACCCTCTCTACTGATTTCGGCATTTTTTGCTCCAGAACTATCGGTTGAAGCTATTTTATCAATTTCGTCAATAAAAACTATACTGTCATTTTCTGCTAAACTTATAGCTTGCTGAATAATTTTTTCCTGGTCTATTAATTTTTCTGATTCCTCAGGTATAATAATAGCCATAGCATCTTTAATTAGCATTTTTTTTGTTTTTGTCTTACTGCTGCCAAGTGCTCGTCCAATCATATCGCCAAGATTAAGTACACCCATCGATGCTCCAGGCATACCCGGTATTTCAAAACTTCCACTGCCAACAGGCGTAGTATCAACAATGCTAATTTCGATTTCCGTATCATCAAGTTCGCCGTTTAAAACTTTTTCTTTGAACTTTTCTCTAGTCTCATTACTAGAGGTTTTACCTACTAAACTATCTAATATTCTTTCTATGGCTTTTTCGCGTGCATTAATATCTACTTTTGTTTTTGCTAAAGTTTTTTCAGTATTAACGGCTATTTCAACTAGATCGCGAATAATTGACTCTACATCACGCCCTACATACCCAACTTCAGTAAATTTAGTTGCCTCTATCTTATAAAAAGGGGAATTAGTCAACTTTGCAAGCCTTCTAGCTATTTCCGTTTTACCAACACCGGTTGAACCTATCATCAAGATATTTTTCGGTACTATTTCATTACGTAAATTACCTTCTACTCTTTTACGGCGGCAACGATTTCTAAGTGCAATAGCAACGGCTTTTTTGGCCTTTTCTTGACCTACGATAAATCTATTAAGTTCATTAACTATTTGGGAAGGGGTAAGCCCCATAGGGTCTTTTTTATAAGTAGTTTTAGTAGCTTTCATACAACTTTTTCCATTATAATATTATGATTAGAAAATACACAAAGATCGGCAGCTATCTTCATAGATTTTAAAGCAATTTCCTCAGCCGTTAGATTATTCTCGTAAGACATCAGAGCGCGGGCGGCAGATAGCGCGAATAAGCCGCCTGACCCTATTGACGCAACATCATTTTCAGGCTCTACAACGTCACCATTACCAGTCAAAATTAATATATGACTATGATCAGCTACTATCATCATTGCTTCCAAACGTCTCAAATATTTATCGCTACGCCAATCTTTAGCAAGCTCAACTGCACTTCTAAGTAAATTATGTGAATATTTTTCTATTTTTGCTTCAAGTTTTTCAAATAAAGCAAGCCCATCAGCCGTAGAACCTGCAAAACCGGCAATAATTTTATTGTTTGCTATAGTGCGTAGTTTTCTAGCACCGGACTTTAATATTGTATTGCCGTGCGAGACTTGTCCGTCCGCCGCTATAATTATTTCTTCGTTCTTTTTTAAACAAAGTATTGTTGTGCCGTGTAAGGCTAAATTATCTGACATAATATATAAATTTATTGATATTAAGTTGTTAATTAAGTACTATAACGTAATATTTTACTCTGAAGTAAAATGAAGAGTTATTATACTTCGACACAACTTCAAAAAGAGCAAGGAGTTCACAAGGCGAGGAACGGGGCGTATACTTAATACGTGAGTACGACAGCTCTTGTAGAACGACAATGCTAATTTTTGAAGTTCTATCTTAGTATACTTGACTAATCCAATTTAATTAATTATTGTCCCTTGAATTTTCAAGACTTAAACTTAAATAATGAATATATACGCAATATACATTAACTCCACACAAAAAAATAATAATTTTATTGTTATTGAAGAAGGCTTTTCGTGGATAGCTGCTCTTTTAAGTATATTTTGGGCATTATACCATAAAATGTGGTTAGTTGTTGCTATTGCCGTAATAGCGAATATAATCGTTACGGCAATTAATATTGAAGAGCTAACGTTTATATTTAAGATAATCTTAATATTAGGTTTCGGCTTTTTTGCTTCAGATATTAGAGAAAATTATTTAAAAAGGAATAATTACCGACTAGAGGATATTATAATCGCAAATTCAAAAATCGAAGCCGAATTGAAATTTCTAAAAAATAATATATGTATAACAAAGAAAATGTTTTTGCAAAAATTATAGATAAAGATCTTCCGGCAGAAATAATTTATGAAGACGAACAAATTTTAGCATTCAAAGATATGGCGCCCGTAGCACCTGTGCATATTATCGTTATACCTAAAAACGAATATATAGATTATGCCAATTTTATTTCTAAAGCTTCTATAGACGAAATAAAGCATTTTTTTGCTAAAATTTCTGATATAGCAAATGAAGCAGGTTTAGATAAAGATGGTTATCGTTTAATAACTAACAAAGGTGAGAAATCAGGACAAACTATTTTTCATTTCCATTTCCATATTATCGGCGGCAAAAAACTCATCGGATTAATAAATAAAAATGATTAAAAAATACAATATTGCAGTAATCGGAGCTACAGGAAATGTAGGGCGTGAAACTCTAAATATTCTTGCTGAACGTAATTTCCCTGTTAATAAAGTCCATGCTATAGCTTCAGATAACTCTATAGGGCGAGAAATAAGTTTTGGGGAAGAAATACTGCAAATTAGTAGTTTAGCTAATTTAAATTTTGATGATATCGATATTGCCTTTTTTTGTGCCGGCTCAAAAGTTTCAAAAGAATTTATACCGCAAGCTACTGCTGGTAATTGTGTAGTTATCGACAAATCCTCACTTTTTAGAACCCATGATCAAGTACCTTTAATTGTACCTGAGGCTAATTTATCAACACTTAAAGACTTTATCGCTAAAAACATCATAGCTAATCCTAATTGTATAGTGATTCCACTTGCAGTAGCATTAAAACCGCTGGATAATGAAATAAAAATTAGAAGAGTAGTGATATCTACTTATCAATCGGTATCGGGAGCTGGTAAAGCAGGAATGGACGAACTTTACGATCAAACAAAATCCAAATATACTTTTGGAGAAAATGATCCCAACATATTTCCAAAACAAATTGCATTTAATCTGTTTCCTCATATAGGTGATTTAAATAAAAATGGCTATACGAGTGAAGAAGCAAAAATTGCTTTTGAATTAAACAAAATTATAGGCGATCATATTAAAGTTAGCGTTACTTCTGTCAGAGTACCGGTATTTCTCGGTCATTCTATATCGGTTAATATAGAATTTAACGACAAAATGGATGCTGCTATAGCTGAAGAAATATTACAAGATTCTGATGGAATCGTTACGATTTCCCACAACAAAGATTTTACTTATGCCTCACCGGTTGAAGTAGTAGGTGAAGATGCCGTATATGTCTCTAGAATTAGAAATGATGTAAGTAGAGATGATACGATAAATCTATGGATCACATGTGATAACTTACGTAAAGGAGCAGCTTTAAACAGCGTCCAAATTGCCGAAGAACTGATTAATACTTATTTATAATAATATAACTAATATGGATAATAAAAATAATAATTTAAACAAAAAAAACCCGTTAGTAATAGCACTAGGTGAATGTAGAACAGCTTTTTGGATAGTTTTTTGGTTTGCTTTTGTAATTAATTTACTAATGTTAATTACTCCTCTTTACTCTCTACAAGTTCTTGATAGGGTTCTTGGGAGCGGTAATCTACAAACATTATTATTTTTATCAATAATAATCGCATATATTTATTTCGTTTATGGATTACTGCAAATTGCCCGTTCTTTTACGCTTATAAAAGTTGGAGAATGGCTTGATAGAACAGTAGCACCCATAATTTTTGCTTATTCGATTTCTGCAGCTGCAACACGAGCAAATATGGGTTCTAGCCAATTATTACGTGATTTTCAAGCCGTTAAAACATTTCTAACAAGTACCGGGATTAATACTTTATTCGATGCCCCTTGGAGTCTTATTTATATTGCAGTTATTTTTTCAATTCATCCATATCTCGGTTTTATTACGGTTTTTGGAGCAATAGTTATAGTTTCAACGGCTTTCTTTAATGCGGCTGCTACTAATAAGACGCTCGGTGAAGCTACTGAATTTTCGATAAAAGGTATGACTCAGGCTGATATTGCTAACAGAAATGCGGAAGCAATTGAAGCAATGGGAATGATGAAAAACGTTACTCATAATTGGCATAAATTTAATTTGCTAGCACTTGGTAAGCAATCGGTTGCTAGCTATCGTAACGGTGTTATTTCTAACTTTTCAAGGTTTATCCGTAATATAATGCAAATGGCTGTTACAGGCGTTGGGGCTTATCTTGTTGTAGATACTCATGGTGCTGCCATGACTCCCGGTAATATGATTATGAGTTCTATAATAGTCGGCAGAGCTCTTGCTCCTTTCGATAATGCTATTGAGCTATGGAAAAGTATGAGCGGCGCTATTAAATCATACAAAAACATTAATAATTTATTTAGCACTTATTCTTCTAGAGATGAAGCAATGCCGATTCCAAACGTTGAAGGACATCTTACCGTTGAAAATATTTATTACGCTCATCCTATACCAAAACATTTACCTCAACCGCCTGTACCAAAATATATCTTAAAAGGCGTTAGCTTTGCGGTGCAGCCCGGTGAGACTTTAGCAATTATCGGTCCTTCGGCTACGGGAAAATCAACTTTAGCTAAAATTCTAGTCGGTGTATGGAAAGAATCATCAGGTTCAGTACGTTTAGATGAAGCAGAGATTTATCGCTGGAATAGAGACGATTTTGGTAGACATGTCGGCTATCTTCCCCAAGGAATAGAACTTTTTAGCGGTAGCATTAAGCAAAATATAGCTAGAATGGAAGAGGATGCCGATCCACAAAGAGTTATTGAAGCAGCTAAAATGGCCGGTGCTCATGAGATGATATTAAGATTTCCGGATGGTTATGATTCTGATATTGGTACTGCAGGCTCTAATCTATCAGGTGGGCAAAGACAACGTATAGGACTTGCTAGAGCTTTTTACGGTAATCCAAAACTCATCATTTTAGATGAGCCTAACGCTAATTTAGATGAGGCAGGTGAAGTTGCTCTTGCAAATGCCTTAAAGCAAGCAAAGGTTAAAGGGATAGCCGTTCTTGTAATTTCACATAGACCTTCTGTATTATCCGTTGTTGATAAAATTCTAATATTACAAGATGGAGCTGTTGCAGTTTACGGAACAGAAGAAGAGATTCAAAAACACTTTAAAACTTTAAAAAGCGGCACAATTCATATTAATAACTAATAAATATTATGCAGGACTTAAAACACAATAAACCTCAAATTACTCCAGAACAATTAAAACAATTATTGTCCTTACGAGAAGATGCGTTAAGCCTTAAAGGTCAAAGTTCTAAACGTAAGGCTTTAATAAATACCACATTAAAAAAAACTTCTCACGCTATAGAATTCTTATTAGTAAAGCTTGATAGGTTTGTTAATTTTACTACCAAAAAAACTGATAAGGATCGCAATAACGTGGCACAAGCCGCAAGATCGCCTATACTTTTCGGTATTTATGTTATTATCTTCTTAGTATTGATCGGTGGCGTATGGTCGGCCCTTGCGCCACTTGATAGTGGTGCCGTGGCAGTCGGAATAGTAATGCCAAGCACAAACAAAAAAACAATCCAACATCATGAAGGTGGAATAATTAATGCTATTTATGTTAAGCAAGGCGATAAGGTCAAAGAAGGTGACAAGTTAATAGAGCTTGAAGAAACTAGAATAAAAAGCGAACATGAAAATATTCTTGGTCAGTACCGTAATTTTTTAGCAACTGAAAATCGCTTAATTGCCGAACGTGATAATTTAGAACAAATCGAATTCTCCGATTTTCTAATGCAAGATATAAACTTACCAGAAGTGGCCAAAATAATTCATACACAAGAAAATTTATTTAGATCTAGAAAAGAATTATTTAATTCAGAAAAAGACGGTTTAAATCAGCGTATTTCTCAGCTTGAGAAAAAAATTGAAGGTCTAGAAGCAAGAAAGGCTGCAGCAAGCAAAACAGCCGAAGTTTACCAAGATCGTTTAAAAGCTTTAAGAACCTTAAAAGAAAAAGGGTTTGTACAGAGAGCAGCCTTACTAGAGCAAGAAGCTAAAGTTGCTGCTGCAAAAAGCGATGTTGCTACAAATGAATCCGAAATAGCAGGAACACGCCACACTATTACTGAAGCTCAAATTAGTATTATAAATCAACAAAATAAATATACTAAGGACACTTTGACCGAACTTCGTGAAGCTCAAGTACAAACAGCATCTCTTAAAGAAAAATATACTTCTCTTACAGATTCTCTTAACCGTGTAATTATCAGATCACCCGTTGATGGTATAGTTAATAACTTGAAATATCATACAATCGGAGGTGTTATAGGTCACGGTCAACCTATTATGGAAATTTCGCCGACTAACGATACGTTAATAATAGAAGCAAAAGTATCGCAAAAAAATATCGATTCAGTACATGAAGGGTTAGTTGCTAAAATACGCTTTAGTGCATTTAAATCAAGAACTACTCCAATGTTTACCGGTAAAGTAGTCAGCGTATCACCTGATATAGTGCAAGATGAGAGACAACATCCGGGGCAACAACAAGATAATTATTATATTGCAAGAGTCGAAATCGATATGGATGAATTTAACAAAGTTGCTAAAGTTAAAAACCTTGAATTACATCCGGGTATGCAAGCCGAAGTACAAATCGTAACCGGCACAAGAACACTACTTAAATATTTACTTGACCCTGTAACTGATACAGCATTTAAAGCGTTTAGAGAAAAATAGATACTTAAAAAATTCTTAATACTTTATTGACTTTTATTCAAAAAGGTATAGCTTAATTCACAATCTAATTATCTATAATAGGTTATGTTAGGCTACGAAAAAGAACAAAGAAATTTAAATAAAGAACAGAAGCAAGCTGTTGGTTTACTTTCTATAGGTACATTTCTAGAGTATTTTGATCTTATGCTTTATGTGCATATGGCGGTACTTTTAAACAATTTATTTTTTCCGAAATATGATCCTTTCACTTTTTCGTTGCTTAATGCCTTTTCTTTCTGTTCTACCTATTTACTAAGACCTATAGGAGCATTAATATTTGGGTATATAGGTGATCATTTTGGACGTAAGATTGTAGTTGTTTTAACTACCTTATTAATGGCTATTACTTGTGTGATTATAGGCAGTATGCCAACATATGCACAGATAGGTATAACAGCCTCTTGGATTCTTACTATATGTCGTATAATTCAAGGTATGTCGGCAACTGCAGAAGCGCGAGGTGCAGAGTTATATTTAACTGAAAATTCAGCCCCTCCTATTCAGTATCCATTAGTAGCAGTTATAACAGTATTTTCTGCTGTAGGCACCACGGTAGCACTAGGTATTGCATCAATTTTTACTAATCAAAATATTTATCAACATGAATCCAGTTGGCGTATAGCCTTTTTCATTGGTGCAACTATCGCTTTTGTAGGTACTATTGCAAGGACTAGTTTAAAAGAAGCAGATGCCTTTTCAAATAAAAAAAATAAATTAAAACTAAGGCTTGAGGAAAATAATATTACACTTGAAGAAATTGACAAAGACATTCTGGATCAAAAAGTTCCTAGCGCCACTTCTATTTGGTATTTCTTTATCCAGTGCGCCAGACCGCCGTGTTTTTATTTTGTGTATATATATTGCGGTGATATATTAAAAAGAGAATGCGGATTTACTCCGAATCAAATTATAAATCAGAATTTTTGGGTATCTATAGTAGATTTACTCGGTATTATCGGTCTTGCATTTGTTAGCTATAGAATTCATCCTTTAAAAATACTAAAAGTAAAATTATATCTATTTTTTACCTCTCTCGTTTTTTTTCCTATAATGTTAAATTATAATCCTACTCCTTTATATATTTTTATTTTTCAGTGCTTAGCTGCATTATTCGTATTTGATCACGTACCGGCATCCCCTATATTTTATAAATATTTCCCGGTTTTTAAGAGATTTACATATACTAGTATGCTAAGTGCAATAGCAAAATTATTTACTTATATTATAACGTCATTTGGTTTAGTTTATATTACCAATTATTTAGGGTATTGGGGATTATTTTTAATTTTCATTCCGGTAGGTGTAACTTTCTTCATGGGAGTAACTTATTTTGAAAAAATGGAAAAGAATCGAAGTTTATAATTTTATTAAAAGTAGAATTTATATTAAATTTTAAATTATTTTTATAACATTCAGCATATATGAGCTCTGAAACTAAAGGTATTTCAAGCATTTCACTTAAAACTAAAAAGCTTTTTAATGTCTCTTTAATTATTTTATGAGCTTTTTCAGGCGATTTTGCTCCTAAAGTTTGTAAATTATGTATTCTATCAAAAAGTTTTATAAGGGCAGTATCGTATCTTTTTTGTTTAATTAATAAAATAAGACTTTTCGCACTACTTATTTTCCCATAAGATTTAATTCTAGTTAGACCTTCTACATGTCTTGCTACTTCTTTCTCAAAAATGTTACTAATCATCTCTTCAGTAAGTTCGGTATCTTCAACAGTGTCATGAAGTAATGCAGCTTGTAGCATTATAGGAGTAAAAAGTTTAGGAGCTTCTTTTGCCACAAATTCCGCTACCATAATTGCTACTGCAATTGGGTGAGAATAATAAGGATCACCTGATTGACGCATTTGCTCACCATGATATTTACGAGCATAGTAAATACCTTTTTTAACTTCTCTAATATCAACAGGTTTCTTTACTTGGGTATTTAAAAATAAAAGCTTTCTGATTAATTTATCAGAATACTTACAGTTTTTAAATTTTTTTTCCCAATATTCTATATCTTTCATAAAATCTCCCAATTCTATACATTATTTTATTGGTTTCCTTTTATGATTATTTTATTTTTCTATTTTTTATGCTAAAAAATAACTATATATTAAATACAGTTTTTTTACAAAGATTTATATGCACTCCTTAAATATCACCTACATTCTTCTTATTATAACAATCTTAGTATCTTTATTTTGTCGTGATAAAAGAGCTGCATATTTAGGTATAGGTATTACGATTTTAGCTGCTTTATACCAAGGTATAATAAATATTGTAGGTGTTGGGGCTTTATCTATTTTTACTGCTATTACTTATTCCTATTTTAATTTACAGCTAAATAAGGTAATAAAAACGCTATTATTTACATCTATTTCGGTTTTTTTGTCGGTTTTGCTTTTCATAAGATTCCAGGATTTTTTAATATACTTGTCATTGATAAAGTACAGGGCCGCGCCCCCGTATTGCAGCTTAGCATGAATAGTCTATAATCCTCAAACAGTAATAAGAGAGAATTATAGTTAAGGAGTTATGACAAGAATATATGTTAAGTGTAGATCAAGAATAGATGTTAAGTGTAGATATTATAACGACACAGAAAAAGTAGTAAAGGCGGGATATTCAATTTCAAAACAACAGAGATATCAATGCAAGCAGTGTAATCGATATTTTTAACTGTAATATATTAATAATGCCTCTAAGCCTGGAGTCAAGACTCAGATAGTAGATATGTCAATCAATGGCTCTGGAGTTAGGGATACAGTAAGAGTATTAAAAGTGGGTATCAATACGGTTATCCGTGTTTTAAAAAAAATCTAGCGTTAAAAAAGATAAATCATTCTGGTCACGCCTCCATTTTACAGATGTGGATATTAAAAGGCTATACGTTCAATAAGAGTTCCGATGACTTTATCATGAATATCCAATGACTTGGAAAAACAAATTGTTTTACGTGTCAGTCTTTTGCATCTTGTTCTAAGATTTAAGTTACCCCGTTCTATCCGTTGAGTATATTTTTTACTAACAATGTGTTTTTTGGGATCTAATAACCTAGCATAACTTCCCCATCCATCTGTAAAGTAAAAAGTAACCTTAAAATCCTCCGGTTTTTTTCAGTAATGATTCTGATGTGCTATCACATCTTGTACCAAAAGTATAAGCAACTACTTTTAACAAAATCTTATCCAAAGAATACCAAAGCCATCTTTGTTTGGATTTATTCTGTACATAAGGCCATTGTTCATCTATTTCAGGAGCAATAATTACTTCTATCGTATTGATAGAATGATTTATCTTTTTTAACGCTAGATTTTTTTTTAAAACACGGATAACCGTATTGATACCCACTTTTAATACTCTTACTGTATCCCTAACTCCAGAGCCATTGATTGACATATCTACTATCTGAGCCTTGACTCCAGGCTTAGAGGCATTATTAATATATTACAGTTAAAAATATCGATTACACTGCTTGCATTGATATCTCTGTTGTTTTGAAATTGAATATCCCGCCTTTACTACTTTTTCTGTGTCGTTATAATATCTACACTTAACATCTATTCTTGATCTACACTTAACATCTATTCTTGCCATAACTCCTTAACTATAATTCTCTCTTATTACTGTTTGAGGATTATAGACTATTCATGCTAAGCTGCAATACGGGGGCGCGGCCAAAAATAGATAGACGGAGATCGACTTCAAAAAGAGCATGGAGTCTATACGGCGAGGAGCGAAGCGTATACTTAATACGTGAGCACCACAGATCTTATAAGACGACGTAGCTAATTTTTGAAGTTGATCGAGTATATTAAACGTTAAATCTAAAATGTACTATATCCCCATCTTGCATTTTATATTCTTTACCCTCTAAACGCATTTTGCCTACTTCCTTGGCCCTTGTTTCGCTACCAAGATTTATATAATCTTCATAGCCGATAACTTCAGCTCTAATAAAACCTTTCTCAAAATCGGTGTGAATAATACCGGCGGCAGCTGGTGCAAGCGTACCGTCTTTAAAAGTCCAGCTATGGGCTTCTTTAGGGCCTATAGTAAAAAAGCTTTTAAGGTTTAGGAGATTATACCCCTCTTTAATGACTTTACTAAGCCCTGTTTCGTGAAGACCTATAAATTTTAAAAACTCTTCTTTTTCTTTCATACTTTCAAGTAAAGCAATCTCAGCTTCTATTTTTGAAGAAATTACCACGCTTTTAGCGTTTTCTTTCTTTGCTCTTTCTGCTACTAGTTTTGTAAACTCATTACCTATAGCTGCGTCTTTTTCAAGTACATTACATATATATAAGACAGGTTTAGAAGTAATTAACTGCAATTGCTTTAAATTATCAGCTCCTAAAGTTTCATTTAACACTCTTGTAGGTTTATTCGTACCAAGTACCTTATAAACCTCTTTTAATAGCTCTATCAGCTCTGCCATTGTTTTGTCACCTGACTTCAAGCGTTTTTCACTCGTAGCTAAACGCTTCTCAACCGATTCTATATCGGCAAGTATTAATTCCATTTCAATAATCTCAAGGTCATGCAGCGAATCAACTTTATTATGTACATGCGTTATATCCTCATCTTCAAAACAACGCAGTACATGCAATATTGCATCAACTTCCCTGATATGAGATAAGAACTTATTACCAAGCCCCTCCCCTTTACTTGCTCCTTTAACAAGCCCTGCAATGTCAACAAACTCAATATAAGACGGGATAACTTTTCCGCTTCCAGCTAAACTTGCGAGTCGTTGCAAACGCTCATCCGGCACCAAAACTTTACTGCTATTAGGCTCAATAGTACAAAACGGATAATTAGCGGCATCCGCAGCCTGACTTGCCGTTAAGGCATTAAATAACGTCGACTTACCGACATTCGGCAAACCAACAATTCCTAGTTTTAGTGTCATAAATCCTTCCGTAAATGATATGAAGCTGGATCTTTTTCATAACCGTGTCTTATAAATTCTAGTTTATGTCCTAGTTTTTTGTAAAAAAGTTTGGTCTGAGAATCCATAGTCGATAAAACAATAAAATTACAATCACGCTCACGTGCCAATTCTTCAGCTTTTTCCATTAATAAACTTCCATATTTTTTATTTCTATGATTTTCATCTACAAACAATGAGGTAATATACAAACCACCCCAAAGGCTTATTCCTTGCATACCGGCAATAAAATTTTTATTTTGGTCTAAACATGAGAAGGAGAAAGATTTTAAATCCCCTGTTAAACCCTTTTTCTCTTGTGCATCTTTATGAAAAGCATCTCAAATTATAGCTGAATAAGCTTTATCCATCTCTTCAGCATAAATAATTTCAAAATCTTGCTTCATAAGCGATCCTCTTAATTCAAATTTTTATGTCATTCCCGCGAAAGCGGGAATTCAAAAAAAGTGAAATATTATTGGGCTTTTAAAAAGTTTTAAAGTACTAGATTCCTGCTTTCGCAGGAATGATATCGAGTAGGTTTCTTGAGCAATACAGGCAACTCAGAATAACATTATCTAATCTTATTTTTAAATTCTTCTAACCTATTCTCTAATATCAAACCAAAATTATTAGCTATTTTATCTATGGCTTGAATTGCTATTTCATATTCGGATTTCAAGAAATTATTAAGTACGTAATCTGCTACATCTTGATTATTTTGCGGTCTACCGACTCCAATTCTAATGCGATTATAATTATTGCTTATAACCCAGTCAATTGATTTTAAACCGTTATGCCCACCGTTACCGCCCCCGGTTTTAAATTTTATTCTACCTGTTTCTAGATCAATATCATCATGAATAACAAAAATTTTTGCGTGGTGGATATTACAATATGTTTTTAAAGCTACCACCGACTTACCGGACAAGTTCATATAGGTAGTGGGCTTTATAAAAATAATCTTTTGTCCATCACTAATAGTTTCAGCAATCTCACAATTAAATTTTTTCTTTATGCTAAATGATGAATTATATTGGCTTGCTATTTTCTCTATAGCAATAAAACCGATATTATGCCTCGTATATTGATACTCTTTTCCTGGATTACCAAGACCAATAATAAGGACCATAATATTTACCTAAATATGTAATGGAAAATTTTTGAAGAAATATTGATTTTGGAGAAGTACCGAATAATGTCATTCTTGCAAGGCATTATATTGCGTGGATCGAAAAACACGCTCGGTGCCATTCCCTATAGTACTGGACATTTTTCATTCTATGTCATTCCCGCGTAGGCGAGAATCCAGTTAAATAAAGCTTCAAGAAGCTTTATTTAACAAAAAATTATCTAATAAAAAAATCTTTGAAATCAAGATTTTTTTAGCATGGATCCCTGCTTCCGCAGGAATGACATCGAAGAGCCCCATCTTAAGTTGACGCTCATGTGCTTACGCAGGAAGGACATCGTAAAGTTTCTCATAATCCATCATGCATAAGGTCTATCTGTTCATACTGTGTACATAAAAGATCAATAGCTCCATTATTAACAAAAACACAGGATTGACTGTAAGTATCATTAGAAACAGATACACCAGCCACAATACTACATAAAGACTTCAGACCTCATTCATAAACTTTATCAGCGTAGCTTGCTCGCGTATTGTATCTTTTTGACCTTCAATAAATTTATTATATCTATGTGTATTATATTGACATTCACGCAAATCATTACTTGTACCAATATATCAGAAAAAGAATTATCAAAAGATTGTTTTTCTCTCTGTTCAATATCATCATTATTCTCACCACTTACACTACTGATATAAGAAAAAAGAATTGTGGATATTATAGTATATTTTTGCTGCCATAATTCTGCTATAAATTTGTTACCAATATATTTAGCAACAGCATTATAACCAAACGGTTTATCCTTATTCATAATATTGTACCCCTTTCTTTAAGGTTAGATAATATAAAAATATGTAGCAACTTCTCTTAATATTAATTAACTAAGAAAACTACTACATAAAATTATTGCACTTAGAGGCTATTTGTAAACAAATTTTAACCATAATTTAGTTCTCTTTTGCTGCAAATTATAAGATTTTTTTGAAATATGAATAGTATTCCTGCCAAAATCTTATAAATTATTAATTAAAATTAATTTGCAAATAACCTCTTAAAGAAAAAAATAAAAAGTTTTTTAATATTATGAATTATTCAACTTACCCGACTTATTTCCCTGCTTCTGCTACTTGTCCTTCTTCAGCTTCAGTTTTTGCTCCTCTACGTCCTATTATAGTTGCAAGAATGAATTCTTTTTTAGTAGTAAAACTGCATCCTTTCGGTAATTCTATTTTTGAAGATTTTAGTGAAGTAGCGATAGGCATATTAGTAACGTCGATAGTTACGTTTCTTGGGATATTATTAACATCACATAGTAAAGTAACTCTTCTTTTTACTATGTTAAAGTAGCCACCTCTTTTAACACCCAAAGCTTTTTCTTTACCTTCATATACTACAGGTACTTCCATCTTTTGGATTTTCTCTTCTAAAAAAACAAAATCAACATGGCGTACTATATCTGTAACAGGATGTAACTCTACAGCTTTCGGCAATACTTTATATTGCTTCTTATCAATTGTTAAATTAATTAACTGAGAGATAAAAGCCGGCTTTCTATAATATTTAGTTATTTCCTTTTCTTCTAAAGAAATACTAACAGGTGTTTTTCCAGCTCCGTAAATAATAGCCGGAATACGCCCTTCTCTTCTTAACGCTCTTGCTATTCCCGTCCCAAATTCTGTACGGGATTTTGCTTCAAGCTCTAATATTTCACTCATTATTTCAACACTTTAAACTTAAAAAAGATTATAATAGCTTCGATTAATATAAAATTCAAGTATTTTTAGAATACCTTACTATATACTCACTATATACTTAGATTATTTCTAGAGATATATTAAGTTTTATTTGAAGAAGCGACATAACCAATTCTTTAAATAAAACGAGTATCTCACTCAATACCTAAGAACTTATGAGTTTGTAACGACAATCTAGCACCGCTTTCTAGCGCTAATTTTACTGTTAATTCATTATTTTCATCATTGAGCTTTTGATCGTTTTGATCCATAGGTTGCACAAAAACCGGGATATTATAAGCTGTTTGCCCTACTTCCGGTATGATGTCATATTCTAAAATATTTTTAGCAACGATAAATTTCACTGCACTAATTTGTGGCAATAAGTCTTCTCTTATTTTACTATAACCGGTTTTACCTGCTTTCGGCGAACAAATTATAGACACTCCTTTTGGCAGAGAGCGATATAACGTCCCGTTAGTCTCTATTTGGACTTTAAAATCTCGGTCTAATAACTTCTGACATAATAGCTCTATAGGTTGACGCATCGGCTCGCCACCGGTTATTACTACTAAATTAATCGATTTTTCATTTTTAGAATTTAATGCCAAACTTTCGGATTTATTTAAAATCTTATCTATATCTACTAACTCAAAATCTTCAAATTCCGTATCACAAAAATTACAAGCAAGGTTACACCCTCCTAGCCTTATAAATATGGCAGGACTACCAACAAAAATACCCTCGCCTTGTATAGTCTTAAAAATAGACTTGACCTCTAGCCTAGTACCGTCACCATTTAATATACTTCTTTTAGGATTTTGTCCGAACATTATTTAATTTATTTACTGGTTGATTAAGCGCATTATATAGTGAATTCAGTTGAATTTGGTGACAGGCGTGAGGGTAGAACCTATAATAATAGACGAAAGGGCGAATAACGAAGCACCAAGTTCAAATCAATTCACTATAGTATATTTTTATAAAAAAATCTTGCAATAACTGATAAAAAAAACTACTATTATCCTTTAGCGTAATTAACACATCGGTAACATGGCTTTGGTATGCCTAATTACCGGCAAATCTAGAAATACCAATTATAAGGAATATTATGCCTAAATTAAAAACAAAATCTGCCGTAAAAAAACGTTTTAAACTTACTGCTACCGGCAAGGTTATAGCATCTCAAGCAGGGAAAAAACACTTTATGCGTCGTCGCACTAAAGCCCAAATTCGTAACCTTAGGGGAACTACAATACTTTGTCCTCAAGACGGATATAATATTAAAAAATATTTTCTACCGTACGGTATAAATTAATTTAATTAGGAGCTAAGCAATGACACGCGCAAAATCAGGAAAAATTTCCAAAAATAGACATAAAAAAATCCTCAAATTGGCAAAAGGTTATAGAGGTAGAGCAAGTACCTGCTTTAGAGTAGCTATTGAGAAGGTAGAAAAAGCTCTTCAATATGCTTATAGAGATCGTAGAAATCGTAAGCGTGATTTCAGGGGTTTATGGATTCAAAGAATAAATGCAGCAGCAAGAGAGCATGGGCTTGTTTACTCCCAATTTATGGGAGCTCTTAAAAAGGCAGAAATTGACATAGATCGTAAAGTACTTGCAGAACTTGCTGTAAATAACAGTGACGGATTCGCAAGTATTGTAGAAAAAGCAAAAGTACATATTTAACTATTTAACGTTATCCCGTGGCTTGATCACGGGATCTTGTGTTACAGTCTGTATCTTGAAATCTCGTGGTCAAGCCACGGGATAACATATTTATAACAATTAATTTTTATTTTCGTTCGGTATAAATATTATGAAACGTACATTTCAACCTAGCAATTTAGTTAGAAAAAGAAGACATGGTTTTAGAGCTAGAATGGCTACTCCGGCTGGAAGAGCAATCTTAAGCAAACGTCGTGCTAAAGGTAGACATAAATTATCTGCTTAAAATAATCTGACTTATCAAATTGTATATTACCTCTTTAAAAAATCAAAAAGAATTTGAGCTTATAAATAAGCTTGGAAAGAAGTTCCATGAAAGGTATTTTATTTTGGTAATAGCAAAAAATCTTCCTAAAATTTTCCTTGAATCAAAATATAACGCCTTTTTTGGAATCAAAGTTAGCAAAAAGCTCAGTAAAAAAGCCGTTGTTCGCAATAAAATCAAAAGGCGTATAAGACATCTAATTAGAATTATCGTTAGCGATTCTAAGCTTAAGGCTATAAAATTCGCAATGATTATTATTCCAAGAAAAGGATTTGATGAGATAAATTTCTCACATTTAAATTATGAATTAAATAAAGTAATCTTAAACGATATTTAAAATAATTTCAGTTCAAGTTTGTTGCATAGCTTAAAAAAAAGCGTTCTACGTCATTCCTGCGAAGCGTTGTTGGGTTGATTAGTTTTCTACTGTCATCCCGCGACTTGTGAGGCGTTATTGCATGGGTACCCGATTCGTCATTGCTAGGAGCGAAGCGACGCGGCAATCAAAATAATTAAACAAATTCTGATTTACAGAATTTTTTACTGGATTGCTTTGTCGAATTACTACGTAATTCTTCTCGTAATGACGAAAAACCGATCCATACAACAACGCCGACTTATGAGCTAGGTCCAGTTAAAGATATTAATGTTTTTGGGTACCGCGAAGGGGCCACGGTATGACCTGGAGTTTTATTTTTTATTTACGCCTCTTCTATCCCCTATCCTAATACTAATACTTCTTCTACTACAGTAAATGTTGTATCTATAGTAGTTTCTTCAGGCGTAATAGTATTTATAGTAGAATTATAATATTTCTTTACTAATTCAATAACATCCAAATTATACGTCTCTTCTGCCATATAAATATTATAGCTATTTACCTATATAGTAGGATGCTTAGGTACTATATCTAGAATTTCTAAATCCACTTTTCTCTATAGCTTTATCAAGCATCCAAGACTCTATTTTTGCAGTATTGTGGTCAAGTACAGCTTTTAAAATAGCAAAATCACTTTTCTCTACCGCTCTATTAAGAGTAAAGGTGTCTATTTTGTAGTACTATGATGCGACTATAGTTTTCCAGAAAGTTAATAATAGACGATATTAACAGTAGGGATAAAAATGCCGGATATAGAGCCAAAGATATATCCAGCTGAATTTAAAGAATCAGCGATTAGATTAGCTATTGAGTCTAAGCAACCTTTTGCTCAAACAGCTAGAGAACTAGGAATTACGAAGTATAGTCTATATAATTGGGTTAATAAACATTCAAAACTCAAGGAAGTAATGAGATATGAAGAACATCTGTATGATGAATTAAGGAGATTGAAGAAGAACTAGATAGAGTAACACAAGAACGTGATCTATTAAAAAGGCTGCCGCGTACTTTGCAAAAGAATCCCAATAAGGTACGCATGGATAAAGGAAAACAGAGGTAATTTTTCCATTTCTGCTATGTGTAAATTTATGAAAGTATCACGTAATGGTTATTATGAATGGTTAAATAATCTTGGATGTAATAGGGTTAAAGAAGGTAATGAATTAACAAACAGAATTGAAATTATCTTTAAAGAAGGTAGAGGTAATTATGGAACTAGACCTATTAAAAAGGAACTATCACGGCAAGATATAACTGCTAGTAGGAGACGCATTGCAAGACTAATAAAAGAAGCTAATTTGCTATGTAAAACTAAACGTAAATTTAAAGCCATTACTGACTCTAATCATAATAAGCAAATTGCTCCTAATTTATTAAATAGAAAGTGGCCGCACCTCCATTTTACAGATGTGGATATTAAAAGGCTATACGTTCAATAAGAGTTCCGATGACTTTATCATGAATATCCAATGACTTGGAAAAACAAATTGTTTTACGCGCCAGTCTTTTGCATCTTGTTCTAAGATTTAAGTTACCCCGTTCTATCCGTTGAGTATATTTTTTTACTAACAATGTGTTTTTTGGGATCTAATAACCTAGCATAACTTCCCCATCCATCTGTAAAGTAAAAAGTAACCTTAAAATCCTCCGGTTTTTTTCAGTAATGATTCTGATGTGCTATCACATCTTGTACCAAAAGTATAAGCAACTACTTTTAACAAAATCTTATCCAAAGAATACCAAAGCCATCTTTGTTTGGATTTATTCTGTACATAAGACCATTGTTCATCTATTTCAGGAGCAACAATTACTTCTATCGTATTGATAGAATGATTTATCTTTTTTAACGCTAGATTTTTTTAAAACACGGATAACCGTATTGATACCCACTTTTAATACTCTTACTGTATCCCTAACTCCAGAGCCATTGATTGACATATCTACTATCTGAGCCTTGACTCCAGGCTTAGAGGCATTATTAATATATTACAGTTAAAAATATCGATTACACTGCTTGCATTGATATCTCTGTTGTTTTGAAATTGAATATCCCGCCTTTACTACTTTTTCTGTGTCGTTATAATATCTACACTTAACATCTATTCTTGATCTACACTTAACATCTATTCTTGCCATAACTCCTTAACTATAATTCTCTCTTATTACTGTTTGAGGATTATAGACTATTCATGCTAAGCTGCAATACGGGGGCGTGGCCTGAAAGCTGATTTGGTTAATAATGCTTTATTAATGGCAATATGGCAACGTAAACCAGCAAAAGGGCTTATTTGGCATACTGATAGAGGTAGTCAATATTGTTCTGATAGTCATTTAAAAATTATAAAACAACATGGTATCAAACAGAGTATGGGTCGTAAAGGAAATTGCTTGGATAATGCTGTTGCTGAAAGTTTCTTTCATACTATAAAAACAGAATTAATGTATCAATATAAATTTAAAACTAAGGAGGAAGCAAAATATGCCATATTTGAATATATAGAGGTATTTTATAACCGTATCAGAATGTATTCTGCTAACGATTATTTATCACCAGTAAGATATGAAGAGATACAAAATTGCGCTTAAACAACTGTCCGGAAAAGTGTTGACAGGTCATTTTCAAAATTAGCTCCAATAATTAAACAAACTTCAAATATTAAGGACAACAACATTCCTAGGCAAAATTTTTGAGCAGCTCATGGTGACATAGTAAAAGATATAGGTGATAGGAATAGAATAAATAATAATAAAGATTTATTAAAAATAACCGCTAAAACTTCAGATGGAGAAATTGAAGCAACTGAATCTCAATTCGGGACTCCAATCCTCATTTTTCAATTTCATCATGAAATGACTGAGGATAAAGGTCCTAAACTTAATTTTTCTATAGAAGAAATTTTACGAGACCGAAAGATTTTTTCTTTATTTTTAAAATCAGCAGAAATATTTGCTTATAAAAAAGAACTTATTAATGAAATAGGACAATTAAAATTAAATATCAAGCCTTTAGTAAATAAAAATATAAACACTACAAGCTCCGAAGCTTCTTTAAAAAAACATCTTCCTCTCTTTTTAGAAAATGATGAGGTACAAACTCTAGGTGAAAAATATAATTGTAACACATTTGATGGGGCATGATTATTGTATTTATTATGACTATAATGTCATTCCTGCGAAAACAGAAATCCAGGAAAAAAGTATAAATACAGTAAATTTTTGAAATTAAAAGCTTGGCTTATCTCGCTTTATGCGGATTCCTGCTTTCGCAGGAATGACATCGACCACTTATTCTTAAGCCATGAGGGCAAAGCTGATTTAATCGCGGGATCTATTGAGTTATTCCTAATCATTAAAATTATAGCTAATATTTTTTCTAGCAGAACTTATATCTTTTAAACGTTCACAAACCTTTTCAAAAACTTGTTTAGGCAAGATATTTGAAGCATTAATTTGTAAAAACTTATCGTCTTTTAATTTAATCGAAAAAGAAGGTTCTTGGAATTCCGGTCCATCAATTTCTCTAGCAATTTTTATATAATAACCGATTATATGACTATTGTAATAATCACTTTTACTAATCATTTTCTTAGCTGTTTTATTAATCTGCATGTCAGTTTTAGCAGTATAAGTAACTGTAAGGGCAATACCAAGCATTAGACGCTGTCTATGACTAAAAGGAATGTCTGAAGATAATATAAATTCCGAAACAAAATTTGCTCTGAGCGTTTTATCGATATTTTTATTATATTGAGCAAGCATTATAGCAAGTTCAATAATGACAAGCGTCGTGTAGTCAGGGTTGATTAAAAGATAGTGTACAGCTTCTATATATTTATCGATCTTACATATATTTCTATCAAATTTTACTAATCTCTTTACTCGCTCATAGATAATATCTTTTTTTGTTTCATGCAGCGGCAACGAGTCAAATCTTACTCCCTCTTTTAAACCGTAATTTGAGATAATAATTTTTTCCGGTAAAAATACCTTAATCATCGCCTTTATTACTAAAACTGCATTATAATTTATGGCCTTCTGCTCATAATAACTCAGCTTTAATTTATCAATTTGTGATAATTTCTCTAGATATAACTCAAACTCTACGCGATTTATTTCAAAATTATGTAAATTTTTAAGGGGATAATTTATAGACTCCATGTATATACGACTCATTAGACGAAGAGCACCACCGATTAAATATAAATTAGGATAATGTGCAGCTCCAAATTCCTCCTCTAGCATTTTAGTAATCAGTCCAACATCACCGAAATTGCTACTAGCAATAATTTTAGTACCAAGAGGTAGTGATTTTAATTTACCGACCTTTTTATTTTCAATTTGTGCAAGCTCAAGACTTCCGCCGCCAAGATCAGCTACAATACCGAAAGCATCACTAATACCTGAAATTAATCCGGCAGCAGTTAAATAAGCTTCACGTTCACCTGAGATAATTTCAATATCAATATTGAATCTCTTTTTAATTATAGCTTTGAATTCATCTGCTTTAGGATGTCCTCTAAGTATAGCTGTTGCAACACATCTAATATTAGTAACGGACAGTTTGGTAAAAATATGAATAAGATATTGTAGGGATAAATATGTTTGATGTTTTACGTCTAAATTATCTAAGTTAAGTAAATTTGTAAGATAATTTCTAAATTTATAATTAAAAATTTCCGGAGCTCCAAGCTCATCACTTTCATAAACTACAGCTCTTAAAGCATTTGAACCGATATCAATAATAGCTGAACGCATTTTTGGATCTTACTCATTATTTTCCGGAGCAGTTGTTGTTTCAGTCTCTTCAGAAGCCTCATTATTATTTGCCCTAGGATCAAAAGGTACTTGGGTAGGCACAAAGGTCGGCGGTAATAATCTACTAGTAAAAAACTTATCTTCGTAATACTTAATTTTACGAGATTTTATAGGTGGAAAGGATTCTATTAAAACAATTTGCTCATCTCTCGGTAACTGTATTACTTCTTGAGGTAAAAGTAAAGCTCTTTGAACTTGAGAAACGTTTTGGGTTCTAGTAGAAATATTAAGGTCAAAAAATAAAGGTTTACTAAATGATCTTTGTTCTACCGTCTTATTACCGACAAGCTGCGATATTAAATTTGCCGTTTCATAGTTATTAGCAGCAAAAGTAATACGATATGTCGCATTTGATAAGAAAGAATTCATACCGGCGTCTTCATATGTTCCTTTGAGCTGCTGAGTATCCTGAATAATTAAAAATAAGCGAACTCTATAACCTCTAAAATACGCTATACCGGCTTTAAAAGTGTCCATCTTCCCAAGTGTCGGGAACTCATCAAGTAAGAACATTACCCCATGCGGCTCTTCCTTTAAATCCGGCATTTTACGGCTTAAAAATTCTGTCGCCTGCTGATAAAACACCTGCATTAATTTTTGTAAACGCTGTATATTATCGGGTGTTAACCCTACATACACGGTTGTTTTTACTTTTTTAAATTCTTGTACGTTGAAATCAGAAGATGCAGTAGCTGAATCAATTAGGGGATTTGCCCATAATTCAAGAGATGAGTTCATTGTAGATATTACACCTGAACGCTCTTTATCGGCTTTTTGCAGAAATGCAGCAATATTCATATATGCTACGGGATGTATTACACCGCCAAGCGTATCGAGTACGACTGCTAGATTATAAACTACGTCGTCACTTCTCATGGTACGCACTACTTCACCGAAAGATTTAGTTTTAGTAGGATCAGCTATTAAATATAAAGTTACACCTAAAAATAAACTTCGTGCTTCATTATTCCAAAAATCCTTTTCAGGCATTATAAGGTTTGAAATTTTTTGAACGTCATCAACCATCTGCCCAGGCTTAGTACTAACCCAATCAATTGGATTATAACAATGAGTAACACCGTCGGGATTAGAAGGCTCCCATACAAAAACTTTCTGACCTTGTTTCTCACGCCAACCGCTTGTCAAACCGTGATTCTCGAGCTTTATGTCATGTACTACTACCGAATCACTCCAAAACAACAAGTTAGGTATCACAAAACCCACACCTTTACCCGAACCGGTAGGAGCAAATAATAAGGAATGCTGGAACCCGTCGGCAACAAAATATCCACCGGCATCAACACCGATCAGCATACCTTTTTTGGATCTAAGACCTGCGGCCTCTATATCTGACGGATTAGCCCAGCTAGCATTTCCATATACTTTTTCCTGTTGTTCAAAAAATTGTAATGATTTTATTCTTTCAAAGTTTTTAATGTAAGATATTATAACAACAATAGCAGGACTAAGAAGAGATGCAAGTAGTTTCAATTTTAAATAATTATAGTCGGAAATTTTTAACTGTCCCCAAACGTTAATAAGCCAATAAGCCCACTTATAAGCAATATTTATAGCATTTATATCTACACCTAAAACTCCAACCTCATTAGTAAAAATTGCAACAAATGCACCGCTTATCCAAATGGTACAAAAAATAACAACTGGATGAATTATAGCGTGACCAAATATATTTCTAGTAACTTTAAGTATCTTATGCCATTCCATGAATAATATTCCTAGTTTTTACTTATCACTTAATATTGTTAACGTTATTGCATAGAACGATTTTTCCAGCGTCATCCCGTGACTTGATCGCGGGATCTAGTCCTTTTTTTATTTTTTTCTGGATATCATGGTCAAGCCACTGTATGACATCGATCTTGAAACTAACGTCTATACATATTGCATAGAAAACGGTATACGAAGTTTTATTTGGAAAAGAGCAGAGTGTTTCATATTTTTTGATCGCAGCGTAGATAACCTACGTGAGGATCAAAAAATATGAAACACTCTGCTCTTTTCCAAATAAAACGAGTCTACACCATACCTTTAGCGTTCTTATTTTTCTTGTAGTACACTTCCGAAACATATCTTTTCCCGCCACTACCGCGTTTTAACTGCACAACGATATCTACAACGGTTAAAATATACTTCTTTACTTCTTCAGGCGGCATACCGAGATCAGCTTGCATAACCATAAGCTTTAACTGCTCGATTGCCATAGCAGGACTATCGGCATGCAGCGTCGATATTGAACCAGGGTGACCGGTATTAATAGCACGTAAAAAACTAAAAGCTTCTTTGCCTCGAAGCTCACCGACTATAATTCTATCCGGTCTTAAACGTAAACAAGCTTCTATTAAATCTTGGGTAGTAACATTTGCGCGGCCCTGCCCTCCTTTGGAAGCAAGTAAATGCACTCTGTTAGGATGGCTTGATAGTACAACCTCACGAGCATCTTCTACAGTAATTAATCTTTCTATTGATGGTATTTCAGTAAGTGCCGCATTTGTAAAGGTAGTTTTACCGGTTGAAGTACCGCCGCTAATTATGATATTTTTCTTTGAAACAACTGCGTGTCTAATAAATTCTTTAATCTTTTTTTCAGCTAAAAAATCATTTAAAATTATTGCATCTTCATCTACTAAACTCTCTGTTGCAGTTTCATCAAATGCCCCCATTTTAGCGTACTCGTCTAAAGTTAAATTCATACCGCTAGGCTTTCTGATAGAATAAATGATTTGTCCTATCTCACAAGCAGGGGGAAATACTATTTGAATACGGTAGCCATTCGGCAAAGTTGCTGAGAGCAGCGGTTTTTCTTCTGAAATCATCTGTTCGGTAGATTGAGCGACTAAACGCCCTAATGAAAGTAGATGTTCGCTATCCAGCTCCGGTATTTGCTTAGAGTATATATCGCCTTTTTTTTCAACCCATACTTCTCCAGGCTTATTAACCATAATTTCATTAATACCGTCTTCAGCAAATAAATTTTTAAAAGGAAGTAAGAACGTCTCTAAGGCTGCAAATTCTTCATTCATTTCATTACCTGCGATTTTAATAAAACGGCTTTTGGGAATTTATAATCCCTATTAACGTATATTCTAACCGGCGTACCTTGATTAACCGTTGTCGTAGGCTTAAATTGCTGCTGAGTTATCATATTTTGTACAACATTTGTAACATCCGTAAAAGCTTGAGTAGAAGCTTGTTGTGCTTGCGTAGGAGTTGATGCTATAGATGTAGTAGTAAGCAAACTTGAAGCTGCCGTATTAACTGCTTGTACTAAGGTTTGAAGTCTCTGGTCAGCAGTATTCGCTGAAGAAGCAGTTTGCGCTGTTGTACACGCTTGAGTCATAGTAGTATAAGCAGTCGAAGTTTTATCGGTAATAGCAGCAAGTATATTAGTACAAATTGTAACTATTCTAGTATTTGCATCCATACCGGTATTAGCCGCAATAGTTTGAGCAGTATTTAACAATTGTGTGGCTGTAGCACTATTAGTTGCTGCTGCCTGCGAATCTATAGGAGGCGGCACTAACTTATCAAGGACTTTAGCAAGACCTATATTAAAGCCGGATTGTAATACGGCATTTGCAAATTGTTCTTTATATTTATTATCGACTCTTCCTTGTAGTCCCGGTCTACCTAAATTATCAACTACAGGTGAGTCAAATTCTATAGTATAACCGTTAGTTAAATCTATTCTATCCCATATTATAGAAACTCTACCGTAACTGTCTGATGAAGTTGAGGTTGCATATTTACCGAATATTTTTGATCCTTTCGGTATTAATATAACTTTATCTTTCTCAGAAAATACATCTCTACTAATAATGGCCCTTATTTCGCCGCCGAGATCACTATTTATTGCCGTCTCAAGCACTGCATCAATTAATTTACCGCGTCCGAGAACCAACGACATATCACCGCGATCTTTAAATGTCGCTTCTGCCGTAATCTGTTCCGGTGTTTTTTTAGGCTCTACACCACCAACTAACACTATAGCTGATTTTCTTTTTGCTTCACGACGTTGCTTCTCTGCATCACTCTCAACTAGCGTTCCTGAAGTGGAAGGCAATGAAACCGGTGGCAATGGAAGCGTTTTATCTTTATTCTCCTCTACAGGAGTAGTAGGAGGTAAGACCGGTGGAACTTCTACTATCGGAGGCGGCGGCGGTGGGGCTGTAGGCGCCTCAAGCTTAGGTGGATCAGGCAACTTTGGAATCTCCGGAATATTATCATCAACATCCGTGACAGGTTTTACAATATTACTCGGTATCTGAGTCTCTGGTATCTCTTCTTTTTTAGAACCAAAAAAAAGAGTGTAAGAAATATATATAAAGATACCGCAAATTACGACTACTATCACAATACTCTTATTAAAGCTAACTGAAACTTTTGATAATTCCCTTTGTACTTCAGGCGAATCTGCTCCTGATAAAGAACTGATATTATTATTGTTATTTTGCTCTTCAGTCATATATAAAATATATTAGTTAAAGTATTTTTATTGTCGTTGTTGCATGAATTCCAATGTCATTCCCGCGTAGGCGGGAATCCAGCAAAATCTATAAAAAGTTTTATCAAATACGTAACTTCTATATCAATATTGAAGTTATTTTTCTGGATTCCCGCCTACGCGGGAATGACATCCAGTAGGTTTTACCTATCCATGTAACAACACCGGCTTGACCACGGTATGACACAGTACCCTACTAAAATCTTGCCATGTAATTACTATTTTTCTTAGGGTAGTAAAATTTAATTACATATACTAAATCCCTTTCGTTACCCATCATAAGTTCCGTAGAAGCGATATCAAATTCATATGTTCTTTTATTAGTTATAATAGTCATATTTGTGCGAATATCTTTTTCAAGAGGCTTAATAAATAATCTATTTGCCAAAGGAGTTATTTTCCAAGCATAAGCATCTCCAAGAATTATATTTTGGATTTCTTCGTTTTTAGCAAATTCTATATGCGATTGAAAGCCAAAATGCAAAACTAATAAATAGACTTCATTTGGATTATATATATAAGTTTTTATCCTATTATCTTTAGTTATAGATAAATCATCTACATAATTATTATTACTACTATTACATGAATCATCTACAAGTGAACACTCTCGTTGTATTGTAAAGCCGCTTAATAATACAAGAACTAAAAAATAAAATCTAACTATTGTCATCGTCTACCCTATATCCGTTAACTTGAAACCCTACCGGATTTACATCAAATTCTGAATCTGTTAATTGCATAGGTACATAAGCATAACTTACTACCGCTATTTTATTATAAACTAATTGGCTTCCTGATGTTTCATTTACAGAAAATCTGACTATATATTTATCTACTGCGATTTTTGACCATGATTTTATTACTAAAAATGTAGTATTATCTTCTTTATATTTTAAAGTAGGATCAAAATCTTTATTTCTTATATAGCCAAGATAATTATAATAAACACCGCTTGTTGAGAATAATCTTATTGTTGTACGAGCTATCGTTGCAAAATCAACCGGATTATATGTTTCCCGTGCCGTTATATATTTCTTTATAAAATATCTTGTAAGAGACTCATCCGCCGTTAATACCGGTGATGAAATAGGTTCTACCACCGAGGCACGTCCGGTATTACTATTTAGCTGAATAACAAAGGGATCAAATTGTTTAGATTTTACTACAAATGCTATTACTAAAGTTGATATAACCATAAAAATGGTTAGTAGTATTATTAATATGATAAGTAAATTACGTTGAACAATTAACTTATCGGATCGCTCTTCATACCAATTCTGAGTAATTTTTAAAGGATTAGCTGATTTAATACTTTCTTGATTTTGTGTATCTCCTGAACCGCTTTGCGAGTTATTACTTGATTTAAAGAAGCCAAATATATTATTCATATCAAAGGTATTTTTATTATTACATTGTTATTGTGTAAAACTATTGCTTTTATGCTATATTTACTGAATTAACCGGTCTTCTTATACAAGGATTTATGCTTAAACTCAATCCATCATCTATATCAGCAGAAACGCACGGGCTTTTAATTTCATAAGGAGCTGAAGGGGTACATGACAACAATTGAGAAAGCATAATTAATACTAATAAAAACTTTAATGATTTTAACATTCTAATTATACATTATTAAATTATCTTGTTACTATTTTAAAATTACCTTACTATACAATAGTTCACAAGCATTTTTTGAAAAAATCTATTTATAAATATTAAAAAGATTGTAAACTATTATACTCTGAAGTAAATAAAGGGTATTTATACGAAGTTCAACTTGGAAAAGAGCGAGGAGTCTATAAGCCGAGAAGCAGAGCGTATATTTAATACGTGGCTACCTACGGACTTACAAGGACATTGTCACCAGTTTTTAAAGTGGGCGAGTATAATATAATAACTACCATTAATAATTGTTATTGTATAATTTTAATTTATAATTTATTTTAATTTTAAAGTTAAATAATATTTGGTATTGTAGTAGTAATATAAACTTATTTTATAGCTTAAATAACATTAAATTAACAAATCATAATCATATTATAATAATTATGGTAGAGTTATAAAACAAAATAAATTAGCTATCAATCTAGTAATTATGGACCCATTAACCAACGCAATACAAGAATATATAAAATCCGGCGAATATTTTATTGATGCAAGAAAATGGTATAATTTTAAGTATATCTTACCGTTAAGTCATAGAAGTCTTCTACTTTTAATATGCACGATTTTTACCTTATTATTCACTTTAATTTGTATAAATATCGATATATTGCTACCAATAAACGAAAAAGTAAGTTATTTAATAAAAGATAATGCTGAGAAACAAGCTACCGTTACTAATACTAAACATTCATCATTATCAAATCCTTATATTTCTGTTGCAAATATCATGCTTCAGAATTATGTAAAACAACGAGAAGAATATAGTTACGATATATTAAAAGAACAATTTATCTTTATCAAAAATGCTTCTACGAGTATTGTTTATATGCAATTTGCTAATTTTATGAATATTGATAACTCATTATCACCAGTCATAAGATATCAAAAACTATATAGACGCTCAATTAATGTATTATCAATTAACAATATAAACGATAATGGGGCAGTTGTTACTTTTGAGTCATTGGCAAAAAATAGTACGGGTGAAATTTTAGAAAATATGGTATGGGAAGCAAGAATCGGATTTATAATGGATTCTATCAGTACAAGTACATCCCCTGATATGCCGTTCAATTTTACCGTTACTAGTTACAAGCTAAAGTTATTAAGGAATAAAAATCAGAAATAATATGAAGCAACTAATAATATTTTGTACTTTTATAATACTTACATTAGATGTATTTGCTCTTACTATATCACGACCTCTAGGTCGAGACCCGCGCTTAAGAGTTATGACTTATAACCCTGATGATGTCTTTAAGTTTACAGGATATTACGGCTATCAAGCAAGTATAGAACTAGCAAGAGATGAGGAAATAGTAAGTATTTCTATGGGAGATACTACTTCATGGCAAATAGTGCCTGCCGGTCATAGGATTTTTATTAAACCGATGGAACCGGATGCTACTACTAATATGACTTTAATTACCAATAAACGAACTTACTTCTTTGAATTATATGCTGCAGAAACGCTTGATATGCGCGATCCTGAAATGGTCTTTAACGTAAAGTTTCTTTATCCGGATGACGAAAATGATAATATGAGCGGTCATATGCAAACTTTTTCTGCTTCCTTGGCAATCCCCGATCTTACTCATCCTGAAAAATATAACTTTAATTACTATATTAGCGGCAGTGAGGAAATAGCTCCTATTAAAATTTTTGACGACGGCGAGTTTACCTATCTTCAATTTAGGGATAAAAACGCTGAAATTTCCGGTATTTTTGCTGTAGATGATTCACTTCGAGAATCTTTAGTGAATTATCGCCTTGCTCAAGATAATCCTAATATGGTGATCCTTGAACAGGTTTTTCCTAAGCTCGCTGTGCGTAAGGGTAAAAAAGTCACATGTATATTTAATCAGTCTTTCAAAGCATATTAACTGTCATCCCGCGACTTGATCGCAGGATCCAGTCTTTTTTTTATTTTTTTCTGGATACCGTGAACAAGTCACGGTATAACAATGTTATGTCACATTTAATATATTTCTTTACTTTGATTTTACTAACTAACGGTTTGTTTATAATGCTTACATGTCGTAATTATATTCATAAAATTATCGGGCTTGGAATCTTTCAAAGTTCGGTATTAGTATTTTATTTAAGTATCGGAAAAATTAAGACAGGCGGTGTACCTATTTTACAAGATGGGCTAACTACTTACACTAGCCCTTTACCTCATGTATTAATGTTAACTGCTATAGTAGTTGGGTTCGCTACTCTTAGCGTAGCTTTAAGTTTAATATATCAAATTTATAAACATTTTGGTACAATATCGGAAAATGAAATTAATTTTGATAAGTAATTTTTTTAATTATGTTATTCTGGGGTATTGTATGACTTCTATGTCATTCCCGCGAAAGCGGGAATCCAGTAACCTCTATGTCATCCCGCGACTTGATCGCAGGATCCAGTCTTTTTTTTATTTTTTTCTGGATACTGTGAACAAGTCACGGTATGACAATAATTCATTTTTTCTGGATTCCCGCTTTCGCGGGAATGACATAGAGAATTGCAGGAATGATATAAGGATTTACTGCAGCATCGGTTTTGAATAAACTTCCATGATCCTAGCTAACCATTTTCCTATCATACAAATATTATTCCCCTTATTCGGTGCTTTACTCTCAATAATCTCTTTCCGCTTTACTGTCTTGGCACGAGTAATTACCATAGCTTGCATTTTATCTAGCCTTTTGGTCTGTGTTTATGGATATAGCATTATACAAAATACGGAACTATCTTACACCATGGGAGGATGGACTTCAAAAATAGGAATAGAATATCGACTAAATTCACTAAACCAAGCTATTATTATTTATCTTAACTTGGTTTTATTATTCTTTTTAGTTTTTTGTCATAAGATTACCGACAAGACTATTCTAAAATATATCAACAATAATAGAAAATCTTTATTTTATGGTATATTATTATTTACTCATACCGGCTATTTAGGAATGATTAGTACTAATGATTTCTTTAATCTATATGTATTTATAGAAATTTCCGCACTTAGCAGCTATGTCCTGATAGCCTCAGGTAGTAACCCGAAATCTTTAATCGGAGCTTTTGATTATTTAATCATGGGTAGTATCGGTGTAACCCTTATTCTTATAGCCATAGGGTTTTTACTGAGCATTACGGGTAGCTTAAATATGTACGATGTTGCAACTTATCTACAAGAACATCATAATTCCCGTATAATCACTATAGCTATAGGTTTTTTCTTGATAGGTATTATTTTAAAAACCGCTTTCTTCCCTATGCATTTTTGGATGATGAGAGCTTATAGCGCTACTTCTTCGGTTATTTTAGTATATTTGGCCGGGATTTCTACTATAATAGGACTATATATAATATATAAATTTACTTATATCATTATAGGCTATGAGACAATTAAAATTGCTATTACAAATTTTATAAGACCTATTGCTTTAGCTACTCTTATTATAGCCCCGTATTTTGCTTACCAGGCAAAAGATTTCAAGAATATTATAATTTATTCATGTTTCACTCAAATAGGTTACGTATTTCTCTTATATGTTACCGCGAACGGCATAATACTTTTACCAAGCTTATTACTTACGGATAGCATAAATAAAATAGCTCTTTTCTTGATAGATGCTTATAATGAAAGCTATGAAAGAAATCCTAACAAAGTTTTAATAATAATTGTTATTATTTGCAGCTGTGGCTTACCTATCAGCCCATTATTTTTTATCAAAGTAAATATTCTTGAATTACTATTTAGACAAAATCTACTATTAGATTTTATTATAATTCTACTCAGCTCGATAGGATCGTTATTTTACCATTATAAAATGATGAAGGTTACTTTTTGGAAGAATTGATTAACCTAAATATTATGAAATTTTATATTACAAAGAAAATTTTAAAAAAATAAAAACAGCAACTATCGAGCTTCAAAAACTTGCTAAAGAAATTAATTTACAACCTTCTGAGTTTGAAGAGTGGTTAAACTATAGAAATGTAGGAAAAAGGTAAAGAGGGTGCTGTTGCTCGGCTTGAAAAACCTACCCGGTGTCATACCGTGGCTTGACCGCGGTATCCAGAAAAACAACTTAAAATACTAATAATTTTAGTATTTTTAACTAGGCCCCGTGGTCAAGCCGCGGGGTGGCGGTGGAACACATGATTACACAATTTACTACTCCAAGTCTTTTGATTCTATCAACTTTGCTAGTCGGCGCATTAAACTTGATCAGTCCGTATGCTACTCAAAAAGATAGTTTTATACGTAATTTTTTACTTATTACTATCGCTATTTTTTTCTTCGGTAATATTTTAATTATTGATTTGTTATTTTTAAAAGGTATTAGAGCAGGATTTGAATTTAATATATTCGGTAATTACTCTATAGGATTTCATCTTGAACCTTTAGGGCTTATTTTCTTAAGCTTAGTAGGCTTTTTATGGATTTGTGCTTTACTTTACACTCCAAAATATCTTGCTATTAATAATATAGAGCACTCTTCTAGATTCTTATTTTTTTTTAACTTAACTATTCTAATCGGTGTTTTAATTGCACTATCAGCCAATTTATTCACGATGTTTATTTGCTATGAGCTTTTAACCATTTCTACAGCATTCCTAATAGGGCATACTAGAAATAACATAGTACTTAGCGGGTTATACAAATATCTAAAAATTCTGATGATTTCTGCCACAATATTATTTTTACCGGCAGTGATAATTATTTATACTAAAACGGGTAACGGAGATTTTGCAAGTGCGAGTTTAGTAGAAAGTTATTTTTCTCAAAGCCAATCGATTATTTTATTATTAATGTTTATTTTCGGTATTGCCAAAACTGCAATTTTTCCTGTGCATTCGTGGCTTCCTGCCGCAATGGTTGCACATTACCCTGTTAGTAGCTTACTGCATGCCGTAATAGTTGTTAAAACCGGATTATTTTGTATTTACAAAATCCTATTATACATATTCGGTTTATCATATTTACAAATAATACTTGCTGGGTTTAACTGGTTAATTTTCATACCGATAGTAAGCATATTTTATAGCTCAATCAAAGCACTAGGCACTGATAATATTAAAAAAGTACTCGCCCATTCTACTATGAATCAACTAAGTCTTGCATTACTTAGTGCTTTCATGCTAACACCTAAAGCACTCGGAGCCGCAATCTTACATTTAGTTTCACACTCTTTTACAAAAATCTGCTTATTTTATAGTATGGGAAGTATTTATAGTTTAAAGAAAGTCGATCAAATACAGGATTTGCATGGTACATCCAAAGAATTTCCTTTAATTTCTTTTATTATATCTATCTCTTCATTATCGCTAATCGGTATACCTATCTTTAGCGGCTTTATTAGCAAATTCTCAATATTACTTGCCGCAAGCGAACAGAATCAAGTCATTGTTATGGTTGTCGTAATAGCTAGTAGTATATTCTCAAGCCTTTATCTTCTCAAAATATTAAGCTCTATTTATAAACCTGCTTTAGCAGAATATAGCACGGCAAAACCACTACCCTACTCTATGCGAATCAGCATCATTATTTGTGCCTTAGCTATAACATTATTTTACTTTATTCAAATCTTAATCAGGGAATTTTTAGCTTATATTATATAATACATATTTACATAATTTACATATAATCATATAATATGTAAATATAGTAATTATGAGGATAAATATGGCACAAATTATTAGAGCAACAGAATTTGTACGTTCTTTTTCAGATATTATAAATAGAGTGTATTATAAAGGCGAGAGTTTTGACGTTCAAAAAGGTAACCATATCGTAGCAAGAATTACGCCTGTAGAAACCAAGCCTTCTATAGCAGTAAGAGACCTAGGGGAAGCTTTTAAAAATAGTCCTCATCTTGATTCTGAAGATGCTGATCAATTCATGAAAGATATCGAAGAAATAAGACATAATACTAGACAAGATATTAAAAAAGTTGATATCATTTCTAGCTAAAAGCAGCGTTGTTTCATGACTCGAAAAAAGTGTCCGATGTCATACCGTGGCTTGACCACGGTATCCAGAAAAACAATTTAAACTAATAATAATATTAGTATTTTAGGCTGGATCCCGCGATCGAGTCGCGGGATGACAGTGATGAAATTGATACACGCAACAACACTTTAGCAGTTTTAACATCTTCTACTTAAAGATTAAAATGTTTATTCAAAACACTCAATTTGCACTTTCGCTAGCTAATTTTGAACTTGCTTTTGACCTTAGCTCTCAAAATCAATTAATAGCTTTAGCATTTCTAATTGTTACTGCTATCTTAAATCTTTATACAATTTCCCAAAATAGAAAATTTGAGACACTAATAGGTAGTTTATACTGTTTCTTCTCTATTATATGCGTATTTGCAGCTGATTTTATTTCCATGATAATCTCGCTTGAATTCATGACAATTTTTGCCTGCATAATTGTTTTTTGTGACCAATTAAAAATAAAACCGGTACGTCAATATTTTCTCACACATTTATTCAGTAGCGGGTTAATTTTAATCGGCATAGCCCTTTTAATCCAAACAACAGGTAATACCGCATTTATTTCTTTAACAGAATCAATATATAATTTTGAGTTACCGGCAATATTAATACTTGCAGGCTGTTTAATTAATGCTGGATCTATTTTTGTAAATGGTTGGATGGTTAATTGTTACCCGATAGCTTCAAGTAGTGGCATAATATATTTAATAAGTTTCACTACTAAAGTTACTTTAATTATCATTTTAAAATTATTTAGTGGTCTTGGGATACTTAAGTTTTTTGGAATATCAATGATCATTTACGGGTTAGTATTTTCTCTAATTGAGAAAAACTTTAAACGATTGATATGTTATCTTACCGTATCGCAGCTTGGTTTTATATTAGCGGCTATTAGTATAAACTCTCCAAATATAGCTTATCTTATTACAAGCTTTATATTTATACATATATTATATAATGGGTTATTTGCTTTATATTTCACTTATATAGAAGATGAGTACAATATTAAAAATTACCAAGATCTTGAGAATACTCCAATTAATCTTATTATATTAGGTGGATTTGTAGTTAGCATATTGATATATACCTCCCTACTTCCTATTAGCTCTTTTTATATCAAAGATGAAATAGCTAATATTTTAAACGAGAATAATATAATGCTATTTTCCAAGATAGCAACTTGTACCGTGTTATTCGGGTTGTTGTTGGGGAGTGTACGCTTGTCATACCGTGGCTTGACCACCGTATCCAATAAAAAAATAGACAATGATACTAAATATTTATGGATACCGTGGTCAAGCCACGGTATGACAAAAGTGCTTTATCTCTCTTTCTGTATCATAACTTTATGTGTATGTTTATTCTATCCTGTTCAAATATTATATGAGGCTAACTCTAACAAGCTAGTTATCCTTGCAATCTCGGTATTATTAGCTTTAATTTTTAGAAAAATACCACGTATTTCAACAGAAGACATCAATCTTGACTTATACCAATATATTGAAAAATTTATATATTTCAGTATCGATAAATATAAAGAGACGACAGACAATAATGAAGATACAGAAGAGTATCTTAATTTTAAGGTTATTTGGGATACTATTTTAAGTAAAATATCTGCTTGGCATAATCAGCAAACTGCTATATTTATTGTATTATCTTTATTAATTAGTTTGATTTTAGTGCTTGTCATTCCCGCGTAGGCGAGAATCCAGTAATTAAAAAGCATAAACACAGTAAATTTTTTAAATTAAAAGCTCAATTTATCTCGCTTTTTCTGGATTCCCGCTTCCGCGGGAATGACATAAAATCGTGTAACAATACTGAGCCAAAACGACATAATACAACATAAAAAAAATAAAAAACATGGGGCCACTAATAACAAATAAGCAAAATTACAGCTTTGAAGTTCACGGACAAACAATAAAAGATGATTATCATTGGCTACGAGATCCAAAGTGGCCAAATGTAGAAGACCCTAAAATTTTAGACCATTTAAAAGCCGAGAATAAACATACCGAAAACTTCTTTGCCGATCTGCAAAAGGATAAAGAAAGGATTTTTGAAGAATTAAAAGGGCGGATCAAATTAGACGATGAATCAGTTTATGTTAAGAAAAAAGATTATTACTATTATACAAGAGTAGAGGGGGATAAAAATTATCCGATATATTGTAGAAAGCATAATAATATTAATGCTTCTGAAGAAGTAATATTAGATGTTAACCTTCTTGCTCCAAACAGTGGTTTTACTGATGTTGCCAAAGTTGCAGTGTCACCTGAGCAAAATTTAATGGCTTATAGCGTTAATTTTACAGGTAATGAACAATACAATATCAAAATATATAATCTTAAAGAGCAAAAATACTTACCTGGTGAAATAAAAGATGTTGCGCCTGTTATAATTTGGCACGAACAATTAAGTGGCTTTTTCTATATTACTATTAATGAGAATCAACGCTGGGATACAGTAATGTTTCATCGTTTAGGCGAAGATGTTACTCAGGACAAATTAATATTCGAGGTAAAAAACCCTCTTCATTTTATCAGCTGCGAGAAATCCAGTAGCCGCGAATATATTTTTATAAATTCAGGTGATTATAATGAAAATGAAATTTATGTAATTTCCATGCGGGGTGATAGTTTTATACCTAAATTAGTACGAACTGCACAAAATAATATATTCTATGAAATAGAACATAATGGCGATTATTTTTATATTAAAACTAATTATAGAGCTAAAAATTTCCATGTTGTAAAGTTGCCGGTAAATAATTTTGAAAATTCTAGCTGGGATGAAACATATATCAAAGAAGAAACTAGTAAGTATTTAGAAAGTTTTGATGTTACAAGTAATTATTTAATCTTAAATTATCGTGACCAAGGTTTACCGCTAATTAAAATAAAGCATATCAAAGATCTACAAGAAAAAACAATTCATTTTCCTGACGAAAGTTTCCAGGCAAGTAGTTTTTCTACAAACTTTGAGGAAGACGATATCAAGGTAAATTACTCCTCTCTTACAAGACCAAGTACCACTTATAGCTACGATTTTAATAGCGATAAATTAACGATATTAAAGACCCAGGAAATACCATCAGGCTTTAATCCGGAAGAGTATAGAGTAGAGAGAATATTCGCAGATAATGAAGATGTAAAAGTACCTATTACTTTATTCTACAAAAAATCTTTATTTAAAAAAGACGGCTCAAACCCTTTATATTTAATGGGATACGGATCTTATGGGGTTAGTATGCCTGTCAATTTTAGAAATACGGCAGTAACACTCGCCAATCGCGGCTTTATTTATGCGGTTGCTCATATTAGAGGTGGCAATGATCTAGGGCATGATTGGTATGAATCCGCTAAGTTTTTAACCAAAAAAAGAACCTTTGAGGATTTTATAGCTTGTAGTAAAGCTTTAATCAAAGAAAAATATACAAGTAACAATAATATCGTAATAATGGGGGGAAGTGCCGGCGGTATGTTAATTGGTTATGTACTCAACGAAAAACCGGAAATAGACTTTTTGCAGAACGAAGCTAATAAAGAGGAATTTGCAGGAGACACGAAACGCAGCACCGCGGCGTACAAAAAAGTACGTGAGGATAAGGGGTTAGGATCGACGCACAAATTACCTTTAGAAGCAAATTATACAAGAAGTCTAATCTATAAGGCGGCAGTTGCACATGTACCTTTTGTAGACGTACTTAACACCATGCTTGATGAAAGCTTGCCGCTAACTCTCGTGGAATATAATGAGTGGGGTAGTCCGAAAGAGAAAGAATATTTTGAATATATTAAATCCTATTCTCCTTATGATAATGTAAAAGCACAAAACTACCCTGCTCTATTCATTACTTGTGGTATATCCGACCCTCGCGTTGGTTACTGGGAATCTGCTAAATGGGTAGCAAAATTACGAGAACTAAAAACGGATAATAACCCCCTATTATTGAAAACAAATATGGATACGGGTCATAAAGGTTCAGCCGGTCGCTTTGATTATTTGAAAGAGGCAGCTGGCGAATTAGTATTTATTTTTAAGGTGTTTGATGTGGAAGTTTAGTTAGCAAATTTGTTGCTGGAATCCCGTTATGTCATTCCCGCGAAAGCGGGAATCCATTACTTTAAAGCTTTTTAAAAGCTCGATATATCTCGCTTTACCCTAGATTCCCACCTACGCGGGAATGACATAGTAACATTACCCAATACAAAAACCATGCATAAAAATTATCTAGAGCAATTACAAAAATTACCGATTACTTTAATTTTACTCATTAGCTTAATTTGCTGTATTGGTTTCATTGTGCTTTATTCTGCTGCGAATAGCAATTTACAGCCCTGGGCTTACAAACAAATTATAAATTTTTGCATCTTCTTACCTATAGCTATTATTATTTCATTAATTGATTTGCGAATAATCTTTAGGTTATCTTATATCTTCTATTTTTGCGTATTAGCTTTACTAGTAGCCGTGGAGCTTTTCGGCTCAACTGCCATGGGGGGTAAAAGATGGATCGATATCGGTATAGTTAAACTTCAACCTTCCGAACCGATAAAAATTGCTATTGTATTAATGCTTGCTAGATATTTTCACTCCTTAGCAATTGACGATCTTACAAAATTCCACAAAGTTATCATACCTATTATAGCAGTCTTAGTACCAGCTTTTTCAATAATTAGGGAACCTGATTTAGGTACGGGAATGATTGTCTTAATTGTTTCGGTAATTATATTTTTTGCAGCAGGTTTTAGAATAAAATATTTTATAATGCTGGGCTTCGCCGCTCTTATTAGCCTGCCTATTTCTTGGAATATGATGTATGATTATCAAAAAAAGCGTGTGATGGTTTTTTTAGACCCTGAACATGATCCGCTCGGTGCTAGCTATAATATTATTCAATCTAAAATCGCTATAGGTTCAGGTAGCTTATTTGGACGTGGTTTAAATCAAGGCAGTCAAAGCCATTTAGATTTTCTTCCCGAACATCAAACCGACTTTATATTTGCTACCTTTGCTGAAGAATTCGGCTTTATAGGGGGAATATTTTTATTAATATTATATTTTGCACTTATAACTATTTCTTTATTAATTGCCGCAAATTGCCGAGAGACCTTCAGTAAATTAATGGTAATAGGTATCACTTCAATTTTATTTAGTCACGTATTTATTAATATAGCTATGGTTATGGGCTTACTTCCTGTAGTAGGCGTACCTCTGCCGTTTATTTCTTACGGCGGAACAATGATGGTATCAATGCTAATCGGCTTTGGATTGGTGATGAATGCTCAGGTGCACGGACATACCACTTTAAACTAGGTTCTGCGAAGAAAAATCAAATTAATAATAAGTTGTACTTAATTTTTAATTTAAAACGGTATAAGTTTTTTTACAATTTAATTTTTTATACAAAAATTATGTTAGGCTACGAGAAAGAACAAAGAAATTTGACAAAAGAGCAGAGACAAGCTGTAGGGTTGTTATCTGTAGGAACCTTATTGGAATATTTTGATCTTATGCTTTATGTGCATATGTCTGTGCTTCTTAATGAGCTTTTTTTTCCAAAAGCTGATACTTATGCTACTTCACTTTACTCTATAGCAGCTTTATGTGCTACTTTTATCTTTAGACCACTCGGGGCACTTGTTTTTGGATATTTAGGCGACACATATGGACGAAAAACTACGGTAGTTATAACAACTATGATGATGGCTACTTCGTGCATTGTAATAGCATTACTTCCTACTTACAATGAAATTGGTATAACAGCTTCTATTATAATAATATTATGTAGAATTGCCCAAGGTATGTCCTCAATGGGAGAGGTAATAGGAACAGAAGTTTATTTAACCGAGTTTACTAAACCTCCAATACAATATCCTATTGTAGCCCTAGCTACAGTTTTTGCTACTGTCGGAACTTTTGCGGCTTTAGGGATTGCTACTATTGTTACTTCTTATGGCTTTAATTGGCGTTATGCTTTTGGTATTGGCGCAATTATTGCTGTTGTGGGAACAATAGCAAGAACTGCATTACGAGAAACTCCTGAATTTGCTAATGCGAAACTTAAATTACTTAAAACTTTTGAAAAAGCTAATAGAGATATAAAAGTATTAGAAAATAATCCTATTTGGAAAGAAAAAATTGATAAAAAGACAGCAATAGCCCTATTTATAATGGATTGTGCATGGCCTGTATGTTTTTATTTTGCATATATTTATTGTGGTGATATTCTTATAGCTAAATTTAATTATACTCCTGATGAAGTAATCAAGCAAAATTTCAAGTTATCTATAGTAGAGCTTATAAGTATAATAACAGTGGTGGCATTAAGCTATAGGATATATCCTTTAAAAATTCTAAAAGTATTATTAAGTATTTTCACCATTACGGTACTATTATGTCCATACTTATTAAATAAAGCTTCAAATTCAAATCAAATATTTATTATTCAATCACTTATCATGGCTTTTGCCCTGAATGTTATGCCGGCTGTACCAAATTGTTTTAGACATTTTCCAATCTTTAAGCGTTTTACTTCTGTAACATTCACATACGCTTTATCAGCTGCTTGTATGTATGTTATTAGCTCCTTTGGTTTCCCTTATTTAATAAATACCTTTGGAAACTGGGGATTATTAATTATTATGATTCCGACAAGTATTGGATTTGGATTTGGTATATTTCATTTTGAAAGATTGGAGAAAGAAAGCGGGAATTATCCGACAAAACCTTTTGTAACTTCTTCTCCGGGGATACCTTCTTAACTGATAAATATTTATAGCAGATTTCCTTTAATATCTATTGTCAAAAGTTTCTTCGATTATTTTCCTAAAGGGGGATTTTAACAACTATCATCCTGTTTTGTTAGTGTTGTTATTACTTATCTCGGGCCGCGCCCCCGTATTGCAGCTTAGCATGAATAGTCTATAATCCTCAAACAGTAATAAGAGAGAATTATAGTTAAGGAGTTATGACAAGAATAGATGTTAAGTGTAGATCAAGAATAGATGTTAAGTGTAGATATTATAACGACACAGAAAAAGTAGTAAAGGCGGGATATTCAATTTCAAAACAACAGAGATATCAATGCAAGCAGTGTAATCGATATTTTTAACTGTAATATATTAATAATGCCTCTAAGCCTGGAGTCAAGACTCAGATAGTAGATATGTCAATCAATGGCTCTGGAGTTAGGGATACAGTAAGAGTATTAAAAGTGGGTATCAATACGGTTATCCGTGTTTTAAAAAAAATCTAGCGTTAAAAAAGATAAATCATTCTATCAATACGATAGAAGTAATTATTGCTCCTGAAATAGATGAACAATGGTCTTATGTACAGAATAAATCCAAACAAAGATGGCTTTGGTATTCTTTGGATAAGATTTTGTTAAAAGTAGTTGCTTATACTTTTGGTACAAGATGTGATAGCACATCAGAATCATTACTGAAAAAAACCGGAGGATTTTAAGGTTACTTTTTACTTTACAGATGGATGGGGAAGTTATGCTAGGTTATTAGATCCCAAAAAACACATTGTTAGTAAAAAATATACTCAACGGATAGAACGGGGTAACTTAAATCTTAGAACAAGATGCAAAAGACTGACACGTAAAACAATTTGTTTTTCCAAGTCATTGGATATTCATGATAAAGTCATCGGAACTCTTATTGAACGTATAGCCTTTTAATATCCACATCTGTAAAATGGAGGTGCGGCCCTTATCTCGTGCAAATCCTGTCTACCAAAAACTTTCTTTATATTATCTTCTTCTAAAAAATATATCGCTTTTTTATTCAATATATCATCACGGCTTGTGTATAAAGATTCGATAAATAAAATAGGGTCCTTTAAAGCTAGTTGCACGACTATATTATCCTTATCATGTCTTTCTAAAGCTTTAGGAAACACGAATTCTTTAACCATATTACCGAATTTCTGTGTTTTAGTTTGAGATTTCGGAGAATTTGATACAGAGGTTTTTGGAAGATTTATTATTTCGTTTTTGCGTTCTTGCGTTTTATTAATAGCTATTTTCTTTAAGTTATCGTCTAAATCTTCCATTCCAATTGCATTGCGATAATGACCTGTCAACACTTTTCCGGACAGTTGTTTAAGTGCAATTTTGTATCTCTTCATATCTTACTGGTGATAAATAATCGTTAGCAGAATACATTCTGATACGGTTATAAAATACCTCTATATATTCAAATATGGCATATTTTGCTTCCTCCTTAGTTTTAAATTTATATTGATACATTAATTCTGTTTTTATAGTATGAAAGAAACTTTCAGCAACAGCATTATCCAAGCAATTTCCTTTACGACCCATACTCTGTTTGATACCATGTTGTTTTATAATTTTTAAATGACTATCAGAACAATATTGACTACCTCTATCAGTATGCCAAATAAGCCCTTTTGCTGGTTTACGTTGCCATATTGCCATTAATAAAGCATTATTAACCAAATCAGCTCTCATGTTATTACTCATAGACCATCCTATAATTTTTCTAGAAAATAGATCAATAACAGTTGCTAAATATAGCCAGCCTTCACCAGTTGGCACAAAGGTTATGTCTCCAACCCAATAACAATTAGCAGCATAAATTGTAAACTCTCTATTTAATAAATTAGGAGCAATTTGCTTATTATGATTAGAGTCAGTAATGGCTTTAAATTTACGTTTAGTTTTACATAGCAAATTAGCTTCTTTTATTAGTCTTGCAATGCGTCTCCTACTAGCAGTTATATCTTGCCGTGATAGTTCCTTTTTAATAGGTCTAGTTCCATAATTACCTCTACCTTCTTTAAAGATAATTTCAATTCTGTTTGTTAATTCATTACCTTCTTTAACCCTATTACATCCAAGATTATTTAACCATTCATAATAACCATTACGTGATACTTTCATAAATTTACACATAGCAGAAATGGAAAAATTACCTCTGTTTTCCTTTATCCATGCGTACCTTATTGGGATTCTTTTGCAAAGTACGCGGCAGCCTTTTTAATAGATCACGTTCTTGTGTTACTCTATCTAGTTCTTCTTCAATCTCCTTAATTCATCATACAGATGTTCTTCATATCTCATTACTTCCTTGAGTTTTGAATGTTTATTAACCCAATTATATAGACTATACTTCGTAATTCCTAGTTCTCTAGCTGCTTGAGCAAAAGGTTGCTTAGACTCAATAGCTAATCTAATCGCTGATTCTTTAAATTCAGCTGGATATATCTTTGGCTCTATATCCGGCATTTTTATCCCTACTGTTAATATCGTCTATTATTAACTTTCTGGAATGTCAACAGCGGTCGAAAAATGATACATAATTTTAATATATACTGTTTGAAAATTGATACAGTATAATAAGAAATCATTTGATATTTAAGTCATAAGATTATCCTCCTGTTTATTAATCACCTCTATTGATACAAGACCAGCTTTCTTTTTATTTCTAAGTCTGAAACTATCCCCTTTAATATTGAGTATCGTGGAATGATGGAGCAGACGATCTAAGATAGCAGCTGTAAGAGCACTATCCTGAGCAAGATTATTGCGCCAGGTCGCACCTCCATTTTACAGATGTGGATATTAAATGCTATACGTTCAATAAGAGTTCCGATGACTTTATCATGAATATCCAATGACTTGGAAAAACAAATTGTTTTACGTGTCAGTCTTTTGCATCTTGTTCTAAGATTTAAGTTACCCCGTTCTATCCGTTGAGTATATTTTTTACTAACAATGTGTTTTTTGGGATCTAATAACCTAGCATAACTTCCCTATCCATCTGTAAAGTAAAAAGTAACCTTAAAATCCTCCAGTTTTTTTCAGTAATGATTCTGATGTGCTATCACATCTTGTACCAAAAGTATAAGCAACTACTTTTAACAAAATCTTATCCAAAGAATATCAAAGCCATCTTTGTTTGGATTTATTCTGTACATAAGGCCATTGTTCATCTATTTCAGGAGCAATAATTACTTCTATCGTATTGATAGAATGATTTATCTTTTTTAACGCTAGATTTTTTTAAAACACGGATAACCGTATTGATACCCACTTTTAATACTCTTACTGTATCCCTAACTCCAGAGCCATTGATTGACATATCTACTATCTGAGCCTTGACTCCAGGCTTAGAGGCATTATTAATATATTACAGTTAAAAATATCGATTACACTGCTTGCATTGATATCTCTGTTGTTTTGAAATTGAATATCCCGCCTTTACTACTTTTTCTGTGTCGTTACAATATCTACACTTAACATCTATTCTTGATCTACACTTAACATATATTCTTGTCATAACTCCTTAACTATAATTCTCTCTTATTACTGTTTGAGGATTATAGACTATTCATGCTAAGCTGCAATACGGGGGCGCGATCATATTTTCAAACTTCAGCTCAGTTATGGATTAATTTACAAGCAAGGTATGATTTAAAATTAGCCCAGCGTAACGAATGGTCTTATATTAAAAATCCTATTCGTACAATGGAAATAGCGAGAAAAGCTAGTTGATTATTTCTTAGCAACTGCAGAGTATTCAGGGTGTTTTATGGCAATGTCGATATCCTGCATAAGTCTTGTTCTTATGCCGCCGCTAGTACCTAAAGCGTATGGATCTACTAGTACATTTAATACGTCCCATTGTTCGATAATTAAATTAGCAAAATTATAGAATAATAAAGTTCCATACTATTTCTTACTCCATATTTATAATCACTTACTTTTTTTTGCTCCTTGTTTATCTTTTAGCTTTTCTTTACTTCTGCCGATTCCAACAGTCGGATCAGCCGGTATTGACACAACTGATTATTTCTAGAGGCTTCCATGAATTTTTAGAAAAAATAATAAACAAGAAGAATTGGAAAAAGGTTTAAGAAAGGGAATAAAACAACAAATAGCAGAACCTTTAACCAAAGAAGACATAGAGAGAATAAACGAACGCTTAGAGATATTAGAAAAAATGCACAAAGATTCTGAGGAGTAAATTTTAATTTTTCACTTAAAAAGAATTCAAAATATTATTTTTAGAAGATAGAGAAGTAGCTGAAGAAGAAATAACATTATCTAGGGTATCAACTGAAAGACAATATGACGAGGGTTGTTCAATAGATTCATAAACAAGATGATTAAATGATTATTGTAAAAATAAAAATCTTAAAATTACTAAAAGTTTTGAATTTGCTGAATCTTCAACAGTAGGTAACCGCAAAAAATTTATGGAAGCTATAGAGTTTGCTAAAAATTTTGCTGAAGAGACGAGGAAAATAATAGCAATAGTAATAAACAGGGTAGATAGGTTACAGCGTAATTTCAAACAGTCTACTATGCTTTATGGGCTTATAGAAAAAGGAATAATAGAAATACATTTTTATACAGAAAACTGTATTATTCATAAATATTCAACTTCTTTGGAATTTAAATGTTACAGTAGCTCAAAATTTATAAAAAAGGTAACAAATACTACCCTCATATTTACGAGTTAAATAAAGAGCTTATCAGTATAAAAGATAAACTTGATAATCTTAGAAGTAAACTTTTAGAAGATATATTCATAAATGAAGAATATGGAGAAGATAAACGTAAATTAACAACACGTCGTGATAAAGTAATGTTAGAAATAGCAGGGCATAATAAAGGTGATGATACGGAAAAAATGATAGAGGTACTAAATTTAGTTGCCAATGCACATCAATATTTTATTTTGTCGAATGCCCCAGGAAAAAGACGCCTAATAAAAACTGTGTTTTCGACAATTAAATTAACAGGCAAAAAACTTGACTTTATGCTGCATTTGCCGTTTGATTCATTCGCAAATTTGTTGAAAATCGAGAAATGGCTCCCCGGGCCGGACTCGAACCAGCGACCGAACGGTTAACAGCCGTTTGCTCTACCACTGAGCTACCGAGGAACATAGAAGTTTCTAAAAAGTTTTAGATAACTTCTTATAACAAATCTTTTCTATAACGTCTAGGGTTTTCTTTATATGAAATAAAAAAATTTACTCATCCCCAATTTTCAACGCTGCGATAAATGCAGATTGTGGGATTTCGATATTACCGTACTGTCTCATTCTCTTTTTACCTGCTTTTTGCTTCTCAAGAAGCTTACGTTTACGGCTTATATCGCCACCGTAACATTTAGATAAAACGTCTTTACGCAAGGCCTTAATAGTCTCACGGGCAATAATACGGCTACCGATACTTGCTTGAATTGCTATATCGATCTGCTGCCTTGGTATTAAGTCCTTTAACCTTACGCATAACGCCCTACCCCTCTGCTCCGCACGTGAGCGGTGTACGATTGTGGACAGTGCATCAACCACCTCTGCGTTAACCAAAATCCCAAGCTTAACAAGCTCGGAAGATTCATAAACATCCATTTGCCATTCAAAACTTGCATAACCTTTGGAGCAGCTTTTTAAACGATCGTAGAAATCGTAAACTATCTCATTTAGCGGTAATTTATAAACTATTTTAGCTCTATTTGCTATATAGCTATGATCAAGTTGCACCCCTCTCTTTTCCGTACAAAGCGATAATACCGTACCTAAAAACTCATCAGGCACCATTATAGTTGCCTTAATCCATGGCTCTTCCATTGATTCGATTTTTTGCAAATCAGGCAAATCTGCGGGGTTATGAATTTCTAAGCTCTCACCATCTCGCATATGAATTTTATACACTACGCTTGGAGCAGTAGTGATTAAATCTAAATCAAACTCCCTACTTAAACGTTCTTGGATTATCTCTAAATGTAGTAACCCTAAAAAGCCACACCTAAAGCCTACTCCAAGTGCTGAAGAACTTTCCATTTCATACTCAAAACTGGCATCATTAAGCCGTAATTTAGCTAGCGAATCCTTTAGATGCTCAAACTCTGAACTATCCGTTGGATAAAGTCCACAAAACACTACAGGTAAGTTCGGCTTAAAGCCGGGCAATGCTTGCTCGCAAGGTTTCTTCTCATCAGCGATAGTATCCCCAACTTTACAATCCGCTACCTGCTTTATAGAGGCAGTAAAGAAGCCGATTTCCCCTGCATGCAAAACATCCGAAATATGTTTTTTCGGAGTAAGATAACCAACATTCTCAACGGTATAAACCGAGTTAGTAGCCATCATTTTAATACGCATATTTTTGCGTAAAGTCCCATCAATAATTCGTACTAAAATAACCACACCAAGATAAGGATCGTACCAACTATCGACAAGCAACGCTTTTAAGATATCCGTACTACTTTCTTTTGGTGGAGGTAATTTATTTACTATAGCCTCTAGAACTAAATCAATCCCTATGCCACTTTTAGCAGAGATTAGCACAGCCTCACTTGCATCGATTCCGATTATATCCTCTATCTGCTGCTTAACTTGTTCAGGTTCGGAAGCGGGTAAATCAATCTTGTTAAGCACCGGCAAAATTTCATGATCATTTTCAATCGCTTGATAAACATTGGCAAGAGTTTGGGCTTCTACTCCTTGCGTACTATCAACTACCAATAACGATCCTTCACAAGCAGCGAGTGACCTACTAACCTCATAAGCAAAATCGACATGCCCGGGAGTATCCATTAAATTCAAATAGTAGGTGTTACTGTCTTTAGCTTTATATACAAGCCGCACGGTTTGTGCTTTAATAGTTATGCCTCTTTCTTTTTCGATATCCATCGAATCTAGCACTTGCTGGCTCATTTCTCTAGCCTGAAGCCCGCCGCAATGCTCAATTAACCTATCTGCTAAAGTAGATTTACCGTGATCAATATGGGCGATTATTGAGAAGTTCCGTATATATTTTTGATTATTCATAATTATTGTGATATAATTTGCGTTTGTTTGTTGGGGTTATCGCCTTTGTCATTCCCGCGTAGGCGGGAATCCAGAAAAAATAATCTTTAATATTAAGTATTTACTTGCATAATTAGGTAAAATAAACATATAAAAAAACAAGTTTTTTATATGTTTTACTGGATTCTCACCTACGCGGGAATGACATGTAATATATAACAAAATCAAAATTTATAACAGGAAAAAATAATGAGAGCCGAAATAGAAAATTATGTAAAAAAAATTGAGCAGTCTTTAGAGCTACTTTGGAGGTCACTTTGACGTTGAAGCATCAACTGAAAGACTCGAAAAGCTAGAAGAATTAGCAGCCGATCCGAGTTTATGGAATGATCAGGTTAATGCTCAAAAATTACTGCGAGAAAAAAGTAATCTAGAGGAAAAACTAAGTGCTTTTAATAAACTCAAATCCAATTTAAAAGATGCTTTGGAACTTGAAGAAATGGTTGAAGCTGAAAATGACTCAGAAACACTTTCGCAAGTTGAACAGGACTTTAAAAATTTAAGTGTCATTGCTGCCAAATTTGAAACTGAATGCTTATTTTCAGGTGAAGCAGACGGCAATAACTGCTTTTTAGAGATTAATGCCGGAGCCGGAGGAACTGAAAGCCATGACTGGGCATCTATCATGATGCGTATGTATTTGCGTTTTGCCGAGAGACTCGGCTTTAAAACCGAGATAATCAACATGATTAACGGCGAAGAAGCAGGGATTAAATCATGCACCATTAGAATGATAGGCAAACGAGCTTACGGCTGGTTTAAAACCGAAGCAGGAGTTCATAGGCTAGTGCGTATTTCCCCGTTTAATGCGGCAGGTAAAAGAATGACCAGCTTTGCAAGTAGCTGGGTATATCCTGAAATTGATGATAATATAGCAATTACTATCGAGGACAAGGATTTAAGAATCGATACTTTTAGAGCATCGGGAGCAGGAGGGCAGCACGTTAATACTACCGATTCAGCCGTACGTATCACCCATATACCGACCAATACGGTAACGCAATGCCAAAGTGATAGGTCGCAGCATAAGAATAGAGCTCAAGCTATGAAAATGCTTCAAGCAAAACTTTATGAGCTTGAAATGCAAAAACGCACTGATAGCATTAACGAACAGAATGCCGCTAAAACCGATAATAGCTGGGGGCATCAAATTAGATCATATGTTTTACAGCCCTATCAAATGGTGAAAGATTTACGCACTGATTACGAAACTTCCGACACTAAAGGTGTACTCGACGGTGACCTTGAGGACTTTGTCTCAGCAAGCTTATCTATGAATGCGGGTGGTAAGAGGTAGATTTAAGTAATCAAAATGTCATGCCGTGACTTGATCACAGCATCTAAAAAAACAACTTATATTAATAAATATTTATGACCCAGTGGTCAAGCCACGGGGTGGCAGCTGTATATGAAAAACTGCAAAAATTTTAACATAGCTATTTATATAATTATTATAGGAATAGTCTCAGTTCTAGGATTTCAAAATTATTAAAAATTTGCTCAAGATCGGCATTTTGAGCAAATAGTAAGCGATCTTAATAATCTAGAGTTTGAACCTGCTAATGAAGCGATTCGTCAAAATTTCATTTCTGAAATACAAAATATTTATGCAGCTGAAAATCCTGAAATAGATAAAAATATAAAATATGCGTGGGTTTTATCGGCAAGACATTCTGGCCGCGCCCCCCGTATTGCAGCTTAGCATGAATAGTCTATAATCCTCAAACAGTAATAAGAGAGAATTATAGTTAAGGAGTTATGACAAGAATAGATGTTAAGTGTAGATCAAGAATAGATGTTAAGTGTAGATATTATAACGACACAGAAAAAGTAGTAAAGGCGGGATATTCAATTTCAAAACAACAGAGATATCAATGCAAGCAGTGTAATCGATATTTTTAACTGTAATATATTAATAATGCCTCTAAGCCTGGAGTCAAGGCTCAGATAGTAGATATGTCAATCAATGGCTCTGGAGTTAGGGATACAGTAAGAGTATTAAAAGTGGGTATCAATACGGTTATCCGTGTTTTAAAAAAATCTAGCGTTAAAAAAGATAAATCATTCTATCAATACGATAGAAGTAATTATTGCTCCTGAAATAGATGAACAATGGTCTTATGTACAGAATAAATCCAAACAAAGATGGCTTTGGTATTCTTTGGATAAGATTTTGTTAAAAGTAGTTGCTTATACTTTTGGTACAAGATGTGATAGCACATCAGAATCATTACTGAAAAAAAACCGGAGGATTTTAAGGTTACTTTTTACTTTACAGATGGATGGGGAAGTTATGCTAGGTTATTAGATCCCAAAAAACACATTGTTAGTAAAAAATATACTCAACGGATAGAACGGGGTAACTTAAATCTTAGAACAAGATGCAAAAGACTGACACGTAAAACAATTTGTTTTTCCAAGTCATTGGATATTCATGATAAAGTCATCGGAACTCTTATTGAACGTATAGCATTTAATACCCACATCTGTAAAATGGAGGTGCGACCAATATTATTACCGATTATCCGAAAGAAAGTTTCTATATTTTCATGTTACTGGAAAACCAAATCAATACCGGCGGACAATTTAAAACTTAATATATAGAACATGAAAAAGGTAATATTGATTTAAATAACGCTGAAATTGCAATTGTTACTCATGCTTATCATTTTCCCTGTGTTAATAGATATTTTGATAACCAACCTAATTTCGACTTCTTCTTTGCTCATAACACTAAACCTATAATTTTCTTAGGCCGCACCTCCATTTTGCAGATGTGGATATTAAATGCTATACGTTCAATAAGAGTTCCGATGACTTTATCATGAATATCCAATGACTTGGAAAAACAAATTGTTTTACGTGTCAGTCTTTTGCATCTTGTTCTAAGATTTAAGTTACCCCGTTCTATCCGTTGAGTATATTTTTTACTAACAATGTGTTTTTTGGGATCTAATAACCTAGCATAACTTCCCTATCCATCTGTAAAGTAAAAAGTAACCTTAAAATCCTCCAGTTTTTTTCAGTAATGATTCTGATGTGCTATCACATCTTGTACCAAAAGTATAAGCAACTACTTTTAACAAAATCTTATCCAAAGAATACCAAAGCCATCTTTGTTTGGATTTATTCTGTACATAAGACCATTGTTCATCTATTTCAGGAGCAATAATTACTTCTATCGTATTGATAGAATGATTTATCTTTTTTAACGCTAGATTTTTTTAAAACACGGATAACCGTATTGATACCCACTTTTAATACTCTTACTGTATCCCTAACTCCAGAGCCATTGATTGACATATCTACTATCTGAGCCTTGACTCCAGGCTTAGAGGCATTATTAATATATTACAGTTAAAAATATCGATTACACTGCTTGCATTGATATCTCTGTTGTTTTGAAATTGAATATCCCGCCTTTACTACTTTTTCTGTGTCGTTATAATATCTACACTTAACATCTATTCTTGATCTACACTTAACATCTATTCTTGCCATAACTCCTTAACTATAATTCTCTCTTATTACTGTTTGAGGATTATAGACTATTCATGCTAAGCTGCAATACGGGGGGCACGGCCAAAAATACTAATAATTTTAGTATTTTAAACTGAATCCCGCTACAAGCTCGCGGGATGACATAGGTGAAACTATGCTACGCGGGAATGACATAAACCTATCCATACAACAACGCCAATAATAGGAAAACTGATTCACTCAACAATTACTTTAAATTAGACCAAATACGGTTTTTAGCAATATAGAAAGAGATCGTAAAAACTACTAAGAACATTATAACTTTAAGACCCATCGATTTACGATGCTCCATTTCCGGTTCAGCTGCCCATTGTAAAAATACGGCGATGTCTCGACTCATTTGCTCTACACTTGCGTGAGTAGAGTCTATGTAAGTCACCTGCCCGTCTGTAAGAGGCGGCGGCATTGCTATTTGATCATTCGGGAAATACGGATTATAATGAGCACCTAGCATTAATTTAAAATCTACCGGCGGTTCTTTGTAACCGGTGAGCAATGAGTATATATAATTAGCTCCATCATGACGTGCTTTTATTATCAAAGATAAATCAGGTGGGTGTGCACCGTTATTAGCCGCTCTTGCTGCTTGTTCGTTTGGATAAGACGATACAAAACGATCAGCAGGGATAGCAGGACGATCAAACATCTCACCATCATCATTTGGTCCATCTTTTACCGTATATCCTTTAGCAATTTCTTTTACTTCATCATCCGAAAAACCAATATCTTTAAGGTTTCGATAATACAAATTATTTAAGCCGTGGCAAACGCTACAAACTTCTTTATAGACCTGAAAACCTCTTTGTGCAGCCGCGCGGTCAACACTGCCGAATATACCGTCAAACGACCATTTCATCTTTTTCGGTGGCAATGCTTCTTCGTTTGCTGGACTCAAGCTAGAAGTTAGTAGTATGATGATAGAAATAAGTAGTTTTGTTTTCATAAATTTTTTTGAGTCGTCATTGCGAGGAAAAATTGAAAATTTTGACGAAGCAATCTCAGGAGTTTATTATTATTTTACAAGATTGTCGTATTAAGATTTTGTCTTTCCTTATAATGATATTTTTATTATAGAATAACTTCATTATATAAATCATCCCAATTTATATTTATTTGTTCTATTAATTTAATTTTTTTGTCTCTTGAACCAGCTTCAATTTGTTCTTCTCTATTTATTGCTGAATTCATAGTTTGATGAATCTCATAAAATACTAAAATTTTGCAATTATACTTTTTACTAAACCCCTTAATTATATCATTTTTTGTGTTGATATACTCTTTTTATTAAATTAGAAGTAACACTAGTATAAAGTATACCGTTTTTCTTGTTAGTTACTATATATACTATTGGTTGCTTCATAATTTATTAGGTCTGTTACAAAGTAATTTATGGGTACTAAATCATCATTGCGAGGAGAGACGAAGCCAAGGGCGTGGCAATCTCGTAAAGCAGTATAATATTCCTGAGATTGCTTCGTCAAATTACTGCGTAACTCTTCTCTCAATGACGACTCAGGTATCCATACAACAACACCTGCTCGCAATAACACCCTCTTTTACAACTCTTTCGGTAGCGGCAGCGGTTTTTCATATTTACCTATTAGCGGCAAAGCTACTAGAAAATGGAAAAAGTAATAGCAAGCAGCAAGACGGCTAATGGTAATATACGGCTCTTCCGCCGGCTGTCCGCCCAAATAACCAAGCAATAAACAATCTGCCATAAATAGCCAAAAAGCAATTCGGTACATAGGTCTATAGTTTGCACTTCTAACTTTTGAGCTATCTAACCAAGGCAACAAAAATAACACAAATATACTTCCAAACATTAATAATACGCCACCAAGTTTAGAAGGCACAGCTCTAAGAATCGCATAAAACGGTAGAAAATACCATTCAGGTACGATATGAGCAGGAGTAACTAATGGATTTGCCGGAATGTAATTATCAGGATGTCCTAAATAATTTGGTTCGTAAAAAATAAAATAAGCAAATATTATGAAATAAACCCCAAAACCGACAAAATCCTTTACGGTATAACAAGGGTGGAACGGAATAGTATCTTTAGGACTTTTAACATCTATACCTTTTGGATTGTTTGAACCATGCTGATGCAAGGCTACTAAATGCAGTATCACTAAAGCAACAATAATAAATGGCAATAAATAATGCAGGGAGAAAAATCTATTTAATGTAGGATTATCAACGGAAAAACCGCCCCATAGCCATGTAACTATGGATTCCCCTATTAGCGGAATAGCCGAAAATAAGTTAGTAATTACAGTTGCTCCCCAATAGCTCATCTGCCCCCAAGGAAGCACATAGCCCATAAAAGCAGTAGCCATCATGGTTAGAAAAATGATTATACCGATATGCCAAAGCAGTTCTCTTGGTGCTTTATAAGAGCCGTAATACAAACCTCTTGCTATGTGTAAATATACAGTAGCAAAAAACATCGATGCACCTACTGCATGAGTATAACGCAGTAACCAGCCATAATTCACGTTACGCATGATTCGCTCTACACTATCAAAAGCATGATCAACATGCGGGGTATAGTGCATAGCAAGTATCACGCCGGTAATTATCTGAATCACTAAAGCAATACCGGCAATAGAGCCTAAATTCCATAAATAGCTCAGGTTTTTTGGGGTCTGGTAATGGCTAAAATGCTTTAGGGATGAAAAGATAGGTAGGCGATAATCTATCCACTGGACAACGGCATTAGGCTTTTTAGGGATAATCTTTTTACTCATCAATAATTACCCTATTCTAATTTTTTTGTCGCTAATAAAGGTGTAAGGCGGCACTGCTAAATTTAAAGGCGCCGGTCCTTGGCGTACTCTACCAGATGAATCATATTGTGAACCATGGCACGGACAAAACCATCCATCATATTTTCCTTGATTAGGGAGTGGTACACAACCTAAATGCGTGCAGATCCCGATCGTCACCAACCAATTATCATGACCTGCTTTTACACGCGCTTCATCAGTCTCAGGATCAATAAGCTCCGACATTTTTACCGCTCTTGCTCCGGCTATTTTGTCAGGTGTGCGGTTAGTGATAAAAACCGGTTTACCTTGCCATTTAACCGTAACTGTTTGCCCTACCGCAATATTTGATAAATCAACCTCAATTGATGATAAAGCTAGCACGTCTGCAGAAGGGTTTAAAGAATCAACAAGGGGCCAAAGAGTGCATGCTGCCCCAACTGCTGCAACACTGCTAGCCGTTAGAACCATAAAATCACGACGCGAGGTTTGTTTGTTTTTATTATCTTCAGTGTCTGACATATAATATTAAAGTGACATAAATTAACGATTATTATTACTACCGCTTTGGGTATTATTAAGATTATTTGGATTTTCTAGTTCTTCATAAGGATTTATTATAGGACGCTCGGCGTCTGCAGCACTATCTGCTTGTTTTGGCGCAAGCTTATTTATTTCATCTTCTAGCACTTTTGCTCCCGTCCCTTCTTCATGCCTATATTCTCCAGGATCACTTAAGCAATTCCAAAAGCTAACTAGATGATTCCAATCAGGACCTAGTTTTGTAGTACAATTTTGAGCAACTGCTTTAGTTGTATCTAATATCTCGATTGTAGTTTTAGTAAAATAATCTATAAATCCGATTTTTTTTAAGCCCAATACTGTATAATATAAAGTAATTAAGGAAGCAGCTGCTATAATTAAATACCATTTAGTGATAATAGACCACAGAAAAAATCCCATAGGATTCGCTGCAATTAACCTTCGTAAAGCCTGCCACATATATTTTTCTCAAGAAAATTTATTATCTTATTTTATACCATTACGCCAGCAAAAATAAAGCAAAATCACGTAATATTATAAATATTTTTAATTAAATAGGAACTTAAGAAGAACGAAACCGGTAAAAATACTAAATTAATTCCTATCATAATAAAAATTAATCGTAAGTTATTATCTTGTAATATTAAACCCGTCATTATAATATTTGGAATTAATAACGGCATAATAAATGTACCAACAAAATTAGCATTCTTCTTAAAATAACATTGTACGCTACCGGATAAAACTACTAAACTACTTGATAAAACTAATATCATCCATACACTAATAAAGAAAAATATTATCTCAAGCAAAGTTTGATCAAAAAAAACATAAATAACGGGTAAAACAAGAACCAGCCCTACCGTACTACTGATAAATATAGCAAAAAATTTAGCCAATATAATTTTTTCATGACTAACAATTGATAATAATAACTCTAAACTTCCGTCTTCTAAATCAGATTTAAATATAACCGAAGAAAAACCGATTAATGAAATTAATAAACAAATTACCGAAAAAATTAAACCGAATTTGGTAATATCTTTCTCGCTATTAATTAAAACAGTACTAATTATGCAAAATAAAAAAAATATCACTAAATATTTAATTATATTATTAATGCGATTCTGCACTATAAATTCATGCTTAATTAATACGAATAGATTATTCATAACTATTAAGTACATTGTAAATTAAATACATAGTAGCTGCGATAGTTAAACCTATTCCTATTTCAGCAATAACTATAAAGATATGTTGGGCAAGCAGCTTATCATTGATAAAATTTGTTAGTGAATAATAATTTAAATAATTATCATTAAAGAATAATGATGTCGTTCCTACGATTGCATATATTGATACACCTAAAACGGCAACGGAAATCAATATATTAGTTTGGAAATATTGCTTTCCATAAATCAGATCATAAGCAATGAGGCTAGACGCAAATATAACGCCAGCTTGAAACCCACCGCCCGGCGAAGATTCACCGTTAAGCTGAATATATATACTATATAAAATTATATAAGGTATTATAAAGCCAGTGATATATTTTATTATCGGATATGCTTTAAGTATAGTTGTGGGTTTTGTCATGCCGTGGTCAAGCCACGGTATGACATCTTGCGTGCGGGAATCTACTTCCTCAAGTTTCTTTGAAAATACCAACAACACAGCAATTCCTGCTATTAAAATTACGCTAGTTTCACCTAAAGTGTCATAACCTCGATAACTAGCTAAAATAGCTGCAACAAGAGAGGGGACTCCAATATCTTTGCTAGTATTCTCGATATAATACTTACTTGCATACATATGAAGAGGGGCATTATCCTTGCCGTAATTCGGTAATTCTAGCCCTATATAAGTAAGAGTTACTACAAACAATAAACATATTAAACTTGCGGGAATAATATTAGTTCTCTCTATATTTTTTAAATCAGGGGGTAATTTGCGTAATAAATTTAAATATACGCATGTTGATAAGCAAGCTCCAAGAGCCGCTTCAGTCATTGCAACGTCCGGAGCATCCATAATGAGATAAGATACCCCGATTAATAAACTAAAGACAGAGGCAGCAATCACTGCATTTAGCAAATCTTTAGTAAAAATTATTTTTATGGATATTAAAATCAATAAAAAAACAATTAAGTTAAGTAGGTAATTTCCAATATCAAAATTTAAAGCTGTATTCATTAGTTTTATAAGATGTTGATATCTAATGTCATTCCCGCAGAAGCGGGAATCCAGTAGTAAATGTCATCCCGCGACTTGATCACGGGATCCAGTCTTTTTTAATTTTTTTCTGGATTCCTGCTTCCGCAGGAATGACACAGAAAGCAAAGAGGCTTTACCAAGTGCATGAGTTGCTACCGGATTTAGTAGAAAAATCAATAAAGCCGCTAAAATTAATTTAACAGAGCTAACAATATCTGCATTAATACATGCAAAACCTAATAAGCAGATAGGCACTCCTAAACTTTCAATAACACTTGCGGCATGTAATTTAGTATAAAAATCAGGAAATCTAAAAAACCCGATTATACCTGAAAATATAGCAAATAATCCAGTAATTACTAATAAAATTCCGATATAATATAGTGTCATTGTTTTATTTCTTTGTTATGTTATCCCTACATTTTCATGTCATTCCCGCGTAGGCGGGAATCCAGAAAATAATCTTAATACTAGTACAAAATTACATATTAATTAATAAAATAAACCTAAAAAAACAAGTTTTTTAGGTTTTACTGGATCCCGCCTTCGCGGGAATGACATCCTTTTCTCATTCACCCTGAGCCAAGCTATAACCTGCCACACCGTCAAACTCAAATAAATTCTCTACTTTGATAAAATCGATATTTGCTTTGCTTAAAGCTTCAAGCAGTTTAGTAATGTCTAGATGTTTAAGCTCTGAACCGCCTTTAGTCATAAAACGACAACACCAATGATCGGATATAGTCTCAAATCTTGTATCACGAGGCCACAATTTTAACCCTTTTGACGAGATTGTTTTTAACTCAAAATTACCAATATCGAGCTTATTAATTTTATCTGCTATATCATGAGCGGAAGATACATTTATATTTACAAATATATCTGTACCAACCAATTTCTTAACTTCTTTGGTATCAATTTTATAATCTATATTGCTTTCTTGTTTCTCGGCAATTAAGGGATAATCTGCTTTAGGTAATTTTATTGGTAGCCGCCCTAGTCTTTTCACTACTTCTTCAGCAAATTCTTTTGTACCGACTTTTTTACTAGAATTTTGCTCATTATATATATCGGCTGTATGAACTCCATCCTCTATAGTTTTCTTCCAAGCATTTTCGATTAATGTAACAATATCACCCTGCCCTATATGAACAAGCATCATTATAGCAGCATTTAACAACCCTGACGGGTTAGCGATATCCTGACCTGCAATATCGGGGGCACTTCCGTGTACTGCTTCAAACATCGCATAATGCTGCCCGATATTTGCAGAACCCGCTAACCCTACCGAGCCCGAAATTTCGGCAGCTACATCGGATATGATATCACCGTATAAATTAGAAGTCACGATAACGTCAAATATTTCCGGTTTGGTAGCAAGCCTTGCCGTCCCGATATCGATAATATAATGCTCATTATTAATTTGCGGATATTCTTTTGCAATCTCATTAAATACTTTATGAAAAACCCCATCGGAAAATTTCATTATATTATCTTTGCTTAAACACGTGACTTTTTTACGGTTATTTTTTACCGCATATTCAAAAGCATATTTAATAATTTTTTCACATCCTGTATGACTTATCAACTTCATTGACTCATACATATTATGCGTTTGGCGGTATTCTATACCTGCGTATAAATCTTCCTCGTTTTCACGTATAATAGTTAGGTTTAGATTTGGATGCAGAGTTTTAGTAAATGGATAAAGCGAGACGGAAGGGCGAATATTAGCAAAAAGCTGTAATGTTTTACGAATCGTAACATTTAAACTTTTATATCCTCCACCTTGTGGTGTGGTAATCGGGGCTTTAAGCATAATGCCGGTGCGTTGTATTGATTCCCAGCTTTCTTCGCTTATGCCCGAGGTATAATGCTTCTTGTAAAGCTTTTCACCTACTTCAATGGTCTCTAGGCGAATACGAGCCTCCGCTTTACGCAATATATAAAGCACTGCCTCCATTATTTCAGGGCCTATTCCGTCTCCGTATGCAATTGTAATCGGTGTAAATTCTGCCATATTAAATACTCTCTTGTTAAATACATAGCGCGGCTTGTTTATGTCATTCCTGCGGAAGCGGGAATCCAGAAAAAAATTGGATATTAGTACAAAAATTATATGTTAATTAACAAAATAAACCTATAAAAAAACTAGTTTTTATAGGTTTTACTGGATTCCCACCTTCGCGGGAATGACATATACAACACTATCAATAGTTAATTGTTACTTCTTTTAATCTCTCATTCAACATAAAAGTCACTTCAGAAGTTATATTTAAATTGTTTTTAGCATATAAGACTTGAGCACTTGGAATTACCAAATTAAGATTATATTTCTCAGCCAAATCACTAATTATCGTTATAGTTGTTTCATGAACTCTACTCATAGCTTCAGCGTGAGCTTGTTCAAGTTTTGTTTTCTTAATCTGAATTTCTTTTCTAACGTGACTAACTTTTGCATTAAATTCGTTTACTTTTCGTTCAAAATCATCTTCACTTAAAGAAGCCCTTGCATTTATCAGCTTTTCTTCCATAGGCTTAAATTCAGCCTCTTTTGCAGCGATATCCTCTTGAATTTTATGATTAAGCTTTTCGATTTTATTACGTAGGTCCTTAATAGCAATCGATCCTTCTAGGACGGATTGTACGTCTACAACGGCTACTCTAACTTTAAAATCACCGTCTTTATTTACTATATTTTCTATCTTTGCCATAACCGGCAAATTTATTATTAATATACATAAACATAATATTCGATATATCATTTTTGGTCCTATAATTTGGATTATATTTAAGGATGTCATTCTCGTATACTTATGTCATTCTCGCGTAGGTGGGAATCCAGTCATTAAAAGATGTATACACAGTAAGTTTTTAAAATTAAAAGCTCGATTTATCTCGCTTTTTTCTGGATTCCCGTCTATGTAGGAATGACATTGGAGCAACCCCCCATATTAATTCTAAGAATAAATAACACCAAGCGATTTGTCTATAATTAAAAACTTAGCCGTTGCCGTTACCTAACATTTACACATTCCCGTTCCCCCATAGCGTATCTTTGCCATTTGAATAATAATCATCCGAAATAGGTTCAAATCCAATATTTTCTATTATTTTTTTGCTTTAAATCTTTTTCACTAAGAGGGGGTGCAGCATCAAGATAATTTAACTCGACATAAATTTCATGCTGTTCATCAAATTCATATAAAAAATTAAAAGCTTTATCAATATGCTCTGTTCCTTTGTTCTTGACCAAAACTGCTATAGTACCATAGTCTTTTGCAGCATCGGTATGCTTTTTAGTATCATCCATGAAAAATACATTTGCTTTATTCGTTATTTCGGTATTACTCATTATTTCTTTGATATACGGTACTTTATCGCAAAGTTGTATCTTTTCAACACTACCAGCAGGCAACTTTGATTTTATATAAACTTTTGCCGCATCTTCCTTTCCTAATAACTGTTCCAATGCGTATTTTACGGCATCAGGATAATCACCAAATGATGCTATGGCTATTTTATAACCGAATATATAATATTTTTAAAAAGACGTACTAATTGCTCTTTATTTTTCCAACCTAAATTGTTATCATCTAGAAATTCTTCCATTAACTGTATAGACCAATATTTAGTAAGCTCAGCTATCACCTGATCACGTATTTTATCTGAATCAAAAACCTTATTAGCCATATATCTACCTATACGCTCCCATACTCATTTTCCAACATAATAATGCGAATGTCCTTTAACTAAAGTTTAGTCAAAATCAAATATAAGTAGTGCTATATTTTCGTTCATTAATTTCTCTTATTTTAAAGTTTAAAAATTCTTAGTAATTTTTATTCTGAAGTTAAATCAGTTTCTTTTTCAAGAACCTTATTCCAATTTTTAGTATTTTAGTGTATAATACGGGAAACTATTGTAAACTTGAGAGAATTTTAAAGATGACATCTATTCGTAATATAGCAATTATTGCCCACGTTGATCATGGGAAAACTACGCTTGTCGATAATATGCTTAAACAAAGCGGTACATTTAGAGTTAACCAAGCAGTTGCCGAGCGTGCTATGGACTCTAACGACCTTGAGCGTGAACGTGGGATAACAATACTTGCCAAATGCACCGCTCTTATGTGGAACGATATCCGCATCAATATAGTCGATACACCTGGACACGCCGATTTTGGCGGTGAAGTAGAACGCATATTAAGCATGGTTGATGGTGTTGTGTTACTTGTCGACGCTTCCGAAGGACCGATGCCACAAACAAAATTCGTGCTTTCTAAAGCTTTAAATCTCGGCTTAAAACCTATTGTTGTTATTAACAAAATCGATAGAGATGATCAAAGAATTGTGGAAGTTATCGATGAAGTATTTGAGCTATTTGTAGCACTTGAAGCAAATAACGATCAACTTGATTTCCCTATAGTTTATGCCTCAGGTAGAGCAGGAAGAGCCTCTTTAACCTTTGATGATAAAATCAATCCTTTGGACAATTTAGCAGATGATTTAGCCCCACTTTTTGACCTTGTAGTACAGCATGTACCAACGCCCGCAGCCGATGATAAAACACCGTTTTCTATGCTTGTTACTACTAGAGAATATAATTCTTTTTTTGGTAGGGTTTTAACGGGACGTGTACAAAGCGGAGCTGTTAAAATCAACCAAAATGTCAAAGTATTAAGCCGTGAAAATAAAGTACTTGAAACTGGACGTATCACTAAAATATTAGCATTTAGAGGCTTAGAGCGAATCGCTATAGATGAGGCTACAGCTGGCGATATTATTGCCGTAGCAGGCGTTGAAAATGCCAACGTTGCCGATACTATCTGCGCACCAGAAGTAACGCAGGCTGTACCGTCTCTACCGATCGATCCACCTACCTTATCCATGACTTTTAGCGTTAACGACTCACCGCTTGCAGGAAGCGAAGGGACAAAAGTGACGTCAAGCTTAATTGGAACTAGGTTAATGCGTGAACTTGAGAGTAACGTAGCATTAAAAGTTACCGAAACCGCTGAGAAAAATGCTTTCCAAGTTGCGGGGCGTGGTGAGTTACAACTTGGTATCTTAATCGAAACTATGCGTCGTGAAGGATTTGAGTTATCTATCAGCAGACCGGAAGTATTATTCCAAACCGATGAGAAAGGCAATAAACAAGAACCTATGGAAGAAATCCAAGTTGACGTTGATGATGATTATGTCGGAGTAGTCGTAAAATCTTTAGCTCTTAGAAAAGCCGAAATGACTGACATGAGACCATCGGGCGGTGGTAAAAGCCGTGTTACGTTTATTGGGCCATCTAGAGGATTAATCGGCTATCACAGTCAGTTTTTAACCGAAACTCGAGGCACGGGAATTATGAACCGTATCTTCCACGGATATGCTGATTATAAAGGAGCTATCGAGGGAAGGCGTAACGGCGTGCTTATCTCTAACGGTGACGGGGCAGCGGTTTCGTATGCTTTATGGAATCTAGAAGAAAGGGGGAAAATGTTTATAAACCCTGGCGATAAAGTATATAGAGGTATGATTATCGGCGAACATAGCCGTGATAATGATTTAGAGGTAAACCCGCTTAAAGCGAAGCAACTGAGTAACGTTAGAGCTTCGGGTAAAGACGAAGCGATAAGGTTAACACCACCGGTGCTTTTAACACTAGAGCAAGCTATCAGCTATATAGAAAACGATGAAAGAGTTGAAGTAACACCTAAATCTATACGTTTGCGTAAAGCTATGCTTGACCCTAACGACCGAAAAAGAGCTGCGAAGTAATTTACTGTCATTTCTACAGAAACGCATAAATGTCAACTTAGGAATCGATGTCATTCTCGCGTAGGCGGGAATCCAGCATAAAGCGAGATACATCGAGCTTTTAATTTCAAAAATTTGCTGTATTTATACTTATTTTTCTGGATTCCCGCCTGTGCGGGAATGGCATAAACGAGCCATGCAACAACACCCATGGCGTTGTTGCGTGGCTACCATCTACGAGCAGCCGTAGACTGCGTGGCAATCCAGAAAAATAATTAAAAAATTCTGATTTACAGAATTTTTAACTGAATTGCTTCGTCTAAATTTTAGATTTTTTCTCGCAACAATGACGAAAAAACTAAGCTAATGTATCTAAGCACTATAATAACACACCTTTTTAGCGGCTTCTATTACATCGCTCTCACTCGGCAGGGCTAGTTTTTCTAAATTAACGGCATAAGGAAGAGGAACATCTTTACCGCTGACAATCTCTATCGGAGCATCTAAATAATCAAAAGCTTCTTTCATAACAATAGAAGCTATACTTGCTCCAACGCCAGCAAAAAACCATCCTTCTTCCACTACAACTAAACGATTAGTTTTTTTCACTGATTCTATTATTGTCTTAGTATCAAGAGGCTTAATAGTACGCAGGTCAATAACCTCACAATCAATATTATCATTCTGTAAAATATTTGAAGCATCTAAGGCAAGTTTTACTTGAATCGAGAAAGTGACTATAGTGACGCTACTACCTTCTCTTAAAATTTTTGCCTGACCAAAAGGTATAGGCTCGATTGTTTCCGGTACGTCAAAACTATGACCGTATAAAATTTCATTTTCTAAAAAAACAACGGGATTATCGTCTCTAATAGCTGTAATCATAAGCCCTTTATGATCTTCGGCGTTATAAGGAGCTACTACTTTTAACCCTGGAATATGAGCATAACAAGCTGTATAATTTTGGCTATGTTGTGCAGCTACTCTACTTGCTGCTCCGTTTGGCCCTCTAAATACTATCGGGCATTTGACCTGCCCACCTGACATATAATGAGTTTTTGCAGCTGAATTAACTATGTGGTCGAATGCTTGCATAGCAAAGTTAAAGGTCATAAACTCCACAATTGGGCGAAGTCCTGCAAAAGCTGCCCCAACTGCAAGCCCTGCAAACCCATATTCCGTTATAGGTGTATCAATTACTCTTTTAGGACCAAATTTCTCTAGTAATCCTTGGGTTACCTTGTAAGCTCCTTGGTATTCTGCAACTTCCTCACCCATGACAAAAACTTTGTCGTCTCTTATCATCTCTTCTTGCATCGCATCACACAATGCTTCACGTATCGTTATTTGCATTTTTCTTTTTATTTGAATTAAATTAAACGTCACTGCGAGGAACAAAGCGACGTGGCAATCTAGTTTTAATTTCCTGAGATTGCCACGCTCCTTTCAGTCGCTCGCAATGATGTCCTAACAATATACCTCGGTATACAACTCTACCTCATCAGGCAGCAATGAATTTTCTGAAAACTCTACTGCTTCTTTCACAATTTCTTTTACCACCTGTTCTATTTCTTTCAAATCCGCTTCAGTCGCATATTTATTGTCGAGTATCATTTTTCTTATTATTACTAACGGATCGCGCTCTTTATATTGCTCCACTTCTTCTTTGCTCCGATATTTTGCCGGATCGGACATTGAATGCCCACGATAACGATAAGTCTTTACTTCTAATATCAACGGCTGGCTAGTTTCTCTAACATATTCTGCTGCTTGCTTAGAATAATCATAAACTTGCTCAAAATCCATACCGTCTAGCTGAAATCCCGTTATACCGAATGACTCTCCTTTTCTGTAAAGATCACGCATAAAGGTAGAACGAGCAACGGAAGTACCCATCGAATATTCATTATTTTCGATAATATAAACTACCGGCAAACCCCATAAAGCAGCCATATTAAAGGCTTCATATACCTGACCTTGATTAACCGCACCATCACCTAAAAAAGTAAAACAGATGTTATTCGTACCGTTATATTTTTCAGCAAAAGCAAGCCCTGTACCTATCGGCACTTGAGCCCCTACTATACCGTGTCCACCGTAAAATTTGTTTGGTACGTCAAATAAATGCATCGAGCCGCCCTTACCTTTTGAACAACCTGTAGCTCGCCCCATAAGCTCAGCAAGAACGTATTTAGGATCTGTACCTGCTAAAATAATATGAGCATGGTCACGATAACTAGTAATCGTACTATCTTCCTTTTGCTTAATCATATTTACAGCAGTAATTACTGCTTCCTGCCCTATATATAAATGACAAAAACCGCCAATTTCTCCCATACCATAGTACTGTCCACATTTCTCTTCAAAGCGACGTACTAATAGCATTTCCTTGAAAGCTCTTAAATATTCTTCTTTTGTCGGTTTATATTTCCATGGTTTAATATTCACTAATTACTCCTTAAGATTATTGTCATCCCGTAGCGTTTTATGTCATTCCCGCGTAGGCGGGAACCCAATACTTGTAAAGTTTTTTTAAAAGCTCGATTTATCTCGCTTTACCCTGAATTCCCGCCTACGCGGGAATGACATCGAGAGTCACAAAATACGGCACATGGTCCGAAGGTGGCGACCAATCACGTGTTTCTGATAATAAATGCATAGAAAATAATGCATCTTTTAAATTATCGCTAACCCAAATATGATCAAGCCTTCTACCTCTGTTAGATTTTTTCCAGTCTATATTTCTATAACTCCACCAAGTATAGAATTTTTCGTCAAGCGAAACAAAATGCCTGCTACTATCGATAAAACCTAACGAGTTTTGTAACTCTATCAATAATGAGCGCTCAATATCGGTATGACTGATAACATTTCGCAGCTGCTTACTTGACCATACATCATGCTCCTGCGGAGCGATATTTAGATCACCGACAATGATAATTTTATCGTTTTTAGTACGGTTAGTAGTTAACCATTCCTGCATTAACCTTACATATTCGAGCTTATGCTTAAATTTTAAGTTTACCTCTATATCAGGTATATCGCCACCAGCAGGAACATAAAAATTATGTATTTCTATATCATTAACTATAGCTGCTATATGCCTTTTATCACTATTATATAACTCCAATGAAAAAACATTATTCAAAGGAAATTTAGAAATAATAGCAACACCGTTATATGATTTTTGCCCTGAATATATTACATGTTCATAGCCTATATTTTTAATAACTTCAAGAGGAAATAATGAATCATCTACCTTTGTTTCTTGAAGTAAAATAATATCCGGCTGATGTTCATATGCTAATTTTCTTAATAAATCAATCCGTAGGCGCAATGAATTAATATTCCAAGTAACTATCTTCATTTAATCCTTTTTTATAGCTGCTTCTATTATTGCATTCCTGAAATAAATTATTCCGAGTTGATTTAAAGGATTTTTCATGTCAATTTTTCCTTTTTCATCTTTCGGAATTTTAATCATAGTATTGCTGAGTATAGCAAAGTAAAGATTATTAGGCAAAACATATCCCGCTTCACTTTGTATCCCGAGAGCCTTTCCAGTATAATGAATCATTAAATGCTTAGAATCAAGATTGGTAAGGAAAATACCGTACCCCATATAAGATTTACGACCTTCTATATCTTTTGCTAAAAAATATTTAGTAGTCATAAGTTTATAAGATTTCTTAGAAAGAATTTTTTCCTCATTTAATGCCCTATACCATTTAACTAAATCGTTTGGTGTAGATATTATACCCCCGTCTGCACAAGGAACTGCTAAAAAATCGACAGTTACAGGAGTAAATATAGGTTTATTACTATTATTGGGCGTTAAAAAATATCTTACCGGATAATTAGAACTAATAACGTTTTTTTGGATTCTAGCGGCTTCACTATACGAAGCAAAACTAGTAGATTTCATATTAAGAGGTTTAAAAAATTCATCATAAAAAAAGTTACCTAAATCTTTTTTAGCTACTTTTTCGATAATCATACCAAGTATAACAAAATTAGTATTACTATATTTAAATTTTTTTCCTATAGATATTTCTAAAGGCTTAGAAGAAACAAATTGTAATATTTTCTTGTGAATCTCTTTCTTAGACATATTTAAATCAAGCTTAACAAAACTAAAATATTCGGTAATACCGCTACTATGCGTCAATAAATTATGGATAGATATTTTATATGCCCAATCCGGCACTTTTCCTCCCCACATTTCTGGATCGAGATATTTATAGATTTTATCGTTAATATTTAATAATTCCTGTTCTTGTAGTTTTAAAATTCCTGCCGCCGTAAAGGGCTTTGTAGCAGAAGCAATAGGCATCATTTCATTTGCTTTTAATTGCTCACCATTTAAAGCAAAGATTCCCTTAGCACCGGTTAATAAAGATTTATAATCATCGGTAAACATAAAAACGGCATTTAAAAATCTATTACTTATATATTCTTTTTCTGCCTCATTGATTCTTTGCTGTATATCTGCAAAACTACTATTACTAATTAATAAAAGAAAAAATAATAAAAAATACTTACGAGACATAACTTCAACACTCCACAAACTTATCATTAGACATCTTACAAACATTCGCTAATAAATAGGAATTTGAGAGAGCCCCTTCACTTCAAACCGCAGCGTACAAAAAAGTATGTGGGGATGAGGCGTTAGGATCAACACACAAATTACCTTTAGAAGCAAGTTATGTAAGACATTTAGTAAAATAAAACGGTAATTTTGCTTCTAGATTAATCTCTTTACCAAAAACCTTTTCAGATAAACATATACTATTAGCATGCAGGAACATATATTTACTATATGGCATTATTTCTTTATTACCATATTTATCATCTCCAAGTATAGGACAACCTAATAATTTAGCATGCAACCTTAATTGATGCATTCTACCTGTAACCGGAGTAAATTCAATTAAAAATAAGTTATTATCAAGTGATTTAAGTAATTTATAATAAGTAATGGTAAGTTTACCATTTTCGTTGTCAATATCTATAATTTTAGGTGTGCTACCATTGCTTTTTCCTATATTATTTCTAACTTCTCCTATATCTTTAATTGGTTTTCCATAGGTTACGGCAAGATATTTTTTTACGACCATTTTTTCTTTAAAAGCATCATGGAGCTTTACGCTACTTAAATAATTTTTAGCTATTAAAAGCAAGCCGCTTGTTTCTTTATCTAGCCTGTGTACTAGCTTATAGTCAATTGATTTAAACTTGCCTACATCGTCACTCATCGCTCTCATATTAGATATAGGCTTTGCTTCTTGCTCCTTGTATCCAAGTTCAACCGAATTGACTATAAAATCTGCTCCCACGTGATTTAGATATTTTAATGCAGCGTCAATAGATAAATTTATTTTACTACCGCCTTGAGTAGCAATCCCTGACGGTTTATTTATAGCTATTAAATTATCATCTTCATATATTAAATAATTAGTAGTAATTTTCTTCGCTAACTTAATTTCAGCATCGGTAAAAACTAATTTTTCAGGTTGTTTAACAGGCAAATTAAACTTATCGTTAATTACAATCTCATCGCCGTCTATTACCCTTAAATTTGCTTCTGCTTTCTGAGAATTAACGGTAATTTGTTTTTGACGTAGTGCTTTCTCTATTATTCCTTGAGTCAATAAAGGATATAAACGCTTTAAATATTTATCTAATCTAGAAGGAATGGGAGTATTGACATCGATGATCATATTTTTAATAAACTTAAGAATTTTTTATTAAAAAATAGCACCATATTAATACTGATAAAAGAACTATAGCAAAAAATTGATGAGTAGAGGCAATTATTATAGGTACATAGTATAAAAGAGTAATTATTCCGGTAGATATCTGCACCAATAGTGTAATCATTAGAAAATATGCTATTTTATTTAATTTCGGATGTTTTATTTTTAACAAATAAATTGCCAAAGCCATAACAACCATAAATACGATATAACCACCTAAACGATGTATGAATTGCATAAAAACCGAATCATACCAGTTTTTAAGGTCAAAGAAATTATCTTTTATCTCTGTCGGAATAAAGCTATCACCCATTAGCGGAAAGCTATTATATATCAGCCCTGCATCAAGCCCTGCAACTAAAGCACCTAAAAAAATTTGTACATATATTACAGTAATAGCAATACCAGAAAATATTAACGGTAATTTTAAATTTATTTGTGCTGGGATTAACAAAATATCACAACGATTTTTTATTAATTGATAAAAAAGTATGTGATAAATAATTACAGCGATAATTAAATGAAAAGCAAGTCGGAAATGACTAACAGACGGGTTATTCAGTAAACCGCTTTTAACCATATACCACCCCATAAAGCCTTGTACACAAAACAACAACAAAGCAGTTATATAAGGTAGCATATCACGATTTTTTATTATTCTTTTAAAATAAAAATATACTAAGGGTAGGATGTATATTATACCGGTAATTCTACCAAATAATCTATGTGTAAATTCTAGTAGATAGATAAATTTAAACTCTGATAAAGTCATTCCGTAATTAACGGAATTATATTCGGGAAAAGCTTTATATTTAACAAACTCCGCTTGCCAACCTTCAAAACTAAAAGGCGGCAAAATACCTGTTATCGGGCGCCACTCTACTATAGATAAACCAGAACCTGTAAGCCTTGTTATACCACCTATAATAATCATCGCTATGACCATTATACAACTTATAAACAACCATCTTATAATTAAACTTTTCTGCACTTGTATCGCTAAATTTATGTTTTTATTATGTTGCCTCGTCATTGCTGCATTTCTATGTCATTCCCGCGAAGGCATTGTTGCGTGGACCGATAAAATCCACTGTGTCACCCCGTGGCTTGACCACGAGGTCCATAAGAATAATTAAAAATACTAACAATATTAGTATTTTTAACTGGATCCCGTGATCAAGTCGCGCGGGATGACATAAAACGCGTTTTCCGAGCCATACAACAACGCTTTCAGTCGCTCGCAATGGCGATTTGGTATCACAAATACCTCTCAATTAAACCTCCGCATTCTTTTCCGTATCTTCAGCAGTATTAGCGGGACGTTTCTTATTTGACTTCTTATTACGATATCTACGTTTTGTCTTTTTCGGTGTCGTAACTTCTTCTGCAACTACGTTATTATCCGTAACCTCTATTTTTTCCTGCACTACACTTACTACCTGATCTTCTATCTCTTTTACATCAGGACTTTTATAGTCAATTGGTTTGGACTCGCTGACGCTGTTGTTCGTTGCTCTCTTATTAGTTATAGGTTCTGCCCTTGGCTCCTTGTATACAGATCCAACTGAATCAACTATAGTCTTTTCTTCAACTGAAGCATTATTATTAACTGTTTTCCATTTATGCTTATTCTTGCGTAGCTGTTCTTTTTTCGGCTCTTCTTCAGTATAATCGGCACTATGATTCTGAACCACCGGCTTAACCAAACTAGTATTATTGTTATTTTTCTTTAATAATTTCACCTTTTCAATCGAATAACTATCTAATGTAGCATTAGGATCGGAATAAAAATTAAGTTTTATATTATATTTTTCTTCAATAAATTTTATCTCGGCACGTTTATTATTAAGTAAATAAATAACTGAGGTGATATTGGTAAAAACATTTATTACATCAATTTTATCTTCAAAAATTTCATTCTCTATAGTACGTAAAATTAACATAGCATTAGCATCACTCGCTCTAATGACTCCTTTACCGTTACAATGAGAACAAATTGCCGAATTAGTTTCTAAGAAAGAAGAGCGTAATCTCTGCCTTGAGAATTCAAGCAATCCAAACTGACTAATATTACCAGTTTGTATACGAGCACGATCGCGACTTAAAAATTCTTTAAAGGATCGCTCAATAATTTTACGATTCTTTGCTTCGCTCATATCTATAAAATCAACAACTATCAAACCCGATAGATCTCTAAGCTTTACTTGCTTTGCTACTTCTTTTGCTGCTTCTAGATTAGTTTTTAATGCCGTTTCTTCGATATTTTTTTCAGAAGTTGATTTACCGGAATTTACGTCAATTGAAATAAGAGCTTCCGTAGGATTAATAACAATATATCCCCCTGAAGGTAATGTCACCACAGGCTGATATAATTTAACTAATTGTTCTTCTACTTGAAATTTAGTAAATATAGGAATTTTATTTTTATGCTCTTTAAGTTTTGAAAGCTCTGAAGGTAATAAATCCTGCATAAATTTTGAAGCATCTTCATAAGCTTCCTGTCCTTGAATAACTACCTCTTTAACATTGTGATCACACATATCACGTATGGTTTTACGTATTATACTATCTTCTTCATGAATAAAACACGGAGCCGGAAATTTAATGGTACTTTTACGAATTTTATTCCACAAGCTTGCTAAATAATTATAGTCTTTCTTCAAATCTAAGGTGCTACTTCCTCTACCTGCAGTTCTAACAATGACACTGTAAGTATTTTTGTCACCACTTACTATTTTATTTAAAATATCTTTCAGTCTTTTTCTTTCTTCCGTGTTTGATATTTTACGTGATATACCGTTTTGCGAACCTTTATTGGGCATTAAAACACAATACTTACCCGCTAAGGATATATAGGTAGTGAAAGCGGCGCACTTATTTCCTCGTTCCTCTTTAGTAACTTGCGCCAATAATATTTGGTTTTTTCTTATTACGTCCTGAACTTTATATTGTTTATATTGCGGAATATTTGACTCAATGCCGCTTTGAATAATTTCAATATCATCAGCCGCCTCTAAATTAAGTTCCGACTGGAATTTACTCTCTACTAAATCTTCTATGGTTTTTAGGTCAATTTCTTCACTATCAACCAAAGAATCATATATAGCAGCCGGCTTCTCTTTATCATCCTCAACCGTAATATCTGAAAGATCTATTTCATGAAAAGCATTAATCGGAAAATTTCTTTCCGAGGTAGGCAAATTGTAATAGTTAGGATGGATTTCACTAAACGGTAAAAAACCGCTTTTATCCATTCCGTACTCTATAAAAACAGCTTGTAGCGATGGTTCTATTCTTGTAACTTTTGCTAAATAAATATTACCTTTATTTTGTTGTCTTACGGTTGTTTGAAATTCAATATCTTCTATATTGTTGCTTTGTCCTAATAAAACTACTCTTGTTTCACTTGAAAAATTAGCATCAATTATAATCTTTTTATGCATTTATCTTGCTCACTAACTTGAAGAACAAATAATTAATATAATACTTGTATCTTAAGAAAAATCATTGCTTATCTTGTATTAATTTATTTAAAAAATAATTTACCCATAATTAAAAAGCAAAAATGAAATTTTAGATAAACTTCAAATAGCACCTCTTTAAAATACCAAAAAATATATTATTATTTTTCTTACATTAAAATATTTTTATATTATTGTAATTCATTAATTTTTTTAAAATTAAACAATAATTATATATAAATTATAAATAAGGCTACCATACTTGATTAAAAGCTGATAATCTAATAACTATCCATATATACTTAAATAATGGAATTACGAATCTTTTTATATTTTTAAGATAATGGATCTCTTCGGAAACGAGGATTTAGGGGGGGAATCCCTCGGAGACACTTCACCTTGAACCGCAGCGTACATACTAGTACATGAGGATTCGAGTCTAGGCTCAACGTACAAATTACCCCTAGAAGTAGAGTTGCCGAAAGGATCTATTATCTTAATTATTATAATAATGAGTTATATACCATGTATTTATGTTTAGCAAACACTTAATTTATGACTTTAAGAAACGATTATAAAACTATTTTTTTCTCACTTTTAGGGATATTTATTTTTTCCTGTATCAATGCTATAAATTTTTATAATTTTAAAATTTTTTTACTGATAAATAAAAATCTAGACGAAGAACAAATAAATCATATCAATCAAACTAAATTTATAGGCTTGATAATCGCAGGCTTTGCCTTAACACAATTGATTAATAAATTAAGTAATAAAGAAATTATTTTAATTAGCTTATCTTTATTAATTATTTGTACAATAAACCTAATTTTATTGAATAATTATACCCTGATTAAAATTAATTTTATTTTAATTAATTTTGGAATATTTTCATATTTCACCTCTATAACATTAGACATTATTGAGAGTAGCAAAGAAAAGAAATATTTTTTTTTAGCTTGTATATTGTTGTTATGTTCAGGTGGAAACTTAATGGTAGATTTATTAAATCCATTTATAAAACTGACAAATAATACTATAGTAATTTGTGCGTTGTTATATTGCATCAATATTCTAACAGAATTTCTACATTGTAATCCTACATCTCATAAATTAAATTTAAATTCAAAATTCTCATCCTTAATAAAAAATATCGAATTACAATTATTGACAGGCTTCGTAGTTGCTTATGTTACCTTGGATATATTATGGTATTATGAAGCTTTCACATTAATGAAAGAATTAGCATTAATTAATTTAAGGCTCATACTAAAATATATTTTCCTAGCAATCTGTTTTTCTATAATTCCTATGTGTTACATCTTAAGCAAAGTAAATAAATATTTGGCTAATTTATCACTAACTATAATTTTACTCATCTGCTTTATTTTACTACCGCTTCATGGAACTAGTAAAAACCTTAATATATTATATATAATAATAATCGGTAGTTGTTTAGGGTCCATTTATATTTGTAATATTTTAATATTAATTGATAAATTTAGAGATTACGAACTCAGGACAGCTTTGTTTTCATATTTTTCAATGTGTGGCATAGGTATATATGCCGGAGCTTTATCATCTCATGTACCTTACGGCACTATTAGCGGCAGTGATTTCTTATTTTCTGCTTTTGCTGTAGTCGGTAGTTTTGTGGCTTATCATTTTTGGTATTTTATTAAGTATAAATTGTATAAGTTCTAATTTTAGCTGTACTACATAAGACGAAAATCAACTTGAAAAAGAGCTAGACGTTTTGAAACTTTTAACCGCAACGTACATATTAGTACGTGAGGATTAAAAGCAAAAAACAACGAAGCCAGTTTTTCAAGTTCATCGAGTATACCATGTAATATTTTGTAACATAATATAGCTTGTATAATTCGGCATAAAATATTAATATTTTAAATATATTTTTTATAGCCTCGCATGCAGCAAAGTACATTATTAAAACCGGTTAGTTGTTACGGGATCGGGGTTCACTCAGGAAAACGTACACAGTTAACTCTAGAGCCTGCTAAAGAAAATACCGGCATTATCTTCATTAGAACTGATATATCTTCTGAAATGAACTATATTGAGGCTAGTTATTTCAACGTCTCCGATACTTTATTATCTACCACTATAAGCAATGATTATAAAGTTCAAGTTTCAACAATTGAACATTTAATGGCAGCACTTTGGGGATGCGGAATCGATAACGCAATTATTAAAATTGATGGTCCTGAGGTACCAATCATGGACGGCAGTAGTAAACCTTTTGTGTTTATGATTGAATGTGCAGGAAAAAAATTACAAAATGCTCCTAAAAAATATCTGAAAATTTTAAAAGATATGCAGGTAGTTCATAAAGATTGTGAATTATATTGCACTCCTTCTAGTCATATGACTGTAGATTTAACCATTGATTTTAGCAGTAAGGCTATAGGCAAACAAAATCTAAGTTTTTCAGACCAGGAATCTTTTACTAAAAATATTGCAGATGCCCGAACTTTTGGCTTTATGGAACATCTTAATTATTTGCAAAGCAAAGGACTTGCCCTAGGCGCTTCATTTGAGAATGCGATAGGAATAGATGAGCAAGATAAAATCTTGAACCCAAGCGGCTTGCGTTATAAAGATGAATTTGTTCGCCATAAATTATTAGATTTATTCGGCGATTTATATACCAGCGGTACTAACATTGTGAGTGCAATTAATGGCTATAAAACCAGCCATGCTCTTAATAATGAATTATTGCATAAAATATTTAGCGATACTACCTCTTACAAATTTGTAACTAGTAGTGAGCTATAGTGATCATTTCATATTGTTAAATTTTGTTTCCTTTTTTGCATCACTTTTGACCTTACACTTTGCGCCTTTTTTGTTTCAGCATTATTAACTTTATCTTTATCCATAGCTTTAGTTAAAGGACTATATCCTTCGGCTTTACTAGGATTTTCATAAAATGGATTCATTACATTTTTAATATCTTTAACATAACTCTCTTTTCTATTATCCATTGTTATTTTATTTTTTCTAAAAAATTCTTCTAAACCGTTTCTTTTTATTTCAAAATTAACACCACCTCTTATTTCTCGAAATTTTTGTATTTTTTGGTCTTTATTCATACTCCAATAATTTTTATCCGTTATTAATTTTTTTAAAGCTAATGTTTGTAATACTTGACTCTTAGTATAATTCTCTAATTGTTCTAAATTTTCATATGTGGGAGTATCTTGTTTTTTATATTCTTCATTTATATTTAATTTAAATATTGTTTTTATTTCTATTTTCTCCTTTTCAGTAAGACCGTCGATAATTAACGATGCGGTCGTAACTATGCCGTAACCCGTAGCTTTTAATATATCAAGCACATTACCGCTAGAACCTTTGATAATAGAAGCAGCCAAATTTGCGGCTCTACCTATATTATTTCCAAATATTCGTCCTGTACTTTTCAATTTATTTACATTTAACTGATACTTATCTTGAGTAGAATCCTTACCTGTCGTTTGTGGCGTATATAATTCATTTTTCAAAATATCTTTTAGGCTCGGTTCTAATGATAATATATAATCTTGCTGACTTTTAGCATCTCTGTTATGTACTACTAAATTATTCTCTTTATGAAGTTTACGCAAACTATGCACTTTTAAAGTCTCGTTTATAGCTCGAATTCCTACGCTAACACCTGAAACAACAGCTACAGCTATAATTATCGGTGATATAGGAGTAAGAAGTCCGGAAACTGCAGTTGCTATAGAAGCTACGGAAACTGCATAACTTAAGCTATTACTAAATAATATTTTACCTATTTTACTTTCTCTAAAACTGGTCCAATAAGATTTCAACTTATTAAATATTTTTCTAATACTTGATTTTTTTGAATCAGACATTTATTTTTTCTCCAAAGAACAAATATTTTTATAAATTTTTCTTTTATTTATTTAATTAACTTCTCTTACAACTTAAATTATAGTATAAATTCTAATAAAAAACAAAATAAATGTCTGGAAAAGAGTTAAATAAAATTGTTGCAGCCATCTTATTTGCTAGTTTAATTGCTATGATGGTTGGGTTTGTTGCCAATATACTGTATAAACCTAATTTACAAACTTTACATCGCGGTTACAGCGTTGCAGTTCACGAATCATCAGAAAATCAAGGTACTACGACACTAGAGCAAGCGCCAGTAAATATACCGGAATTGATGAAGACTGCTAACACCGATAACGGCCGCGCGATAGCAAAAAAATGCTTAATGTGCCATTCTCTTGATAAGGACGGCCCAAATAAACTAGGACCTCACTTGTGGGATGTAGCTGGTCGCCCTAAAGCAAGACTAACAGACTATAAATACTCCCCTGCTCTATCAAAACTTGGCGGCGTATGGGATGATGATAGTTTATTTGCTTTCTTACATAAACCAAGTAGCTATGTACCGGGAACTAAAATGTCCTTTGCCGGTATATCAAAACCGCAAGACATAGCCGATGTAATATTATTTTTAAAAACTTATGTTCATGATAAATAATTACCTTACAGAAATATGGTTAATAATCGGCATAATTTGTGTAGCTATTGAATTTTTTACAGCTCCAAGTATCGGGTTCTTATTTTTTGGGTTTGGAGCATTATCAAACACTCTTGCGGTATATAACTATCCTCTAGTTAGCTTAACAAATCAAATAACGATTTTTGGTATGTTATCGCTTATTTGGTTTTGCATATTATATTATCCTCTTAAAAAATATGTTTATAATAAAACTACTAAAGTAGAAAATTACTCGGATATGATAGGCAAAGCGGTAGAGGTTTATAGTTCTACCATCTCTTCTGATACTGTGGGACAAGTGAAATGGTCCGGTGCTATTATGAATGCTTATCTTATATCAAACGAAATCGATGCAAAAACAGGCGACCGACTCTTTATTATTGAAGTTAAAGGAAATGTACTAATCTGCTCTAGACAGAAATCTAATACTAATTCTTAGCAATGTCATTCCTCTCTGTCATCCCGTGATTTATTCACGGGATCCGGTAAAACATATAAGTAGCAATATTGAAATCATTTTTGCTGGACCCCGTGGTCAAGCCACGGGGCGACAGTGAACTGTCACATCTCTAAACATTCTCCTTAAACCAATCAAAAGCTTTCTTGAAGAAGCTGCTATTTTCATCAAATCTAATATGAGCAAATTCTTTTTGCTGCTTTAGTGCATGAATCTTTAGCATCCCTATAGTTGCTGAGTACATCGCCGGATTATAATCCTCTGTAAAACCTGCAATAATATCCGGTTTACCAATTCTGCTCTGTTTTTCAAAAATTTTATTTGAAAGCTCTTTAAGCCCTCTAAGCTGAGACCCACCACCGGTAATTACAACTCTAAAAACTTCAACCTGCCCTTTTGTTGCTTTATCATATTCAGCTTTTACCATTGATAATATTTCTTCGGCTCTTGCTCTTATTACCTCAGCCAATTTATAAATTGTTACGGAAATATTTAAATTATGATGAGTATCAACTTGAAAATCATCCATATTTATAATACTATCTTTTTCAAATAAAGGTATAACTGCGTTGCCGTATAAAATCTTTAATTTCTCTGCCGTAACAAGATCGATACCGAAAACTTTAGCAATATCCGAGCTAATATGAAAACTACCTATATTTACATGCCCCGTATATATTAATTTATCTGCAAAAAAAATACCGAAAGAGGTAGTTTTATCGCCCATATCAATGATAAGCGAGTCAAGATTTTTTTCATCATTCGTAAGACAAGCTATGGCAGAAGCATAAATTGCTAGAGTGATATTCGTGACTTCAACATGACATTTAGCAAAACATTGTACAATATTTGACAACATATTTGAACTAGCTGCCACAATATGCAATTCGCAACTAAGTTCTCTACCGTACATACCTATAGGGTTTTCGACTGAATTATTATCAAGGGTAAACTCAAGAGGAAAATAATGAATAATTTCTTGGTTTTTAACTTTAAATTCAAGTAATGCTTTTTGTAGTAATTTTTTAATGTCTTGCTGCGTTACGGTTTGACCGTTAACTTTAATTGTATAATTTATATAATAAGATTTAGTATCCGCACCTGATAACGATAATATAACTTTTTTTATATTTTTACCACAATCTTTTTCAAGTGCATAAATTGCGGAAACGATACTAGTTTCAGCATTTTTTAAATCTGATATAGCTCCTGATTTAATACCTTTAGAATGATGCAAATTTTGGCTCGCTACTTTAATTTCGCCTTTTTTACTAATATAGGCAGCAATGACAGCAATCTTACTACTGCCGAAATCAAGTGTCACAAAATTTGATATTTTCTCTTTCATTTTTTTATTTAAATTATTGTCATACCATGGAGGGAGCAACTTTGTTAAAAGACTCTTATGTCATTCCTACGAAAGCAGGAATCCAGCATAAAGCGAGATAAGTCGAGCTTTTAATTTCAAAAATTTGCTATATTTATACTTTTTCTGGATTCCCGCTTTCGCGGGAATGTATAAAAGCCGTGGTATGACACAGTTCGATTATACAGAAACTAGTATTTCTCAAGATAGTACTTATTCTTATCTCTCAAATCCAAAACCTTATAATTTTGGTTAAATAGCTTGTTAGCTTTATTGAGTGCATCAATATATTTTAATGCTTCTTCAAAATCTTTTTCAGGTAACTTAATACTTGTATTACCTTTAAGGTTTAAATCCCATCTTCTATCTCCGAGTCTTATAGCAGCTGAAGTTTTATTCATTAATGCTGGATATTTCTGTAGCTCGCTTACTAATTTACCTGCATATATATTTGCCCCTTCCCCTACAACATGTAATAAATGAGGAAAAGGCTGAATATTTTTACTAATTTCGTAACCTTCTTCATCAACCAAGAAAAGCTGATTATTGATTTGCCAAATAGCAATAGGCTCTCTTTCAAATAACTTGATATATATCGTATTTGGTAATCTTCGACCGACATATACTTCCTTAATCCATTTATTTTTCTTTAAATTATTTCTAATTTCGTCTAATTTAAGAGCAAAAACAGGACTGCCGTTGCTTGCATTTAAAACCTTTAATATTGTAGGCTCATCGACATTTTGCTGTCCTTCAATTATAACATTCTCGAGTTTAAAACCAAGTTTTGTCGTTGTTTGATATATATTTGTGGTTAAGTAGGTCTTGAGAGAAGCAAAATATTTTGTAAAAGCAAATAAACATATAAAAATAATTAAAGCAATTTTAACTACTAATATTGTTTTTTTATAAATTAACCCTAATTTTCGGCGTAATGAGATATTATTAGCTTTTTTTGTCTGTTTTTTTTTATTTGAGCTTGTTTTTTTTCTCATGATTCAAAGCTTGCCGTCTTTATAATTTCTTCAATTAAGTTAGTAAAATTTATCCCTGCATAAGCTGCAATTTCCGGCACTATTGATAAAGGCGTCATACCCGGGTGAGTATTTATCTCCAAAGCATATAATTTGTTTGTTTGGTCTTCTAAAATAAATTCTGCCCTTGCTACCCCTCTACAACCAATAACATGATAAATTTCTTCAGAAGTAATTAATAGTTTTTTATATAAATCTTCAGTTAATGGAGCTGGACATAAATGTTTAGCTAATCCTTCAGTATATTTAGTTTCATAATCATAAAAGCGATTCTTAAGAAGCTGAATTTCTAAAGCTCCTAAAACCTTACCGTTTAATAAGGCTACTTGCAATTCACGACCTTTAATATATCTCTCAACTATTATTTGGTTACCATAAGGAAAATTATAATCAGCAAAATTAAAATTATCTTTTTCAAATATTATTTCAATACCTATACTTGATCCTTGAGTTAATGGTTTAATAACATACGGCCTTGGTATTGGATCGGCTTTTATATTATCTTCTTTATTTATTATAGCAAATTCTTCTTGAATGTGTATATCCCTTGCTGATAACATAACACCACGAGAATATATTTTATTAAATGCTATACTAGATGCTAATACGCCGCTATGAGTATATGGAATACGAAGTATATTTAATAGCCCCGGTAAGTTACCGTCTTCACCGTATGTACCGTGCAGACAATTAAAAACTATATCGGGTTTTATTTCCTGTAATTTTGTAGCAATATCCGCTCCCATATCAATAAAGGTAACTTTATATCCTAATTCAATTAAAGCTTTACTAACTCCCTCAGCTGATATTAAAGATACTTCACGCTCAGAAGACATACCGCCCGCAACTAATGCTATATGCTTTTTACCGCTATTGCTTAATATTTTAACTTCAGAGTGTTCCACCCAATGTGTTTGGTATTTATGCATATTGTTTTATTTTTATTACTGAATTAAGAGGTGACTATGTCATTCCCGCGAAATTGGGAATCCAGTCACTAAAAAGTATAACTACAGTAAGTTTTTAAAATTAAAAACTCGATTTATCTCGCTTTTTTCTGGATTCCTGTTTTCGCAGGAATGACATAGAGGCCACGTAACAAGGTCGATCAAGCCACGAGATGACGTCCTATTCTCTTAATCTCCCATTCTAACTTAATACCTCTATCTTCAAATACTTTTTGCCGGACGAAGTCACCTAAATCTTCTAAATCCTTAGCAATAGCATCACCGTTATTAATCATAAAATTACAATGAAGCTCCGACATCGAAGCGCCGCCTATTCTATAGCCTCTAAGTCCTGCTTTGTCAATAAGTTCCCAGGATTTAAGCCCCTCAGGATTTGCAAAAGTACTACCGCCTGTACGCTCTTTAATAGGCTGCGTCGATGATCTTGCATTATTTATTTCATTCATCCGTAATAATATATTTTCACTATCGCCTTTATTTACTTTAAAAACAGCTTTGAGAATAATTAAATCCTTTGGTAAATTGTTACCGCGATATTTAAAACCTATTGCTTCGTTGGTAAATGTTAAAAAATTTCCCGCCAAGTCAATCGCTTCAATTCTAACTATAATATCTTTAAACTCAGAGCCATAAGCTCCTGCATTCATAGCAATACCGCCGCCGATAGTACCTGGAATACCTACTAAAAACTCAAAACCGAAAATAGAATTTGCTTGACAGAATTTTGCTAAATTATAATTAAGGCAGCTGCTACCTACTACTAAATGATTATCATCTATAAAATCAATATTACTAAAATTCTGACCAAGTTTTATAACAACCCCTTCTATGCCGCCATCTCTTATAATAATGTTTGAGCCTGCTCCAAAAGTAGTTATAGGTAATTTTTGCTTATTTTGTATTAAGAAACTTGCTAAATCTTCATTATCTAAAGGTTTAAAGAAAATTTCGGCATTCCCGCCTACTTTAAACCATGTTAAGTGTTTTAAATTATAGTCCTTTTTATACTCACCTTTTATTATCGGTAAAATTAACATATCTTTACTGTTATCTTTTTTCTTGTGTGACGTTGTTGCGCGGATCGTTTTATGTCATTCCCGCGTAGGTGGGAATCTAGTACCTTAAAGCTTTATTTGAAAAGCTCGATTTATCTTGCTTTACCCTAGATTCCCGCCTACACGGGAATGACATCAAGCCACGGTATGACAGCTTAGTCGCGAGAGGACAACTTCCTATCTAATTCATTTGCAAAACTTGAAATATTACCTGCTCCCATCATAATTATCATATCACCTGCATCTGCGTTACTTATAATAATTTCCACCGCATCATCTAGTTCTGCTAGAAAATTTGCCTTATCGTGATGCTTATTCTTAGTAATCTTATCAACTAAACTTTGTCCTGTAACTCCTTCTATAGGCTCTTCTCCTGCGGCATATATATCGGTAATATAAATCATATCCGCATCATTAAAGCAGACCATAAAATCATCGAATAAATGCTGTATCCTTGAATATCTATGAGGCTGAAAAATAGCAATAACTTTACCGTTTTGTTTATTTGCTATATTTTTAGCCGTAGCAAGCGTTGCTTTGATTTCCTCAGGATGATGAGCATAATCATCAATAACCACCGCACTATTATATTCAGCTACTTTAGTAAATCTCCTCTTCACTCCTTTAAAATTATTGAAGCCGTTTTTAATAGCTTTAATACCGAAATCTAATTCTATACCAACAGCGATTGCAGCAAGACTATTTAAAATATTATGTCTTCCGGGCGTTGGAATAGTAATTTTTTCAATGATCGTTGTACCTAGTACATTTGGTAGACTAATTTTTACGTCAAAAGTAGAAGAGGCAATATCAGTGTTAATATTAAATGCTATAATATGAGCATCTTCCGAATCGATTCCGTAAGTAACAATCTTCCTTTCGGTAATATCATCTACTAACTTACGAACTATTTTATGATCGATACAGCAAACTGCAAAACCGTAAAACGGCAGATTAGTAATAAAACTTTTAAAAGCACTAATTAATGTTTCAAAATCTTTATAATAATCTAAATGTTCTGGATCAATGTTAGTTATTATCGCAATAGTTGATGGAATATGAATAAATGTCGCATCAGATTCATCGGCCTCCGCAATTAAATAATTACTTGAACCAAGATATGCATTAGTCGATCTATTATTGATAATCCCGCCGTTAATAACCGTAGGGCATAAACCGGCTGCCTCAAATAAACAAGCGACTAAAGAAGTAGTGGTGGTTTTGCCGTGCGATCCCGAAACTGCTACGGAACATTTTAACCTCATAAGCTCAGCGAGCATCTCCGCACGTCTAATAATCGGGATTTTACGTTCTAACGCTTCTTTTATTTCGGGATTATCTGGGTTAATTGCCGATGAAATAACGACATACGAAACATTGGTAATATTTTGCTCAGCATGCCCTAAAAATATTTTAATACCATAAACTGCAAGTCTTTTAGTATTATAATTTTCTACTAAATCAGAACCTTGTACTTTATAGCCTAGATTATGTAATATCTCGGCTATACCGCTCATTCCAACACCACCGATGCCTATGAAATGTATAGTTTCTAAAGTTTGATTAGTTTTTTTTAATTCAAGTAGCAGCATCTGAGTTTAATCATTCAAAGTTGAGTTCTGCATAAAGGTTTTTTATGTAGGTCGTCAAGTGTTAACTGCGTCATACCGCGACTTGATCGCGGTATCCAGCTTAAACGTTGATATTAAAAGTTATTTTTATGGGTACCGCGATCAAGTCGCGGTATGACATCGATCCTATCGAACTTTGCTTCGGAATAGAAATTCCCTTGTAGCCCACCGACTTTTAGATCAATTAAAAATTTAGCTATTTCTCCATTCTCTACAAACTCAGCTACCGTTTCAATATTTAAATCTTCTGAAATCTTAATTAATCTTTCTATGAAATACCTACTTTGTACATCACTTGTAATACTACGTACATATTTACCGTCAATTTTGATAATATCGATAGGTAAACTTTGAAGCTGTTTAAAAGAAGTAAAACCAGAACCAAAATCATCTAACGCAAACTTACATCCGTATTTGCGAAGCTTATTAATAAACAAAGTTATTTTATCGTAATTCTCGTTAAAAGAAGTTTCTGTAATTTCAATAATTAAGCGACCTCGAACATTATGAGTTTTTAATAAGTTTTCCGCTATTTCCCATAAAGCTTCATCGCTCGTTCCTATATTTGAAATATTCACGGCTAACATTAAGTTTGGATTGCGGGCAAGTTCGTTAACAGTCATTTCCAAAACAATTTGATCAATTATAAAAATTAATCCTTTATTTTCAGCAATAGGGATTATCGGACCTACGGAAATATAAACACCGTTCTCATCAGGTATACGAAGCAGACATTCATAATAATGAATCTTCATAGTATTGCGATCTATTATAGGCTGATAAGCAAATCGCATAGTCTTTTTTGCTAAAGCATTCCTTAGCAAATTAAGCAAGATGTTAGATTTTCTTATATTTTCTAAATCATGTTCTGTGCTGCTATATTCACGGTAATAATAATTATTATTTTGTGAAAGTAACATATTCAAGGTTTTTTCAATTTCTCCGGCATTATTACTTATTTTTGGGAATTTAATACTAGAAATATAACAATTCATATAAACTGCCGGCTTCTGTTCATTAATATAAAGCTGCGAAAACAAATATAATTTCCTAGCAAAATTTTTAATTAAGTCAGAATCAGTAGTATCTAAAATAAATAATATCCTATCTTTTTGTATTTTTTTAAACTTTGGAAAAATATTAAGTTCTTTGCTTACATTTTCAATAATTTGATCTAAATCTTCAATTATAAAATGCTTATCTTGCTCTATAAATTCGATTTCGTCATAATTAACTAATCTACAAGCTAAACATACGCCTTTTCCCAACTTATCTATCTCATCTTGTAAATCTTTATAATCCGTTATTAATTCCGACATTGCCATTTTTATCATAAAATTATATACTTAAGAATATTAGGACATTTTTACTGTAAATGAAATAAAAATATGTGCCGCATAGACAGGATACGAGAAAAACTAAGTGTGTTAAAACCACATTTTCAAGAAATAATAGATGAAAGCTACAAGCATGCGAGTCACTATGACGGTATTCACAGCCATCTAAAAATAAGAATTTCTGCAGAAACATTACAGGGGAAAAGCCTAATTGCTAATCATCGCACTATTAATAACTTACTTACCGATGAATTTAACAGCGGTCTACATGCGTTATCTATAGAGGTATTATGAAAACAAATAGTATTTTAAGAGTAGCCGTTGGAGCTAGCAGCGTAGCACAAAAAGCTTTAGATAGCATAGCGGATAAAAGCTGTGGCATAATTGAGGATAAAATACTTAAAGGTAACTACGTCACTCGTGAAGAATTTGAAAAATTACAAACTTTAGTAATAAAGCTAAAAAAAGAACTAAGAGAGTTAAAGGGCAGATAATTAGTCAACTAGTTTTAGAATTGAGTCTTCCCAATTAAGTGTGTAAATTTCCCAAAGGCCTAGATTCTATCTTCAAATTTTATTAAAAAATGAGCCATAGCCGCATTCCAATTTGGTGTAGGCATGGACCATTTCCTGGTCATGTATCAATTGCTAAATATAAGCTTTTAAACAGTATTATCATTTGGAAAAACACGTTTATTTTTTGTGACTTTTCGGAGTTGACTATTAACGGATTCCACAGCATTAGTTGTGTAAATTATTTTTCGTATTTCTTCAGGGTATCCTAAAAAAATTAGGTCGTGCCCCCGTATTGCAGCTTAGCATGAATAGTCTATAATCCTCAAACAGTAATAAGAGAGAATTATAGTTAAGGAGTTATGGCAAGAATAGATGTTAAGTGTAGATATTATAACGACACAGAAAAAGTAGTAAAGGCGGGATATTCAATTTCAAAACAACAGAGATATCAATGCAAGCAGTGTAATCGATATTTTTAACTGTAATATATTAATAATGCCTCTAAGCCTGGAGTCAAGGCTCAGATAGTAGATATGTCAATCAATGGCTCTGGAGTTAGGGATACAGTAAGAGTATTAAAAGTGGGTATCAATACGGTTATCCGTGTTTTAAAAAAATCTAGCGTTAAAAAAGATAAATCATTCTATCAATACGATAGAAGTAATTATTGCTCCTGAAATAGATGAACAATGGCCTTATGTACAGAATAAATCCAAACAAAGATGGCTTTGATATTCTTTGGATAAGATTTTGTTAAAAGTAGTTGCTTATACTTTTGGTACAAGATGTGATAGCACATCAGAATCATTACTGAAAAAAAACCGGAGGATTTTAAGGTTACTTTTTACTTTACAGATGGATGGGGAAGTTATGCTAGGTTATTAGATCCCAAAAAACACATTGTTAGTAAAAAATATACTCAACGGATAGAACGGGGTAACTTAAATCTTAGAACAAGATGCAAAAGACTGACACGTAAAACAATTTGTTTTCCCAAGTCATTGGATATTCATGATAAAGTCATCGGAACTCTTATTGAACGTATAGCCTTTTAATATCCACATCTGTAAAATGGAGGTGCGACCAATCTTTATTATTTAGCTCTTTCGGTAAATTATCTTTATTTAATAAATCATTACGTGTTAAAAAAGCAAGCCATGTATCTAGAGCATTTTTAACTTTCTTGACGACGTCAGATAACTCCTCTTTAGGATTCTTAGCAAATTTATTAAGCTCTATTGTATGTAATTCTATATATTTAAAATATACCAAACCATTATTTTTCTCACTCAACTGAAAGGCATTGTGATAGTTGTTAGTATTCGTAATACTAGTGAAATTAAGTATATGTATACCTATTGCTTTGCTTAATTCTGAATAATCCACCCCCTCTTTCAGTTGTTCCTTATACATTTTTGCCAAATAATACAAAGCTCTTTTATCGTAATCCGCTTCATCGGTTACTTGAATTTCGATATTATATCTTTTACCGCTTTCACTTTTGGCTTTAATATCAAGTATGGAGGGTTATCTGTTTTAAAATTCTTTGGATTATAAGGATTAAGTAGTGTCGCATCTATAATTTGATCCGTTTCTGACACTATTGAATTTATAAGAGATATTAGTAAGCCCCTATTCTCTTCTACTCCAAAGATTTTTTTAAAGGCTAGATCTACTCTTGGGTTAACTTTATACATGCTATTATTGATATATTATTATGGATAGACTTCCTGCATAAGTCACTTCTAAAGATAATTTGTACGTCGATCCGATAATCGAATCCTCACGTATGGCTGTGGTTCTGCGTTCCGCGTCTCCTTCGAATTCCTCTTTTAAGATGACTTATGCAGGAAGTCTAATGTATTGTAGCATCTTTTAAGGGATATACCACTAAATCTTTTGATCAGTTCTAATGGATACAATTGCTGACATGCCGGGAACTAGATTGACATCTGGGGATTCAAAATCTATTAAAATAGGTATACGTTGTACGATTTTAGTAAAATTACCGGTAGCATTATCGGGTGGGATTAAGCTAAATTTAGAACCGGTAGCAGGAGCAATATTACGAATCTTTCCATAAATTACTTTTTTAGGCAAAGCATCGAATTCAATTTTGACGTTCATACCGGGCTTAAATTTCTTAATTTGTGTTTCTTTAAAATTAGCTTGAATATACATAGTATTATCTTGAACTATAGAAAACAATGCTCTACCCTGTACTATATAATTTCCGACTTCTAAACTACTATTACTAAATATACCCGGTACCATAGCAGTAAGTTTAGTATTTTGTAGACTTCTTGAGATAATCTTTTTATTTTCTGTTAATTCTTTGAGTTTTTCTTTTTCCGCAGATTTCTCAAGATCTAAAAGAGTCAGATTTTGCTTAGATATATCGAGATCTAATTGTGATTGTTTATAATCTGTTTTAGCTTTTTGATATGCGTTTTCGGAATCATCTAATGTTTTAGAGCTAGCAAATTTAGCCTTATTTAATTCCTGCACCCTAGTAAAATCTGTTGAGGCAATATCAAAGCTTATTTTAGCAAGTTTTGATTTTTCAGCCGCTTGTTCTAGGCTAATCCACCCTATTGAGATTTTTTGCTCTATAATTTCTATGTTTTTTATGCAAGTTTCAATAGATGCTTCAAGCGCCGCAAGCTTTGCCTTATAATCTCTATCATCGATACAAGCTATTAAATCACCTTTACTAACTTTAGTATTATTGGTTACCGATAGATTAGTTAAAACACCGCTAACTTCAGCACTAACATTTGAAATATCTGCATCAATATAAGCATTATTTGTGGATTGCGTATTTGCCCAAACATAAATTCTATATCCAAAATAAATAAATATTACTAGAACTATAATAAGTATATATTTAGCGAATGGATGATGCTTATATTTTAAGATAGTTTGTGAGATATTCAGCATAATTAATTTGCATTAAGTTTAAAGAGTGCTTACAAAGTTATTCTAATTAGATTTAAAATTAACTTTGTAGGTTCTGTGAAGGAAAATTAAATTATTTGTATTTTTAGATATTTTTGAGTGAAAATTAATAAGATTTTTTCAGTAATAATTGTTCCTATTTCAAAAAAAATCTTATAATTTGTAGCAAAAAAGAGCAAAAATAGATTAATTTAATTTTCCTTCACAGAACCTAGATATCCTCTATGTTTAAAAAAGTAACAAATTGGTATAGAAAGAATATATATAACTGCAATTAATGGCATTGAATACCATGGATATATGATAAGATTTATAATAACAATAGCAACTAAAATCATTGCAAGGGATAAATACTCAGGTTTAATACTTAAATTTTTTGTTGAGATTGTAGGGAGTCTACTAGCAAGTAGAAAAGCTATAATAGCTAAATATATATTAATTGTTATAGTGTGAGTGCGGGTATTGATATTTAATAACGTACCGATTTCAAAATCTATCATTACAGGCATTAAAGCGAGTAATGCACCGCATGGAGCAGGTACACCGGTAAAAAAATATTCAGCTTTTTTATCTTGTTTTGGTTGAGAAATACCAACGTTAAAGCGAGCTAAACGCAAAGCCATACACACTATAAATAACAGCATTACTGCTGATGAAAATACTTTATACTCATATTGTTGAAAAGACCATAAATATATTAGATAAGCAGGAGCTATACCAAAATTAGCAAAATCGCATAATGAATCAAGTTCTGCACCAAATGGGCTGGTTGCATTTAGCATCCTTGCTATTCTGCCATCGATACCGTCAATAATTGCTGCTACTATAATGCAATATACCGCAAGCTCCCATCTGCTATCTAAAGCAAATTTTATAGAACTCATACCGGTTACAAGCCCAAGCAACGTAACAAAGTTGGGAATTAATTTTATTATGGGTACAGGCTTAGTTATTATAGGCTTACGAATTTTTAACAATTTTAATACTCGGAATGTATGGTATAAAAAACGTCATTGCGTGCGACTGCGAGGAACGTGGCAATCTCATAAAACAAACTCTTGGGATCGCTTCGTCAAATTACCTTGTAATTCTCCTCGCAATGACGAGTAACTACTTTCTCTCAAACTTAAATTCTGCTGTTTTTTTACGTCCAAAATCAGCAATGATAGTTTCACCACCTATAGCAGTCTGCCCTTTACTCACTAATAAAGCTGTTTTCAACGGTAGGTAAACATCTACTCTACTACCAAAACGAATTATACCGTATCGCTCGCCCGTTTTAACTTCATTACCCTCTTCTAAATCACAAACTATACGCCTTGCTATAAGTCCGGCTATTTGAACAAAAACAATTTTTTGTCCTTGATCAGTTTCCATTAATACTGATTGACGCTCATTATAAACACTGGCTTTATCAAGCGAGGCATTAAAAAACTTTCCGGGGTTATAATGAAGCGCTAAAATTTTTCCGTTTGCTGGAATTCTATTAACATGAACATTAAAAATATTTAGAAAAATACTAACTCTAATCATTTCCACATCACCAAGTCCTAATTCCGGCGGCAGCAATGCTTCTTTGATTTCTTGAATTACTCCATCTGCAGGGCTTATTACCAGATCATCGTTTATAGGAACATGTCGATCGGGATTACGAAAGAAGTAAATACACCATGCAGTGGCAATAAACCCAATACAGCCAAGTTTTTCATTAAATGATGCCAATAAAAAGCTTACTAATGCAAAACTAGCAATGAATATATATCCCTCGCGGTGAATAATTTTAAATAAATCATTATATTGTTTCATTTTAATCTCTATGAATCTCCTTATTATTTTAACTATGCCTGCTCGGCTTTATCTTCTTGCTTCTCATTCTCGTCTTCATCTTCTTCTTGAGGGGTAGTTTGAGCTTCTTGAGCAGAACCAAGAGCATATACACATAAATCCGGAAGCGGGACGCCGTTTTTTTTGGCAAGATCATTTAGCCGTGACATTGCTTTCATAACCTCATCAAGAATAGTACCACCTCTTTCGTCAGATAACCATTTTGCTTGAAATTGCAGCGGATGATGCCCTTCTTGCGGCGTACCTATATAAAACTTAAACTTGGCTCTTTGTCCACCAAAATCGCAGTCAAATTCAAACTCTTTATAATGTGCCATAACTTTATGAATTAATAATTATATTAATATTATTATATTCTAACAATAAAGATGCAAATCTAAAATAATTTCTTGTCTAAGATGCCACTACATGAATTATTTTAAAGCTAATTAAATGCTTTTTTACTACAAATTATAAGATTTTCTTGAAATAGGGACTACTATTCTTTCCAAAATCTTATTAATTTTCGCTATAAAATCTTTTTAATTATCAATTAAAATTTATTTACTGATAGCCTCTTAGCAATATAGAGATTTGAATATATAAATTTATCGCTAGAATCTATAATTATCCCGCCTGCTTCCTTAATAAGAAGCTCAAACGCATAATATAACGTAAAATTTAATAATGATAAACATATTAAATCCGCTTTGCCTGAAGCTACAAGCATAGCCCCGTAGCAAGGAGAGCCAAAAGATCTAATATTATCTATCTCCTCCAAATTATCATAATTTAAACCTTCAATAATTGCTAAACAATTCTTTAAATCGTCATTATCAGAGACTCTAAGTCTTAATCTTTGATCATTAGAGTTTAAATTATTTTTTTCTACCCAAGCTCCTTTACCTTTTTCAGCATAATAAATTTCATTAAGAACGGGGAAGTATATTACTGTAGAACTTGGAGATAAAGCTCCTTGGGGTTTTTTTAAATAAGTTATAGATACCGCAAAAAAAGGTATGCTTCTAGCGAAATTATTTAGACTATCTATAGGATTCACTAAAAAAACACTTTCATAATTATTATTTAAATCAAATTGATCTTCAGGAAAAAATAAATCTTGTGTATGTTTTTGTAATTCTTCGCATAATAAAGTTTTTAATCTTAAGTAAGATCGTCTACAAAATTCTTCATTTCTTACAGAATTTTTTTGTAGCATTTCGAGTTCTAAAAAATCTCTGTGCAAAAACTTAACAGCTTTACGCAAGGCATTAATTAATAAATTAGTTATAGGTTGCATTTGATTTTAATAGTTAATTTATTGTGTCATTTACGCTTTTAGAAGCGTTGTTGCATGGCTCATTTTATGTTATTCCCGCGCAGGCGGGAATCCAGAAAAAAGTATAAATACAGCAAATTTTTGAAATTAAAAGCTCGATTTATCTTGCTTTATGCTGGATTCCTGCCTACGCGGGAATGACATCGAGTGTGCTTTTCGATCCATGTAACAACGTCGTTTTTACCTAGGAACGACATCCATAGTTCAATAAAGCAGCTTACTTCGCTCGCTCGGCATATGTCATATCATCAGTTTTAACAACAATTCTTTCTCCTATTTCTAAATATTGCGGTACTTTAACTTTAATGCCGTTTGTTAAAATTGCCGGTTTATAAGAAGCAGTAGCGGTTACTCCTTTTATTATCGGATCAGTTTCACTAATCTCAAGTATAACAGTTGGAGGAAGCTCAATATTTAAAGGCTTTTCATTATAGAATTCGACTTTAACAACCATATTTTCAGTTAAGAAAGGTAATTTTTCTTCTAAAATTTTCTTGGGAACATTTATTTGATCAAAATGTTTTGTATCCATCAATACTAAATCATCACCTTCAAAATATAAAAATTGATAATCTTTTTGCTCAAGTTCGGCTTTTTCTAAATAATCGGAAGAACTGAATCTATCGTTACGCTTTGTACCTGTTTTTAAATTTTTCATCTCAACTTGTACATAAGCTCCACCTTTCCCAGGTTGTGTATGTTCCGGCGTTTTACTTACAACCCATAAATCATTATTATAAACTAATATGTTACCTGTTCTAATTGAATTTGCTGAAATTTTCATATATTATACATCTTAAGACTCAGAATTAAAGTATAAATATACAAATTATTTCCTTTAAAAACAAGAATTTAATCTTATGACCACAATATTAGTAGTAGATGATATAGACACCAATATTAAATTACTAACAGCCAAACTTTTAAAAGAGTATTATACGGTTCTTACTGTAAATAGCGGTAAAGAAGCATTAGCAATTCTGAAAAAGGAAAAAATTGATATTATACTACTTGATGTTATGATGCCGGAAATGGATGGATTTGAGGTATGTAAGATTATAAAAACCAATTCGGAAACTACTCATATACCGGTTGTAATGGTAACTGCACTTTCTGATATTGATGATCGAGTTAAAGGTCTTGAAGCAGGGGCTGATGAATTTTTAACAAAGCCTATTAACGATACTGCTTTATTTGTAAGACTTAAATCGCTATCTAGAATGAAAAGCTTAATTGATGAGTTAAAGCTTCGTAATAGCACTAATGCATTATTAGGCGTAACAAATATTGAAATGCACGACACTTTTGTAGATAAAAAAATATTACTAATTAATGATGATGTAGTACAAGCTAAAAATATAAAACAAATGTTACTTAGGATTACTCAAAACGTAAAGGTGATAAGTAATTCCGATGAATTAGATATTATAAATGAATATGCACCCGATTTAGTAATTATCAGTAGTACGCTTGAGAATGAAGATCCTTTAAGAATCAGTGTTATTTTAAGAGGTAAGGCAGAAATAAGCGGCGTGGTAATAATTTTACAAATTGATGAGGACGGTATGCCTTTGGTTGTAAAAGGTATTGAACTCGGTATTAATGATTATTTCGTTTATCCTATAGAAGAAAGTGAATTGCTTGCTAGAATTAGAACGCAATTAAGGCGTAAGCAATATCAAGATAATTTACGTAATGATCTTGAACAAAGTGTTAATTTAGCAGCTAAAGACGGCTTAACCGGCTTATTTAATCGTCGCTATTTCGATATACATCTCAAACAAATGATTGAGAAGGCTAATAGAGAAAGTATTAAATTATATTTACTTATGTGCGATATCGACAATTTTAAACATGTAAACGATACTTACGGTCATCAAGCAGGCGATAAGGTTTTAACAATTGTATCTCGTATTTTGAAGAATACTCTCAGAGTAACAGACTTAATAGCAAGATTCGGCGGTGAAGAATTTACTATGCTCTTAACGGATATAGATATTTCTAAAGCGATTGAAACTGCGGAGAGAGTTAGAGTTAAAATAGAATATATGGATTTTCCCATTGAAGATCAAATTGAACATTTAAAAAAAACTATTTCAATCGGAGTTGCGGAATATAAAAAAGAAGAATCAATGGAATCTTTCATTGAACGTGCTGACAAAGCTATGTATGAGGCTAAAACAACAGGTAAAAATAAAGTAGTAAAATTATAATTGATTTTTTAAAGTAAAAAAATAATGAGAAATTCTTCCAAAAAACATCTTGATTTACCATATAGACCAGGGGTCGGCATGATGATATTAAATGCCGATAACCACATATTCGTCGGTAAAAGAATAGATACAAAAATATCTGCATGGCAAATGCCGCAAGGTGGGATAGTTCCCGGCGAAACTCCAAGTATTGCAGCAATGCGTGAGATGTTAGAAGAAATAGGAAGCGATAAGGGATATATTATTGCTGAAAGCAAATGCTGGTATAGTTATGATGTACCAAGCTTTTTAATACCTAAATTGTGGAACGGTAATTTTCGTGGGCAGAAACAACGCTGGTTTCTAATTAGATTTACCGGGAATAATGAAGACATTAATATAAATATGCCTAATCCCGAATTCGACCAATGGCGCTGGGCATCACTTGATGAGCTATTATCCATTATAATTCCTTTCAAACGGAAACTTTATCAAGCCGTCGTAAAGGAATTTGAATCATTAATTCAGTAGACCTTTTCGGAAGCGAGGGTTTAGGGAAGAAACCCTCCGGAGACACTTCACCTCGAACCGTAGAGTACATACTAGTACGTGAGGAGTAACCGCTCACTGTCGCCTAGTTCGCGTGACCGGCGTTGTTGAGTGGTTCAAGAAAAAAGTGCTCGGTGTCATTCCTGCGGAAGCAGGAATCCAGCATAAAGCGAGCTTTTAATTTCAAAAATTTGCTGTATTTATACTTTAAGCATGGATTAAATTTAGGCATAAGTGTAAGATATTTTACATTTGCTGGATGAGGCGTATTGTTTTACATTTGTTCTTTTAATTCTTCTAGAGTTTCAGCAAATTTTGGAATTTTAGTAAGATAATTTTCTATTATTTTTATTGCCCCCTGTTTTCTTCCTAAAATATAATTTATTGTTGCTAAAAATTCTGGTCGTGCCCCCGTATTGCAGCTTAGCATGAATAGTCTATAATCCTCAAACAGTAATAAGAGAGAATTATAGTTAAGGAGTTATGACAAGAATAGATGTTAAGTGTAGATCAAGAATAGATGTTAAGTGTAGATATTATAACGACACAGAAAAAGTAGTAAAGGCGGGATATTCAATTTCAAAACAACAGAGATATCAATGCAAGCAGTGTAATCGATATTTTTAACTGTAATATATTAATAATGCCTCTAAGCCTGGAGTCAAGGCTCAGATAGTAGATATGTCAATCAATGGCTCTGGAGTTAGGGATACAGTAAGAGTATTAAAAGTGGGTATCAATACGGTTATCCGTGTTTTAAAAAAATCTAGCGTTAAAAAAGATAAATCATTCTATCAATACGATAGAAGTAATTATTGCTCCTGAAATAGATGAACAATGGTCTTATGTACAGAATAAATCCAAACAAAGATGGCTTTGATATTCTTTGGATAAGATTTTGTTAAAAGTAGTTGCTTATACTTTTGGTACAAGATGTGATAGCACATCAGAATCATTACTGAAAAAAAACCGGAGGATTTTAAGGTTACTTTTTACTTTACAGATGGATAGGGAAGTTATGCTAGGTTATTAGATCCCAAAAAACACATTGTTAGTAAAAAATATACTCAACGGATAGAACGGGGTAACTTAAATCTTAGAACAAGATGCAAAAGACTGACACGTAAAACAATTTGTTTTTCCAAGTCATTGGATATTCATGATAAAGTCATCGGAACTCTTATTGAACGTATAGCCTTTTAATATCCACATCTGTAAAATGGAGGTGCGACCAAAATTCTATTGTCTGTCTCCCGTATGCGGTATATTCCAACTATGTTTTGTTTTCTCATCCTCATGCAATAATGGTATTATATCATCTAAATCTTTAAGTTTTGAAATAAACGATAGGTATCTTTCTAACATTTCTCCTATTTGTTCAATTATCTGACTATCTCTTATTGATTGCTCCCCTTCATTATCTTTAAGTTCACACCACATATGTTTATTGCATATAATAAGTAAATTTACTCCTAATATAGGAGCTAGAAATGAAAATGGTAAATCTAAAACTATTTCTTTAGGCATCCATACATCAAATTCGACAGTAAAATCTAATCAATGCTGTAAAACTATTTTTTTTATTTGTTTGGGTCACAATATATTACTTTTTTGAATTCTTGCTTTCGCAGGAATGACATAAGAGCCATGCAACAAGACGGGATCAAATAGAGGAATAATACCGTGAACACTCACATTTTTGCTCTTTTTAGCTAAAAATTATAAGATTTTTTTGAAATAGGAACAACTATTACTGCAAAAATCTTATTAATTTTCGCTCACAGAACCTAATAAAAGTTTTATATGTACTTAGCTATTTAGAGCCTCTTGATCCTCTATTTGACCTAGACATACATTATGCTGGTCATTATTATCATAGTGATCCGGACTTATATGTACCTTAATTTTATTAGCTACATATCTTATGCCTAATATACTTAATGTTACTGCTATAATATAGGTAACAAAATTACCTGTAGCAGCACTATTTACCTCTCTATCACCTTCAATTAATTCATTTATAGCACTAAATAATGAGATATCTGTATCATTGCCTAAAGTAAATACAGCACACTCATTTGTTCCTCTAGACAATAAACTAATATCTTTATCGCAACTAGATTCAACCATATAATATGTACTATCATTCTTTATTAGGCTATAATTATTATCACCGATTATATGTGCAGTAAATACATTTGCTAAGTTAGATATAGTTATATTAGCAATAAAATCTTTTACTTCTCTTATATGAAATAAATTTATAATAAAATTACTTAGGCAGTGATTTGTTGTTGTTTCAGTTTCCCAATTAACCGTATCAATTTGAGCTTCCGGCATTAAAAACCATGAATTTATATCTTCAAACGCAAATTTTAGCTCTCTAACCAATCCACATAAAATATATTTTTTATTAGCAATATGTACAAAAGTATGATCAGAATACTCATCTAAAGAGTATGTAGAGGTATTAGAAAAAGGTTTTAAATGTGCAGAATATACCTTATTTTTGTCTAGGTTTTGTTCATAGGTATTTCCACTAGAATCAGCAAATATTAAATTTGGTAATAAAGTAAGTTTGCAAAAATAACTGATTAAATTGACTATATTTGGTAAAGACTTAATGTAATAATTTGCCATAATATTACCTTATATTTATGATAAATGTATCCTTTATTATTAAATATTATTAAGATTATTGTTATAATTCAATAATTTAATTAAGTAATCATCGTTTAACTATTCATCCTTGTGTGATTTTTGCTATTATTCTTTTCACTTAAGTAATTATTTATTACAATTTGAAAATAATTAGATTTTACTTTCTATTTTTGCAGTGTTAGCAACGGAAGTAAAATGATACAGCACAATGGATAAAAATTGATACAGTATTAAAGTAATATCTTCTGGGTAAGGAGGTAAAAAATAATGATAATACTGGAGCAAATAATGGAAATAAAAATATTAAATAAACAAGACACAAGCCTAAGAAGTATATCAAGAGAAGTAAGTGTTTCAGTAAATACAGTACGTAAATATTTAAAATATGATGGTAGCCCTAAATATAAGGATGGGAGGAAGTTGATAACAAAGCTAGCCCCGTATAAGGAGTACTTGAGCGAAAGAATAAAATCAGCCTATCCTATATCGCTACCCGGCACTGTATTGTTTCAAGAGATAAAGGAGATGGGTTACACGGGCAAGATGACCCAACTCAGAGATTATTTAAAAAGCATAAAGCCAGCAGCTAAGCAGGAGGATATGGTAAGATTCGAGACTGCATCCGGTAAACAGATGCAAGTTGATTGGATTGAATTTCGTAAAGGCAAGAACACTTTATCAGCTTTTGTAGCTACATTAGGATATAGTCGAGCAAGTTATGTGGAATTTGTTACTAATGAGAAGCTTGTAACGTTAATAGAATGCCATAAGCGTGCATTTGAATATTTTGGCGGAGTACCAAAAGAAGTGCTTTATGACAATATGAAAACAGTAATACTGGGTAGAGATACGTATGGTCTTGACATACATCGTTTTGGCCGCACCTCCATTTTACAGATGTGGATATTAAAAGGCTATACGTTCAATAAGAGTTCCGATGACTTTATCATGAATATCCAATGACTTGGAAAAACAAATTGTTTTACGTGTCAGTCTTTTGCATCTTGTTCTAAGATTTAAGTTACCCCGTTCTATCCGTTGAGTATATTTTTTACTAACAATGTGTTTTTTGGGATCTAATAACCTAGCATAACTTCCCTATCCATCTGTAAAGTAAAAAGTAACCTTAAAATCCTCCAGTTTTTTTCAGTAATGATTCTGATGTGCTATCACATCTTGTACCAAAAGTATAAGCAACTACTTTTAACAAAATCTTATCCAAAGAATATCAAAGCCATCTTTGTTTGGATTTATTCTGTACATAAGACCATTGTTCATCTATTTCAGGAGCAATAATTACTTCTATCGTATTGATAGAATGATTTATCTTTTTTAACGCTAGATTTTTTTAAAACACGGATAACCGTATTGATACCCACTTTTAATACTCTTACTGTATCCCTAACTCCAGAGCCATTGATTGACATATCTACTATCTGAGCCTTGACTCCAGGCTTAGAGGCATTATTAATATATTACAGTTAAAAATATCGATTACACTGCTTGCATTGATATCTCTGTTGTTTTGAAATTGAATATCCCGCCTTTACTACTTTTTCTGTGTCGTTATAATATCTACACTTAACATCTATTCTTGATCTACACTTAACATCTATTCTTGCCATAACTCCTTAACTATAATTCTCTCTTATTACTGTTTGAGGATTATAGACTATTCATGCTAAGCTGCAATACGGGGGCGCGGCCTGTTTTTCCAAGTCATTGGATATTCATGATAAAGTCATCGGAACTCTTATTGAACGTATAGCTTTTTAATATCCACATCTGTAAAATGGAGGCGCGACCGAAAGTCATCCTTCCATACAAATTACTCATAGTAGACGAATTTGGGTATCTGCCATTAAAACAGGAACAAGCTAATCCATTATTTCAGGTTATAGCAAAGCGTTATGAGAAAGATAGTATAATTCTTACAAGTAATCTTCCATTTGGACAATGGCACAATAATCTTGCTCAGGATAGTGCTCCTACAGCTGCTATCTTAGATCGTCTGCTCCATCATTCCACGATACTCAATATTAAAGGGGATAGTTTCAGACTTAGAAATAAAAAGAAAGCTGGTCTTGTATCAATAGAGGTGATTAATAAACAGGAGGATAATCTTATGACTTAAATATCAAATGATTTCTTATTATACTGTATCAATTTTCAAACAGTATATATTAAAATTATGTATCATTTTTCGACCGCTGTTGACAGCAGCTAATATAAAATCATTTTCGGTAAAACCATTAATCTTATGAGTCCATATTTCAACACTACATACTCCCCAAGATATAGTTAAATCGGGATGATGTGCTCCCTGTTTTGCAATTTCAGCTATCTTATTTGCAAATTTCATAGATTTTATAAAATTAGGAAATTTATATTTTCTATAAAGACGCCCTAATTTATTTACTTGCCATTCGCCTTGCAGCTCCTCTAGTAATTTATCAATTTCTTTTTTCTCAAGCGGTGGAACTCCACCATCACATGGGATACATTTTTTTCACTTAGTACTGTCATAGTTTTTTATTCTATAATAAACGCAGTTGAATTATTTCCTATAAATAGCATATAATTCAACTGCGTTTAGTATATATCAAAGTTAAAATATTGATCTATATAAGGCTCATCTTCAAGTGTATAATGCCACCACTCAATTTGACATGCTTTAAAATTATGTTTTTTGCATTTTAAAATGTGAATAATTACGATTTGCTAAATATTGCTTATCAATTAATTTACTATCATGATGTGAGGCTTCATCAAATATATCAAAAGAAGTATACATGTCTACCGTATTGTCATCTAAATAGGATATAACACACTCGTTTTTCAACTTTCTCTTAATGACTTTAGGATTGTTATTAACTTTCTACTGAAGTTTTATTATTGATAAATCTACAGTACTACTCCTACTATGACTAGCTCTTTCAGCTATATAACCTAATGTAAAACATTTAGACTTATCTATATATGGGTAAAAGCTTTTCTTATTTTTTGATCAATATTATCTTTGCTCCATCTTAAAAAGCGTTGTACAGCTTTTTGTGGTCTATAGGCATCATATATAATAAGTGAATAACCATCTTTTTTTATCTCAGCTTGTACTACTTTAAGAGCCTTAGCAGCTTCTATGGTTAAAATTGCTTCCGGCGCTTTATAACCTTCTACATTTTTGCCAACAAAATTTTCATCTGAGTAATAACGCATATTTTGGATAATTGTAGGATCGATATCTTTCAGATACACGAACCCTTTAGGTAAGGATCTAGCATATATTGGAGAGAAGCTCATAAATATAAGAATTAAACTTGTTAAAATCAATTTCATAAAATACTAATATAAAATATTTATAATTTACTTTACACAAAATTTTATTGGACTTCTTGCAAAAGTCTGCTAATAAAAAGGAATTTAGAAGGGACATTTCACCTCGAACCACAGCCTAGTGAGGATGAGGAGTTAGGATCGACGTACAAATTACCTTTGGGGGAAGGTTATGCAAGAAGTCTAATTAAAGCTAGAACTTTAAAAAAATAAATGAATGGTAGCGAGGGAGGGATTTGAACCCCCGACACACGGATTATGATTCCGTCGCTCTAACCAGCTGAGCTACCCCGCCAGGGGAGAATGTTTGTATAACTTGTTAAGATCGCAGGCGTTGTCGTATAGGCTTGTTTATGTCATTCCCACATAGGCGGGAATCCAGAAAAAATAACTTCAATATTGATACAAAAGCTACATATTTGATAAAATAAACATATAGAAAACTTATTTTTAATGTTTTACTAGATTCCCGCCTACGCGGGAATGGACATTGAATAGGCTTTTCGAGCCATGTAACAATGGCCAATATCCTAACGTTTAGAGAATTGTGTTTTCTTACGTGCTTTACGTTGTCCGTATTTCTTACGCTCTACTACCCTAGAATCACGTGTTAAAAAGCCGCCTTTACGTAAAATAACATGAAAGTCCGGGGTAGATATATCTAGAGCCTTAGAAATTCCATGCAAAATTGCTCCTTTTTGCCCTGAAATTCCTCCACCTTTAACAGTACAAATTACATCATACTGATCAATAGTTTTTGTTAAAACAAAAGGTTGTAAGATCGTTTTTACATAAGTTTCAGAAGGAAAATATTGGTCTATTGTTTTTTTATTAACAACTATTTTTCCTTTTCCTAATTTAAGCCATACTCGTGCTATAGCATTTTTTCTTTTACCTGTAGCATAAAACCTGCCTGAATTGTCTATTTTTTCTTTAGATGCTTTTACTACTAGCTTTTCAGGAGTTAGAACTTCTTTAGTTAATGGCTTATTTGCTTTAATCTTTAATTTTGTCATAGGTAATTACTTTTTATTTTTTGGATTTTGGCTTGCAAAATCATAAATTGCAGGCTGCTGTCCTACATGAGGATGATCACTACTTGCATAAACATATAAATTACTCATTTGCTTAGCACCTAAAGCATTTCTTGTAATCATTCTTTTTACAGCCATTTTAATAACTCTCTCAGGGTATTTACCGCTTAAGATTTTACCTGCGGTAGTATCTTTAATGCCCCCTGGAAATCCTGTATGCCTATAATATATTTTCCCGTCTTTGGGATTTGCTTTTTTACCAGTCAGTTTTATATGCTCTGCATTTATTATGATTATGTTATCACCACAATCTAAATGAGGCGTGAAGCTAGGCTTATGCTTACCACGTAGCATATTAGCAACCCTGCTAGCGAGTCGTCCTAGTACAATATTCTTTGCGTCTATGACCCACCATTTTTTTTCAATTTCCGATGGCTTTGCCGAGTAAGTTTTCACAATAGTATCTTTTTAATTTTAATTTTAATTTTAATTTTTTAAATAAAGACTTAAGAAGCATATTTAATAGCATTAATTCATGCCATTTGTCAAGTTAAATATACTCGTTTAATTTGCAAAATTGGCTACATCGTTCTACAAGCACTGCGGTGTTCACGTATTTAAGTATACGTTCCGCTCCTCGTCTTGTAAAACTCCTAGCTCTTTTCTAAATTAAACTTCGTCTACCTATTACTAAATTTATTTGGGGTATAATCTATTTACTTCCGAATATTATTTTTCTATCCGTAGAAAAATATAAATTATTATTTGCTCTTATTCCATAATAACAAATATTTTTTATAATTTTGTCGATATGAGGCATCATATTTAATCCATTATTATCAACATCAAAACTATATAAAACGCCGTTAACGGAAATAACATTTAAACTTCGCTTATTGTTATTATCAACTCCAACAAAAGGAGTTAAAAAAGTAGCAGATTTTAGTCTCTTAGGGTCTTTTCCATCATTTAAATCAGCTACAAACTTTACTTTCCCTGTTTTAGGATTAAATGCTGCTATTTGTCTTGCATTATTTGTTACAAATAGACTATTACCAATTAAAGACATTGATTGAATATCCTCAGCATTTACCTGCCAAATAACGCTACCGGTTGCTATATTCAGCTTAATAAGCTTACCGAGACCGGTTGCTATATATAAATTCATATTATCATGAACAGGGGTACATAAAATACTTGATTCGTCAAAATTCGGTATAGCTGTACGGTCGTTAAGATTTGTAAACTCAAAACTCCATCTTAATTCACCATTTTTTATATTTAAGGCAAGTACTTGACCAGAATTATAAGTCACTATTACATTGTCATGTTGTACTATCGGCGTCATAAAATAACTAGATGACAAAACTTCCGCAATGCTTTCATACTCCCATACGGTTTTTAAAGTTTCTGTATTTAAAGCAATTGTTTGATTACCGATAGTTTGCACTAAGACAGTATTATCATTTAACATAACAGGCTTAATTCTGATAATATCCGGAAGTTCTTTTCTAATTATTTCATAACCTGATTTTGCATCTAGCACAACTAGCAATCTCGAGCCGTATGTTACGTATAATTTTTCATTATGATGTAAAATTCCGCCGCCTATATAATTATCTTTTTTATGTCTACTCAAATTGTAAGACCAAATAACTTTATTTTTCTCTATAGAAAAAGCAGAAATATTTGATCTGATATCTAATGCATAAATTATATCGCCCACAAAAACCGGCTCGGCAATTGTTTTATTTCCAGCAAAGCTATATTGTTTATTTTTAAGCATATTTGCATTAAATGCATGTATATTTGCACTAGAGTCTAAATATATCGGCTCATCGGTCTGAAGTGATAATTTAGGAGTCAACTCAACAATATTTTTTACCCTTTTCGGTCCAAGCCCGTTACATGAAATTAAAATAAACGGTAATAACAGAAGCGCTATTTTTTTTGTCATATTTTTCCTTAAGTATGAATTAATTATTTATTTAAATTCAATGCCCAAGGCACTGTTAATAAAATAGTTTTAAAACTAATTAAAACTATTTCGTTAACAGTGCCTTAGCCTGATCTTTTAACAAATCGGATACATTATTTGAAATTAATAAATTTTTTAGATTTTTTTCTGCTTGCGGTTTCATATTATTCTTAATATCCCATATAGCTTTCATAATAGTTGCCGTAGCCCAAAAAGGTTTTTTCTCGTCATCAAAATAATTTAAATATTTTGTCAGTTTTTCTTTACCTTGAATATCTAGATTTTGATCATCAATAACAAGACCACACCATGAAATACGTGCATAAGAAGTAGAAATTTCAGAATATTCTTTATTTTCAATAATTTTATTAAGCAGGTCTTTCGCTTCTGAATATTTTTTTTCCGAAATCTTTATAGCTACTTGTTCTAATGCAGCTATTTCTTTTATTCTAGTATTACTAGTAGTAACTAAATTCTCTAAAGTATTAAAAGCTAATTCTTCATTATCTTTTGTTGTTTCCAAACTAACGGTTTTAACAAGAACATCTCCGTTTTTTTGGTTATTTTTAATTCTTTTATCTTTATTATTATTATTAACAACCATTATAGTAATAGCTATTATAGAAATAATTATTATTACAGGTAAAAGTTTTTTGAAAAAAATTAATCTTTTTTCTTCATTTTGATCACTCAATACTTCATCTAAAATATCAGTCATATTTTATTATTTTTATTTATTTTTACAGTCAAATTTGATCTTAGCATCTTCTGCCATTTTTTTGGATGTGACAGTTCTATTAGTCGGAAATTCCTTATCAAGCTTAGCAAGAATATTACAAGCTTCTGCAGTCTTTTTTAGTTCACCTAAAGAAAGTGCTAACTTCAATAACCCATCGGAAGATTTTGCTCCTTTCGGTGATTCTTTATAGCCTTTTAAATAGTTAACAGCTGCTCCGTTATAATCTTTTTGTTTGAAAAAGCATTCCCCATACCAAAAATAAGCATTACTAATTAGCGAGCTGTTAGGATATTTTTGGATAAAATTTTTAAATTTATTTTTTGCTTCAGTAAGCTTATTATCTTTATAATCAGCTAGAGCCAAATCATAAGCTTGCTTATCGGGAGCTATATCTTTATTAACCGCAACGGTTTTTTTGAGAGTAGCATCCGGCATATCTTTAAGCAAAGCTACATCAAAAATATCTTGTTTTTTTGAATCACTGACTTCTAAAACTTCCGTATTTTCTTCTTGATTTGGAATATTAGAGTTTTGTGTTAACATATCAACTTTATGCTGCAAAATCTCAACTTTACCGATTAACCTTCTAATTTCTTGCTCCTGCTCATCTAGCCTATTTTCAAAATCATTATTTGCTGCATATTTTAAAGGCTTTCCTTTAATAGTTTTGCTTTCTCCAGAAGAAAACATGGAAAATAAAAAAGTAAGTAGTAGGATGATCAGTTTCATATATTTTTTAAATTTATAATGCTTCTTATAATATCGAAAATTTTTTAATATTCCACACAATTTTTTTATATTTCAATACTACCGTCATATTTAAAAGTTATTGTTATGGTGGTACCTTCATTTATCTTACTTTGCAAATCAAATTTACCGTTCATAAGTTCAACCAGCTTTTTAGTAAGCGGCAACCCAAGACCAGTACCCTCATATTTTCGACTAAGCTCACTATCAATTTGACCGAACGCCGATAAAGTTTTTGGTATATCTTTTTCCTCAATACCGATGCCGGTATCTATAACTTTTATATATACTAATTTTGCTAACTCATCTTTTTCAAGTGCAATAGTAACACTTCCTCCGGAATTTGTAAATTTCACAGCATTTGATAAAAGATTTAAGAATACTTGTTTTAGCCTTTTTGGATCAGCCTTTATAACAACATGCTCTCTCGGTAATCTACTAATTAAAGCTACTTCGGCTTGATCGGCACGAGGTTTAACAAGTATCAGCGAAGAACTAATTAATTTATTTAAATCAAGATCTATACTATCTACTTTTAATTTATCGGCAGAAGCTTTAGAAAGATCTAAAATATCATTAATCATACTAAGCAAATGTTTACCGGCATCATTTATATCTTTAATATAATTTTTACTTTTTTCTGCATCCTTTTCTGACATAAGAATTTCCGAAAAGCCTATTATGGAATTAAGTGGTGTACGCAACTCATGACTAATATTAGCGAAAAACTTTGTATTTGAAGAAGTGGTTTTTTCTACCCTTACTATTTGAGCTTTTAAATTTCTATTTGTTTCAAACTGCTCCTCAATAATTTGTCTAGCATAGTTAGTATTACTAATAATTATAGTACAGAGTATTATAAAAATAATAATAAAAGTTATGAATACCTTTTGCTCAAGAGACGTTATATTGCTCCACTGACCTGTAATATTAGTATTAATCTCAAATACTGCATCTACAGGAAAATCTGAATTATTATCTATAACAGGTATATAGCTAGTAACAAAGGAAGCTTCTTCCACTGTTAAATCACTCTCATTTTCTATTACTACCTTTGGAAATAATATATGACTTGTAATACCTTCAAAAGCATCTCGAAGTGGGGTTTTGGAAGTAAAGGACTTTAAAAAATATTTATCAATTTTTGCGGTAATTATCTCAACCAAACTGCCATCTTTATAATTGTCTACACTATACATATGTAGCATATTACTAGTGATGAATTTATTACCTTTAAGATCGTAGAGAGAAATATTAATATTAAGATTAGTAAACCATCGAGCGGTAATCTTTGCAAAATCAATAAACTCTTGATCTTGTAATAATTTTAAATAACCGAATTTATGTAATTTACTGATTACGTTCTGATGGGTATTCCAAATGTTATTAGTATAAAGTTCAGCAATTTTAGTATGTTCCAGAGCTACTTGTTTTACTATCATTTCTTTTATCATAAAATAACGGTAAAACATCATATTTATGACAATATTAAGAAACAATATAATGAATGATAATCTTACTATATACTTATTATGGTTCATTATAACCTAATAGTTATTTCGTTTTTAATGACTCCTTTTATGTCATTTTTGTTTAGTCTGTGTGAAGGAAAATTAATTTAATTCTCTTTCACGCAGACTAGTGTTATTTAACGTCTGATCTACAGAAAAACTGCAAGTTTTGACGAAGCAATCCAGTTAAAAATTCTGATTTACAGAGTTTTTTATTATTTTTCTGGATTGCCGCGCGGTCTTTGACCGCTCGCAATGACGTTTTAGAATCTAATCACCTAGCTTTTTATTAATAATCAACCCTGTAATTACATCATAAGCACGAGCAAATTGATAATCTTTTTTGTATAATTCCGATAATTCATTCTCTTCTTGTTTATTATTTTTAGCTTTTGTTTCTTTTTTACTATCTTTGTTTTTAGATGAATTATCTTTTCCGTTAATGTCTCTATTTTTTGCATTATCATTCTTTAAATAATTTTTTAAAGAACTTTCAGAAAAACGCTTATCTATTTTTTTCACCTCAGGATACTCAACTTTTGCCGGCTCAATTAAAATATCAGGCTCTATTCCTTCTGCTTGAATAGAACGGCCGCTTGGGGTGTAATATTTAGATATAGTAAGTTTTACGGCAGCCCTAGAATTGATTTGCGTTAAAGCCTGAACCGATCCTTTACCGAAAGATTTGGTGCCAAGTATTATTGCTCTTTTATGATCTTGCAAAGCTCCGGCAACTATTTCCGAGGCAGAGGCAGAATTACCGTTTATTAAAACTATCATAGGTACTTTGGGAGCTTTTAACGAAAACTCATTTGCTTTAGTTTCGCTATTACTTGACGAGGTTCTACCTTTTGTTGTTACAATTACACCGGAATCAATAAAATAATCACTAACAGCAATAGCTTGATCGAGTATACCACCGGCATTATTACGTAAATCTAGAATTATACCTTTAAGATTATCTTTACTTTCAGCTTTTAACTTCTTTACTGCTGCCTTCAGCTCAGAAATTGTTGATTCATTAAAAGTAGTTATACGTATATATGCAATATTATTCTTTTCTAAATGTGCTTTTATCGGCTTGATTTTTACTATTTCACGAGTAAGTTCTATTTCTTGCGGTTTTACCTCTTCTTCCTTAATTATCAACAATTTAACCTTAGTACCAGGGGTACCACGCATTTCTTTTATAGCTTTATTAGGACCAAGCGTAGAAACCAACTCGTCATTCACCCCTACTATGTAATCTCCGCCTTTAAGCCCTGCTTTGAAAGCCGGTAAATCATCAATAGGGGATATTATCTTAATTACTCCACTATCATACATTATTTCAACACCGATTCCGCCAAACTCACCTTTTGTAAAAGTAAAAATATCTTCTAAATCTTCATCGGTATAATAACTTGAATGGGGATCAAGTGAATTTAACATGCCGTTAATTGCTTCATCTATCATTTTTTGCTTATCGGGTACCTGTACGTAATCCTTTTCAATACGTTCAAATACTTCTTGAAATTGCTTATAAGCTTCCTGATTTGATATTTTATTCTCGGGTTCTTTTTCTTCTTCTGCAAATGCACAAATAGAATTTATAATAAAAAATAGTGCTATAATTAAACGTAATAACATAATACTCCAAGTATGTGTGTTTTTAAATTTTCAGTAAAACGTCATTGCGAGGAGCGAAGCGACGCGGCAATCTTGTCAAACTTCCTGAGATTGCCACGCTTCTTGCAGTCGCTCGTAATAACGACTAAATATCTAGTTCGTTAATAATCTTATCCATTTTAACTAAAGCCTGCTCATAAATAAATTGAAATCTTTTTTCCGGCTTTTTACCCATTAAATCATCTACTATTTTATCGACACTTTGGAAATCTTCTAAAGTCACCTTTAAAAGAGATCTTTTTTCAGGATGCATAGTAGTTTCCTTTAATTGCTCAGGCATCATTTCACCGAGACCTTTGAATCTACCTACTTCAATTTTAGCTTTACTTGTTTTTGATAATTTATCTGTTAATTTAGCTTTTTCCTCTTCATCGCCTGCATAATAAGTTTTATTAGACTGCGTTAAACGATAAAGCGGGGGCTTCGCTAGATATAAATGCCCATCTTCTACCAATTTTGGCATTCTTAAGAAAAAGAAAGTCATTAATAATGAAGCTATATGAGCACCGTCAACATCTGCATCAGTCATAATAATTATTTTTTCGTAACGCAAATTTTCTTCTTTATAATTTTTTAAACTACCGCAGGCAAGAGCTATTTCTAAATCTTGTATTGCTTGATTATTAACGATTTTTTCGAGAGTAGAGTTTGCAACATTTAGCACCTTCCCCCATAACGGTAACACTGCCTGCGTTTCCCTATTACGCGCCTGTTTTGCAGAACCACCTGCCGAATCACCTTCCACAATAAATAATTCGGTGCCCGCAGGAGAAGTTCGTGTACAATCGGCAAGTTTACCTGGTAATCGCAATTTTTGAGTAGCATTTTTACGAGAAATGTTTTTTTCGTTTTTCTTACTTATTCTAAATTCAGCAATAGCAATTACATGCTCAAGTAAATTAATAGCTAAAGCTTTATCTCTACTAAGGAAGTGGTCAAAATGATCTTTTATTATATTTTCAATAGGTTTACTTACACCGTTTGATACTAATTTCTCTTTAGTTTGCCCTTGAAAAGACGGCTCAGCTATAAAAATAGAAAGTACGATGCTTGCGGTTTCTAGAATATCCTCAATAGTTAGATTAGCAGCTTTTTTATTCCCTATCATTTCACCATATGCTTTAAGAGCGCGTAAGATAGCTGACTTAAGCCCTTGTTCATGTGTTCCTCCTTGCGGAGTCGAAACGGTATTACAGTAAGATTGGATAAACGCTGAGTTATCGTTATTTTGCCAGCAGATTGCCCATTCAAGTTTCACCCCGTCCGACGTAGATTCTATATTACCTGAAAAAATTTCCGGGATAATTAAATTATCTAAAGTTATTTTTGAACTTAAGTAATCTTTTAAACCGTTCGGGAAATTTATTAATGCCTTTTTAGGTATATCTGACGGTACTTCTACTTCGCATTCCCATTCTATAGTAACGCCGCGATATAAATAAGCTTTTGATCTTGCAAGCTCATAAATCTTTTTAGGATTAAAATGTAATTTTTCGCTAAAAATTTCTGGATCAGGAGTAAAATTTATTGATGTACCTCTTAGCCTTTTAGGCGCTTCTTCACATATTAAATCGGTTAATTTTTCTCCTTTAGAATAACTTTGGCTATATAATTTACCTTGTTTATAGACTTTTATTTCTAAATGTTTAGATAAAGCATTTACTACCGATATTCCAACACCATGCAATCCGCCCGCAGTATGATAAACATTATTTGAGAATTTGCCGCCCGAATGAAGAGTAGTTAAAATTACTTCTAAAGCTGATTTATCAGGAAATTTAGGATGATTATCAATAGGGATACCGCGACCGTTATCAAATATAGTAATACTATGATCATGGTGCATTTTTATCGTGATGATACTTGCAAAGCCGGCAACTGCTTCATCCATAGCATTGTCAAGCACTTCAGACACTAAGTGATGCATAGCATTTGAATCGGTGCCGCCAATATACATCCCTGGTCTCTTACGGACAGGCTCAAGCCCCTCTAATACTTCAATATCTTTTGCACTATAGTTATTATCGATCAGCTTATTTTTTTTTTCTTTGTTAAAGCTAAATAAATCGCTCATATATTAGAGATTCAATTAATTATTTTCTTTCCTAAATTAAACTATTTAACTCAAGAAAGCAATTAAGCTTTAAAGAAATTGTTTGTATTGTTGTATGGAGCGAATTACCTATGTCACCCCGTGGCTTGACCTATAGTACCGGACGATTTTTATTCTGTGTCATTCCCGCGGAAGCGGGATCCATTATTTTAAAGCCATTTTAAAGCTTAATTTGAAAAGTAAAAAATCTTTGAAATTAAGCTTTGTTAAAAGCTCGATTTATTTCGCTTTACCCCGGATTCCGCTTTCGCGGGAATGACATAATTAATTATATCCCTTAGCTTTGCTTAACATGCATGCTATATTACTACTACCTCTTGCTAAGGCAATATCTAATGGATATTGGCATTCATCATTTAGAGTAGAAATTTTAATGCCTCGTATTACTAAATATTTTGCTAAATAGTAATTATCATTGTAAGTAGCAGCAGTTAGTAATGTTTCACCTAGTCCACTCTTTTCTTGCAATATCGGATAAACGTCAAGTAACGCACGCAACCCAAAAAGATTATTTTTATCAACTGCTCTAAAAGCATTATCTACTGCCTTACAATAAGATAGATTGGCATAAATATCTTTCTTTTTATTTATATCATTATCATATTTAATAAAGCTATCTACAACTTTTCTTCTTTCGGCACTTGCTATCCACTCTTCTTTCTTTTGGAATAGCCCTATATATGCATACATATCCATTTGCTCTAAAGTCGCCTGCTCTGTCAGTTTACCAAGAACTATATCATCATCAGGTAAAAGTAACATTTGCGTTTCATCTTTAACAAATTTTGTTGCTGATTCCGATGTTTCATTATTTACGTTATTATCTTGCTCTTGAATTGTAACGTTTGGAGAGCTTACCGGCGGTGCTTTCTCTTGATTATTTGTAGTTTGGCTATTCTTAACTTGCTTCTCTAAAGACTGAGATTGATTCGGTTTTACTACAACAACAGGTATAAGCGGAGTATTCCAATCTTGTTTTTTTGGAACATCTGAAACAGCAACAAATGCCTCTTTCGAGTTATTTATTTCTGCCGAAGAATCGGTTGTAGGAACTACTTTAGGCGGAGTACTAACAGGTGCATTCGGGCTAATCGGCGTTATCAGCTGTGTAGAAGGTTGATTAGTCGGCATTACCGGAGGTGGAGGTACATTACTAGGTACTACTGAAGTTTCTGCAATAGGTACTGTTACCGGCATGGTACTTGGATTAGTGTCTTGGGTTATAGGTAGGCTAGCAGGTGGAGAAACAGCAGGCATATTAGGTATAGACGGTGTTGCCGGCGATTCTACCGGTGTTACACTTTCTTCCTCTTTATTAGCATCAAGAGGTGGATTAAGCGGGATAGGCTTATGCACGGGCGGTAAATTTGCAGGTTTATATATTTGTACCGGTCGCTGCGGAGGTACTACATAACTTCCTGCTTGAGCCGGAGGCATAGATACCAGCGGCCTTGGTACGTTAGGAGTTATAATATTGGAAGATAGATTTGTATCATCATGTGCATTAGAAGCAATTTTATCATCACGCATTTCATTACTTGTAGCACTAGGTAACTTTGTATTACCAATATCTATAAAGGATTCAGATGTTTCTGATTCATTAGGTTCTTGTTGCGTAACTTGCCTATCTGGCGTGTTGTCATTAGAAACTAAATTTGTACTATTTTCATGATCCGTATTTGTATGAGCATCATTACTTGCAGCACTAGGTAACTTTGCATTACCAATATCTATAAAAGGTTCAGATGCCTCGGTTTCATTAGATTCATGAATGTCATGAGAAACTAAATTTGTACTATTTTCATGATCCGTATTTGTATGAGCATCATTACTTGCAGCACTAGGCAATGCTGCATTACCGACATCTATAAACGGCTCAGCATGTTCATTTTCATTAGGCTCTTGTGAAGCTAGCTTTGGTTCTTCTTGATTAGCTACTTTAGTTTGTTCATTCGCCTGTTTAGGAGGTATATCTTTCTTTTTTGGTTTACTAAAAAATTGTTTAAATTTATCAAAAATAGAGACATCAGAATTAGAACTAACTTTCTTATCGTCGGTATTTACTTCGGTAGCCGGTAATGAGGGGGGTAATGGGGGAGGTGAAGCATAGCTTTGCACTGCAACCAATAGCAGATTGATAAAAAATAATATCTTATATAATTTATTTAACATATAATTCCTTATTAAATAATTACAAACAGATGCCATTCCCGCATGGCGTTGTTGCGTGTACACTTGATGTTATCCCCGCGTAGACGGGGATCCAGAAAAATAACTTCAATATTGATATAAAAGTTACATATTTGATAAAATAAACATACAAAGAACTAAGTTTTTTATATGTTTTACTGAATTTCCGCCTACGCGGGAATGACATCTACCTACCTCCTACTATTCTGCACCAATTTCTTTATTTCAATCTCTACTAACTCTTTAACAAGTAAAGGTAGATTTTTATCGAGCCAAACTTTAAGTTCTGGTTTTAACATCTGGGTGACTAATTCTTCAAGTGCATTTTTAGATGAAATATTGCTATCCAGCTTTTTATCTTTAATGGTATCGGTAAAATTTTTAAAAATATCACCTACCTCTTCAGCAGATTTAGTTGATATTAGCTTTTCTTCTTTCTCTTGATTTACTATTTCCGTTAGCTCTAATATATCTTCATCTTCACTATCATTTTCATAAATAGGATTTTTACGCTCGTTAATTACTCCTTTGATCGATTTTAATATGTCTTCTATAGACATATCTTGATTTTTCTTACTTTCTGTACTCACGTTAGAAACCTATAAACATTTTCTTTTTAATAGTCTTAAACTCTTCTTCAGGACTAAAATATTTTACTTTAAGTTTTAAACTTTGAGCCGTTAGCTCACCGGTTAACAATTTCATTTGATATGCCGTAAGTACTGAGGCTTTATACGCATCCACACGAGTTATTTTCGCTTCATATAATTTTTCTTCAGCAGTTAAAACATCTAATATTGTTTTAGACCCGACAATTTCTTCTTGCACCGTACCGTCATATGATATTTGAGCAGCATCCACTCCTTGATTAGCTGCAACAATACGAGATTTTGCCGCTTCAAACCCCTCCCATACACTTACAACGCCTGCTTGTGTTTGTTTTATCGTACTATCAAGCTGAACTGCACTATTTCTCGTTTGGTTTTTAGCCGATCTGATTTTTGAATATTGAGCTCCTCCATCTGGATAAATAGGTATATTTACCGAAAGAATAGTAGTATAGCTTTTATTGTTTATATTTTGAACAGCTGCATCTTGTGGATTATAGTTAGTTCTACCTGATTGCAACTTTACGCTTACTTGTGGCAATAATTTTCCTTTCTGCACCATTTCCAAAGCTTTCGCCGAAGTTACGTTATGTCTTGCCGAATCAATATCAGGATTTAACTTAGCGGCTTTTTTTGTTAACTCATTCAATGAAGCAGGCAATTTATCAGGTAAATTAGGCATAGTTATATCAGTAGCCTCTATTCCGAATACTTTAATAAAATTTGCTTTTTTTCCTTGAAAATCGGCATAGGCAGCTAGTTTATTTGTTTCTGCTGCTGCAAGCCCTGCTCTTGCAGTTGCTATATCTATTACCGTTGCTTCCCCTAGTTTTAATTTCTCTTCAACAGTGTTAACTTGTTGTATGTTAGTACGAACCCTACTTTCAGAAATATCATATTTCTCTTTGCTCTCAAAACAATCAAGATAAGCAGTTATTAAATTTAATAATATTTTTTGTTCACCGGCATAATATTCGCCTCGTGACGCTCTAAACCCTGATTGAGCAGCTTTAAGAGCCGCAACACTAGAACCACCGCTAAATAATGATTGCTCAATTGTTAATGCACCTTGATTGCTATCCGTCTCTCTTGGAGTAAGACCAAGCCTATCAGCATATTTTTTATTATATTTAGTCTTGCTATTTTGTCTATTAATCTGCAATCCGGCATTAGGCATGAACCCTGAGAAAGCTTGAGGGAACTGCTCAATCGCGTTTAAAAACTTAATTCTAGCAATTTTCAGCTCCTCATTATTCTTATACCCTTCAGTTAAAGCTTCCTGCAAATCAACAGCAGCAACCGAGCCGGTTAGTAATAATGTAATAATAAATGTAGTGAATTTACGCATAAATTTTTTGAATAATTGATAATATGTTAGTTAGATTAGTTTAATCTCTCAAGAATATAGCTATTTCTTAGTAAAACAATATAAATCTATTGTAGTAATATTAGCACGTAATATAACAAAAATTAATCTTAAGGGCAATGATAACTATTTTACATTTTATTTTATGGTTATAAAGCTTTAAGTTTAATTAGCATTTAGTAACAAAATAATAATTTTTATGTCTATAATTGATTTTTCTCGTTTCAGTGGATTAAATAGAGAGCAGCAAGAAGAGCTACGAAGACTTTTAATAAAATTAAATAGTTTTACGAAATCTTTAAAAATAAACGTGAAGGATTTAGAAGATCATTTATTTAATATTTTGAAAAACTCCTTAAACGAATTATCTCACACTAAAAATATAGATGTAGAGGAAATAGAAAGACTTTTTAATAGCACAATCCAAGAATCTCTAACTACTTTATCTGAAGCACTCGAGAAAGCATATCAAGAACAGTTAAAAACAAAAGATATCTTTTTATTTGACGGGATTATTGTAGAAAAATGTTTAAACGTTTTAGAACAAGTTTTAAAATTTCAGCAAGAATTAGATAAACTCTATCCAGGAGCTTCTAAAAAAATTATAGGATCGTTAGAAAATATATTAGTCGCGGTTATTTCAACTCAAATGCCGATTCTTGGGATATTTATACAAACAAGCGGTATATTTGAGAAAGTAAATAACCTTATTGATCATGAAAAATTATTACCAAAAGTAACAAAATTGCATAATGACATAAAAGAAATGAGGGAAGAGGCTAAATCTAATGAGAAGCTTGAAAGCATCTATGAAAAAGCCAAAAAAGTTGCCGCAATTTCAGAAATATCAAAAGAACCACCTCGAAAAATTATTGAAATAACAAAAAAAAACCTTAGTAATAAAGCTTCCTTAGAGAATGTTGTAGAGGCTGTTAAATATATACCAAAAAGTAAAAATGCAGTAGAAGAAAAAATAGCAGAACTAAGAAACAATATTGAAGGTGCAATTCCGAAAGATATAAATATTGACAAATTGAACTCCGTGAAGAATACTATTTCCGGTAATCTAAATGAAACTAAAACAGAATTGTTAGAAGTACTAAATCCGGAAACTTCTTTTGCTGAAAAGATAACTTCTTTATATAAAGCAGCAGAAAAAACTGCGGAAATTGCAAGTGATGTAAAAAAAATAGTAGGAGCAATACCGGGAAGTAAAGAACTTGAAAATGTTATAAGTTTAGCAATAAAAACTAACTTATTACCGACTCCGGTCTTAGCGGTTGCAAAGTTAACTCCTGATATAGCTAACTTAGTTAATATAGGTAAAGCAGTGGTTACGATCCTTTCTAAAACACAAAACTTAACTCAACAACAAGGAAGAGCAAAATAGTGTCTAATTCTAATACTTTAATTGCCTTAGGCTGCTTAGCATTACTAGTAATATTTTTAATATACCAGAAAATAGCGGCACGTAAAAAAAATATATTACCTACTGAAGGAGGTAATTTTGACGACTCGCCAAATATTGCTCTTAATAATAACAAACCGAAAAATAAGAAACTAACATTACAAGAAAGGATAGAATTATCTTGGAAATTCCTTTATGACATCACAGAAATTATTTTAAATAAATTCTCTAAAGAAGATGTTATTCAAGTGAACAAATGCGGTCAGGTTTTACTTGATAACGGTGTTAGATATGAACATGTAGTCGACCTTGCAATCCCTCAAGTTAAGTCTCATACTCAAGCAGCTGAACAAGAACAATCTAAGGGCAAAAAAGCTCTAGGGGTGTAATACCTTTTTTTTGAAGAGTAGTATTTTATACTTCTCCGTAGGTTTAAAATCAATTATGTTTTTTATCTTTTACTTATATAAAATATAATTTTTTAGCAGCTTATTCCTAAATAGTGAGCTTTTTTAGGAATACACTCCGATTAAGTTAGATTATAAAAGGCAGCATTCTTAGCTAAATAAGTAAATTTTATTAAATTATGTCTAATATATATCTTATTACTATATCGTTTAACAAAAGTAAGTAATTCTTATTAAGGGATTATGGGAAGGCTTGGCATTTACTTTGTAGTTTTATCGGTGCTTTATACCAAAACGGTAATATATTAAATAATGGAGAATTTTTTAGTCCAACAAAAAATAAATTGATCTTTTGTGCAGTAATTCCTAATAACGATGCTTTGCATGATTCACATTTAAGCTATCCTGCATTGAAAGATAAAGATGAATTAGAGCAATTGGATGTGGTAATTAGTTATAAAATAACAGCAGACTATGTTAGTGAAACACCTATTGATATCAAAAAAAATATTGAAAATGTAAAATTTCTTTATTTATATCCTATTTCATGGTCAAAAGCTTATGAGGAGCAACTTGTATTACGTACAGATGAGAGGAAATATCTACCTTTATATATAATAAATGATAAGGACCGATATCTTGGAGGAACAATTACTTCTTGGAAAAATGATTATGCGGCGACTCGCAGATTATGGCTTTCAAGCTATAAAAAATTAGAACCGTTAATGGAAGGACAATTAGCAGAATTAGATAGTGATATTTCTATAGAAGGAAGAAAAATTAGTAGGCGAGTACAAAAATGTTTAAAAAAAGAAAGTTTTTTATCTTATAGCAGAACCGGCATCAGGAAACTCATATGCACGTTCTAATTATTCAAATTGCCCATCTTGTGAAAAAGATTGGCAATTAAAAATAACGTTTCATGGAATATTTGATTATAAATGTAATAAATGCCTTTTGTTAGGTTATGAACTTCATAGTTAATTTTGTTTTCTAGAGGTATCTTACATATTCCTAATTACGCCTGTTTAAACAAATCCGTTAACTTGATGTTCCCAAAGCTCTTTAAACTTACCATTTTGCTTGCGGACTAGTTCCTTAAAATTACCACCTTCCACGAGCTCACCTTTATCCATAACAATAGTCCTATCCATATGTTTAATGGTAGATAATCTATAAGCTATAGCAATTATAGTTACATTATCAATATCAAGCATAGTATTAATAGATTTTTGTATTTCTTGCTCGGTATGACTATCAAGGCTTGAAGTTGCTTCATCTAGAATCAAGATTGGGGCGTTTTTAAGAATAGCACGAGCAATTGCTATACGTTGCCTCTGTTCACCGCTTAGCTTTACTCCTCTCTCGCCGACAATTGCGTTATATTTATCCGGTAAACTTTCGATAAATTCATGGATATTTGCAGCTTTGGCGGCATTTTCTATTTCATCTAGCGAAGCATTTTTTAGCATAACCGATATTCTCACCGATGGAGCGATGGAAAAGCATAATATCTTGAGGGATTAACGATACCTACTCCCGCAAGCTGTCAGTGGAAATATCGTAAATAGTTTGGTTATCGATTATAATATCTCCGATTCCGGTTTTAAAATTTTTCAGCAATAATGCAATTAGAGTAGATTTACCGCTACATAAATGCCCTACAATATCAACCTTTTCACCGACTTTAATATGTAAGCTAGGGGATTGAAATATACTACTACCTTCGTTATAAGCAAAAGATATATCCTTAAATATAATCTCACCTTTAGAAATTTTTAATTTGACTGCATTTTCTTTATCTATGTTATCTTGCGGGATTTGCATTATCGTAAAGCTCGATCGAAAAGCGGCTACATCTTCTAAAAAGTCCTTAACTGCCATAATAGCATGCCAAGAATTTTCAGCAAATAGAAACGTTAGTGACATAATAAAAGCAATGTCACCAATGCTAATCTCCCCTAGATTACGCAAATGAATCACATATATAAGTACCACTATCACATATACCCAATATACTAAAGATAATATTTATAATATTTAATCGTTAAAGGGTTGTGTACGTTACGATTATAATCTTGTACTTTATTTAATTCTCGTTTTTTTTGTTGCAAATGAGAAAATTATAAAGATGTTTGTAATGCAATCAGCTACTATACCAAATAAATTATACCACGAATCCTGCTTATCCTGCTCCATTTTGGCAAGCTTGGTAAAAAACCTTAATGCAAGCGGTAAATAAACAGCAGTAAAGCCAATAATAACGGTAAATATTTTAATATTAGTATAGGCAAGAGTAATCCCTGAAAATAGTGTAATGAGTAGAGGGTTGCTTAATTTCCACTCAATAGATTGATACATTGGCCGCGCCCCCGTATTGCAGCTTAGCATGAATAGTCTATAATCCTCAAACAGTAATAAGAGAGAATTATAGTTAAGGAGTTATGACAAGAATATATGTTAAGTGTAGATCAAGAATAGATGTTAAGTGTAGATATTATAACGACACAGAAAAAGTAGTAAAGGCGGGATATTCAATTTCAAAACAACAGAGATATCAATGCAAGCAGTGTAATCGATATTTTTAACTGTAATATATTAATAATGCCTCTAAGCCTGGAGTCAAGACTCAGATAGTAGATATGTCAATCAATGGCTCTGGAGTTAGGGATACAGTAAGAGTATTAAAAGTGGGTATCAATACGGTTATCCGTGTTTTAAAAAAAATCTAGCGTTAAAAAAGATAAATCATTCTATCAATACGATAGAAGTAATTATTGCTCCTGAAATAGATGAACAATGGCCTTATGTACAGAATAAATCCAAACAAAGATGGCTTTGGTATTCTTTGGATAAGATTTTGTTAAAAGTAGTTGCTTATACTTTTGGTACAAGATGTGATAGCACATCAGAATCATTACTGAAAAAAACCGGAGGATTTTAAGGTTACTTTTTACTTTACAGATGGATGGGGCAGTTATGCTAGGTTATTAGATCCCAAAAAACACATTGTTAGTAAAAAAATATACTCAACGGATAGAACGGGGTAACTTAAATCTTAGAACAAGATGCAAAAGACTGGCACGTAAAACAATTTGTTTTTCCAAGTCATTGGATATTCATGATAAAGTCATCGGAACTCTTATTGAACGTATAGCCTTTTAATATCCACATCTGTAAAATGGAGGTGCGATCGGTACGTTCATTGGGATAATTTAATGATTTTCTTAGGATACCCTGAAGAAATACGAAAAATAATTTACACAACTAATGCTGTGGAATCCGTTAATAGTCAACTCCAAAAAGTCACTAAAAATAAACGTGTTTTTCAAATGATAATGCTGTTTTTAAAAGCTTGTATTTAGCAATTGATTACATGACCAAGAAATGGTCCATGCCTATATCAAATTGGAATGCGGCTATGGCTCATTTTTTAATAAAATTAAAAGATATAATCTAGGCCTTTGAAAAAAAGTTTACACACTTAATTGGGAAGGCTCATTCCAAATTTTATATATACTATAAATACTTCTCATTTTCTTCCTTAACTAAGGCTACCAATTGCTCTACCGATAATACTTCCTGCTCAGTAGTTCCGAACCTTCTAATCGTTACTTGTTTATTTTCTTTTTCCTGTTTACCAATTACGGCAATCATCGGTACTTTTTGGTTAGAAAACTCACGAATTTTATAATTAATTTTATCGGGAGAAATATTAATATCCGTCCTTACACCATTATCAATTAAAGCTTTTTGTACTTCCGAAGCGTAATCATTTAAATCACTGGTGATGGTTGCGATGGCAACCTGCCTAGGTGCAAGCCAAAGCGGAAACTTACCTGCATATTCTTCGATCAATATACCGATAAAACGCTCAAGCGAGCCAAGTATCGCTCTATGAAGCATTACGGGTCTTTTTTTCTCACCGCTTGCTGCAATATAGCTAGCACCGAGTCGCTCCGGCAATACAAAATCCATCTGCAATGTACCGCATTGCCATTGCCGCCCTATCGCATCAGTTAGCACAAACTCAAGCTTCGGTCCATAAAATGCTCCCTCACCTGGGTTTAGCGTATAGGTAAACCCAGCTTTTTCTACAGCTTCTTTTAAAGCATTCTCAGCTTTATCCCAAACTTCATCATTTCCTGCTCGAGTTTCAGGACGATCAGAGAATTTTATCTTTATATCGGTAAAGCCAAAATCCTTATAAACTTCAGTAAGTAACTTACAAAAGCTAACTGTTTCCTCGGTAATTTGTTCCTCAGTACAAAATATATGAGCATCATCTTGTACTAAACTTCGTACCCTCATTAAACCATGTAATGCACCAGATACCTCATTACGGTGGCACAACCCAAACTCCGACATACGAAGCGGTAAATCACGGTAACTCTTGATACCTTGTTTGAATATCTGCACGTGGCAAGGGCAATTCATCGGCTTCAAAGCAAGCGTCTTGTCATCTGTTTCTAACGCAAACATATCATCACGAAATTTTTCCCAATGTCCTGAAGCCTCCCACAGGCTCTTATCAACTAAAACAGGTGTCTTAACTTCGGTATAACCGTTTTTACGAATCTTTTTCCTAATATACTGCTCAATTGTATTATATATACTCCAGCCTTTATCATGCCAAAATACCATTCCTTGGGCTTCTTCTTGGAAGTGGAATAAATCAAGCTCTTTCCCTAGTTTTCTATGATCACGTTTTTCAGCTTCTTCAAGCATAAATAGGTAATTATCTAGCTGCTCTTTCGTAGCCCACGCAGTACCGTATATACGCTGTAACATCTCATTACGACTATCACCTCGCCAATAAGCTCCCGCAACTTTCATCAACTTAAAATGCTTAACAAAACCTGTGGAAGGAACATGCGGACCTCGGCATAAATCAATAAAATTACCTTGCTTGTATAAAGTAATCGGTTCACCTGCCGGAATTGACGCAATAATTTCGGCTTTATAATGTTCTCCTATCGATTTAAAAAATTCTACAGCCTCATCACGATCCCATAGCTCCCTAGTAATTTTTTCATTTCGCTTGACTATTTCATACATTCTTGCTTCTATCATTGCCACATCATCCGGCGTAAATGGCTTATCCTTAGCAAAATCGTAAAAGAAGCCGTTTTCAATTGCAGGACCAATAGTTACCTGAATATCAGGAAATAATTCTTTAGCAGCTTCAGCTATAATATGAGCTGCATCATGCCTTATTATCTCAAGACATTCGGGATCTTTTGCAGTTAAAATACGAAGCTTGCAATCATTCTCAATTACGGTACTTAGGTCTTTAAGCTCGCCGTTTATTTCGGCAACCATTGCTGCTTTAGCAAGTGACATTGAAATTGCATTTGCTACTTCAAAAGCTGTAACATTTTTTTCAAACTGTTTTACACTCCCATCGGGAAAGAAGATATTAATCATTTTTTATTCTAACTTATTTTTTCTTCAAATTTTTTACTTGTATACCTTAATATGTCATTCCCGCGTAGGCTAGAACCCATTGCTTCAAAGCTTTTTAAAAGCTCGATTTATCTCTCTTTATTCTGGATTCCTGCTTTCGCAGGAATGGCATCTAGGTCTATTTGAGCCATGGCATTCATAAATTCTAATACTCTTGCATCACTGAAAATCTGACCTATAGTTTTATCATTAACGGTTAGTTCATCATCTTTACCTTTTATATCAACTACTAAAGATTCACCGTCTTTTAATTCAGAATTTTTACTAAAAGCTTCTATTACTCCAAAACCGTATTGCTTTATTACTGAAGTTTGTTTTCCTAGATTTAAAGCAAATTCCTTAGAATTTTCTATTTTATTAAGCACCGGTACAATAGCATTATTAGTATAATTCACAAAATTATTTATAAACGCATTTGGATCCGATAATTTTATTACGCTTTCTATATTCATAGGATTCTCTAAATTAGGCATATCAATATCAATAGAGAAATTGAAATCATCCATTATAAGATTAGTTTCACCGGTTAATTTTTTTGCTTCAGGGTCAAACTCACCTTTTAAATTAAATTCAGAATTATTTATTTTTGCAAAAACACCCATTACTTTTTCCCCATCTTCTTGAGTAATAGGGCTAGTTAGTTTAAAAATTTTGTCTAACTCGGCTCTTTTGTTTAAACCATTACTAAAGTTGCTTCCTAAAGCTTCAATCGCCGTCTTTTGATATATCTCCGAAAGTTCTATAGTAGATTTAATATTTAAAGCAAAGTCAAAAACTTTATCTTTTTCTATATTTAATTTGTATAAATTACTTTCTATTTTCCCTTTTCTTTCAATATCGCAAGCAAATAAAAACGGCTTACCTTTTACTAATTCGCCTAATATTTGCATAAAAATAACAGCATTCATATTCTCATCTTGCTTTTGATCTAGAGAAAAATTTTGAATTAATAATTTTCCAAGAGCCACTAACTCATCGCTATATTTAAGTTTTAATTGGCTACTATAAGTAGTAGGTACATTTAATATTTCCAACTTTGCTAAATCATATTCAAACGAATCAAAAATAGCATCTTCTTCTATTTTATCTCTTAAAAATTTAAAAACTTTATCGGATAAATTTTTACTATAGTTTTCAGAAATAAAATAAGCTGTGCTTTTCCCATCCAAGGTTAACAAATTAAGATTATCAGATGTTTTAGTGTTAGTGATTATAGCATTACTAACATCATTCTCTGATAATTTTTCTGCATCTTTAGAACTGTAATAAGCTGATTTATTATCATTCACGCTTAATTTCCAATAATCAGGTTCTATATTAAGCAAAGACTTTCTAAACCAAATTGTTGTATGATGATCGGGAGAATAAAAAATATCTTCTTCATCTTGAGCGGTAGTAATTTTTACATTATTTCCGTAAGAATCAATTTTTGTAATATTTAAAAACGGTATGCGCCTAATAACTACTTCATCATAATAAAAATCTACAGGTTTTAGTATTACTTTATTTAAAGTAATACTAAAACTATATTTATTAAATTTAATTGTATCATAAGTTATATATTCTTCATATTTATCAAGGATAGGGATAATATTCTCTTTACTTTGATGTTCAAATTTATAGGCAGCATATCCCCACCCTACTAAGATTAAAACTAAAAAGATTATTATAATAAAACGTATTTTCATCTTTTCTACTGTAAAAAATTATTAAAAATTAAAATGTTGTTCCTGCGTGGGTAAGTTTTCCGATGTCACCCCGTGGCTTGACCACGGAGTCTAGTCTTTTTAAATTTTTTTGGATACCGTGATCAAGCTACTAGATAACACCAAGCGCGTTTTTCAAGTCCAAAATAACATATGCCACTTAAAAAATATATTTATTTTTCTTTTAAACGATCAGCTATTAACTGATATGATTCAAAAGCTTTATTCGGCTCGTTTTCAAGCAATTCAAAACCCAGCTTCTCATTACTATTAATATGCCACAATCTACAATTATCCGGACTAATTTCATCAGTTAACATAATGATAGATTCTTCACCGTTAAATACACGTCCAAATTCTAATTTACACTCAACAAGCCGAATCCCGACACCGATAAATAACCCGCTTAAGAAACCATATATACGCAAAGCTTGTTCTTTTACCGCTTTAATTTCGTCATTAGTTAACCATCCGAAATTTAATATTTGGTACTCATTAACTATCGGATATTTAAATTCACGACTCCGGACTCTAAAATCAATGATCGGCTTATCAAATACATACCCTTCGTCCATCCCAAATTCTTTTACAAATCTACCGCACGCTACCGATGATATTATTACTTGCACCGGGAATACTTCTACATACTGAATTAATTGCTCTCTCATATTTATTTTTTCGATAAAATGATTTTCAATACCAATCATTTCTAGTTTATCCATTAGGAAAGAAGAAATATTATTATTAAGCACCCCCTTGCCTGATACCTCAATAATTTCACCGCTTTCTAAGGTTACATTATCGAAAAAAGCCATTATAAGTAAAAAATCTTCTTCGGCAGAATATAAGATTTTACTCGAACCTTTGTAAAGTTGTGTTTTCATTTGTTATTTTCTCAAAATTCATTTTTCTCGTCATAGGCTATCGTCATTGCGAGCAGCCGTAGGCTGCGTGGCAGTCTTGCCAAATATCCTGAGATTGCTTCGTCAATTACTATGCAATTTCCTCACAATGACGGTATCAAAACATATCATTAAAATCCCTGAAGATTATTCGGACCTATAATTGCCGAGGTAGTCGTACCGCTAAATATTTTATTTGCCATATTAATAATATCCTCGGCCTGTATATTCATAATAATTTCCATAATTTCATCGGGGGAAATATATTTGCCGAAAACAGAATAATTTTTACCTATTTCTTCTGATTTATAAGTATTTTTTTCTTGAGCCATTTGCAAATTACTTCGGAGCTGCGTCTTAGCTCTAATAATCTCTTCGGTATTTACTCTTTCAGTCATTTTTGTTATTTCGTTTTTAATTTCTTTACATAATAATTCTAATTTATCATGTGCAGTGGAGGCATAAATTGTAAACACTCCACTATCAAAATAAGCACTAATATAACTACCTACGGAATATGCTAAACCTAATTTCTCGCGAATGCTTTGAAATAAACGAGATGACATACCGCCACCGAATATTATAGAAAGTAGATGGATTTGATAAAGCTTTTCTAAATTAACATATGGCGTACCTTCAAACCCTAGTATTAAACTAGTTTGCTCTAACTTCTTATTAATAAATCCACTCCCACCTATATATTTTGCAGGTAAAAAACTACTCCTCTCTCCTTGCTTCAAGGAAGAAAATAACTGTTCTGCTATAGTTACTATTTTATCATGATCAATATTACCCGCAACCGATAAATAGAGATTTCCGGCATTATAATGCTTATCTATAAACTTAGAAAAATGCTCTTTTGTAAAAGTCACAAGGGTTTTAGTCGTACCTAAGATTGACTTACCTAAAGGTTGATCTTTATAAACTTTATTATAAAATTTCTCATATACTAGATCATCAGGATTATCCTGATGATGAGCAATTTCCTGCATTATCACCTGATATTCCTTAGCTATTTCTTCGTCGGCAAAAATGGAATTTTGAATTATATCAGCAAGTATATTAAGTGCTTTATCACAATTTTCAGACAAGACTCGTGCATAATATACCGTGTTCTCATGACCGGTATAGGCATTAAAATGTCCACCTATAGAGTCAAACTCTTCTGCTATCTGTTTTGCCGTTCTAGTTTTTGTACCTTTGAAAGCCATATGCTCGAGAAAGTGAGATATGCCCTCCTCTTCTGCATTTTCATAACGTGCCCCAACTTTAGCAATTAAATTTATTGCTACCGAATTAACATAAGGCATATTATAGGTTAAGACCGTCAAACCGTTTTTTAATTTACTAGCGTTAAAATTTTCTTTCATAATCTACTTTTTATTTTCTAAATCGTCATTGCGAGAAGAATTACATAGTAATAAAGACGAAACAATCCAGTAAAAAATTCTGTAAATCAGAATTTTTTTTAATTATTTTTCTGAATTCCCGCGTCGCTTCGCTCCTCGCAATGACGATTTGGTATCCATGCAGTAATTCCTACAGTCGCTCACAATGACGTTTTTTGATTTAAGCAACGACTCTCTTAATTTTGCAAGACGTAAAAACTTTGCGAAAGCAAATATCATTGAATCTACAAACCCGTCAAAACCGAATACAAAATATCTTCTAATAAAAAATGCTTTGAAAAACCACCATAACATTTCAAAAGCTATTCGGATATTTGAAAGCTTTTTACCTTGCGCTTTTAAGTCTTTTGCTTGCTCACTAGAGTAAAAATTTGCTTTGGTTACCAACTGATCAATTGAAGTACCTGAATAATGATAAGCAGCTTCATTTAATAGATAAATTTTACCTACAAAATCAACATTTTTGTTAAATACCACCGAATCATGAGTAGTACTATTTACAGTATTTGCAAAGCTTGCAAACTTTTTATTATACAACCGAGTACATTTATTAAATGGTGCAAACATCCGTGGCTTTCGGTCATTACGATGTATTATTAAAAGCTTTATTTGATAAGCTACATAACGATCTTGATTATGAGAAGCAAAAATATACTCTATTTCGTCTTGTAACTCTTTAGATAGCTCCTCATCAGCATCAATATTAAGAACCCAATCATTAGTGCAAAGGCTTTCGGCAAAAGATTTCTGCCCTACATAACCAAGCCATGGTTTTGCTATTACCTTAGCTCCTAATTTTTCGGCTATTGCTACTGTATCATCAGTACTTTCACTATCTACTACTATCACTTCATCAACAATATTTTTTACACTATTTACAGCTCGTGCTATCCTTGCAGCTTCGTTTTTAGTAATAATAAATGCTGAGATTTTTTTCATATATTTTATAATAGGTCATTGCGAGGAAAAATTGAAAATTTTGACGAAACAATCTTGGGCCAAAATCTTGAGATTGCCACGCTCCTTTCAGTCGCTCGCAATGACGATGACAATTTTACTCTATCATCCTAAACACCAGCTTAATTACATAAGTTAAAAGTAGCGTAGATAATAATCCACTAAGCCATAGAATAATAAACCATTGCCACCCTTTTAGACAAGAAGTTATTTTTTTAATATAACGGATGATGAGATGATTTGCCACGGAATATATAATAACAATAAAAAGTATAGCCAAGTATGACAGGTAGGAATATCACTGCTCCTATCAGCAGTAAAGACTGCGACTCCGGTGCTGCTGCTGCTGTTTCAAGCGTAACTTTATAAGGAACGATATATGGCCATATACTTATAGCTAGCCCTAAATATCCTAATAAAAATAATGAAATCGTATAAATAAAAGGTTTTACTTCTTTTTTTTGCTTAATAGCTTTAATTAATTTGATAAGTATTAAGGCAGTTATAATAGGTACAATCGATAAATAGTAAATATTCGGTATACTAAACCAACGATGATTTATGTGGTTATTTAAAAAAGGCACCCATAAGCTTACAAGCCCCATAAACAGGGCGACATAAAATAAAATATACAAAGCGGATTTATAAGCCCATTCTTGTGTTTCTTTTTCTGTTTTCATAATAAGCCAAGTAGCTCCTAAAAGAGCATAACCGAATATTAACGCTATCCCGGTCATCACAGAAAAAGGAGTAAGAAAATCAAAGCTTCCACCTGCAAATTCTCGTCCTTGCACTTCTATTCCTTGGACAAAATTACCAAGCGTTAAACCTTGACAAAAAACAGCAAGCATAGAGCCGGAATGAAAAGCATAGTCCCAAATATAACGATGACCTATATGAGCTTTAAAACGAAATTCAAAAGCTACACCACGAAATATTAAGCCAAGTAACATTAATGTAATAGGGATATATGAAGCTGGCATTAAAAGCGAATACGCAAGCGGGAAAGCTGCAAATAAACCACTGCCGCCAAGTACTAACCAAGTTTCGTTACCATCCCAAAAAGGAGCAATAGAATTGATCATTCTATGACGACAATCATCGGTAGGTGCAAACGGAAATAATATCCCTACTCCTAAATCAAAACCGTCTAATAAAACATATAAACAAATAGCGGTAGCTATAAGTCCACCCCAAACAAGCGGTAAATCTATATAAGGTGCAAAATTTAACATAAATTACCTACATTGTCATACCGCGACTTGATCGCGATATCCACCAAAAATTTAATTCAAAAGATACCGCGATCAAGTCGCGGTATGATATAAATTACAACCGATTACTTAAACCCATGCTCTCCGTACATTTATTTATTATCTATCACCTCTATACCTTTCTTTATCAAATGCATTATATAATATATACCTGCTCCGAAAATTATCACATACACCACTACAAAGGCAATTAGAGAAATAAATACATACTTGCCAAGTACCGGCGATACCATATCAGCCGTTTTTAAAATATTATATACTATGTAAGGTTGTCTACCTACCTCGGTTACGAACCAACCGGCAAGTACTGCAATAAAACCCGAAGGTGACATTAGCATATACCAATATTGAAACCAATGCGTAGTATATAATCTTTTTTTCAAATAAAGATATAAGCCCGCTACACCTGTAAATATCATTAAGAAACCGATGCCTATCATAATACGGAAGCTAAAAAATACTACTGCAACCGGCGGACGCTCTTCTTTTGTCCATTCTTTTAATCCTTTCACTTCACCTTCTAAGCTATGCGTTAAGATTAAACTACTGACATAAGGTATTTCTATAGCATATTTTGTTTTTTCTTCTTCCCCGTCAGGAAAGCCAATAAGATTAAAAGCCGCTCCTTTTTCCGTGTTCCAAATACCTTCCATAGCTGAGACCTTGACCGGTTGATATTTAAGGGTATTTAAACCATGTAGATCACCGATAAATATTTGAATAGGCGCAACGATTAATGCCATTAATACCGCCATAAAAAGCATAATTTTAGCATGTTCTTTATAACGATAATTTAGTAAATAAAAACTACCGACGCCACCGATAACAAAAGAAGTAGTTAAATAAGCCGCTGTAATCATATGGAAAAAGCGATAAGGAAAAGATGGATTAAAAATAATTTCCAGCCAATTTAAAGGATAAAAGAACCCTTCGCCTCGCAATTCAAAACCCGCAGGCGTATGCATCCAGCTACTAGCTGCAAGTATCCAAAAAGCTGAGATTACAGTACCGATAGCAACTATTAACGTAGAAATAAAATGCACTTTTTTACTGACTTTATTAAAGCCAAATAACATTATACCTAAAAAAGAGGATTCGAAAAAAAAAGCAGTAAATACTTCAAAACCGAAAAGCGGACCGAGGACATTTCCAACCTTATCTGAAAAATTTGACCAATTAGTACCGAATTGATAAGACATTACAACGCCTGAAACTACCCCCATACCGAAAGTAATGGCAAAAATCTTCACCCAAAATTTGTATATTTCTTGATAAACTTGACGATTTGTTTTTAACCATAACCCTTCAATTACCGCTAAAAAGCTTGCAAGCCCTATAGTAAAAGCAGGGAATATTATATGAAAGCTTATAGTAAAAGCAAATAGAATCCTTGATAATAATACTTGATCAAATTCCATGTTTAAGCTGCTGCTTTAAGATTCAACGTCATTGCGAGGAAAAATTGAAAATTTTGACGAAGCAATCTAGTTAAAAATTCCGATTTATAGTAATTTTTTATTATTTTCTGGATTGCCACGCTCCTTGCAGTCGCAACCTTATTGCATGACTCAAGAAAAATGTTCGATGTCATTCCTGTGAAAGCAGGAATCCAGCGTAAAGCGAGATAAATCGAGCTTTTAATTTCAAAAGTTTGCTGTATTTACACTTTTTTTTGGATTCCTGCTTTCGCAGGAATGACATAAAACGAGCTGTACAACAACACCTGTAGTCGCTTAGCTAATGACGAAAAAACTGAGGTGTACAATAATCAATACAATATTGATTTAATTAGCCGCCTTTGCTATTATTAAATTCTATCTGGTTAGTTTTAGCAAATTTTCCTTTTTCGAAACTCCAATTATAATGAACATTTACTATTCTTACTTCTGTGACATTAATATCACCATTGGGCAATTGCGTTACATCATACCCTTTTCGGATAGAGTCCGTAATTAATAAACTTGCTTGACAAATATATTTTACATCAAAGAACGGGGAATCGTCCTCCTTAGACTTTTCTTGTTCTTCTAAAAAATTATTAGATAATTCTTTTTCTTGCATTTCTATTGATTTTGAAGTTATTTCCTGAATTTTGTAGCATTATTTAAAGTAAGAAGCAAGGTTTGTTTATTATTTTTCCATACATTTAATATTTTTAGGTATATTTTTGCAAAATAATTAAATTGAATATATGCTCTAAAATAATAGTAAAAAATATATTGAGGTCCATTATCGTGATAAAATACCCTACTTTATCCAAATCAACATTTAGCTTAGGTATTTATTTTTTAAAATTCGATAAAGTTAAAATTACTTTATTGACCGTGATCTGTATTTTACTCGGCATGATTCCAGCAATTGATAGTATATTACTTCAGAAAATTATTGATTTAATTGAATCTTTCAGTGATGAGAATGCAGATAACCTTTTATCTTCGATGATTTACTGGGCAGTATTTTATGCTCTTTGGTGGGAGAGTATTAATATAGCATATCGTTCATATGATTATTTATATCTAAAGACTATGCCTGTAATAAAAGGGAAGATATTAAATGAACTTTATAATTATACACAGTATCATAGTCATAAATTCTTTCAGGATAATCTAGCGGGGCATATTAGCAATCGTATTACCGAAACCGCAAGATCGTTCGAGATGATCATTTCGATATTCGGTGAAAAAATTCTTCGTAAACTCGCTATTATTGTATTTGCATTAGTTGCTTTATATTCGGTACATTACGTTTTTGCTACAATATTTATCTTATGGATTACGGTCTTTTTAGGACTTAGTGTTCTTTTCTCGAATAAAATCAATAAATACTCATTAAATTATGCTAGAAGCCAATCTTTTGTTGCCGGTAGTGTTGTAGATGCAATTAGTAACATTAATGCGGTTAGAATGTTTACAGCCCATAAATTTGAACGTCAGCATTTAGAAACAAGAGTAGAAAATGCCGTAGCCGATGAGCAAACTATGCAATTTTTCATGTTCAAATTACGCTATGCTCTTGGAACTTCTTGCTCAATAATGATCTTTATAATGATCTATTACTTATCTAAACTTCGTAGCGAACTATCTATAACAATAGGTGATTGCGTATTAGTACTAACATTATGTATAAATGTAGCAGACGATATTTGGGATTTAACGCAAGAAATCGGCGATATGTTCGAGCAGGTCGGTGCATTTAATCAAGGCCTATCCCTAATGGCACCACATATTATAACGGATATTGAGAATGCTACTCCTCTAGATATAAAAGAAGGAGTTATTGAATTTAGAAACGTTACATTTAATTATCATCGCAACAATAATCTATTTTATAATAAGTCGGTATTAATACCAAGTAAACAAAAAGTAGGGCTAGTCGGATTTTCCGGTTCAGGGAAAACCACTTTTATTAGTTTACTTACTAGGTTGCACGATATAGAAGAAGGGATGATTTTAATAGATAATCAAAATATCAAACATGTAACTCAAGACTCTCTAAGAAAAGCTATTAGCCTTATACCGCAAGAACCGGTACTTTTTCATCGTACTATTTTGGAAAATATCAGATATGGGAAAAAAGATGCTACTCTTGAGGAAGTTATAGAGGCGGCAAAATCTGCACATATCCATGAGGTTATCGATAATTTACCTGACGGTTACGATACTATGTGCGGTGAGCGGGGGAATAACTTATCAGGCGGTCAGCGCCAAAGAATTATTATAGCAAGAGCTATCTTAAAAAATGCTCCTATTTTAATTCTCGATGAAGCAACAAGTGGTTTAGATAGCGAAACGGAAAGCCTAATTCAAGAATCCATGGGATATTTAATGCAAAATAAAACCGTGATAGTTATTGCTCACAGATTATCTACTTTACTAAACATGGATAGAATTTTAGTTTTTGAAAAAGGTAGCATAGTCGATGACGGTAGCCACACCGAATTACTAAAAAATAGTAAGCTATATCAAAAATTATGGAACTCTCAAGTTAAAGGATTGATAGTGTGAGTTTTATGAAACTATCTGATTTTGACTTTGATTTACCAAGCGAGCTTATTGCACAACACCCATCTGATAAACGTGACCACTCAGATTTATTAATTGCTGCTACAACACCTATTAAAACTAAATTTTATAATATAATTGATTACTTAAATGAAGGGGATTTATTAGTTTTTAATAATAGTAAAGTGATAAAAGCAAAGTTATATTTGGGAGAAAATATTACAATAAATTTGAATCAAAAATTATCAGATATAGTAAATTCAGTTGGATTCGGATACAAGGAGCGAGGAGCAAATCCTATAATAGGTGAGACGACGAGTAACGCAGTAGGCGAGTCCAAATCAATTGACTATGATTGTTGGACGGCTTTTGCGAAGCCTGCTAGAAAGTTGCATGTGGATGATGAATTTTATTTTGATAATCACAAGGTAATAATTACTGAAAAGCTTGCGATGGGTGAGATTAAAGTAAAATTTGTACTTGATGATATTTCGGTATTTGAATTTTTGGATAAATATGGTGAGATGCCTTTGCCGGTTTATATTAGACGCTCTAAACGTCATTGTGAGGAAGGGCGCAGTCCTGACGCGGCAATCTCATTACAAAATCCTAAGATTGCCACGGCATCCCAAAGGATGCCTCGCAATGACGATAGACTAGACAACGAACGCTATCAAACTGTCTATAGTCAAATAGAAGGCTCAGTTGCAGCCCCGACAGCAGGGTTGCATTTTACTAAGGGTATACTTGATAAGCTTGAAGCAAAAGGCATACAGACTGCATTTTTAACATTACATGTGGGAGCGGGAACTTTTTTACCTGTAAAAACCGAAAATATTCACGAGCATAAAATGCATACCGAGTATTGCTCCATTACTCCTGAAACTGCCAAAATCATCAATAAAGTAAAACAAAGGGGGGGGCGCATTATTGCAGTCGGCACTACGACACTTAGAACACTTGAGAGTTCTTGCAGTAACGGCATCGTAAAAGCAGGTGATTTTGAAACCGATATCTTCATAACCCCGGGTTTTAAATTTCAAACGGCAGACATGCTACTTACTAATTTCCATTTTCCGAAATCTACTTTATTTATGCTCATATGTGCTTTTGCCGGATTTAAAGAGATGCATGAATTATATAAATATGCTATAAAAGAAAAAATGTGTTTTTTTAGCTACGGCGATGCAACACTTTTATATAGAAAAATATGAATAGTATTAAAGGGTATTCTTTTTTGTAAATCTAGCCAAATTACCCTTTATAGAAGAAATTTGGCTTTTTGGTTCACGCGTGCGAGGTGATAATCGTGAACGTTCTGATATTGATATTGCCATCCTCTGTCCTAATGCAAGTAAAGATGACTGGCAACAAGTTTTAGAAAAAATATATGATGCAGATACACTTTTAAAAATAGATTGTGTACGATTTGATACATTAAATGATGATGATAAATTTAAACAAAATATCATTAATTTTAAAAAAATTCTTTATAAAGAAGGAGAAGTTCTAATGGGAAAAATATTTTGGCAAGATTAATTTAAAACACTAGGGCAAGTTATACAACGCTTACATGAGGTTATAGAGAGAACTAAACTAGATAAAGATCCTATTTTTTTAGATGCTGCTATTCAACGATTTGAATTCGTAATAGAACTATTTTGGAAAGTATTAAAGAAAATACTAGCTTATGAAAAAATTGATAGTACTACTCTGAAAGATGTCTTAAGTAAAGCTTTTCAATTTAGCATGATCGATGATGAAAAAATGTGGCTCGAAATGCTTGATGATCGTAATATTACTTCACATGCTTATAAATATGAAGATGCAAAACGAGTTTTTGGGAATATAAAGTTATACCTACCGATTTTAAAAAAACCTATAACAAACTAGAGAAAAAATATTTTGGATGATTAAATCCTCTACTTCATTAATACTGGATGAAAAACAGATCGCTTTATTAAAGGAATTAAAACAACTAGCAGCAGAACTTAATAAGCCTAGAAGTTTATTTAAATTCTTTAATCAAAACAATTTAAAAAGCGGTATTTATTTATACGGTCCGGTGGGTAGTGGTAAGACTATGCTGATGAATTCTTTTTTTGAAGAATTAACCACGCCTAAAATAATAATACATTACCAGAACTTTATGCAGGAAATTCATAAAATAATGCATAAATTACAAACAGAAAATCAAAAGGATATTATTCCAAAAATTGCTAAAGATTGTGCTAAAAAAGTCAGAATTCTTTGTATAGATGAATTTGAAATTAAAGACATAACCGATGCAATGATAATCGGCAGATTATTTAGTGAATTAATAAAGCAAAATATTTTTATTTTTATCACCTCTAATACAATACCTAATAATCTTTACAAAGATGGACTACAACGAGAATCTTTCTTGCCTTTTATAGAGATCATTAATAACAGATTTTATGTTAAGTGTCTTGATAATCACCACGATTATCGATTTGATAAGGCTTTAGGAGTTAAAGGGGATAGAATCATTTATCCCTTAACTTTAGAAAACCAAAACAAACTTAAAAAAATTATCACGGATATTAGCGATAATAACCTTGTTTCTCAAAATATTGAGGTTCTAGGTAGAGAAATATCATTTCAAAAAGTTCATAAAAAAATATTAGTAACAGATTATAATGAATTATTTACACGCGACCTTAGTTATATTGATTACGTTAATATTTGCCAAAATTTTAACGTTATTATAACGAGGAATGTTCAAATTATTGAGGCTAATGATACGAACACGGCCGTAAGATTCATTAATTTTATCGATAATGCCTATTTCTACAAAATCCTATTATTTATGACTCTTCAAGATAAACCTACTAAAATATATCAAGGTTCTAATCGGAGCGAAGAATTCAAGCGTACAATATCAAGACTAAATGAAATGAATAGTGAATCATATTTATTAAATAATGATTTTAGGAATTAGTTTCCTTGGGAGGCTATCTGTAAATAAACTTTAACCGATAATTTAATTTTTTTCGGTTAGCAATTATAAGATTTTTTGAAATATGGATAACTATTCCTTCAAAAATCTTATCAATTTTCGCTAAAAAAGCTCTTTAATTACTAATTAAAATTTATTTATAACCTCTAAGAAATTTAATAAATTCATCAGTATTGATCTTTATATCGTCTTCTAAATGTTCTTCTGTTGTCTTATCTACATAATGTCAACAGCGGTCGAAAAATGGGTCGCACCTCCATTTTACAGATGTGGATATTAAAAGGCTATACGTTCAATAAGAGTTCCGATGACTTTATCATGAATATCCAATGACTTGGAAAAACAAATTGTTTTACGTGTCAGTCTTTTGCATCTTGTTCTAAGATTTAAGTTACCCCGTTCTATCCGTTGAGTATATTTTTTACTAACAATGTGTTTTTTGGGATCTAATAACCTAGCATAACTTCCCCATCCATCTGTAAAGTAAAAAGTAACCTTAAAATCCTCCGGTTTTTTTCAGTAATGATTCTGATGTGCTATCACATCTCGTACCAAAAGTATAAGCAACTACTTTTAACAAAATCTTATCCAAAGAATACCAAAGCCATCTTTGTTTGGATTTATTCTGTACATAAGGCCATTGTTCATCTATTTCAGGAGCAATAATTACTTCTATCGTATTGATAGAATGATTTATCTTTTTTAACGCTAGATTTTTTTAAAACACGGATAACCGTATTGATACCCACTTTTAATACTCTTACTGTATCCCTAACTCCAGAGCCATTGATTGACATATCTACTATCTGAGCCTTGACTCCAGGCTTAGAGGCATTATTAATATATTACAGTTGAAAATATCGATTACACTGCTTGCATTGATATCTCTGTTGTTTTGAAATTGAATATCCCGCCTTTACTACTTTTTCTGTGTCGTTATAATATCTACACTTAACATCTATTCTTGATCTACACTTAACATATATTCTTGTCATAACTCCTTAACTATAATTCTCTCTTATTACTGTTTGAGGATTATAGACTATTCATGCTAAGCTGCAATACGGGGGCGCGGCCACTTTTTTAAGTATAGCGCCTAGATTTCCCTGATTTAGTCCTGCATTAAGTACGAGCATTAAATCCGCAGCTGTTATAAATTTAGTCTTGATTCCACATTGCGTAGCTGCATAACCAAGGGCAATAGCTATATGTGTTTTTCCTACTCCAGAAGGATCAAGCAAAATAATGTTTTCTTGTCTTTCTACAAAAGATAGGGAACTTAGATTTTCCAGAACCTTGCGTTTGACTCCTGTAGCAAAATCATAGTCAAAATCATCCAGCGTTTTTATAGCAGGAAAGTCTGCCATTCTTGTGAGTATTGATTTACTCCTATTTTGTCGCGCCAACAACTCTGTTTTTAATATTGACTCAAGGAAATCCGTATAACTTGAGTCTTCTTTACTAGAAGGACTGTGCGATATCAAAATAATTTTCAGCTACCTGAACAAGATTTAATGAGTGGCACATCTCTGCTATACGTTGGTGCTGCAGGTTCATAATGCCTCCAATATATCTAGTATACGCATAGGGAATGCTGCAAAGAAACTGTAGAAAATCGTTCTTCTTTACCTTCCATAATCTCTAATACCGCAGGATGACTACCGCTATAATCCAATGGTAGTGGTTGAGGAGTACTCCTCTCAGACTTTAATCTTTTTACAGGTATTTCACCTGTGGTGCCATGCACACGCATATTCGCTATATCTCGCAGCCATTTTAGCACCTCTGAATTTGCAGTATCCACATCCAACACTAGCTCTGCTGTTTTTAATTTTGTCACTAATGGGTTATAAAAGCTTTCTCTGAGATATCTATTAAATCGCTCAACCTTGCTCTTGGTTTTTGCTTGATAAGGTCTACACACTCTTAAGCGGAAACCATAATGTTTTGCAAAATCTAGCATTCCTTTATTAAAAAGATGTATGTCAAGACCATACGTATCTCTACCCAGTATTACTGTTTTCATATTGTCATAAAGCACTTCTTTTGGTACTCCGCCAAAATATTCAAATGCACGCTTATGGCATTCTATTAACGTTACAAGCTTCTCATTAGTAACAAATTCCACATAACTTGCTCGACTATATCCTAATGTAGCTACAAAAGCTGATAAAGTGTTCTTGCCTTTACGAAATTCAATCCAATCAACTTGCATCTGTTTACCGGATGCAGTCTCGAATCTTACCATATCCTCCTGCTTAGCTGCTGGCTTTATGCTTTTTAAATAATCTCTGAGTTGGGTCATCTTGCCCGTGTAACCCATCTCCTTTATCTCTTGAAACAATACAGTGCCGGGTAGCGATATAGGATAGGCTGATTTTATTCTTTCGCTCAAGTACTCCTTATACGGGGCTAGCTTTGTTATCAACTTCCTCCCATCCTTATATTTAGGGCTACCATCATATTTTAAATATTTACGTACTGTATTTACTGAAACACTTACTTCTCTTGATATACTTCTTAGGCTTGTGTCTTGTTTATTTAATATTTTTATTTCCATTATTTGCTCCAGTATTATCATTATTTTTTACCTCCTTACCCAGAAGATATTACTTTAATACTGTATCAATTTTTATCCATTGTGCTGTATCATTTTACTTCCGTTGCTAACAATAAAAAGGATAATAATCGCATGACATATAATTTGCCATTCTTTTATAAAAACTTCTAGGGGGAGTTGCGCCGTGATCAATCTCTATTACTTTACATTTCGGAGTTGAAAAAATAAGGTTAGCAAACCCTGATCCGTGCGGCCTAACTATTATTTTTGCTTTATTAAAAAGCTGGATCTGTTCATACGGAGAGGATAACTCTAGGTATATTACCATAAAACCGATTTTTTCAATTTTTTCTATTAATTCTTCTTCATTAACTATTTTTCGTGTAGAAGCGTATTTACGAGAAATATATATTTTATCGTATGCTTTACTATTGCCTTTAATAAAAATATTTCTTAAATCTTTTTTTAACCATAAAGGTAGAGATGTACCTTTTACCGGAATGAACGGTACAGATGGAACAATTAGTCTAGTAGTTTGAATTATACAATCGCTATTTGCCACAAAAAGCTTATCTTCCGGTATATTTAAATAATTTAATACTATTTTAATGACTTAATTTGCCATGGATATTTTAAATTATTAATGTAGATACGATCATATTCAAAATTTGATTCTTTTAATATAATTAATCTAGGCAAAATTTGTAACAGCCAATGATACCAATTTTCAGAACCTGGAGATGAAATTACTGCTAATTTTCAATTAGAATATAAAGGACTTTCTGTATTAATATCTCGTTTTTATTTAATAAACGATGTCGATCACCTAAGCTCGTTTGAGTGTCTTGTAAAATATAACCTTCTTGAGTTAAAATTCCACCTTCATTAATTGCTGTTCCATTTGGTAACACCAAAATAAATTGATCAGTATTTTTTTAAACAGCTTTTTAATTTCTACGTTAGATTTTAATGATTCTGTGGAAATAAATTGATGTTTATTCTTTAATGCGTAAGTATTACTAAAATAAAAAAGTGAAAATTATGGATATAGGGTATTTCATAAAGAGAAAGAAAGACGATTAAAAATTTGTATTGCAAGCTTGGCAGCGACTTACTCTCCCATGTCTTATGACATAGTACCATTAGCGCTATAAGGTTTCACGTTCGAGTTCGGGATGGGATCGTGTGTTTCACTCATGCTATAACCACCAAGCTAGCAATACAAACTTTTAAAAAGATAGATTTGTATTAGTCCGCTGTTAACATTGTTGCATGACCTTTCCAGATTTCTACTTTCACAAAAATAACATAGAAAGAGACATGTAACAACATCTTTATTGGTTGATAAAGCTAATTTAACCTAATAACTTTGTGAGTTGATACTTACATATTTATAAAATTAACACTATATGCATGTGTAATCTCACAGCAAAGTAAATCAATCGAGCTATTAGTATCGGTTAGCTACACGCATTACTGCGCTTCCACACCCGACCTATCAACGTGGTGGTCTTCCACGGCTCTAATGGGGAAGTCTAGTTTTGAGGTGGGTTTCCTGCTTAGATGCATTCAGCGGTTATCCCTTCCGTACTTAGCTACCCAGCTGTGCCATTGGCATGACAACTGGTCCACCAGGGGTACGTCCACCTCGGTCCTCTCGTACTAAAGGCAGATCCTCTCAAACTTCCTACACCCACGGCAGATAGGGACCGAACTGTCTCACGACGTTCTAAACCCAGCTCACGTACCACTTTAATCGGCGAACAGCCGAACCCTTGGGACCTTCTCCAGCCCCAGGATGTGATGAGCCGACATCGAGGTGCCAAACGATTTCGTCGCTATGGACGCTTGGAAATCATCAGCCTGTTATCCCCGGAGTACCTTTTATTCGTTGAGCGATGGCCCTTCCACTCGGAACCACCGGATCACTATGACCGACTTTCGTCTCTGCTCGTCTTGTCAGACTCGCAGTCAGGCTAGCTTATGCCATTGCACTCTAAAAGTTGATTTCCGACCAACCTGAGCTAACCATCGCGCGCCTCCGTTACTCTTTGGGAGGCGACCGCCCCAGTCAAACTACCCACCATGCATTGTCTCGGATCCTGATTCAAGGATCTCGGTTAGATGTCAAGAATCAAAAGGGTGGTATCTCAAAGGTGACTCCGCAAAGGCTGACGCCTTCGCTTCATAGTCTCCCACCTATTCTGCACATCTGATTCCTAACACCAGTGCAAAGCTATAGTAAAGGTTCACGGGGTCTTTCCGTCTGACCGCGGGAACTCCGCATCTTCACGGAGAATTCAATTTCGCTGAGTCGATACTGGAGACAGCGGGGAAATCGTTACGCCATTCGTGCGGGTCGGAACTTACCCGACAAGGAATTTCGCTACCTTAGGACCGTCATAGTTACGGCCGCCGTTCACTGGGACTTCAATTCAGAGCTTGCACTCCTCCTTTTAATCTTCCAGCACTGGGCAGGCGTCAGACCCTATACGTCGTCTATTGACTTTGCAGAGCCCTGTGTTTTTAATAAACAGTCGCTACCCCCTAGCTTGTGCCACCTGCAAATGGTTGCCCATATACAGGTCATCTTTCTTCCGAAGTTACAGATGCAATTTGCCTAGTTCCTTCAGCATCGTTCTCTCAAGCGCCTTGGTATACTCTACCTGTCCACCTGTGTCGGTTTCGGGTACGGTCTATAATGAAGGTGTTATTTCCTGGAAAATATTCACTGCACAATCAATCCAATAAGATTGTACAACTTACTACTTTCGTCACATCCTTCAGGTTCAGGAATATTAACCTGATTCCCATCGATTACGCCTTTCAGCCTCACCTTAGGGGCCGACTAACCTTGCGCAGATTAACTTTACGCAAGAACCCTTGGACTTTCGGCGAGAATGTTTCTCACATTCTTTATCGCTACTTATGTCAGCATTCTCACTTCCGATACCTCCAGCAAACCTTGCGGTTCACCTTCACAGGCTTACGGAACGCTCCGCTACCACTCACGCTTGGCGTGAATCCGCATCTTCGGTACATGACTTGAGCCCCGTTACATTGTTGGCGCAAGAAAACTTATTTAGACTAGTGAGCTATTACGCTTTCTTTAAATGATGGCTGCTTCTAAGCCAACATCCTAGTTGTTTTGGTCTTCTCACATCCTTTAACACTTAGGCATGATTTAGGGACCTTAGATGGCGGTCTGGGCTTTTTCCCTCTCGACTATGGACCTTAGCACCCATAGTCTGTCTGCTATGCTGTACTCGTCGACATTCGGAGTTTGATTGAGTTTGGTAAGTCTGTGGGACCCCCTAGCTCATTCAGTGCTCTACCTTCGACGGTAATCGCTATAACGCTCTACCTAAATAGATTTCGCGGAGAACCAGCTATATCCGAGTTTGATTGGCCTTTCACCCCTAACCACAGCTCATCCCCTACTTTTTCAACAGTAGTGGGTTCGGTCCTTCAGCGGATTTTACTCCGCTTTCAACCTGGCCATGGCTAGATCACCCGGTTTCGGGTCTAATTCATCTAACTAAAACGCCCTATTCAGACTCGCTTTCGCTACGCCTACACCTAACGGCTTAAGCTTGCTAGATAAACTAAGTCGCTGACCCATTATACAAAAGGTACGCCGTCACAAGACATATAAATACTCTTGCTCCGACTGCTTGTAAGCATTTGGTTTCAGATACTATTTCACTCCCCTTGTCGGGGTACTTTTCACCTTTCCCTCACGGTACTTGTTCACTATCGGTCACTAGAGAGTACTTAGGCTTAGAGGGTGGTCCCCCTATGTTCAAACAGGATTTCACGTGTCCCGCCTTACTCAAGGACTTCAAACTTTTTACCTATACGGGACTATCACCCTCTATGGTCAACCTTTCCATGTTGTTTTAGTTATTTTTTTGAAGTCACTGGCCTGGTCCGCGTTCGCTCGTCACTACTAACGGAGTCTCGGTTGATGTCCTTTCCTCCAGCTACTTAGATATTTCAGTTCGCTGGGTTTGCCTCATATAGCTATGTATTCACTATACAATACCTAATAAATTAGGTGGGTTGCCCCATTCGGAAATCTTCGGATCAAAGTCCATTCGCAACTCCCCGAAGCTTATCGCAGCGTATTACGTCCTTCATCGCCTTCTAGTGCCAAGGCATTCACCAAATGCTCTTATTATGTTTACTTACGCTTTTAACTTGAGATTACACGATGCATACAGAATTAATTTCACAATTATTTTCAGTATCTACTCACGATATAAATTTTTATTATCGCGGTGTATTTAGTTTTTAGCTTTATCAACTTTTTAAACAGCTACAAAGTTTTACGTTTCAAACTTTGTGTGATGATTTTATATCTATATTTTTAAAGCTTGTCAAACACTAATTTCAAATAATTTTAATTTTATTTTTTATGAAGGGTTCTAAAGTTATTTTAACCTCTTTTTAGAGTAGGCTTTGCCGGCTTTTTATTAAGGTTTGCAGTCTCTAATTTTATACCATCTATCTATTATTTTAATATTACCCCCATTAAAATATTTGTACCGCGCAAGAACTCGGAAATAAGTAAAGCTCGTTTTCCTTCTTGCTGCAAAACTTTAACTCGTAATATACCATTTCCGCAAGCTATTTCTAACTTATCACTAATAACGATACCTGGAGTAAAGTCATGAGATTTATTAACATATTCTGCTTCAATAATTTTAATTATTTTATCGTTATAACTAAAATACACTCCCGGCCAAGGATTCATTCCCTTTATTTTACAATCAATAGAATAAGCTGAATCCTGCCAATTAATTCTCCCTTCTTCTTTAGTTAGCTTATGAGCATACGTAACACCCTCACTTGACTGCTTCATCGGTACTATATTATCGATATTTGCAAGTGTTTTAATTAATAGCTCCGCTCCGAGATTTGCGCATTTATTGTGTAATTCTTCCAATGTTGTTCTTTCCTCTAAATCAAAATCTTCTTTCATCAATATATCACCTGTATCAAGCCCTGCATCCATACGCATAATACATACACTACTTTTTAAATCACCCTCAATAATAGTACGCTGCAGAGGAGCCGCTCCTCTATGACGGGGCAAATCGGACGGATGGACATTAAGGCAACCGTATTTTTTAGCCTCCAATATAGCTTTTGGTACAATAAAACCATATGCAATAACAACTATAATATCAGCATTAACTTTATTAATTAGATTTATTGTTTCATCATTACGAAGAGTAGAAGGAGTATAAACAGGAATTTGATGCTCAAAGGCTAATTGATGTATAGGGGATTTAGCTAAGTTGAGTCCTCTGCCCTTAGCTTTAGGTCGCTGTGTAAAAACAGCCATAACTTCGTGATGAGCTACAAGTTTTTTAAGAGCGGGAACTGCAAATTCAGGCGTTCCCATAAAGATTACTTTCACACTATATTATTTTTATGTTTCTTGAGCTTACGAAGTGCTACATCTCGTTTCAGGCTACTTAAATAATCAATCATGAGCTTACCTTCTAAATGATCATACTCATGCTGGATAACTCTTGCAAGCCAATCATTTGCCTCAAGCTCTTGCGATTTACCATGATAGTCTAAATACCTAATCTTTATAGATTCCGGTCTTGCTACATCAACACGTTGCTCTGGTAATGAAATACAGCCTTCATTAGCTATAACTAGCTCATCTGATTTTTCTATTATTTCAGGATTTACTATAAATAGAGGGTAGAAATCTTTTGGTCTTTCTACCTTATCATGATCCTTTATATCGACTATTAAAATACGTTTTAACACCCCTACTTGTACCGCTGCAAGACCTCCACCATCCTCATGGTACATAGTTTTAACCATATCATCCATAAATTTCCGTGTTTGGTCAGTAACTTCTAAAAGCCACTGGGATTTCTGTTTTAACCTTTCATCCGGTGCCGTTACTATCGGTAATATTGACATAATTAAATCTTAATGTTTCATTTTAATATATTATAAAAACGCCTGAATGTAAAGAAAGAAACTTTGAATTAAAAAACACAGTAGTTGCATAATAAACTCACCTAATAATAATAATTTATTGGGTTAATGATATTTAGTAAAAAATAATGGTAAATATCAGATAACATGTTAATAAATAAGGCTTGCATAAAAATTAAGGAGGAATAATAATGCATTGGGGTGATATTGAAGAAATTGCCGCACAACTCGAAGAGCATTGTAGCGATCAGTATAACGAAAAAAAAATTTCATTATCAAAATTAGAAAAACTAGTTAGGGATTTAAAAGACTTTGAGGATGAAGATAAAAAAGTCGGGGAAGTTACGTTAGAAGAAATTCTAGATAAATGGGAAGAGATACACGAAGAAATGAGAGAAATTGATTAAGCAGTTATTTTCAGGCATTGATAGTAAGAGAGGCTGAATTATATACAATTTATACATTATCTTTTAATTTTTTAAAAACATACCTCATATCGTAAATAGGTTAGCTATTCGCCGACATTCGCTATGCCTTTAAAAAAATAAAATCTTCCCTATAGATAATACATAATTCAACTTCTTTTACTATATAAATTAACTTTATAAAAATATATTATAGATAACAATAATATAGCAACTGCCTGAAAAAAAACTCTCAAAGTCATTAGCTTTGAACTAAATTTCTTATCAAACTTTCCCCCGATAGCCATCGACATTACCCCTATAACAAGAACCGCAACAGTTAAACCAATCGCAATTAATAACCATATCATAATTATACTTAAATATATTAATTTCCTGCACAAAGATTGTGACCTTGTCGGCGTGAATACTAAATCGTCATTGCGAGAAGCTGTAGGCGACGCGGCAATCTCAGGATTTTGGCACGAGATTGCTTCGTCAAAATTTTCAATTTTTCCTCGCAATGACGACTTGGGTATCCATCTAACTACTACTACACCTCTTCAGGCTGATCTAAATTCTCTTCCCATGACTCACTATCCTCTTCGCCCTCAGCACTTTCAGCAATGAGAGAGACAGATACGACTTTTTCACCGTCATCTAGTTTAAACAGGATTACACCGCTAGTGTTACGTCCCGTAATACGCACGGTCTCAAGTTTACAGCGAATTAACTTACCGCTATTGGTGATCAGCATTAACTCATTATCCATTTTAACCGGCATCACACCGACGACTAAACCGGTTTTATCGTTAATATCCATATTAATTACACCGCTACCGCCTCTATCGGTAATTCTATAACCATATGCCGAGCTTCTTTTACCAAAACCATTCTCTGTAACTGTTAGGATAAATTCTTCGGAATTTGCCATTTCTAAAATAGAATCTGCAGTCAGATTTACGCCTAACTCTTCAGGATTAAACGTCTCACCTTTAGCAATCTCAAGCCTCTGCTCCCATGGAACTGACAAATAAGCGCCTCTATCTTCTTTTGTACTCTTGATACCTTTAAGCACAGTCATAGAAATCACGAAATCATTTTTGGCAAGTCTCATACCACGTACACCATCGGAAGTACGACTTTTGATAACACGAAGTGACTCGACAGGGAATCTTAAAGCTTTACCGGCTTTAGTGGCAAGTAAAATATGCTCGTCTTCCTTACATGGTTTTACGTCTATTAATTTATCGTCCTCATCAAGCCTAATAGCGATTTTACCGTTTGACTGAACCTTTTTAAAGTCTAATAAATCACTTCTTCTAATATTACCTTTAGCAGTCGCAAACATAATATTTAAATTATCCCACTCATCCTGATTTTCAGGTAACGGCATGATATTTGTAATATGTTCATTTTCTTTCAGCGGCAATATATTAACCATCGGTCTACCCTTACCTTGTGGATTGCTTAAAGGTAATTTATACAGTTTTAAACTATAAACCTGACCGATATTTGAGAAGAACAACATTGGGGTATGAGTGCTGCCGACAAAAACTTGCGTGGTAATATCCTCATCACGCATTGAAAGTCCTGATCTACCTTTACCGCCGCGTCTTTGTGCACGATAGCTACTTAGAGGTACTCGTTTTATATACCCACCAAGCGTTACGGTTACTACCATTTCTTCACGCTGAATTAGATCCTCTATATCTTGATCAAATTCGCCAAATTCAATTGAAGTAAGGCGATCCGTGGCAAATTCTTCTTTAACTTTAATTAGCTCTTCTTTTAAAATCTCAAGTAAACGTTCGCGTGAACCGAGTATATTAAGATATTCGGCAATTTCCGTAGCAAGATTCTTTAAATCATCTTCAAGCTTGTTTTTTTCCATAGCGGTTAGACGTTGCAGTCTCATCTCTAAGATGGCCTTAGCTTGCACTTCGGTAAAGCTACATTTGCCATGCTCATTTAACATTGCTTTATCATCAACCAGCTTTACAAGAGGCAAAATATTTAACGCATCCCAGCTACGTGTCATTAATTCTTGTTTAGCGGCATTAGGATCAGTCGAGGCTTTTATAATACGGATTATTTCATCGATATTACTAACGGCAATAGTTAGTCCTAGTAAAATATGAGCTCTATCTCTTGCTTTATTTAGCAAATATATAGTACGGTTAGTAATTACTACTTCCCTAAAACTAACGAAAGCAGCAATTACTTCTTTCAAATTCATAACTTTCGGTAGCCCGTCTTTAAGAGCAAGCATAATAACACCGAAGCTAGTTTGTAGTTGCGTACAGGCATATATTTGGTTTAATACTACTTCAGCGACAACATCTTTCTTTAACTCAATAAAAATCCTTACGCCCTTTTTATTTGATTCGTCACGTAAATCACTTATACCTTCTACACGTTTTTCCTTAACCATTTCAGCGATTTTCTCAACGAGCCTTGCTTTATTTACCATATACGGTATTTCGGTAATAATAATTGCCTGACGCCCGCTACCGATAGTTTCGATCTCAACCCGACCTCGCATAATGATACTACCTCTACCGGTGAGATATGCCGATTTAATACCGTTAGTACCTAAAATCATTCCACTTGTAGGAAAATCAGGCCCTTTAAAAACTTCAAGCAGGTCTAATATTTCTATATCATTATTATCTACATATAAACAACAAGCATCGATAACTTCTCCAAGATTATGAGGGGGGATATTAGTTGCCATACCAACAGCAATACCACCACTACCGTTAACTAATAAATTTGGGAACATCGCAGGAAGTACCGTCGGCTCTTCCTCTGAACCGTCGTAATTTGGATTAAAGCTGACTGTCTCTTTATCAATATCCTCTATAAGCTTATGCGAAACTTTAGACATCCGAGATTCGGTATATCTCATTGCTGCCGCCGCGTCACCATCCATCGAACCGAAATTACCCTGCCCGTCTACCAGTGGCAAACGCAAGGAAAAATCTTGGGCCATACGTACTAACGAGTCGTAAATAGCACTATCCCCGTGCGGATGGTATTTACCCATCACGTCACCGACTATTCTAGCGGATTTTCTATAAGGTTTGTTAGCATGATTACCGGCTTCATGCATGGAATAGATAATTCGGCGATGTACCGGCTTTAAGCCGTCTCGAACATCCGGTATAGCTCTACTTACTATAACGCTCATAGCATAATCAAGATAAGATACTTTCATCTCATCTTCGATATTTACCGGTACTAAATTAGGAGAATATTTATCAGTCACGATTACTTAGCCTTAAATTCAATGTAATTATATTTAATTATAGAGACATTATGAATTGCTTTCAAGGATTGCTTGTATTTATAATCGAGATGTTGCAAAATAATTATTTTATACTTTCTAAATATAATGAATGCTGCTCTATTCTTTTTAGCTGATCTACTGTTACCCGCTCTTCTAACGTTTGTTTAAAATTTAGATCTCAATTTTTCTAAATCTTTGTTTTTCTTAGAAATCGGTAATATTTTAGATAATAATTTATTATTTTTGTTGAACATGTAATTACTCCCGATTAATTAAACTCAAATTGCTCAAGTTTTAACCACCGAAGATTTTAACTTTGGTGGCCGAGGAGTTCAAAGAACCGCCTAAGACAGTTATAATAGCTTTTAGGTTTAAAGTTCACACTTTAAACTCTGTACATAGCCACTATCTTCCCGACCATGAAATCGAGGATTATACCATTTATACGACTGATAATACCGCTTAGGATAGAGGCTTTGAAACCCCGGAATAATGCTAACGCTATTCCTGCAAGAGATTTTACTCAATTTTTTAAAAATGTCAATTGCCTTCCGGCCCCACCTCTGCACCAAGGGGAGCTATTGTCTCATCATTTGAAAAAGAAACAGGAGTCCTATTAGTATAAGAAGTAATCCAGGCATTATATAATAACAGGTGCTCCACCTAAATTATTAGAATTTATGTCGAAAGAACTTCTAAATGTAAGTGTATCTCCTACTACTGTACTTGCATTATTGAATGTAGAACCTGCCGACATACTGTCTTCCTAGTTAAATTTAACTATACCTCTTGCAGCACTTTCCAGCATAATTTTCACCTTTATTAATTATTGAAAGATTATTGTACTTAGAATTTATAGATACATAACTAATTTATTAATATTTTGTTTACTTACTTATTATTGCGAGTGGCTAAAAATTGTGTTGTATGGGTCGGGAATAGTGTTCGATGTCATCCTCGCACTTCACTATGTCATTCCCGCGAAAGCGGGAATCCAGCATAAAGCGAGATATAGCTAAGCCTCTATAAAACAGTTACGTCATGTACTTTTCGAAAAGCGTGTCTACATCACAGAGATATTTTCTTCTCCTAGATTTAGCTTAAAACTATTCTGGTTCAATGGGATTTAGATCAGGGGAATAAGGCGGTAAGTACTCTAATATATGACCGACTTTTTCTATCATAATTTTTAAATTTGGACTTTTATGAAAACTTGCATTATCCATTACAACTACTGAATTATGGGGTAATTTAGGTATTAAATCCTGTTCTACCCAAGCGTTAAAAATAGCAGTATTAACATTGCATTCAAAAATTGACACAGTCAGCAATGATTTATCTATTAACGCCCCTATAACATTAGTTCTTTTTGACGGATGCCAATCATGGATACCATAACATCTCTGACCTTTTACTGAATACCCATGGGTCCTAGGAGCACTACGGACAAAACAGCTCTCATCGGTAAATACGATCACTTTCTCTTCCGCTTTATACTTTTTGATCTTATGCTGAAATTCTAGCCTCTCTTCTTCTTTTGCCTTCGGATGTCTTAAAGCTTTTTTTATACGTAATATTTAACTTATTTAATGCTTTATGTATCCCTGATTTACTAACTCCTAACCGCTCAGCCCTTTCATATTGGTATGCATCACTATATTGCTCTACGCCTACCTTCAATCTATCAAGCGGTATTTTTGTTGAATCTTTATTTCTACTTCTTAAGGGCGATATTCTTTTTGTCCATACAAATACTCTATTCTTTCCTATTCCAAAACGTTTTGATATTGATGCAAAACTCATCTTCTTTTTTTTCTTGATTGCTGAAACTTTCTTTCTAAAGTCTACTGAATATGTTATTACAATGATTTATTTTAATTACTCCATCTTATTGTAACTGCTTTATAGAGGTTTGGTTATAAATTGAACTTTCAAAAAGCTTTAGGGTAATGGATTCCCGCCTACGCGGGAATGACATAAACGAGCCATGCAATAACACCTAGGATGACAGGGAATGACAAATTTTAAGAGTTCTCCTCTTCCTGTTGTTTATACCAAAGTTCTGCGTAATAACCCTTTTGCTTTAGTAAGGTTTTATGGTTGCCTCGCTCAACTATATAGCCTTTATCTAGAACGATAATCTCGTCTGCTTCGATAATAGTTGATAGTCTATGAGCAATAATAAGAGTAGTATGATATGCCGATATTTCCTTAAGGCTTGCTTGAATTAGCTTTTCAGTTTTAGTATCAAGCGAGCTAGTAGCCTCATCAAAAACATATATTGACGGATTTTTTAAGATGGTTCTTGCAATCGCAATACGCTGTTTTTCACCGCCTGAAAGCTTTAAGCCTCTTTCGCCTACCTGCGTCTCATACCCTTCGGGTAGCGCGCTAATAAACTCATGGATGTGAGCGTTTTTTGAAGCTGCTATAACTTCGTCATAACTAGCTGCATTATTACCGTATGCAATATTGTAATATATCGTATCGTTAAACAATACTGTATCTTGCGGGACAATTCCTATGGATTTACGAAGCGATTGTTGCGTGACTTCTCTTATATCTTGATCGTCTATAGTAATACTACCGCTATTAATATCGTAAAACCTAAAAAGCAAACGTGATATCGTCGACTTACCTGCCCCACTACTACCTACTATTGCAAGGGTCTTACCGCTCTTGATCGTAAAACTTATGTTATGCAAAATCGAACGCTCGTTATTATAAGCAAAGCTTACATTATCGAAACTAACTTCGCCTTTTGATATAATTAGCTCCTTAACATCTGCAGCATCCTGCACTTCTGCCGGTATATCGAGTAGCTTAAACATATCTTCCATGCTAACTAGAGCGTTCTTAATTTCTCTAAAAGCAAAACCAAGTATTGAAAGCGGAATTGATAACTGAAGCAGGTAAGCATTTACCATGATTAAATCACCTACCGTCATTTTATTCTGACTTATGGCGTTTGCCGAAAGTATCATCAAAGCCACAAGCCCTAGGGATATAATAACATCCTGCCCAATATTTAAAATTGATAGGCTATTAGTAGTTTTAGTTGAGGCTTTTTCATAAATTTGCATCGCTTCATCAAATTTCCTTGCCTCATATTCTTCATTACCGAAATATTTAACGGTCTCAAAATTCAGCAAACTATCGATTGCCCTATTATTGGCAGTGTTATCGCTTTGGTTCATTTCTCTTGCAAAAGAAATACGCCAAGTGCTGATTAGGAAAGTATAACCGACATAAACTATCATGGTTATTAGGATAGTCAGGGCAAACCAAATACCATAAACATACCATAACATCCCACTTACAAGTATTATTTCTATGCTTGTCGGAAAAATATTAAATAATGAAAACCGCAGAGCCGCTTCAATACCTTTAGTACCACGCTCTATTGACCTACTTAAGCCCCCTGTTTTTCGGGTAATATGGAAACGCATACTTAAATTATGCATATGCTTAAAGACATTTAGAGCAACCAAACGAGTCGCTCCATGCCCTACTTTTGAAAAAATAATATTTCGTACTTCACTAAAAATTTGAACAAGTATTTTAGTTCCGCCATATGCAACAATAATCCCGATAATAACCGAAAGAGCAAAATTTTTATTTAGCCCGTCTATGATATATTTATAAACAATCGGGACGAAAATATTTATTATTTTAGCTATGACTAGACAAATAAGAGACGTAACAATACGCAAGCGTATGTCAAAATCCTTCGACCATAAATACGGTAGAAGTAAATAGAATGAATTTTTGTGATTGTTGTTTTTGGACATTTTGAAGTCTTTGTGAATTTGTATGGCTTTGTAATCCAGGAAGCTTGTAGGTGTGGTTCGATGTCATTCCCGCGTAGGAGAGAATCCAGAAATACACTTACCTAAATCTTCCCAATTAGGATTAAGTTTTTCTATTAATTTTATTTTCCAACTACGATTCCACTTTTTTAATGCTTTTTCTCTAACAAGTGCTTCTTTAATATCAGCAAATTCTTCTGTATAAACAAGTTTTATAGCATTATATTTTGTCGTAAAACCCTTGATTATTTTTTGTTTATGTTCATAAGTACGACATAGTATATTATTAGTAACACCAATATATAGAGTGCCGTTGCGATCAGAGCATAATATATATACCCAATACATTTTTATTATTTATTTTTTCTGGATTCCCGCCTGCGCGGGAATGACATATGGTTTTGTCTACGTTCGCTCACAATGGCGTTTTTATTAATTACGCTCCAGCAGCAGGTAAAGTCTTCTTCGGTTGATTTTCTAACAACTTATCAAGTCTACCTTCTTCATTAAGCTTCTGTAAATCATCATTACCGCCAATATGCATATTATCTATAAATATCTGCGGAACAGTTCTTTTGCCACCGGATTTCTTAATAAATTTTTCTTTCTCTTCCTGAGTAAAATTACTTACTTCAATTTCCTCATAAACAACATTTTTCTCATCAAGCAATGCTTTAGCTTTAATACAATAAGAACAACTAGCAAGAGTATAAATAATAATCGTATGTAATATAGTTTTATTCATAATGTTATATTTTTTTAGTTAATTTTAAGTTATTATAACTCTAATTTAAGATAAGTAAATAAATGAATAATTTTTCTATTATATCGGATTATAAACCAGCAGGCGATCAACCAACAGCAATAAATGAAATTATAACAGGGTTAAATAACAAAAAACGCTCACAAATGTTGCTTGGTATTACGGGATCGGGCAAAACTTTTACTATGGCTAATATTATAGAGAGAACTAATCGCCCTACTCTTATTATGGCACATAATAAAACTTTAGCCGCTCAAATTTATTCAGAAATGAAGTCGATTTTTCCGAAGAATGCCGTTGAGTATTTTGTCTCATATTATGATTATTACCAGCCTGAAGCTTATATAGCACGCACCGATACTTTTATAGAAAAAGATTCATCAATTAATGAACGGATTGATTTAATGCGTCATTCCGCTACAAGATCACTATTAGAGCGTCGTGATGTTATAGTAGTTTCTTCCGTTTCATGCATTTACGGGCTTGGCTCACCTGATTTATATTATCAGATGACAGTTAATCTAGAGCCAGGACAAAGCTATCCTCGTGATAAACTACTAAATGATTTGGTAAATCTGCAGTATGAGCGTAACGATATCGGGTTTGAACGTGGTTGCTTTAGAGTTAAAGGTGACAACATCGATATTTTTCCCTCACATTACAGCGATAAAGCTTGGCGTTTATCGTTTTTCGGTAATGAGTTAGAATCTATTCATGAATTTGATCCCCTAACAGGTGAAAAACTCGCTAAACTCGATAAAGCTATGGTCTTTGGTAATTCACACTTTGTGATGCCAAGAGAAGCCGTAAATAAAGCTATATCAGGCATTGAAGAAGAGTTACAAAGACGCTTAGAGTTCTTAAAGTCGCAAGATAAACCACTTGAAACGCAAAGGCTAAATCAACGTACTCAATATGATCTTGAAATGTTAACGGAAACAGGTAGTTGTAAAGGCGTTGAAAATTATTCTAGATTCTTTACAGGGCGTAATGCCGGTGAGCCGCCGCCGACATTATTCGAGTACCTACCGGAAGATGCGTTATTATTTGTTGATGAAAGCCACGTATCTGTTCCGCAAATTAGAGCGATGTATAACGGTGATCGAGCAAGGAAAGAAGTTTTGGTAGAGCATGGGTTTCGTCTACCCTCCGCTCTTGATAATAGACCTTTAAAATTTGAAGAATGGGAAAAATTCAGACCACAAACCGTTTTTGTATCTGCAACTCCGGGACCGTTTGAGTTAGAAGAAACCGGCGGTACTGTAGTAGAGCTGATTATCAGACCTACGGGATTGCTTGATCCTGAATGTATTATCAAACCTGCTACTAACCAAGTTGAGGATTTAATTAGCGAGATCCAAAACACTATCGCTAAAGGTTTTCGTGTCTTAGTCACTACTTTAACTAAGAAAATGACAGAAGATTTAACCGCCTATTTGCAGGAGTTAAAATACAAAACATCTTATTTACATTCCAATGTTCATACTCTAGAACGTATTGAAATATTAAGAGATTTGAGACAAGGTACTATCGATATTTTAGTCGGTATTAATCTATTAAGGGAGGGGCTTGATATCCCTGAATGTGCTTTGGTGGCTATACTTGACGCTGATAAGGAAGGATTTTTGCGGTCAGAAGTATCGCTAATACAAACTATAGGAAGAGCTGCAAGAAATAGTGAAGGCAGAGTAATACTTTATGCCGATAAAATGACTAAATCTATTGATAAAGCCATTAGTGAAACGGCACGTAGACGACAGATTCAGCAGAAATATAATGAAAAACACGGCATAATTCCAACAACCATCAATCGTGCTATTCACGCTTTAACAGAACTTGAAAAAATCAATAATAAGCTTGATAAGAAACAAGTTCACACTCTATTTGACAATCCGGCTAAGTTAAAAGCTCATATTGATAAATTAAAAATAGAAATGCTTAAAGCTGCAAGTAATCTTGAATTTGAACAAGCCGCTAAACTTCGTGATCAGCTAAAAATGCTTGAAGGAGCAGCACTTGAATTGAGTTAGATCGATGTCATTCCTGCGTGGATCGAAAAATCCGTTCGGTGTCATACCGTGGCTTGACCACGGTATCCAACAAAACAACTGAAATACTAATAATTTTAGTATTTTAAACTGGATCCCGCGGTCAGGTCGCGGGATGACAGAGGTGAAATTGATCCACACAACAATGCCCCGCGGGAATGACATCGATCACCACACAGGTAATACTCATTAACAACGCTTAAAACTCCCTCTATGATACGGTGATAAGCCGTGTTTATTAATAGCTTCGATATGCTCTTTGGTACCGTAGCCGGAATTTTTATGCCATAAATACTGCGGAAATTTAGTACTTAAATCTAACATCAAACGATCCCTAGTAACTTTTGCGATAATAGAAGCCGCAGCAATCGATAATGATAAATTATCTCCGTTTATGATGCTAACAAACCTTTCATCATTGAACCGCATATTGCCATCAATTAAAACTATTTCCGGTTTAACGGTAAGATTTGCCGCAGCAATAGCACAAGCTTTTTTAGTTGCTTCTAATATATTAATCTCATCAATTTCAGTATGGGAAATAATAGCGGTTGACCAAACATAGTTACTAGTTATTTGCTCATATAATAATTCTCTTTTTTTTTAGAAAGCTTTTTGGAATCCTTAATACCCGGTATAATATTGGCGCTATCTATTATAACGGCACTTGCTACTACTGGACCTGCGAGAGGTCCTCTACCTGCTTCATCTATACCTGCTACAATATAGTTATGATATTTCTTCTCAAACTGTAATTGATCTACTTCCATAATTGTATTTTTTTAATTTTTAATGTATACTCGTTTAATTTGAAAAATTGGATTATGTCATTCCTGCGTAGGCGGGAATCCAGCGTAAAGCGAGATAACCTAAGTTTTTAATTTTAAAAATTTGCTGTATTTTATACTTTTTTCTGGATTCCCGCCTACGCGGGAATGACGTGAACGAGCCATGCAACAAAACCTAAAACAATATAAAATTATAAAGTGCAAAATTATTTTCAATTACTAGGGCTTCCGCAAAATTATAATATTGATTTAAAGATATTAGAAAAGCAATATTTTGCTATGCAGGTGAAATATCATCCTGACAAAGCAAAAAATTTGCAAGAAAAGGAACAAAATCTAATTATTGCAGCTGAATTAAATAACGCTTACTCTACTCTTAAAGATACTTTGAAACGTGCCGAATATATGCTGCTTTTACAAGATATAAACTTAAATGACAAAAAAGTACGTAGTTCACTTTCTAGTTCAGAATTAAGTATATTTTGGGATGAAATGGAAATAATTGAAAATACTAACTTATTAAGTGATTTAGAAAAAATAAAAGATAGGTATGAATTAATGAAGAAGCAAGAAATTGATTCTTTAAACCAAGCGTTTGAAGAGCAGAATTTATCAGATGCAACCATAAAAACTAGCAAACTTAAATATATTGGGACATTGCTTTGTAAGCTGCAAGAAAAAATAAAATCATGCAAATAATAGAAATTAGGGAACCGGAACAAGCTGACATTAAGTGCGAGCCTCAAATAGCAGTAGGTATCGATTTCGGCACTACTAACTCACTAATAGCCATTTCAGCTAATAGAGAAGTTAAAGTTATTAATACTATAGACGATAAAGAATTAATTCCGACTACTATAGAATTTACAAATGAAAGTTTTACGATAGGTAATAATAAGGGTCTTCGTTCCATTAAAAGACTATTCGGTAAAACATTAAAGGAGATTCTAAATACCCAAACACTTTTTTCGATAGTTAAAGATTATCTAGATACAAATAGCGGGCAGCTTAAACTAAATTTTGCCAATAAAAAGATGCGAATCCCTGAAATTGCAGCGGAAGTTTTTATTTACCTAAAAAATCAAGCAGAAGAGCAATTGAAGATTAGTATAACTAAAGCCGTTATAACAGTACCTGCACATTTTAACGATGCAGCAAGAGGGGAAGTAATGCTTGCAGCTAAAATAGCAGGTTTTGAAGTGTTAAGGCTAATTGCCGAACCTACTGCAGCTGCCTATGCTTACGGCTTAAACAAAAACCAAAATGGTTGTTATTTAGTATATGACCTAGGCGGCGGCACTTTTGACGTATCTATTCTTAATATACAAGAAGGTATTTTTCAAGTTATAGCAACAAACGGCGATAACATGCTTGGGGGCGATGATATAGATGTAGTAATTACACAATATCTTTGTAATAAATTTGATTTACCTGATTCTATAGATACTTTACAACTTGCAAAAAAAGCAAAAGAAACTTTAACATATAAAGATAGTTTTAATAACGATAATATATCAATTAATAAGCAATCATTAGAGCAATTAATTTTACCTTTAATAGAACGTACTATCAATATAGCCAAAGAATGCTTAGAGCAAGCAGGAAATCCAAATATAGACGGGGTTATTTTAGTTGGCGGCGCAACCCGTACTCCTTTAATAAAAAAAGAATTATATAAAGCGTTTACCGTAGATATTTTATCTGATATTGATCCTGATAAAGCAGTTGTATGGGGAGCTGCATTACAAGCAGAAAATTTAACAACCCCCAATATAGATTCATTATTGATTGATGTAGTACCTTTATCGCTGGGTATGGAATTATATGGCGGTATAGTTGAAAAAATCATCATGCGTAATACTCCGATTCCTATTTCGGTAGTAAAAGAATTTACGACTTATGCCGATAATCAAACCGGTATACAATTTCATATACTGCAAGGTGAACGTGAAATGGCTGCTGATTGCCGCAGTTTAGCAAGGTTTGAGTTAAAGGGACTTCCTCCTATGAAAGCAGGAAGTATTAGAGCAGAAGTTACTTTTGCTATTGATGCAGACGGAATATTATCCGTTTCCGCTTATGAAAAAATCAGTAATACATCACATACTATAGAAGTAAAGCCAAATCACGGTATTGATAAAACAGAGATTGATATTATATTAGAAAACGCTTATAAAAATGCTAAAATAGATTATACTACAAGATTATTACAAGAAGCAGTAATTGGGGCAGAGGCTTTAATCTTTAACATAGAAAGTGCTATAGCAGAATTAACAACTTTATTATCGGAAAGTGAGATATCTATAATTAATTCTTTATTAGATAATATAAAAGAAGCCGCATGCGCTAGAGATCGGCTCTTAATTAATAATTCTATTAAAGATTTTAAATCCAAAATAAAAAAATCTATGGGTACAAAGTTTAATATAATAATTAATGATTTGCTAAAAGGCAAAAATATCAATCAAATAAGATAAGGAAGAATAAGAAGAATGTCGGGAAAAATAAAAGTAACATTTATTATAAATGGTGGGGAAGAAAAAATAGTAGAAGCACCTATAGGGCTTTCTATTTTAGAAATTGCCCATAGTAACGATATAGACCTTGAAGGAGCTTGTGAAGGATCGCTTGCTTGTGCTACTTGTCACGTTATTTTAGAAGAAGAATTTTACAACAAATTAAAAAAACCTACGGAAGCAGAAGAAGATATGCTTGACTTAGCTTTCGGTCTTACGGATACTTCTAGATTAGGGTGTCAAATTATTTTAACCGAAGAATTAGATGGTATAAAAGCACGCCTTCCTTCTGCTACTCGTAATATAAAATTATAAAGGGTTAAATAAAGTGATACGTAAAATACTTCTTTTTGTGTTTTTAGCATTTACTATAGCATGGTTTGCAATCGCATATACTATAAAAAACAATGTTGTAAGTTTAATTAAAAATTCTGAATCCGATAATCTTAAAATATCTTATAATGCGGTTAGGTTTTCAGGCTATCCTTTTAATTGGAAAATCATCGTAACTGATCCTAAACTAAAATTAATTGATCATGTAAATTCTAAAGAATTTATTAGCAAAAATATTGTCCTAGATATAGCTTTTAGTACCAAAAAAGCTACTCTTAATTTTGGTCCTTTTATTAGAGAGGCTGATAATTATGGCGATAAAACATTTACTTATGATGTACGCAGTAATGACGACATAAATGGTATAGGAAAATTTAATAAACCTTTATACAAAATATCAAAAAATGATAATTTAAAAGATGTATTGAAATCAATTCAGTTAAATAATAAAGCATTATTGATATTTAAAGATGATCAAGAAATCTTTAAAATTAATGATTTAGCCCTTTTTATAAGAAAACAGAATTTAGCAAGTGAAGAAAATATCTCCCTATTTTTAAATGTGAATTACGCTTCTAAAAAAGATATTTTTAATTTTAAAAATGCTGATTTAGATATTGCTGCTTTTTTAAAATTTGTTGAAGATGGGGAAGATTCAGCTCTTTTACAAAATTTTACCGTAGAAAGATTCATTTTTACTTGTGATAATGATTCTAAAGTTAACTTAAACGGTGCTTTACAATTCTTTGCTAATAAATTACCGGAAGGTAAACTATCTTTTGAACTGGAAAATTATAATTCTATAGTTGATAAATTATTACCGAATAACATTATTTTTTCTAAAAAAATAATTAAAACAATCATTACTAAAGCAATTCATAAAGCTTCCGATGAGGGCTTAAATATAGATCAAACTGATGTAAATTCAGCTTACAACAATATAGAAAAAGCTAAGTTTGATATTGAGTTTTCAGATAAAGGAATAAATATCGGTTCTATTAATTTATTGGAACTAAAACTTGGTGAACATAAGGAAGAACAAAGTACTGAAAATAATCTAAATTAATTGTATGAATAATTTTATTTTTAAAATATACGGCATTATTATATTTCTTATTTGCAGTAATATTTATGCTTCTCCAAAAGTTGTTAAAATCGGTACCGGTTCTATTTTAAAAGGGTATTATTCTATAGGTCTTGATTTATGTAAAACAATTACAAACGACGATAAAAATAATGAAAGTATTAAATGCGAAGTTGTTGCAACAAGCGGAAGTATAGAAAATTTAGAATTATTACAACAAGGGAAAATTGATTTAGCCTTAGTGCAAGCCAATATTGCAGTAGAAGCATATGAGGGTATAGGATATTATCACGATCAAGAAAAAATGCAAAATTTACGTCAGGTGCTTAATCTACATGATGAATTTTTTACGGTTATTGTAAAAGATGAGGATAAAATAAAAGTTTTTGCTGATATTGACGAAAAAAAAATAACTAATGGTCCGGCATTTTCCGGTAGTAATATTACTTATAATGCTGTACGCTCTTTATATAAATTTTCTAAAGAACCTGAAGAGCTACACATTAATTATGAGGATTCTATTGATAAATTCTGTAATAAGGAAATAGACGCTATAATAATGATGGTTGGACACTCTAACCCCTTAGTAAAATTAATAGCTAATAAGTGTGAAGTTGATTTTGTTTCAATTGAAAATGATAAAATAGCAGAATTAATAAAACAAAATAGAGCTTTTCATAAAACGATACTTCACAAGGGCTTGTATCAAGGGATTACCGATGATCAAACTACAGTAAAAGTATCGGCAATCCTAGTGACTAGGGATGAGGTGAATCGCGATACTTTAGATAAATTTATCGGAGCTTTTCATAGAAACGTAGCGAATTTTAAGCTTTCTAATGACTTATTAAATAAACTCGACATTAACTATTTTGCCGGTACTAAAAATTTTGTTCTACCAAAACATGATTCAGTAAGAAACAAAAACTAATAATATCTTATGTCTGAAAATATTATATTTAAAAATATACTTATACCTATAGATTTAAATGATAAAAAATCTATAAAAGGCATTCTTTCTAAGGCTTTAATGCTTGCGACGAACTTTCAAGCAAAATTACATTTTATGTATGTAATTCCTGAATTCGGTACGAAAATGTTCGAAGATTATTTACCTAAAAATTGGAGAATAGAAAAAAAAGAAAAGTATCGAGCTCAAATTAAAGAGCTTATCAAACGATATATTCCCGATGAAATTGAAACAGATTATTATATAGGTAGCGGCGCCGTTTATGATGAAATAATAAAGCGCTCTAATGAAATTAAAGCTGATTTAATAATAATATCTGCAGTCAGACTGCAATTAAAAGATTATATGCTTGGACCTAATGCTTCTAAAATTGTCCGCCATTCAGATATATCAGTTTTAGTAGTAAGAGATGAATAGGTAGTATTGTACGACTTGTATTTTTCGCCATTGCGAGAAAAAACTTTAGGTTTTAACGAAGCAATTCAGTAAAAAATTCTGATTTACAGAATTTTTTATTTTTTTGGATTGCCACACGGTCTTTGGACCGCTCGCAATGACGATTTACTCCGTACGTAAGTCAAAATTTGTATAGCACAATAACTTACAACTTCACTTTCAATTTTACAAAACTTTGGTGGCTTTGATATTTCTTTTGTAAGTGACAGTTATACTCAAGTAACATACTTGCATTACCTTTTTCAGTTAAAACACTAGCGCCGATATTATAACCGACTTTAGGCTGTTTTGGTAATGCGATAGTTTTATTAACTTCTCTATCTTTCCATTTTACTTTAGCATTAAATTTCTTGCTCTTATTGTTAAAGTAGTTTTCTACAGAAGCTTGAAGTGCAGGCGTAATACTGAAACCTTCAACTATCTTCTGCGGAGCTAACGCTACGCTACCGCCTAAAATACCGATCCATAAGTTTTGCTTCTTAGAAGAGATGCTTAAATGCTGTATACCTACATCGCTTTCTTGGTATAAACCGTCTTTAGAATGGTCATATCTTACACCAATATTTGGAGTAAGTGTGATACCGCCGTTCATAAGATGATTATAACTTAATTGTAATAGTTGAGATTTAATCTTACATTTAGTAAAATAAGATAAATATTGAATGGGGTATTAGGGGTGAATCTAAATCAAAAAATAATGAAGCCGAAAATAGGATCACTAGAATTAGCTAGGAGTCTTGGAAGTATATCGTCAGCATGTAAAGCTATGGGTTACAGTCGGAACTGATCTGTCAACACTTTTCCGGACAGTTGTTTAAGTGCAATTTTGTATCTCTTCATATCTTACTGGTGATAAATAATCGTTAGCAGAATACATTCTGATACGGTTATAAAATACCTCTATATATTCAAATATGGCATATTTTGCTTCCTCCTTAGTTTTAAATTTATATTGATACATTAATTCTGTTTTTATAGTATGAAAGAAACTTTCAGCAACAGCATTATCCAAGCAATTTCCTTTACGACCCATACTCTGTTTGATACCATGTTGTTTTATAATTTTTAAATGACTATCAGAACAATATTGACTACCTCTATCAGTATGCCAAATAAGCCCTTTTGCTGGTTTACGTTGCCATATTGCCATTAATAAAGCATTATTAACCAAATCAGCTCTCATGTTATTACTCATAGACCATCCTATAATTTTTCTAGAAAATAGATCAATAACAGTTGCTAAATATAGCCAGCCTTCACCAGTTGGCACATAGGTTATGTCTCCAACCCAATAACAATTAGCAGCATAAACTGTAAACTCTCTATTTAATAAATTAGGAGCAATTTGCTTATTATGATTAGAGTCAGTAATGGCTTTAAATTTACGTTTAGTTTTACATAGCAAATTAGCTTCTTTTATTAGTCTTGCAATGCGTGGTCGCACCTCCATTTTGCAGATGTGGGTATTAAATGCTATACGTTCAATAAGAGTTCCGATGACTTTATCATGAATATCCAATGACTTGGAAAAACAAATTGTTTTACGTGTCAGTCTTTTGCATCTTGTTCTAAGATTTAAGTTACCCCGTTCTATCCGTTGAGTATATTTTTTACTAACAATGTGTTTTTTGGGATCTAATAACCTAGCATAACTTCCCTATCCATCTGTAAAGTAAAAAGTAACCTTAAAATCCTCCAGTTTTTTTCAGTAATGATTCTGATGTGCTATCACATCTTGTACCAAAAGTATAAGCAACTACTTTTAACAAAATCTTATCCAAAGAATATCAAAGCCATCTTTGTTTGGATTTATTCTGTACATAAGACCATTGTTCATCTATTTCAGGAGCAATAATTACTTCTATCGTATTGATAGAATGATTTATCTTTTTTAACGCTAGATTTTTTTTAAAACACGGATAACCGTATTGATACCCACTTTTAATACTCTTACTGTATCCCTAACTCCAGAGCCATTGATTGACATATCTACTATCTGAGTCTTGACTCCAGGCTTAGAGGCATTATTAATATATTACAGTTAAAAATATCGATTACACTGCTTGCATTGATATCTCTGTTGTTTTGAAATTGAATATCCCGCCTTTACTACTTTTTCTGTGTCGTTATAATATCTACACTTAACATCTATTCTTGATCTACACTTAACATATATTCTTGTCATAACTCCTTAACTATAATTCTCTCTTATTACTGTTTGAGGATTATAGACTATTCATGCTAAGCTGCAATACGGGGGGCACGACCAAAAATTCCGTACATTTAATTAACAATAGTGATAATATTACTTTTAGTGCGATTAGTGATAATACAACAAACAATATCTTTTGGTTTGTAGGTAATGAATTAATAACAACCGCAAAACCAAACGAAGCAGTAATATGAAAAGCAAAAGCCAGCGAGTTTATTATCAGAGCTATCAATGATAGCGGGGAAAGCGACAGTATAAAAATTTATATTAAACATTAGTAATATAGCTATGAAGTCTAGATTTTCAAAAATTGATTTTAAAGCTTTAACACAAAAATAGACTGATCTTGACTCTTTAAAAGAAAATATTCCGAAAGCATTGACTAAAGTTAATGATTCATTAGTACAAACAGGAAAAACACATGGAGCTACATTAATAATAGGGTTATCTTATAACGGGAAAAGTACCTTTTTAAACGCTCTTGTAAAAAACCTTAAAATTATCAAAAAAGGCGAAGAATTTGTATTCGATCAATCCGTAAAACATAACGAAGCACCTGGGATTAAGTATGAATATGAACCGGCTGTATATTACCCCGAAAATTTGTAATTGCAGGAAAAGTATTTTGAGAATGTTCTAGCAAAACTGGTACGACTGATGTTGTCATTCAAGAGTTAATTAGTGTATTTTTCATTAAAAACCTAATTAAAATTACCAATAAATTAAACTTTATCCTCATATTGGAGGAAGGAGCAGTAGAAGCCCCCGTTGGCTTTAATAATATTCTAACAAGCTTTAAAAACATTTTTCCTACAAAAGAACACACAAAATTAAAAGGAAATGTTATGTGTGTAATAACAAAATATCATGGAAGTAATCACGACAAAATTATACTGATATTACAAAATAGCCTTACTACTAATAATGATATATTAGCATTGTCAGATATAAAATTTTTCTATAAACCTATTTCTCAAAATGGGGGAATAAACCTCACTCTAGAGTGGAAAGACTTGGAAGAAAGTGCAGGAGCGCAAAATCTAGAGATAAAGAAGCTAGGTTCATTTCTACATGAACAAGACATCCTTATGGCAAACTTACATGCACAAACACAGCTAAATGTAGAAGGTATAATTAATACTATCTAATCAATTTTCAGAGATTTTAATATATCTACACCTATTAACTGTTCAAAATTTTTAGATAATAATAACTATGGGGATTATGTTAAGTTGTATTTACCAAATGCTCAAATACAATATCCAGCTCTAGAAAAAACTTTTTCTTATTTTGATGGATTAACCCGACTATTAGAATTTCAAGCTATTATATCAAATAAACAAGATAGTAACCTCATAGCGGCAATACTTCAAATTTTAGACTGCATCGAGAAATTCGCGAGTAATCAACAGATTATTCAAAATTACAATTATGTATTAGACCTACAAATTAAAGAATTATTATTATTTGAAGAAATGTTATCTACAACATGGTCTCAATCTAATGAGTGCTATAGTTCTTTAATCGAAAAGTTAGAAGCATTTAAACAAACTAACTATCCATCTTCTATAAAAAATATAGAACCTAAAAATGATCAACTGGTGAAATATTATAAAGAAGCCTTAGACTGGTTAAATAAATATGATAAACCTCATCCTGCTGAAATAACTAAAACTAAAGCTGTCTGCTACTCTAAAATTGGCGATATATTAAGTGAAGAAGGAAATTACAAAAACGCTTTAGCTAATTATCACTTAACTCTTGTATACAATAAAGAACTTAAAGGAGTTAGTAATAAAGTCGGTGACATGCTATTTAAATTAGAACATGGAAATTAGCTATCATATTTTATAAAGTTAATGATTCATTGAATTTGATATTAAAATGTTATAGAAGTCTTATCGATAAGGCTGAAAAAAATCTCAGCTAGAATCAAGATTTAATACATGATTTATATATTGAGCAAGGAAAATATCTTTGCTCTCAGAAGCAACAAAAATCATATGCTATAGCATCATATTATAAAGCTGCCGATTATGCATCTGGCCCGATAAAAGAACGTGATGCACTGTTGATGGTATATAATACCTCTCTAGAAACCTTAGATAATAACGAAATTCAGTAAACGGATATGTTAGAACAGCAAAGAAAGGGGTGTCTTAGGGGTATAATAGGCGATATTGTTGATTTAAATTCTTAACAGATCATTTACGGATACTTTAGCTCTAGTAGTTTTATCGACTTGTTTTACGATAACTACGCAATAAAGTCCAGGCTTGCCGACTTCCTTAGCAGGTAATACTCCAGGGACTACAACAGAATAAGCCGGCACTCTACCATAAATAATTTCTCCTGTGTCTCTGTATACTATTTTTGTAGAGCTACCGATAAATACTCCCATACTAATGACTGCTCCCTCCTCTACTATTACACCCTCTGCTATTTCCGATCTTGCACCAATAAAACAATTATCTTCAATGATAACAGGCTTTGCTTGCAGCGGTTCAAGCACCCCGCCTACTCCTGTGCCGCCTGAAATATGGCAATTCTTGCCAATTTGGGCACATGAACCGATAGTAGCCCATGTATCAATCATTGTCCCTTCATCTATATAAGCACCCATATTAATGAAAGAAGGCATAATTACAACATTTTTAGCTATGTAAGTACCGGTTCTAACAAAAGCTCCAGGGACTTTGCGTATAGCTGCTTCTTTGAATATATTTTTATCGATATCTGCAGAAAATTTAGGAGCAACTTTGTCATACCAACTATTATAATTATTATTATAAAGCTGCGATTCCGTAGTGATAAAATATAGCAATATAGCTTTTTTTGCCCATTCATTAACCTGCCAGTCTTGTTCTTTTTTTTCACAAACACGAATAACACCTTGGTTTAAGCCTTCTATAATGTCATTAAGGTTTTTCTTTAATGTTATAAGCTTTGTAGAATCCTGAAGAAGCTTGTCCTTAATTTGCCAAGCTTCTTCAATTTCTTTAATAAGAGAGGACATATCTTTTAACTGTTTTATTGCCAAAAATAATAAATGAGATTATCATGAAGTCAAACATAATAATTATAATTAACTATGTATATTACTTGCCCAAATTGCCAAACAAAATTTATTGTTACAAACAATCAAATAGGTATTAACGGGCGACGAGTAAAATGTTCCAAATGTAGCCATTTGTGGTATCAAAAATTAGACTATAATACTAGTGAATTAAATGACTTTAAAGATAAAGTAAGCACAGAAACTATTAAAACTCCTATTAAAAATCATTATAACGCTAATGTACCGGTTATTTTACCCTATATTCCTCCTAAGAAAAAATACAATATATTTCCAATATTATGGACTAGCTTTATAATTTTTTGTTTAGTGATATTACTAGTAGATAGCTTTAAATTCTTAGGTAGATATGATCAATTAAAAATGGAGGAAATTAATTTAGGAAAATCTCGTCACATAGGCGGTATGAAGATATTTTATAAATTATCTAATGAATCAGATTATCTTATTTATGATCCTATAATTAAAGTTAGAGTAATGGATACTAATAATCAAGCTTTAGATGAACATGTATCAATTACAAAGCTGCAAACAAAAATTCCTGCAAAACAAGCAATATATCTAGAAATGGACATTGAAGGAATACCTGTTACGGCAAAATATATTGATATTGCTATAGGTAATAGATTGGGGCTTTTATTTATGTGAAGATGGTTGCGCGGATCAATTTCATTTCTGTCATCCCGTGACTTGACCACGGGATCCAAAAAACAACTAAAAACATCAATAATATTGAGTATTGTAGGAATGTTGCTGTTAACCTGAAAGGCAATTTATGTGATTCCTGCGAAAGCAGGAATCCAACATAAAGCGAGATATATCGAGCTTTTAAAAAGCTTTGAAGTAGTATGGATTCCTGCTTTCGCAGGGATGACATAAGAGCCACGAAACAACACCGATGCCATGTGGGGATGACATAGAGGCTATGCAACAACGTCACTTAAAAATGATAATACCCATAAGTCGAAACTTATGGGTATTACTAAAGATACAATAATTTTTATTACAGAGTATTAGGAAACACCACAAGTTGAGTTATTAGTATCACTTGATACCATGTTAACAATATCAGGAGCTTTAAATAATATAATAATTGCAGTAACTACGACTAAAGCTACTTCCCACTGCAATTTTCCTCTTAAAGTTTGAATTCCTAGAACAATTATACCGACAACGGCTATACCTTTTGCAGTATTGCCTCTGAATACTTTAATTAACTTACATAATGCATCACCTATAGGATCGCCAACGCTACTACCTAAGCTATCAAAAGCTACCATGATAATAGCCACGCTTAGAATAGTAAATAATATACGCAATGATAGATTATAATCAATTAATTCTTCGTTTAATTTACGAATAGGAAAGTTCATATGTTTTACCTCAATAAAATAATTAGTATTTAAGAAATAATGTATAATTTATTTACATATAAATCAACTCCTAAATATATGCAATTTTAATTAATATGCAAAAATATTTCAAGAACCCTTGTTTTAAGTAACATTATAATCACATATAGTATAACTTAACTCCCCAATATATAAACAAACGTAAATAGAAATAACCAAACTACATCAACAAAATGCCAATACCATGCAGCAAATTCAAACCCTAAATGTCCATTACCTTCTGTAGTAAAATCCCCTCTTTTTGCTCTAAAGTAGCAAACTATTAGAAATATAGTACCTATAATTACATGAGCTCCATGAAAACCTGTGGCTAAATAAAAATTAGATGCATATATACCATCTGTAAATTTAAACGCCGCATGATAATATTCATATGCTTGCATAGTTGTAAAAAATATTCCGAGCAATATGGTCAGAGCGAGGGCAGTTACGCAATCTTTTTGATTTTTTTCCTCTAAGGCGTAGTGAGCCCAAGTAACGGTAGTGCCTGATAAGAGTAATATTAAAGTATTGATAAAAGGAATATCGAACGGATCAAAAGTTTTGATGGTAGGCGGAGGCCAAATTCCTTGTTTTACAACCCATACACCATCTAAAAGACCTACAGGCGATAAACTTGATTTAAAAAAAGAAGTAAAAAATACGCAAAAAAATACTATTTCCGTTAAGATAAATAACGCCATACCTATTTGCAAACCTTTTCTAACCGGACTGGTATGTTGATGTTCAACTATTCCTTCTTTCACTACATCCCGCCACCAAGAATATAAACAGCAGACTACTGAAATAACTCCTGCAGATAAAATGTATACATTAAATTTGTAGCCATGCATGAACGAGACGCCGCCTATAACCGAAAGAAATAAAGCAAAAGATGTTAGGACAGGCCAAGGGCTTGGGCCTACTATATGGAATAAGTGCGATTTAGTAATAGGATGCGAATTATTTAAAATTATTTTTTGACTCATATTTTTATTTTATATTTCCTAATTATCACCAATAACAAACTACAAAAGTAATCAGCTATTCGCGTGAATTAAAAATAAATATAAATTATTATTGATGTAAAAGCAAATTCTAGAAGCAGATTATATAGAAAATATACTTCGTAACTTAGAATTACATTATTTATTATTAATGACAACTGAAATCTCTTGACTCTTTATATTATTCAACTAATATATAGACCGCTAATAATGTTTAAGCTTCATTATTGCAAGACCAATCTGTCAAAACTTAATATTAAGTTATGCCAGAGGTCTGTTATTATAAGTGAGTAAAATCATGAAATATGATGGAGGTTGTTGTCTTACAGCAACGGAGCTTAATCACTGGCACCTTTATTTATTAATTTCTAGATTAGGTTTAGGTATAAATTAAGTAAAGGAATTGCGAGTAGTAGTATTAGCTATGTTTGATAAAAATAAAGATTTATTAATTCTAAAAAATACAAAGGCCGAAAATAAAGAAAAAATTAAAAAAATTTTCCTTTCATTACCGTTTCTAATAATATTATTAATATTTTTTTATTATCTTCTTAGCATCTTAGAAGTAAAATATTTCTATATTTTTCAATCAACTAAGTAATTACTCAAAAATATATTTTTACTTATTAAACTATCTATTCTAAATTTTTTTGCTTAAACTTATAGAAATACGACAAATTATCTTCACTATTTTACTAGTTATATCTGCAAATATTGCCTCAGTGCTATCATTTGCTATAGCAATAGCTTTATGCTCAATCTCATCAATCCGAAATTTAATAATATTATTTAATAATTCCGGCTCAACATTTTTATTTTCTAAATAATTTATTTGCTGTTCATAATGTTTTTCTATTACTTCTTCTACACTCTCGGTAACAAGCATCGCTGTTTTTATTCCAGTCAAGGAAGATAAAGCGCCAAGTAGAAAGCCATAATGATGCCAAAAAAATAATAAAACCGTGGGTCTTACTTTCTTTTCTAATAATTTTTTTTCAAAATAATTTAAATGGATCTCTTCATGATCAAGCATTTCTTTAATCAAAATATGGTCATTTTGAGATTTAATATATTTTAGCTGCCCTTGATAAATTCTTTTTGCACCATACTCTCCGGCATGATTAACTCTAATAATTTCATGAATTTGTTTGTCAGGGTCAGAAAAATCAGGTCTTGGCATAATGTATACTCGTTTAATTTGAAAAATTGACTGCGTCGTCTTATAAGAACTGCGGTGCTCACGTATTAAGTATACGCCTCGCTCCTCGCCTTATAGTCTCCTTACTCTTTTCCAAATTAAACTTCGTCTACTCTTCATTTACTTTAGAGTATACTTTGGAGCAAATCAAAACCAGCGGGATTTAATTTGTAGTCTACTTCCGCTTGCTGTAGCAGTTTTAAAGTCTCTAAACATTCAGTTAGGCTAAGACCGTTTGCTATTTTTGTAAAATCATTAATATACTGATAAAAAATCAGTGGTGATAATGATTTTATTGCAAGGTCTAAACGCTCACCGTTTTTTACTTTCGATAAAACTATATATAAATTTAAATAATGTCTTATTATGGCTCTGATAATTAATACTTCATTGATATTTTGTTTTTTTAATATATCAAGCTCTTGCAGAAAATTATTATAATCTTTTTTTGAAAAATACATTGCTAAATCACTGCCGTTTGCCGTAATTTCACTACTTATAACTTCTAGAACATCGTTTAAAGTAATTTCTTTTCGATCATGAACAAAATATATCAATTTATTTATTTCACTACAAACTAAATCGTGATCACCTTTTAAATGAGCTTTTAAATAAGTAATAGCTTCTTTACTTATAATTTTATTAGTTTTGGTTGCTTTATCTAGAATAATTCTTTCAATTTTTGCTTCATTGTCATGATAACAAGCGACTGCCGCTAAATATTCTTCCGTCTCAAAAAATTTTCTAAAGCTCCCGCTAGAAGTAATTTCCTCACCTATAAATACAGGAAAATTTATATAATCACTACTTAAAATTGTTTTTAAATTCTTATCTATTGAGTTCCCGACTGATCTAATTTTAATTAATTCTTTTTGACCAAAAAAATTAGGTGAATTAAGCAATATTTCTAAAGATGAAATATTAAGGTCCGTGTATTCTATAGAAGTTTGTAGCATATTTAAGTTTTTTACTAAGTGCTTACAAATTTTATCTATATAGCCTTTATCTGGACCATATAATAACAGAGCTTTGACTTTGCCGGTTGTTATTAGTTCAAATAATCGCTTAATTTGTGAAAAGTAAAATTTCATAAACCTATTTCCGGTTAAAATATAAAATTAATCTGCTATGAATTTCTTCCGCTGCTTGATACGCCAAATCTATTCCGGTATCTTCCCTTTCAACATTTGTTGCATATGGTGTAAAAATAGCATTATATGATGTGTTTTGGCAAAACTTCTCCTCACTTAGAACCTTTTGGCTTTCTATATCAATTAATTTATATCTAACTAATTGATTAATATATTCCCTTAAGACATTCGAGTTTTTCTCAATAGTAGCAGGTGAAGTTGTTGCTATAAGCTCTGCTTTAAGCAAGTATTTCACTTTTGCTTTTTGAGGTAAAATACTAGTTAAACGGTGATAAAATTCAGCTCCTTCAATTGTTTTGATCGGCTCAACTTCAATAGCTTCTAAATCGTTATTTCTATTGTATTCTTCTTTATATACGGGCTTTAAATTACAGCTACTTATTAGAAAGAATATTATTATAAATGAGGAACGCATAATTTTTTATTTTTTATTATATCGGTTTATTTGAGTTTTGTGAAAGAAAATTATAATAATTAGCATTTATGATAATAATAGTTAATTTACGTTGACATCTAAAAATAAGGCTTGTATATTGCCGCTTCAAAATAATTTTAAGGTATTAGACGTTATTAGATAAATTTATTATGATTATTCCAAAAAAAATAAAAACAGCATTAGTAAAAATAAAAATTATTTTTCTTTCTCAAAAAAAAGTTACAAAAGATTTTGAAGTATCTAACAGAAGCATGGATGAAGTAGATAAAGCGGGACCTGCAAAGATTACAAGAAAAGATTTAGAAAAATCTTTTGAGTTATATGAAGAAAAATTGGCAATATTAGCACAAAAACTATCATCACAAACATCAATTGGTAATTATGATTATGACACTGTAACAGAATATTATCCATTAATGGGAGATGATGGAATTATCCAGTATATTCCTACCACTGAGCTATAATTTTTTAAGCAATATCTATAAATAATACTTATTATTGCCGCTTCAAAATAATTTTTAAGGTATTATTATATGTTGGGTTTAACAACATTTTTACAACGTTCAACCACTTCATTAAATCAAATAAGCTCATTTGGTAAAAAATTATTACATAAATATACGGACACAATCAGTGCCGCAAAAAAACATGTATAATTTCTCTACAGAAAATAATAGAATGCCTTCAGAAATAGCAGATGATTCAACTCCCCTAGTAAAGCTAAATCAAATATTCCAAAAGGTTTATGGGCCTTGTTTTAGCAAAAAGAAACTTTTTATAAATCAGAATCATTATATACACTATTTCCCGATGATACATGTGTAGATACATCTTTTGAAGAACGCTTAGTAGTCACCCAACAAAAAACCCATATGAGAAAACGGGATAGAGTTATCTAATTCAAAATCGATAATGGAAGAACAAAATAAAGGGATACTCACTCTTTTTGAATCAGTAAATAGTATATTTTTTACAAAACAAGATGATTCAAACCATAGAAAAGCCGTAATGGATGCAAAGAAAATCGGAAAGCCGATAAGTAAGGGGTGTATACAACATTCTAATAGCGAAGAAAGGTCGCACCTCCATTTTACAGATGTGGATATTAAAAGGCTATACGTTCAATAAGAGTTCCGATGACTTTATCATGAATATCCAATGACTTGGAAAAACAAATTGTTTTACGTGTCAGTCTTTTGCATCTTGTTCTAAGACTTAAGTTACCCCGTTCTATCCGTTGAGTATATTTTTTACTAACAATGTGTTTTTTGGGATCTAATAACCTAGCAGGTCGCGCCCCCGTATTGCAGCTTAGCATGAATAGTCTATAATCCTCAAACAGTAATAAGAGAGAATTATAGTTAAGGAGTTATGGCAAGAATATATGTTAAGTGTAGATCAAGAATAGATGTTAAGTGTAGATATTATAACGACACAGAAAAAGTAGTAAAGGCGGGATATTCAATTTCAAAACAACAGAGATATCAATGCAAGCAGTGTAATCGATATTTTTAACTGTAATATATTAATAATGCCTCTAAGCCTGGAGTCAAGACTCAGATAGTAGATATGTCAATCAATGGCTCTGGAGTTAGGGATACAGTAAGAGTATTAAAAGTGGGTATCAATACGGTTATCCGTGTTTTAAAAAAAATCTAGCGTTAAAAAAGATAAATCATTCTATCAATACGATAGAAGTAATTATTGCTCCTGAAATAGATGAACAATGGCCTTATGTACAGAATAAATCCAAACAAAGATGGCTTTGATATTCTTTGGATAAGATTTTGTTAAAAGTAGTTGCTTATACTTTTGGTACGAGATGTGATAGCACATCAGAATCATTACTGAAAAAAACCGGAGGATTTTAAGGTTACTTTTTACTTTACAGATGGATGGGGAAGTTATGCTAGGTTATTAGATCCCAAAAAACACATTGTTAGTAAAAAATATACTCAACGGATAGAACGGGGTAACTTAAATCTTAGAACAAGATGCAAAAGACTGACACGTAAAACAATTTGTTTTTCCAAGTCATTGGATATTCATGATAAAGTCATCGGAACTCTTATTGAACGTATAGCCTTTTAATATCCACATCTGTAAAATGGAGGTGCGGCCAAATAATTTAACATACTTTTAGCACTGAATAATTCTTCATCATGTATTGTATCTTGCTTAGTCATTAATTCTCCTAAATTTATAAATTGTTAATTATTTTAGGACGAATTGCTAATTAGTGTTAGTGGCGGATTGATGTCATTCCTGCGAAAGCAGGAATCCAGTATAAAGCGAGATAAATCGAGCTTTAAACTTTAAAAACTTAATATGTTTATACTTTTTAATGACTGGATTCCCACTTTTGTGGAAATGACATCAAAAGCGTTCTCCGATCCACGCAACAATGCCTCGCAGGAATATGATATAGTATGGCGAACGACATTGAACTAATTTGAAATTCTCTCAAATTTTAGCTTACAAATTTAGAAGTAATGATGCAATAAGCCCAGTTGAATTGATTATTACTTAATTGATTAAGAATTGTTAATTTATCACAATTCATTAGTTACTGTAGTTTTATATTTTCCGTGCCCCAATCATGAGAAATAGTATTATATTTTAATATATAAGGCTTAGTATATATAGAATCTAGAGTTACATCAGCAATCATATCATCATGCGAGGAGATAAGCTCATTATAACCGAAATTAGCATAATAAGGTTGATAATTTCTAAATCTAACCGTTATAAACTTCTCTTTAGTAATAGCAGGTAAGAATTTCACCAAATCATCAAGATTACTTAAAGGCAAATCTTTCATCTCAAAAATTTGTAATCTATAAACATTCTTATAATCTTTAGTAAAAAACGTTGGTATAGAGCTAAAGCTACTACCGGATTGAACAGAGGCTATACTTAAAGCTTTGAGCGGAATGCCTGATTTATTGCTAAAATAATCATCGGCTTCAAAAAATACAGCGCCGCCGAAATTTACCATTTTAGTGATTTTGTTACCATTTACGTCATATAAATCTGCCGACTGTTCTAATTTTTTGCCGTCACGAAATATAGTAAGTTTAATAGCTATTCCTTTAAAATTATCGATTTCTCTATCAAACAATGCTAGATTACCGCCGAGTTCCTTATCATTCACTGCCCAAATAATATCACCAGCTTTTAAAGATTTTTCGGCAGGTGATCCGGCTAAAACTGCCTTAACGCTTATAACTCTATTTCTACTATCAGGAAACTTATTTATATATTTATCCATCTCTTCTTTAGGGAAATTATGATGTCTAACTGCTTTATTTAAAGAATATAGCTCGCTTATTATTCCTATATGCTTTCTGCTCGGCTGTTTATTATTCTTTAAACTTTCCAAAGTGCGAGCTACATAATCACCGTGCAATGCTAAAGAGTAGGTCTTACCGCCACCGTATAATACTCCTATAGCTTCAATCTTATCGTTTAGTACCGGTGAACCGCTAGCACCACCGGTAATATTTAAATTAATATTATAAGTAGCTTGCGGCATCGATCCGTCAATGTTATAGAGATCTGATAAATGACCGTTATGAAAAGAAAAACCCTGTCCTTCGGTATTGCCAACTACAAAGACTTTTTGATTTAGCTTTGGTATTTCATTAGAGAAAGATATTTGCGTTGCAGATTCTGGTATATCTGTGCTCGCTACTTTTAAAATTGCATAATCTTGCCAAATATCATAATAGATAAGTTTTGCTTCTGCCTGCTCACCGTTATAGAAAGTAGCAAAATAAGTTCCGGTAGACGCGCCGCCAACAACATGAGTATTAGTAATTATATAACCGTTTTGCCTATCGTTAATAAATCCCGTTCCTGTCCAACTGCTTGTATCGTCATACGCCGATACGGCAATTCTAGTATCAATCGTTACGATTGCTTTCTTCGCTTTTTCAAATATAGCGTTGTTTGTTTCAGAAGAGGCTAAAACTATATTATTTAGGAAAACTAAATTAATAATAAATAAAAATTTTATTAAAATCGGTAGTTTTTTCATTTTCACCTCTTGTAAAATAATTAAAGTCGCACTATATCAAATAAAAAGTCATAACAAAATAGGAAATTAAGAGAACGAGGATTTTTATGGGAAAAGTGATAGGTATCGACCTTGGAACCACCAACTCTTGTGTTGCGGTAATGGAGGGGAAAGAGTCAAAAGTAATAGAAAATTCAGAGGGAGAGAGAACTACGCCGTCAATAATAGCTTTTGCAAACGGCGAAAAATTAGTTGGACAATCTGCTAAGAGGCAAGCAGTAACCAACCCTCGCAATACTATATATGCGGTAAAGCGATTAATCGGTAGAAATTTTACCGATCCTATGGTTGCAAAAGATCAAGGTATCGTACCTTATAATATAGTTAAAGCTGACAGCGGTGATGCGTGGGTTGAAGCTGATAATCAAAAATATTCACCTAGCCAAATTAGTGCATTCATTTTACAAAAAATGAAAGAAACTGCCGAAAGTTATTTAGGTGAAAAAGTAACGCAAGCAGTAATTACCGTACCTGCTTATTTCAATGATGCACAACGTCAAGCAACAAAAGATGCCGGTAAAATAGCAGGTCTTGAGGTACTTAGAATAATTAACGAACCGACTGCCGCAGCTCTTGCCTACGGTTTCGATAAATCGGCAAACAAAACTATTGCAGTATACGATCTTGGCGGCGGAACATTCGATGTTTCAATTCTTGAGATCGGCGATGGTGTTTTTGAAGTAAAATCAACAAACGGTGATACATTTCTTGGCGGTGAAGATTTCGATACAAGAATATTAAATCATTTAATAGATGTGTTTAAAAAAGAAAGCAATATAGATTTACGTAACGATCCTTTAGCACTTCAGCGTTTGAAAGAAGCGGCGGAAAAAGCTAAGAAAGAGTTGTCTTCCGCATTAACTACCGATATCAATTTACCTTATATTACGGCTGATAGCACAGGACCGAAACATTTAAATATTAAATTTACTAGAGCAGAACTCGAAAAATTAGTAGATGACTTAATTGAGAAAACCATTGAACCTTGCCGTAAGGCATTAAAGGATGCAGGTTTAAAAGCTTCTGATATTCAGGAAGTAGTACTTGTCGGCGGTATGACTAGAATGCCGAAAGTACAAGATGCCGTAAAGAAATTCTTTGGACGTGAACCGCATAAAGGCGTAAACCCTGATGAGGTGGTAGCACTTGGAGCAGCTATCCAAGGCGGAGTACTTAATAAAGAAGTAACAGATATATTATTATTAGACGTTACACCTCTATCGCTCGGTATTGAAACTCTTGGCGGCGTATTCACCAGATTAATAGATCGCAATACCACTATTCCATCGAAGAAAAGCCAAGTATTCTCTACAGCCGACGATAATCAGCATGCCGTAACTATTAGAGTATTCCAAGGTGAACGTGAAATGGCAAAGGATAATAAATTACTTGGTCAGTTTAATCTTGATGGCATCCCCCCTGCACCACGAGGTTTGCCACAAATAGAAGTTACATTTGATATCGATGTTAATGGAATAGTGCATGTTTCGGCTAAAGATAAAGCAAGCGGTAAGGAGCAGAAAGTAACTATTCAAGCCTCAGGAGGACTTAGTGATGCCGAAATCGAGCAAATGGTTAAAGATGCTGAGCAGAATGCCGATGAAGACAAAAAGCGTAAAGAGCTTATTGAAGCAAAAAATGCTGCCGATAGTTTAGTTTATTCTACCGAAAAAACTTTGACGGATTATGGTGATAAGTTATCATCCGAAGATAAAGGAGCGGTCGAAGAATCTTTAGCTGCTTTAAAGGCTGTGCTTGAGTCGGAAGATGCGACTTTAGTTAAAGAAAGGACCGAAAGCTTAACTGCAGCCAGTATGAAAATCGGCGAAGCAATGTATAAAGCACAAAGCGAGAGCCAGCCTCCTGAAGAAAATACTACTAACGATGAAAAAGTAGTAGATGCTGATTTTCAGGATGTAGGGAAGAAGTAGAAATGTTAATGCGCGGTGGTTTTAATGTCATTCTTAGCTAGAGGCGGGAATCCAGGAAAACAACCTTAACATTAGCACAAAAATTACATATTTAACAAGATAGACATATAAAAACTTGTTTTTATATGTCTTACTGGATTCCCGCCTCCGCGGGAATGACATTAAAACCATATAACATAATTTCATGTCACAAAATTATTATCAAATACTAGGTGTTAGTAAAACAGCAAGTCAAGCTGATCTTAAAAAAGCCTATCTCAAGCTAGCCAAGCAATATCACCCAGATACTACTGATGCTAAAGATGCTGAAAAGAAGTTTAAAGAGATAAATAGTGCTTATGACGTTTTAAAAGACGAGAAGAAAAGAGTAGCTTATGACCGTTTTGGACACGATACTTTTCAAAATCAACAATCACGAGGAGGAGCAGGAAATCACGGCGGTTTTCATCCCGATATCAATGATATATTCGGCGATTTTTTTAGCGACTTTATGGGGGGAGGCGGTAGAAGAAAACCCACGTCAAGCAAAGTTAGAGGTTCTGATTTAAAATATGATCTGACAATTAATTTAGAAGAAGCATTTCACGGTATAGAAAAAAATATTAGCTTTTCTAGCGAAGTAAAATGCGATACTTGTCACGGTAGCGGTTCTGAAAAAGGTGAGACCGTAACTACTTGTGATGCTTGCGGCGGTGTTGGAGCTACTAGAATTCAGCAGGGATTCTTTACAATCGAGCAAGCTTGCCATAAATGTCAAGGTAATGGACAAATTATAAAAAATCCTTGTAAAAAATGTCATGGCATGGGACGTTACCATAAGCAACGAAATTTATCGGTAAATATTCCTGCCGGCGTTGAAAATGCCACTCGAATAAGGCACCCAGGCGAAGGTGAAGCAGGTATTAGGGGTGGTAATAGCGGAGATTTATATGTTGATATAGCAATAAAACCTCATGATATTTATAAAGTAGTTGGAGCAAATTTACATTGTAAATTACCAATTAGCTTTGTAAATGCTGCTCTTGGAGGAGAGGTAGAAGTGCCGATAATTGAGGGAGAAAAAGTAAACTTAACAATTCCTGCAGGTACACAAAACGGCGATCAATTAAGACTACGTAGCAAAGGTATGTCTAAAATACGATCTACTATTAGAGGCGATATGCTTACACACATTCATATTGAAGTACCTAAAAATTTATCCAAAAGACAACGTGAGTTACTAGAAGAACTCAAAAAAGAATCCGTAAATGAAAAAGAAAATGACAGCAGCTTTTTTAACAAAATGAAAAGCTTATGGTCGTAAATTTTGCTTAACTTTCCTACTCTCATGAGCAGGTCATGGTCTATGCTCTGTGAAAGAAAATTAAATTAATTTTCCTTCACAGAATCTAGAATTATTGAGTCTTCCCAATTAAGTGTGTAAATTTCCCAAAGGCCTAGATTCTATCTTCAAATTTTATTAAAAAAATGAGCCATAGCCGCATTCCAATTTGATATAGGCATGGACCATTTCTTGGTCATGTAATCAATTGCTAAATACAAGCTTTTAAAAACAGCATTATCATTTGAAAAACACGTTTATTTTTAGTGACTTTTCGGAGTTGACTATTAACGGATTCCACAGCATTAGTTGTGTAAATGATTTTTCGTATTTCTTCAGGGTATTCTAAGAAAATCATTAAATTATCCCAATGAACGTACCAAGATTTAGCAATTTGAGGATATTGTTTACTCCATTTAGATTCAAAAGCCTCTAAAGTGGAAGGTGCTTCTTTTTCTGTGCTAGCTGTATAAATAGGTTTTAAATCACCGGCTAGCTCTTTTCGGTCCTTGTATGATACATATCGTAAACTATTTCTAATTTGATGTACAGTAGGTCGCACCTCCATTTTACAGATGTGGATATTAAAAGGCTATACGTTCAATAAGAGTTCCGATGACTTTATCATGAATATCCAATGACTTGGAAAAACAAATTGTTTTACGTGCCAGTCTTTTGCATCTTGTTCTAAGATTTAAGTTACCCCGTTCTATCCGTTGAGTATATTTTTTTACTAACAATGTGTTTTTTGGGATCTAATAACCTAGCATAACTTCCCTATCCATCTGTAAAGTAAAAAGTAACCTTAAAATCCTCCGGTTTTTTTCAGTAATGATTCTGATGTGCTATCACATCTTGTACCAAAAGTATAAGCAACTACTTTTAACAAAATCTTATCCAAAGAATACCAAAGCCATCTTTGTTTGGATTTATTCTGTACATAAGGCCATTGTTCATCTATTTCAGGAGCAATAATTACTTCTATCGTATTGATAGAATGATTTATCTTTTTTAACGCTAGATTTTTTTAAAACACGGATAACCGTATTGATACCCACTTTTAATACTCTTACTGTATCCCTAACTCCAGAGCCATTGATTGACATATCTACTATCTGAGTCTTGACTCCAGGCTTAGAGGCATTATTAATATATTACAGTTAAAAATATCGATTACACTGCTTGCATTGATATCTCTGTTGTTTTGAAATTGAATATCCCGCCTTTACTACTTTTTCTGTGTCGTTATAATATCTACACTTAACATCTATTCTTGATCTACACTTAACATCTATTCTTGCCATAACTCCTTAACTATAATTCTCTCTTATTACTGTTTGAGGATTATAGACTATTCATGCTAAGCTGCAATACGGGGGGCGCGACCCTTTCATACTATAAAAACAGAATTAATGTATCAATATAAATTTAAAACTAAGGAGGAAGCAAAATATGCCATATTTGAATATATAGAGGTATTTTATAACCGTATCAGAATGTATTCTGCTAACGATTATTTATCACCAGTAAGATATGAAGAGATACAAAATTGCGCTTAAACAACTGTCCGGAAAAGTGTTGACAGATCAGTTTTGTAAGGCTAGATTTCTTTTATGCTTTATAAATTAACTCGCAGTTCATTATAAAGTACCATCTTCTGCATAAAACATCCCCATTATATGTACCACAGCATGATCATGCAGATGATTTTCAGATGTAGTAATTATCTCATCAAATATATTTACTTGAGAGTAGTCAGTGACATTACTGCTTACATGTCCACCTAAACTCTTCTCAAGTTTTTCTTTATTAGTAATAGTAGATTTTAATTGTTGCTCCATTTTTTAGGGCACCGTCAAGTTAACTCAAATTTAGCAAAAAATGAGTATTTTATGAACGAAGCTATGCGGTATATAAACCATATATTTTATAAAATCCTGTGTTTTATGGTTAACTTGACGGTGTGCCGTCGTTTTTTTCTTGCTCTCATCATTAATTTTATATTAATTTAATATAAAATTAATATATCGTTATCATAATGAAGAAGGGTTATAGTATACATTATAAAATTATATTTTGCGCTATATGTCATCTTACATCATGCGTTGCACTAGCAGATGTACATTATGATAACGATCCTATCGGTGTAACTTTATGTTTGCTTTCATTCTATATGCGTCCAAAAATAACAAGGGCAATAGCAGTAATTGCAATAATTGTATTTGGTATTCAAGCATTACGTGGCAAAATATCATGGCAGGTCTCTATGATGATAATGGTAGGTATTCTAATTATAACAAGAACAGATAACATCATGAGATTTTTGGACGCAACGGGAGTCATAGACTTAGGTCCCAATAAGTACGTGTGTGACGCAGATAAATAGGGGCTTTGTTGGCTCTGTCGCATCGGCACCGTCAAGTTAACCATAAAACACGGGATTTTTATAAAATTTATGGTCTATAGCTAAGCCTCTATAAAACAGTTACGTCATGTACTTTTCGAAAAGCGTGTCTACATCACAGAGATATTTTCTTCTCCTAGATTTAGCTTAAAACTATTCTGGTTCAATGGGATTTAGATCAGGGGAATAAGGCGGTAAGTACTCTAATATATGACCGGCTTTTTCTATCATAATTTTTAAATTTGGACTTTTATGAAAACTTGCATTATCCATTACAACTACTGAATTATGGGGTAATTTAGGTATTAAATCTTGTTCTACCCAAGCGTTAAAAATAGCAGTATTAACATTGCATTCAAAAATTGACACAGTCAGCAATGATTTATCTATTAACGCCCCTATAACATTAGTTCTTTTTGACGGATGCCAATCATGGATACCATAACATCTCTGACCTTTTACTGAATACCCATGGGTCCTAGGAGCACTACGGACAAAACAGCTCTCATCGGTAAATACGATCACTTTCTCTTCCGCTTTATACTTTTTGATCTTATGCTGAAATTCTAGCCTCTCTTCTTCTTTTGCCTTCGGATGTCTTAAAGCTTTTTTTATACGTAATATTTAACTTATTTAATGCTTTATGTATCCCTGATTTACTAACTCCTAACCGCTCAGCCCTTTCATATTGGTATGCATCACTATATTGCTCTACGCCTACCTTCAATCTATCAAGCGGTATTTTTGTTGAATCTTTATTTCTACTTCTTAAGGGCGATATTCTTTTTGTCCATACAAATACTCTATTCTTTCCTATTCCAAAACGTTTTGATATTGATGCAAAACTCATCTTCTTTTTTTTCTTGATTGCTGAAACTTTCTTTCTAAAGTCTACTGAATATGTTATTACAATGATTTATTTTAATTACTCCATCTTATTGTAACTGCTTTATAGAGGTTTGGTTATAAGTAGACATAGATTTAAAAGAGTTTTTAGTCTTATCAGCACGCTCTTTAGTCCATTTTAGAGCTTCAGAGCCTTCTGCTTCTTCTAGAAATTTAGCATCTTTCGGGTTATATATTTGTTTATTGTCATTTCCATAGCTTGAATGCAAAAAGTTAATAAAACAATTGTAAGGTAGCAGGTAATTTTTTTCATAATTTTATAGATAGACTCTTAAATTAAAAATGCTGATTATTGAAATCTCAGCTAGCATATTTATTCTTATTAATTATCATATATAGTATTATTAAAAGTCATTTTATTCTGGGTTTCTATAAAGCCAAATTTTTTATAGAAACTTATTTTTATTATCAGCAAAAAGGCTTATAATAGTTATATTATCTTGAGCTTTTGTAGTGTCAATAAGTAGATTAGTTACTATAGTGCCATAACCTTGACCTCTATACTCCTTTAGAATCGCTATTCTACCTAAATAGGTTATGTGTTTTCATATATAATTCTACCTATACCTATTGTTCTATTCTGAGCAAAGAGTATATAATGCTCAACTTTAATTTCTTCTATGTAGAATTCCCCGTTAATGGACCGTTGATCTTCTAGTACAAAAATTTTATTCTAATCAATATATATTGTATTAATGGCCAAAAATTGTAAAACCTAATCCCCTTTAAGGTAATCTCTCGATTATTATGATTTTTGACTAAACTTTTATTCATTGTTGAACAATTTCTAAATCCTTATGGTTACGGTGTTTAAATCAACTGTCTTCTCTTCTATTTGAGTTTTTTGATTGAAAAAGAAATTAACAAATAAGGTTTTTTATACAAATTTTCAATGTTAATCATCTTGCTATTCGTTGAGTCCTATAATATTTAATTATATTGTTTAAAAATTAAAAAAGAGATATCAAATGTTAATTTAAAAGTCAATAAACAATAACTATATTTAATCAGGGTTATTTACTATGAATACAGAAAAAAAATTATAACAAATTTTATTGATGCACTTTTTGAACCGGATAGCTCATGGGATAAAGTAGCACAATATGTTTATGGTAAAGGTAAATTTATAAATTCAATACTTGATATTTCTACTATTTATGATTTACATTACCGTATTAATGATTTTCGTAAAAGTTTTCCGGGCGTGACTCAGATTGTTGAATCAGTTGGGGTTTTTGAAAATGGAAATTTAATTACTAAAACCTTTGCTTCAGCAACCTTTAAAGAGGACTTCGGTAATCTAAAAGCAAATGGTAAATACTGGCGTATTCCGGCATATTGGGAATTTGAATTAAATAGCGGAAAAATTACGGTTGCTTCAGAATTAGCTAACCATCATGCAATTAATAATCAATTAGGCCTTGCTTTATTTAAAGCTCCTTTTGAATCAGAATAATGTTTCATCATACACCTTGAACAAAATCAAAGAAAATGCTAAAATAGCACTAGAAAAAATACAAAATATGAGGGTTATGGCTAATGATTTAAGCATTTATATTCATTGGCCTTTTTGTTTATCAAAATGTCCGTATTGTGATTTTAATTCTCATGTTGTAAACATTATAGATCATAATCAATGGCTTAAATCTTATGAAACTGAAATTGAGTATTTTAAGGATATTATTCAAAATAAATATATAAAGTCTATTTTTTTCGGCGGTGGCACACCTTCGTTAATGAATCCTGTAGTAGTTGAAGGGATAATAAATAAAATCGGTAATCTAGCAATTATTGATAATCAAACTGAAATAACTCTAGAAACCAATCCCACATCCTTTGAAACTGAAAAGTTTAAAGCATTCAAATCCGCCGGAATTAATCGTGCTTCTATTGGGGTACAATCCTTGAAAGAAGATGATTTAAAAAAATTAGGTAGAACTCATGATGCTTTGCAAGCCATCAAAACAATTGAGGTGGCAAATACGATTTTTCCAAGAGTATCATTTGATTTAATATATGTACGTAGCGGTCAAAAATTAAAAGATTGGCAAGGAGAATTAAAGCAAGCTATGCAGCTCGCAAACGGTCATATTTCTCTTTATCAATTGACTATCGAAAAAGGTACACCGTTTTATAAATTATTTCATGGAGGTAACTTGACCTTACCACATTCGGATGAAGCAGCTGAAATGTATGAATGGACAAACCATTATCTAGAATCTAAAAAATATTTTAGATATGAGATATCTAATTATGCTCAAGTAGAGCATGAATGTTTGCATAATTTAACTTATTGGAATTATAATAGTTATTTAGGTATAGGTCCTGGAGCTCATAGTAGAATAATTGATGCTTCAAGTTCGGTGTCGGCAATTATGATGTTGCATAAACCGGAAAAATGGTTAGATTCGGTTAAAATAAAAAATGTCGGTATTCAAACTAATGCTAAGCTAGCAAATCAAGAAATTGTTGAAGAAGTACTGATGATGGGGTTGCGTCTTAAAAGTGGCATAAATATTTCTACATTAGAGCAGAAAGTGAGCGCAAAATTAGAGAATATTTTAGATATTAATAACCTTAAACATTATCAAGCGCTAGATTTAATTAGACTAGATGAAAATATTTATCTTACCGATAAAGGTTTAATGCTGCATAGTTACATAGTACCTAGATTGATCAAGTAGTTAACCATTAAGATTAATTATATGAAAATTATTCAAGTAGTTTTAAAGTTTGTAATTATTTTATTACTCCTTCTGTTCATGCTACGGAATGTAAACTTGAGTTTAAGATTGAAAAGATATATGTGGATGGTGTCACGTATGATCAAAAAGTCGGAAATCCAATTACACTTAAGCTCATTTGATACTCGCATCTGACCATAAGCTGGGTATTCTACCGCCATATCTAATACTGCTCTCTCTACCGCAGGATCAACTCTATTTGCTATAATTAGCTTCTTCCGGCTAATCTCATATAACGCCTCTTCTCCCCCAGTTTCATATAGCTCTTTGAACCTATAATAACTGTCCCTGCTGTATCCCATAGCTTTACACGCTGACGATATACTTCCAAGACTCCTAGCTAATCCCAGTAATCCTATTTTTGGCTTTATTATTTTTTGATTTAGATTCATCTCTAATCCTCTATTTAATACTTATCTTATTTTACTAAATGTAAGATTGAATCTCAGCTATTGCAGTTTAAGCGCAATTTTGTATCTCTTCATATCTTACTGGTGATAAATAATCGTTAGCAGAATACATTCTGATACGGTTATAAAATACCTCTATATATTCAAATATGGCATATTTTGCTTCCTCCTTAGTTTTAAATTTATATTGATACATTAATTCTGTTTTTATAGTATGAAAGAAACTTTCAGCAACAGCATTATCCAAGCAATTTCCTTTACGACCCATACTCTGTTTGATACCATGTTGTTTTATAATTTTTAAATGACTATCAGAACAATATTGACTACCTCTATCAGTATGCCAAATAAGCCCTTTTGCTGGTTTACGTTGCCATATTGCCATTAATAAAGCATTATTAACCAAATCAGCTCTCATGTTATTACTCATAGACCATCCTATAATTTTTCTAGAAAATAGATCAATAACAGTTGCTAAATATAGCCAGCCTTCACCAGTTGGCACATAGGTTATGTCTCCAACCCAATAACAATTAGCAGCATAAACTGTAAACTCTCTATTTAATAAATTAGGAGCAATTTGCTTATTATGATTAGAGTCAGTAATGGCTTTAAATTTACGTTTAGTTTTACATAGCAAATTAGCTTCTTTTATTAGTCTTGCAATGCGTGGTCGCACCTCCATTTTACAGATGTGGATATTAAAAGGCTATACGTTCAATAAGAGTTCCGATGACTTTATCATGAATATCCAATGACTTGGAAAAACAAATTGTTTTACGTGTCAGTCTTTTGCATCTTGTTCTAAGATTTAAGTTACCCCGTTCTATCCGTTGAGTATATTTTTTACTAACAATGTGTTTTTTGGGATCTAATAACCTAGCATAACTTCCCTATCCATCTGTAAAGTAAAAAGTAACCTTAAAATCCTCCAGTTTTTTTCAGTAATGATTCTGATGTGCTATCACATCTTGTACCAAAAGTATAAGCAACTACTTTTAACAAAATCTTATCCAAAGAATACCAAAGCCATCTTTGTTTGGATTTATTCTGTACATAAGGCCATTGTTCATCTATTTCAGGAGCAATAATTACTTCTATCGTATTGATAGAATGATTTATCTTTTTTAACGCTAGATTTTTTTAAAACACGGATAACCGTATTGATACCCACTTTTAATACTCTTACTGTATCCCTAACTCCAGAGCCATTGATTGACATATCTACTATCTGAGTCTTGACTCCAGGCTTAGAGGCATTATTAATATATTACAGTTAAAAATATCGATTACACTGCTTGCATTGATATCTCTGTTGTTTTGAAATTGAATATCCCGCCTTTACTACTTTTTCTGTGTCGTTATAATATCTACACTTAACATCTATTCTTGATCTACACTTAACATCTATTCTTGTCATAACTCCTTAACTATAATTCTCTCTTATTACTGTTTGAGGATTATAGACTATTCATGCTAAGCTGCAATACGGGGGGGCGGCCCAAGTTTTTTCATCTAAAGTTTTCCTCCAAACATCATAGCGCGCATTATTATAATCAATACTAGTATCTTCAATGATGAAATAGCCCCCTTCTTCAAAGATATTATTATGAAAATATTCTAAAATACCTATAGTATTAATATGAACATCTTCTATTAAAAGTATAGGATGTACTATTTCAGATATTTTTTTTGGAATATCGCTTCTACTTTATTAGAATTGCATTGTAAAAATTCTATTCTATTATCTTCTTTTACAGTTTGATCAATATTTTCAAAATCGATATCTATACTAATAACTATACCGTCTTTTACCGATAAACTTTGTATGTCCGCTAACCAAAGGGCTGAAGCCCTTTAAAACTTCCAAATTCAATTATGGCCTTGGGCTTTAATTCTTGAATTAAACCTTAAGTAGTGACAATCTGAAGAGGACTTTTTTGTAATGGTATATTTTTCCAATTAATATCACAGCTATTTTCGGCGATAGAATGCCAAAATGATACAGGTAAATCGCTTGTTGAAGCTCTATTATTTATAGACACGAATCTCTTTGGTGGTGCGGTATTATTTAGAAAATTTAGCATATATTTCTAATCCTAGGTTAATATAGCTATTGTAATACATACTTTAGATTCCAGAGTCAACAGCTTCTTAAATTAAAATTAAAAATAAGAAAAGAATTTTTTATAACTATACTTCAAGTAAATGAATAGGGTATAGTGTTGTTGTGTTAATACCCAAGCCGTCATTACGAGCGAGCATTGTTGCGTGGATAGGTGTCATTCCCGCGAAAGCGGGAATAGGGTAAAGCGAGATAAATCGAGCTCTTAAAAAAGCTTAAAAAACTAGATTCCTGCTTTCGCAAGAATGACGTAATTAGCTTGGAATGTCGATGAGTATTAAGACAAATATACTTCCTTATCTAAAGTATCTTCACTGTTATCTATAATCATAGTAATTGTTGCATCGCCGGTAATATTGATGGTAGTACGGAGCATATCAAGTATTCGGTCAATACCGGCTATAATTGCTACTCCCTCTATAGGTAAGTGAACCGAAGAAAGGACCATAGGGAGCATTATCAAGGAGGCACCGGGAATACCGGCGCCGCCGATAGATCCAAGTGTTGAAGTGAGAATAATTACTAAATAGTCGTGAGGAGCAAGCGTTACTCCCATCATCTGAGCAAAGAATATAGTAGTAAGAGATAAATTTATAGCAAAGCCGTCCATATTAATTGACGCACCTATCGGAAGTACGAATGAAGTACTGGACTCTGAAATGCCAAGCTTTTCACGACAAACTTGCATAGTAGTTGCAAGAGTTGCTTTACTACTTGAAGTAGAAAAAGCAAGTATCTGATACTCAAAACTTTTTTTATAAAAAGGTACAGGGGAAACACGGCAGAATACATATATAAGTAAGCCAAAAACTAAATATTGGAATGTCATTGCCACAACTACCGCTACAACAAGTTTCGATAAACTAATCATTACCTCAACTCCTTGCATACCTACAATCCAGCCTGTTAAGGCAAAAGCGCCGTAAGGGGATAATTGAATAACAAACGATATCATTTTTAATATTAATTTTGACATGATATGAATTAAATCAGTAATAGGTTCACCGATAGATTTCATTTTGTTTAAGGTAATTCCAACAAAAATAGCAAAAAATACAACTTGCAAGACATCACCGTTTGCAAAAGCCCCAATAGCATTATCAGGGACGATATTTACAAAAAAATCAATTATATTAAATGAAGTTCTGCTTGTCGTTCCTGAGGAGGTGAAATCTATATGTATGCCTACTCCGGGCTTTAATACCAAAGCAACAGTCAGTCCAAAAACCGTGGCAAAAAAAGTAGTACCTAAAAAAGCAGCTACCGCTTTCATTCCTACCCTACCGAGCGCGGAAGTATCATTCATACTGGTGATACCGGAAACTAAACTGAAGAAAATTAAAGGGGTAATGATCATTTTTATCAAACGTAAGAAAATGTCACCGATAGGTTTAATATAATTAACATATTGTGGTAAGTATATACCAAATATAATACCTAAGATTAACCCTAAGGTAACTTTTTGCCATAATTTCATAACTTACTTACTTAATTTTAAAATTTGCTCAACTATGAGTTTATTTACCATTTTGGTCAATCCATTCTAAGTACTTTTGAAGGCCACAGTCAATATTTATTTTTATTATTTGCGGTAATTCATAATTATGAATTACAAGGAGTTTATTCTCAATTCCATTATAATTAGAAGTTTTTGCTTTAATTACAAGTTTATATTCAGTTTCTAAAGTTACTCTACCACACCATCTAAAGTAACTTTTGACATCGTCAATTTGAATGCAAGCAGCGATGTTTGATTCTAACAAAATAGATGCTATTTTTTCGGCAATTTGCAAATCATTAGTAGTGGTTAAAATTAAACAATAACCTTGCATACTCAATGAACTTAAAGAATTGGCTACATCATCTTTATAAGTCCTCGGATGCTCGCGTACTTTTGTACGTTCCGCTCCTCGGATTACAGATTTCTTGCTCTTTTCTAAGTTAATCTTCGTATCCCAATTCTTCATTTCGCTGAGATGCACACCTAAACCTCAACAAAACAATTAGGAGTTTCAAATAATTTAAGGCTAGCGACGAAAAAATTTTGATTTACGAAAAGCTTAGGAAAAATTTCATTTTTTAAATGCGTCGCTATATTTTCTGCAGTCGGGTTATTTTGCATGTAATATATTTTTTGACCGGTACAATTTTCTATTTGCTGCCCCATTTCCTTATCATCCTGATGTAGGATTAAGCCATGATCAAAGTTTTCGTCAGTCCACTTTTTGGCCAAATCTTTAATTAGACCAAAATCGATTACCATACCGAGTTTATCGGTTTCGTTTGCGGCTATAGTTATCTCAAGAACATAACGATGACCATGTAAAAACTGACATTTATTTTGATGTCCAATAATTCTATGTCCTGCATCGAATTCAATGCGACGAGTACATTTTATCATTAATTATAACTCCGAGCAAATGAAGAATTGATAAAGAAGACTTGGTAGGCGAGTATACTACAAATTTAACAATAACTTTTCAGGATTCTCAATAAGTTGCTTAATTTTTACTAAAAATGATACTCCTTCTTTTCCATCAATTATACGATGATCATAAGATAAAGCTATATACATCATCGGTCGTACTTCAATTTTACCGTCTATGACTACAGCCCGCTCTTCGGTTTTATGTAAGCCTAAAATACCTGATTGGGGCGGATTAATAATCGGCGTGGATAATAATGATCCATATACCCCTCCGTTGGAGATCGAGAATGTCCCTCCTGACAAATCAGCCATAGAAAGCTTACCCTCACGAGCTTTTTTAGCTAAAACACCTATAGCTTTCTCTACTTCGGCAAAGCCCATTTTATCGACATCTCTAACGACAGGTACAACAAGCCCTTGCTCTGTCCCGACCGCTACCCCTATATCGTAATAATTTTTATATACCAAATCATCGCCTTCTATTTCGGCATTTACCGAAGGAATAAGCTTTAAAGCTTCAACGGTTGCTTTAACAAAGAAAGACATAAACCCAAGTTTTACGCCGTGCTTTTTCTCAAATTCTTCTTTATATTGATTACGCAAGGCAATTACTTTTAACATATCGATTTCGTTAAAAGTAGTCAAAATAGCTGCCGTATTTTGTGAATCCTTTAAACGCTGTGCGATAGTTTTACGCAAGCGTGACATACGAACACGCTGTACTCTATCTTCGTTAGCTTTGTTTACTGTAGGAGTAGCGGTAGCTGGGGCGTTTAGTGTTTCAAGCACATCGCCTTTGGTAATTCTACCGTCTCTGCCTGTTCCCTTTATATTATTTGAATCAAGCTTATTTTCGGTAACTAATTTCTGCACGGAAGGAGCGATAGTATTATTAGCCACGGCAGGTTTTTCTGAAGTAGGTTGTGCTACCGGTTGAGGCTTAGGAGCTTCATTACTGCTATTTGTAGTACTTGCAACCGCTTCTTCATTTATTATTTCACCTATTTCTTCGCCAACTAGCACATTTGCACCGTCAGTTTTCGATATTTTACCTATAGTACCGTTGCAAGGAGCATTAACTTCTAAAGTTACTTTCTCGGTTTCGACTTCTAACAGTAATTCATCGGTTTTAACTAAATCACCTTCTTTCTTATACCACTTGGCAATAGTCGCTTCCGTTACGGATTCCCCAAGTGGCGGTACTATTATTCTAACACTCATAATTTATTTTACTCCTAAAAATACGATTTCTATGTCATTCCAGCGTGGACCGGTAAAATCCACCGTGTCACCCCGTGGCTTGACCGCGGGGTCCAGTTAAAAATACTAAAATTTTAGTATTTTTAAGTTGTATTTTTGGATATCGCGATCAAGTCGCGGTGTGACAATAGAGGATTCCCGCCTAGGCGGGAATGACATTAAGAGCCACAATATTCACGCCTTTAATGCTTCTCTTAATAGCTTATCCTGCTGTTTATTATGTACTTGCAGCGAACCTACTGCCGGAGAAGCTGATTCCTCTCTGCCTACATATTTAAATTCGTTATTAATCCCGGCTTCTTTTAAAGCATCATTTAAGTGGGAAACTATATAACGCCAAGCCCCCATATTCTTTGGTTCTTCCTGACACCAAATAAATTCCACGGCTTTATTATATTTTTTTAATAGCGATGCTACAAGTTTTTTTTCAAAAGGGTATAATTGCTCAAGCCTGACAACTACTATATTACTATTATTGCCACGCATTTCAAATAGATCATAGTACACCTTGCCGCTGCATAAAATTACTTTAGTAATATTGTTTGCATCTACTTTATTTATTTCATCTAAAACCGGTAGGAAAGTAGTATTTTCGGCTAGCTCATCAAGTTTAGATACGGCATATTTATGACGTAATAACGATTTCGGCGACATTACAATTAAAGGTTTGTGGGCATCATCGAGTATTTGGCGACGTAGCAGATGGAAAATCGAAGCTGGAGTAGTTGGATATGTAACATACATATTATCCTCTGCGGCTAATTGTAAGAATCTTTCAAGTCTTGCCGAGCTATGCTCCGGTCCTTGCCCCTCAAATGCGTGCGGAAGTAGTACCACAAGACCGCTCATACGAAGCCATTTAGTTTCACTGCTTGAAATAAACTGGTCAAAAATAATCTGAGCTCCATTAGCAAAATCACCGAATTGTGCTTCCCATAAAACTAAATTTTTTGGATTTGCTAACGAATAACCATACTCAAAACCAAGCACCGCATATTCCGATAAATTACTATCGGCTACCTCGTATTTTGCTTGGGTCCTAGATAAATTATTTAGAGGTATATAGGTAGTATCGTCAATTTGGTTGTGCAATACTGAATGACGATGTGAGAAAGTACCGCGTCCGCAGTCTTGTCCCGTTAGTCTTATATACGTCCCAGCGTTAAGCAGCGTGGCAAAGGCTAACTGCTCAGCCGTTGCCCAATCAACAGGTTGATTAGTCGTTAGAGTAGTTTTTCGAGCATCAAATAATTTTATAAGTTTTGGATTAACGGCAAAATTTTCCGGTATCTCGCATAGTTTAGTTCCTAAATCTCGCAAAGCTTTTTTACTAACACCCGTTATTGCAACTTTGGCACAAGTACGAGAAATACCTTGCCATAACCCGTCTAAGGAATGTGCTTCTGGCTTATAATTCTTCGCTTGCTCAAACTCTTTGTCTAGCTTTGCTTTAAATTCTTCTTTTAATTTAGGAAAATAATTATTATCAATTATACCGCTTTTTACTAGCTCATTTGCATAAATATTTCCGGGCGTTGGTTTGCTTTTAATAATGTTATACATTTTTCCTTGTGTATACATCGGCTCATCGCCCTCATTATGCCCATATTTGCGGTAACAAATAATTTCCACTACAACATCTTTAGCAAATTTTTGCCTGTATTCTACCGCAATATTAGTTGCTTTTAACACTGCTTCTATATCATCGCCATTAACGTGTAAAATCGGAGCAGCTATTATTTTAGCAAATTCCGTAGAGTATCTGCTAGCCCTAGTATCCGCAGCATTTGCCGTGAAACCTAATTGATTGTTAATGACAAAATGCAATATTCCTCCGATATCATAAGCAGTGAGCGGTGACATCGATAAGCACTCTGCAACCACGCCTTGACCACAAAAAGCAGCATCCCCATGCACTAAAATAGCCTTAACTTTACTGCGTTTAGTATCTCCAATAATATCCTGTTTTGCTCTTACTTTTCCTGCAACTATAGAATTTACTGCTTCTAAATGTGAAGGGTTATCGGTCAATGATAAATGAATTTTTTTACCCCCTATGACTCTATCAGAAGAATAACCTAAGTGATATTTTACGTCACCCGAAACATTTAGCTCCTCAGGGAATACACTATCGCTTATAAAACCTGCAATAACAGATTTATATGGTTTACCGACTACCTTAGTCAGAGTATTTAACCTCCCTCGATGCGCCATGCCGATGACAATTTCTTCAACGCCGTAATTCATAGATAAGTCAATAGCTTTGCTCATGGCAACTATAGCGCTATCTCCGCCCTCAACGGAAAAACGCTTAGCTCCAGGAAATTTTGTATGTAGATACTGCTCAAACCCTTCTACTTCTACTAAATCAGTTAAGATAGTTTCTTTGTCTTCAGAAGAAAATATAGTTTCGTTCTCTAGCTGACGGTATAACCAGTTTTTTTCCTCTACATTTTCTATTTGTTCAAACTCTATAGCTATAGAATTTATATAAACTTTATCGAGCTTAGTAACTAATGCAGATAATTTACAGTTCCAATTACCGACAAATTCATCCGTAATATTGATATTTTCTTCTAACTGGCTACTATCAAGACCAAAAGTTTCTATATTAATCTTTAAATCATTTTTTGTTTTGCGTATCTCAAGACCAAGCGGATCAAGATTTGCTAAATAATGAGCATGCTTGCGATAAGCATTAATCATTTCTTTAGCTTTTAAACTATTGGAAATATGTCTACTATTTAAGCTTTCAGAAGATAGATTGTTACTTAACGATTCTTTTTTTATTTCATCAGGAATAATTATTTTTGCCGTACTTTTATTAAGCAAAGTTTCATTATTATCTTTGAGCTTAGCAAAAAATTCTTGCCAAGTTTGATCAACTAGAGCGGGATTTTTTAAATATAGCCTATATATCTCTTCAACAAAAACAGCGTTCCCACCAAATAAAAAGTCCGTTTTTTTTAAATATTCTTCCATATTGTTGTTTGTATTGTTTGATTGCGCATAATATTTTATTCCTACGAAAGCAGGAATCCAGTCCTTTTTGGTGTCATCCCGCGACTTAATCGCGAGATCCAATTAAAAAATACTAATAGTATTAGTATTTTTTAATTGTTTTTATGGATACCGTAGTCAAGCCACGGTATGACATTATAAATACTTCCCTTCTAAATATTTTATATACACTTCTGGGTTAATCTTATCCTCACCGCTTGCTACTTTTAATAAATCATCAGAGTTTTTTAACGAACCGAGATTTCTAAAGCTATTATTTAGATAATTATTTAAATTATTAAAATCACCCTTTAGTACATCATCTTTTATATTCGGATGTATCTGTTTTACTTTCTTCATCACCATTGATGCGATAATTGCTCCGTTTGTATAGGCGGGAAAGTAACCGAAATTTCCGTGTGACCAGTGAATATCTTGAAGACAGCCGTTACTGAAACTTGACGGCTTAACGCCTAAATATTCCTGCATCTTACTATCCCAAAAGTTTGGTAATTCATCAAGATTCAAATCACCGCCTATTAGCAGCTCCTCTATCTCAAAACGTAATATTACATGCATCGGATAAGTTACTTCATCGGCATCCACTCTTATAAAATCAGGCGTAACTCTTGTAATTGCTCTATATAAATTTTCCGCTGAATATTCTTCGCTTTTAAAAGCAAATTCATCTCGAAGTAATTTAGCTAAAAATTCCGTAAATTCTCTTGATCTACCTACTTGCATCTCCATAAATAAAGACTGACTCTCATGGAAAGCCATACCTTTAGCGCGTCCTACCGGTTGTCCTTTGTACATTTCTGGCAAATTCTGTTCATATAAAGCATGTCCTGTTTCGTGAATAATTCCCATTAGACCACTTATGAAGTTGTCTTTGTCATATCTAGTAGTTAAGCGTATATCGTTCGGCGTTCCGCCGCAGAAAGGATGAGTCGATTCGCCTAAGCATCCTTTGTTAGAGTCAAACTGTATAATTTCCATAATGCGTTTTCCAACACACTTTTGCATCTCAGGAGCTAGCTCACTGCTCTTTACTAATTCTTTTTCGCTTTTTTGCTTTTCTAAAACTTTATTTATAAGTTGTGGGAGTTCGTTTTTAAGTACCGAAAAAACTCGTTTGATCTCGCTACTTTTTCTACTTGGATCAAACATATCTATTAATGAGTCGTACGATCCGCAATTAAAAACATCTGCCCGTGCTTTTGCTACTTCTTTCGTATAATTTAAAACTTTTTGTAAGTATGGTTTGAATAAATTATAGTCGTTATTTTTTCTTGCTTCTCGCCAAACAAGTTCAGATTTAGTAGTAGCAGCTACCAATTTCTTTTGTAGCTGCTCATCGATACAATTCGCATCTATTATTTGTCTCTCAATCTCTCTAATATTAGCATTTTGCCAATCGTCAAGGTTCTTTGATTCTTCTTTTGCCTTGCTAAGTAGCTCTTTCAGCATAGGATATTTGAGCATAGAATGAACGAGCGACGTTAAAGTTACTATTTCGTTACTGCGACTTTCTCCTGAGCCTATAGGCATATTTACGGCGACATCCCAGTATAATATGCTCAGGATATTATTAAAATGAGAAATGGTTGAAAATTCGTTTTCTAATTTTATGTAGTTGTTCATATTTTCCCTACTATGTCATTCCTGCGAAAGCAGGAATCCAAAAAAGTATAAATACAGCAAATTTTTGAAATTAAAAGCTCCATTTATGATGGATTCCTGCTTTCGCAGGAATGACATAAAAACCGGAGCGCTAGTGCCTATTACAAATGCAGCAACTCCTTTGCCGCTTTTAAACCTGCCTCGGTAATTGTTTTACCTGAAATCATGCGTGCAAGCTCCTCTTGTCTTTCACCTAAATTTAAAGCTTTTACGGTTACCTTTGTTTCTTTCTCTAGCTGCGTTTTCTCAACTTTTATATGCAAATCTGCTTTACCTGCTACTTGCGGCTGGTGCGTAATAACGATTACTTGAGTAACGCTACTGAGCTTTTTTAACCTCTCACCTACTTTATCTGCAACCTCTCCACCAATCCCGACATCTATTTCATCAAATATAATAGATTGTTTTGCCATTTTATCAAATAAAGAAGTTTTTAAAGCTAACATGAACCTAGATAATTCACCGCCGGAAGCGATTTTATTAATTGCTTCTGCTGCCATCCCTGGGTTAGTAGAAGCTTTAAACACAATATCATCATTACCGCCGGATGTCGGTTCTTTTTTAGCAGTTATTTCAATCTCAAAAATTGCTTTCGCCATTTTAAGCTGTTTTAGCTCCTGATGCAATGATTCTTCTAAGTGTTTTGCAGCAATGAGACGCTTTGCGGACAAAGCGTTCGCTAGTTCATAATATTTTTTCTGCAATAGTACTTCTTGAGCTTTTAACTCATTGCTACTTGCTATTTTGTTTTTTAATATATCGAGCTGCTCTAAAGATTTATCTAAAAATATACCTAACTCATCAGTGCGAACATTATATTTACGGCTAATAGCTTTTATTAAAAATAATCTTTCTTCTGTTTCTTCGAGATTATATCCCTCATGATTAAAACTATCTAACAGATTTGATAATTCTTGGCGTGCTTCCTCTAGATTATTATAGGCTTCTTCTAAATTTGTAGCGATAGCTTCAAAGCGTTCATTACTCCTTTGCCTTGCTAATAATTTTTCTGCTCTATTAATTGAAATATTTATTTCGGGGCTATTAATCTGCTCTAGAATATCTTTTATTAACTGTAAATCCTTATCTTTATTTTGCAAATCTTTTCTGATATTTGCTAATTTTTCTTCTTCGCCTATTTGAATATTCAGTTTAGTTAATTCTTCCGTTGCAAAGCTCAAATAATCAATTTCTTGGTCTATAGAATTTTGTTTAAGTGATACTTCGGCAATTTCTTTCCGAGTATCTTGCCAAGTCTGATAACATTTGAAAAGCTCTGCTCGAAAGTCCAAAAGGTTTCCGTAACTATCTAAAATATCACGCTGCGTATTTGCTTCCATAAGAGAAATATTATTATTTTGTCTATGAAGTTCAAATAAAATAGTAGCTAATTGCTGCATGATAGCCTTATTAACTACTTGATTATTAATGAAAAAATTTTTTCGTCCCTCAGCTTTCTGCAAACATTTTACAAGCAATGAATCTTCAGGCTCAATAAAATTTTGGATCAGAAAATTTTTTATTTCTTCATTTAAAGAGAATATTATATTAACAACAGCGTAATCTTCTCCACGCTTTATTATATTATTTGAAGTTTTATAACCTAGGCAAAATAAAATAGCATCAAGTAAAATAGATTTACCGACCCCCGTTTCACCAGTAATAACACATAAACCTTTATTAAACTCAATTTCCAGCTCGTCTATCAGAATAAAGTTCTTGACTGAAAGACTATGAAACATAGTTATACTCGCTGAATTTGAAAAAAGCTGCATTGCATGGCCATTATGTCATTCCCGCGTAGGTGGGAATGACATAAAACGCTTTTTTTAAGAGCCGTGCATTACTTAACCAACTTATATGCATAACTGTACCACTGACTATCAGGGTAGTTATAACCTAGCACGGAGGCATATTTTTTTGCTTCATCCGGCAGTCCAAGCATCATATAGCTTTCGGTCAAACGGTAAAGAGCTTCTACCGAGTGAGAAGTAGTTTGATAATTATCAATTACCTCTTCAAACCTATTAATAGCTGCCATAGGGCTCTTTTTCTTTAAGTAGAACCTACCTACCATCATCTCTTTACCTGCTAAATGATCGTTTACTAGGTCAATTTTTAAAGATGAATCAATAGCGTATCTGGTATTAGGGAATTTTGCTATTACGTCTTCAAAGCTGTCTTTAGCAAGGAAAGTTCTAGACTGATCATGGTTTACGTCTGAAATTAACATGTAATATGATAGAGCTTTAAGATAATATGCATAAGCAGTATCAACATTTGCGGGATGTAAATTAATGAACATATCAAGCACGTCAACCGCTTCTTCATATTGAGCGGCAAGGAATAAAGAGTAACCTTGCATCAATTCAGCTTGCGGGGTCATTTCATTACCGGGATGTTGGTAAAATACTCTTCCGAACTCTTCTGCAGCTTTCTTATATTTCTTCTTCTCAAGTAAAGTAAGACCTTCATTATAAAGAGTAGGAATAGGTATTACTATGTCATCGCTGTTTTTTTTGCTTTTACAGCCACTTAAAGATAGTCCTATAATGAACAGGACACTTAATAATTTTGCTAATTTCATAAGAACTTAAATTCAGTTAATACCTAAATATACATATAGGCTTAAAGAATTTCAAGGATTCAATTTTTTAAATCTAGTAACTTTGTGTATTTTTGTCTAATAATGCAATTATTATTGCTGTTTATAATAAAATCCATATGACTTCTTCTGTAGGTGAATCATTCCCTAATAATTTAATACCGCATTGAGCAAACACATCTTGTACTATACTATCGTTAACCAACCCCTCTGTACGGAAGAATTTATCAACTGTACTTAATGACAGTATTTTTAAAGATAAAATAGGCTGATTACCCGCTTCGGCATTATTATAAACATCATAAAACTTATGTTTAAATTCTTTACCATTACAATCATGATATTTTTTTACATGAAATGAAGCACCTAGATATTTATGAAAATTTTCATCTAGCATATTACATGGTGCTAGAGTTTTTTGCCACTCACTTTTTCTAAACTTTAAGAGACGTTGTATTTCTTCTTGTTCAATAGAAATAAAGCTCATCCCTACTTTTTGTACTACCCACGTGCTCTCTTTTATTTTTTGTAAGGTATGTTCTACGTATAATAAATTTATTAATTCTTCACTAGTATATTTAGATATTGATCTTAGAGCATTACTGATAGTAGCTTCATATTGTAAAAATAACTTAACTGCGTCTGTATTTCCACTATAATTACAAGTTCTAAAGGAGTTCTCTCAAACTTATCAAAACTATCTATTATTGCCCCACTTTTTATGAGACACTCTATAGTTCTTACACAACCATTAATGGCAGCAAAATGTAACGCAGTTTCGCCATTATTATTTTGTATATTAGGATTAGCTCCATAGCTAAGTAATAATGCTACTATAAAATAGTTACCATAATTAGCGGCAAAATGTAGCGGGGTATAGCTATAGATTTCTTTAGTATTAATATTACTCTTTTCGGTCGCACCTCCATTTTACAGATGTGGATATTAAATGCTATACGTTCAATAAGAGTTCCGATGACTTTATCATGAATATCCAATGACTTGGAAAAACAAATTGTTTTACGTGTCAGTCTTTTGCATCTTGTTCTAAGATTTAAGTTACCCCGTTCTATCCGTTGAGTATATTTTTTACTAACAATGTGTTTTTTGGGATCTAATAACCTAGCATAACTTCCCTATCCATCTGTAAAGTAAAAAGTAACCTTAAAATCCTCCAGTTTTTTTCAGTAATGATTCTGATGTGCTATCACATCTTGTACCAAAAGTATAAGCAACTACTTTTAACAAAATCTTATCCAAAGAATATCAAAGCCATCTTTGTTTGGATTTATTCTGTACATAAGACCATTGTTCATCTATTTCAGGAGCAATAATTACTTCTATCGTATTGATAGAATGATTTATCTTTTTTAACGCTAGATTTTTTTAAAACACGGATAACCGTATTGATACCCACTTTTAATACTCTTACTGTATCCCTAACTCCAGAGCCATTGATTGACATATCTACTATCTGAGCCTTGACTCCAGGCTTAGAGGCATTATTAATATATTACAGTTAAAAATATCGATTACACTGCTTGCATTGATATCTCTGTTGTTTTGAAATTGAATATCCCGCCTTTACTACTTTTTCTGTGTCGTTATAATATCTACACTTAACATCTATTCTTGATCTACACTTAACATCTATTCTTGCCATAACTCCTTAACTATAATTCTCTCTTATTACTGTTTGAGGATTATAGACTATTCATGCTAAGCTGCAATACGGGGGGCGTGGCCTCTGAGCTCATCTACTTTATTTTCAAATTCGGTATTATAATACTCAGGGATATAACCTTTATTATCTTGAATATTCGTATCAATGTCATGATATCGAAGCAGTACTTCTATTATTTCCCTATTGCCTTTTTCATAAGCATGATGTAGGGGGTTTTACCGTTAATATCTTGCTTGTTTACATCACATTTTCTATGTAAATATATTCTTACATCTGAAATATTACCTTCTGAGGCAGCTGCATGTAAAGGCGGTAATTGCTTAAATTTCTCTATCTTAATTGTTGCTTTATTTTCTAAAAATTCTAAAATATTCCACATAATATGCTATTTTAAGTTATATGCACGCCTTAATAACATATTATATTTAATTAAACAACTATTAATTGAAAATCTGTTTAGTCATTTCATACCAGCAATTTTCAGAAATATTGGATTTATTACTGAAACCACATATAATTAAATGGTCTTTAGCTCTTGTCATTGCAACGTAGAGTAGTCTTACATATTCCTGTAAGTCTTTTAATTTTTCAGCTTCTTTTAGTGTTTGTAAAAATTCTGGGGTATCGGCAGCATTAGCAGAAAAAAACATCCGCCCTCTTGCATAACTTGCTTCTGAAGGTAATTTGTACGTCAATCCGATACTCGCATCCTCACGTACGCCTGTGTATGCTGTGGTGCTGTGTTCCGTGTTTCCTTCAAATTCCTCTTTATTAGCTACGTTATTCAAGGGCTCTGCTTCACCTTTATCATCCCAAATAAATTTATTGCTGCTTACCGGCAAAGTAGTAGAATCGCATAATATAACGATCGGTGCTTCAAGCCCTTTAGAGCCGTGGACGGTCATTACTCTTATTTTGTCCGAATGCTCCATATCACGCTTAACCGTAATGTTGTTATTTTCAAACCAGGCAACAAATCCTTGTAAAGAATTATCTACATCATTCGCATAATTTTTACTTAACTTTAACAACTCATTTATCATATCATCGCTATCATAATCATAAATCTCTCGTAAATTTAAGTTATTCACCACTAAATCAAAGAAGTCTTCGGCAGTTGATATTTTATAAATTTTAATTAGAGAATCTAGCTTACTATATATTTCCTCATGAGAAGAGAGTATACCCCATAAGCTATTATCATTTTTATTTACAAGAAGTTCGTATAATTGTTGCTCGTTCATGCCGATAATCGGTGATTTTAGTAAGCCAGCAAGATTTAAATCATCATCAGGTAATAACACAAATTTAGCTACCGAAATTAAATCCATTATCGTTAGATTTTCTTTAAGGTTAACTCTATCACTTGCCTCAACTTTAAGCTTAGCCTCGCTAAGTTCCTTGATCAGATTATTACTAAATTCATCTCTCTTTCTTACTAATATCATGAAATCTTTTTCGGATATTCTGCTTGCGGAAGAGGGCAAAATTTCTTTGCTTTCTATTTGTTCTTTTATGAAATTTACGATTTTTTCTATGAGTAAATCGGCAGCAGATTTAGAATTTTTATAATCTTCAGGCAATGCCCAAAACAACTCTTCTTGTTTTTCACTCGTTACTAAAGGCCATACCGTTACAGAACCTTGATGTGTACGAAATGAAGATATTAAGGGATTATCCGAAAGGAATAAATTAGGGTAATTGGATTTTATATTTTTCAAAACATGGTGAGTAAATTGTAAAATTTCTGCACATGATCTATATGAATATTCAAGGGTGATATTTTTGAATTTCTTATTAGCACTTATAAGGTTTGTTTTTAGTTGCTCACTTACTAAGCTGAAATTAGCAAGATCGGCGCCCTGAAAACTGAAGATAGATTGTTTATCGTCGCCTACTATAAAGGTACTATTACTTGGCTTATCTGCCGCATTAAATTCTGTTATTAAAGTAGTGATAATATCCCACTGCGGGGGGCTTGTGTCTTGTGCTTCATCAACAAGAATATGATTTATCTCGTTTTCAAGTTTGTGTACTAACCACTCATGCGTAGTTTTATTATTTAATAATTTCTCGGTGTAGTAAATTAAATCGTCGTAATCGAGTAAATTATTTTCTTCTTTATATGAGTCGTATTTTTTTAAGATAATATAAGCAAGTTTAGTAAGTAAGTTCGTATGATATTCTAGCTCCTCTATGCGACGTAGCTCATCCAAGCGGTAAATTTCAGAGGTAATTTTTTTTAACTCTGGCAATAATTTAAAATATTTTCTTATTAATTCTTTCGATAAAAGGCTTTTACGCTTTTTCCCGTCTTTCGTAAAAAAAAGTTCTTTCGGCTCTGTTTCTAAATCATATTCTAGAAATAAGTTTTTTACCTTATCATAAATATTATTTAATTCTCCTAATGCTAATCTTTTATTGTGTATTTCTTCCGGAATAGTTTTATAAGTAAATAACTTTTTGAATTTAATTTTCTGCTCAATTATTTCAGTAAAAATATCTTGAAGAGTTATTTCATGAAAGCGGTTAAGTAAAATTTTAATTAGGTCATTATGCTCATTGCTTAAGTAAATTTCGTTCCTGATATTTAGAAAAATATCTTGCAGCTTGGTTTCTTCAAGAATTTTAAATTCCGGTGTTATGCCTGCTTCTAAAGGAAAAGTTTTAAGAATTTTTTGACAAAAAGCATGAATTGTATAGATATTTAAAGGCTCATTGCTATTTAGTAGTTTATCATATAAAGTTTTTGCGTTTTCTATTTCTAACAATAGTGGTTTATGACCAGTCATTAAGAAGAGCTCTTCTTCTAGTTTCCCTACATCGCAAAGAGAAAGATTTCTAAGTTTGTTATTAATCCTTGCTTGCATCTCTACAGCAGCAGCATTAGTAAAAGTAAGGCATAAAATATTTGTAGGTTCTACGCCTGTTATTAACAAACGTAAAAATCGATCGGTTAGGATTTTGGTTTTACCGGTACCGGCTGAAGCCGATACCCAAACGGAATAATTAGGATCGGATGCTTGTTGTTGTAAATCGCTCATTATTTCTTTTTCTATATTGTGTGGCTCATTTTATGTCGTTCCCGCGAAAGCGAGAATCCATCATAAACGAGATAAATCTGGCTTTTAAAAAGTCTTAAAGCACTGGATTCCCGCTTTCGCGAGAATGATATAGATCGCCTACACAGGAATAACATTACGCCGATAAATCACATATATTACGATTAAGGAAATAGCAAGACCAAACCAAGTTAAAGAGTATTCTAAATGGTCGTTTCTAATAGCTGCTAAATGATTTATGGAAAGAGGTAATAAAATATCTAGATTGCTAATGTCTTTTCCTCCCCTGATAATATAAAAATTCTCTAGATTTAACTCTAAAGTTTCGGATGCAGCTTTTAAATCTAGCGTTAGCCACACATTATTTTTAACGTCATTGGCAGGTAAGTAACTACGAGTTTTTTCAGATGGCATAGTAACGCCGATAATCTCGTGAGGATGCTCGTTTGAAGCTTGGGCAATCATATTTTTATTGCGATTACTAAACCAACCTCGTGCTACTAAAATAATTTGATTTTCTAAAGTTTTAAAGGGAGTCACTAAATAATAGCCGTCTTTTTCACTCGACATTGAACGCCTGCCATATAAATATATGTCTTTATTAGGCAAAAATTGACCGGTAATTTTTACTTTGTGATAAGGTAAACCGTCTTGAATTTCTGCTAAATTAATTGCAGGTGAGGTTAGGTTAGTTTGCATTGAAGCTAAAAATAATCTCTTTTCTTTTAAGCGGCTAAGCTGCCAAAAGCCTAAAGAGATAAGTATTATAAAGGTTATAAGTACAAAGAAATTTGTTAAATTAGTTTTGTTAGTCATGATTATCCAATGTCATTCCCACGAAAGCGGGAATTCAGAAAAAAGATATTAAATACTGCAAATTTTTGAAATTAAAAGCTCGATTTATCTCGCTTTATGCTGGATTCCTGCTTTCGCAGGAATGACATCGAACACTTTTCTCGATCCATGCAAACAACGCTGCCTAGGAATGACATTAATCAAGCCGGTATTAAAATCCTATTTATAAATTCTTTATGTTTTTGCAGCTCTTCTTTAGTAGGTTTAATAACAATAGTAGCTTGCTCTGTTTTGTTATTTACTTGATTAGTTGCTAAGTTATTTATTTCGACAGATTTATCAGTCATTTTAAAAGCAGATTGTCTACCGCCCGTTAGTTCTACATATACTTCTGCAAGCAATGCTGCATCTTTCAAAGCGCCGTGAAGTTGTCTTCCGGAATTATCAACCTTAAACCTTTTACATAAAGCATCAAGACTATATCTTGCTCCAGGAAACATACTTCGAGCCATAACTAGAGTATCGATAGCATTTGACAGTTCTAAAAGTTTGATTCCAGCTCTTTTTAATAATGATAATTCATGATTTAGAAATCTAATATCGAAAGGAGCATTATGAATAATAAGTTTACTATCGGAGATAAACTCTAAGAAATCATCGGCAATAGTATGAAACAACGGCTTATCCTTTAAAAACTCACCGGAAATACCGTGAATTCTATAAGCCTCAAACGGTATGTCTCGCTCAGGATTAATATAAAAATGAAAATGTCTGCCGGTCAATACCTTATTCACCATCTCAATTGCACCGATTTCGACGATTCGGTGACCGCCTTTTGGATCAAGCCCTGTAGTTTCGGTATCTAAAATTATTTCTCTTAAACTTGACATTCCAATTCCTGCATTATTTTTTAAAATCGTTATTGCTGGTGGGGGAATGACATAAGTGCTATACAACAAGCTTATAATTTCCTTGCAATAACAAGAATTAGCTCGGCTATTTGTTTTTCCAAATCTAGCATATCAACACCGCTATTTATAGCAAAATCTGCTTTTGCTATTTTACTCTCTTGTGACAGTTGAATTTCTTTAATTTTGTTATAAATTTCTATATCAAACGAAGATCTCGTTACTGCTCTCTGCATTCTTATTTCTTCACAGCAATGTATTGTTACGACAAAATCAAAATATTTATCAAATTTAGCTTCATAAAGCAGTGGTATTTCGGCAAAACCAAATTTAGAACTAGCGTTTTCTTTTTTAAATAAAATGAGTTTATCTATTAGTAAGGGATAAATAAAATTTTGCAGCTTTTCTCTAGCTAGGTCGTTATTGTAGATTAAATTACTGATTTTTCCAATATTGAAATACTCAAGCTCAGGTAATAATCTTAATATTTGAGTTTGCACGCTCAAATCTTGATATAATTCTTTTATACATCTATCGGCACAAAAAGTTTTATATCCTTTTTCTGCTAAATAATCTAAAATAAAAGTTTTGCCTGATGCATAGCTACCGGTAATACCTATTGCTAACATTTTGTTATAAAAATTTTATGTTCATTAGCGAGTTTTGTAGTTAATTCTTCTTCGACTATAATTACGTTATTTTTCTGAATCGCTACTCCCTTGTAATTATATTTAGCAAGATTTTTTATAGTATTAGGACCAATCGTTGGCATATCTAGTCTATTATCTTGACCTAATTTCGGTATTTTTACCAATACTCCCCCATAAGGATTTTTACGTAAATCTGTACATCTTGCTATTAAATTATCCGTCCCTTCGGCAGCCTCTATACCAAGGATATATCCACTTTCAACTATAACCGATTGTGCGATGTCGAATGAACTTAGATGATTTAATAATTTCGTTCCAAGCTCAATATCATTTTTATCTGAACTCGCAAGGGTGGTATCGGTTATAATACTGGAGTCACATTGTTGATTTTTATATATTTCATTACTTGAAATTACTTTAAAACCGTAGCTTTCAAAAAAATATGCTACTATTTTTAGCAAACTATCATCCCCTCGAATTTTTTGTCCAAGTATTTTGAAAAGCAATAAACCACCTATTTTATCTACGGCTAAATTTTTAAAATTCGGTCTATTAACTCCACCTATAAAAATAATATTTTGTACTTCATTATCCTTGAAATATTTTATAGCTTCCCCGACCATACCGATTTTTAAAACTTTATATTCAAAATTTTTAATTTGATCTATATCGGCTTCGTCTTTAATTGCGGCTATACAACAATTACCGCCTTGCTTTGTATAGTTATCTGCTATTAAGTAAGGTAATGAACCTCTGCCGGCGATAATTCCAAGATTTGGTAGCATAATAAGTTTTTAATTTAGAAGTCTAAACATTTATTATAAGTATATTTTTAATATAAATCCAGAAAACCTTTACATTTTAATCAAATTAAGGCATAATATTTGGTGCTAGTAATAGCTATAGTAATAAACGTAATTTGGAATAGAGGTTGCGGACTCGGGGGCAGTACCCGACGCCTCCACCAATACTCGATGTTGTATTTGTCATCCCCGCGAAGGCGGGGGTCCAGGGTAAAGCGAGATAAATCGAGCTTTCAAATAAAGCTTTAAAGTACTGGATTCCCGCTTTCGCGGGAATGACATAGGAGTCGTACACAAAGGCCTCGTCTACACAGACATAACATCAAAATCTTGGGGGCGAAATAGGATCGACGTGCCTAATAAAAAGATTGCTTTTACTCGGGATGATTCCGCCGATGGCTTTTGTCATATGGGTCAAAACAAAGAAACGCAAACGATAATAATCGTGTAGGTGCAGCTTTAGCAGCTTAACCTTACGCGGCTTGGGGGTTTGCCGGGCAACAGAAAAACCCTCGCGTATACTCGTTTAATTTGAAAAATTAGCGTCGTTGTTTCATATTTTTTGATCCTCACGTACTAATATGCACGCTGCGGTCAAAAATATAAAACACCCTGCTCTTTTTCAAATTAAACTTCGTCTACCTATTTTTATTTATTTTTCTCATATGAATACCGAATATAAAAAATTTGTGAATGAATATATGCTAGAATTTGTGAAAAAAATTCTAGCAAAAATTCAGCATGAAAAATTATATTGGGATCAGTTAATATATATATCATACAGAACCGATAACCCTGCGGTAATTTTACCCTTAAAAGTTAGGCAAGCATATCCAAAACAGATAACAATAGTACTGCAATATCAGTTTGAAAATTTAATAGTAAATGATACGGGCTTTTCTTTAACAGTAAGTTTTGACGGTGTTAAAGAAATAATTTACGTACCTTTTGATGCACTTATAAGTTTTGTTGATTCCAATAATAATTACAGCCTAACTTTTAAGAAGTCGTTAAATATACAAGAAAATCATCAACATGAAGAGGAAATAAGTAATAATGAAAGTTATAAAACTTCATTATCTCCAAATCCAAATGTTATAATGTTAGATAAGTTTCGTAACTCTTCTAAACCCAAACCTAGTTAATGCCCATATATGGATTCAAAAGTAGTTATATATACTGATGGTGCATGTGCGGGTAATCCTGGTCCTGGAGGATGGGGAGCTTTACTTCAATTTAGTGATACTAGTAAAGAAATATTTGGGTATGAGTTAGATACGACTAATAATCGTATGGAAATTATGGCCGCACTTGAAGCATTGAGAATTTTGAAAAAATCTTGTAATGTTGAGATTTATACCGATAGTAAATATTTGCAACAAGGAATTACTGCTTGGATTCATAATTGGATAAAGAATAATTGGTGTAAAAGCAATAATGAACCCGTTAAAAATGCTGATTTATGGCAAAAATTGTACGCAGAATTGAGTAAACATACTATTATTTGGAAATGGGTAAAAGGTCATGCAAATAATAGCGGTAATATTGCTGCCGATAAACTTGCAGCGCAAGGAAAACAAACTGCTATAGAAATTTTAAAATGTCGTGGATAGATAAGTTTTTTATTACTTTTTTTCATAAAAAAGTAGGAGAAGATGAGTTTTTGAATCAATATTATGAAAGCCGTAATATTGATTATTTAGGGCGTCCGAGGAGGTTTGTTATTTATAAAAATGTAAATGAACCTACAAAAATTCCGCCAAGTTGGCATGCTTGGTTACATCATTTAGTAAATGAGATACCAAAAAATATTCAACTTTTTCCATGGCAAAAGAATAATAGAGCAACTAAAACATCATCTAAAATATTAAATCTTAAATATAATAGATGGCAACCGTAACTAAATAACATTAAAAACAATGAAACAGAATATTATTGAAACAATTATCGGCTTTGTAGTGTTAATTATTGCTTTGCTATTTTTGATTTTTGCCTACAAAGCAGGTAGTTCTATAACTAGCTCAAAAGGTTATCAGGTAACTGCTAATTTCCAAAGTGCGGAAGGGATAGCAGTCGGAAGCGACGTAATGATTTCAGGTATAAAAATCGGTACTGTAAAGAAAATTATTTTAGATCCAGATAGCTTTTATGCGAGTGTATATCTAAATATTAATGATGATTTTAAAATACCTAAAGATTCTAAGGCTCAAGTAGTCACCAGTGGATTACTTGGAGGTAAGTATATTTCAATCGTACCAGGTAATGACGATGAAAATTTAGCAGCTAATGAAGAAATAAGATATACTCAATCGGCAATTAATATTGAATCATTAATTAATAAAATAGTTTCTTCATTTGGTAGTAAATAGTATAGTACCGGACATTTTTTAAAAAGATTCCGATGTCATCCTAGCTAAAAGCGCATAGATGTCAACTTAAGGAAATAATACTCGAATGTCATCCCAGGACGAAGTTCCCGGGAGCCAGTTAAAAATACTAAATTTATTAGTATTTTCGGGTCGCACCTCCATTTTACAGATGTGGATATTAAAAGGCTATACGTTCAATAAGAGTTCCGATGACTTTATCATGAATATCCAATGACTTGGAAAAACAAATTGTTTTACGTGTCAGTCTTTTGCATCTTGTTCTAAGATTTAAGTTACCCCGTTCTATCCGTTGAGTATATTTTTTACTAACAATGTGTTTTTTGGGATCTAATAACCTAGCATAACTTCCCTATCCATCTGTAAAGTAAAAAGTAACCTTAAAATCCTCCAGTTTTTTTCAGTAATGATTCTGATGTGCTATCACATCTTGTACCAAAAGTATAAGCAACTACTTTTAACAAAATCTTATCCAAAGAATATCAAAGCCATCTTTGTTTGGATTTATTCTGTACATAAGACCATTGTTCATCTATTTCAGGAGCAATAATTACTTCTATCGTATTGATAGAATGATTTATCTTTTTTAACGCTAGATTTTTTTAAAACACGGATAACCGTATTGATACCCACTTTTAATACTCTTACTGTATCCCTAACTCCAGAGCCATTGATTGACATATCTACTATCTGAGCCTTGACTCCAGGCTTAGAGGCATTATTAATATATTACAGTTAAAAATATCGATTACACTGCTTGCATTGATATCTCTGTTGTTTTGAAATTGAATATCCCGCCTTTACTACTTTTTCTGTGTCGTTATAATATCTACACTTAACATCTATTCTTGATCTACACTTAACATATATTCTTGTCATAACTCCTTAACTATAATTCTCTCTTATTACTGTTTGAGGATTATAGACTATTCATGCTAAGCTGCAATACGGGGGCGCGGCCAATTTTCGCTAAAAATTATTTTGTTAATAGTCCTATATCTTGTATTGAATATAAAGCAGAAGGTTTATCTTGTAGCCAAATAGCAGCTTTAATTGCACCAATGGCAAAAGAATTTTTATTCAGAGCTTCATGTCCTAAAGTTATTATTTCATCATCACCTAAAAAAGATACTTCATGTGTACCATGAATATTCCCGCCACGAAGTGATGAAATACCTACTTCCTCTTTTTTTCTTGGTCTGTTACCGCGATTAAATATTATATCTAATCCTTTTTCGCTGACAATTGTTTCAGCAAGCATAATAGCAGTTCCAGAGGGTGAATCTTTTTTATTACGGTGATGCGTTTCTAGAATTTCAACATCGTAATCATCTAGTATTTTTGTTGCTTCTCTAGCTAAATAGCTGAGCAAATTAGCTCCTATACTCATATTTGCAGAATATAAAATAGGTAAGGTTTGAGCTGCTTTTTCTAAAAGCTTAAAATGTTGGGGCTGAAGACCTGTTGTGCCGATAACTAATTTTGTATTATGTTTTAGTGCATAATTAATTAATTTTTCTAGTATTTCGGGGGTAGAAAAATCGATGATCACATCAGAATTTTTACAAACATTATCTAAATCATCTAAATTATTAATACTATTAAATTTTGCTGAAATATTGCAATTTTTAAATTTATCTATTTTCTCTATAATGGCTTTTCCCATTTTACCGGTAGAACCGCTAAGACCGATATTTATCATATTGGTAATAATATACTCCTAGGCTGTGTGAAGGAAAATTAATTCACCTATATTTCAGCTCTTTTTGGCTGCAAATTACAAGATTTTTTGAAATAGGAACAACTATTACTACAAAAATCTAATTAATTTTCGCTCAAAAATATCTAAAAATATCAATAATTTAATTTTCCTTCACGAAGCCTAATAAATGAACAGTAGTAGACGAAGTTTAATTTGGAAAAGGGTAATCGGTCTATGAGGCGAGGAGCGGAGCGTATACTTTAATATAGTTCGCACCGCAGCTCTTATAATGCGACATACAGCTTATTTCAGAAAGCTAGATACAAGCCGATTTTTCAAATTAAACTAGTATATAATTTATGAAAATATAATAGAGGTTTTAAATCATTTTTAATAGCTGTATTTATTACTTCACCAATAAATATAACATGATCACCGGCATCGTAAGAAGCGTATTTATTACATTCTATATGACAAGTTGCACCGTTTATCAAAGGACAATCGGTTTTATTGCCAAGCTCATAATCAATTTTTGTAAATTTATTAGGTTGTAATTTAGCAAAATGTTTTGAGGTATCAATTTGATTCTCTGCTAAAATACTAACTGCAAACTTATCGCTTTTTTGAAAACTGTTTATACTAAAAGAGTTTTTACTAAGACAAAATAATATTAACGGCGGTTTTAAAGATGCGGAAGTGAAAGAGCTGGCAGTGAAGCCAAAAAGTTCGCCATTGTAATTTGTTGTTATAATAGTCACTCCTTGAGGAAAGCGACTCATAGCATCTTTAAATTGACTTTCTATTATTGTCCCAGCCATTTTTTCATAATTTTGTTAATGGTTTCATCTTTTTTTAATGAATCGATTGCCTCATTAATTTCATTGATTAGTCCTGGGTTTTTAGACATACCTATAGCAAAATCGGATGAAAATTCTTCTAAAATACTGCTTTCTAAATTTGAATTATTTTCTTTTAATTTTTTGCCTTGAAATTCCTCGGAAATAATAGCATCTATGACTCTAGCTTTTAATTCTTCAACTAACATTAAATGATTTGCTAAAGAATGAACTTTAATATTCATTGTCCGTGATAGATCTTGTGCTTTTTTTTCTAAAACACTACCGAGTTGTACTCCTACTATTTTATTATCTAGATCTTTGCTACTTTGTATATTATCGCCTGTTCTATATATTATGGCAAATCTTGCAGTAGCATAGTTATTGGAGAAACTGATATATTCGGCACGCTCCGGTGTTACGGAAAGCTCTGCTACCGCAACATCAATATTTTCGCTAATCAAAGCTGCAAGTAAACCGTTAAAGTCAAAGTTTTTTATGATAAGTTTTTTATTTAGACGTTCGCTTATTGCTTTGATAATATCAATATCAATCCCGACAATCTCTCCGTCTTGAATAAATTCATAGGGAGGATTATCTGCGGCAGTACCGACTATTAAAGTTTTTTCCGTCTCTTTTTTTTCACAAGAAACTAATAAGAAAGATAGTAAAAATATTTTCAGAAATTTCATAAAAATAATGTTTTAAGTTTGAGTATGTCCTCTCGCGAGACATTGTTCTTATTGTATGGCTCTTATGTCATTCCCGTGGAAGCGGGAATCCAGTAAAAAATAATAAGTACAAAGAGAATTATATGAAAATTTAGTATATTATTTGCTTAAAAAGCTGGATTCACGCTTTTAGCTAGTAATGACATAGAAACTATACAGACAATAACACTAAACATCAAGAATCCAACTTCTCTTTTAAAAGCTGATTCACAAGCGTCGGATTAGCCTTACCGCCGGTTTTCTTCATTACCTGCCCTACAAAGAAACCGAATAATTTATCCTTACCGCTTCTATACCCATCCACAGATTCAGGATTTTCAGTCATTACCTCGTCAATTACCGTGTTTAGCACGTTATTATCCGAAACTTGTATCAGTCCTTTTTCCTCTACTATTTTATCCGGTGCTTTACCGGTTTCAAACATAATTTCAAAAACGATTTTTGCAATTTTACCGGAAATAGTATCATTTTCTATTAACTTTACCAGTTTTGCAAAGTTGCTAGGAGTAATTTTACATTCATTTATTCCTATTGATGCTTTATTTAATTGTCCGAACAACTCACTAGTTAGCCAATTAGTAAGCATTTTAGGGTCACATTCATTTGCTGCTTTCTCAAAATACTCAGCAACCGATTCATCGGCTACAATTACTTCGGCGTCATATTTACTTAAGCCAAATTCCTTTATATATTTCTCAATCTTTTGATCAGGTAGCTCGGGTAAGTTTGCTTTTAGTTCGTTTATTAACTCATCAGAGATAACAAGCGGTAATAAATCGGGATCAGGAAAATATCTATAATCAAGCGCTTCTTCTTTTAAACGCATAGTTCTAGTGATGCCGCTATCGGCATTAAACAAGCGTGTTTCTTGAATTATTGTCCCGCCGCTTTCAAGTAAGTCTACTTGTCTTTTAGCTTCAAATTCTATTGCTTTAATTATGTTACGAATTGAGTTAATATTTTTAATTTCGCATCTTGTACCGAGTGGTTTGCCGCTACGTCTTACTGATATATTAGCATCACAACGCATTGACCCTTTTTCCATATCACCGTCACAGCTACCAATATAACGTAGTAAGCTTCTAAGCTTTTTTACAAATTCAGCTGCTTCGTCAGGTGATGATATATCAGGTTCGGTCACAATTTCCATAAGCCCAATGCCGGCACGATTTAAATCGATAAAGCTATAATGCGGGGACTGATCATGCATAGATTTACCCGCATCTTGCTCTAAATGCAAACGGTTAATACGAATAGTTTTAAGGTCACCGGTATCGGTTGGTATTTCCATAATCCCGTTTTGTACTATAGGATAGTAAAATTGTGAAATTTGATAACCTTGCGGTAGATCGGCATAAAAATAATTTTTACGGTCAAATACCGAATATTTATTTATTTTAGCTTTAAGCCCAAGTCCTGTTTTAATTGCTTGGTGTACACAGTGCTTATTTAATACCGGTAACATCCCGGGCATTGCTGCATCAACATAAGAAACCTGCGAATTTGGACTTGCTGCAAATGTAGTACTACTTCCTGAAAAAAGCTTAGATTTTGAGGAAATTTGAGCATGAATTTCAAGCCCTATTACATATTCCCATTTCCCCGTATTACCTTCAATATATGCCATAATTAAAAACCTTTTGGCTTAAATTTAATATGTTTAACACCTGACTCAATTGTCGACGCTACTTTTAAAACATTATATTCATCTAATTGTTTACCTATAATCTGCATTCCAAGAGGTAAACCTCGTGCCGATAAACCGGCAGGAACCGATACACAAGGTAAACCGGCTAGACTTGCAGGAATAGTAAATAAATCGTTTAAATACATGATAGTCAGATCATTTTGTTTTTCACCAATCTTAAATGCTTCAGACGGGGCAGCCGGTAATAAAATAGCGTCAACTTTTGCGAAAGCATTGTTAAAATCGTTTGCAACTAAGCGACGTACTTTCTGAGCTTTCAAATAATACGCATCCATACAACTAGATGATAGCACATATGTTCCAATCATAATACGACGTTTTACCTCCTCCCCAAATCCGGCTGATCTAGTCATTTCATACATTTCGTCAAGCGTCATATTTTCACGTTCTACCCGAGGACCGTATCTAACGCCGTCATATCTAGATAAGTTTGAAGAAGCTTCAGCCGGTGCTATTACGTAATAAACGGCAACACCATATTTAGCATGCGGCAGCGTAATATCTACTATTTCAGCACCGGCATTTTTAAGTAGTTCTATAGTATCTTGCCACATTTTCATAATATCAGGTTCGATAATACCTCCTTCACCAAGGCTAAGAGGTACGCCTATCTTCATATTTTTTACCGAACTTCCGATAGCAGATTGTAGCACTGGAACTTCTGTTTTGATTGAAGTGGAATCTTTTTCGTCAAACCCCATCATTGCTTCAAGCATAATGCTACTGTCTAAAACGCTTCTAGTAAATATCCCTGCTTGATCAAGGGAGCTAGCAAACGATACCATTCCATATCTTGAGCAACGTCCGTAAGTGGGCTTGAACCCAACTAAACCCGTAAAGCTTGCAGGTTGACGTACCGAGCCGCCCGTATCGCTACCAAGAGCAGCGGGTGCCATAAATCCGCTAACTGCCGTCGCTGAACCTCCTGAAGAACCACCTGGAACTAAATCAGCATTATCATCATTTGCTTTCCAGGGGCTAATTACATTTCCAAAACAACTAGTAATATTTGCTGAACCCATAGCAAATTCATCCATATTGGTTTTGCCGAGCATCACACCGCCCTTATCAAAAATATTTTGTGTAACACTTGATTCATAATTAGGTATAAAATTTTTCAGTATATTAGAACATGCCGTAGTTCTAACTCCTTTCGTACAAAAAAGATCTTTAGCGGCAAACGGGATACCTTCAAGAGTTCGCGGCTGGTTTTGAGCATAATTTTGATCAGCTGCTTCAGCCTGTTTTAAAGCTAAATCAAAAGTTTCGGTAACATAAGCATTTAGGTTTTTATGCCTCTCTATTTGTTTAATATGTGCATTAACTAATTCCGTACTTGTAAAATCTTTATTTTTTAAACCTCTTACACTGTCTGCTACTGTTAATTTGTTTAGTTCCGTCATAATTATTCAACAACCTTTGGAGTGATAAAATATTTTACTTCTTTAGCGAGCTGAGCACTATTCCCGCTGACATTATCAAATAATTTATTTGATAAATCAGAACTTGTAACTTCATCTTCTCGCGTTCTAGCATTCATATTAGAAACCGAAGTTAAAGGCTCTATATCTTTGCAATCTATTTCATTTAAAATATCGATCATATCCATAATAGTACTAAGCTGAGTAGAAAATTTTTCTACAGTATCTTCTTCAAATTTTAATCTAGCTAATTTTGCTATTTTCTGCGCTGCTTCTTTTGTAATCATAGTTTTATTATTTTGAGTGGTATAATCTGATGTTATTTCCTTGAAGACTTACGTAGCTCTGATGTCATTATCGCTTGGCATTGTTGCATAGATCAATTCCATCGCTGTCATTCCCGCGAAGGCGGGAATGACATAAACAAGCCGCACAATAACGCCTTCAGTCGCTTAGCTCATGACTATTAGATTCAAACAGTCATTATTTCTTGTTCTTTTTGTTTTATTGCCGAGTCAACTTTACTGCTGTATTCATCAATTAACTTTTGTACTTGTTCAGATAAGTTATGATGCTCATCTTTTGCAATAATATTTTCTTTTTCTAGCTTTTTAAGTTCTTCGTTGCCGTCTCTTCTAATATTACGTAATGAAATTTTAGTATCCTCACCGTATTTATGAGCAAGCTTTACAAGTTCTTTGCGTCTTTCTTCGGTTAAAGCCGGTATCGGTAGTCTGATTAGTTGACCGTCTGATGATGGAGTTAAGCCAAGATTTGCCACCGTAATCGCTTTCTCTACCGATGATACCATAGATTTATCCCAAACCTGCACATTAATTGTCCGTGCGTCAGGTGTTGTAAGAGATGCAACTTGTGAAAGGGGCATTTTACTGCCATAAGCTTCCACAGCTACACTATCAAGTAAATTAACTGAAGCTCTACCGGTACGTAAGCCTTTAAGCTCATGATCTAAAACTTTTAGAGCCTTATCCATCTTTTCTTGTAAATTTTTCTTTAGCGTTTCTGTGTCCATATATTATTCCTCAATTGTCGTATAATCACCTTTATCTTGTATTACTCTGGCAAAATTTCCTTGTTCTTTTATTGAAAATACCCTTATAGGTAATTTATTTTCTCTTGCAGCTGCAATAGCGGCCGTGTCCATGACTTGCAGGTTGTTAGTTATAACATCTTTATAGCTAATAGTGAAATATTTTTTAGCATCCGGATTTTTTTTAGGATCAGAATCATATACGCCGTCAACCTGAGTTGCCTTTAATAAAATATCGCAATTCATTTCGATTGCTCGAAGTACTGCTGCACTATCGGTTGTACAAAACGGGTTACCAGTACCGCCGGCAAAAATTACTACACGCTTTTTTTCCATATGTCTTTTAGCTTTACGGCGAATATAAGGCTCGCAGACACTCATCATAGGAATAGCCGAAAGAACTCTTGTATAGATATCGAGGCTTTCCATAACGTTTTGCAAAGTTAATGCATTAATTACCGTTGCGAGCATACCTATATAATCTGCTGAAGCACGATCCATGCCAACGAGTGCTGCATTAATCCCGCGGTAAATATTTCCACCGCCGACTACAATAGCAACCTCTACACCTAAATCAATGACCTCTTTAATATCTCCGGCAATCTTTTTTATTACCTCATATTCATGCCCAAATTGCTTATCTCCCATTAAAGCTTCCCCTGAAACTTTAAGTAAAACTTTTTTATACTTTAGAGTGTTTATATCTGATATCATTTTCTACTTTAAGTTGTTTTCAATAGCTGCTTAATTTTTTTGATCATTATACCTCTTTGTAGGTCAACAATTGATGATTTATCAAGTGCATGCACTAATAGCATATTATTATTTGTGTCGAGTGTTACCGTGCCAGGTGTTAACGTAATCGAGTTACTATACACTACTTCACCGATTTCTTCTAGTCCTTCTGCGTCAATCCATTCAAAAACCGGCTCTATCTCTATCTTTCTTTGCCAAATTATTTTAATAACCGAGAAAGCTGATTTCCATATTTCTAATAATAACCAAGGAAAATATAATATAAATTTAATTTTAGTGAGCATTAACATTTCCGGTTAATTTGATATTTGAAGTAAAGGGTATCAGCAGCATTATTAATACAAATAATAGCCCTATCATATTAAATATGTTATTTATTGCAATTACAAAAGCATCGTTATTCAGTTTACTTACTAATAACAAGTAGGATGCTTGTTCGGGGTTCAGAACTTTTCCGCTTAATAATTCAGTGTAAGAATCTAGCTGTTCTAATGCCATTATAGAAGTAGATGAGATATTTTCCGATAAATATTGCATAAAGGTTTTAGTATCATTAGTAAGTATAGTGCTGATTGTTGCAAGCCCTACCGCTCCACCTAGATTACGAGTAAGATTATAAAGCCCACTAGCATTACCTACTCTTTCTTTTGGCATATTGCCAAGAGCTATATTATTAGTCGGTATAAAGCAAAACATTAATGAAATCCCTCTAACAAACTGAGGAAGCGCAAATGCAGCAAATTTAGAATCAGGTGTTAGAAAACTATTCAAATGACATCCAAGAGCAAACCCTCCAAGCCCTATAATAAGCATTATACGTAAATCTACTCCTGCCCCCATCATTCTACCAGCTAGTGGTGCAGATAAAAATTGTGCTCCACCCGTCACCATCATAGTAGCCCCGATCTGTAATGTATCATATCCGGCAATGGTAAAGAGAAATAGCGGTAATATATATACTGCCCCATATAATCCGATACCCATAACGAACGAATAAAGACAGCCGAAAGTAAAGTCTTTATAAAGAAATGTTTTTAAATCTAAAATTGGATTAATAAAGGTTAGTTCTCTAATGATTAATAAAATAAAACCTAAAGCTACTGCAATACTTAAGAATAATATTAAATTATCTTCAAGCCATCCTTTTTTGTTTCCTTCTTCTAAAACATATTGTAATAAGCCAAGCGTTAAAGCCATTAATAATATACCGAGAAAATCAAAGTTTTTCAGTAATTTATAATTTGGTTTATCAAAATCCCCGTATAAAAAAACAACGCTGCAAACAAAAATTCCTGGAATAACATTTAGTAGAAACATAAAATGCCATGACAAAATTTCTGTAATATATCCACCGAGTGTAGGTCCTAAAGTAGGTGCAACAGTTACGACAAGCCCAATCAAGATAGTAACGGTAGGACGTTGTGATGCCGGAAAAATTATAAAAACGGTACTAAATACTGTCGGTATCATAGCACCGCCAAAAAATCCCTGTAATGCTCTAAAGATAATCATGGATTCAATATTAGTTGCAAGCGAACATAGTATGCTCATAATCGTAAATCCTAAGGCTGCAATAAAATAAGAAATCTTGGTAGAAAGTAACCTTGCTAAAAAGCCGGTAATAGGAATAATGATAACTTCAGCTATTAAGTAAGATGTCTGAACCCAAGAAAGTTCGTCACTTGAAGCAGCAAGGCCAGAAGCTATTACAGATAATGAGCTAGCGACAATTTGAATATCAAGTACCGACATAAACATCCCGACAACCATACCAAAAAAAGCAAATAATTGCTTTTTAGAAAGAGCAGGCGGTTGTAAATTATCATTTGACATAATTAAATTATACAGTTTAAATTAAATAAAGTTAATAAGTAACATAAAAATATGTGTTTAAAGTAAAAAATTGTTGTACAACTTTTAATCTTTAATTAAACTATTTATTAGGATATAAGTAGACAAGACCTAATATATGGTAATCATTTTATTTATATTTAGCAAATAATAAATATCTGATTGATTTATTAAAAAATATTTACTATAGTATTAACATTTATTAACTATAACTGATTTATCAATATGCAAAATCCAGCACAAAAAGTTATATCTTTTTCAGAGCATAAATCTGATATAGAACGCATAAAGAAATCAATAGAGGAGGGGTGGGCGATAGTAAAGCTAGTACCTGATAAAGACCGTTTTATAGGGCTTTTAGAAAAGATTTCACATGCTGAAGATGAAACAATCTATATTCCTCCAAGAAAAAAGATAATAGTTAATTAATTTTTCTTTAGTTCTCAACTATTAGAGTCTATTAGATTTTAATTGAATGGCGAATTATTACATAACCCACTATTTGCGCTAGTTAGGTGATTTTTTCAAAGAAAGGAAGATAAGCTAATTCAAAACTTTAGAAATCGGTACTAAAAATGTTTCCCCCTCACATTCTATTAAAAATATACATTACAGCAAAAATTCTTGCGGTTTTACATAAAATATATTATAATAAACTTGTTAATTGAATATTAAGGAAAAATTATGTCTTATTATTATCAAATTTTAAAAATATTTCGACCATGTAATATAATAATAAATAGATTAAAACAATGTCCGTCTCACAACTTATCTGTCTTATAAATTCTTTAAAAAATTTATCATCTAATATCAGCCTTGTTGCGGCTAATCTAATATTCATTCCTATACTACTCCCCACTATCTCATATTACTATTCCCTAATTTCTTACTATCGATATTAATTCTAAGTTTAAATCATCTAATAATTAACTAATTCTTTTTTGTCTAATACTTGTTTGTTATTAACCTATTGTTAGTTTTTGTATTTGTATTTAAAGAAAATAATTAACAATTTATTCTGAGGAAATAATGTCATCTTTATTATTAAACCATCCCATGGTATGTCATGAGCAATGGGAAAATTTTACTTCAATAGATCACAAGATTTGGAGCATATTATTTGGAAGGCATACTAAGCTATTAAAAAACAGAGCTGCAAATGAAATAATAGAGGGAATAGAAAAATTGCAAATTTGTAATAATCAAATACCTAAATTTTCAGAACTTAATAGGATATTAATGAAAGAAACTAATTTTTCTATAATACCGGTAAAAGGTTTTATTCCCGAAGATTTATTTTTTAGATTTTTAGCAGAGCGTAAATTTCCCTCTACTTGCTTTATTCGCAAATCGCATCAGCTTGATTATTTGGAAAAACCTGATATATTTCATGATGTTTTTGGTCATGTACCGCTACTTGTAAATCCTATATTTGCAGATTTTATGCAGCAATTTGGATTAAGAGGTTTAGAAGCGATTGAAGCAAATATGCTTGAATATGCGGCGGCATTATATTGGTTTACTGTTGAGTTTGGACTAATGCAATCAAATAATGGATTACGTATATATGGAGCCGGTATTATTTCATCAAAAGGCGAATCAATTTACTCTTTGGATTCGGAAATTCCTGTGCGCTTGGAATTTAATTTAGAAAAAGCAATAAAAACACATTATGATATAGATTCCTTTCAGAAAACATACTTTGTAATAAAAAGTTTTCAGGAATTATTTGATGTGCTAAATCATCTCAATTGGGAAGAAGTACGCAGCAGATTAACAAATTAAAAATTAGGTTTATTATGACAACAATATGTTCGTTAAGCGAAAAAAAATGTATTCCGTGTGAGGGTGGGGTTCCGCCGCTTGAGAAAAAAGAAATTGATAAGTTACTAGCGGAGCTACAGAATGATTGGCAAGTAGATGAATTGGGGCATCTTTATAGAAAATATAAATTTCCTAATTTTATAAAAGCTATGAAATTTGCAAATAAAATAGCTGAAACTGCCGAGAAGGAAGCTCATCATCCGGATTTAACTATATCTTGGGGCGCATGTGGTGTAGAAATATGGACTCATAAAATTAACGGTCTTACGGAAAGTGACTTTATATTAGCAGCAAAGATAGATGCAACATATCAAACTTTACTTACTTACTAACAGACCCTTATAAATTTGTATTTAGAAAATGGTGCCAATGCGGGGATTTGAACCCCAGACCTACGCATTACGAATGCGTCGCTCTACCAGCTGAGCTACATCGGCTGAAATGTAGTTATGCTATTTGGGATATGTCATTCCTGTGAGGTATTGTTGCGTGGACCGGTTTTCCGTCATTGCGAGGAGAATTGCGTAGTAATTAGACAAAGCAATCCAGCAAAAAATTTTGTAAATCAAAATTTTTAATTATTTTTTGGATTGCCACGTCGCTTTGCTTCTCGCAATGACAATTTGGCATCCATGCAACAACGCAGACAAGTCACAAGGTGACAATGAAGCGTCTTTATAAATGCGTCGAAAACCTTAAATGGAAATGCTGCGTATCGTCATATTTCTTCTTCTTAACCGGGAAGCCCCAATCCATTCTGATCGGTGCAAAACGTGTTACCCAAATAAAGCCAAAACCAATAGAAGCTCTAAGCGATTTATCATTGTAAAAGCCGTTTGGAGTTTGATATTGTTTCTTATTTAAACCTACTCCCCATACACTTCCTAAATCCATAAAGACCGCACCCGTTAAATTAAACTCTTCAGGTACAGGAGTTGGGAAATTAAGCTCTGTTGAAAATGTATAATATCGCTCCCCACCAAGTCCTTCATTAGTGACCTTTTCTCGAGGTCCAACTCCACCGCTTGCAAAGCCTCTTAAACTATAATCACCTAAATTAAAACGATCGGAAATTCTAATAATTTTTCCGCCAAGGCCTGCAATATCACCACCGGAAGCGGATAAGTTTAAAATAAGTTTGTTATGTATGAAAGATTTATAATATTTACCTTCAACTTCATGTTTTATATATTTGTTATCACCTCCGACACCGGCGAATTCTTGGGTGCCACTTACTAAATAACCGTTCTTTGGTACAATTCTGTTATCCCTTTGATCATAGGTAATAGTATGTCCTATAGCAGAAGTAATGAATTTTCCCATTTGCTCATTTAAGAATATTGAACTTGATGGAGATGGTGCACTTAAAATATCACGTTTGATTAAATAATCTATTTCGTGATCTAAATCCTCTTTAATTTCATAACCAAGAGAAGTTTTTACTCCTATAGAGTGTAACTTATAGCTTTGATCGGTCGTATTTAATACACTAGCACCGCGTCCAGTATAGTTTCTAAATGTATTTACACCAAGTGATAAATCACGATCTAAAAAGTGAGGCTCAGTGATACCGCCGTAATAGCTTGTACTGTTTTTACTTACTTGTACACCGGCATTAAGCAGTTTACTGGTACCGACTAAATTGCGCTCTAGGAAAGAGAAACGTCCAAATAGGCCGCCGGCAGTATTATATCCTAAATCAAAGCCTATAGAAGAAGTAGATTTTTCATCAACTTCAACATTGACGTCATATTTATCTTTTGCTTTAGTCGGAGCTAAGCTAATTGCTACTTTCTCAAAATAATCTAAATTTCTAAGATTACGCTCACCTTTTTCAATATATGAACGGTTAATTATGTCACCTTCTTCTGTTTTAAACTCCCTTCTTATAACATGATCTTCAGTTTTAAGGTTATTAATAATATTAATTTTATTAATATAAACTCTATCGGCTTTCTCAATAATAAATTTAATATCTGCAGTATGATTAGCATTTTTCATTATATCCGGATAAACATTTACTGCAGGGTAACCGTTTGCTGTAAAATATTCTCCGATTTTTTTAGCTATATCATCAATCGTTTTCATATTGAAAACCTTGTCTTGTCTGATATTAACAATTTTATTAAGCGGTGTTATATTTATATTAGTTAATTTATTGTCTATCGTAACATTACCGAAGCTATATTTTTCTCCCTCTTCAATAGAATATGTAAGGGTGAAATATTCTTTAGTATTATTGAGCTCTACCGATGCCGAAATTACTCTAAAATCTGCAAAACCTACGGATTGATAAAATTCTCTTAGTAATTCTTTATCATACTCCACTCTATCAGGATCGTAAGTATCGTTACTTTCTAAAAAACGAAACCAACGAGATTCTTTAGTTAAAACAATAGATTTGAGTTCTGAATCGCTATAATTTTCATTACCGCTAAAATAAATATATTTAATACCGGTTTTCGGTCCTTCTGCGATATCAAAAATAACCTTAACTCTGTTATTTTCTAAATTCTCAATTTTAGGTGTTACCGTAGTAGAAAAACGTCCGCTACGTTTATAAATTTCTAATATTTTCTTTACATCTAATTCCATTTTAGCCTGGCTAAGAGATTCGCCAGACATTGTATAAATTTCTTTAGCGAGCATATTAGTTTTGATTTTAGAATTACCGCTAAATACTACGCTACTTATAAAAGGCGTTTCAGTAACGCCCACTATTAAATTACCGTCATTTGTTATATACATATTTATATTTCTAAAAAGCGAGGTGGCATATAAACGTTTTATTGCCTCATCTTCTTTAGAACTATTATAAGTTTCTCCTACTTTAAGCTTTAAATAGCTTTCAACAGTAGAACGTTCAACCCTATGGTTACCTTCGATAGTTATTTTACGAATTACAGAGTCAGCTAATGAAATATGATAATAAAAAATTGTTAATAATAAAATTGTTAACTTATTAATTGATTTGATTTTCACTTAAAACCTTCTTTAAGATTTAATTTAGATTTCTAATGTTTAAATACGAAGTCATCCCGTGGCCTGACCGCGGTATCCAAAAAAAACAATACTAATAATCTTGATATTTCTAACTGGATCCCGTGGTCAAGCCACGGAATGACAGATGCATTTAAACATAATTAATGTACTCCACTATAGTGGATAATATTAGTCAGAGCAAGTAAATCTATTATAATACCGCTAAGAAAATAAATTTTGTATATCGTTGGAAACAGAGATTATAATAAGGAAAATTATTATTGCCGCTCCTAATTGTAACAAAATATTTTTAGTTTTAGGATTCGGTAATTTACCGGTAATTGCTTCATAGAGTATAAATACTAAATATCCTCCGTCAAGGACCGGTATAGGTAGTAAGTTAAGTAACCCTAAATTAACAGAAAGCATTGCTATAAATAGCAGATACATTTCAACCCCCTTCGCTATAGATTTTCCCGATTCTTTAGCAATAGCTACCGGCCCTCCTATCTCATCAAGCGAACGTTTTCCTATAATCATTTGCGATATTGCTTTTAGGGTTAAAGCTGACATATCTGTAGTAGCATTAATAGCTTCCCAAAATCCTTCTAAAATTCCTATTTTTGTATGAATAAATTCATTTTTAGCTACAATACCAATACGGGGGGTTTTCTTAACTTTCTTTTCTTCAGGATGCGATATAATTATTTCTTCAGGCATTATATTAACGGTAAATTCCTCGCTTTTTCTTTCTATAGTTAAAGTAGAAGAACTAAAGCCGCTAATTAATATTTCTTGTTGTACATCACTAAAATTTTTAACCGATTTATTATTGGCCTTAATAATTTTATCTCCTTCTCGTAATCCTGCTCTCTCTGCCGGTGACGAAGCTATTACCTCGCCTATTATAGGAGGAATCTCCGTTTTTCCAAAGCAGCAATAAAAACCTGCAAATATTATTATGGCAAGTAAGTAATTAATTAACGGCCCTGCCGCAACTATTAAAAAACGTTCTAAACAAGATTTAGTATAAAAAGCTACTTTTTCGTTAACTTCTTTAGTCTTACCCATAAGGCTACAATCATATCCGTAAATCTTGACATAGCCGCCAAGCGGTACAAGGCAAATCTTCCATCTAACTCCTTTTCTGTCGGTAATACCTATCAGTTCTTTACCAAAACCTATTGAAAATTCTTCAATTTTTACATTAAAATATCTAGCGACGCAGTAATGCCCAAGTTCATGGATAAACACTAAGATACTAATGGTTATAATAAATCCGATTATAGGTAGCATAAAATTTTTATTAATTTACAAGTATATTTGTATACAAGTTTATGAGTATACAAGTAAGTAGTTTTAAAGTATAATTTAGTAATCTTAAACTTTTTTTCTGTATTATGAGTTCAAATAAAATTAATAAAAAGTCGATTGCACGTATTGCAGCAGTGCAGGCTATTTATCAAAACATATTGCAAAATAACGAGGATATGGATGATATCATGCAAAATGTACTTTCTTTTTATCAAAATGATAGTTCTATAACAAATTTACCGGACAATTTAAAAATATCATTAAGTATAAGTCATTTTAAAATGCTGGTAAAGTCAGTATTTGAAAATATTAATAAACTAGATGAAATTATTGACAATCATCTAACAAATGATAAAGATCCTGCGCATATGCCGATCTTACTCCGAGCTTTATTGCGTGTTAGTATATGTGAGCTATTATTTTGTCCTACTACGCCGGCTAAAGTAGTAATCAATGAATATACAGATATAGCAAATGATATGTTAAATGAGCATGAAATTGGTTTTGTTAATTCGGTATTAGACAAAATAGCACAAGAGCATACCCGTTTAATTTGAAAAATTAGCTACGTCATCATACAAGAACGGGGGTACTCACATATTATTATACGCTCCGTTCCTCGTTTTGTGGATTTCTTGCTCTTTTCCAAATTAAACTTCGTCTACTTATTCTTCATTTATTTATAAGATTTTATGACAAATAATTTAAGTGGTTATAGAAATAAATTCGTTAGGGTGAAGACTTCTAAAAAGCGTACCGTCTCCTCTAATAACTGGCTAAAACGCCAATTAAACGATCCGTATGTTGCAAAAGCACGCATTGAAGGCTTTAGATCAAGAGCTGCATATAAACTACTTGAAATTCATGAGAAATTTAAACTTTTCACTCCTAATATGAAAATTGTTGATCTAGGAGCAGCTCCTGGTGGATGGAGTCAGGTAGCGTCTAAGCTTATTAAAGCTTCGGATAATAGCCTAAATAATAAAATAATCTCTATCGATTTATTAGAAATCGAACCTATTGTCGGAGTTGAGTTTTTTCAAAAAGACTTTTTTGAAAAAGATGCGGAAGAATTAATTATTCAGACTTTAGACGGTAAAGCTGATATAGTAATGAGTGATATGGCATCAAATACTATAGGACATAAAACTACCGACCATATAAGAACCTTACTTTTATGCGAGCAAGCTTTTGAGTTTGCTGTAAAAGCGCTAAAACCCTCCGGTCATTTTATTGCTAAAATCTTTCGTGGCGGTGCAGAAAACGAATTATTAAATAAAGTGAAGCGTGAATTTAGAACGGTGAAACATTTTAAACCTTCATCCAGCCGTAGCGAATCTACGGAAATCTATTTAGTTGCTCTAAATAAGAAATAGTAGACTTTTTGCATAACTTGCTTCTAAGGGTAATTTGTGCGTCGTTCGGGTACTCGCATCTGCACGAACTAAAGTGTACGCTGCGGCGACAAGCGTTTCCGCGTCCCCTTCAAATTTCTCCTTATTAGCCACGCTATGCAAGAAGTCTAATGAATATGGAAGGTGAGAGGTGATTTTTGCCTATCAAATTTACTATATATATTATTTTTTTATTTAACATACTAGATGATAATTACTTATATCTCCTGTTGTCCTGACTTCTTGAGTATATTCTTGGCTGTAGCTTTGAAAACCATTATACATCTCAACTAAATTAACCCCAGTTTCAGTTTCAACTATTTGATTATATAAATTATTTTTTAAATTTAGAGTATTTTTAGCATATTTTTGTATTTCTGCTTCCCAATCATCTACGGTTAAAGTAATATTCTGTTTCAAATCAGAAAAATTAACAAGTCCATATTTACTGATTCCATATTGATGCGGCTATAGTTTTCCAGAAAGTTAATAATAGACGATATTAACAGTAGGGATAAAAATGCCGGATATAGAGCCAAAGATATATCCAGCTGAATTTAAAGAATCAGCGATTAGATTAGCTATTGAGTCTAAGCAACCTTTTGCTCAAGCAGCTAGAGAACTAGGAATTACGAAGTATAGTCTATATAATTGGGTTAATAAACATTCAAAACTCAAGGAAGTAATGAGATATGAAGAACATCTGTATGATGAATTAAGGAGATTGAAGAAGAACTAGATAGAGTAACACAAGAACGTGATCTATTAAAAAGGCTGCCGCGTACTTTGCAAAAGAATCCCAATAAGGTACGCATGGATAAAGGAAAACAGAGGTAATTTTTCCATTTCTGCTATGTGTAAATGGTCGCGCCCCCGTATTGCAGCTTAGCATGAATAGTCTATAATCCTCAAACAGTAATAAGAGAGAATTATAGTTAAGGAGTTATGGCAAGAATAGATGTTAAGTGTAGATCAAGAATAGATGTTAAGTGTAGATATTATAACGACACAGAAAAAGTAGTAAAGGCGGGATATTCAATTTCAAAACAACAGAGATATCAATGCAAGCAGTGTAATCGATATTTTTAACTGTAATATATTAATAATGCCTCTAAGCCTGGAGTCAAGGCTCAGATAGTAGATATGTCAATCAATGGCTCTGGAGTTAGGGATACAGTAAGAGTATTAAAAGTGGGTATCAATACGGTTATCCGTGTTTTAAAAAAATCTAGCGTTAAAAAAGATAAATCATTCTATCAATACGATAGAAGTAATTATTGCTCCTGAAATAGATGAACAATGGCCTTATGTACAGAATAAATCCAAACAAAGATGGCTTTGGTATTCTTTGGATAAGATTTTGTTAAAAGTAGTTGCTTATACTTTTGGTACAAGATGTGATAGCACATCAGAATCATTACTGAAAAAAACCGGAGGATTTTAAGGTTACTTTTTACTTTACAGATGGATGGGGAAGTTATGCTAGGTTATTAGATCCCAAAAAACACATTGTTAGTAAAAAATATACTCAACGGATAGAACGGGGTAACTTAAATCTTAGAACAAGATGCAAAAGACTGACACGTAAAACAATTTGTTTTTCCAAGTCATTGGATATTCATGATAAAGTCATCGGAACTCTTATTGAACGTATAGCCTTTTAATATCCACATCTGTAAAATGGAGGTGCGACCCTGTTTTTTTACCTGGAAGTACCATTGTTGTTTTTCCCGAATGCTTATTAGTAATATTAATAGGATTATGTTTTGCATTATATATCTTGGGATGGGTAGCTAGCTCTTTTATTGGAGTTGCCACTTTTCCGGTAAATAAATTTTTTTCGATGATTCTTTCAATTATCGGTTTTGAGCCAGGGCTGTCAAAAGTTATAGATTTATTAAAATGTAAGTTGCAAGAATGTATTTTCACTGAGGTTAAATCTGCAATTATTGCTCCAAGTGAATGACCGCTAGTATTAAAACTATATTCTGTGGCTTTACTTAAGCCGCTTAATTTGTCAATTACTTCACCAACAAAATCCTGAAGTGGAGTTAGTTTAGTAGGTAAGTAGCGAAAAGCGATAAGCACATCGTCTAATAAATCATATATATTAAATTTGTGCCGGCACTAGCAATATGAACCTCTTTAGTTTCTTTATTTATAAATGCGACGGCTTTATAACCATATTGAGTAGTGCTGACATAATCACATGAAGCAGCTAGTATTTCCTAGCCGCTATCTGTTAATTGTGCATTGATTTTTGATGTTTCTAGATTATAAATATTTAAATCATCTGTTTTATATGCTAGGTCTAAACCTATATAAGCAAGTTTTTTAGTGCTAATATGTTTAGAATTTTTGTGCTTAGACATATCCACTTCTTTTTTAATCTGTAACCATATTTTATGGTAATTTGAAATAAAAGTCAATCAACAAGCTAATATTTATTAGGATATAGAATATGAGTTTATTTTAAAATATTCTACAGGGGAAATTTATAGAGTTGGCTTAAAGTAAAAAACCCAACTATTTATCAACAATTGAGGGTAATTTAGATTGCAATTAAAATATAGAAGTTTACTTTCCTATTAGAGATACTTCTACCCAGTCGCCTTCAATATCTTCTGACTTTAGGTTAGGTTCTTCTATCACTTCCGGAGTTGTATTTGAAATAGTATCAATAGTGTCTTTTCAAACTTCTGAAATGGTATTAGCTCCACTGCGTGCTAGTCTAGCAATACCGAAAACAACATACTCTAACATATTATCGGTATTACATTATTATTTATATTGCCTATTTGCTCAACTTCTGTAGCACAAGATTGTAAGCTGTCATATCCCCAATGATACATATTTATTCCGACCATACTAGGATATTCCTCTTCAAAATAAGTGTCTAATAAAAATAAATCTTTACCATGACCTGGAATGTCTTTAAGTTTTTGAGTATATTTGTTATTTTCTAATATTTGTTCTTTCCAATCAGCTATGGATAAAACAGCACTATCTTTTAGATCAGCAAAATTCTTTAGCTTATGATTATTTATTCCTTCAACCATTTTATTAATGCCTAGATATTCTGCGGCTTTGTAAGCGGCAGAGCCAGCCATATTATATAAATATGTTCCCCATCCTTCTGCCTTTGATGATCCGGACTCCTCTATATTAGTTATTTTCGGTAAAACTAAGTTTATTTTACCGGCATGATTATTGGTAGTATTAATAATATTAGGTTTTGCATTATATACTTCAGAATGGTTAGCAAGTTCCTCTATCGAAGTTGTCACTTTTTCGGTAAATAAATCCTGATCAATAGCATATCTAATTACTTCTGCTGAACCTGGACTGTCAAAAGTAGTAGATTTATTAAAATTTAAATTACGGGAATGTAATTCTACGCCGGTTAAATCCGCAACTATTGCTCCAAGTGAATGGCCACTAGTATTAAAAATATATTCTGCAGCTTTCTCGCTACCGCCTATTTTCTGGATTATTTCGTTAATAAACTCTTTAACTGGTACTAGTTTGCTAGGAGCATAATGGAAAGTAATACGTATATCATCCAATATATCATTAATATCCGCTTTTGTGCCGGCACTAGCAATATGAATTTCTTTATTGTCTTTATTTATAAACGCAACGGCCTTGTAACCATATTGAGCTGTACTTGCATTCTCACAAGAAGCTGCGAGTATTTCAAAGCCACTACCTACTAAGTGACGACCATCAGTCATTAATGCTTCTGCAAGATATCGATTTGTATCATCTGTCTTATATGCAAGATTTACTCCTAAATGAGCAAACTCCTTATTGCTTATATTATTTGCAGGAATTTCTGCTATATGTAAATACTCGAACTCTTTCATTTGTATTTTCCAATGCTAATTTATTTGTAATTACCATAAAATACGGAATTTTTTAACAAATGTCAAGTATTAATATTAATAGTTGTTAATGATTGACTAATTACCTCTTTAATTTTTATTTAATGACATCCTTTGCTCTCTTTTCAAAAGCTACAATCATTTTTTCGGTTGCTTTGGTAAAATAAGTGCCAATTAACTTATCTTGTATTACGGACTTCATCTTAAAATTAATAAGGAATTTTAATTCAGTTCCTACTGCACACGGAACAAATTGCCAAGTGCTTTTTAGGTATTCAAAGGGTCCTGAAATAGCTATTGTATTAATCAAATATATTCCATCATCTGTTATTGTATTTATAACTCGTGAGTTATATTTTTCTGAGAAGCCTTTTAACTGAATTACTAGCTCGGCAACGGTCTCATAGTTATCTTCTGAAATAATTCTAGAAGCAGAGCACCAAGGCAAGAATTTAGGATAAGACTTTACATCACACACCAAATCAAATAATTCTTGCGGTTTGTAAGGTAAAATTTTTGTTTGTTGGTAGCAAGACATTAGAAATCCGTGACTTTACCTTTATGCTGCCAATCGCCGTATCTTGTCGGTTCTAGACCTTTAACACCACCAATCTCTTCCCGCGTTTCTTTTTCTTTTGGCAAATTTTCTTCTTCTGATATATTATTATCTTTTTTATCGTCCATAATTAATACTCATGAAATTTAATCGTATTTATATTAATAGTCGTTTAGGTGAAAATAGCAAGATAGAATTAACAAGCGATCATATTCACTATATTAAAACGGTGCTACGTCTTAAAGTAAATGATGCCTTACGTATCTTTAACGACATAGACGGAGAATTTTTAGCACAAATTACCGATATAGGTAAAAATAATCTAGCGGTTAAGATTAAAGAACAGCTAAAAAGGCCTTATACGGAATCTGCTTTAACTCTTGCTATTGCTATAATAAAGCAGAATAAATTAATGCTTACAATAAATATGGCTACGCAGCTCGGTGTAACTAAAATTATTCCGTTAATCACAGAGCGATGCCAATTTAGATCGATAAATATTGAACGTTTAACGAAGTGTACTATTGAAGCGACGGAGCAATCAGAACGTCTTACCCCACCGATAATTGAGCAAGCTATTAAACTGCAGGATTATCTTAAAAAAAATAATAATTTTATGTTATATGCTAATGAACATGAAAAAGAAGAAGACTCTATATTACAAATTTCATCATCACTTAGTAATGTGTACTCTTGCGAAATGAAGAGGGATTATACGAAGATCAACTTGGAAAAGAGCAAAGAGTCTGTAAGCCGAGAAGCGGAGCGTATATTAAACGTTCAGCATCCAAGGACTTACAAAGACGACGTAGCCAATTTTTCAAGTTCATCGAGTATAACTATTGTTATTGGACCGGAGGGCGGCTTTACTAATGATGAGCTTGAACTTCTGGCCTCGCATAAGAATACAAAATCTATAAGTTTAGGAAGTAATATACTGCGAGCTGAAACAGCAGCAATAACTGCTATAGCACAAGTGAAGTTGTTGCGATATCATTGTGAGTAGGTATTGCCCGCGTGAACACCTGAGCCGTCATTGCAAGGAGATGCGGAGCATCGACGTGGCAATCTTAGGAATTTGGCACGAGATTGTTTCGTCGAATTATTACGGTAATTCTTCTCGCAATGACGAAAAAACCGATCCACGCAACAACGCCTCCTCGCAATGGCAAAAAGGGATTTTACCTCGCTTTCTCTATTCCTGGCTTGCAGAATAATTTACCTAAACAAAGAAAGGAATAAACCCCGCAAAATCCTATAATTATGTAAAGTATTGTAGCAATAATTGGAAATGAACCAAGTAAAAGTGTAACTAAATTGAAGTTAAACAATCCAACTAAACCCCAATTTATAGCACCTATAGAAGATAGTAAATGTATAGTAGTAATAAGCGGATTATTAGAAGTGTTTATTAGCATACTAAACCTTTTGTTAAATTATTTACTTATGGTAAAATAATAATTTCGTATTTTAAGTCTTATGTCTACTAAATTTTCATAACATGCAGCAAAAAGCAGTAAAATATTAAAATTAAATTTCAAAGTGAGTCTGCGGAGCGTATATAAATACGTGAGCATAGACGAGTCTTACAAAAATTTAGTGTCAATACTTTACCGGTTGAAGCCGTATTAATCTTTTTTAAAAGTTTGGTATATTACGGGTATAACAAAAATTGTAAATATAGTACCGATGCTTAATCCTCCAACTATTACAAAACCGATAGAATTACGAGCAGCAGCACCGGCGCCGCTTGCAAAGATTAGAGGTAGAGCCCCGACTACGGCGGCAAGAGTAGTCATAAGAATTGGACGCAAGCGGAGTTTTGAGGATTCTATTATAGCCTCTCTAACATTTACTCCTTTCTCTCTTAATTGGTTAGCAAATTCTACTAACATAATAGAATTTTTGGTAATTAATCCAATTAAAGTAATAAGTCCAATATTGCTATACATATTAAGGCTGTTGCCGGCAAGCCAGAGAGCAAGTACGCCGCCGGTTATTGAGAAAGGTACGGCAAGTAATATTAATAAAGGGTCAGTAAAACTTTCAAATTGAGCTGCAAGCACTAAATAGATAAATATAAGAGCAAATCCAAATGTTATAAGCATATTACTGTCTGCCTCTCTCATTTGTTTAATTTCTCCGATATATTCAAGCATAGTATTACTAGGATCAAGTAATTTAACGGATATTTTATTAATTTCATCAATTGCGTCATCAATTTTTCTATCAGGAGCGAGATCGGAAGAAATAGTAACGGATTTTGAATTGTTATAATGGCTATATGATTTTACGGATATTGTTTCCTTAATGCTAGCTATCGACTCAAGCGGTAACATATTATTATTTGCTCTAATTAAAATTTTACTAAAGTCGCTAATATCTTTTCGCTCTTTTTGATTAGATTGTAATATAACATCGTATAAATCATTGCCCATTCTAAAATCACCGATTTGTTGACCTGCGAGTAAATATTGTATTGTTCTACCGATATTTGCCAAATTCATCCCATATAAATAAGCCTTATCACGATTAATTTCTATACTTATAGTTGGCATCGCCGATTGTAAATTTCTATTGACGTTTAAGAAAATAGAGTTTGTTTTCATTATATCGATAAATTGCTGTGATATTTTATCTAGATCATCGTACTCAAGGTTTGTTTGAATAGTGAACTCGATAGGGCTACCGGCATTCCCGCTAACCATTGAACGTGGATCCATAGCGAAAATCGACATACCTGGTATTTCGGAAAATTGCTTATTTAGCATATTCTTAATAGTTTCTTGGGAACGAGAACGCTCACCCCAGTCTTTTAACGGAATGAATCCAAAAACATTATCGCTACCGCCTGCACCTATTACCATCAGATAACCTAATATATCTTTATAATTAGCAAGGATTTTTTCTGCCTCCTTCACTACTTTAGTAGAAGATTCTAAACTAGAACCTTCCGGCCCTTTAAAAGAAACTTGCAAAAATCCATCATCTTCTTGTGGTACAAAAACTTTTTGAGTAAATTTAAAGCTGACTATCAGTACTATAAATGATGCAGCAATAATGAGAGTAAACTTCTTTTTATTGTCAAAAGTTAGCTTTAGGTAGTAAATATATTTATTTTGAATAAATTGTAGAATATCATTAAACTTTACTAAGAATTTTGGTAAGTCCGTATTATGTTTTGTGACCATACGACTCGACATCATGGGAGTCAAAGTTAAAGCAACAAATCCTGAAAACAAAACACAAAATGCTAAAGTCCAGGCAAATTCAATAAATAATTTGCCTATAAAGCCTTCTATAAAACCGACAGGTAAAAATACGGCAGCAAGCGTAATAGTCATAGCAATGATTGCAAAACCGATTTCTTTGGAAGCAAGCAAAGCTGCTTCCATGGGTTTATGCCCCATTTCATTATATCTAAAAATATTTTCAAGCATAACTATTGCATCGTCGACGACTAAACCGATAGCAAGTATCATAGCAAGGAGCGTAAATATATTAATAGAAAAGCCGAAAGCATACATCACGCTAAAAGTACCAATCAACGATACCGGAATCGTTATAAACGGAATCAAGGTGATTTTAGCTGATGCAAGAAATAAATAAGTGACTAAAACTACTAATATTAAAGCTTCGAAAATTGTTTGAAATACTGCATAAATTGATGCTTTTACCGGCGTTGCTCCATCGTATGCGATACCCATGCTTACTCCACTCGGCATTGATTCTTTAATTCTTTCTAATTCTTTAGCTACTTCATTTGATAAATCGATGACGTTGGCTTTTGATTCTTTTATAAGACCAAGAGCAATAGAACTTTTGCCGTTATATCTAAAAATTATATCTTCATCGGGAGAAGTTAAAGATACTTTCGCTATGTCTCGTAATTTTAGTATACTGCCGTTTTGTGTTTTTAGAATAATATTGCCAAATTCTTCTGGTGTAGATAAAGAGCCTTCAAGAGTTACTATAAAATTATTAATTCCGGTTTTAATTGTACCTGCCGGATAATCTTTATTTTGTTCTTTTATTGCGGATTCAATCTCCAATAAAGAAATTTTATGCTGATATAATTTTTTAGAGTCTGGTTCTATTCTCATTATATATTCCCTGCCACCGTAAATTTGCGACTGTCCAACCGACTCAAGTTTATCCAATGGTGTTTGTAGACTATCTTCAACAATTTTTGTTAACTCCAAATCGTTATATTGGTCGCTTTCAACACTTATGAAGAGGCTCGGAAAACTATCGGCATCAAGTTTTGCAACCGATGGGGCCTTCATATCTTGTGGAAACATGTAAGTAATATCCGATATTTTAGAGCGAACATCGTTTAATGCTATTTCAATATCGGTAGATAATAGAAACGATAAAGTAATACTACTTTCGCCGGTGGAACTTTGAGAAGTTATATAATCTAAATTTTTAACCGTCTTTAAAGTTTTTTCTATACGTGTTGTTATTTCTTTTTCCATATATAAAGCATCGGCACCTGCATAATGAGCATTGACATTTATTATAGGAACTGAAATATCCGGAGTTCCTCTAATTTGTAGTTTAGTAAAAAAAATTGCTCCAAGAGCTACGATAACCAAACTCAAAACCGTAGCAAAGACAGGACGCTTAATACAAATTTCAGATAATAACATAATATTTAATGGGTGTTTTTTAAAAATTTTATTCTAAATTAACGTGAATAGCGAATTATTATATAATCCTCTATTCGGTTAGAAATATTTAATATAAAAAAGTATATATTATTTTTTATTAAAAAACTTATAATTTTTTACAGGGTAGGAAATTAATTTTTGTAATTTACTACTGACAATAAATTAGGGTTTTAATGATAAATTTTCACTTTAATTACTTGATTAAGATAGTTTTAACAGTATAACTGATGTAAAATGGCTACATTTTTCTATAAATTAGTATAATAACGTATATACTTTAAACTTTGTAAATAACTGGCATTTGCAGTATTTGGGTAGTTTGTTATAATTAACTCACATAAAAAATATATTGATGCATATTATTGTCAGTTGTATATATTGTTTTATAAAAAAACATCAATACATATTAACCCATTAAAGGAGAGTTGATTTTATTATGAGTACACATAACAAACAAGAATCAAAAAAAATGAATAAAACCGAATTTATAGCATTTATGACCGACCATGGTCATAATCATAAACATGCTTCACATAAATCATTAACAAAAGCTGATGCCGAGAAAGCACTTAATTTAGTTCTTGATAGTGTGATTAGTGCTATAAATAGTCACCATAATATTAATATAACAGGTTTCGGTTCATTTGAAATACATCATAGAAAAGCACGTGAGGGTCGTAATCCAAAAACCGGAGCAAAAATGAAGATAGATGCTTACAATCAACCTACTTTTAGAGCAGGAAGAAAAATGAAAGAAGCTTGTAATTAATGATAAGGAAGTAACTTATAGTACTGATAATTCTCGAACCCCGCTACAAGCTTGCGGGGCGACACTAGAAAAACCGGCTCATGCAACAATGCTTTGCAAAAGCCGGAATGATATATAATGCTTCTTAAGTAGAATTTATAACGATATTACAACCATTGATAATCGAAAATCTAGAGTTTAACTTAAAACATAACAAGTTATATAACAGCTGGCTTATTGAAGCTGAAAATATAAGACAGGCTTTAAGAGATTTAGAAGATTTTATATATTTAAAGCTTTTTAAGAATAATATTCCTCTCATAAACAATCCTGATTATCATTTTATCGCTAGGGAAACTCCAAGTACATCTAATGTTAAAAATATTTCTATAGAGCAAATAAGAAAGTTACAAGATTTTTTAAGTAAGACTTCTGCAATTTCAGGTTATAAAATTGCCGTAATTTATTCGGCGGATCTTATGAATTTGAATGCGGCTAATTCTTGCTTAAAAATTCTTGAAGATGCGCCAAAGAATAGTTATATTTTTTTAATTACTTCAAGAGCTGCAAGTATTATTTCTACAATTAGATCAAGATGTTTTAAAATTAATGTTAGATCATCTATCCACCATACTAAAAACGAATTATATTCCGAGTTTATTCAGCCGATAGCAGATAATGAAACGTTAGATTTTATTAATCGTTTTACTACTAAAGACCGAGAATTATGGCTAGATTTTATTGATAATATATTATTATTAATGAATAGAATCCTTAAAAAATCTGCTAACATTAATATTGAACTCCTAGATTTGGAAAATAAGATTTTTAATAAACTACCGAATAAGCATCCTTCATATTTACTGCAAAAATTTATCGACATAAAAAAGTTAATATATAATACCATTGATTATGATTTAGACTTAAAAACAAGTTATATATTAGTGGTGAATGAGTTCTCTAGTAATTAGACCTACTTGGAAATTTTACTTCTAGGAGTAATTTGTACGTCGATCCTAACCCCTAATCCTCACGTATGTTTAAGCTCGTTGCGGTTCGAGGTGAAGTGTCTCCTTCAAATTCCTCCCTATAAGCGACTTTCCGAATAGGTCTATTGAATCCGATACTATCCTACATGTTATCCATAAAACAGAGGTTGCTTAAAAACAGTTTATCTGAGGTTTCGATGTCATTCCCGCGAAAGCGGGAATCCGGGAAAAAAGCATAAATACAGCAAATTTTTAAAATTAAAAGCTCGATTTATCTCGCTTTACCCTGGTTTCCACTTTCGTGGGAATGACATCAAAAAACTAAATTACACCATGAACCAACTGTTTCCAGGCAATGCCCATAAAACCATAAAATATTATTGTTGCTAAAACATATTGGGCAAAATATATTAGGACTTTATAAATTAAATTACTTACATGTTTAAAACTTTAACACAAAATTTAACGAAGATTTTTGATAGACTAGTCAGCTCAGGAATTTTAACGGAAGCTCAAATAGATGCTACTATGAGGGATATAAGAGTAGCTCTTTTGGAGTCGGATGTAGCATTGCCGGTGATAAAAAATTTTATAGCAGAAGCTAAACAAAAAGCTTTAGGGCAGGAGGTTATTAAGTCTGTTTCACCTGGACAGATGATAATTAAAATTATTCATGAAGAGATGATAAATCTCCTAGCTTCGAGTGAAAGCGATACAAAGTTAAATTTAAATTCAAAGCCGCCGGTAAATTTATTAATGGTAGGTCTGCAAGGTAGCGGTAAAACTACGGCGAGTGGAAAGATTGCTTTACGTCTTAAGAATCAAAATAAAAGGCCTCTACTTGTATCTCTTGATACTTATAGACCCGCAGCACAAGAGCAGCTAGCGATACTTGCAAGTTCAGTGAGTATTGATTCATTACCGATTGTTAAAGGTGAGAAACCTCTTGATATTGTCAAAAGAGCTATCGCTGAAGCTAAGCTCTCTGCTTATGACGTTGTAATTTATGATACGGCAGGTCGTACACAAATTGATAAAGAGATGATGAATGAGGCCCTTGCAATAAAAAAGATAGTAGAACCTACGGAAACTTTATTAGTAATTGACAGTATGACAGGGCAGGATGCAGTAGTTACGGCAAGTAGCTTTAATGAGGAGTTAGAAATTTCAGGATTAATTTTATCTAGAATTGACGGTGATTCTAAGGGTGGTGCGGCACTTAGTGTAAAATATATTACTAAAAAGCCGATTAAATTTTTAAGTAGTGGTGAAAAGCTAACTGATTTAGAGGAATTCAATGCTGAACGTTTAGCTTCTCGAATACTCGATATGGGCGATATTATCTCCTTTGTTGAAAAAGCCGCCAGTATAGTTGATAGAGAAGAAGCCGAAAAAACGGCATCTAAATTAAAAAAAGGTAAATTTGATCTAAATGATTATATGCAGCAAATGAGAAGCATAAAAAAAATGGGGGGATTTGGAGGTATACTTAGTATGTTACCGGGAAGCGGTAAAATTATGGATCAAATAGATCAATCAAAATTAAATAGTAAAATACTTGAACATCAAGAGGCAATTATTTTATCTATGACGCTGAAAGAGCGTAAAAACCCCGATATGATTAATGCCTCTCGTAGAAAACGTATAGCTGCTGGAGCAGGGACCACGGTACAAAAAGTAAATATTTTGCTAAAGCAACATAGACAAATAAGCGAGATGATGAAAAAAGCAAGTAAAATGAATCCTAAAAATCTATTACGTAGCGGAATTGGAAAGTTGTTTTCGTAAAATGGCATTATTGTCTAGGTTTAAGCGGCTTTATATGTCATTCCCGCGAAAGCGGGAATCCAGTATAACCATATAAAAAAAACAAGTTTTTATATTGTTATATAATCAATTATGTAACTCTGTAGCAATAGCAATATTGAAGTTATTTTTCTGGATTCCCGCCTGCGCGGGAATGACAGGGGTGGCCGCGCCCCCGTATTGCAGCTTAGCATGAATAGTCTATAATCCTCAAACAGTAATAAAAGAGAATTATAGTTAAGGAGTTATGGCAAGAATAGATGTTAAGTGTAGATCAAGAATAGATGTTAAGTGTAGATATTATAACGACACAGAAAAAGTAGTAAAGGCGGGATATTCAATTTCAAAACAACAGAGATATCAATGCAAGCAGTGTAATCGATATTTTTAACTGTAATATATTAATAATGCCTCTAAGCCTGGAGTCAAGGCTCAGATAGTAGATATGTCAATCAATGGCTCTGGAGTTAGGGATACAGTAAGAGTATTAAAAGTGGGTATCAATACGGTTATCCGTGTTTTAAAAAAATCTAGCGTTAAAAAAGATAAATCATTCTATCAATACGATAGAAGTAATTATTGCTCCTGAAATAGATGAACAATGGTCTTATGTACAGAATAAATCCAAACAAAGATGGCTTTGATATTCTTTGGATAAGATTTTGTTAAAAGTAGTTGCTTATACTTTTGGTACAAGATGTGATAGCACATCAGAATCATTACTGAAAAAAACTGGAGGATTTTAAGGTTACTTTTTACTTTACAGATGGATAGGGAAGTTATGCTAGGTTATTAGATCCCAAAAAACACATTGTTAGTAAAAAATATACTCAACGGATAGAACGGGGTAACTTAAATCTTAGAACAAGATGCAAAAGACTGACACGTAAAACAATTTGTTTTTCCAAGTCATTGGATATTCATGATAAAGTCATCGGAACTCTTATTGAACGTATAGCATTTAATATCCACATCTGTAAAATGGAGGTGCGACCCGAAAATTAATTAGATTTTTGAAAGAATAGCTACTCCTATTTCAAAAAAATTTTATAATTTGCAGCAAAAAGTAATTTAATTAGATTTAAAATTTATTTTGTTAACAGTCACATATAAAATATAATTAATATAGCTTGAAAAAATACTTCTAACAGGCTATATTTTATTATATAAATACATATAGGTTTGTTTATGATCGATTATACAAAAACTTTAACAACAGCCTCAAAAAATAAAACTTTTGATGAAGGCTTAAAAAAATACATGCTTAAAGTATATAATTATATGGCTTTAGCACTTTTATTAACCGGCGTAGCAGCCGTAACGACTATATCAGTTGAACCGCTATATAACTTAATGTTTCAAACCGGCTTTGGCACTATTATAATGTTTGCACCGCTTGGTATTGCTTTATATTTCTTTATGGGCTTCGGACGCATGAGCTTACAAACAGCTCAAGTATTATTTTGGGTTTATGCCGCTTTAACCGGTATGTCGCTTGCATATCTAGCTCTTATTTATACCGGGGCATCAATAGCACGTACTTTTTTCATTTGTTCTTCTGTTTTTGGAGCAATGAGCTTATACGGTTATAGTACAAGTAAAGATCTAACATCCATGGGTTCATTCTTTGCAATGGGTCTTATAGGTCTTATAATTGCTTCGCTAGTTAATCTGTTTTTGAAAAGCTCAGCTCTTTCTTTTGCCACTTCTCTTATTGGAATAGTAGTATTTATGGGTTTAATAGCTTGGGATACTCAAAAGATTAAGTCTATGTATTATACAGCAGGAAACGATGAAGTAGGACAAAAGCTTTCTATTATGGCAGCCTTTACTTTATATTTAGATTTTATAAATCTTTTCCTATATTTAATGAGATTTTTAGGCAATAGAAGAAATTAGAAAGACTTTATATTTTCGTCTATAGAGGCTACGATCACCAATAGCTGGTTACAGCAAAAAGCATTAAGATCTTGACATTAAATTTAAAAGTGAAATTAACGTAGTGTGTATTAATACGTGAGTATAAGCGAATCTTACAAAATTTGGTGTTAAGACCTTAATAGTTGAATCTGCATGAATTTCGCTATTGGTATTAATAAAGATGAGGGGGGATTGTCAGTTTAATTAAAAAACTGAATGATGCTATTAGTAATCAGAGAATTAAAGCTTATAAGAATCTAACAAAACAACTCTCTATAAGTGAGATTGACAATATAAGGGATGATCAAGGTTACTCCATATTACATTTGGCAGTTATTGCTAAAAATTCTTCGGTCTTGCAAGACTTAATTCACAGGAAGACTAATCTAAAAGTTACCACCAACGCAGGATATACCGCACTACACTTAGCTATTACAAATTTTGATGGTAGAAGCATTGCGGTAATAGAAAATCTACTGAAACATGAAATTGATATTAATGCACTTAATAATAAAGGTGAAGCATCACTTGATTTATTGATATTAAATGATGTTATAGTTTTAGAGGATAAAATTCAAATATTAAAACTCTTTTTAGAACATAATCCTAACCTTCATATAACTAAAGAGTGTTTTACTATCCTACATACGAGTGCAGCAAAAGATTATAAGAAAATCATAGAACTACTCATAGATAAAGTAGATATTAACCTTAAGGATGATGGTGGTTTTACTATGTTACATCTAGCTGTTATGAATAATCACTCTAGGGTAGTAGAGTTGCTTTTAACACATAACGCAAATGCACATATATTAGCTCCAGGTAAAATAGACATATTACAAATTGCTGTTAGAAAAAGTTACTTTGAAACAGTTAATTTATTATTAAAATATAATAGTTCTATTAACGGAGCGGTGAAAGAATTGTTAATAAATTTTGCCAATACTATTATAGACGAAGAAAACAGTTGGACTTTAACGCATATATCTGCTTCAAGAGGCTATACAGAAATCATAAAGCTGCTTTTAGATAATAATATTGATATTACTGTTAGGGATAACGCGGGGAATACACCGTTACATTTATTTGGTAAAAGTGGTTGCATAACAATAACAAAATATTTTATAGAAAAAGGAGCAAATATTAAACTACCAAATTCTGCTGGCGATACGACGTTACATTTGGCTATCTATAGTGAGAATTATAATTATACGGTAATATCTATATTAGTAAAAAAGGAAGCACCTATAAATATACCTAATCATGAAGGCGTTACTTCACAGGAATTAATGAATGATATAGATGATTTAATATTATCAAAGATTTTTAGTCAAGCTAATACCAAAATTAAAGAGGATGAGTTAATAACAATAGGAGATAATGCACAGCATATTTCATAAAGCTTGATACAAGCGAATTTCGCATGACTCGTCTGGTTATCTACGCTGTGCAGACTTGTTTTTAAATTCATCTTATCTGAAGCTTTCTGAATTATGCTATAGCAAATTGGTATTTATTTATACCGCATCATATTGCATTATTAAACTTTCACCAAACAGACTATTACTAACATTATTAACCTTGTTAGCAGAGTCTTGTACTTATTATAAAATAATGACCCGATGATGCAGCGTTAGGCAGCAACACCAATGTATATACATAATTGAATAAATAATTTAATTTATTATGCGAAGTTTATTTCATATTCTTAGGGGCTGACGGTGAGAGCATAATACTTAGCTCCTTTAGAGCCTTATCCTCTACATAGCTTGGAGCACTCATAAGTAAATCTTCGGCTTGTTGGTTTAAAGGAAATGCAATTATTTCTCTTATATTATTAGCTTCCGCAAGTAGCATAACAATTCGGTCAATTCCTGGAGCTATGCCACCATGCGGCGGAGAACCAAACTTAAATGCTCTAATCATTCCCCCAAATCTTTTATCAACTTCCTCTTCACTATAACCTGCTATGACAAATGCCTTATACATAATTTCCGGCTTATGGTTTCTAATAGCACCACTAGAAAGTTCAGTGCCGTTACAAACAATATCATATTGGTACGCGGTAAGCTCAAGTAGTTCTTCCGTTGTTTTAGCATTTTCTAGAGCTTCTAAACCACCATGCGGCATAGAAAACGGATTATGGCTAAAGTCAATTTTACTTGTTTCTTCATTTAATTCATAAAATGGAAAGTCAGTAATCCAGCAGAATTTAAAGCAATCTTTTTCAAGTAAATCTAGCTCCTCTGCTATTCTAATTCTAATCTTGCCGGCGAGTTTGGCAGCTTTTTCCTTTTTATCACTAGCAAAAAACACTGCATCACCATTACTTATATTAGCCACAGTTTTTAAAGTATCTAATTGCTGCTCAGTTAAAAACTTTGCTACCGGCCCTTTTGCTTCACCGGTTTCGCTAAATTGAATATAGCCAAGCCCCCTCGCCCCTTCGGATATCGCAAACTCGATCATTTTATCGAAAAAGCTACGAGGTAATGAAGCAGCTTTAGGCGTAGGAATAGCACGAACAACACTACCTTTTTTAATATTTTCCCTAAAGATTGTAAAATTAGAATCTTTAAATATTTCTGTTACATCGGCAATTATAATGGGATTTCGTAAATCAGGCTTATCAGAGCCATATTTTAGCATAGATTCATTATATGGGATACGAACAAAAGGAGTATTGGATACTTTCTTATCCGTAAATTTAGTAAATAAATCATACATGACAGGCTCAATAGTACTAAACACGTCTTCCTGTGTAACAAACGACATTTCTACGTCTAGCTGATAAAATTCGCCAGGTGATCTATCGGCTCTTGCATCTTCGTCCCGAAAACAAGGAGCAATTTGGAAATAACGATCAAACCCCGAAACCATCAAAAGCTGCTTGAATTGCTGAGGTGCTTGAGGTAACGCATAGAACTTACCCGAATGTATTCTACTCGGCACTAAGAAATCCCTAGCACCCTCAGGTGAGCTTGCCGTTAAAATCGGTGTTTGAAATTCAGTAAAACCTCTTGTTGTCATTAAATGACGAATATGAGCAATAATTTGTGAGCGGAGTATTATATTATTATGTAATTTCTCACGTCTAAGGTCTAAAAAGCGATGTTTAAGCCTTAAATCTTCCGGAGCGTCTTTTTCGGTATTAATAACAAAAGGTAGGGTATCCGCAGCTGATTCAATAATAAATCCTCCGGCTAATACTTCAATATGACCGGTGGTAAGCGTGTCATTAATAGCATCACTTGATCTTGCTACCACTTTTCCTGTTACAGTGATTACCGACTCATAACGCAAACGGCCGGCCGTATCCATAAGCTCTGGATTTTGATCGGTAAAGACGATTTGAGTTATACCGTAATGATCACGTAAATCTATAAAAACCAAATTACCATGATCTCTTCTTCGATGTACCCAACCTGATAGTTTAACTTCTTTCTTAACATCAGAAATTTGTAATTCGTTACAATTATGAGTTCTATATTTATGCATTTTTATTTTTTATTATACGATTTTCCTTATATTATATACATAAAATTACAAATTTTCGCAAATAAAAACTAAAAATTTATCTTGATATTGCGGCAACTTTTGGCTTTGATGGGAGCCGCTGATAATTTTGCTGTTGAGGTTTTGCTTGACTTAACTCACCTTTAATCCATTCATATATTGCTTTCTTAGGATTTTTAATTATCTCTGCAACATTTTCTACTAAATTTATTATTCCCTTAATTAACGGTAATAACTCATCTTTAATTTTATTTATAGAATTATTACTTGCTTGTAATTTTTCTTGATTTTCGCTTGATAGATTACCAAATATCTTATTCATTCTTAACTGAAGATCATTTCGTTCAAGATTTTTTTCTCTGAAATGTGATTCAAGTTTTCTATCAACTTCTTTTTGTTCTTCAGGAGTTAAATTTTTATATTTATTAATAAGCTCATCCGCTGCTTTTCGTTGGTTCGGTGAAATATTTTCAGCAATATTTGGCATTTGTTTCTTTTAAAAAGTTAAAACATACTAATGTTGCACATTATATATATTTTTTAACTTTATACAAGAAAAACTTTAATGAATTAACTTTTGAGTATGGTTTTAATGCCTAAAAAGTCTAAAAAGTTTCGTAGTTCTTGGCGTGCAAGCACATGTGAGCTATTAAATGCTCTATCATATTTTGCAGTTTTTAGATCAAGTAATGTTAGACCTTGCAGGAATAATTCTTTATATATTACACGCTCACTAAAACCTTCAGTAAGTTTAAAATTGATTCTTTTTGCAAGTTTAGCTAATACATTTCCTACTCGCCTTTTATTCAACGCATCAAGGTTACTTAGGCGATTACGCAATATTATCCAATCTATACTACCTCTATCACGACTTGCTCGCTGCATTTTCTGTTCCCAAATCATTTGGCTGTAGATTGACGGACTGATAATTTCGTCTTTGCTGTCAATTTTTGCTATCACGTCTAAATCTAGAAAACTATCATTAATCGGTGTAATAATTGTATCAGCGTAAGAATGAGCAATTCTTGATAAAGCAGTATGACTACCAGGCGTATCAACCACGATATAATCGGCATTTTGATTATTTTCTAGCATCTTCTCAAAACTCTTGGCTTGCCACCCTATCTCTCCTTCAGATATATGAAAATGCTTCGGTACTAATACGAGTTTATTAGGGTTTTGTTTATTATATGAATCTCGATTTTTTAAATAGTTTGTTAAAGAACTTTGGCGTGAGTCGGTATCTATACTTACTACCGAATAATTTTGGTAAAGCAAAGCTATTATTAGATGCAGGCAGCAGGTAGTTTTACCTGCTCCGCCTTTCTCATTACCTACAACAAATATATAAGGTTTATTTATTGTGTTCATAATTATATTCAGAATAAACGAAATTTTATGTCATTCCCGCGAAAGCGGGAATCCAGAAAAAAAATATACATACAGCAAATTTTTGAAATTAAAAGCTCGATTTATCTCGCTTTATGATGGATTCCTGCTTTCGCAGGAATGACATCGAACACTTTTCTCGAGCCATACAACAACGCCTCTAAAAGCAAGAATAACATTAAGTATATTCCTTGATGAATTTCTCTAGTAATCTCACGCCGTACCCCACAGCTCCCTTAGGACCAAGCGCTGAAGCTTTATTACTATTTGCAACGCCTGCTATATCTAAATGAGCCCAATCTACTCCCTCTATAATGAAGCGCTTAATGAAATGAGCAGCCGTAGAGCTTCCGGCAACTCCTGGTACGTTACCGATATTTGCCATATCAGCTATGTCGGAGTTAATCATTGCATCATACTCATCATGAAGCGGCATTCTCCAAAGTTTTTCATTAACTTCTTCCCCTGCTTTTATTAACTTATCAGCTAACTCATCGTTATTGGCAAAACAACCGGCATATGTGCTACCTAGTGCCACAGTTATTGCTCCTGTTAGAGTTGCAACATCAATCACACATTTAGGCTTAAATTTTTCTTGTGCATACCAAACAGCATCAGCAAGTACTAAACGCCCTTCTGCGTCGGTATTTAAAACTTCAGCAGTTTGCCCTGACATAGTAGTTACGACGTCCCCAGGACGCTGTGCATTACCGGACGGCATATTTTCGACAATCCCTACAACACCAACTATATTTACAGGTAATTTTTGACCGGCGACCGCAATCATGGCGCCCACAACTGCTGCAGAACCTCCCATATCATATCTCATTAAATGCATATTACTTGATGGTTTTAAGGAAATACCGCCTGTATCAAAAATCACTCCTTTACCGACCAAAGCAATAGTAGGAGCATTTTTACTGCCACCTTTATACTCCATAACCACTAATTTTGACTCATTTTGTGAACCTTGTCCAACACCAAGTAATGCTCCCATACCAAGATTTTTCATCTCACGTTCACCGATAACGTCGACATCTACTCCGAGTGGCTCAAATATATCAACTATTCTTTCGGCATAGACTTGTGGAGTTTTAATATTTGACGGTTCATTACATATATCTCTTGTAAAAAATACTGCCTCAGCAATTAATTTTTTGACTTCAAATAACTTTATTGCTTCCGAATTATTGTCAGTAAAAATTTCAATTGATTCTACTGCGAACTTCTCTGTTTCTTTTAAAGTAGTTCTATATTTATCAAATCTGTAAGAAGCGAGAAACACACCGCTAGCAATTAAAGATACAAATGTTTGGGATGTAAATTTGCTTATTCTATTTATAATCTTTAAGTCAATAGTAGAAATTTTGCTACTGGTTGCATGCCGTAAGATTTTGCCCCCTAACTCTTCGATTTTTGCTTCAGTTAATTTTTCTTCATTCCCAAGACCCGCTATTATCAAATATTTAATCTCGCCTGATTTAATAACGGACGGAATAACCTTGATCTGTCCATATTTACCGGTAAATTGCAGTTTATTCTTAATAGTTTTAGAAATTAATCCGTGATGTTGTTGATCAAGTGTTATTAAATTACTATCAAGCTTTAACTGTTCATCAATAAAAACTACTAGACCTTGATTAGTAGATGATTCTTCATTCACAAAATTTATATTAAGCATACTTATTCCTTATATTACTTTTGACTTTGGATAATTCTATTTATCTTGCTAAAACTTTGCAAGTATTATAATTGATTTAAAACAAAATCCCATTAAATAATAGTTGATAAATGTTAATGTTTTTTATATTTTGCTGTCGAATTAGTTAAATTTAAGTAATCATATGCTAATACATGACATCACTCCTTACTTGATTAAACAGAAATACACAATGATTAAAACATCATGTGAATTAAACTGTGATATGGACGAGGTTTATAGTCTCGCGCCTCATCCAATACGCTATACTTACCTTAATTATTTAAAGCTATTATCTCTACCTATATCACTAGCATTTTATGTAACAAAGCTTTGTCTTTCAGCTAATTCGGTATGGACATGGATCGGGGTTAATATTTAATATAAGAAGATTGATCAAGCAATAGCCAAAAATATTACATGGCTTACCTGATGAGATAGAAACAGATCAAAATATACCTAAAATTGTTGAATATGTATTTAAACAATATGAAGAAACCCCTACATTAGCACCTATTATTGAACCTACATTTATACAAAAATTTTTAGCAAAGGCTGGTAAATATATTCCTGCTTTTTCTAAAATAGCAAAATTTTGGAATGAAGGAGGAGTAAACTATTCTGACGAAATACAAACAAAACGAGAATTAATTGATGTTATTTATAAACAAATTGTTTCTAAAGCTTATGAGGTAGGTAAAAAAGAAGGGGAACTTGAAATAACAGATGTGAAAGCACTCTTCCCAAAAATAAATTTGAAAAAGAGGTCAAAGCTGAATCAGAAAATCTTGAGATAGATAAAGCAGAAATAAATAGTAAAGAATCTTTAATTTGTAAATTACCTGTTGATCAAAAACGTGAAGAAATTAAGATTACTAATAATAATATTAACCCTGTCGTAAACTTACTCATGTTAAAAGCTTTACATGATGAAATTTGTCAAGAAGTACAAAAAGTCTATATTGAGGATTATTTGGCAGAATGGCGAATACGTAATCATCAAGAAATACTTGAAAACTTCCGATATGAAGATTCTTTAGCAAGATTACAATTATACGGTAATTATAATTATGAGAGCAATAACACTAATACCTGTGAACAACTGGTATCTTATTTAGGTCAAAACTATGAGCCTTTAATAGCACCAATCGTTTGTTATTAACTGCTTTTACTATAATTCGTTCGATGTCATTTCCGCGAAAGCTGGAATCCAGGGTAAAGCGAGATAAATCGAGCTTTTAAAAAATCTTAATTTCAAAGGTTTTTTGCTTTTCAAATTAAGCTCTAAAATGGCTTTAAAGTAATGGACTCCCGCCTTTAGCTAGAAATGACATCGAAAAAAATTGTCCGGTACTATAGTCATTCCTGCGAAAGCAGGAATAACACACTAAACATTCGTAACATCAGTTTAGGATAAGATTAAAATCTTATTCTTTGTCAGATTTATACATTCTCTTCATCAAGCTTTGCGGCTGCTTTACGCATTTTATCCATAAAGTAACCGGTTCCGGCAGGTACTAATCGTCCAACTATTACGTTTTCTTTTAGCCCTCGTAACTTATCTACTTTGCCGGCAATAGCCGCTTCAGTTAAAACTCTAGTAGTCTCTTGGAATGATGCCGCAGAGATAAATGATCTAGTTTGCAGAGAAGCTTTAGTAATACCTTGTAATATTAATTGGGCTTCAGCAGGTTTTAAACCATTTTTAATAGCTCTTTCATTTATCTCCTCGAATTCATGTCTATCTATTTTTTCACCTGCTAATAAGGTAGTTCCGCCTGAATCTGTAATCTCTACTTTTTGTAACATCTGACGAATAATAACTTCTATATGCTTATCATCAATCTTTACACCTTGTAGACGATAAACGGCTTGAATCTCTTTAACAATATAATTTGCAAGAACCTCTACACCCATTACTTTTAAAATGTCTTGAAGTACCGGATTACCGTCAATCAATAAATCACCTTTTTTGACGAAATCACCTTCATTGACTACAACATGCTTGCCTTTTGGTACCATATACTCAATAGACATTGTTTCATCAATCGGATGTATAATAATACGTCTCTTAGATTTATAGTCTTTACCGAATTCTACTCTACCGTCAATCTCAGCAATAACTGCATGATCTTTAGGGCGTCTTGCTTCTACAAGCTCAGCAACCCTCGGTAAACCACCGGTAATATCTTTAGTAGTAGTCGATTCTTTCGGTATACGTGCAATAATATCACCTACCGATATTTGCACTCCGTCCTCTACACTTAAAACTGCTCCAACCGGCAAGTAATACCTAGCTTCTAAACCGTTTGATAAGGTAATGACTTCACCTTTAGAATCTAAAAGCTGTATACGAGGGCGTAATTCTGCACCGCGTGAATATTGCTTTGATTCAATAATAACTTTACTTGGTATTCCGGTAGCTTCGTCAGTTACGTCACGAATAGAAATACCGTCAACCATATCTTTGAATAAAACTTTACCTGATTTCTCGGTAATAATAGGTATAGTGTAGGGATCCCACTCCGCTAGTTTTTGAGTTTTAGTCACCATATCACCGTCATCAACAAGTAATCTAGCTCCGTATGGAATTTTATGACGAGCTTTTTCGTTACCATTATTGTCAAGCAGCAATAATTCACAATTTCGACTCATAACAATTTTGCGTTCTTCGGAATTAATAACAACGTTACGGCTTATGATCTTAACTTTTGCATCGTATGAAGCTTCTACGGAAGAAACCTCAGCACCTTTTGTTACCGCTCCCCCGATATGGAAAGTTCTCATGGTTAACTGCGTACCAGGTTCACCGATAGATTGAGCAGCAATAACCCCGATTGCTTCACCCTCCGACACCAACGTGCCGGTAGCAAGATCTCTACCGTAACATATGCTACATATACCGATAGTACTTTCACAAGTTAATACAGATTTAATCATAATTCTATCTAAGCCCGCGGATTCAATCTGCTCTAGCTTAGCTTCATTAATTAACTCGCCTTTATTGAGGATTAGATCATTAGTTACCGGATGAAATATATCGATAGCAGCAGTACGACCTAGAATCTTTTCAGCTAAAGGTACTATAATTTCACCACCTTCAATAGCGCTTTTAACTTCAATTCCTTTATCTGTTCCACAATCTCTTTCAGTAATAATACAATCCTGTGCAACATCTACTAATTTTCTTGTTAAGTAGCCTGAACTTGCAGTTTTTAAAGCCGTATCTATTTGCCCTTTACGCATTCCGTTAGCAGAATTGAAGCACTCAAATTCAGTTAATCCCTCTTTAAAGTTAGATTTAATAGGGGTAGGTATAATCTGCCCGTTTGACTTGGTCATAAGACCACGCATACCACCAAGCTGCTTAATTTGTTGGAAAGAACCCCTTGCACCTGAAATAGCCATCATATATATGGCATTTATTTTCTGATGATTCGGATCATCATTAATCGGTGGCGTAGCAATCTCTTTCATCATGTCGTTTGCTACTCTATCGGTACATCTTGACCAAGCATCAACTACTTTATTATATTTTTCACCGTAAGTAATTAAACCGTTTGAATATTGTTGTTCAAATTCTTTTATTTCAAGTTGAGTTTCATTGATATGAGTACTCTTAGATTCCGGCACTACCATATCGTCCATTCCAAAAGAAATGCCTGAGGAACAAGCATATTTAAAACCTAATTTCATTAACTGATCAGCAAAAATCACAGTAGCTTTTTGACCGCAGTGACGATAAACTAAATCTATAACTAATGATATGTCTTTTTTAGTTAGTTGTTTATTTATAAATTTAAATTCTATATTAGGATTAGAAGGCAATAACTCGCCAACTATTAATCTACCGTAAGTAGTATCAATGATAACAGGAACCATTTTACCTTCAGCATTTAGCTGATTTCTACGATATTTTATCTTTGTATGGATAGTTATAAATTTATTATATAGAGCATGCTCCATCTCAGCTAGGTCCGCGAATATCATCCCTTCGCCTACTTCATTATTAAATGCAAGGGTTAGATAATATAAACCAAGTACTATATCTTTATCCGGTACAATAATAGGACGTCCGTTAGCAGGGCTTAAGATATTATTTGTAGACATCATAAATACCCTAGCTTCAAGCTGCGCTTCAATCGATAATGGAATATGTACCGCCATCTGATCACCGTCAAAATCCGCATTAAACGCAGCACAAACAAGTGGGTGAAGCTGAATCGCTTTACCTTCAATTAATAAAGGTTCAAATGCTTGAATACCAAGCCTATGTAACGTTGGGGCTCTATTAAGTAAAACCGGATGCTCTCTTATCACTTCTTCAAGCACATCCCAAACTTCAGGTTTTTCAGCTTCCACCATTCTTTTAGCAGCTTTAATAGTTGTAGCGATACCGTATAATTCAAGCTTAGAGTAAATAAACGGCTTAAATAGCTCTAACGCCATTTTTTTAGGTAAGCCGCACTGGTGAAGCTTAAGCTCAGGTCCTACTACGATAACCGAACGTCCTGAGTAATCAACCCTCTTACCAAGCAGGTTCTGACGAAAACGACCCTGCTTACCTTTAAGCATGTCACTTAATGATTTAAATGGACGCTTATTAGCATTTTTTGCTGCTCTGCCGCGGCGGCCATTATCAAATAATGCATCCACCGCTTCTTGTAACATTCTTTTTTCGTTCCTTACTATTATATCAGGCGCTTTTGACTCTATTAATTTCTTTAAACGATTATTTCTATTAATTACTCTTCTATAAAGTTCATTTAAATCTGAAGTAGCAAATCTTCCACCATCAAGCATAACAAGCGGTCTAATTTCAGGAGGAATCACAGGTAAAACATCCATAATCATCCATTCCGGCTTATTTTCCGACTCTAAAAAATCCTCTACTAATTTTAAACGCTTTACTAACTTTTTCTTTTTGACCTCTGAAGAAGTGGTTTGTAATTCTTCGTATAATTCTTGCTTTAACTTTAAAAAATCAAGTTCTTTTAGCATTTGTTGTATTACTTCTGCACCAATAGACGCAGTAAACGCATCTTCACCATACTTATCTTTTGCTTTCTGTAATTCTTCCTCTGTTAGGAGTTCGCCTTTTTGTAAAATCGATAACCCTGGGTCAACTACTACATAATTTTCAAAATAAAGAATCTTTTCTACATCTCGCATCGTCATATCAAGAATCGTACTAATTCTTGAAGGCAGTGACTTTAAAAACCAAATATGAGCAACGGGGGCTGCAAGTTCAATATGCCCCATTCTTTCACGTCTTACTCTAGAAACCGTAACTTCAACACCACATTTCTCACAAGTAATACCACGGTTTTTCATCCGCTTATATTTACCGCAAAGACATTCGTAATCTTTTACCGGACCGAAAATTCTTGCACAAAATAAACCGTCTTTTTCAGGTTTAAAAGTTCGATAGTTAATTGTTTCAGGTTTTGTTACTTCACCGAAAGACCACGAACGTACTTGATCGGGACTTGCTATATTAATCCTTATCTGATCAAATTGTTGAGTATTACTTAATTGTCCGTAAAAATTTACTACACTCATAAATACTTTTCCTTAAAAATTACTCGTACTCTAAAAATGTCACCACGTGACTTATTCAGCCTTGTTGCATGCCTCGTTTATGTCATTCCCGCGAAGGCGGGAATCCAGCCATTAAAAGGTACTGCGAAGGTCAATTTCAAAAAGAGCAAGGGTCTGCAAGGCGAGGAGCGGAGCGTATACTTAATACGTGAGTACCGCAGAACTTGCTAGACGACGTAGCCAATTTTTGAAATTCACCAAGCATACATTTAACTCGAAGTCACTTCAAGTTTTACGTTAAGACATAAAGATCTAAACTCTTTTATCATAACATTAAATGACTCAGGAATACCTGATTCAAAATTATTTTCACCGCGCACTATAGAATCATAAGTTTTAATTCTACCGTTTACGTCATCTGACTTAACCGTTAACATCTCTTGTAAAGTATAAGCTGCACCGTAAGCTTGCAGAGCCCAGCATTCCATTTCCCCAAAACGCTGTCCACCAAAATGAGATTTACCTCCAAGCGGTTGCTGTGTTACTAAGCTATAAGGTCCTATAGAACGGGAGTGAATTTTATTATCGACTAAATGATGCAATTTCAGCAAATATTTCTGTCCGACGGTTACTAGACGATCAAAATATTCACCAGTTCTACCGTCAATTAATTTTACTTGTCCTGAAGGATCTTGACCGGCAAGTTTTAGCATATCTTTAACATCCTGAACTTTTGCTCCGTCAAATACAGGAGTTGCAAAATGTACGCCTTTATCTACTTTCTTACAGAAAGAGATAATCTCCTCTTCTGATCTTTCAAGTATAGGATTAATATCTTCCCCGTACAGCTCAATTAAGAACTTCTTAATCTGCTCAATACCGATCTGTTTATTTTGATATTCCTTGACTAATTCGGATATTTTTTTTGCTAAATTTATTGATGCCCACCCAAGATGTGTTTCTAAAATCTGTCCTATATTCATACGGGACGGAAGGCCAAGGGGGTTAAGAATGATATCTACTACTCTTCCATTTTCTAAAAATGGCATATCTTCTTCAGGCAAGATACGTGAAATAACACCTTTATTTCCGTGTCTTCCTGCCATTTTATCACCTGGTTGTAATTTATGCTTAGTTGCGATAAATACTTTTACTACTTTTAAAGCTCCCTGAGGTAAATCATCACCACTTTGCAATTTCTCTACCTTAGTGGCGAATCTTTTATCGAGAGTATATTTTTTCTCATCATAATGAGTCTTAACCCGCTCTATTTCATTCATTACATTTGCATCTTCCACAGTAAACTGCCAAAATTGCCCTTTAGATAAACCTTTCAGCGTTTCGTTAGTAATTGTTTGTCCGACTTTTACTTGCTTAGGACCGTTAATAATCACTTGCCCTACTAAAAGTTTTTCAAGCCAACTAAACACAAAATGTTCAATAATTTCTAATTCATCCTCTCTGTCTTTTGCTAATTTTTCAATTTGCTGTTTTTCAATAGCAATAGCTCGCTGGTCTTTTTCTACACCTCTACGAGAAAATACCCTTACTTCTACCACAGTTCCGCTAACTCCAGAAGGCACATGCAAAGATGAATCTTTCACGTCAAAAGCTTTTTCTCCAAAAATAGCACGCAATAATTTTTCTTCAGGAGTAATAGGTGACTCGCTTTTCGGCGTTACTTTTCCGACTAAAATATCGCCGGCTTTTACTTCTGCACCTACATAAATTATTCCGACCTCATCAAGATGACGCAACGCTTCTTCACTTACATTCGGTATATCACGAGTAATTTCTTCAGGACCAAGACGTGTATCTCTAGCTATTACTTCAAACTCTTCAATATGAATAGATGTAAATACATCTTCTTTTACTATACGCTCGGATATTAAAATTGAATCTTCAAAATTATAACCATTCCAAGGTAAGAAAGCCACAAGCACGTTTCTACCTAAAGCAATTTCACCGTTGTCCGTACTAGGACCGTCAGCTATAATATCGTTTTTCTTAACGTAATGACCAACCTTAACTAAAGGTTTTTGATTTATACAAGTATTATGATTAGATTTTTGGAATTTTAATAAATTATAAATATCAACCGAAGGAGAACCGTCAACTTTTTGTTCTAGAGTTCTAATTACGATTCTATTTGAATCTATTTGCTCAACAATACCGTCATGTAACGCAAGTACCGATGCTCCGGAATCTTTAGCTACCACCCCTTCAACTCCGGTACCTACAAAAGGTGCATCCGTTTTAATTAAGGGAACTGCCTGTCTTTGCATGTTTGAGCCCATCAAAGCACGGTTAGCATCATCATTTTCTAAGAAAGGTATTAGAGAAGCCGCAACCGATACTACCTGCATAGGGGTTACATCAATGAAGTCCACCTCATGCGGCTCTGCCATTACAAAATTACCACCTTCAACTCGGCAATTAATAAACTCCCCTTGTAATACTCCATCTTTGTCAATTTTAGAGTTTGCTTGTCCGATTTTGTATCTACCTTCTTCAATAGCAGAAAGATATACCACTTCATCAGTTACACGCCCATCCTTAACTTTTCTATATGGACTCTCTATAAAACCGTGTTTATTTATCCTAGCATAAGTAGCCATAGAGTTAATTAACCCGATATTCTGACCTTCAGGTGTTTCAATAGGACAAATACGACCATAGTGAGTCGGGTGTACGTCACGCACCTCAAAACCTGCTCGATCTCGACTAAGACCTCCCGGACCGAGGGCCGATAACCTTCTTTTATGAGTTATTTCTGATAATGGATTTGTTTGATCCATAAACTGCGATAATTGCGAAGTACTAAAAAATTCTTTTACTACCGAAACTAAAATTTTAGAATTTACTAAATCATGAGGCATTACGGTATCAACATCACCTGCCGACATCCTTTCAATTACGGATTTTTCCATTCGGACTAAACCTATTCTAAATTGATTTTCTATCAATTCACCTACCGATCTAACCCTTCTATTACCTAAATGATCAATATCATCTATGATACCTTTACCGTCTTTAAGCTCTACTAAAACTCTTACGATATTTTTAATATCATCAATTGTTAAAACTGTAACTTCTTCAGAAATATTCAGCTCTAACCTAGGATTCATTTTTATTCGCCCGACTTCCGAAAGATCATATCTTTCTGCATCAAAAAATAAATTATAAAACAGACTTTCGGCTGCTTCAATATTAGCAGGTTCGCCTGGTCTTAGAACTCTGAAAATGTCGCATAATGCTGCCTCGCGGTCCTGGTTTTTATCAGCAAATAAGGTGTTTCTTATATATGGACCAGATTGAGGATTGATCACTAATACGTTAACATTTTTAATTTTAAGATCATTAATAACATTTAGCATATCAGCAGTAATCATTTCGCCGATTTTTGCTAATATTTCATCACTTGCAGGATCTCTTAAATCTTCGGATAGATATTTGCCGATTAAAGTTTCATGAGCTACTAAAATATTATTAAGCCCTTCTCCAAAATATTTTTTAGCCAAACGTGTGGTAATTTTTTGCCCTGCTTTCAGTAAAATATTTCCGGTATCTGCATCTACTAAATCACTTGTTAAACGATGAGCACTAATATGCTGAGGTATAAATTTAACCGCCCACCCTTTATTTTTAACAAGCTTATAAGTTACTGAATTATAGTAAAATTTTATAATTTCTTCAGTACCCATACCTATAGCTCTAAGCAAAGTAGTAGCATAAAGCTTTCTTTTTCTATCAATTCTGAAATAAATAACATCCTTAGCGTCAAACTCTAAATCAAGCCAAGACCCTCTATATGGAATAACACGAGCAGAATATAAAAGTTTGCCAGAAGAGTGGACTTTTCCTTCATCATGATAAAAGAATACACCTGGTGAGCGATGCATTTGTGATACAACTACTCTTTCCGTACCGTTGATAATAAAAGTACCGTTTTTAGTCATTAATGGGATATCACCCATATATACTTCTTGCTCTTTAATACCTTTAATTTCTCTAGTACCGGTATCCTCATCCATATCCCAAATACTTAATCTTAAGGTAACTTTAAGGGGGGCGGCATAACTTAAACTTCTGTGACTACACTCTTCTACATCATATTTTGGAGTATCGAATTCATATTTTACAAATTCTAAATTAGCAATATTAGAGGAATCTGAAATAGGAAAAATTGAGTTTAATATAGATTGTAAACCTTTGTTTTTTCTTTCAGAATCTTTAATATTTAGTTGTAGAAAGTTTTTTTCATATGAATTTTTTTGAATTTCAATCAAATTCGGTATATCTGCTACTAAATTTATGTGACCGAAATTTTTTCTTATTCTTCTATTATGTGACAAGGGTTGTGCTTCTATATTATCCCTTAATGAAACCATATAATCTCCTGACTGATAAAATTACTGCCCGTATTGAAATGACTAGGTTCTGTATATAAAATTTAAATTATTTATATTTTAAGCAATAAAGCTCTTATTGGAATAGATACCTATGTCAATAAGATGCTTATAATTTACAGTAAAAAACTAAACTATACTGTTTTAAATTTTTTTTGCATAGAACCTAAATTAAAGAAACCTAGTAAGCTTCTTGTTTATAGTCAATTGATTTGAACTTGGCTCTTCGTTGTTCATCGGCTTGCCTATTATAGGCTTCGCTTCTCACACCTGTCACCAAATTCAAATGAATTAACTACAGACCTTGTATAGGCTCTGTGAACATTTCTAAAAAGATTTAATTTTGGCTATTTTTTTGCTACAAAAAATTATAAGAAAAATAGGTAGCTATTTCTTTAAAAATCTTATTAATTTTTACTTAAAATATCTAATAATAACAAATTAATTAGAAATGTTCACAGAACCTAGGAAATTTCAATAATTTAAATTTCTAGACGTATGGTACGTTAATAAAATTATTTTAATTAATAAGACTTTTAGTGAATAGCTTTATTCTATTTCAAAAAAATAACTTAAATTAGCTTTAAAATAATTTTTAAACAAAAAAGCCTTGTTCAAATTTAATCGCTAAAATAAGGCTTTTTAGATTTTAAGAAGTTAATTTAAAGCTATAAAATTTTTATCTGTGATGCAAAAAACATTAGGTTCTGTAAAGAGAAATTAATCTATATTTAGTTCTTTTTAATTACAAATTATAAGTTTTTTGGAACAGAGATAACTATCCCAGCAAGAATCTTATTAATTTTTACTTAAAAATACAAATAATTTAACTTTTCTTTACAGAACCTAATGCAAAAATAATTATTTTAATTCAACTTTTGCTCCGGCAACTTCTAACTTACCTTTGATTTCTTCTGCTTCTGCTTTTTTCACATTGCTTTTAATCGGCTTTGGAGCTTCATCAACTAATTTCTTAGCTTCAATTAAACCAAGACCTGTGATATCTTTTACAACTTTAATTACTTCAACTTTCTTGTCACCTACAGCCGCTAAAACTACTTCAAATTCGGTTTTTTCAGCAGCTGCTTCAGCCGCAGGAGCCGCATGAGTCGCTGCTACTGCTACAGGTGCTACTGCAGATACATCCCATTTTTCTTCTAGCATTTTCACAAGCTCAGCTGCTTGCATTAATGTTAATGATGATAATTGTTCTTCAATTTTAGCTAAATCTGCCATAATTTTTTCCTTTTTACTTTTTTATATTAAGTTAATTTTTACTAGCATGCGCTTGTATTACTCTCGCCATACTCGAAGACGGGGCTTGTAAAACACCTACAACCTTAGTAGCCGGTGCTTGTAATAACCAAACAATTTTACCTCTAAGCTCGTTAAGTGAAGGTAGCTTAGAAAGTTCTTTTATTGAATGCTCATCTAACACGTGATTATCGACTATTCCACCAATAATCTTAAGATTATCATTAGCCTTAGCAAAATTAACTACTAATTTTGCCATCTCAACCGGTTCTTTAGAATAAGCAATAGCAGTAGGACCTGCAAATAAATTAGCAATATTATCAAGCCCTGTTTGATTTGCAGCTATTTTTGCTAAAGTATTTTTAACTACTTTAAAACCTGCTTCTTTAGACTTAAGTAATTCTCTAAGCGAACTCACTTGACTAACGGTTAACCCGTGATAATGAGTAATAATTACAGATGGCGATTCTTTATAAATATTTACAATCTCCTTTACTGCTACTGGTTTTTCTGATCTTAACACCTTTTAATTCTCCTTTTATAACCAGTTTAATATATTAAAACTGATACAAATGCTTAAAATAATAAAACTTTTTTATTATTAGTATACTATCGTTAAACGACTATAAAAATTATGCTATACTAGTTAAATCTATTTGTACCGATACTCCCATAGTAGAAGATAAATACATTGCTTTTAAATAACTTCCTTTTAATCCGACAGGTTTTGCTTTAACTACTGCTTCAATAAACGTATTTAAATTTTTTAATAAATCTTGGTCTGGGAAAGATAATTTTCCAAGCCCTGCATGAATTATACCTGCTTTCTCTGCTCTATATTCTACCTGACCGCTTTTAGCATTTTTAATAGCATTTTTAATATCTAAAGTTACGGTACCAAGTTTAGGGTTAGGCATTAAACCTTTTGGCCCTAAAATTCTTGCAACTGAACCTATAGCTACCATCATATCAGGAGTGGCTATACATACATCAAAATTAATTTTTCCTATTTTAATTTCATCAATGATATTTGTCGAACCTACTAAATCTGCTCCAGCACTTTTAGCCTCTTCTTCTCTTTCTTCTTTACAAATAACGGCAACTCTTACGGTTTTGCCTGTACCGGCAGGTAAATTAACTACACCGCGTACCATTTGATCAGAATGCCTAGGATCAATTCCAAGCTTCATAACTATTTCTAAGGTTGGATCAAATTTAACATATGATGCTGATTTTAATCGCTCAATTGCATTTGTTAAATTATATAAAGCATCTGATTTTACTTTTTCTCTAGCTTCTCTTATTCTTTTACCGCCGCTAATTTTTACAGCAACATCTTTCTTATTTGACATAATAATTAATTTCCTACCACTTCAAGTCCCATAGATGCAGCACTACCACAAATAATTTTTGTTGCTGCTTCAATATTTTTTGTATTTAAATCAGGTATTTTTAACTTTGCAATTTCACGGCAATCATCCATAGTAACTTTACCTACTACGGCTTCTTTTTTAGTCGCACTAGAACCTTTAGTAATTTTAGCATACTTCTTTAAAAAGTAAGATGCCGGCGGGGTTTTTATTTTAAAAGAAAAGCTACTATCTTCATAAACAGTAATTACAGTGGGCAAAGGCACTCCTTTTTCCATACTACTCGTACTATTATTAAACTCATCACAAAATGTTTTAATATTAACTTTTCTTTGTCCAAGTGCCGGTCCTATAGGAGGAGCGGGAGTAGCTCCGCCAGCCGGAATGATTAAATTAATATAACCTTTTATTGCTTTCTGCGACATTTATAAATATCCTTATTTCTCTTAGAATTAATATTACTTTATAACACTCTTACGTAGAGGTAATTTATACACCGTACTTTGCTAATATTAGCTTAAAATAAAAAATAATTAAGTAAAAATGATAGCTTGGACGGTTGTTTTATACTATCATTTTAAAGTTTTAATCATTTTTCTTTACTTGATTAAAATTTAGTTCTATTGGGGTTGCTTTACCAAATATTGAAACTGAAACTTTTAATCTATTTTTTTCTTGATCTATTTCCTCTACCGTACCAATAAAAGTTTCAAAAGGACCATCTGTAACAGTCACTATTTCACCAACTTCATACAATTTAGAATTTTTTGCTTCTTTAGCTTCTGCTTCCAAATTATTAAAAATATTTTGTATTTCGCTTTCTGTAAGAGCTTTTGGTGTGGTTTTGCTTCCTAAAAAGCCGGTTACTCCAGGTATATTTTTTACCAAATGCCAGGATTTATCAGTCATATTCATCTTTATCAAGATATAACTCGGCATTAGTTTTTTTTCTACCTTGACATTTTTACCTCGTTTAACTTCAGAAACTCCAAAAACTGGTATTAATATATCTTCAAAAAAATCCACCATCTTCTGCTTAGCGATTTTTCTAAGCATATCTTCTTTTATGCGTTTCTCTACTCCTGATGCCGTATGTACTACATACCACTGCTTTACACTTTTTTCAGAAGGAGGCAATATATTATCTATACTCTGTTCTGTCACAATTTATTCCTTATACTACTTGCCAATATTAAGCAAAAGCTGCATTATATTATGTATACTATAATCAAGCACCAAACAAATTAAACTAAAAATAAAAACTGCTACCACCACTACTAATGTTGAAGCAACAAGCTCTTTTCTAGTTGGCCAAACTACCTTATGAGTTTCTTGTTTAACTTGTTCAAAAAACTTATAAATTTTATATTCTTTAAACATACTTTTGTTAGGTGATTTTATTAGACTTCTTATAAAATTCTACTTCTAAAGGTAATTGGGATAATGATCCAGCGCTCCAATTCTCACGTACTAGTGAAGTGGAGCATCACTTTCAAATTCCTCTCTTTATGAGCGAATTTTGTAAAAGTCCATATTTTATAGCAAAAAAGCTCTAAATCTATAATGGCAGGAGCGACAGGCATCGAACCCGCAACCTCCGGTTTTGGAGACCGGCGCTCTACCAATTGAGCTACACTCCTATCATATTTTTAATAAAAAATCAATAAGTTTATTAAAAATATTTGTTATTATTAAAAAATTACTATAATAATCGGTACTTCTAATTTTTAAGCTATCACTGTAAAACAACATTTATCTTTGCAAGACGTGACATTAATTATATCTAATTAGGCCCCTAAATTATTTTTTAGTTTTAATAATATCAGCTACCTGACTCGGTACTTGATCATAGTGAGAAAATGTCATACTAAACTGAGATCTACCTTGAGATAAAGACCTAAGCGTATTAACATAACCAAACATTTCCGCTAAAGGAACATTTGCGGTAACTACCTGAGCATTTCCTCTTGGATCCATACTTTGGATTTGCCCTCTACGACTATTTAAATCGCCTATAATATCACCCATATATTCATCAGGAGTGATAACTTCAACTTTCATAATCGGCTCAAGTAATTTAGGATTACCTTTCGGCATCCCTTCTCTAAATGCTGCCTTTGCAGCAATTTCAAACGCAAGTACACTAGAATCCACATCATGGAAAGTTCCATCAATCAAAGTAGCTTTAAAGTCAATCATAGGGTATCCGGCAATGACACCGGTTTCTCTAATATTATTCAATCCTTTTTCAACACCCGGAATATATTCTTTAGGTACTGATCCGCCGACAATTTTACTTTCAAAAACAAAAGTTTTGTTTTTATCTTCATCCTTTAGATCTTTCACATCTTTTAGAGGTTCAAAAATAATTTTTACACGCGCAAATTGCCCTGCACCACCGGATTGTTTCTTATGAGTATAATCGATTTCACAAGACTTAGTTATAGTCTCACGATATGCTACTTGAGGAGCTCCGATATTTGCTTCAACCTTAAACTCTCTTCTCATACGATCAATGATAATTTCTAAGTGGAGTTCCCCCATTCCTTTTATCACTGTTTGTCCTGTTTCATGATCTGTTGAAACTCTAAATGACGGATCTTCTGCTGCTAAGCGAGAAAGTGCTAAGCCCATTTTTTCTTGATCAGCTGTTGATTTAGGCTCTACCGCAAGCTCAATAACCGGTTCCGGAAATTCCATTCTTTCCAAGATTACTTGCTTGTCAGCATCAGATAACGTATCACCCGTAGTAGTATCTTTAAGCCCTGCTAACGCTACTATATCACCTGCCGACGCTTCTTTTACGTCTTCACGGTTATTAGCATGCATTAATAGCATTCTGCCGATTTTTTCTCTTTTATTCTTTACGGTATTAATAACAGTTGTTCCTGAAGCAATTTTACCTGAATATATTCTAATAAAAGTTAATGAACCGACAAACGGGTCATTCATAATTTTAAATGCTAAAGCTGAGAAAGGCTCAGTTACTGAAATGGGAAAATCTTTTTCTTCACCGATATTTACTTCCATACCTTTCACTATACCTATATCAATAGGCGAAGGTAGAAAATCTACTACGGCATCAAGTAAGGGTTGTACTCCTTTATTTTTAAAAGCACTACCGCATAAAATCGGATAAAAAGCTGCTGAAATAGTACCTTTTCTGATTAATCTTTTAATCTCTTCTTCTGTTACTTCTTCACCAGATAAATATTTTTCCATGATAGTGTCATCTAACTCAACAACCATATCAAGTAATTTAGCACGATATTCTTCAGCTTTATCTTTCATATCAGAAGGTATATCTTCTTCAAAATACTCAGCTCCGAGTGATTCATCTTTCCAAATCACCGCTTTCATCTTAACAATATCAATTATACCTTTAAAATTCTCTTCAATTCCTACAGGTAACTGAATAACAACCGGTTTTGCTCCTAAACGATCTTTGATCATTTCAACGCATCTATAAAAATCCGCTCCCATTCTGTCCATTTTATTAACAAAACACATTCTAGGAACGTTATATTTATCTGCTTGTCTCCAAACCGTTTCTGACTGCGGTTCAACGCCTGCCACGCCGTCAAATACTGCAACTGCACCGTCAAGAACGCGAAGCGAGCGCTCTACTTCGATAGTAAAGTCGACGTGTCCGGGAGTATCGATAATATTGATTATCTTATCTTTCCATCTACAGGTAGTAGCAGCCGAAGTAATGGTTATACCACGCTCCTGCTCCTGTTCCATCCAGTCCATGGTAGCACCACCCTCATGAACTTCACCTATTTTATGTGATTTACCGGTATAATATAAAATACGTTCGGTAGTTGTAGTCTTACCGGCATCGATGTGGGCGCATATACCTATATTACGAATATGCTCAAGTTTGTTTATTTTACTCATATTACCCTACCTTATTTCATTTTTTTAGGGCTAAAATGAGAGAAGGCTTTGTTAGCTTCAGCCATTTTATGAGTATCTTCTTTCTTCTTAATGGCGACGCCTCTGTTATTAGAAGCTTCAAACAACTCTTCAGCAAGTTTATCAATCATCATTTTTTCAGAACGTTTTGACGCAGCATTAATAATCCAACGGCTAGCAAGAGCATATCCCCTTCTTTCATCAACATGAGTCGGAACTTGATAATTAGCTCCACCCACTCTAACCGAAGTTACTTCTAAATGCGGCTTTACGTTATGCATAGCATTATTAAAGGTTTGATACGGATCAACTCTATGCTTCTTTTCAATTTTATTAAAAGCTGAATAGACAATTTTCTCTGCAAGAACTTTCTTCCCTTCTTTCATAATATTATTGATAAATCTTGACAGCAAAGTGCTGTTATATTTCATATCAGGTAAAATTACTCGCTTTTCCGCGGCATGACGACGTGACATTTTATTTTTTCTCTCTAACTAATAATTTATTTTTTTGTAACTGCAACTTGTTTACGGGGAGCGCCATAACGTGAACGACCTTGCTTACGTCCTTTAACTCCAGCAATATCATAAGCACCGAGTACAATATGATACTTCACCCCTGGAAGATCAGGAACTTGGCCACCTCTTACTAACACCCTGTCATGCTCCTTTACACTATGCTTTTCACCAGGAATATATGCATTTACTGTTCTTTTATTACTTAAACGCACCGTTGCAATCTTACGAAGTGCAGAGTTAGGCTTTTTAGGGGTAACGGTTTTTACAACTAAGCAAACACCACTTTTAAAAGGATTAGCCTCTAGGGCAGGAGATTTGGTCTTACGAGTTTTTGACTTTCTTCCAAAACGTACTAATTGATTATATGTCGGCATTAAAATGAACACTCCAAAAAAACTTATATATACGAAAATTAAAGGGTAGAAAATGTTTCTACCCTTTAATTTTAAATTATTTGTAAATTACACTAAATTTAAATTATAATTACTTTTTCCATAAAAGCAAGTATGTTTTAATTAACAATCATTTTTTTTCAATTATTTTTGCTATAAAGCTGATTAACATAACTAAAATATAATAACAGCAAGCAGCAATAAACATTGGAAAAAAGTAATTATATGTTTCAATTGATACAACTTGTGCTCTACGCATTAAATCCATTTCACCAAGCATAGAAATAATAGCTGATTCTTTAATTAAATTTACAAGCTCATTTACTAATGAGGGAAAAATATTTTTAACTGCTTGCGGTAAAATTATATCTTTCATTATTAAAAATCTTGGAATAGCAAGAGCCTCGGCTGCCTCAAACTGACCTTTATCGATTGCATTAATCCCCGCCCTGATTACTTCGGAAACATATGCGCCTGAATTAAGAGAAAAGGAAATGGCCCCTGCCATAAACACGCTAAACTTAATACCTATTATATAAGGCGATGCAAAATAAATAATACTTAACTGAATTAATAAAGGTGTTCCTCTAAAAATAGAAGTATACAAATCAGCAAAAAATCTTATACCACGATTCTTACTTACCTTGCAAATTGCCAGTAACATCCCTATCACTAAACCAAATATAACGGCAATAACGCTATATTTTAAAGTAACTAAAGTCCCCTCTACAATGAAAAGGATTTTAGGATAGAATTTTATTAAATATTCAAACATATTTTATATATTTTTTTCTTGTCATACCGCGACTTGACCGCGGTATCCAGTAAAAGCATCAAACACTATCAGTTATTTTTTGGACCCCGTGGTTCAAGCCACGGAGTGACTAGAAATAATTTTAATACGCTCTCTTAGCCGGCGGAACTGCTTTCACTTCATCGGTTAGAGTTGTTAAAGTAACAGGTTTATAATCAAGCATGACTTTATCAGTTTCATCGATAGAGCTAAGAGTATGTTTCATCCAATCTCCATCGTTACGATCAGGATAATCTTCCCTAGCATGGGCTCCTCTACTTTCTTTTCTTGCAGCTGCCGAATATACCGTTACTAAAGCCTGATCAAGAAGATTATCTAGCTCTAGGCTTTCCACTAAATCACTATTCCAAATCAAGGATTTATCATTAATTTTTATATCTTTATAACCACTTCTTATCTCGCTAATCATTTCTACTCCTTCATCTAGTACCTCTTGAGTTCTGAATACCGAAGCATGACTTTGCATAGTTCTTTGCATTTTAAGTCTTAAGTCTGCAACTAAAATATTACCGCTGCTATAACGAACTTTATCAAACCTATTTATAACTTTTTCAAGACTTTCTTCTTTTAACGGCTTATGGGGGCTTGCGGGGCTAATAAGCTCGGCTGCTTTTAATGCAGAGCTTCTACCGAATACTACTAAATCAAGTAAAGAGTTTGACCCTAAACGATTAGCACCGTGTACCGATACACAAGCAGCTTCACCGATTGCCATAAGCCCCTTTACTACGCTATTATGATTTGCACCGTCTTTAATAATGACTTGACCGCGATAATTCGTCGGTATCCCGCCCATATTATAATGGACCGTAGGAAGTACCGGTATCGGCTCTTTAGTGACATCCACACCGGCAAAAATTTTAGCAGTCTCGGAGATACCGGGCAAACGACTATGTAGAATCTCAGGCGATAAATGATTTAAATGCAAAAATACATAGTCTTTATTCTCACCGACTCCTCGCCCTTCTCTGATTTCTATGGTCATTGCTCTTGAAACTACGTCTCTTGAAGCTAAATCCTTTGCAGCAGGAGCGTAACGTTCCATAAAACGCTCACCGTTTGCATTAACGAGATACCCCCCTTCACCTCTTGCTCCCTCGGTGATAAGACAACCGGCCGAATATATACCGGTCGGATGAAACTGCACAAACTCCATATCTTGCAGCGGCAGACCGGCTCTAATTGCCATGCCGCCCCCATCACCTGTACAAGTATGTGCAGAAGTAGCCGAAAAATAAGCACGCCCGTATCCACCCGTTGCAAGCACTACATTATGAGCTCTAAAACAATGCAGGCTACCATCGTCTAAATTCCACGCAACTACACCTCTACATTCACCATCTTCCATCAATAAATCAATAGCAAAATATTCAACAAAAAACTGTACTTTATGCTTCAATGATTGCTGATATAAAGTATGAAGTATGGCATGCCCCGTACGATCTGCCGCAGCACATGTACGCTGGGCTGCTTTTCCTTTACCATACTCTGTCGTCATACCACCAAAAGGACGCTGATAAATCTTTCCCTCTTCGGTTCTTGAGAAAGGTACGCCGTAATGTTCTAGCTCTAAAATCGCATCGGGAGCGTTCTTACACATATATTCGATGGCATCTTGATCACCTAGCCAGTCTGAGCCTTTTACCGTATCATACATATGCCAACGCCAATCATCTTCTCCCATATTTCCAAGGGCTGCGCTGATTCCACCCTGAGCAGCAACAGTATGACTACGAGTCGGAAACAACTTAGTTATACAAGCGGTATTTAGCCCTTCTTTGGCCATACCGAATGCAGAACGAAGACCCGCTCCACCGGCACCTACGACAACAATGTCAAATTTATGATGAATGATATTATATGCTTTGGTCATTAAGTTAATTTTTTACTATTTAATTTCATTCGATGTTGTTGCTACGAACGTTGCTTATGTCATTCCTGCGAAAGCAGGAATCCAGCATAAAGCGAAATAAATCGAGCTTTTAATTTCAAAAATTTGCTGTATTTATAATTTTTTTCTGGATTCCTGCTTTCGCAGGAATGGCATAAAAAACACACAAGATTACCCCCTATAAAACATCGCTACTACAAAAGCTACAATAGTCACAATGCAAAATAATTGCACTATTATAATCAATGTATTACGTAATTTGTGACAATTTATATAATCCTCAATCACTACACGCATACCAAGCATCGCATGATACAATGAAATAGCCACCGTAATTAACAATGCTACTGTATTAAAAGGCTTTTTGAGCTCCCACATAATGATATTTATATCATTGTTTTTGTTGGTTAACGTAAAATATATTAACCACACAGAGCATAAAGCTAATATAATACCCGTTATTCTTTGTAACAGCCAGTGATGAGAACCGCTTTTAGCGGTTCCCTGCCCCTTTGCTTTTACGATTTCTGCTTTAAAATCATATACCATTAATTTTCTCTAAACACATTTTTTCTGTTATGCTGTCATATCGCGACTTGATCGCGGTATCCAAAAAAACTTATTATTAATAAAGCATAATTTATTTTAGAATATCTTCATACAAACCATGCCAACTTGGATTACTAGGGTTAATTAAATCTAATTTCCACTTCCTCTTGTATACCTTTAAACGCTTTTCACACCCAATTGCAAGATTAGCATTATTAAATTGTTCAAAATAAACTAGTTTATCTATATCGTATTTTGTAGTAAAATCTTTTCTTATCTTATACTTATGTTGCCAAGTACGTTTTATAATATCTGAAGTAACGCCTACATTATAGAGTACCGTTACATTTATTAAAAAGTATATAAACATAATATTCTTTCATTTTATTAAGTTATGAATTATTTTTTGGATCCCGCGATCAAGTCGCGGGATGACAATAGAAAAACCAATATCTTTACAATATTTTCATATCCATAGCAATATAGTTAATAATATAGAGCATACAACTACACACCAACCGGTGATATTAACGACTTTTATAAAAAAACCGTAACCGATATCCCAAAATAAATGCCTGATGCCGTTACATAAATGATAAAACCAAGTGTAGCTAACGGCTACTAAGCATATTTTTATAATGCAACAATTAGCAAGCTGTAAATAATTATTGTCATATTTACTAAGAATCAACCACCAAGTCAAGATTGACACCGCAAAAAATAAAGCTACACCGGTCATACGATGCAAAATCGATAACGTAGAACTTATTTGTGGTTTGTATATGCTTAAGTGTGGCGAGGTCGGACGCCTATTATAAATTTCTTGTTTGGTTTTAGTCATGCTATTAATATTTTCCGTTGTCATCTCGTGGCTGGTCCTAGCTCGTTTATATCATTCCCGCGTAGGCAGGAATCCAACGTAAAGCGAGATAAATCGAGCTCTTTAAAAAAGCTTTAAGGCACTGGATTCCCACCTACGCGGGAATGACAAAATCCCTCAGCCGGCGATAAATCATCCGCCACTGCTCTTCTATCATCAAAGACAAAACACTCGCCTTGCCATAAATTATTCTTGTTTTGTGTATCTTCTAAATATTGCAATATACCACCTTTTAGATGATACACCTCTTCATAACCTATGCTTTTAAGTAAGCTGGTGGATTTTTCACACCTGATACCACCCGTACAAACCATAGCAATTTTCTTACCTCTAAGTAATTCTTGATTCTGCTGAACCCAAGCCGGAAACTGTTTAAATGTCTTGGTATTAGGATTAATTGCTGATTTAAATGTACCGACTTCTACTTCATAATCATTTCGAGTATCTATTACTATAACATTTTGTTTTGTGATAAATTCATCCCAATCTTTCGGCTCTATGTATTCGCCTTTAAACACATCAACATTTAAATCATCAACATTCATCGCTACAATTTCTCTCTTAAGTCTGACTTTTAACTTATAAAAAGGATGAACATCACTATAATTTATTTTAACGTTAACATCTTTGGGATTAGTTAGTTTTATTAGTTCTTCGAGTACAAGATTTACATTTTCATATAAGCCTGAAAAAGAACCGTTAAAACCTTCATTAGCTAATAAAATAGTACCTCTGACATATTTTTTTTTACCAATAAGCAAAATCTTCGGTATCAAATTCGTCGGCTCTTCTATATTAACAAAGCTATATGCACTTAAAATTGCTATTTTTTCACTCATAATTATTTTGGTATTATTATTGTTAACGTCATTGCGAGGAAAAATTGAAAATTTTGATGAAGCAATCTCGCTCCAAACTCCTGAGATTGCTTCATCAATTATTCCATAATTTCCTCGCAATGACGACGAGTACTCTACACCACCGATAATGGTACGAACACACTTGTATCGTCCCTTTCAATCAAAAGCAAAATATTTTGCTTATTAGATTTTTTAGCATTTTCATATAATTCTTTTAGCTTACTTATATCTTCTATGCTTTCCTGATTAATATTGGTTATTAAATCACCAATTTTGAAACTGCTTTCCTCTTCATCAATATTAGTTATAACTACTCCCGTTTTATCGTTAGGAATATTATATTTTTGTCTTAATTCTTCAGTCAAATTACTAAAAGTAATATTACTTTTAGTAAAAGATATGTTATTTTCTTCTTTGCTTATTACTTCTTCTTGATTGACTTGTTCTGTAGAACCTTTGGTAGCTTCTTCATTATCTGTAGTAATTTTAATAGGTAATTCGAGCTCTTTTTTGTCACGAAGTATTTTTACTTTTACTTCCTGATCAATAGGAGCATCTGCAATAATTACACGTAATTTTTTAGTATTTTTAACCGATATATCTGCAAACTCTATTATTATATCACCTGTTTTAATCCCTGCTTTATCACCTGGACCGTCTTCTTGTACTTTAGATACTAACACCCCACTAATACTTTGCAATCCTAACCCTTCAGAAATTTCCTCGGTTAAATCTTGTATTGTTACCCCAAGACGCCCTCTACTTACTTTTCCATCTTTCTTAAGACGTTCGATTATGGGTTGTGCCGTATTTGAAGGAATAGCAAAACCTATACCTATATTAGTACCGAGCGGTGAGAAAATTGCTGTATTTACGCCGATTACTTTCTGATCCAAATTAAACATAGGGCCGCCGGAATTACCGTTATTAATTGCAGCATCCGTTTGAATAAAATTATCGACTATATTATCCGTGTCTATATCGATATCCCGACCTTTAGAAGAGATAATACCGCTTGTCACCGTACCACCTAGATTACCAAACGGATTACCGATTGCAATAACCCAGTCTCCTACTCTTGCATCATTTGAATCTCCAAACTCAACAAAAGGTAGGGGTTCGTCGCTATCTATTTTTAAGAGGGCTAAATCGGTTTTAGTATCGCTACCTATTAATTTAGCTGGTAATTCAGTATTATCCGCAAGTTTTATATTAATTTTATTAACATTTGCAATTACATGATAGTTTGTCACTATTAAGCCGTTAGGCTCAATAATAAATCCTGAGCCAAGTGGAACGCTTTTAGGAGTTTGGTCGACCTCTTCCAAATTCAACGGTATATTAAGGCGCTCCAGAAAATCATTAATGAAGTCTAAAGGTTTTTTTTCTTGCAGAGGGTCTTTTTCAGCATTTTCCGACTTACTATTAACATATTCTATTGTTGAAATATTAACGACTGCTGGAATTAACGACTCAACTATATCGGCAAAACTATAACGGGCAGCTTCACTTACTTTTAAAGGAGCGGAATTTATTGCCGTAAACTCATTTTCTTCTTGATCCGCTACTTTTAAAGACTTATTATTTTCTTTTGCTAGAATACCGTTACTTGATATTAAAACTATTACAATAAGAAATATTTTTAGATTTATCATATACTCCACATGAATAGATAAGTAGGTAGACGAGTATACTACTTAGCTAAATTAAGGTATTTTAAAACTTCAGCCTCAGGTGAAATTACAAAATTAGTATCCTCTTTCTTTAAAGCATTTTTATATACTAAAAGTGACCTATAAAATTTGTAAAATTCCGGATCGATGGAATAAGCAGAATTATATATTTTTGCTGCTTTCTCATCACCGTCACCTTTGATAATTTGTGCATCTCTATAAGCTATAGCAAGTATTATTTTACTTTCTTTATCTGCTTTTGAACGAATACGCACACTTTCTTCTTGTCCTTCAGCTCTAATTTGGGTTGCTTCTTTTTCACGAGCTGTTTGCATGCGGCGATAAATAGCTGCACTATTTTCTTTCGGTAAATCTGCCCTTAAAATTCTAACATCTACCACGTCAATACCAAAGCTTTTAGCTTCTCCATCTACTTGATTTAAGATATTTAGCATTACGTTACTACGTTCCTGCGTTAAAAGACTACTTAGAGAAACTTTACCTATTACCTTACGCATTGATGATTCAAGATTTCGAGTCAGCCTAATTTTCACGCCTTGATAATCATGCACCGTTTTATAAAACATTACCGGATTATTAATTTGAAATTTAGCATAAGCATCAACAATAACTCGTTTACCGTCAGCCGCCGTTAGTTCTTTTCCTTCAACTTCAACGTCCAAAAGACGCTTATCAAAAAATTCGACATTTTGAATAAACGGGATTTTAATATGCAACCCCGGCTTTTCTATAGTTCTAACTGCTTCACCAAACTGAAACACCACCGCGGATTCACGTTGATCAAGTGAAAATAAGGAGCTAGAAATCAATATCAGCCCTGAAGCAATTGTAAAAATTATATAGTAAATCTTTTGTTGCATTTAATATTCCCTGTTGTTTTTTTGTATTCTATGCTGCCATAATGTCATCCCACTACTTGATCGCGGGATCCAGTTAGAAATACTAATATTATTAGTATTTCTAAGTTGTTTTATGGACTCCATGGGTTTACTATTCCCGCTTTTAGCTAGGAATAATACGGCATCCTAGGGTTTAATATCCATGTGCGGCAGTAGTGCATTATTAATAATCGTTTTATTTGAACCACTTAATATCTCTTCAGCCACCTCTAAATATAACCTATCTCTAGTTACTTGCTTACCTATAGCATATTGTTTATAAATAGCATTAAATCTTTGGCCATCACCTTCTGCTTTTGATATTACTTCTTCTTTATATCCTTCCGCTTCCTCTATAATTTTTGCGGCCGCTCCTCTAGCTTCCGGCAAAATTTTATTATTATAGGCCTGAGCCTGATTTATTTCTTTCTCCTTATCGGCCTTTGAAGTTTGCACATCTCTGTAAGCGTCTATTACTTCAGAAGGTGGCTCGGCTTTTAATAATTGTACCTTTTCAATCATTACACCGGCATTATAACTATCTAGTATTTTTTGAGCTAATTTTTCTATCTTATAAGTAATCTCTTGCTTTTGATCGGATAATACCCAAGAAATAGGAGTATTGCCTATTACTTCCCTAACGGCACTTTCTACTGTTGCTTTTACTGTTTCCTCAGGTTTTTGTACATTAAAGATAAAATCTTCAAGATTATTAATATGCCACATTACGTCACAATTTAAAGCAACGATATTTTCATCACCGGTTAACATAATACTTTCACCGATAATATTTTTAGTATTATCATTACCGCTACGCACCGAGCTATTTGTACGATAACCGATCTCAATTCGGCGTGATTGCTTAACTTTCTCGATTATTATTTTTTCAAAAGGAGTGGGTAGATGATAATTAAGTCCTGGGTAGCCCTTACGCACAAAGCGTCCAAATCTTATTACCGCCGCTTCTTCACCTTCTTTTACTTCATAAATACCAGAAGCAAGCCATAAAGCAATTATCGCAACAATAGCTAAAATTATTGTTTTGGCATTAAAATTAAACTGAAACTGGAATTTATCAAAATTAAATTGATTTTTACGCGGTCTTGTAAATATGTTATCATCTTTATTAGAATCAAAATCTTTCCAAGGGGATTTTTTTAAAATCGAGCTATATTTTTTATTAAGCATTTGCTTTTTGTATTATTTTAAAGATTAAATGATTATATATACTATAGTATTTAACGTCAAGGTATGAGCTTTAATAGATTTAAAAAGGAAAATTAATTATGACGGATTTACACCAAAAGCAAATCATCGATAAACTTCAGCATATTACCTTTAAAGACGACACACTTTTAAATAAAGTTATATCCGATATAGTAATTAAAAGAAATAATATTGGTTTTTCCATAGATATATCAGGTAAAGATAGGTTAGAAGCAGAAGAAATAAAAGCTAAAGCAATTAATAAGCTTAACGAAATTACAAATATTGGTAAAATAACAATTATTTTTACTAGTAGTAAAATCTCAGAGAAAAAAACTCAAAAACCAAAGCTTTTCGTAGAAAATGTTAAAAAGATTATTTTGGTCGCATCAGGAAAAGGTGGGGTAGGAAAATCTACAATATCCGCTCTTATTGCTCAGCAGTTAAATATTGAAGGTCATCGAATCGGGATAGTAGATGCAGATATTTATGGTCCGTCAATTCCTCACATATTCGGCGTTAACGAAGTACCGCAAACAAAAGATGGACGAATAATACCGGTAACGACTAGAAATATCCAAATTTTGTCTATGGGCTTTTTCGTTAAAGACTATTCGGCAATTATTTGGCGTGGTCCTATGGCTAGTAAAACTATCCATCAATTATTATCAGTAACAAAATGGGATAATCTAGATTATCTAATTATTGATATGCCGCCGGGGACCGGTGATATACATTTAAGTATGCTGGAGAATTATCATTTAGACGGCGTGATAATTATAACAACACCGCAAAAAATGTCAGAAATAGACGTAGTACGCTCTATCGATTTATATCAAAAATTAGGGCTATCGATACTAGGAATAATTGAGAATATGAGTTATAGGCTTGAAAATAATAGCGGTAGCCGCTTATCACAAAAATATAATATACCTTTAATTGCTCAAATTCCTATCACATCACAAATAGCCGATGCTTGCGATAAATCGTTACCTCTTACCAACCTGCTAACATTACCTTTAGAAAAATATTTATGATGAAAATATACGTATTGGCAGATGATAGAACAGGAAACACACATCAGGCTATTGCACTTGCTGAAAAATTAACGGCATTGTTGCATAACTCGGAAAACCCACTCGGTGTCATACCGTGGCTTGACCACGGTATCCAAAAAATAACTAAAAATACTAATAATATTAGTATTTTTAGCTGGATCCCGCGGTCAAGTCGCGGGATGACAACTGAAGAATCAAGTCATACAACAGCACCAAAATTAGCTACAGATTACACTTTAATTAAACTTCAATATAATTGCTTAGCTAAATTACCGAATTTTTTACTAAAATATTATCCTATTCATATAAAAAGTGAATTATTACAGGATATCATAGCAGAACCTTTACCTGATATAATAATAACTGCCGGAAGAAGAACAGCAGTTTTAGCATTTTATTTAAAAAAGAAACTCAAAAAGGATATCAATTTAATACAAATAATGCAGCCCTCCTTGCCTTATGACGCATTTGCTACCGTTATTCTACCTTATCATGATTTGAGTAATAACCAGAATGTCATCCCGTGGCTTGACCACGGTATCCAAAAAAAAATTAAAGAGGACTGGATTCCGCGATCAAGTCGCGGAATGACAATCCCCATCAGCGGAGCTATTAACAACGTAACCGCTAAATTTACTGCCGCAAGTCTAGAACTACACAAGCATTATCCTAATCTTAAACAGTTTATCGCAGTGATGATCGGTGGTAATAATAAAAAATTCAATTTTAACGGAGATGAGGCAGTTTTATTTTCTTCATTATTAAATAAAATATATACTAATCAAAAAATACCGTTTTTCATTACTTTCAGTAGACGTACACCACAAGCCGTAAAATCTATTATTAAAAATAACATGCCGGTTTCTGTAATTATTTATGACCCGAATGAAGACACAGGATATAATCCCTATATAGCTATGCTTGCTAATGCGAAATATATAATCTCTACAGCCGACTCGATTTCAATGTGCAGTGAAGCGGCTTCAAGCGGTAAACCTCTTTATATATTCTGCCCACCAAACTTTAATTCCTCAAAGCATAAAATTTTTATAAAGCAATTAGTGGAGCAGAAAATAGCAAGAATTTTTGATGAGTCAGTAACGATGCTGGGGGAATATAACTATAAACCTTTAAATGAAGCAGAAAGAGTAGCTGAAATTATTAAATCTTTAGTCAAAAGCTGGTAATTATATAGATAAAGGTATACAATCATAGGCCGCGCCCCCGTATTGCAGCTTAGCATGAATAGTCTATAATCCTCAAACAGTAATAAGAGAGAATTATAGTTAAGGAGTTATGGCAAGAATATATGTTAAGTGTAGATCAAGAATAGATGTTAAGTGTAGATATTATAACGACACAGAAAAAGTAGTAAAGGCGGGATATTCAATTTCAAAACAACAGAGATATCAATGCAAGCAGTGTAATCGATATTTTTAACTGTAATATATTAATAATGCCTCTAAGCCTGGAGTCAAGGCTCAGATAGTAGATATGTCAATCAATGGCTCTGGAGTTAGGGATACAGTAAGAGTATTAAAAGTGGGTATCAATACGGTTATCCGTGTTTTAAAAAAAATCTAGCGTTAAAAAAGATAAATCATTCTATCAATACGATAGAAGTAATTATTGCTCCTGAAATAGATGAACAATGGTCTTATGTACAGAATAAATCCAAACAAAGATGGCTTTGATATTCTTTGGATAAGATTTTGTTAAAAGTAGTTGCTTATACTTTTGGTACAAGATGTGATAGCACATCAGAATCATTACTGAAAAAAACTGGAGGATTTTAAGGTTACTTTTTACTTTACAGATGGATGGGGAAGTTATGCTAGGTTATTAGATCCCAAAAAACACATTGTTAGTAAAAAATATACTCAACGGATAGAACGGGGTAACTTAAATCTTAGAACAAGATGCAAAAGACTGACACGTAAAACAATTTGTTTTTCCAAGTCATTGGATATTCATGATAAAGTCATCGGAACTCTTATTGAACGTATAGCCTTTTAATATCCACATCTGTAAAATGGAGGTGCGGCCAAAAATTATGCTACTGAACTTAAAAAATTACTAAATATTATCGATTCAACGACTTTATAATACCATGCAAGATTTGAACTTCTGGGGACGAAAGGTTGTTTATACGTGTAAATATGTTAGTGATATTTTGCTTCATAGCAGGCTTTTTGTCAGGAGCTTTGAAGAACCCGACTTTATCGAGTTTTTCGAATAAATTTGTTAGGAAATGTTCTATTTCTTCTTTAGTAGTTAATTTTTGAATGTTATATATATCCTCTCTAGGCATAGAATTGCGGAACAATTCATAGCATATTATAATAACCGCTTGGGCAATATTTAGTGAGCTAAATTCAGTTGTATTAATAGTGATAATCTTATTGGAAAGTACGATTTCTTCATTACTAAGCCCGTTATTTTCCCTCCCGAACATTATCCCGACTTTTTCAGAATTTGGATAATCTAAGGGCAGATTTTGTGAAAATACATAATCTTTATTCATAGTCCTTTTAATACAAGTAGTGGCGTATAAATATTCGAGGTCTTTAATACTATCCTCAAGGCTATCATAAACTTTTGCATTATCTATAATATTAACCGCTCCGACTGCATTACTACGTGCTTGCTCATTTGGCCAGCCGTCTCTTGGGGTTATGATTCTAAGCTCATTTAGGCCAAAATTCTTCATTGCTCTTGCAGTAGCACCGATATTCTCACCCATTTGCGGTGCAACTAATATTATAACCGGGTTAAAATCGTTCATCTAAACTCTCATAACATGACAAGTATAAGCGATTGCTACGGCATCAGCTTCATCAGAGTTAGTAATAGCGGAAGTTCCAGGCAGTAAAAGCTTGATCATATGCAAAATCTGGTCTTTCTCTGCATGCCCATAACCGGTCACGGTTTTTTTTATCGTATTAGGTTTAAACTCCCGCATGTCCAGATTATATCTACCAATTAGCGACATTATCGCACCTCTAGCATAGCCAAGCTTTAACGAAGTCACGTTATTAGTATTAACAAATGTTTCTTCAATCACTGCCATATCAGGTTTATATTCTAATATTACTTTTTCTAACGTATTATTGATAAACGCAAGTCTATTATGTATTTCATCTTTGCTGCTGGTTTTAATAGTACCGCTAGCTAAATATTTCAGCTTTGCGGTATCCTTTGCAACCACAGCCCATCCAAGACTCCCAAGTGCCGGATCAATCCCAAGTACTATCATGATTATTTTTTTAATATTATTTTTTTGAAATCGTCATTGCAAGCGACTGTAAGGAGCGTGGCAATCTTATCAAATATCCCGAGGTCGCTTCGTCAATTACTTCGTAATTTTCCTCGTAATGACGCTTAAATTGATCATATCTTCATATACTGATAAAATTCTTGGTTATTCTCCCACAACTCACGAACCTTAACAAACAGGAATAAATGAACGGGAAAGCCGAAGAATTTCTCCATTTGCATTCGGGATTTTGCTCCAATCCCCTTAATTTTAGAGCCATTTTTACCGAGAATTATAGTTTTGTAACTTTCTCTTGATACTATTATAACCTGATTAATTTTTACTGATTTGTCTTTAAGCTCTTCCCATTTTTCGGTTTGTACAGTTAGTTTATATGGGAGTTCTTGCTGTAAATTAAAAAATAATTGCTCTCTTGTGATTTCTGCCGCAATAAAACGCATCGGTAAATCCGTTATATCGTCTTCTGCATAAAGCCAAGGAGAAATTTTTGCCTTACTTGTTATATATTCAAGTAATCCATCAATATTTTTGCCCGATAGCGCAGAGATAGGAAAAACTAAACCATCAGGATGATTTCCTGTTAAAAAAGCGTTAATCTCATCTAGATATTTTGACGTAACATCTATTTTGTTCAATAAAAATACCGGCACAATATTAAGTGAACGAAGTTTATCTAAAATATTACGTGTTATATCATCAAACGGCTTTAAACTATCGATAATCAACATAACTATATCGGCATTATGCAAACTTGACCAAGCACATCTGACCATCGCTTTTTCGAGCGTTCCTTTCGGCTCAAATATACCGGGCGTATCGTATAAAATTACCTGCGTATTCTTTAAAGTAATAATACCGGTAATAATTGACCTAGTAGTTTGAACTTTTGGGGTAACTATTGAAAGCTTCTCACCGATTATTCTATTTAATAAAGTAGACTTCCCGCTATTTGGTCTACCGATTATACAAACCGAAATTGTTTTTTGGCGCTGCTGCTTATCCATCATAATAACTTAAGCCCATGCAATAAGCTTCTAGCTGCGTCTTTCTCTGCTTCTTTTATCGAGTGACCAACACCTGTTTGTTCATAATCTTTTACTTTTACAAGAACCGTAAAAATTGATGAATGAGCTACTCCCTCTCTTTTAATGAGTTGATATATGGGTAGATGATGTTCTCTAGCTTGAGTCCATTCTTGTAAAGCAGTTTTTGGGTCATAATCCGTCAAATCTTTAACATTTATAAATTCTACCCATAATTTCCCGATAATATTATGAGTTGTTTCAATATCGCTATCAAGATATATAGCAGCGATCAAAGCTTCTGTAGTATTTTCTATATTATTAGGGTTATCACGCCCACCTGCTACTTCTTCACCATGAGTCATAATTATATAATCTTTTAGAGTAAGCTTAGCACCAACCATACATATTGTTTCTTTACAAACTAAATATGATCTAATTTTAGCTAAATTCCCTTCGTTATAATCTTTAAAACTACTAAATAAAATTTCTGTAATTACTAAATTTAATACTGCATCACCTAAAAATTCCAACCGCTCATAATCTTTATCATCCTTGTACTCATGATGTTGTCTTAAAGACGGGTGACTTAACGCCTCTATTAAAAGCTCTTTATTTTTGAAACTATAACCGAGTAATTTTTCTAATTCGTTAAATGCTATCATTAAACCTCTGATAAATGTGACGTCGATGTAGACGAGATTTAATTTGGAAAGAGCAAGGCACTTTGAAGCTTATAACCGTAGCATAGTTATACTACGTGAGTATTATAAGCGAGAAGTAACGCCGACAATTTTTCAAATTAAACGAGTATACTAATCCATGCTATAAAGATTCTTGAGAATTCTATTTAGTCTAACAGACTCAATCCATGGCTTTAACTTTAATATTAGATTAATAACTCCTATATCATTATCCCACCAAGTTATTTTTGTTGAGAACCAGATAAATTGTGCTTTAGCAATAAAATTTTCAAATGGTACAAATCCAAGATTTACTCTACTATCATTTGACTGATCTCTATTATCTCCTAAAAAGAAATATTTTCCTTCAGGTACATAGAAAACATCAGTATTACCGTACCTATCATCAGATATAATGCCAAAAACAGGAGCAAGCTTATAAGAAAAATAAGTTCTGCCGTTTGGCAAAGTTTCTTTAAATTTCAAATATTTTCTTCCCTCTTCGCTTATATAAGTTCCAACTTCCGTGCGTTCTATTTTTTTGTCGTTAATATATATTACGTCATCAATCAATTGAATTTTATCGCCGGGTATCCCTATTAAACGCTTTATATATCTAACACTCATATCGTTAGGAGGGCGAAAAACTATAATATCTCCACGCTCAGGTTCACATGCAAATACCCGCCCTTTAAAAAGAGGGATGAAATCAAAGAATGACAAAGAATAATTACTATAACCATAACTATATTTTGTGGAAAAAACATAATCATTCTCAAGTATGGTTGCTTTCATAGAACCGGTCGGAACGGTAAACGGCTCCATAACAAGTATTCTAATAAGTAAAGCGACACATATTACAAAAGCAAAAGAACCCCACTCTTGCATTGTAGTTTTAGTATTATTTGATTTTGTGTTATCAGTTTGCATAATATATGTCTTTTTTTATGGATTAATGTCATTCCTGCGAAAGCGGGAATCTAGTAAAATATATAATTATTGTACTAACATTAAGGTTATTTTATGGATTCCTGCTTTCGCAGGAATGACATCTTAAACGTTCATATAGCACTGGACCTCAAGCCACACTTAACTCTTTATCCTCTCTTCAATCTCGCTTCTAAAATGACGTATCAGTCCTTGAATCGGCCAAGCTGCCGCATCGCCTAAAGCACAAATAGTATGCCCCTCTATTTCTTTCGTAACGTTAAGGAGCTCGTCTATTTCGGATTTTTTGGCATTACCTTTAACTAGCCGCATCATAACTCGCCACATCCAGCCCGTACCCTCACGGCAAGGAGTACATTGTCCACACGATTCATGCATATAAAATTTACTAAGGCGGGCTATAGCATAAATAATATCGGTAGATTTATCCATAACTATAATACCGCCTGTACCAAGACCGGAACCTGCCGTTCTCAAAGCATCAAAATCCATATCTACTTCACATAATGACTTAGGAAGTAAAGGAACAGAAGAACCACCCGGTATTATTGCTTTAAGATTATCCCAACCGCCTCGAACACCACCGGCGTATTTCTCAATCAATTCTTTTAATGGGACCCCCATTGCTTCTTCAACATTGCAAGGCTTGTTAACATGGCCGGATATGCAGAAAACCTTAGTTCCCGTATTGTTAGGTTTACCTATACCAGCAAACCAGCTAGCTCCTCGTCTTAAAATGGTCGGTACTACTGCGATAGACTCAACATTATTTATAGTAGTCGGGCAGCCATATAACCCAAAGCCGGCAGGAAAAGGAGGCTTCAGCCGTGGCATACCTTTTTTACCCTCTAAGCTTTCAAGCAATGCCGTTTCTTCGCCACAAATATAAGCACCCGCACCACGATGTAGATAAATATCACAATCGAAGCCTGAACCGCAAGCATTCTTTCCTATTAACCCGTCTTTATAAGCTTCATCTAATGCACGCTGAATATTAGAAGCTTCATTATAAAACTCACCTCTAATATAGATATAACAATTATTCGCTCCTATAGCAAAGCTTGCAAGCAAACAGCCTTCTATCAATTTATGCGGCTCAGACCTTAATATATCACGATCTTTGCATGTGCCAGGCTCAGACTCGTCAGCATTTACTACTAAATAGCAAGGCTTCTCAGAATTTTTAGGCATAAAAGACCATTTCATACCGGTAGAAAACCCAGCACCGCCTCGCCCTCTAAGTCCTGATTTCTTAACCTCTTCAATAATGAAGCCTCTACCTTTATCAAGCAAAGCTTTAGTATTATCCCAATCGCCTCGCTTCTTGCTAGATTTTAAATCATGGCTTTGCTGTCCATGTAGATTAGTAAAAATTTTGTCTTCTTCTTTTAGCATACACTCTCTTAGAAATTACGGTATGTACGTTTATGTCATTCCCGCGGAGGCGAGAATCCAGAAAAAACATTCGAAAGGCTGGATTCCCGCCTCCGCGGGAATGGCATATAACACTCTTTACTTCTTCTTCTCAAACTTTCTATTAGCAAACACTGTAAGTATTGGAGCTGATATAAAAATCGAGGAATAAGTGCCGGCTATTATCCCAAAAAATACAAGTACGCTAAAACTACGGATCGCCTCACCACCAAAAAGAATAAGGGCTAAATTGGCAAGTAGCGTAGTAATTACCGTTAAAATAGTTCTTGATAAAGTCTCATTAATACTTAAATTTATAATTTGCGTAATGTCTTTTTTATGATATTTGCGTAAATTCTCTCTAATCCTATCATATATTACTACTGAATCATTAACGGAATAACCTATAATAGTTAACACTGCGGCAATAGTACTTAAGTTAAAATCAAGCTTTGTCATACTCATAAACCCAAGAGCAAGTATTACATCATGCACTAAAGCGATAAGTATACCAAGACCAAAATACCACTCAAAACGCAACCAAATATAAACCATAATCGCTAAGAAAGAAAACAACATTGCCATAGTCCCTGCTTCTATTAACTGTTTACCAACCTGCGGACCGACAAAATCTACCTTACGATATTCAAACTTATATGGAAAATTATTTTGCAAAGACGCTTTAATTAGCTCAATATTTTTCATAAGATTTTCTTCACTACTACTACCGAATCTAATTGATAGATCACGCTCACTACCGAAATTTTGTAAGACCACCTCACCTATTCCAAGCTCGCCTAGAACCCCCCGCATTCTTGGCAAATCAGGGGCTTGATCAAGCCTTACTTCAATAACTATACCGCCGGCAAAATCAATACCGAAATTAAATTTATATATACCGATCCAAATAAAGCTAATAAGTGATAAAATAATTGAGAAACTGTAGCTGACTTTTTTAAAGTTCATAAAATCAAAATTGATTTTATTCGGTAAAAGCCTTAAAGGGTAAATTTGCATTATTACTATTTCGTTGAATGAAAGTTATATACTACTTGTACTTCAAGAACCCTCATTTTATTTTGAGAGGTGAACACCCACAGCCTATACTTAATAGGTGAGGATGCAAATCCTTGATAAAATGAAAGAACAATTCTTGAAATACAGGCAGTATATTTGTATTATATAGTAAATTCAAAAAGGTTAAATGATTTTTTATGTCAGAAGTAGTAGTAAAAGAACAATTAGAGCAGTATATAAGCAAAATAGAAAGATTAGAACAAGAAAAAGCTGATTTATCGGAAGAAGTCAAAAATATTTTCCAAGATGCTTCTTCACATGGATTTGATGTTAAGGCTATGAAATCTATATTGAAACTAAAGAAATTAGATAAAGATAAACTTGCCGAGCAGGACGCTATGCTTGAACTTTATAGAGATACTTTAGGAATTTAGTGTCTTGCTACGTAGATTAATGCCATTCCCACGAAAGCGGGAATCTAGAATTCTCCTTGTCATCCCGTGGCTTGACCGCGGAATCCAGAAAAACAATAAGAGATACTGATGACTTTAGTATTTTAAACTGGATCCCGTGATCAAGTCGCGGAATGGCAGCAGTGAAATCAATCCACGCAATAATGCTGAGCTAGGAATGACGTTAGCTGCGAATATTCTTAAGCTTCTGCTGCTTTGGCTTCAAGTTTTTTAGAAACATGAACGTATCTTTCCTTAATTCTAGCCGACTTACCGCTTCTTTCTCTTAAATAGTAGAGTTTAGCACGACGAACTACCCCGTACTTTACTACATCAATAGAGTGTACTATCGGCGAGTAAATCATAAAGCGTCTCTCAACACCTTCACCGTGACTAATTTTACGTACTAAAAAAGATGAGGTAATGCCACGATTTCTTTTAGCGATAACTACACCTTCATAAGCTTGAAATCTTTCTGATAGCTTTTCCTTACCGTCTTTTTCAATTGATCTATCGATAATTTTAACGGTTACTTTAACTGTATCACCGGCTTCAAAATCAGGGATCTTTTTATTTGCCGTAAGTTTTGAAATATTTTCTTGTTCAAAACTATCAATAATATTCATTTTATTAACTCCATACTATAAATCTTTAAGTAACTCCGGACGGCGTAATTTAGTAATCATAAGAGACTGCTCTCTTTTCCATTCATTAATTAGTTTATGATTACCGGATAATAAAACACTCGGTACAGCTCGATCGCGCCAAATTTCAGGTCTTGTATATAGACCGCATTCAAGCCCTCCTTTAAATTCCCCGTCTTCTTCAAAAGACTCGGAAGATAAGGTATTTTGATTTATCAACACCTCAGGAAGTAGCCTAATTAAGCAATCAAGAATGGTAAGAGTAGGTATTTCTCCGCCGGATAAAATGTAGTCACCCACACTAATTTCCATGATATTATACTCTTCAATTACACGTTCGTCAATCCCTTCATAACGTCCGCATAAGAATATAAGATTTTGACCCTGTAACATCTCTTTAGCAAAGCTTTGGGTAAAGACTCTACCGCGAGGTGATGGATAGTAAATCTGAGCATTAGGATTTAAAGATAAAGCATGATCTATGCTACTACCTAGAACATCAGGACGCATTATAAGCCCGCTACCTCCTCCGTAAGCCTCATCATCAACATTTTTGTGCTTAGTTAGACCGAAATCTCGAATATTTATAACGTCATATGACCAAATATTTTTTTTCAGAGCCCGACCTGCTAAAGAATGTCCTAGAGCCCCGGGGAACATTTCAGGAAAAACGGTTAAGATTGTGGCGCGTAATAGAAGCATATTTTTAAAATAGTGCATAGTACCAATTAATACAATACAATTATAATTTGATTATCTACCCCATCCCCTGTTCTATAATCTTCTTTTCTTTGTTTTCTAGTAGCAGTTGTTGCGTCACTTCTAAATGCTTCAGCTTTTTGTTGATTCGTTTTATAAGCTTGATCGCTTTGTTGTTTTTTAAGTTTCGCTTCCTTATCAGCTGCCATATAACGACTTTTTATTTTCTCTAAGCGTCTCATGGCATCTTTATCTAAACTAACACCTGTTTCTTTTGCTTGCTGCTCTATTTTTAATGCGACCTTATAACCTTCGGCTGCGTTTTTAGCTATAACTTGCCTTTCTATAAAATCCACTTTAGAACCCTGCTTCATTGTATCACTATATGGATTTATCTTATTGTTTTTAATATCCTTCATTCTTTCTTCGACGGCTTTTTTATAACGAGTTTTTATTTTATTTAAGCGTCTTTGAGCATCTTTACTTAAAGTTTCTTCTGCATTTTTTGCTTCTTCTTCTATTTTTAATGCTCTTTGTAAGCTTTACTGGCCTTCTCAGCCTTTTCATCACTATTGGGGGAAAGAGAGAATGGATTTATCTTATCATTCTTAATATCCTCTATTATTTTTCTACTTTCTTTTTATCAAACTTTTCTACCATAACTTTCTCCAATATTTAAGTTAAAAATATACCTATAGTTGCATATCTTTTATTTTAAAGAAAGTTAATAAATAAAATATATTTATAAGTAATCAAAAATTAACTAATTTGTGTTATAAAAAAACATCAGCATTTCCTCGGCAATGATTAGCTCTTCGTTTGTCGGCACAGCGAAAACTTTAACCTTACTGCTTTCAGCACTTATTAGATGCTCGTTTTTTTGGTTTTTTACATCATCTATTTTAATACCTAGCCATAAAAGTTTTTCGGTAATCATTTCACGTATTACAGCGGAATGCTGTCCAACACCGGCAGTAAAAATTAGACAATCAACCCCCTCAAGTGCAGCGGTTAGCTTACCTATTTCAAGTACAATGCGATACACGAATAAATCTATAGCAAATTTAGCATCAGGCGAGTTACTGGCAAGCAAAGTGCGCATATCAGAGCTTTCACCGGACATACCTAGCAAGCCTGATTTCTTATATAATAACTCAGTTATTTCTTGTGTAGTCATTTTCTCATGATCGATAAGATATAACACTACTCCAGGGTCAAGGTTACCTGTTCTTGTACCCATCATAACACCGTCAAGTACACTAAAGCCCATGGAACTTGTTAAACTGAGACCGTTTTTAATAGCACATAGACTACTACCGCTTCCTAAGTGGGCTATAATAGTCTTTGCAGGTAAATCTTCCTTTGTCATTTCTTTAAAATGGTTGCTAACATATTTATATGATAACCCATGAAAACCGTAACGAATTACCCCTTTATCATAATATTTTTTCGGTAAACCGAAAGCTTTTGTAATAGGCGGATTGGTAAAATGAAACGACGTATCGAAACATGCTATATGCGAGATTTCTTTATATTTTTGAAGAAATAAATCCAGTACCTGCAAATTATAAGGTTGATGCAAGGGGCTTAGGGGTATTAATGCTCTCAAATCTTCGCTAATTTTTTCATTAACAATAACCGGTTTATTAAAATTTTTTCCACCATGGACAATACGGTGACCGGTTGCAATTAAATTGAGATTCTCTTGTTTTTTCCACCAATCTTCAAAAAGATCAATCATCACTTCAATAGCATCATCTTTAATGTCGATAGCAAATTCTTGTTTTTTATTTATATGAAATAATATTTTATTATCATTTTTTTCTAAAAAAATATTATAAATTTTATCCTTAACTTTTTTATTCTGAATTTCAAAAATAGAAATTTTCAAACTAGATGATCCAGCATTAGCTATTAAAATAACATCTTTCATATTATTTACCTGCTTGGATATGTAACTTTGCCTTGGTATTGTTATAAATAAATGAAGCAAGTACGCAGGAAATAACACGCATATCCATAGGGTCAGATCTGCTGGTTAGAATAATCGGCACACGGGCCCCAAGCACGATACCTGCCATAACCGCTTGTCCCAAATATTTTAGCTGCTTTGCAAGCATATTACCTGATTCAAGATCAGGCACTACTAATATATCAGCATTTCCTGAAACTGCAGAGCTAATACCTTTCGCTTCAGCCGCAAATAAAGATATAGCATTGTCAAACGCAAGGGGACCATCAACTATAGCATTCGTAATCTGTCCACGATCTGCCATTTTTGATAAAGCGGCAGCATCAAGGGTTGTAGGAATTGCAGAGGTTACTGTCTCAACTGCCGATAATACTGCAACTCTAACCTGCTTTTCTTCTTTGATCATATGCATTAAATCAATAGCATTCTGTACTATATCACGCTTATCTTCTAGAGTAGGGCGGATATTAATAGCAGCATCGCTAATAATAAAAGGCTTTGGAAAAGTAGCAACGGCCATTAAAAAAGCATGGCTTATACGGCGTTCAGTACGAAGACCATTCTCTTTATGAACTACCGCAGACATAAGCTCATCAGTATGCAGCGACCCTTTCATAATCGCTGCAACTTCTCTTTTCTTTGCAAGCTCTACAGCTTTTTTTGCTGCTTCGTGGCTATGCTCAACATTAATAAGCTGATAACCCTCAAGATCTACATTATTAACTTTTGCTACTGATTCGATTTTATGTTGCGGTCCTATAAGAATCGGTTTTATTATATCAAGTTGTGATGCTCTAACTGCTCCGAATAATGATTCTTTATCGATCGGATGAACTACGGCAGTTTTAACAGGCTTAAAGCCGTCTGCTCTAAGTAATAGATTGATGAAATGCTTTGCTGCTTCATCAAAGTCAGGATCGTTGATTTCTTTTGGAGGAGTGTAAGTAGCGCCTAATTTCTTAGCTAGAATCGCATCTAAAAATGTCTCGTTTATTATATGTTGTTTCTTCATAAACCCCTTAATAATAATTAGTAATTATATATATTATTAAATAATATATAGCCCAATTAATATATGGAAAACTAATTATTGTTTTTAGTGGGAATTTCTTAAGTACTATTAGCGCAACAGTGTATATACGCAATGTCATCCCGTGGCTTGTCCTCTAGTAGCGGACAATTTTTACTTTATGTCATTCCTAGCTAAAAGCGGGAATCCAGCCTAAAGCGAGATAAATCGAGCTTTTAATTTTAAAAATTTGCTATATTGATATTTTTTTCTGGATTCCCGCTTTCGCGGGAATGACATAAGAGTCATGCAACGCCGGACAAGTGGCTAGTAATTGATTGGTAGACGAAGCTTAATTTGAAAAAGAGTAATCGGTCTGTAAGCCAAGGGGCGGAGCGTATACTTAATACATGAGCATTCGAGGTCTTACAAAGACGACGTAACCAATTTTTCAAATTGAGCGAGTATACTACTTCACCCCTCTCAAATGATCTTCTAATTTTCTTAGTTTTCTACCCTCATTTACTATAGGTTTTACATAGGTTTGCATTTTTGCATTTTCCCTATACTTATTAACCTGATCGATCTGAGCATTTACTTCATCGGTAATAGCTTGCTTTCTATCCTCTATTTTATTTAACACTTCAGTACTATATTCATAATTTTTAACATCAGCATTAAAGTTATTAAGCTCTTCTGTAATCTTTTGGTCTATTTCAACTCCCTCGGTGGTATCTTTAACTTTTTGTGTTATTAATGCCGGTATTTCTTCGATCTTGATATCATCTCTTTTAAAATGATCTTTAAGCTCTTTATACGTTTGCTCTATATTTTCCTGAGCTTTCTCATGTACAATATCATAATGCTCTTGACGACGAGTATATCGATCTTCATCTATAAATTGCGCATGTTTTCTATGAGCGTTATCTATCATATCATGCATCTGAGAGTCAGTAGCTTTTTCACGCATAAATCTATCACCCATCATCACCGGATCATCATCTTCGAATAACCTACTACGCACTTCATGAATGAGCTTTCTTTGAGCTAATTCTTGATAATATTCCGCATCACTCTGTCTACCTGTTTTCTCTAGCCTTGCTAAATATTCAGGAGATAATATATCTGCTTGAGCAGCCAGCGTTTCCTTATTAATATGCATTTGAAGCTCACTAAATTCTCGCGCTTTTTCTTCATCTTTTAATTTTTCGCTATAAGTTCTAAGTCTTGGGTCGTTATATTCAAAATCATGCCATTCGGCACTTGTGAGATTACCCTCATATTTATCACGTAAATCTTTACCAACTATAGCAGTTAATGCTTCTCGCTTTAATCCCGTATAACCGGCATAGATTTTTTCACCTATACCTACGCGCTTTTCTTCTTTTAGGTTACGTTTTGTATCAATACGATGTTCCATCTCTTGCCAACTTCTAAGCACTCCTATATTCTTACCAAACAGACCAACACCTCGCCCTGACATTGCTTGGTGGGCATACTTATAAGCATCTTGATAGTCCTTAGTAAAGCTTGCGTCACTAGCGAGTTCACGTAAGTTAGCATCTTTTAATGACTTATCAAGCTCAGTTTTTTGCTCTTTACTTAAAGCGGCGTAATCTTTCACTTCATATTTATTTGCGGCAATTTTATCTCGAAGCTGAGTAAATTTCATTTGCGATAGTTCTTTTGCTTTTAATTCATTCCCTTTAGGTAAATTCTTTAATAACCCTGAAATACCGTTTTCATAGTCCGTAATAGCATTCATTTTTACATCTTTAGAATCTATGCCGTATTTTCTTTTAACCTCATTTTGTATGGCTTTATTAGCAGAAGGGCCAAGGGCTTGCTTTTCAAGTCTTCCCATCATCATACCCTCAAATCCTTTGGCAACGGACATGCTAGCTTCCTCTACCTTCGCACTTACCCGTGTAGTTATAGGTGCACTTACCGTCTTAGCCACATAACTTAGCGGCCTGTTCATTTGTTTTGCAGCCGAATCATAAGATTGCTGATTAACTTTTTGTATATCCGTTAAATTACCTGAAGTACCGGCAATAAACTGTGCCGTCGATATAGCAGTATCGTTAAATTTACTTAGCAAATAAATAGACACAAAAATTAGTAATATCCCATCAAGTTGGACAAATTTCCCATTTATAAAATTACTAATCCTTTTTGCATCTTTAACTAAATCTAAAAACGGTAACTCAATATAGCGTTCCTCTATACACTCATACGCAGAACAGTGCGTAGTACCATCATCTTTTATATAATCTTTAGGAACTAATATCTTTGCTTTGTGGAAATTATTTATACCGCCTTTCATTGGTACGGGGAACCACCAATAAAATATTGAATTACTGAGGCTTGGATCTATATCCTCAAGGAAACTACCAAATATTTCATTTATCGGACCTAAATTAGGAAAATCATGCTTACATACAGCAAAACCGAGTGTTGAATATACTTCACTTCTGATTATCATTGAAATAAAAGCGATACCGGCAAATAAAATTATAGGCTGTAATGCGTATGATATTAATTGTCTTAACCAATTCTCAAATAACGAACGAGTTATATTAAACAACATAAAACAAATAAATATCGGCCCCATAATTATAATCATACCGATAGTTATAAGGGCAGTGAGATAGATAATAGTAGCTTTAAATATAAGGAAGAAAATAAAATACAGGGCTATCATATATAGAATGATATATATAAAGCCAAGCCAATCAACAAACAGTAACGAAAATAATTTAGATAAAGTTTGAGGAGAAATAAGTAACCCAAGCAAGCTTTGAGAACCCGGACCAGTAGCCGAAGCCTCATTAACTATTTGTAGTATTTGCTGAACCCCATCAATAAAAAATACGAATAAATAATCATGAAAAAATGTCCAAGCTTTACTAGTGCTTAATAATATTGAAACTATACTAACTTTTAATATTCTAACTATAAGTTCGACATGAGTAAGGTTTATATTACCTATTAAAAAGGAGGAGCCCGTAAACATTATATATAGAGTTAAAATAGCCGAGACACTCATCCTATAACCCGGCGTATCAATTATTTGTTGATAAGTTTTCTTTATGATCCCATCGTTACCAAACAATACTCCTTTTATTAAATCAGTTAAAAATTGTAATGGATCGGGTCTAGTATCACTAACTCCGGACTTTATTACTAATCTATATTGCCCGCTATTATCATTATAAAATTTATCTATAATCTTAAAATAAAGGGGCGATTGAGCATGTTTTGACTTATCTTCACCTTTATATTGATAATTTATACCCCCGGCTTTTAAGAATTGTCCCGTACTACTAATACTATAAAAGTCATAGCCTACACTCGAAGTGAGCTCTCCTAAATGTTGAGTTATACCGTCCGGTTTACGCTGTTTATCCGGTGAAATATTAGGATCAGCATTTTTAGCGGCAATAAGAAAATAAAGCCCGACGCCGTCTGTCATTATACATGGAGCATTACTAATCATTGCATCATTTTGACTTGCGGGATTAGGAGTACACATATCAAGCCTAGCATTATCCCAAAAAGTACACGGTTGTAGCTTAACACAAAAAGCAGCCAAAGTAGTTGTATTATTCTTTTGACCGTACCATGGACACCATGCAGATAACTGACCTGAAGTATTTTTATCTCCAAGTATATAATTCCATGGTCTTACCATAACTGTTAACGGATAGCCGTTTACTTTATAAGCACTGTCACGCCACGGTGCTACTTGATCACCCTCTTGTCTTGAAGTAATTTCTTCCTGATCATATCTAGAAGAGACATTGAATTTGATAAAACCAAAATCATCAGGATCAATACAAGTATCACCACTACAACCGGAAAGCAGCAGCAATAACGATATTAATAATGTAATAAAAATATTTTTGTTCATTTATTTTTTATGTGTTATTTTTATATTCTTAATTTCAACGTCATTGCGAGGAAATTACGTAAGTAATTGACGAAGCAATCCCAGAAGTTTGTTATTATTTCATGAGATTGCCGCACAGCCTACGGCTACTCGAAATGGCGATTTTCAAATTAGCTGGGATGACACTAAAATAACCTATACTACTTTCTCTCTTCTTCTTTCTTCGATACATCATTACGTTCAGATAAAAATTTACTTATATGTTCACCGCCACCTTGAGGTTCTCTAGCTTTATAATTTTGATCAATTATTTTATCCTTGAAAAGATTTACCGGAGCCATTACGGCACTCTTAATCCTTGAAGATCCCTTTGTACCATCCTTATTAGTTGGTTTTAGTAATATATCATCCATAACAGCTCCTACAGGATCAGAACGTTCTTGATAATTTCCTGATATTCGTGCCGGCGTAACATTTGTAAGCATTCCGACTACTATATTTACAAAAGTTACTAAACCATATGACATCAAGCAATATGAATAAAATAATAAAGCTGTAGTAAATAATACTAAGAAGGTATTAGTATTATTTGTTAAAATATTAGAACTACTAATTTCCGGAACATCCGGTACAAAGAAAGGTATTCCGGGTAAGAACGGTAATGTAAAAGAGAAATTGATCGGAACACCAAGATTTGTTAAATCAAGCCCTATTTTTATCGGTATAAGAGTATCCCAGCAGGCTCTAACTACCACTTTTAAAAGCTGCTCAGATAAAATCTGATCTATCAATAAAAAGAAAATCAATAATATTGTCGGCTGCACTACATAACTAAGCAATGTCGATATCCAGTTATCAAATAAACTCTTAGTTTTTTCAAATAACATTAATATTATGAAAAACGGTGCTAATGAAATCATAACGGTTACCCCTATGAACGCAATAACATAACCTATTATAACTTCTAAAACAGCTCTAAAATAAGTAATAAGACCATAGATGGTTATAATAGCAATAAATGTTAACCCGTTGTGTATTTGTAATAATTCAATAAATAACAACCCCCAAATTCTGCCGTTAGTGTATTTATCAAATATAGGATCAATAAAACCAAAAATATTAGATCTAGAGCTTGTAGCACCTACTACGTTAGTTACAAAGAAATCAATACCGTCAGTAAATACACTAAAGAAGTATGTATTAAAGAAACTCCAGCTTTCTTCTCTAATTAAAAAAGCTACCATAGCTATTTTGCATATACGTATTATTACTTCTATGGCAGTTAATTTTAATGCTCCCATAACAAACATTAGTCCAAATATAGTAACATAGAGGGTTAATGCAGCTTTAGCTATATTCTGCACTGCAGAATTTTTAACTAGATTCATATAGAACATTTTACTAAAAGTTCTAAACTGATCGGTAATAGGTTTAATAGCACCATTATATACTATATCCGAAAACCAAGTTGTACCGGTATAATTAGCATAATTTACACTAACTACCCCTTGTATATTACTATTAGGATTTACTACCCTTAACCATAAATATCCATCTTGCGATGCATCAGCTGCAAAATTATAATCTACTGGCGTACCGCGAACAGATGAATCAGGTAACGCACCGTCCTGTGTTATTACATATTCTAAACTTATATTTTGCTGATCACCCGGACTAATTGAATTTGTTCCATTACCTATTTCAACAATCATCGCATAACGACCAAAATATAAAAAATTAACTAACCAATCCTTAGGCACCTTAGGAGGCGGGGGATTAGGATTAGGTTTATTAGTTATGAAATCATTAAAATCATTATAATTCGAAAAATTTCGACTCCAATCACTCATGAGGGCTGACTCAGCAAACATATTATTTGTTTGCCAATCGCTAGTAAAATCCATAGTACCGCCGCTAGTCGCTTGATAATATATAAAGCTACTTTGAGTACTACTTGAATTTACAAAACTTTGATCCCGCCCCTTAATAACCTGACCGCCTACCTTAATTGTCATTCCTCTACCTTGATCGTAATAGCAGGCAGGGCTAGTATTTAAATTAGAGCCCATAGGGCAAGAATTAATTAAGCCCATAAAATTCTGTACTACTCCAACTCTCATAGGTTTGCCGACTAATGCTTCGTTACTATTTATACTTTTATATTTTGTAGCTGAGCCAGCTCCGCTACATCCGCTTGGTTTGTCAGGATCTCTTGAAGCATCTATAAGATTACATACCTGCTCTGCAGATGAGTAAATTATTCTATTATCAAAGTTGCCAAGGTTGCTTTCAGTATAAAGTGCGGAAGCGGCAAATATCGAACTATCAAGTTCCTGCGCTAAAATATTATCTACGGTACTTGGAAATACTGGAGCATTAGGGCTAAAAAAATTATCTTTACTCACTAAACTAATATTTACTATATCGCCGGCCTTAACTTCAATTCTCGAATTACCGTTAGAATAGTTAAAATATTTAACAGAATCAGACATTTTATTAAATGAAAGTGCATCAAGATCTTTATCAGGCGGTATAGCCCCCGGTGTTTCACTGTTATTGTCTGTAACAAAACGAGGAAATCCTAAAGCTTCAAATTGTAATTTAGAATAATTATAAGTTTTAATGAAAACTTGCGGCGTACTAAATCTTGGATCAATTCTATATAATACTAGATATTTTCTAGGTTCAGGAGTAATACCTGAAGTAGACCAATTTATTTTTAACAATTTACCTTTCTCAACAGCGTTACCTGTTGACTGCCAAGTTCCGGCGGTAGATAAACTAATTCCTATATTGCCCTCTTGAAAACTTGTAAATTCAGGCACTTCTAAACAACCGAGTAAGCTTTTTAACCCACCAAAACCGGTTGACATCCATGAAAAAGCATCAACAGCTTTAGCTGGCATTGCCATAAACAAAACTAATAAAACTAAACTCTTAGGGATTTTCATAATTTAAATTGTTATCCAACACGTCATACCGTGATTTTTATTTTTTGTCATTGCGAGGAAATTACGTAAGTAATTGACGAAGCAATCCCTTTCACGAGATTGCCACGCTCCTTTCAGTCGCTCGCAATGACGATTTTTGATTCACTCTCTATCTCGGCAACTCAGGTTTAGGTGGTTCTTCATTTTTCTTCTCACCCCCTTCTTGTGTCATATTTTTTCTATTTTTTTCAGCCTGACCTAACGTTTTATTGCGTTGTTTTAATCGACTTTCCGCTCTGCCGGCGATACCTTGTCTTGTTTTAGCATCCATACCTATTTGACTTAATGCTTTATTTTCTGCTGCGTCAGACATTGCTGCCCCCATACCGGTAGCTGAAGGTCCGGCAGCGCTAGTTAATTTTGCTACCATACGTCCTGAAAATTCAATATAACCGTACATACCGTAAGCAATAATAACCAGAGCTACGATATTTTGCATATTTACTCCCATCATACCTGACATATAATCCATTCCCCAAGGAGCAAACCAATTAATACAGAAGATAGGTACGTTCAGTAATGCAATAGGTAAAATAGTACCGATAAACGGAATTTTTATCGGTACAGCACATTTCCAGCAAACGCTATAACCTAAAACAAAATCTAGATAAATGGTAAATAGCTGTGTTAGTACTATAATACCTGCCATCATAACTACCGGTTCTACCATATAGCGGATCGTAAACCTCACCCAATTATCAAATAAATACCTAGTAAAATCAAATAATAAGAAACTAATAAATAAAGGAGCTACACCGATTAATATACAAGTTGCCATAAATGCCATAATATAAACGGCAATAGCTCTAAGTGCCGTAATAATTACTATACCGACCGCAATAAAAGTAATTATAAAATATATAATACCGCTAAGCCCAAGAGAAAGAAGCGCAAGTAATTGAGCGATAAATGTTTGACTAAAAAATATTTTACTCATTACTGCATCTAAAAACATAAAAGGATTAGAAATAGTATTAGTAGAAGTAAATAAGCTATACCCACTCATATTAGCAATAATTGAGTCTGAAAAACCAGTAATTGCATCAAAAAGGTAATTACTGAAAAATTCAAAAGTATTACCGTTCATAAGCCCGCTAACTATTCCGATTTTTGCTATTCTAATTACTAGCTCTTTTTGGTTTATCTTGGCAAAGCCGAGCAAGAACATTGCTCCATAAGTCATCACATATAGAATTAAAATTGCTTTAATATAGGTAAAAAAGTTAGTACATGATGAATTATCAGTGGCTTTATAACATACCATATTTTTAAAAATAGAAGTAGCAGCCCCTTGAACTTTAGTTTTAAATAACTGAAGTAATGGCTCCATTACTTTAATAGTAAAACTTCCTACTTTTAAGGATGTTGAGAAATGTACTTTATAGCTACCGTCACTGTCTTTATAATCCTTCGGATCATTTAGAATTTTCATCCATATATAACCCGCTTCGTTTGCTGTAATAGGGGGGGTAGCTTTACCATCACTATCAACGTTAATTCCGGTGACTGAATAAGGTTTAATAGGGTTGCCGTTGGAATCTTTAGAATTTGGATCTTCTGAAGCCGGTACTATTATATATTGCACTTGTCCCCGATCATCAAAAGTATCGTTAAAACTATTACCGTTCTCTCTATAGCATCTAGTCTGTTTAATATTTAGAACATATCCGCCCGTATTCTTATTAGCATCTTGTGAGGTGGGAGACCAAAGCCTATATTGTAAATAACTTTTTTCAATATTACTGTTAAAAGGTATATTATATACAACTTTATATATATATTTACCGTCTTTATCTTTATACTCAGGCGGTTGATCTGAATCTGCAACAAACTTAGCAAATTGATTATCCTGAGGATCATGACTAAGCTGCCACATTAATCCGGTTGGTCCTTTGCCTCCTTTACCATCAGCCGTATACCAAAATCTCCGATTCTTTTGAAAATCTCCATTTATATAATCTTTATCTTTTGATACACTATAATCATCATTATCGGGACAAGTTCCGACAGGTTTTTGACCAATATTAGCATTATTACATTTTATATTCATGTAATTTATATATAAATTACCCGGATTATCTGACCAATTAAAGGTAAAACTATCGTCATCTTTATAAGCTTCCGGCATGTAGCCCTCGTGATTTACCCAAGCAGATAAAGAATCGCATATCCAATAAGTACAACAAGCACCCGCAAGATTACACCAGAATTGACCACCCTCTGGATGAATACAACCCGCAAGACACCATCCTGAACATTTTTCTCTACGTTTATTGCCTTTCCAATAATTCTGCTTCAATTCGCAAGCATTAACATATGGACCGGAATAAATAGAATATTTTCCACAAATCGGATCGTAGGAAGTTTGATTTTGTGAGCAATCTTTCTTAACCACATTACCTTTAAAAACATCATTAACTGTTGCACCCGTACTGACAAAACTAGGATATACGGAAACTAAAACTCTATCATTAGCATATAATTCGGTAATATTACGCCATTCATTATTTTTTGCATCCATTATTAGAGAGACAGGCGGATTATTTGCATCGGTAACACGAGGGATTGGAATCATTTTACCGCTATCGTCTAAATTAGATCCAGCTCCTGTACGTTGTAAATTATCTTTTGGTATATAAGCTAAACATAAACTAGTCTGACCGACCACTTGTAAATTCACCTGTTGGTTGTTTTCTACTAGCACCTGGGTATTTAACCATTCATTGTAACGAGTAGGATCAGGAATGAGCTGAGTTGTGCCGTCAGGTAGCATTTTAGAAGTGTTTACATGATTAGCATTAGCATTAAGGGTTATAGTACCGGTTATTGAATCCGAGCCTCCTTTACCGTCCGGAGCATATCTCATATAACAGCCATTACCGACTTTTACTGCTCCTATCATACCAAGTGCTGCAAAAATAAAGCAAACTAGCGTTGCTACTATAGCGAGTATTCCTAAAACTTTTAATAAGTTACTCTGCATATTCTATCATTTACCTCCAACTGATGATACAGCATCTTTGGCATTATCACCACCTCCTTCCGCTGAACCAAGTGTATCATCGCTTTGTTCTCCACCCTTACGTCCACTCTCACCAGGTTTATCTCCTACCGGCGGCTTACCTTGCGTAGCCATAGTAGCATCTTTAGCAAAATCTATTCCTTTCTTTACTAAATCAACAATTTTAGTTGGACTTGCCGTTACTGCATTCATATTAGGACCGTTAGTTAAATCAGCCGCAAACTGTCCTATAGATTTAGAGAAATAATAAAAAATAACCGAAAATACTAATACGCACAAAAGTTCCGCTAAAATAGATACAACATCTCTAACAATTGATTTTATTGGGAAAAGTATCAATAAATGCTCTTCCCAACCTTCACCTGCATAATATTGTAACATTTTATATCCAAAACTTTCCTGGCATTTATCTTGACCGCCGCTTGGTAACCTTAACTCAAAAGTACTAAATTTAATATCTCCTTTTTCATAATCATATCTAAGAAATTCACAATTTTTAAATATTGCGGAATCATACATAGTGACTAATAAAGCTATAAAACCTGCTATTACTGCCGGCTGCAATGCACATGAGATACATACTTTTAACCACCCGTCAAAATAAGCTTTTGTACGAGTAAATAGAGCCATAGGGATGAATATAGGAGAAACATATGTCATAACGTAAATAGTAATCATGCAAACTAAATAATGCGTAATAAAATATAAAAGTATAGATAAAAATATTACAGAAAATACTAAACCTGCTGCAAGTATAATGATGTTTCCAGCCATAAAGAAGCCAAACATAACGGTAAAAAATCTCAATGATCCCGCTTTACTTAAATCCTTTGGTCTGTCTTTTTTGCCATCAGGATCAAAATTAGGTATAGGTGTATTATTACCGCCGGGACCATTTCCGACCGGCCTCCCTAAAACTCCATTCTTATCTATATTATAAAGTAAATCCAAGCCAAGATAATAACCTATACGGCAATCAATAGCGTCCCATAAACCATAAAATTTATAACTGTCCTTATATTTTGAATTATTAAACTGACATAATCCTCTAGAACCTACTGCATTAAAGACCATCTGTGCAAAGCTAGGTGCTGCCCCTGTCAAAAGAGGTAATCCGTATGTTAACATACCGTTTTCTTTTGTCGGCTGACTGCCGCTAAAATCTAAAGGCCCAAGACCGATAGAAAAATAAGCAACAAATAAGAATTTTATTACAAAAAGAGCTATTTTTTCAGTACTTGCATATTCTTTATTTAGAGCCATATTAAAGGCAAAAAACATAGTATACAGAATTAGTGCCGCACCTATAGTTCTCTTTAAATAACCTTGAAACGTAGAAAAAGCGGCAAGATTGATTATTCTAGAATTTTGATCTTGAGAACTACAGCCATTTCCGACAAAAAATATTTTATTAAGCGTTTCGCTCAAACACTGAACTGCAAGACCGGAAAAATTAATTAATGATTGACTATAATTTGCTCCCGTATAACAGCTTTTTCCTATATTGCAATTCTCATTATCAGGCGGGGTAGGCGTCGGAGTTGCACTTAAAGATTTACATGCTACCGGCAACGGTCCCCTTGACGTGGGCATAACTAAACATAGATCATTATCCCATTTTTTAACCGTTAAAACAATATTCTGTAATACGGGATTTGCTCCAAGATCAGGATTATTATCAATACTTAAATCACTAATCTTCTTAGAGTCGCCCTCATTTAAAGTATATATGGTACAAGGACTACTACTACCCTCTACATTTTTAAAACAAAACGTTATACCGGACGCAGCCGAGTTACAATTACCTCTCGGATCTTTCATATCAATATTACGAATTATATAGCCATATGCCGTATCGGTTTCTAAATATCCATCTCCGGTAGTTGACAAACTAGAACATGACTCCCCAAAGCCGGCAAAGCTATTTAAAGCGAAAACCTCAAGACAAATTACAATAAAAATTTTTATAAAATTATGAATTTTCATCGGAACCACTATCTATTTTTTTGCTTCTATTCTCATTTACTTCGTCTTTTCTTTCAGGGTTATTACTATCTTGAGGCCCTCTAATAGTACGATCAATCTTAAGATCACCGGGTAAATCTAGTTCAGGTTCAACTTCGGTAGTTTCTTTTATCCTCTGATTTTTTTTATCTTCTGGTCTAACGTCTTCTGACTTTTCGGATTTATTAATCTGATCATCTAATTTATCAAATTTATTAGTTACACTATTATCTCTTTCTCTTATCTCAGTTGCTACACCACTATCGACTAATTCATTCCATTTCTTTTCTGCATTCGTACGTCGCTCGGATGTTTCTTCACCTTGCTGGTCTCTTACTCTTCCTCCTCCGCTTGCTACTAATTCATTCCACGCTTTCTCTACTGCTGCACGCTTATCCCGAATCTCTGCATTTTCTCGTATCTGCTTTACTCCTGTAGGATTATCATGTTCCTTTAAGTTAAAACTATAACCAATTACTCCTGTACCTTTACTTGCGTTATCAACTTTGTCTTGTGAAGGCGATGTATTATCAACTTTCTCTTGTGGAGGCGGAATATTATCGGCCTCTTTTTTACTTTCTTGATTATTATCTCTTATGATTTTTCCGACACTTTCAGGTTCAATATTACTTTGTGGCGCAGGTGCGGGTGTAGAAATAGAAGTTCTAATGCTAGCAGGCGATGAAACAGATTTCGGAGGAGCAGAAGGAGGAGTAACAATATTCGATCTTGCTTCACTACTTACAGTTTTAGGGCTAGAAGTTGCTACAGAAGACGAAGCTGTCGGCGTTGTTACCGCGGGTGCCGATGTACCTCCACTCACAGCAATATTATCACCGACTCCTCCTCCGCTTGCACCGACATTATCACTTACCCCACCTTTAGCTGCACCTAAATCACCGGCTCCTTCTCCCCTACTTGCTATACTATCAAGCCCCTTGGTTGCAACCCCCGCCATAGCAAGCCCTTCCATAGCTGCCTTAAATATTACTTGCGGTTTTATAGCAACATTACTAAGAGCTACCCCTTCCGTCATATCTGCAGCAAATTCAGCTAGCTGACTACTAAAATTATACATCAAATACAATGTAAAACATGCCGTAACTAACGAAAGCAAAATATTTTTAATTTTCTCAAAAAGCACTTTTGGAGACATAAAAAACATCCCTGGACCTAAAACCACTCCCGATAAAAACTGGAATTTACCAAGGAAGCTACTTGTACTACTATCCCCTGGTTTTGCATTGCAAGAGCAAGTAGCCTCCCCTGGTTTTGGAGTACAAGTACCGTCTGGATTGCAAGTCTCATCTGGTTTGCTGGTAACTATTTGTTGTACACTATCTTTTGCAAAATTAAATGCCGTGGTAATAGGGTTATTTAACATATAACCTAAGCTATTTTGACAACTTTTTGCATCGTCTTTAGTATATTGCGTCCAATCATTATTAATATAGAATATTAAAACATCCCGCTTAGAAATAATACCACCTTGAATTTTGTCTTCTATACTATTATTAATCAACTTGCTCTTATATTGACATTTACCGTAGAAACCGTAATCATAAACCGAAAACATCGTGATCATAAAAGTAACTACCACCATAGGCTGTAGCAAGAATGAGATCATCAGTTTAACCCAGCTATCAAAATAACTTCGTGTATATGAAAATAAAAACATCGGTACAAAAAGAGGAGCTAAAATACCGAGTATTACTATAGATATCATACACATAATCGTTGCATTAACCATAAAGGCAGCAACTGAAATCACAAGTAACGGATAAGAAAGAGCGAGCGACACTAACATCATATTACCTGATATTATTGCCGGAATTAGCAAATAAATATATGGCGGGGCACTAAAGCTAAAGAAATCAAAATTTAAAAAATCATGGCTTCGATAAGCATTTTCGACAAGTAACGTAGATAATATATCAAGCCCTAAATAATGAGCTACTCTACAATCTAACGCATCCCATAATGCAATATAAGAAACACTGCCCTCATAGGAAATATTGTTAAATTTACATAAACCGGACGGAGCAGCATTCATAACCCAACTTGCTAAACCGTTTATACCGTCAAGTAAGAAAGGAAACGCCCACTGAATCATACCGTCAAGCCGATCATACGGAGAGCCGCTACCAGGGGTTATATTAATTCCTATTGAAAAATAAGTTACGAATATCATTTTCAATACAAAATTTATATATTCACTTTTTGGTGGCACTTCACCTGCAAGTAACATTTTAAAGCCAAAAAACATAACATATAAAGTTAGAAAGGCCGTAACTATTTTATACATTCCTACTTGGAACTGAAATAATGCACTATCTTGCCTTGAAGCCAAATTAACCACTTGACTTACATTATCAAAACTACAAACATCTTTACTAATTAGTAATCTAGCAATCATTTGCCTCATACATTCTATAAGAGGAGAAGTCATGACTACTGCAGTTTTTGAAGCATTATAAGCTTTTTGATAACATCCATCGCCTGCGGCACTACAGGAAACTAAGGCTAAAGGATCGGTAGGAGTTGCATTTGGGTCCTCAATAAAATCCTTATCTGCTACATCCATAAAGTTATTATACATGGATTTCGGAAACGGCTCTTTCATATATTTACAGCCGACGGGAACGTCTCCTGTAAACCCCTTTGTTGAGACACATATCCTATCTTTATCTTGAATAACTTTCCAATATATTACAGGGAAGCCCACATCAAATGCAAAGCCGTCATCACCGGGCTTACCTCTATATGGAACATAATAATCCTTTTTATTATTTTTCCACGCTTCTTTTATATCGCCCCAAGGATCACTCCCTGTTAATACGGCTTTAGAAATAGCAAGCGCCGATTTTGCTACCGCCCCTGCTCGAGCTACAATTAATTTAGCATTACTACATAAGGCAAAACGTAATTCCGGGTTTTTAGGATTAATTCTATTTTCACGAGTACATTGACCTCCTGGAAAATTTCCAAACCTACTATCGTTAAATAATTCATTATCATTTATTTTAAGCTTCAGAAACGTATTCATGTACAAAACTGGGGAAACAAGATTCATTACCGCAAAAGTAAAGAACGGAGCAACAACACATGTATGAGAGAATTCACTACGCAATAAATCTCCGACTCCTTGAGTTTCGCAAGTTAAGCCGCTTAAAACATCTACAATGCTATCAAGAGTATCTTTGGCATGAGCTTTAGTAACTAGCCCTAAATTTAGGACAAAGCTTAATATTAATGTTATAAGTATACTACGAGGAAATAATTTCATAACTAGTTACTTGCCCCGTATGAGATGGCTCTTAACGTCATTGCGAGAAAAATTGCGTAGTAATTCGACGAAGCAATCCAGTAAAAAATTCTGTAAGTCAGAATTTTTTTAATTATTTTTCTAGATTGCCGCATCGCTTCGCTCCTCGCAATGACGGTTAGGGTGTCTATGCAACAACACCGGCTTGTTCGCGGGGTGACAAGCAGGAATTTATAATGTTTTAACTGCTTCATAAAATATAGGTAACCATTTATCCGGATCATTACCGTATTTCTCTCTAATTTGATCGAGCAATATTACAGTCTCAACTCTGCCGGATAAAACACTAATTATATTATTCATGCCGTCTAAGTTAACTTTGGCAACCACGGCATCTATTCCTTGTTTTATTAAGAAATAACGTGTAGTAGGGTCGGTAGTTTTAATTAAAATATATTCTCGCTGACTTAACATAAATGCACTACGATAAATATCTGTAGCTTTCAAATTAGGTAAAAAAATCTGCGTAGCTGTTTGCTGAATTAATGTATCGCTAATTCTACTCTTAGCTGCATCTTCAACGCTCTGTGTAGCAAATATAACAAAAGTATTTAATTTTCTCAACACTTTTAACCAATCTTTGATCTTAGGTGCAAATACCGGATTATCGATTAAGGCCCATGCTTCATCAAGCACTATCATAGTTTTCTGCCCATCTAAAGAGATATTAATACGATGGAACACATATAATAATACCGGTGCAAGGCTTATAGGATCTTTAAGTAATTCAGTCATATCAAAACCGAATACCCTTGCTTTTTGTAAATCAATATCATCTATTTCATTGTCAAATATCTTAGCGTGCGAACCTTTACCGACCCACATTGCAATCCTGCTTGCCAAACTATTTGGTGTATCAATACCAAGAAATGCTATAACATTACTGAGTCTCCTGTCTTTTCTTTCTAATCTAAAATTACCGCTTATTGCTTGAGATAAGATCTTATTATCTTGTGCAGTTAAACTTTCGCCGTTAGAAGTTACAAGCACGCGAAGCCACTCTAAAATAAACGTTCTATTCTCACTAGTATCTTCAAGCTGCAAAGGGTTAAAGTTACATTTTAAACCCGGATCAATTACTGTATAAACTCCGTTTAAAGCACGTATAAATATTTCTGCTCCTCGATCTTTATCAAAAAAGAACATACGAGGTTTGAATTTTTGTGCTTCAGCACATAAGAAATTCATAAGAACTGTTTTACCAGCACCTGTTGGACCAATAATTAGAGTATGTCCAACATCCCTCACATGGAAATTAAAATAAAACGGTGTACCTGAAGTAGTATCAAGTACTGTGACATATTCTCCCCAATGGTTATCTTTAATTTTACCGAGTGGATAATTATGGTGCGATGCAAAGCTAGCCATATTTAATGTATTGATAGTAGATTTACGTACTATATAATCCATATTTCCGGGCAGTTGTCCCCAGTAGCTAGGTTCCATGTTGACTTTTTCTCTAACCGGCTGAATTCCTGAATTAGAAAGCTCAACTGCTGCCATTGATAATATATCTTCTAAAGCTTTAATATTATTTGCGGAACATAAGAGCGATAAATGATGCTCACCGAAACCGATATCGCCGCTAGTAGCCATATCAAGGGCCGTATTGATTTCAGCAATTTGTGAAGTAGCCTTGTCACCGGATTGTATCATTCTATTTTGCTGTAATTGCATTTTACCAATCGCTACGGTTCTATTAGCAAAGACAAAGCTTTGAGTCATGACAAATTCAAAAGGCATTTGCAGGAATCCGTCAAAAATTCCTGCTGAAGTATTAGGACCGTATTCAAGTATACTGATCATTCCAGCATATTTCTTGCCAAGTGGACTTCTTGCTTCAATAGTACGAGAATCAAAAAATAAGCGATGGGTTGGTAAATATTCATCAATAGTACCACGCGGTAATGATATAGGTCCGGGTGAGTCGCCACAATTAACTAAAGATGAAAGGAATTCTAAAATTTCACAATAACTACCTGATGGCGTTTGACGAACTCCAAGTAATCTTGCTCCGTAACTTCTTAATGTATTAACCACTCTAGTTGACATTTCTTGAAGATTTTCTTTCATCTCCTTCATGTCATTTTCCCAAGCGGTTTTATTAGATTTTTGTCTAATCTTCTTTAGAAAATACTCAACTATAGCAGCACCGCCGGTATCGGGCTTATATAAAATACTAACATATAATTCATTAAAAAACGACCTGGAGCCCGCATGTTTCTTACGCCATTCTGCACCTAAATAAGTAATAAAATCATTAGGGACTTTTACGGTAGGATCATAAGTAAATTCCGTATCGTCAAATATCACTGCTTTACGTCTTCTAATAGTATGGAAATACATAATGATATTTCCCGAAGCCATATTTTTAAGTAAGGCATTTCTGATATTCTTTTTAATGTCTAGATCTTCATCATCCGCAGTTTCAAAAGAAAAGCCGTTTATTTTAATGACTTGCAATAATGAATTATCTTTGGTTAAAATAGTATTACTATCCCAGTGACATTTATAAGGAATAAAATGCGAAGTGGGTCTTTCTTGTTTAGACCTTAATTCTTTAGCTGCTCTAGTTCTAAATAACTTCATTACCTCACCTGATTTAACTATTTTGATTTATTAAATGTCATTGCGAGGAGAGGCGAAGCCTCGACGTGGCAATCTCATGAAATAATAACAAACTACTAAAATTGCTTCGTCAAAACTTACAGTTTTTCCCCGCAATGACGACTTGGTATCCACGCGGGAATGAATAACAAACTCAAATATTATACGAATTTGCTCCATAGTAAAATTTATTAGGACATTGGCTAGTTCTTGACATTTTATTTAAATATAGCTCTATGAATCTCGGTTCTTTAAAACATATAATATAAGCTACCAAATGCAAAGCAGCCGCAATGAATAAAATCATAATACCGTTATTCCAAATAAATACTATCATCGTCATTATCATATTTAATGCAGCAAACTTAATACTTACTCCAAATATCATCGGTGGTCTAGTTAACCCTACAAATAAAAGATCGGATGCTAGTGCTCCTGCCATAAAAAACCTCTTTAGTTTATATTTATATCAAACATAGTTGATAGTATTGAATTCGGTACTTCACTATTTACAAAATGTACGTAACTGTTATTATTTTCAAGCGCATTAACTGCTATCTTAATTAATTCTTCTTCGATAAAATTATTACTATCACCCAACATTGATTTCAATAAGTTAATATCTCGTATTTTTATATTATACGGAAACGTCTCAGATACCTGTAATATCTCATATGGAAATATTAAATGTTCCGCACTTAATGCAGAAGCAATTGTTGCTACCGTTAAGTTAACATTTAATAAATGTGTTTTCTCCTGATCGTCGCTCGCAAATGGTGCTATTACAGGTATAATATTATTATCTTCAAAATTTAATAAAATTTCCGGGTTAATGATAATAGGCTCGCTTAAAAAACCAATATTTATAACATCATTATTTACAATTTTTCGGTGAGATAATTTTGACTTTTTTGCTTGCAGTAAATTGACATCCTTACCTGAAATACCAATTGCATAACAACCTACACTACTTAATTTTGTTACTATGAGCTTGTTAACGTAACTGGATAAAATTTCCATAATAATAGGATTATTTAGGGAACTATAGTCGCTTATTTTACTAATTTTTTGACTAAAATTTTCATCTATTTGTGATATTAAAGACGAACTTCGTAAATCAATATGATCATGTACTATATATATTTTAGCACCGCACATCTCAAGCAATCTAACAGATTCAATAAAAGCCGTAAATAATTTATCGTCAATAATAATAGTAGCAGGTAATTTTAGAACTATTGCTTGATTCTTTAACTCACTACTACACTTTATTATATTCTTAATTATAGCAATGTTATTTAATGAAGAAATACTATCTACCTCTTTACCTTTGAGGTTTGATGCATTTTGCCAAACTAGCTTTAAGTTCTCTTGCACCTTCTTTACTCCTACTACTTACATACATAACATTACATGAGTAGTTTAAAGTTGCAAGAAAATTCTGTGCTTCGTCGTTAAGGTTTTTGCGATCCGTAACTTTATCGTATTTTGTGAAAATAATTTGAAATTCTCTTTTATTTGCAAGTAATAGCTCAGCTACTTTCTTATCGTTTTCTTTTATACCCCTTCTTGAATCAATCAATAAGTTAACTAACCTTAAATTATGGCTATTTTGTAAATAATAGCTAATTAATACTTCCCACTGCTCTTTGACTGATATAGGAACATTAGCAAAACCATAGCCGGGAAGATCAACTATAATAAGTTTATCTGCAAGGTTAAAGAAATTGATTTGCCTAGTACGCCCTGGAGTATTGGAAACTTTAGCAAGATTTTTATTATTACATATCGCGTTTATTAGACTTGATTTGCCGACATTTGACTTACCGACAAAAGCAATTTCCAGTAATGAAGAATTGGGGATTTGGCTTATATTCATAGCACCAGCTACAAATTTAGCTTCATGACGAAAAAGCTTGCTGCCATCAGTCAATTTTGTAGGCACTATTTTCTGAGTAGTCATAATTTTTTAGATTTGATAAATTTACAGGTATTGTGTAATCATTGCAGGAAGAATTAGGCGTTGTTGTATGGCTCGAAAAACCTGTGCGATGTCATCCCCGCGAGGCATTGTTGCGTGGACCGGTTTTCTCGTCATTGCGAGAAGAATTACGCAGTAATTCAACGAAGCAATCCAGTTAAAAATTCTGTAAGTCAGAATTTTTTTAATTATTTTTCTGGATTGCCGCGTCGCTTCGCTCCTCGCAATGACGGTTCGGGTATTCACACAACAATACCTCACCGCGAAGGCGGGAATGGCATAAATAAGCCATGCGACAACATCGCTAAAAGTGGAAATCCTCAGAAAATAGCTTACTGAAAATATAAAATATGGTAGCGGGGGCTGGATTTGAACCAACGACCTTCAGGTTATGAGCCTGACGAGCTACCGAGCTGCTCCACCCCGCAATAATTGAGAATTAATGACTTTGTCCGCATTATATCGTGACTTACTCACTACTATACGAACATCGCTAATGCCATTCTCGCGAAAGCGAAAATCTAGCTAGCTTCTTTTTTGTTACCAAAAGAAAGACCTGAGAATCTTTTGTTGAAATCACTAACACTTTTGTTCGATTGATTTACTACATTTCCGGAATCTTTATTCCATGCCGAATGCTTTCTAAAATCAACGTCCATTAAAATTTCACCTGTAGGATGAGTAGACATTGTTTCAAAAACATCGCTTCCTACTTTAATCAAAAACTTTTTATATTCTGGATGTATACCGCTTTTCATGATGATTTCGCCATTTTAGTCTGAATTATTTTTTTCTTAATAGCTCTAGCCGTATTAGATAAAACATTATCATTGGCTTTTAGAATATATGCATCAAACCCGCCAGCTTTTTCAACAGAACTAATACATTTAGCATTAACTGATAATCTATATCCTTCAGCCGTTATATCACTTGTAAACTTAACAGACCTTAAATTAGGCTCAAAACGTCTTCTAGTTTTACGCTGAGAATGTGACACATTATTGCCGTATAAAACACCCACACCTGTGAGTTCGCACTTACGAGACATAAGCTAAATACCTTAAAACTTATAAATACACAATAGACAAAAATATAAAGTAATACTACCATAGTGTCAAGAGTTAATTATGGTCCATTTAATGAAGAAACAAAGATAGGTACTATGTATTTATACGCGAAATAGGCAAAGACCAAACCTAAAATAGTTCCAATAGCTACTATACGGAATTTTGCAGGACTAAAAATTAAAATAACTATTCCAAGAATAATTACTACTTTTATTATATCATCTGCCGTATAAGCGCTAGTATTTATAGCATAAACATTTAGATTTATACCTAAAAACACTATTGCAAATAATAAATCTCTTAACATTTTATACCTCAATAATGCGAATTTAGAATAGATTCTTATCCTAATTAAAATCTATAGGACCGGTAGTTAATCCATTTATAAATTGTTTTAAATAAGGATTATCACTATTACGCATTTCATCTTTATTGCCGTACCATTTAATTTTTCCTTGATAAATCATAGCTACTTCTTTAGCTATTTTTTCGGCACTAATCATATCATGAGTTATAGTAATCGTAGTTGCTCCAAGCTCTTCTTGGATTTTTATAATTAACTCATTAATAACATTTGCCATTATGGGATCAAGCCCTGTTGTCGGCTCATCAAGGAATAAAATCGACGGCGTGCTACAAATTGCTCTAGCAAGAGCTACTCTTTTTTGCATTCCTCCCGACAATTCCGATGGGTAAAGATCGAGTATTCTAGTGGATAAACCTACGGAATTAAGCTTTGCACCGGCAAGGTCGTTTTTTTCTTTCTTAGATAATTTTTTAGTCGCAAAAGTAATATTATCACGTACATTTAAGGAGTCAAATAATGCTCCGCCTTGGAATAAAAAGCCTATACCGTCCATAACCTCAAATTTTTGTTTACTTGAGATATTTTGGATTTCTGCATTATCAATAAAAATTTTACCTTTATCAGGTTTAATCAATCCTACTATATTTTTTATTAGAACTGATTTACCGCTACCGGAACCACCTAAAATAACTAATGAACTGCCTTTTTTTACATCCAAATCTATTCCGTCTAACACCTTATGATTAGCAAAAGATTTATATAATGACCGAATTTTAATCTTAAATTCTTCCTTTGTTGCCATATTTACACTTTGAAAAATAATTCGGTTATTAAATAATTGCTTATTAAGATAAGGATAGAAGAATTTACTACTGCCGAGGTAGTGGCTCTTCCGACTCCCTTAGCTCCTTTATCTGAATAATAGCCACTATAGCAACTTATTATAGAAATAATAAACCCAAAAACTCCTGCTTTAACAAGACCAGAAATTACGTCAATCGGCTCTAAATACTGAAAAGTACTGGTTAAATAAGCCGCACTATTAAAATCAAGTTTATATACCCCTACCAAATAACCACCCATAACACCTATTACATCACCGATTAAAACAAGGCAAGGCATTGTAATAATGGCAGCTATTACTCTTGGGAAAACTAAATATTTAATAGGATCGGTAGATAAAGTGTATAAAGCATCTACCTGCTCCGTTACTCTCATTGTTGCTATTTCTGCGGCAATCGATGCTCCTACTCGTCCTGCTACCATTAATCCGGCCAAGACAGGTCCAAGCTCTCTAGTCAGCGATAATACTACTACCGTTGCAATAGAACTTTCAGCCGAAAAACGGGAAAATCCGGTATAGCTTTGCAGAGCAAGTACCGCACCTGAGAAAAAAGTCGTCATAGCGACAACCGGTAAAGAGTAAAATCCGATAAATAATAATTGTCGAATGATTAAACTCAAATATAAGGGCGGTCTTACAATACTACTAATAGCAGCAAAGCTAAATAAAGAAAAACTACCTACATTTTGTGCTATTTTTATGATACGTTTACCGACTGAATTAGCTATATTTAATAACATTTGTGTATATTTTTTATTATATGTTAGTGGGTACCTAATAGTCATTACGAGGAAAAATTAAAAATTTTTACGAGGCAATCTCGTACCAAAATTCTGAGATTTCCACGCTCCTTTCAGTCGCTCGCAATGACGCTTACTTATACACTCTCTTATATCTATTACCAAGGCTAGTCAATACCTCATACCCGATAGTACCTATAATACTCGCTATCTTATCGGGCGTGCAATAATTTCCGATAATTTCCACTTCCTGCCCTAGAAAAATATCGGGCGGTGGTAGATCGGTAACATCGATATTTATTAAATCCATCGATACTCGCCCTACTATAGGAACGCTGTAACCGTTAATAAATACTTCGCCTTGATTGCTAAAATTACGACTAAACCCATCGGCATAACCAAGCGGTAACGTTGCAATGATACTATCACGCTTAGTTGTAAAAGTCATATTATAACCGACGTGGCTATCTAGTGTCAAATTCTGTAAGTGAATTATAGGGGCTTTTAAGATTACAGGGTTGTGTGTTAAAGGATTTAGCCCATACAAAGCAGCCCCCGGTCTTGCTAAATCAAAATGGTAATCCTGTCCTAAAAATATACCGCCGGAATTAGCAAGGCTTGCTTTGACGTTTGGAAAATATTGTAAATAAGCTTTAAATCTGTTTAATTGTTCTAGATTATAAGGATTATCTATTTCTTCGGATATAGCTAGATGGCTTATAATATATTGTAAATCTAACCCTTTTAACAAATCACGATCATTAATTAGCTGCTCTATTTCATTACGAGTTAATCCAAGACGATTAATCCCAGTATTAAAATGTAAATAACAAGGCAGTAATCTATTTTTCAAATTGCTAAATTTTTGCCAAATTTCTATTTGTTTTAAGTTATTTAGAACAGGTGTTACATTATATTCTATAAGCTCTAAAGCGTCATATTCAAAAACTCCGTTAAGAACTAAAATATTAACATCTACTCCTAAAGCTTTGCGTAAATACGCTCCTTCTTCACTTGAGGCTACAAAAAAATGCCGACAATTTTCTTCTATCAAAGCTTTAGAAATTTGTACTGCCCCAAGACCGTAACCGTCAGCTTTAACGGCAGCACCGACTGGTGAGGTTTTGCAAATATCTTTTAACAAACGATAGTTAGCTTTTATTGTAGATAGATTTATTTCTAGAGTACACAAGCTCATAGTATATTTCTTAACTCTTTTACGATGATAGGCAACGCGGGTATTATATGAAATTTTGTAGATAAGTCACCTACTTCTATAGTATCGGTAACAAAAATATTATCTATCGCCGAATTTTCAATTTTATCTTTAGAACCGACAGAGAGCACTGCATGAGCTATAAAAGCACTAACCGCTAAAGCCGAATATTCTTTTAAAAACCTCGCTGCTTTTACTATTGTTTCGCCGCTATCTATAATATCATCAATTAATATGCAATTTTTTCCCTGGGCTTTATCGCTTATTTCTATCATCTCGCAATTATTATTTTTATCCCTTTTTTTGTTTATATAAGCTGAATCTATATTCAGTAAATTACTAATTTTTTGTACACGGTTAATACTTCCTTTATCAGGCGCAACTATGAAAGAGTTGCTATAAGTTCTTAAAAACGGGATATATAAATTTATAGGTTCAAGATTAGAAACAGGGATATTAAAAAATTTCTCTATTTTATCGGAGTGCAAATCAATAGTAATTATATGGTTTACTCCGAGCTTATCCAAAAAATCAGCTATTAACCTAGCAGGAATTGTGGACTGATTATCCTGCCTTGCATAACCGAAATAAGGCATTATCAATATTATTCGATTTACTCCCGCTTTTTTTCTGCATCTAATAGCAAGAACAGCTCAATTAAGCGATCATTAACGGGTTTTGATGTGGATTGTACTATGATTACTTCTTCATTATAAAACGATTCTTGAATTTCTACTTTTATTTCGGAATCATTGAAATAGGTAATTTTCGGCTCAAATTTAATATTTAATGCTATAGCTAAACGAGATGCGAGTAACTTATTACTACTGCCTGCTAGGATTTTCATAGAGGTAATATTAATGTTTCTTATGTCATTCCCGCGTAGGCGGAAATCCAGGGTAAAGCGAGATAAATCGAGCTTTTAAAAGGCTTTAAAGTACTAGATTCCCGCCTACGCGGGAATGACATAAACCATTTTTTAAGAACTATGCAATGGTTATAAACCCCGAATTTAAGAACGACTTTCTAATTTTTGTATTAGTGCCTCAAAACCTTGATTTTTTAAAGTATCAGTAAACTCGTCTTGTTGAGCTCCAATAAGGCTTACTCCTTCCGTAATTATATCAGAAACTTTAAAAAAATCTTTTCCGCTTCCTTTCATTTCACGTACAAGATATTCTACTTTAATAGAGTCTTGCTCTTTATTACTAATGATATTCATAGCAACCATGAAATCGGTTGAGCTTAAAGTACGAACTCCTACTATTTTAGGCTGTTCGCCTTTATAATCTTTTATTAAGTCAGTATAAGATTTAGTAATATATTTAGAGTAAACTTTGATGAATTCCTGAACTTGCCCGCCTGATAAAGTTTTTATCCCATTTCTGCCTAACGTATATTTAGCCATCCAATCAAAATCTAGGTTCTGAGACATTAATTCACGTGCTTTAGCAATCTTTACTCTCTCAGATAGTTTACTATCGTTTAATATACTAGAAGCTTCATTTACTAAATTAGTAACGTAACCATTCAAACCGGCAGGCACTTTCTCATTAGAATAAGCTGAAAATGTTATAACTAATAGAAATAAGCCTGTAATAATTTTTTGCATATAGCACTCCTTTAAGTTAATTTTTATTTTCTTTCATAAGGGCTAGGACATTTAAAATTTTCAGGATATTGAACCGATGCTTCACGAGCACGATGTAATGCCGATCTAATAGCCACATAAGGATCTGTAGAATTCTTCATCACATAATCACTAAACGGTAATACAACATATCGATCATTTATTTTACTAACTGCTAGTACTCCTAAATCAAAATCATTATGAGTGTAATACATTAATGGATTAAGAGCATAATTAGTAATTACCGAATCCGTCATATCTCTTGCATTAGTACTACCGATTATTGGCAATACCAAATAAGGACCGGGAGCAACTCCATAATGTGCGAGGGTACTACCGAAAGTTTGACGGTCGGACGGCAACCCTACTTTACCTGCCACGTCAAATAAACCGCCTATACCAAGCGTCGTGTTAATGAGAAACCGCCAAATACTTTTCATAGTTTTATCGTAATTTAACTGAAGTCCGTAATTTACCGCCGTAAGCGGTGTATCAACATTACTGACAAAACTATTAACACGTGCTTTTACGTAATCATTTGTAATTTTCTTATAACCGACGGCTAAAGGACGTAATATTATATAATCTAACGTAGAGTTAAAAGCAAAGGTCTTACGATTAAATTTTTCGTATGGATCATAAACTTCCAAACAACCGTTTTCATTTCTTCCACCATTATAATTATATATGTTATTATCAACATATTCAAGATCAGCTCTTATCGATAATGAACATAAAATAATAGATAATGTAATTAATATTCTCATTGATTTATGTTATTTTCCTACAAACAATAATACTATATTTATTGTTTTCCGCTAGTATTATTTCTTCCGAAGTTAATAAAGTAAAATTGTTTGCTTGTAAAATATTATTTATTTCCTTTAGGTTAAAGATAAACTCTTTACGTTTTACTGCGAATTGAGTGTTTGCAGAAATAGGTAGACAAAGGACGAAATACCCTTGTTTACTAAGAGATGAGTATATTAAATTAAAATATTCTATTAAATTGTTAGTAAACGATAATCCGCAGAAACTAAAAATAATATCAAATTTATTAGAGTTTTGTTTTAAAAATTCATTGATAGCAATATTATATATTTGATCGTAAATTTTAGTGTTCGGATAATATATTTCTTGTAAATCATTCATTAAAGTAGAAATTTCTACGCCGGTTAAAGTAAAACTTTCCGGAAAGCGTTTTTGTATTTCATAACCGACAAGCCCTATATTACTTCCAAGCTCCAAAATAGAGTAATTATCCGGTAAATCAGATATCTGCTTAAGTGCTTCATTAATAAACCTATACGAAAGATGAATATTTTTATCGTTATTAAAAATAGTAGGATAATATTTTGCGGTTAAATCTCGATATTTTTCCCAAATTTCCCGCGGAATTTCAGTAGCATTCTGATAATTTTTTAAAAAATCTATAAATATAGTTTTATATTTTTCATTAGATTTTTCTAAATATTCTATGGTCTGCTTGTAATTATTTTTTAAAAAATACACCCATCCGAGTTGATAATATACTTTAGAATCATTAGGGTTAAAAAATTTATCGACTAATTTAAATCTAAGCAAGGCATCATTTAAATTACCTCTATATAAATGATCAAGTCCCAGCTGATAATTAGTTTCTGCTAAATGAGAAAATTTATATTTACACTCACTTATATAATTCCTAAATTCTAAAATTTTATTTTTAATAAAGTTTGGTATGTTTATCACTATTAAGCAATAATGCTTTATTTTATCCTTTATCTTACCGAACATAGTTTAAATTGCTAAATTAATATTACTTGATTATAATAAAGCATATCTTGATAAATTTTTAAATAAAATAATTTTATTGTTAGCAAAATTGCTATATTATAGCTATTATAAATAAAGCTTGTTGTGCAGCTCAAAAGAATAAACGTTATTGCGAATAAATTTACAATAGTAAATTGATGAAGCAATCTCGGGAGCGTTCCTGAGATTGCCACGCTCACTAACGTTCGCTCGCAATGACGACCATAGTATCCATGCAACAATACCTAATGCATTAATACAGACTCAAAATTATGTCAATTATTTCTACAAGGCTAAATTCTATAAAGCCGTCACCGACTCTTGCAGTCGTTAAAAAAACTCTTGAACTTAAAAGAGCGGGGATTGATATCATTGCACTCGGTGCAGGTGAGCCTGATTTTGATACGCCTGATAATATCAAAGAAGCAGCAATCAAAGCTATTAAAGACGGTTTTACCAAATATACTAACGTTGAGGGGATGCCGCTTTTAAAGCAAGCAATAAAAGACAAATTCAAACGTGAAAATAATATAGATTATGAACTTGATGAAATAATAGTAAGTGCCGGCGGTAAGCAAGTTATATATAATCTATTTACGGCATCTTTAGATAAAGGGGATGAGGTAATTATTCCGACACCCTATTGGGTTTCATATCCTGATATGGTTGCACTTAGCACAGGAACACCTGTTTTTGTAAATTGCGGGATTGAAAATAATTTTAAATTAAGTGCGGAAGCTTTAGAACGTTCAATTACAGATAAAACTAAGTGGCTTATTATTAACTCTCCTAGTAACCCGACAGGCGCAAGCTATAACCTTGAAGAACTAGAAAGTATTGCTAAAATTTTAAGAAAATATCCGCATGTAAACGTAATGTCCGATGATATTTACGAGCATATTACTTTTGATAGTTTTAAATTTTATACATTAGCCCAAATAGCACCCGATTTAAAAGAAAGAATATTTACCGTAAACGGAGTATCGAAAGCTTATTCTATGACGGGGTGGCGTATAGGCTACGGTGTGGGTTCAAAAGCTTTGATTAAGGCAATGACTATTATCCAATCGCAAAGCACCTCAAACCCTTGTTCAATAAGTCAAATGGCTGCTATTGAAGCATTAAACGGTCCTCAAGATTATATAGGACCTAGTGCTCTAAATTTTCAGAAAAAGCGTGACCTTGCTTTATCAATTTTGAAAAGAGTAAAATATTTTGAGTGCTATAAGCCGGAAGGTGCCTTTTACTTATTTGTTAAATGCGATAAAATATTTGGCCATAAGGCTATAGCAGGAAAAATTATTGCAGATGGTAATGATTTTGTCGAATATTTACTTGAAGAGGCAAAAGTTGCAGTAGTACCCGGTATTGCTTTCGGCTTAGAGGGATATTTTAGAATTTCTTATGCTACTTCTATGGAGGAGCTAGAAGAGGCTTGTATTAGGATTGAGCGGGCGTGTAATGCTTAAGTATGTCATTCCTGCGAAAGCGGGAATCCAGCAAAACCTATAAAAAATAAGTTTTTTATAGGTTTATTTTGTTAAAAATATAATTTTTGTACTAATATTAAGGTTATTTTTCTGGATTCCCGCTTTCGTGGGAATGACATCGGGAAGAGCCGAACCAACAAAAACAATGCGGAAAGCTTTTAAAAAATTTTTAAAACATAGTAAATGCTTACTTAGTATCATTACTATTTTACTATATTGGTATTTACGTTTTGTTTACTTTACTTCAAGGCAGAAATTTATATTTTACGATAACGGCAATAAGGAGAAATTCCTAAACGAACAAGGCGTAATCTTTGCATTTTGGCATAATATGCTTGCCTTAAGCCCAGCTATGTTTATAGGACTTAAAGATATCTATGCTTTAATATCACCACATTTAGACGGAAAAATTTTAAACGATTTAGCAGGTAAATTCGGTTGCAGCGTTATAGTCGGTTCCACTAATAAAAATCCAATTGGGGCTTTACGTAATATTATTGCGAAATTATCTCGAGGTGCAAATATAATTATTACACCTGACGGTCCTAAAGGTCCTGTATATAAAGTAAATAGCGGCATTACTGAAATTGCTTACAAATATAATAAAAAATTAATTCCTATAGTTAGCTCTACTTCTAGATGCTTTAGGTTAAAAAGTTGGGATAAATTAATAATACCACTACCGTTTAGTACTATTAAAATTATAGTTGGCCCACCTTTAGAACTCACAAATGATAAAATACAAAACCATATAAACCTTGAAAAACAATTAGCGGGCTTAGCAGGGAGCTTAAAGAAATGATGCTACTATATTATGCTTTAAGCTTTGTGTTATTACCTGTTTATTTTATCATAATTCTTATACGTTTATTAATAGGTAAGGAGGATATAAAACGTATCCAAGAGCGTTTTGCTATTGGACAACACAGACAAGACGATTCATTCTTAGTATGGATTCATGCAGCCAGCGTCGGTGAATCTATAGCGGCTTTAACTTTAATAAGTAATATAAGTAAACTTTATCCTAATGTTCGTTTTCTAGTAACTTCTTGGACTAACAGCTCCGCTAAAATATTAAATAGTAAGTTACCTAAAATAGCCACTCATCAGTTCTTACCTATAGATAATATTATTTTTACTAAAAAGTTTTTAAGAAATTGGCAGCCTGATTTAGGTATTTTTATAGAATCAGAATTATGGCCGTGTACTATTAATGAGGGGGTGAAGCAGTGTAAGTTACTGCTAGTTAATGCACGTATTTCCGATAAATCATTTAAAGCTTGGCTAAGAAGTAAGAGCTTTTTTCAACTTATCATCAAAAATTTCAGCAAAATTATCGTGCAAAGCGAGCGTGACTTACAAAAATTCAATGAGCTTAGGATACCGAATATACAGCTAAATCTCGATCGATTCAGACAAGATGAATTTAAGAGCAAGCCTGCGGAGCGTACAGAAGTACGTGGGCATAGGCCTGACTCAAAAAATTCGCTTGTATCAAACGATCGAGATGATGCTGTAATTAATTTAGGCAATATTAAATTTGCCAATGAAAAGCTTCCGGTCAATCAAGAAGAATTATCGAAATTAAGTTCACATCTGAACAATAGGCGGGTCGTGGTATTTGCCAGCACTCACCCCGAAGATGAAGAGGTGATTTTGCCTATAATAAAAAACCTGAGGGGGCAATTTTTAGATTGCTATATTATTCTAATTCCGAGACATCCTGAGCGGGTTAAAACAATTATCGATAATTGTAAGTTGCATAATTTATCCGCTACCGCTAAATCGCAAAATGATTTACCTGTATTAAGTGACGATCTTTATATAATTGATAGATTCGGTGAAATGGGGCTATTTTTTTCCGTAGCTGCAATTTCTTTTATCGGTGGTTCTTTTAAACAAGGTGGGCATAATATTTTAGAAGCGGCATATTTCTCTAATTGTATTATATTCGGTCCCGATATGAGCAAAAATACCGATATCGCTAAAGGCGTACTGCAAAATGAAGCAGCTATCCAAATCAAAAACGGTGAGGATTTACTCACTAAACTCATATATCTACTTAACTCCAATAATTCTCTGGAACTTAAAGCTTACCGCAGAAATGCTTTAAAATTTGTTGAGGATAACCAAAAAGTCCTAGATGAATATTTGAAAGTAATTACAAAGTTTCTTCTGTAGCTAAGTCTAGTCAATAAAAGTAGAATTTATAAAATAATATTTGACTTCTAGTTGTAATATGATTAAATAAACTTTATTTAATCATGGGAGAAATATTGTGTTTACACAAAGCCCAGAGACTATCCGTCAAATTGCAAATGACGGGGCATTGGGATGATGCAGCTATAGTTTTCCAGAAAGTTAATAATAGACGATATTAACAGTAGGGATAAAAATGCCGGATATAGAGCCAAAGATATATCCAGCTGAATTTAAAGAATCAGCGATTAGATTAGCTATTGAGTCTAAGCAACCTTTTGCTCAAGCAGCTAGAGAACTAGCAATTACGAAGTATAGTCTATATAATTGGGTTAATAAACATTCAAAACTCAAGGAAGTAATGAGATATGAAGAACATCTGTATGATGAATTAAGGAGATTGAAGAAGAACTAGATAGAGTAACACAAGAACGTGATCTATTAAAAAGGCTGCCGCGTACTTTGCAAAAGAATCCCAATAAGGTACGCATGGATAAAGGAAAACAGAGGTAATTTTTCCATTTCTGCTATGTGTAAATTTATGAAAGTATCACGTAATGGTTATTATGAATGGTTAAATAATCTTGGATGTAATAGGGTTAAAGAAGGTAATGAATTAACAAACAGAATTGAAATTATCTTTAAAGAAGGTAGAGGTAATTATGGAACTAGACCTATTAAAAAGGAACTATCACGGCAAGATATAACTGCTAGTAGGAGACGCATTGCAAGACTAATAAAAGAAGCTAATTTGCTATGTAAAACTAAACGTAAATTTAAAGCCATTACTGACTCTAATCATAATAAGCAAATTGCTCCTAATTTATTAAATAGAGAGTTTACAGTTTATGCTGCTAATTGTTATTGGGTTGGAGACATAACCTATGTGCCAACTGGTGAAGGCTGGCTATATTTAGCAACTGTTATTGATCTATTTTCTAGAAAAATTATAGGATGGTCTATGAGTAATAACATGAGAGCTGATTTGGTTAATAATGCTTTATTAATGGCAATATGGCAACGTAAACCAGCAAAAGGGCTTATTTGGCATACTGATAGAGGTAGTCAATATTGTTCTGATAGTCATTTAAAAATTATAAAACAACATGGTATCAAACAGAGTATGGGTCGTAAAGGAAATTGCTTGGATAATGCTGTTGCTGAAAGTTTCTTTCATACTATAAAAACAGAATTAATGTATCAATATAAATTTAAAACTAAGGAGGAAGCAAAATATGCCATATTTGAATATATAGAGGTATTTTATAACCGTATCAGAATGTATTCTGCTAACGATTATTTATCACCAGTAAGATATGAAGAGATACAAAATTGCGCTTAAACAACTGTCCGGAAAAGTGTTGACAGATCATTGGCGAATATAAGGGCAATATAGAGTATCATGCTTTTGAATTGTTCTTAAGCATTGAGGGTATTGAGTATACTACTACTAAAGCATATTCTCCTCAAACAAATGGTATGTGTGAACGCTTTAATAAAACTATGAAACAAGAATTCTTTGATACAGCTATGCGTAAAAAGATTTATACTGATCTTGATGATCTACAACTAGATCTTGATATTTGGTTAGAGCATTACAATAACGAAAGATCACATTCCGGTAAATATCGCTATGGTAAAACGCCTATGCAGGCTTTTATGGATAGTAAAAAGTTAGATGTTGAAAAGAATAACGAAATCTTATATCTTGAATACTCATCTGACAGTCATAACTTATCAGACATTCAGATATAATTTTTATAGTGTCTGTAGGATTAGATCTTGACTTTTACAAATTAAGTGAGCCTCATGCCCAGTTTTTCTAAGATCAACTCGTACTTTTGCATTTTTATTACCATATATTAACGCTTCTCAGCATCTCTGCCTGCATTACGATAAATTGCGTTGTCAACATTAACTATATTATTAATGGTAACAACGCGGTTATTAAAATTAGGAGAAATTACAATACCTCCTCCTACTATTTCTTCTTGTGCGCCGTTATTATATTCCATAACTTTGGTGGTTGCACTATAACCGTAAATATTGATAGTATTTATAGTAATATCTTCATTTAAATCAATCTCGTACACCCTTCTTAAAATAATATTATCGTTATTTTGTGAATTATAGAAATTTCCGTTATTGCTCCGTCAGCTGTTAGGATTACTTATCTGAGAAATATTAAAATCTCCTACACCGGGAACAGCAACAATATCCGCCGCAAAGCTTTCCATACTCGCAAGTAGCCCAATACTACTGGTTGCTAGTAAAAATTTATTAAAAAAGTTTTTCATATTAGTCATAATTTCCCCTATAACTTGTTGTTTTTAATTATTTTACCACTTAACTTATCTGTCATTATACACTGTTTACTTACGATACACAACAATTAATTAATAATTTACTATTGGTTAATATTTATTAATTAATTATAATTAAGTAGCTTATGAAATTTTAGGGAACTGGGTTTGTTTAATGAAAGGGCAGGGTTATGGGTAGTCGTCATTGCAAGGAAATTGCATAGCAATTGGCGAAGCAATCTCAGGAATGTTTGACGAGATTGCCACGCAGCCTACGGCTGTTCGCAATAACGTCAAAATAATATCTTACTCATCATCTATATTAGAAAGCTCATCTTGTAATTCTTGAGAAAATATATCCTCATCATCGTTAGAATCATTTGGTTTCCTGAAAGAGTTTTTGAAATTATTTAGGTCTTTATTTTCAAATATTTCAATAGATTTTAAAGTCTCATTTGGAATTATAATTATAATATTTTTACTTAATTCATCTAAATAATCAGTGGTGACGGAAACTTTTAACACATCTCCATATTTGCCCTGTTTGCTACTTATTACAAAATCTTTTAAAGATTTACTTTTAAAATAGTTTTCGGAAGTAAAGATCATCGTTATAAAAAACAGTACTACCGAGATAGCAATACCTACGGCAAGACCTGCCAGCAGCCCTAAGAATCTATCAATAAAACCGTTTCTCATAAACGAAATTATAGCAAGAAATTTATAAACAATAAAAACACATAGAATTAAAGAGATAACATAGGATATAACACCGGCGATAATTATTTTTATAACCTCATTATCCATATATTTCCCGATTAACCCTGAAATATATGGATATAAGAAATATGCTAACATTATCGAAGTAATAAAACCAAGTATTCTAGTTGAAAACCCGATTATGCCTTGGTATAATCCAAAAAATGAGAAAATAGTAATAATAGCAAAAATAGTAATATCGAAAAATGTGATCATTATTGTTAACTTCTATTGAATAATTTAGTTTAAATCTTATATACTTTAAGAGGTGATCTATAAAGATATTATAAATAATAATTTATGTATGAGTGATAAAATTTTTCATAACCTATCCGGTAAGACTCTAGTTGCTACGCCGCATGTAATTACAAAGGGCATTTATCATAAATCCTTAATTTATATGTTATCACATACGGAAGAAGGAGCGATAGGATTAATATTTAACCGCTTGGTGAATCATATAGATTTAAAATCGTTTTTTAAAATAAAAAATGACGAAACAACAGACCCTGTTATGGTTCCTATATATCTCGGCGGTCCTGTGGAACATGAAAAAGGGTTTTTTCTTCATTCTACCGATTATGATAAAAATTTGTTGTTGGATTTCCATAATGATTTAGCAGTAAGTTCTAATGTAGAAATTTCGGAAGATATAGTTTTCGGCAAAGGGCCTAAAAATAGTTTATTCATTATTGGTTATACCGCATGGAAACCAGGGCAGCTTGAAGAAGAATTAGAAAAAAATCTGTGGCTGATTATGGATTGCAATAAAGAATTTATTTTTGCCAATAATCCGGAAAATAAATGGCATAGTGCTTTAAAGTATTTAGGTATTGATGAGATGCATTTTTCTCTGCAAACAGGAAATGCTTAGATAAAGTCATTAGACATGGTTTATGCGTCATTCCTGCGAAAGCAAGAATCCAGGAAAAAATGATAGAAACAAAAAAATTATATAAAATGTTTAGTATATAATTTGCTTAAAAAAACTAGATTACTGCTTTCGCGGGAATGACATAAATGAGTTATGCAACAACGTTTATATGTAGAAGTCAGGATCTAATCCTACGGACACTATAAAAATTATATCTGAATGTCTGATAAGTTATGACTGTCAGATGAGTATTCAAGATATAAGATTTCGGGTCGCGCCCCCGTATTGCAGCTTAGCATGAATAGTCTATAATCCTCAAACAGTGATAAGAGAGAATTATAGTTAAGGAGTTATGGCAAGAATAGATGTTAAGTGTAGATCAAGAATAGATGTTAAGTGTAGATATTATAACGACACAGAAAAAGTAGTAAAGGCGGGATATTCAATTTCAAAACAACAGAGATATCAATGCAAGCAGTGTAATCGATATTTTCAACTGTAATATATTAATAATGCCTCTAAGCCTGGAGTCAAGACTCAGATAGTAGATATGTCAATCAATGGCTCTGGAGTTAGGGATACAGTAAGAGTATTAAAAGTGGGTATCAATACGGTTATCCGTGTTTTAAAAAAATCTAGCGTTAAAAAAGATAAATCATTCTATCAATACGATAGAAGTAATTATTGCTCCTGAAATAGATGAACAATGGTCTTATGTACAGAATAAATCCAAACAAAGATGGCTTTGATATTCTTTGGATAAGATTTTGTTAAAAGTAGTTGCTTATACTTTTGGTACAAGATGTGATAGCACATCAGAATCATTACTGAAAAAAACCGGAGGATTTTAAGGTTACTTTTTACTTTACAGATGGATGGGGAAGTTATGCTAGGTTATTAGATCCCAAAAAACACATTGTTAGTAAAAAATATACTCAACGGATAGAACGGGGTAACTTAAATCTTAGAACAAGATGCAAAAGACTGACACGTAAAACAATTTGTTTTTCCAAGTCATTGGATATTCATGATAAAGTCATCGGAACTCTTATTGAACGTATAGCCTTTTAATATCCACATCTGTAAAATGGAGGTGCGACCGACTATACTTCGTAATTCCTAGTTCTCTAGCTGTTTGAGCAAAAGGTTGCTTAGACTCAATAGCTAATCTAATCGCTGATTCTTTAAATTCAGCTGGATATATCTTTGGCTCTATATCCGGCATTTTTATCCCTACTGTTAATATCGTCTATTATTAACTTTCTGGAAAACTATAGCTGCATCATTATGCTCTCGGTCTGTCCATTTATATCGCTCTAAACTTGCATATGCCGATAACACAATTTCATTTTTAATTTCTTTTGGCGATTCTTGTTCTTGCGAAGCATATTTTAATAAGTACAACCATTCATCGATATCATCTCTAAGATTATTTTTTTAAATTTCCCTAATTCAATAAATACATAAGTTAATGAAAAACAAATATTGTTTATGGGTATCGCTTTCTTTTATATAATGATAGCTAATATACGGCAATTCATCGGGCAAAGCTTATGTTACTTTAGTAGCAATTATTACTACCGGCAATAAATCTTTATGCTTCATACTTTTCTTAATTTGACTAACGCAGGTATAACAACCGTAAAGCTGCGTTCTATTAAGATAATCTTTCTCCATTTTACACTGTATCTCGATTATACACCATCTACCGGTTTTATCTTTAACCTTTAGATCGAATAAGCTTCTTTTACCGTCAAGAAATAAAGGTAGTTGTTCAGTAGTTATATAAGTTAAATCTACAATTTTATCTCCTTTCGATAATTTAAGGAGGGCATTAAGTAAATCTATTAGTTTCACCTTATCGCTGAATAATTTTTTAAATGCTACATCATTTGTACCGTCTAAATATCTTTGTATAAATAATTATATCTTTGATAAGTTTTTGTATATAGTAATTAACCTTAGGTAGTAAGCTAATTTTATTATTAAATGTTGGATTAATACCTATCATTATCATCGTATACTCCCCAGATTACTTTCTTGGAAATCCAACCGGTGTAATCCTTACATGTAATTTGGCAGAATTGTTCTTTGCATTTTTTTAAAACGCAGCGAACCTTGGGCATTAATTTTGCTATAACTCGGCTTTTAGGATCAGCGGATTTGGTAAGCTCTATTTCCTTATCAGAGGTAATAACAACCGATCTTTTTCCTGATAAAACGCTCGAATGTATCCAGCCACCTTCGCCATTAATGTCACGTACTTGCCGCCATTGCTCATACTCGGTAATTATTTCTACCGGCTCACCTTTTTTAATAAAAACCCACTCTATGGCAGATTTAGCGATTGGTCCGCTCCTTGTATTTACTTCATTAGATTTTATTGAAACGAATCTTGGAATAGGTAATTTTTTATTATCAGCATTAGTAGTTGTTGATAGTGTTAATATAATTAAAGTAATAAGAATTTTAATCATTATCTTCCGCTTCAGATAAAGCATCCTCTTTTTTTGCTATTACATAATTACCAAGCCTAAATTGTAGTTTTATTCTATTAATTTCCTGCTCACTAATACCTATATGTTTTAAGACTATTCCGCCGATTTGCAATCCCGTCTCATAGCTTTCCGGAATAATGGTTGTGGCACCTAAATCATAAAACTCCCTAGAATTTTTTAAATTTTTTAACTTAACGACAACCGGTATATCCTGATAATTACCGCTAATTGTTTTAAGCGATTTCTTGATAGTTACTTGGTTATTCATAGTAAGTATTATAGCGAATGCTCTTTCCGTACCTAACGCCTTTAGAGTATCGGCTTGCGATACGTCACCTTTAAAAACCGGCAAACCGTTTGATAGCTCTTCTTTAACTCTATCATCATCTAAATCAAGTATTACGTAACTTACACCCTCTGCTTCTAAAACTCTTGCTACCATTTTACCGGTATTACCAAGGCCAGCAATAATAATATGGTTTGCTAAATCTCTTGCACCAAGCTCAATCATTTGAGTCGGAGTTTTACCAAGTCCTTTATCAACTTTCTCGGTAATCTTTTTCCCTAAAGCTGCGAGTAACGGAGTAAGTGCCATAGTAAAAGTAACTACGAGTAATAATATATTGGCAGTACTTTCCTCCAATACTCCGCTATCTTTACCTAAACTGAATAATATAAAACCAAACTCTCCGCCTTGCGATAATAACAAGCCTGAATAAAAAGCAACTCCTTTATTAAAACCGAATAAAATACAAAAAGCCGTTATGATTAAAGTTTTTATACCTATTAAAGCAATAGATAAAGTAAGAATATGAGATATTTTTTCGTACATTTCTAATGCGTCGATATTCATACCGACGGTCATGAAAAATAATCCTAAAAACAAATTTTTGAAAGGATAAATACTTTCTTCTGCCTGCAATCTAAATTCAGTTTCTGCAACTAACACTCCGGCAACAAAAGCCCCAAGAGCTAGAGATAAACCAAATGTTTCGGTAGCCCAAGCAGCAGAAAGCACTATTAACAAAGTCATCGCAATAGGTAGCTCGTTTGCATTATTACTTTCTGATGAAATGAATGAAAATACAGGACGAAGTAAAACACGGCCGACAATAAATATTGTAAGTAAAGCTATTACAGCTTTTAAGAGTGCAATACCGAGAGCTGTTGCAAGAGAGGCTTTATTGCTATCGGCAAGTAGCGGAACTATCACAAGCAATGGCACTACGGCCAAATCTTGCAATAAAAGAATAGCCAACGAAATTCTTCCTATTTGCGTTGATTGACTACGATTTTCCTCAATAACCTGCATAACAAGTGCCGTAGATGAAAGAGCAAGACCGCCGCCGGTAATAATAGCCGCACTACTATTGCCGTCTATAAGTACCATTGCACCGGCAATTACTAGAGTAGTTGTTAAAACTTGCAAACTACCGAGGCCAAAGACATATCGCCTCATAGCTTTTAATCGCTCAAAAGATAACTCAAGTCCTATAGCAAATAATAAAAATACTACACCAAGTTCACCTAGTAACTTAGTTTGATCGTATGTTACGATTTTTAAACCGTGATCACCTATTGCGGCTCCCGCAATTAAATAACCAAGTACCGGACTTAATCTAAGACGCTTAAGTATGGCAACGATAAAAACCGCAGTACCGAGTAAAATTATAACGTTAATAAGAATATGATCGTTCATTTTTTCCAAATTTCTTCTAGCTTAAAGTGTTCTCGTGCTTCCGGATAAAAAATATTAATTAAAATAGTACCTGCATCTATTAGAACCCATTCTGATTTACCAAGTCCCTCAATATTACTATTTATACCGGCATTATTTTTTAATTCTAAAGCTACATATTCAGCGATTGCTCCAACATTTTTAGTAGAACGGCCGCTAGCGAATATAATATAATCGGCTAATTTATGTTTTCCTGTTAAATCAATTACCTCAATATTTTCTGCTTTTTTATTACTCAAACATTCTAAGATAAATAATTTTAATTCTTCGACTTCTTTTTTCATAATAATTAATAAATGACATAATTTAATATTAATTATTATATGCATAAGAGTAGAGTTTATCAATAAATGTTTAAAATTCTGTAATAAAAATTTATATAAAGCTTTACTTTAAGTAAAAAAAACTTTAATTAATATTTAAATTAATATTGATAAAATAATGGCAATATCTGCAGAAGAGTTAGAAAAAATACTTAAAGAATCTTTTCCAAACAGTATAATAAAAATTACTGATTTAGTAGGAGGTCAAGACCACTATGCCTTAGAAATATCAGATGTTCAATTTAATGGACTTTCTTTAATTAATCAACATAAATTAGTAAAAAACGCCCTGTCTGAAATATTAAGTAAGAAACTACATGCAATTACCATAAAAACTATCGCAATTCCCGAAAAATAATTACAAATAATAATATAATAAATCTTGCACAAATTTGACTTATTATTTAATTTAAGTTTCATGATTACTTAGCATTAGTCAACAATGTGTTGACTAATATTCTTAAATGAATAAATAAGGGAAAGTTAGAAATTCTAATAATCAACGTTGATGTTAGAGGTGAAGTATATAAATAAGTAATAAACATATAATAGAATATCAAGGAAAGCCTGCTTTTGTTGTCATACCTTTTAATGAATATCAGGAACTTATCAATATAAAACAACGTATTACTGATGAAACATTATACGCTGAAGCTATAGCCAAAAATGAGGAATATTTTCCTGAAGAATGGTACAAAAAATTCTAAACAGCGAAAACCCTATTAAAGTTTATCGTGAATATAGAGGGTTATCTCAAGAACAATTAGCTATTAAAATTGGCAAAACTAAGCAATATATCTAATCTATTGAAAAAGGATTACGAACAGGTACAATAGGTACACTAAAAAACTAAGTACTGTTCTAAACGTTGATTTAGATATGCTATAATTCATAAAATTATCGCCAATAGAAAATTACTTCTGTAATTTGCTATTAATGAGTGGATTTTTAGAAGTTTACTTTAAGTCTTAGCGTACCGGACTGAGCACGGTATTTTTTAACTAAGTTCAGCCCATAATGCACCTCATACTCCATTCTACCTTTCGTAAGTACTACACCTGCTCCTAAATCATATAGCATTTTAGTAGGTTTAGGTGTCGGTACCGGTAGAGGCTCATTAAGACCGTTAAGATCTGCAACGATTGCTGGCGTTTTACCTTTGAAGTCGTAATTAATAAAGTCATGAACTTGCGGTTTAATGGTCGTGCCCCCGTATTGCAGTTTAGCATGAATAGTCTATAATACTCAAACAGTGATAAGAGAGAATTATAGTTAAGGAGTTATGACAAGAATATATGTTAAGTGTAGATCAAGAATAGATGTTAAGTGTAGATATTATAACGACACAGAAAAAGTAGTAAAGGCGGGATATTCAATTTCAAAACAACAGAGATATCAATGCAAGCAGTGTAATCGATATTTTTAACTGTAATATATTAATAATGCCTCTAAGCCTGGAGTCAAGGCTCAGATAGTAGATATGTCAATCAATGGCTCTGGAGTTAGGGATACAGTAAGAGTATTAAAAGTGGGTATCAATACGGTTATCCGTGTTTTAAAAAAAATCTAGCGTTAAAAAAGATAAATCATTCTATCAATACGATAGAAGTAATTATTGCTCCTGAAATAGATGAACAATGGTCTTATGTACAGAATAAATCCAAACAAAGATGGCTTTGATATTCTTTGGATAAGATTTTGTTAAAAGTAGTTGCTTATACTTTTGGTACAAGATGTGATAGCACATCAGAATCATTACTGAAAAAAACCGGAGGATTTTAAGGTTACTTTTTACTTTACAGATGGATGGGGAAGTTATGCTAGGTTATTAGATCCCAAAAAACACATTGTTAGTAAAAAATATACTCAACGGATAGAACGGGGTAACTTAAATCTTAGAACAAGATGCAAAAGACTGACACGTAAAACAATTTGTTTTTCCAAGTCATTGGATATTCATGATAAAGTCATCGGAACTCTTATTGAACGTATAGCCTTTTAATATCCACATCTGTAAAATGGAGGTGCGGCCCGGTTTAATTATAAATTCATCCTTATAGAAGGTTGTTTTAATTTCACCGCCAAGTATACCCTCAACCTTATTGTATTGACGCTTTTGAATATGATGCAGCTATAGTTTTCCAGAAAATTAATAATAGACGATATTAACAGTAGGGATAAAAATGCCGGATATAGAGCCAAAGATATATCCAGCTGAATTTAAAGAATCAGCGATTAGATTAACTATTGAGTCTAAGCAACCTTTTGCTCAAGCAGCTAGAGAACTAGGAATTACGAAGTATAGTCTATATAATTGGGTTAATAAACATTCAAAACTCAAGGAAGTAATGAGATATGAAGAACATCTGTATGATGAATTAAGGAGATTGAAGAAGAACTAGATAGAGTAACACAAGAATGTGATCTATTAAAAAGGCTGCCGCGTACTTTGCAAAAGAATCCCAATAAGGTACGCATGGATAAAGGAAAACAGAGGTAATTTTTCCATTTCTGCTATGTGTAAATTTATGAAAGTATCACGTAATGGTTATTATGAATGGTTAAATAATCTTGGATGTAATAGGGTTAAAGAAGGTAATGAATTAACAAACAGAATTGAAATTATCTTTAAAGAAGGTAGAGGTAATTATGGAACTAGACCTATTAAAAAGGAACTATCACGGCAAGATATAACTGCTAGTAGGAGACGCATTGCAAGACTAATAAAAGAAGCTAATTTGCTATGTAAAACTAAACGTAAATTTAAAGCCATTACTGACTCTAATCATAATAAGCAAATTGCTCCTAATTTATTAAATAGAGAGTTTACAGTTTATGCTGCTAATTGTTATTGGGTTGGAGACATAACCTATGTGCCAACTGGTGAAGGCTGGCTATATTTAGCAACTGTTATTGATCTATTTTCTAGAAAAATTATAGGATGGTCTATGAGTAATAACATGAGAGCTGATTTGGTTAATAATGCTTTATTAATGGCAATATGGCAACGTAAACCAGCAAAAGGGCTTATTTGGCATACTGATAGAGGTAGTCAATATTGTTCTGATAGTCATTTAAAAATTATAAAACAACATGGTATCAAACAGAGTATGGGTCGTAAAGGAAATTGCTTGGATAATGCTGTTGCTGAAAGTTTCTTTCATACTATAAAAACAGAATTAATGTATCAATATAAATTTAAAACTAAGGAGGGAGCAAAATATGCCATATTTGAATATATAGAGGTATTTTATAACCGTATCAGAATGTATTCTGCTAACGATTATTTATCACCAGTAAGATATGAAGAGATACAAAATTGCGCTTAAACAACTGTCCGGAAAAGTGTTGATAGATCAATAAAGTTTTATCGGTAACAACTCCGCTATTACCTTTTTGATTTCCAAAGGTTGTTTTATAAATAACTTCACCTTTATATAAAATTGCAATTGCTCCTCCTTGTAATTCGTCTTTTTGCAATTCAAGCTTTTTAATAAAGTTTCTTAGTTTTTGCGGTAATTCTACTCGTGGCTTAGCAAAAACCGTAGAACATAGCAATAATGATATTGTACTAAAAAATATGATAAGTTTTTATTCATATGGTAATTTTATTTATTGATTATATGTCATCCCCGCGAAAGCACATGGGTGTCAACTTAAGGATCGATGTCATTCCCGCGTAGGCGAGAATCCATTAAAGTAAAGCTTTTTTAGCATGGATTCCTTCTTTTGCAAAAATGACATAAATGAGCCAAGCAACAACACCAGTTTGACCATACGGTCCAATTAAAAATTAGTATTTTATTTATTTTTCTGGATGCCGTGGTCAAGCCACGGCATGACACTGTATGTATATCACATTAAATCACCTATATTCTCTAAAAACAACCTAGCCCTATGTGATGCCGGTTTACTAAAAAAATCCCTTGCAGGCTGATTTGCTAAAATCTGCCCTTGATCCATAAAAATAACATGATCCGCTATTAATTTTGCAAATTTTAAATGGTGCGTGACTACTACCATACTCATTTTATCTTTTAATAAATTTATATTTTCTATAACATCTTTAATATTTTCGGGATCGAGTGCTGACGTTGGTTCATCAAATAACAAAATTTCTGGCTTCATCATTAAGGCTCTTGCTATCGCTATACGTTGTTTTTGCCCCCCGGATAAACTCGCTGGGTATGAATCAAATTTTTGCGTTAGCTTAAATTTCACAAGTAGCTCTTTTGCCATAGAAATTGCTTGCTCTTTTGACAATTTTAAAACATTTACGGGCGTATAAATTAGGTTTTTTCCTACCGTTAAATGAGGAAAGAGATTAAAATTTTGAAACACCATCCCTACTTTTAAGCGAAGTTTTCTTCCGTCTTTAGGTGGTAGTTTCTTCCCTTCTACCAAAAAAGTGCCGCTACTTGGTTCTTCCAAATTATTCAAAATTCTAAGTAGAGTAGTCTTACCGCTTCCCGAAGGACCAATTATTACAGTAGTTTCTTTGGTAGTAAAACTTAGATCAATATTCTTAATTGCGTAATTTTTGCCGTAACGCTTGCATACTTTTTCTAAAATAATCATAAGCTAAACTGTAAATTTATAGCCGTCATAGAGCGGCTTAACGTTACTTGGGAGCATTTTCGTAATTTCATGATAATCTATCGTGTGTCTCATATTGGTTAATAATATCTGCTCTGGTTTATATTTTTCTTGCCACTCTAATACCTTATTAAGTCCAGCGTGATTTTTGTTTGAGGTATAATCCATACAATCCAATATCCATATTTTTACATCTTTTAAAAATTTTTCTGACTCAGGCGGAAAATTGCTTACATCGGGTGAGTAGACAAAGTCGCCTATCCGCAAGCCTAAACTATCAACAGGACCATGATTTTGTCTAAAGAACTGTACATCAATAGTATTAATTTTAATTTTATCAAAAAAATCGATAGATTTAGTAGCTAGCACTTGCCAAGGTATGACTGAAGCCGGCTTAAATAAATAATCAAATTTCTTGTGTAGCTTTGCCACAGTATTATGATTGGTATAAATTTCTAACGGCTTTTTTGAAATAAACGAAAATACTCGCAAATCCTCAATGCCGTTAACATGATCGGAATGATCATGAGTTAATATAGCACAATCAAGCTTGTTTATTTTCTCTCTTACTAGTTGATATTTAATATCATAACCGAAATCAACTAATATTTGACTATTTTCATCGTTAATATATATTGCTGATCTAGTCCTTTTATTGTACTTTGAATTTGAGAGACATACGCAGCAACTGCACCCTATAACCGGTACACCTATTGACGATCCGCACCCAAGTATTGTTATTTGTAACATAAATAATTAAAATGATGTTTGAAGTTTTTTATAATTTTTGCGGCTTAAATCAAGAAATATTCTTATTTTTAAATAAAATTACTAATATCGGCTCTATATCTTATTTTTTAAAAATAATTTCTCTTTGTTTTAATATCGCTAATTTTGCCCTGATATATATTTTATACTGCATATATTTTTATATTCAATTAAAGAAAATTAAAAACGCCACTAAACGACAAAATAAATTTTGGTACGGTTATAATAAGTTAGTGGAAATTGGTATAATATACGCAGTATTCGGTTTAATTTTTACAGCTCTTAAATTTTCCGTTAATTTACCTCGTCCTTATTGTAGTCTTCCTATAGATAGTTTCACAACAATAATAAATACTGCAAATGAAAGATGCTTTTCAAGTTTTCCGAGCAGCCACGCAGCTCTTAGCGTTTTAGTCACATATTTTGCTTGGAATTATATAAAATTACCATTAAAAATCTTAATGATTTGTGTTATTATGCTCGTATCTTTATCTCGCATAAGCCTTGCCACGCATTACCCAAGTGATATAATTTACGGCATTGCTATTGCATTTATAACAATATTGATAGGTAAATTAATTTATCGAGTCTTTGCGGGTAATATAATAAGAAGAATTGGTGTTTTAATTCTTACTACATATAAAAACTTGATTTTTAATCTTGAAAGTTTTTAATATAACTGCTACAATGTAGCTACATTATTGAAAGAAGAATTTTTATGTCTACTGATTCTATTGTGCGAGCCCGTATTAATGAAGGGGTTAAAGAAGAAGCAGCTTTAGTGCTTGCTGCTATGGGGCTTACTTTATCCGATGCTGTTCGTATGCTTTTATTTCGTGTTGCTCGTGAAAAAGCGTTGCCGTTTGAACCGCTTATCCCAAATGATGAAACAATTAAGGCCATGAAAGCTGCAAGAAGCGACAAATTAGTTCATGTTGGTAATATAAATAATTTGTCGTCCGATTTAAATGAGAACGATTAAACGTACTGCGCAGTTTAAACGTGATTATAAGCGTGAAAAACGTAGAAAACACGGAATAAATTTGGATGGTATTTTATTGAAAGCAGCTAAATACTTGATTGCTGATATAACATAACCTGTAACTATGAGGGATCATGTTCTTATAGGTGATTGTAGAGATTGTCATATTAAACCGGATTTAGTACTAATTTATAGAAAACCCGATGCTGGCACATTGGAATTAATACGATTAGGCTCACACAGTAAACTTGGTTTTTAGTTATGTTTCTACAAAACCCATTCGATCATCCATCATAGCACCGGGCTCGTCATTGCGAGTCAACATTGTTGCGTGGACCATTTTCGCCATTGCGAGAAGAATTACAGAGTAATTCGACGAAGCAATCCAGTAAAAAATTCTGATTTACAGAATTTTTTTATTATTTTTCTGGATTACCGCATCGTTGCTAACGCAACTCTTCGCAATGACAAGTCCGGTAATATGGGAATGACATCAAAAAATCAAACAAACATTATATGTTACTATACAGAAAATACTTTATAAAAAATATCCTACCGCTTCTTATAGTCGTTACTTTTTCAGTGACTAGTATAGTATGGATAACGCAGGTATTAAAGCTTTTATATTTATTTGATAAAGGTATAAAAGTTATGGACTTCGTCAGTTTAATAGCGTTAGTACTCCCTACTTTACTATTTATTCTATTACCAGTAATAACGGTTATTGCCGTAATCTATATCTATAATAATTTAAAAGTCGAACGACAGCTAATTATACTACAAGCTTCAGGAGTTAATAATTTACAACTAACATTGCCTGCTTTATATGTCGCATTAATAGTTATGCTACTTGCTCATTATATATCTTCCACCATCCTACCTTTATCTCACATGAACTTAAAATCACGTTTAAGCTTTATAAAGAATAATTATATCTCAAGTATGATTGAGGAGAAAACTTTTAATAAAATAACTAAAGATATCACTGTTTTTATAGATAAAAAATCGGCAGGAAATACTATGAACGGTGTAATAATATTTGATAATCGTAATGCCGATAACCCATCAGTAGTATTTGCAGATTCAGGTACTCTTAATATATATGATAATAACCCGATTTTTGAACTTAATAAAGGTCTAAGACAAGAATATGATGTAAACGGTAATTTAACTCAGCTAACTTTTGATTCTTTAATGATAAAGCTACAAAATGATAATCCTTTAGCATCACAAAGAACTCAACATAACAAAGAAGCAAACGAATATTATATAAGCGAATTACTTGACCCTCCTCATGATTTAGCTATTACTAAAAAAATTAAATTAATTGCTGAAGCACATCAAAGAATAATTTGGCCTTTATATAATTTTGTATTACCTTTTTTAGCACTTGCGGTTTTTTTGAGATATCCTTATAGCAAAAAGACAACTTTTGTGCCGGTATTATTTTCAGCTTTGACAGTATTATTTGTTACTTCAATTCATTTTATATTGCAAAATTTTGCTTCAAAAAATCTAGATTTTATTTTTGCGTGTTATTCCAATTTGGTTATTGCCTTAACGATGGGATTATATTTATTTGTACGTAAAAGAATATAAGTTTATTAGACTTCTTGCGTAATTACCCTCTAGAGGTAATTTGTGCGTCGAGAAGATAGCCGAATCCTCACGTAGATTTACTACGCTGAAGTCCTGTGCTTCGCGTCTCCTGCAAATTCCTCACTATAAGTTTAATTACGAAAGAAGTCTATTCTACTTTATTCCACGAACTTCGCGCGTCTTGTTTAAAGCAATCAATTTTGTTTTGTGGTGTAGTAAATTTATTTATTTTTGCCGTTAATTCTTTTAAATCTTCCGGCAAATCAGTTATTATAATTATTCTTTTAAAAACTTCTATATAGTCTTTAACTTGTAAAATTTTTTCTATATCTATAGGAGAAATGAGAATAAGTACACTAGCATTACTAGGATTTTGTAACTCATCGGTAATATAAATCGGCTGTTTTTCAGGTTGTGGATCAAGTTTACTGCCGTGAGGTATAAATTGTTTACGTGAATAAGTCCAAAGACCTTTATTAAGCATTTCTTGTTGATCTACATCTATTGTTAATACAACACTTTTAAGATCAGAGTGATAGCATTTTTCTATCAGAAGCAATATCGATTTTAGAAGTAATTCATCGCTTGTTTGATAAATACTAAATTGCTGCATGAAAACTACTATAATTAATTGATCATTCAGTTCTATTAATCCACAACACCATCGTCTGCTCCTTGGACTAATACTTCACCTGATGTGGCTATAGTTTTCCAGACAGTTAATAATAGACGATATTAGCAGTAGGGATAAAAATGCCAGATATAAAGCCAAAGATATATCCAGCTGAATGATCTGTCAACACTTTTCCGAACAGTTGTTTAAGCGCAATTTTGTATCTCTTCATATCTTACTGGTGATAAATAATCGTTAGCAGAATACATTCTGATACGGTTATAAAATACCTCTATATATTCAAATATGGCATATTTTGCTTCCTCCTTAGTTTTAAATTTATATTGATACATTAATTCTGTTTTTATAGTATGAAAGAAACTTTCAGCAACAGCATTATCCAAGCAATTTCCTTTACGACCCATACTCTGTTTGATACCATGTTGTTTTATAATTTTTAAATGACTATCAGAACAATATTGACTACCTCTATCAGTATGCCAAATAAGCCCTTTTGCTGGTTTACGTTGCCATATTGCCATTAATAAAGCATTATTAACCAAATCAGCTCTCATGTTATTACTCATAGACCATCCTATAATTTTTCTAGAAAATAGATCAATAACAGTTGCTAAATATAGCCAGCCTTCACCAGTTGGCACATAGGTTATGTCTCCAACCCAATAACAATTAGCAGCATAAACTGTAAACTCTCTATTTAATAAATTAGGAGCAATTTGCTTATTATGATTAGAGTCAGTAATGGCTTTAAATTTACGTTTAGTTTTACATAGCAAATTAGCTTCTTTTATTAGTCTTGCAATGCGTCTCCTACTAGCAGTTATATCTTGCCGTGATAGTTCCTTTTTAATAGGTCTAGTTCCATAATTACCTCTACCTTCTTTAAAGATAATTTCAATTCTGTTTGTTAATTCATTACCTTCTTTAACCCTATTACATCCAAGATTATTTAACCATTCATAATAACCATTACGTGATACTTTCATAAATTTACACATAGCAGAAATGGAAAAATTACCTCTGTTTTCCTTTATCCATGCGTACCTTATTGGGATTCTTTTGCAAAGTACGCGGCAGCCTTTTTAATAGATCACGTTCTTGTGTTACTCTATCTAGTTCTTCTTCAATCTCCTTAATTCATCATACAGATGTTCTTCATATCTCATTACTTCCTTGAGTTTTGAATGTTTATTAACCCAATTATATAGACTATACTTCGTAATTGCTAGTTCTCTAGCTGCTTGAGCAAAAGGTTGCTTAGACTCAATAGCTAATCTAATCGCTGATTCTTTAAATTCAGCTGGATATATCTTTGGCTCTATATCCGGCATTTTTATCCCTACTGTTAATATCGTCTATTATTAACTTTCTGGAAAACTATAGCTGCATCAATATTAGTATTTAGCTAATCAATTGTCATGTAATAAAAACGCTTTTTCAATAGGGAGTAATTTTAATTCTGGTAACATTGGCATAATTAAATCTATTCCTGCTTTTTCGTTACTATTACCGTGTACTAATATGAAAGAACCATCCTGAACTTTTTCGCCTTTAGCAAGCCAAGCATTACTACCGAGCGGAATAAATCCTAAATCTTTTAGTTTTTCTATTAATGTTTGATCAGAAACTAATCCAGGGAAACGAAAGAAAGGCGACGGAGCAATATTATAACTTACTAATATTTTTCCTGCCTCTAATACTTCATTTTCAAAATCATCTTTATTGGAAAGAAGGAAATTATCTTCAAGAGGCTTATCCTTAAAATAAGGATGACTAAATGAATGATTAACCCATGTTATTTGTAAATAACCACTTTCTTGTTGCTTTAATAACCATACGAACTCTTCTGTATGCTTATTAATCCATAAGCCTGAAACACATATAGTAATAGGAATAGGTTTATTTAGTTTGATCGATAATTCTACAAGTTTTTTAAAAAAATCTTCTTCAGAATTTTTAGAAGAGGGGCACATGTCAATTGTAAGAAATTGTCCTTTTACTTTATACATGCTATTCGTAGCACCGTAATTTTGTAATGTATAAGGTGCAGAGCTATATTTATTTAAAGATTTAATATACGGGGTTTTATTTAATTTTTTTAAAAAATTTTCTTTTTCTATTTTATTCGCGGGTAAAATTACCAGTTCTTGTAGGGCTAACTCAGTTTTAAAAGAATTCGGATCTACTAAAACGAAGTATGATTTTTCATTATTTAAATAAGAACGAATGGCAATTTTTATTTTTTTATTTTTAGCAATTACAGGCAAAAATACCGGTTTATAATCAGTTATAATTGCTGCTTTTTCACTTCCATAACTTAAATTAAAAAATAATATTACAAAAATAAAGCTTAGAATTCTTTTCATTTATTCGTCTCCATAACGCTTGTATAAAATTCCGCAATTTTCTCTTTTACCTCTGCGGGATCGTTCATCAAATTAACCGCACACCTAAACTCTGCCGAATTCGGTAAACCGCTACTATACCAGCCGATATGTTTACGTGCAATAGGTACGCCCGCGGATTCACCGTAATAATCAAGTATTGCCTCATAATGCTCTGTTACAACATCTAGCTGCTCTGATATAGAGGGGACAGTTTTTTCTTCACCGGTTTTAAGATAATGATCGATTTGTGAAATAAGCCAAGGCTTACCGTACGCTCCTCTACCGACCATAATACCGTCCGCACCGGATTTTTGCAGAGCTTCTTTTGCCTTAGCAAAATTAGTAATATCACCGTTAGCAATAACCGGAATCCTTACAACTTCTTTAACTGATCGTATAAAATCCCAATCAGCATTACCGGAATAAAACTGGCATCTCGTTCTACCGTGAACGGTAACCATCTGAATTCCTGAGCTTTCAGCAATTTTAGCCAAGCTCGTTGCGTTTTTTGTCTGATCATCCCAGCCCATACGCATTTTAACGGTTACCGGCAGCTTAACCGCTTTAACAGTGGCTTCAAAAATCTTAGCTGCGAGCTGCTCGTCTCTCATTAAAGCCGAACCTGCATAACCGCCTACCACCTTTTTCGCCGGACAACCAAAATTAAGATCGATAATTTTTGCCCCCATATCCTCGTTCATTTTAGCAGCTTCTGCTATTACATTCGGCTCACAGCCTGCAAGCTGCACGCAAGCACTTGTTGCATCATCACGCATAATGGCACTTTTTTGTAGTGACTGCCTAGATTCCACAATCATTGCTCTACTCGCAACCATTTCAGAAACTACCAGCCCTGCACCGAATCTTTTCACCAATCTTCTAAATTCCAAATCCGTAACACCCGACATTGGAGCAAGGATTATATTTGAAGAAAGTACAATATCACCGATTTTGATCATAAAAAACCGTTATAGAAATAAACGTCTACTATATCATAATTTTATATTTCTGTCCAACATCACTAATAAAATATAGACAAAAGCCGATTAATCTATTATAAGCTTACTATTGTATTTGGTTTTTCCGTCGTTGCGAGGAGAAACTGTAAGTTTCGACGAAGCAATCCAGTTTATGTCATTCCCGCGTACGTAGGCGGGAATTCGTCATAAAGCAAGATAAACCGAGCTTTTAACAAGCTTTAAAGTACTGGATTCCCGCCTACGCGGGAATGACATATATAAGCGTCACTCAAAACAAGTATGATATCTAATTATTAAGGCCACGTAGCTCAGTCGGTAGAGCAAAGGACTGAAAATCCTTGTGTCGTTGGTTCGATTCCGACCGTGGCCACCACTCCTTATCTAATGCATTTCTAAACTTATTTTGGTAATTTTAAGTTAATAAGATACTGAAGTTTAATAAGGGTAAATTATGTTTACAAGTGTGAAAAGAATTTTTGGAATATATGAAGAATCAGATGAAATGTTATATAATAAATTAATATCCCTACTAAAAGAATTAACACTTGTAATACAAGCAATAGGTACAAATAAAAAAGAAGTTGGGAGATTAATTGATAAAATAAAAAATACTAATTTATTTTATCAATCCGATGAGAATGGTAATACAGCCTTAATTTTAACTGCTGGTGCAGGTTTAGAAAAAGCTTGTTTAAAACTTATTCCCAAAATGCCTACTGAGGCTATTAGTACGATCGAGAATATACGTGGTCAACCTGCCTTAACAAAGGCTATATGGCGTGATTTAGATAATGTTTGTTTAGAGCTTATTCCAAAAATGCTCAAGGAAAATATTAATGTTATTGATTCATGCGGAAGAACATTGTTAATGTTTACGTCCAAAAAAAAGGCATGACAACAGTTTCTCGAGCACTTATTAAACTGATGCCGCCTGAGATGATTATTCATGCTGATAATGAGTGAAATATGGCTGCAAACTACGCAAGTACGGACAAAGCATTTGCCGGTCGCACCTCCATTTTACAGATGTGGATATTAAAAGGCTATACGTTCAATAAGAGTTCCGATGACTTTATCATGAATATCCAATGACTTGGAAAAACAAATTGTTTTACGTGTCAGTCTTTTGCATCTTGTTCTAAGATTTAAGTTACCCCGTTCTATCCGTTGAGTATATTTTTTACTAACAATGTGTTTTTTGGGATCTAATAACCTAGCATAACTTCCCCATCCATCTGTAAAGTAAAAAGTAACCTTAAAATCCTCCAGTTTTTTTCAGTAATGATTCTGATGTGCTATCACATCTTGTACCAAAAGTATAAGCAACTACTTTTAACAAAATCTTATCCAAAGAATACCAAAGCCATCTTTGTTTGGATTTATTCTGTACATAAGACCATTGTTCATCTATTTCAGGAGCAATAATTACTTCTATCGTATTGATAGAATGATTTATCTTTTTTAACGCTAGATTTTTTTAAAACACGGATAACCGTATTGATACCCACTTTTAATACTCTTACTGTATCCCTAACTCCAGAGCCATTGATTGACATATCTACTATCTGAGCCTTGACTCCAGGCTTAGAGGCATTATTAATATATTACAGTTAAAAATATCGATTACACTGCTTGCATTGATATCTCTGTTGTTTTGAAATTGAATATCCCGCCTTTACTACTTTTTCTGTGTCGTTATAATATCTACACTTAACATCTATTCTTGATCTACACTTAACATATATTCTTGTCATAACTCCTTAACTATAATTCTCTCTTATTACTGTTTGAGGATTATAGACTATTCATGCTAAGCTGCAATACGGGGGCACGACCGCATTTGCCAAGACAATGAAGTTATTACAAGAAAAGTTATTAAAAAATTTAGTTTCATTTCTAAATAAATTTTTTTTAAATGAAGGTGGTTTAGATAATTTTTTTAAAATTGCATGTGCTACAAAATTCTATAAAAAAGTAAATCGGGGGCTATTAGCATATTATTTACAAGAACAAAATATTAATCCTGAATCTATTATAATAACGATGAATAATTTTACGAAATTATTCCCATTTGCCATTGCGGGAGTATGTAAAAAAATTCAACCGGATTCTAAAACCTTTTTTACATTTATCATTATTACCAAATGAAGCAATATGTTGTATTATCTCCCATTTAGAAAACGAAAAATGAGGAATAGATGTTGAGTTGCCCGGAAAAAGCAGTGCTACATAGAATTAATAAAAAGGGACAATTTTTATCCTATGTCATTCCCGCGGAGGCGGGAATCCATTACTTTAAAGCCTTTTTAAAAGCTAGATTTATCTCGTTTTACCCTGGATTCCCGCTTCCGTGGGAATGGCATCGAACGTGCTTTCAATTACTCTCAGTTAATAAGTTTTTTTAAAGTAATTAATTTTGTATAACAAAAAGTAATTTTCGCTACTTTTTAAAGCTCTCATATTTAATACACAATTATTCTCATCACAGATAAAAATTTTAACTAAGTTTTGATATGATAAAGTGCCAAGAATAATTGAACGGACTAAACTAAGAGAGGCTTTTAAAAGCGTTTTATCAATTATAAGTATGATTTTTCGGTATGGAAATTTGAACAAAGTACGGATTAACTTATAGCAGGCATATGTGTTGTAAGGCTTCTTGGCTAAAATAAGTTCTATACTTACCACACCCATTCCATTCGGATAGATTTCACGTAATAAGTCTTTGTCTTTAATAAGAAAATCTAGATACGGCTCTATTTTTTCTGCTACGGTTTTAGTGTTCATAACGACTTAGTTCTCCTGATTAAACTTAAATGATTCAAGTTTGATCACCAAGAAAGCTAAAATATCTCAATGGTGATCAGGGAGTTAGTAACACCGTATAGAACATCAGCTATGATAGGCTTTAAGCTTAAAGTTATACCCTAAGCCCTGAACATACCCTATCATCCCCCTGATCAAAAGAGTCGAGGATTACATTTTTACGGAAAATGATAACCGGTTCTATAGGAGGTTACTAAGCTCCAGAACAATCTTAACTGCTCCAAGATGATTTTAAGCAAAACTTTAAACAAGTCAATATGATTATTGATTTCAAAAATTGGCATTACTCGGTTTTTCCGTCATTGCGAGAAGAGTTACAACGTAATTTGACGAAGCAATCTCGTATCAAATTCCTGAGATTGCCACGCTCCCTTCAGTCACTCGCAATGACGGCTTAATATCGACACAGGGAATGACATCGAGTGTTGACTATTGGTACTTCATATGGTACTATTTAGTTTAGGTTCTGTGAAGAAAAATAAATTTATGACATATTTGATTGCTAGTGAAGCTAGAAAAAGTCTATGCAAGTTAATTGATGAATTAGCTATAAGCCATGAACCTACGTTAATAAAGGGTAAACGAAATGCCGCAGTTTTAATATCGGCTGATGATTGAGAAGATATACAAGAGACAATATTTGTAGCCTCTAATAAAGAATTAAGCGACTCAATTATTAATGGGCTAAATACTCCTATCAAAAAATGTAGTGTCTTAGAATTAAAGTAAAAATGTACACTTTATACCTTACTGAAGCTGCGCGTAAAGATTATAAATTAGTAAGCAAATCTATTTATAACGATAAAATTCAAAATCTATTACATATTATTCAAAATAATCCTTTTCAAAAAACCACCTCCTTATAAAAAATTAGTAGGTGCTTATAATAGTGCTTATTCAGGAATAATTAATCTACAACATAGGTTATTTTATCAAGTATATGAAGAGATCAAAGAAGTAAAAATTTTACGCATGTGGGGTCATTATGGAGATAATTAGGTTTTGTTGTTGTCATCCCGTGATTTATTCACGGGATACAGTTAAGAATACTAACAATGTTAGTATTCTTAGTTGTTTTATGGATACCGTGGACAAGCCGCGGTATGACACCGAGCGCTTTTTTATATCCACGCAACAATGCCTTCCCGCGGAAGCGGGAATGACATAAATCAGCACTATTGAATAACCTAAGAATCATGCAAAACTTGTAAATTTTGTTGCATAATAAAACTATCACTTATATACTGTCGCTAATGATTAATTTGCTTAAAGTTTCATATGGTAAGTAGTAATTTTTATAAAAATCTAGGGCCACGAAAACTAACGGCAATTATAGATTTTTTACAAGATATTATAGAAGCTCCTAAAATCTATGAAGATATAGTAATTCATGATATTAAGATTTTACAAGAAGCATCTTCAAGCGATATTAGCTTTTTAAGCAATCCTAAATACTTCGAATTTTTAAAAACTACCAAAGCTGCTGCTTGCATCGTACCAAAAGATTTCTCCGAAAAAATAGATCCAAATACCGTTTTACTACGTGCTACAAATTCATATTTTGCTTACGGCAAATTGATTGATTTTTTTTATGCTCCTATTAAATCATACCCTGCTAAAATAATGAAATCAGCCTGTATTGCAGATTCGGCAACTATCGGAAAAAATTGTTATATAGGTCATAACGTCGTTATCGAAGATGACGCTGTTATAGGTGATGATAGTGTTATAGAATCCGGTAGTTTTATAGGTAGAGGTGTAAGCTTAGGCAGAAATGCTAAAATAGAATCAAATGTCTCAATAAATTACGCAATTATAGGCGATGATGTCGTCATACTTGCAGGTGCAAAAATAGGACAAGATGGATTTGGATTTTCTACCAAAAGGGGCGTACATCATAAAATATTTCATATAGGAATAGTTAAAATCGGCAATAATGTTGAAATTGGTGCAAACACTACCATTGATAGAGGCTCGCTCCAAGATACAATTATAGAAGATTTATGCCGCATAGATAACTTAGTACAAATAGGACACAGCGTAAGAATAGGCAGAGGTTCTATTATTGTAGCACAAGCAGGTATAGCAGGTAGCACCGCAATCGGTAAATATTGCGCTCTTGGAGGACAGGTAGGAATCGCTGGACATCTGAATATAGGCGACGGGGTACAGATAGCAGCACAAGGCGGCGTAGTACAAAATATAGAAGCAGGTAAGATTGTCGGCGGTAGCCCCGCGGTACCTATTATGGATTGGCATAGACAATCTATTATTATGAAACAATTAGTAAAGACTTCTAGTAGCAAATTAAAAAAGTAGTTTGTTATTGAAAATGAATATCTGAACCGTCATTGCGAGAAGAAACTGCAAGTTTCGACGAAGCAATCCAGACTTTTTTATTATTTTTCTGGATTGCCACGTCGCTTCGCTCCTCGCAATGACAACCTTCAGTATCCACACAGGCAAGACCTGCTCGCAATGACGGAAAATTTACATTAAAGAAGAGACCTAGATAAATGATTATCGATATTACAGAAATTATGGATCTGATACCTCATCGTTATCCATTTTTATTAGTAGATAGAGTACTTGAAATTGACCTTAATAAATCAATATTAGGCATTAAAAACGTTACTGTTAACGAACCGCAATTTACAGGGCATTTTCCGGCAAGACCTGTTATGCCCGGTGTTCTAATGGTTGAGGCTATGGCACAGCTTGCGGCTATATTAGTTGCTAAATCTTTAGGCTCCACTAGGAATAAAGAAGTGTTTTTAATGGCTATTGAAAATGCAAAATTTCGTAGAATCGTTCAGCCCGGAGATACTATGCATATCCATGCTACTATTGAACAGCAGAGAGTTAACGTATGGAAATTTTCAAGTGCGGTTACAGTCGAAGGTGAAATAGCCGCAGAAAGTAAATTTACTGCAATGATTAAAGATAGAACGTAAGGTACTCGATGAATTTCAAAAATTGGCTACGTCGTTTTACAAGTGCTTTGGTACTCGCGTATTATTATACGCTCCGCTCCTCGCCTCATAAACTCCCTGCTCTTTTTGAAGCTGATCTTCGTATCGTCGTATATTTGGAGTATAAGTAGTGTCAAATTCTAATACCCAGCTAACAGCAATACATCCTACGACTATAATTGCAGATGGTGCAAAGCTCGGTAAAAACATAAAAATCGGTCCGTATTGTATTATAAGTGCTGAAGTAGTACTTCATGATAATGTAGAGCTAAAATCTCATGTAGTAATTGAAGGGATCACTGAAATCGGTGAAAACACGATTATTTATCCTTTTGCATCAATTGGTCAACCTCCGCAAATCTTAAAATATGCTAATGAGCGATCAAGCACAATAATCGGCTCTAATAATACTATTAGAGAATACGTTACGGTGCAAGCAGGAAGCCAAGGTGGCGGAATGGTGACAAGAATAGGAAATAATAATTTATTTATGGTCGGTGTTCATATCGGTCATGACTGTAAAATCGGTAATAACGTAGTATTTGCTAATTACGTAAACCTAGCAGGTCATATTGAGGTAGGTGATTACGCAATAATAGGTGGATTATCGGCAGTTCATCAATATGCTAGAATCGGTGAGTATTCGATGATCGGCGGGCTATCACCGGTCGGAGCAGACGTAATACCTTTTGGGCTTGTAAGCAGTAAGCGTGCGGTGCTTGAGGGTTTAAATCTAATTGGTATGAATAGAAAAGGTTTTGATAAAGCGGGGTCTTTAAGTGCTTTAAAAGCTATCGAAGAAATCTTCTCAGGCGAAGGTAATTTTGCTGAGCGTATAAAACAAGTTACAGAGAAGTATAAAAATAATTCTATAATAATGCAAATTATCGATTTTCTTAATCAAGATAGTAGTAGAGCATTTTGTCGTTTTGAGAAGTGATTTTATTTAACTAACGATATGTAACACTTTGTGTTACAATTAAATATTATAAGCTGGGTTATTTTAATTTATTAAAGGGAGTAAAAATGGCAAAAGTATTACGACTAGTATGCGCTTAGAAATAAATTTAAGTAAAGAACTTGAAAAAGCAGCTCATGATTTACACCGTGGCAAAAGTTGGATAATTAGTGAAGCAATACTTGTATATCTTAAACAACTAGATAATTCAGGCGTGCCTAAAGAAGCTAGACATCAATCCTTATTAACTAGAAAAGAAAACAATCCTGATGCCGATTTATGGTTAAAACACAATGGAGAAAGTTGGCTAGATGAATGGGATAATAGAAATTAAAAAAGAATGTATTGTTGCTTGTGTAATATCTGGAGAGGTGCCGTCAAGTTAAGTAAGATAGAGTCAAAAGGAGCTATATTTTTAGATTTCAGGCAGCAAGAAGTCTTTGAGTAGCTTCATCCCAAACGTCTTTAGCGGATGTAAATGCAATTCTTTGCTCGGGTGCCTTTTTATTATATCTACCAACATCTACAGCAAATATATTTCTAACCTTGCTCATCAGTGATAATGTACATTGTGCTGGGTTAGGATGCTTGAATTTAATCAGTATCCTCTCTTTTTGCCTAGTTGGCTGATGAGCATTCTCAACGCGGTTATTTAGTCTCTTATGAGTGCGATACTTAGTTTTAGGGCACATAAGCTTAACAGGTTTAATGTAACTCCTTAGCTTATCAGTAACAATTACTCTTGGAGAAGGATAATTACCCAGTAATCTTGATAAAAACCTAATATCTGACTTCTTGTTACGACGCTTCTGCAACAATACTTCTAACTCATACCCCTCAGAATCAACAGCTCTCCATAATATGAATACTTCACCTTTGATCTCGATGTTCATCTCATCTAAATGCCATTTATCAGTTGGCTTCCGCCCTCTCTTCCTGATGACATCTTGAAAATAAACTGCAAATTTATTGCACCAAAATCTTACAGTCTCATGACTCAAAATAATACCTCGATATGCCATCTGTTCTTGAACATCTCGGTAGCTACTATTAAAACGATGATATAACCATACTACATGACTGATAATACTTGCTGGAAAACGATGTCTCTTCGGGGCTTGAGTAATATGCATAGCGGTATAATTTAGAAAAAAATGGTTATTGCTATTCTATAAATCATTCTTTGCATTTGCTCGATACTTAATTTACATCTCTTTTAACTTGACGGTGCTATGTTGGTAGATATGGTAAAAAGGCACCCGAGCAAAGAATTGCATTTACATCCGCTAAAGACGTTTGGGATGAAGCTACTCAAAGACTTCTTGCTGCCTGAAATCTAAAAATATAGCTCCTTTTGACTCTATCTTACTTAACTTGACGGTGCCTGCTGACGATATACTTCCAAGACTCCTAGCTAATTCTAGTAATCCTATTTTTGGCTTTATTATTTTTTGATTTAGATTCATCTCTAGTCCTCCATTTAATATTTATCTTATTTTACTAAATGTAAGATTAAATCTCAACTATTACAAATTAACGACGTCCTGAGTTCAAGTCAGTTTACTATATAATTTTTTAATATTGACACTTCTTAATTTAGTAGTATGATATGTAATTACCATGAAACGTGGTAATTATCTATATAAAAAAGAGGTAAGTTTATGAGTAATAATAATTATGAAAACATATACAAAGCATATAATTGTTTTTCAGAAGCAACAAATTCTGCCTATTTAGCTGTAAATAATTTTTTAGAATTACTTAATGTATTCAATAAATACCCTACTGTTATTTCTTTAATTTTTTCTAAAACAGTAAAATTAGACTCTAATATAACAAATATAATTAAAAACGGTGTTATTATATATGAGATATCAACAACTATAATAGGTGTCGTAAATACTTTTTATAAAGATAAAAAACTAGTCGATAAAATATTAAAAGACGGACAAAATGCTATTAATAAGCTTATTGAAACAACAACCTACTTATCATCAGTAGTTACAGATATTACAAATTCTTACTTGGTTGATCCGTATCAAGGAGAAGAAGCGCTATTATTTGACTTACAAATTCCTAACTCTACTAGTAGTGATTATTATAAATTTTCAGGAGAGGTAGTAAATTTAGCTGAAATTGAGACATATTAATAAGCTATAATTTTGCTTAACTTCGTCATGAGCTAAGCGACTGAAAAGGGGTTGTTGCATGGCTCGATTTTATATCATTCTCGCGTGAGCGGGAGTGATATATGAGTCGTACACTTAAATCAATCAATTATCTTTATCCTTAGCCCTTCTTTCTCCCTACTTATTTTAACCGTTTTACCGTTACTTATTTCGCCGGCTAAAATCATCTTGGCTAAATTATTTTGTATTTCCCGCTGGATAACACGTTTTAAAGGTCTTGCTCCAAAGCTTGGATCATAGCCTTTTTCGGCTAAATAATTTAAAGCAGATTCATCAAATTCAAGAGTAATATTTTGTACTAGTAAAATTTTCTGCAAGACTTCAAGCTGTATCTTAACTATATCATGAATATTACTACGGTTTAGGCGATGGAATAATATAATCTCGTCCAGCCTATTTAGAAACTCGGGTTTGAAGACTGCTTTTACATACTCCATTACCTGATCCTTTACAGCGTCATTCAAAAAACTTGATACAAGCGAATTTTGCGGCGTTCGTCTGTGCTCACGTACTTTTGTACGCTGTGCAGACTCTTTCTTAAATTCATCTTGTCTGAAGTTTTCTGAATTTAGCTGTACTTTATAAGTATCTTCATTAACCAATATTTCTGCACCTAAATTAGACGTTAACACGATAATAGTATTTTTAAAATCAACCGTTATACCTTGACTATCGGTTAATCTTCCCTCATCGAGTATTTGCAGCATAATATTAAATATGTCAGGATGTGCTTTCTCAACTTCATCAAATAATATTACCTGATATGGACGACGTCTTACCGCTTCCGTTAACATTCCGCCTTGATCATACCCAATATAGCCAGGAGGAGCTCCGATTAGCCGGGATATTGAGTGTTTCTCCATACATTCCGACATATCTATACGAAGTATTGCATTACGGTCATCAAAAAGAAAACCGGCTAAGGCTTTGGTAAGCTCGGTTTTACCGACACCGGTCGGTCCTAAGAATAAGAACGAACCAAGCGGACGGTTAATATCCTGAATACCTGCACGTGATCTTCTGACCGCATCGCTAACGCCTTTAATTGCCTCATCCTGTCCTATGACCGATTCACGTAATTTCTGCTCCATCACAAGCAAACGCTCACGCTCACTTGACAGCATAGTATCAATTGGAATACCGGTAATACGAGAGATAATACTTGCTATATCACTTTCCGATGCAATTTCTTTTAACAACCCTTTATTATTCATACTCTCGGTTTCCTGAATTTTTTTCATAATCTCAGGTATAATTCCGTATTTTAGCTCACTAGCTTTAGCAAGATTAGCGTCACGCTCAGCACGTTCAAGTTCGTTTCGGCTACGGTCCAGTTCTTCTTTAAGCTTTTGTGCTTGCTGCAGCTTAGACTTTTCCGCCTGCCATTTAGCTCCCATATCATAGGATTTAGACTCTAATTTTTCCAACTCTGTGGTTAAATGCCCTATTTTCTTTTTAGAATGCTCGTCATTTTCCTTTTTAAGTGCTGCAAGCTCAATCTTTATCTGAATAATACGGCGATCTAATTCGTCAAGCTCTTCGGGTTTACTTGACAATTCTATTTTTATACGACTGCAAACTTCATCAATTAAATCAATAGCTTTATCAGGTAAATAACGATCGGTGATATAACGATTTGAAAGCGTAGCTGCTGCAACTATTGCACTATCGGAAATTCGCACAGCATGATGTAGCTCGTATTTTTCCTTTATACCTCTAAGAATTGAAATTGTATCTTCTACTGTCGGCTCACTCACGTAAACAGGCTGGAAACGACGAGCAAGCGCTGCATCCTTCTCAATATATTTACGATATTCGTCTAAAGTAGTAGCGCCGATGCAGTGCAGCTCACCACGAGCAAGCATCGGCTTTAGTAAATTCGAAGCATCCATAGCGCCGTCGGTTTTTCCCGTGCCGACTAATAAATGTAGCTCATCGATAAATAAAATAATTTCACCGCTTGATTCCTTTATTTCGCTAAGAACTGCTTTAAGACGCTCCTCAAATTCACCTCGATATTTAGCGCCTGCTATTAATGCCCCCATATCAAGCTCGATAATACGGCAATTAATAAGCGATTCAGGCGCGTCTTTACTAAAAATTCTTTGGGCTAAGCCTTCAATTATAGCGGTCTTACCAACTCCAGGCTCACCTATTAATACAGGGTTATTTTTCATACGACGCGATAGTACCTGCACAGTTCTTCTTATTTCTTCATCACGCCCGATTATTGGATCAAGCTTACCGCTTTCGGCAAGCTCCGTTACGTCTCTGCCATATTTTTTTAGAGCATCATAGCTATTTTCTGCCGATTCAGTATTTGCTTTTTTCCCCTTACGGAGCTGCAAAACAGCCACTGCTAGCTTCTTGCCGTTAATGCCGTTACCGGTTAGAATTTTACCGGCTATGGTATTATCATAGCTTAAAGCTTCTAAAATACACTCGATTGTTACGAAACTATCGCCATTATCTTTTGCAAGGTTACTTGCTTTTTCTAAGGATTTAAGAGTTTCAGCAGAAAAATAAATCTGCCCCCCACCTCCCACTTGTACTCTCGGTACTTTATTTAATTCTACCTGTGCTTGATCTTTTAATAGATTTATATTACCGCCGGCATTATTAATAAGGGTTTGAATTATACCTGTTTCTTCACTTAAAAGACTACATAATAAATGCAAAGGTAATATTTGCTGATGATCGTTTTTGGCAGCTAAAGATTGGCTATTAATTATTACTGATTGAGCATGTGCAGTAAATTTATCAATATTCATATAAGTAATATATTTTAATTATTAAGATTGAATTTTAATAGATTATTGCTATATAATTATTTTAAATTAAAATAACAAGATCTATTCGTTTAATTTGGAAAATTAAACTTCGTCTAAATTAAAAACAAGGTTTTTACCATGTCCCTATCATTAAAAGAGCGATTTGACCAAGATAAAGATTTTCTTATAAGTCAAACAAATGAGTTTTTAGCGGGTAACAAACATCTATCGCCCCCACTGCAAACCAATAGAGATGAAGTTATCAAAGCAGTGGAGGAAGGAAATTTTACTGATTCACTACAAAAACTTGAAATTTTACGTGAAGAAAAAACCGGCATAAAACTTACTAGAATTCGCCCTTTAGTAGAAATAGAGGGAGCAACAGGTGTAATAGTTCGTGATGCAAGAAACGCTAAAGAGCCACGCGTACTTGGCACTGAAGGTCATGAAATGCAGTACCTAAATGCTGTACGAGCAGCAATTGATATAGCTAAGATTGAAAATAAACCAGGGCTTGAAGTACAATTAAAAAAAGAAGCCAAGAAATTTATAGTGAGCTTTAATGCACTTAATATGAAAGAGTCGCAAGAAAATATTGCTATTAGCATAAAAAACAGCATTAATGATATAGCGGTATTTTTAGAAAAAAACGGTATCGAAGAAGTACATAAAAAGCTTAATGTTGCTAAGGATTTCCAAAATTTTAAAGACGAGCATTGCAATATAGTTACTTTATCCAATATTAAAGATAAGCAAGGCGAAGATCATACGGTAATTGAAGCGGAGGTAGCACTAAAGGGGATAACTGATGAACAACAGCTAGAATACCAAAATAGAGCGGATAAAGACTGGTTCAAAGAAATGCCGGCTTGGGAAAGACAATTGGTAAATAAGTATTCCGAAGTAATAAAAGACGGTGATCACGTTATCTCAACCCAGTTACACCAAATAGTCGGCATGAAAAATGCCTTTGAAAAAATTACTGCTATGGCTGAAGAAAATAAGCCTCTTGAGATAATACATACCTCAAAACACGCAGGAACACTTGCTTCTCTTTCAAGAGATGATAATTCTAGACAAGAAATTACTAATCTAAATTCACGACAAGCTGGTGAATGGATGGGCAAAGATCATGTGCCCCATACGAATACTTTAAATAGCGGTAATGCAAATTTTAAACTCCCTCACCAAGATGCTATACTTGTAACATATACAAAAAGAGCCATGGATCATGTAGGAGGCTACAACACTAATACGGCTTTTAACATATTTAGGCTAAGTGCTGCTTGTAATAATCTTAATGGCGTGAAAGAACAGCTTAATAATCTTGTAAATAATCTACCAAAAGAAGATAATTTCGCTGATATTGCAACTCATTTAAAACCACGTGGCAAATTTGAGAGATTATTTGGCCTTAATAAACCAAAAGGCGATCTTCAGGGATTATTGGATATTGCGGTGCGTACACATAACTTATCTCCTGAAATTATTAAAATATTAACAGATTCTGCTGATTTAAGGAAAGATGTGGAGAAAGCCGATGTAGTTTTTTTTAGAGGAATGGATAAAGAGAATATAAGCAGTAGCATTTCTAGAAAACTCAATAATTTAAGCTATCAAGTCTTAAACTCTAAAGATCCGGTTTTAAGAAGAGTTCCAAAGCATGAAGTGCTTACCATGTGTGCAAGCGGTAAGGATCGCACAGGTCTTGCCGAGCATGATCAAACTAGCTCGGTTATAGCAGCTAGATTAGGGATAGAGGTACAAGATACCGACAAGCAACTTCTAAAAGCGGGGCACACTGCTGGGCAAGCCGGAGGAGTTTATGCAGGCGGTGCTACTATCGGCTGTTACGGCACATTGCAACAAACAGCTCAAGGATTCCCTGAAAGTAGAAAAGGTGCTCTGAAATCTATGATCGAGGCAACCGGAGCTAATAATAGAATCAAGAAACTTAAGAAAGGTACGATTATTAACGAAAAGGAGGAACAAACAAAAGCTTTGGAATTGCCGAATATGTATAAAGATGAGGAATATAGAACACTTCAATCTAATATACAAGTTGCTGCTAATAAAGAACAAGGGCAACCTAAATCTAAATCAACAAAATTAGCAATAGGAAACCTTAAACCTAGTATAACCCCATCGGCTAACTCTAATAAAGATCAAAATATAAGTATATAAGGAGAAATAATGTCAGAACTTGCAATTGTAACAGGCGGTACGAGAGGGATAGGCAAAGCTACTGCTCTAGAATTAAAAGATAAAGGCTTTACGGTAGTTGCTAATTTTTTCAGTAATTACGATGCTGCTAAAGAAATGGAAGAAAAATACGGCATAAAAACTAAACGCTGGAATGTTGCAGATTTTGAAGAATGTAAGAGAGTCGTAAAAGAAATTGAAGAGGATTTTAAAAAACTGGTAAGTATTCTTGTTAACAATGCAGGTATTACCAAAGATAAAATGCTACATAAAATGAGTCATCAAGATTGGAATGATGTCATTAACGTTAACCTCAATTCTTGCTTTAATATGTCTAGTAGCGTAATGGAGCAGATGCGAAACCAAGATTACGGTCGTATAGTAAATATCAGTTCAATTAATGCTCAAGCAGGGCAGGTAGGGCAAACTAACTACTCTGCTGCTAAAGCCGGAATTATCGGCTTTACTAAGGCTCTTGCTCGTGAAACTGCTTCTAAAAATATCACCGTTAACTGCATAGCTCCCGGGTATATCGCAACAGAAATGGTAGGAGCAGTACCTGAAGACGTGCTTGCTAAAATCATTAATAGTATCCCCAAAAAAAGACTAGGGCAGCCTGAAGAAATAGCTAGAGCCGTGGCATTTTTAGTTGATGAAAATGCTGGCTTTATAACAGGCGAGACTATTTCCATCAATGGCGGCCATAATATGGTTTAATCAATTAATTTATATATAGATTTGAATATAAAAGAGGGAATAGACCAATTATACTCTGAGGGAATAAATCTTTTAAATGACGCTAATTATGAAGAAGCACTTAAGATATTTACCTCGATTAGGCAATTAGATGAAGGTTATCATTTAATACCACAATTATATTTTAGAGGACTAGAACTTTTAAAGGCACCGTCAAGTTAAGTAAGATAGAGTCAAAAGGAGCTATATTTTTAGATTTCAGGCAGCAAGAAGTCTTTGAGTAGCTTCATCCCAAACGTCTTTAGCGGATGTAAATGCAATTCTTTGCTCGGGTGCCTTTTTATTATATCTACCAACATCTACAGCAAATATATTTCTAACCTTGCTCATCAGTGATAATGTACATTGTGCTGGGTTAGGATGCTTGAATTTAATCAGTATCCTCTCTTTTTGCCTAAGTTGGCTGATGAGCATTCTCAACGCGGTTATTTAGTCTCTTATGAGTGCGATACTTAGTTTTAGGGCACATAAGCTTAACAGGTTTAATGTAACTCCTTAGCTTATCAGTAACAATTACTCTTGGAGAAGGATAATTACCCAGTAATCTTGATAAAAACCTAATATCTGACTTCTTGTTACGACGCTTCTGCAACAATACTTCTAACTCATACCCCTCAGAATCAACAGCTCTCCATAATATGAATACTTCACCTTTGATCTCGATGTTCATCTCATCTAAATGCCATTTATCAGTTGGCTTCCGCCCTCTCTTCCTGATGACATCTTGAAAATAAACTGCAAATTTATTGCACCAAAATCTTACAGTCTCATGACTCAAAATAATACCTCGATATGCCATCTGTTCTTGAACATCTCGGTAGCTACTATTAAAACGATGATATAACCATACTACATGACTGATAATACTTGCTGGAAAACGATGTCTCTTCGGGGCTTGAGTAATATGCATAGCGGTATAATTTAGAAAAAAATGGTTATTGCTATTCTATAAATCATTCTTTGCATTTGCTCGATACTTAATTTACATCTCTTTTAACTTGACGGTGCCCTCTCACTGTATCCCTAACTCCAGAGCCATTGATTGACATATCTACTATCTGAGTCTTGACTCCAGGCTTAGAGGCATTATTAATATATTACAGTTAAAAATATCGATTACACTGCTTGCATTGATATCTCTGTTGTTTTGAAATTGAATATCCCGCCTTTACTACTTTTTCTGTGTCGTTATAATATCTACACTTAACATCTATTCTTGATCTACACTTAACATATATTCTTGTCATAACTCCTTAACTATAATTCTCTCTTATTACTGTTTGAGGATTATAGACTATTCATGCTAAGCTGCAATACGGGGGCGCGACCGGCAAGACTAGTTGCGATAGCAGGTATATTAAACTGAATTGAATTATTGCCGACAACAGTAGATTGTATAGTCAAAGTACTAGCATTGTTGTTAAAATTAAAGCTGTTAAAATAGTAAGTGTTTGCCGGTGCTTACCCCGGTCCCGGATTTGGTGCAAAAAGGAGAAACTGCCGCACTTGCAGCTGTCGGTGTAACCGGAGCACCTGTTAAAGTCATGTTTATAGCGTTAGGAACATTTACAACTAGCCCTACATTTGTTGCCTTAAGATTAACAGGTATAACAGGTCCAAGACTTAGGTTATTTGGTACCGTCATTGTTGCATTATTAAAGGTATCTAAATATGTAGCAGGAATTGCTGGCACATCTGCGGTAAAATTATTTACTACGCCAAGGGTTACAGACGAACCCGGTACGTATGCCCCTCCACCAAAAGCACTCCCATTAGATACTGAGCCACCTCCTACTGTTACGATTCGGTTAGCAGTACCAAGGACACTCGTGCTCGCGAGGATCAATGCGCAGTTGATGCAAACATACTTTTTTTAATAAATTTATAGTTTTTTTCGTTGGATTGACATAACATCTCCTAAATTTTGGCGTAATTTTTTAAATTATAAATTCGATATTAGTATTCCTTAGCAAATAATAAATATATTCGTTATCACACAAGAGGATTAAAGCCCCTCTAAGCAAAATGAGAGCAAGATAAAAATTCTTAATATTTTCGCTAGATTCTGTGAACATTCTTAATTGATTCACTATTTTGAGGTATTTTTTAGCGAAAATTAATAAGATTTTTGTCGGAATAGTTATTTATATTTCAAAAAAAATCTTATAATTTGCAGAAAAAAATAACCAAAATTAAATCTTTTTAGAGATGTTCACAGAACCTACGTTGTACTTTTAGAAAAAGTTAACAATAAAATTAAATTTTTATTCAGGGCTTTGATTAATATTAATAATAAAGGAGGGTAAGATGAAATGATTAACAATTATTAAAGAAACAAAAACTTTTCTAACTTATGATTCTGTTATATAAATAACATATTACTTTTAGTTGAAAACATTAATTTGGTATTAAACTATGTATGAAAATACTTATAAGATAAGGATTTTCTGCATATAAAAAATAATTATAAGTTACTTTTTCTTATTTAAAATAAATTAAATTTTATGTATTTTTATAAGAATTCGGTAAATCGTATAAAAAACTTAAAGAATACAGGGGTAAAACCTACTTATTTTAGCTCCTTAATAAAAACAGCAAAATTTTATTAATTTTTGTAATTCTTATGTCATTCCTGTAAAGCATTGTTGTGTGGATACCCAATTGTCATTGCAAGGAAATTACAAAGTAATTGATGAAGCAATCTCAGGATATTTGACGAGATTGCCACGCAGTCTACGACTGCTCGCAAGGACGTTATCTTTCTTTATTGAGCAAAATCTATAAATTTTTGCATAAACAGATTGATTTGCTACAAATAATAGAGTATATAGTATAGACATAATTAATCCTCGGGGCGTAGCGCAGCCTGGTAGCGCATCTGGTTTGGGACCAGAGGGTCGGGAGTTCAAATCTCTCCGCCCCGACCATATAATATATACTCCGAAGTAAAATGAAGAGTAGTAGTAAAAAATATAAATCTAATGTCAAAAGACAATCTCATTCAGTTTACAGGTACAGTACTTGAACTTTTACCTAATGCTACTTTCAGAGTAAAGCTTGAGAATGATCATATAATTATCGCTCATACTTCCGGTAGGATGCGTAAAAACCGTATCAGAATATTACTAGGAGATAAAGTTACGGTAGAAATGACTCCTTATGATTTAACTAAGGGGCGCGTGATTCATCGTCACTAGTCTTTATAAGTATGAAGCGAAACCAAAAAACCTTACCGATTATATTAGCATCAAACTCTCCTGCAAGAATTGAATTATTACACCGAATAAAAATCATCCCTTCACAAATTATTCCGGCAGATATAGACGAAACACCTAATTTACGCGAATTACCCGCTCCCTTAGCTATAAGACTTGCTTACGAAAAAGCTATGAAGGTTACATCTCAAATAGAGGAATCAGCTATAATTATAGCTGCCGATACTGTAGCGGCAGTAGGTAGAAGAATATTGCCGAAAGCTACTACTTACGAAGAAGTTAGGAATTGTATCAAGATGTTATCGGGACGTCGTCATCGCGTCTATACCGGTTTATGCATTATCAAAAAAGAGAATGATCAGCTTACCGTTAGACAAAAAATAGTTCAGACTATTGTTAAATTCAAAAAATTAAGTGATGAAGAGATTAATTTTTATTGTTCTTTAGATGAGGGGATAGATAAAGCCGGCGGGTGCAAAATTTCCGGTTATGCAGAAGCTTTTATCTCATTTATTTCCGGTTCATACTCAAATGTTATGGGACTACCTCTATTTGAAACGATGAATGCTTTAACTTCTTTAGGTTTTAAGGTATATAATCGCTAATAATCGAGGCATTGATAGATCAGTTTTTCCGTCATTGCGAGGAGTTGCGTTAGCAGCGACGCGGCGATCCCATAAGATAATGTAAAAAAACTCCTGAGAGATTGCCGCACCGGCATAAATGCCGGCTCGCAATGACGGTGAAAATCGATCCACGCATATAAATTACCTAGCTGCTCAGTTTCCAGGTTCGTCCAAATGACTCCTCTCATAATTTTCATGACGCTCTTGAGCTTCAATACATAATGCAGCAATAGGTCTTGCTTCTAATCTTTTTATACCTATTGGGTCGCCTGTTTCTTCACAGTAACCGTATTCTCCATTTTTAATACGTGATAACGCTTCTTCTATTTTACTCATTAATTTACAATATCTATTTCTACTACGAAGCTCAAAAGCTCGTTCTGTTTCATGAGTAGCGCAATCGTTTAGATCGGATTCTTTCAAATTTTCTTCCTTTAAATGATTTAAAGTCTCTTGAGACTCCTTTAATAAATCCTCTTTCCATCTTAAAAGTTTTTGTCTAAAATATTCTAGATGATTAGGACACATATATTCTTCATCTTTAGAAGGTTTATATCCCATGGGTAATTTAGGTACTTCTAGCATATTAATATCTCAATATTAGCTTTAATTTATTATTTATAAGGTTTTTAAAATAATATAATATATAACTTAAAATTAACGCAAGAAGATTATGAATATTAATATATTTTATTTTTTAATTGGATATACGGTATTATATACAGCTTCTAAATGCTTTATACTTGTTTTAGTATAGTTTTGTGTAGTAGATAAACTTTTATGACCTAATAGCTCTTGAATAGAGCGTAAATCTGCACCATGCTCAAGCAAATGTGAAGCAAAACTATGTCTAAATGAATGAGCAGTTAAATGCTGCGGTAGGCCATAAAAATGCTTTAATTTAATTAATTCACGATTAAATACCGGTGGCTGCAATTTCTTACCTTGTTTCCCCCTAAATATCGGTTCATTATCTTCTAATTTATATGGTAATATTTCTAAATAGCTGGTAATTAAATTTTTAGCAATCGGTAACCACGGAATTACTCTTTCTTTACTACCTTTACCGATTATTTTTATAAACTCTAGGTTTTGTAGATGAAGTTTCGTAATTGATAGTGCTTCCGATATACGAAGCCCTGCAGCATATATAAGAACAAGTAGGGCTTTATTTCTAAGTTCTACCCACTTAATATTACCGTATTCTTCAATATGCTCAAGCGTTATTACTACATCATCTTCCGATAAAGCCTTTGGTAACAATTTAGTTTTTTTAGGAGATTTTATAGAAAAAATTATATGACTATTTAATTGTGCTGTTTTTTCTAAAAACTTATAAAAATTTTTTACTGCGGATAAACCACGTGAAATTGAAGAAGTGGTAAAATTATCACAATTACGTTTTGCAAGCCAACTTCGTATTAATCTTATATCTGCGGCTTTAATATGATTTATTGTTACAAGCTCTGAATTATAATAATTCATAAACTCAAGGAAATGCTTAAGGTCATTATTATAAGAAATTACTGTATGATTGGAGTAATTTCTTTGCAAAGCGAGGTATTTTTGCCACTTATTTATTAATTCCTGAATTGATGTATCTAACATTTATAAAAACTTAACTATTTTTAATGCTAGCAATTATTGACTCATAATTTTATAAATGTTAGCGTAGATTAAGGGGGGTATGTTTATATATACGTAACCTGTAAAATGCAAAAGCAGAACAATTTCTTAAGGGTCTATGAACATTTCTAATTGGTTTTTTATTTTAAGATATTTTTTAGCAAAAATTAATAAGATTTTTGAAAGAATAGTAGTCCTATTTCAAGAAAATCTTACAATTTGTAGTAAAAAATATCCAAAATTAAATCTTTTTAGAAATGTTCGTGGAGCCTCATAAAATATTTACAAAATTTAATTTATTTTAGGAGAATGAATAATGTTAAATAATACACAATTTTTAGATTTAATGAAGTCCTATATGAATCCAGAATTTTATATGAGTTCTATGAAAAATATCCCTAGTGTAGACCTTTCATCTATTACAAATACAATGCAAAGAGCTATGAATATTCTTGTAACAACTAACCAAATTGCTACGGAAAGCATGCAAGCTTTGCTTAAGAAAAATTCTGAGATTACACAAAATAATGTCAATACTATTTTAAATATTACTAAAGAAGCAGCAAATTCTAAAGATTTCAAACAAGCTAATGAATGTCATCAAAAATGTTTAAAGTCTATTTGCGAAACATCTATGAACAATGCTAAGGAATTAGCAAGTATTGCTTATGAGTCTTCAACCAAAATATTTGAAGCTGCAAATAAGCATATTGCCGAAAATGTTCACCATACTTCTAACAATATGCAAAATATGGCAGAACAAGTACAAAAAAACTTCAATAAGAAATCTGCTTAAAAAAATAACTAACACCGTCATACCGCGACTTGATCACGGTATCTTGTAAAGCAGTTAGTATAACTCAAAAGATACCGCGATCAAGTCGCGATATGACACGGTAGAAATTCCCTCAATTACTTACTTTTCTGTTTAACCAATTTTGTAAATAAGACTCTGCTAGTTCCTGATCTTCTATAACAATCACATTTTCGGCATTACGTTTATCAGCAGTAGCTGTGAAATTAAACGAACCGGTTATTACTTTCTTTTTATCGATAATTATAACTTTATTATGAGCAATTCCCGGTACTTTATCTATGCCTACATCAATTTTTGCTCGTTGTAATTCATGCAATTTAGAAAATTTTTGCTTTAAATTACTACGATCGAGCAATATTCTAACCTTCACTCCTCGTATTTGTGCATTAATGAGTGCAGTAGTAATTAGTGCATCGCTCATACCGTATGCCTGCATATAAATAGACTCTTCAGCTTTATCTATTTGATTCGCTATAAATTTAGTACATCCGGACGGCGGGGTAAAACATGTACTAACTTTACTTCTTGAGAGCTCTGAAATATTGTAATGCTTTATTTGCGGAGTAGATGAAACTAATAATTTTTGATTTATCAGATTAGTAAAATAATCCGGATTCTGTCCATAAATGCCTAAAGCAACTCCCGAGATAAAGGCAATAACTATTTCTATAAATTTATTATTTTTTCTCTTCATGACTTATTTATATTTTAGGAGCGGCGCGCGTGGTTTTATGTCCTTCCCGCGTAGGCGGGAATCCAGTAAAAAGTGGAACAAATTGGGTTTTTCTTTTATAAGTTTTAAAATGGATTACCGGCCTACGCGGGAATGACATGGGGGTAACAACATCTATTTTTTAACATAACTTCCAGGAGCTTCTTCTACATACTTCATATTCTGATAATCTAAAGAATCTACTAGCTTATTATCATTATTTTTTACAAGCCACTCAAGCCAATAATTCCACCACGAACCTTGATACTCTTTGGTTTTCGTAAGCCACTCATTACTATTTAAACTTAAATCATCGTTAAGACGATAATTATATTTGGCACTAGCCGGAGGATTAACTACACCTGCTACATGCCCTGAATCGGTTAGACAAAAAATCTTATGACCTTTTAATAGTTTCAGACCATCATATATTGAACGCCACGGAGCTATATGATCTTCTTTTGCTGCTACAAAAAAAGAATTACAATCAACTTTATTTAAGTCTATCTTAGTACCAAGTACTTCCAAACTATCTGGTTCTTTTAATAAATTGTTGCAATATGTATTTTGCAAATATTCCTCATACATCCTTGCCGGTAAGTTGGTAGAATCCGCATTCCAATATAGCAAATCAAAAGGCATTGGTTTTTTACCGAGTAAATAATTATTGACAAAAAACGTCCAAATTAAATCATTCGCCCTTAGCAAACTAAAACTATTTGATAAATACTTTCCATCAAAATAACCCTTTAATTTTATATCTTCTTTAATGTAATTAATCGTAGCTTCATTAAAAAATATTCCAAGCTCGCCAGGATGAGTATAATCAAGCACAGTAGTAAAGAAAGTGCTACTATGAACAGAATCTACTTTTTTTGCTTTAAAATAGGCGATAATTATAGCGAGGAGTGTACCACCTATGCAATATCCGACAAAATCAATTTTTTTAAAACCAAGATTTTTAACATACTCAAAAGGTGCTAAAATTCCATCTTTTAAGTAATCCTCGAAGCCTTTCTCCGATAAAGAGATATCAGGATTAACCCATGAAATAAGAAAAACTTGAAAATTATTTTCTACTAAGAAAGATACTAAAGAATTATGCGGGGATAAATCGAGTATATAATATTTATTTATACATGGCGGAATAATAAATATCGGAATCTTATGAACTTTCTCTTTCGGTTCATAGCATATTAATTGCATTAAATCATTTTGGAATATAGCTTTTCCTTTTGTTGCCGCAATATTTTTACCAAGTTTAAAAGCAGATTTATCGGTAGTTTTAATATTTAATATATCACCGGAACTTTTTATATCTCTTAAGAAATTTTCTAGTCCTTGTACTAAATTCTGACCGCCGCTCTCTAATGTTTCACGCAAAACTTTTGGATTACAAAAAGCAAAATTTGAAGGTGAAAACGCATCGATAAAATGTTTAGTCGCAAACTCTAAATGTTGTTTGAGATCATTTGATAGCTCATACTGTTCTATATTCTTCTTAAGCCACTCCGAAGAAAGCAAGTAATATTGTTTAACAAAGTTAAAATAAGCATTATCCTCCCATGAAGAATCTTTAAATCTTTTATCTCGATTATCCGGAGAAAATACAACTTTTGCCGGACTACCGACAAATTTTGCAAAGCTATTTGCTGCAAGCTCTCTCAATTTATCAATATATTCAATATTAAGCTGACAAAATTTTTCAGGATTTGCCCAAAACTGTTCCACCATTAAAGAGGTTATAATTCTGTTTTTATCGCTATTAATCAGATTTTTAGGAATCATACTTCCCCTACCTTGCATAAAATGCAAAATAAGCTCTTGATATTTATCGGCTATTTCTTGGAAATTATTAACTATAGTTTTGTGCGAGATATTATACATGTTTAGTTCCAAGATATTTCTAAAAAATTAACAATTAATATAGACGGTAGACGAAGTTTAATTTAAAGAAGAGCAAGGTGTTTTGTATTTTTTTACCGCAGCGTACATACTAGTACGTGAGGATCAAAAAATATGGGACAATGACGCCAATTTTTCAAATTAAACGAGTATACCTTATATCTTTAAACCATCCCACATCTTATCCACCTTGTCGATAACTTCCTGACTCATTTCTATTTTTTTCCCCCATTTTCTATTTGTCTCAGGGTATATTTTATCTGTTGCATCGATTCCCATTTTACTACCAAGCCCTGACTCGGGTGATGCAAAATCCAAATAATCTATCGGGGAATTATCTATAAAAGTCGTATCACGTCTTGGATCGCTTCTTGTTGCTATTGCCCAAATTACTTCTTGCCAGTTACGAACGTCAATATCATCATCTACAACGATAATAAATTTACTATACATAAATTGCCGCAAGTAAGACCAAATGCCGAGCATTATTCTTTTAGCATGACCGGGATAGGATTTTTTAATTGATACTACTGCCACTCTATATGAGCATCCTTCAGGAGGGAGCCAAAAATCAACAATTTCGGGGAATTGTTGCTGCAAGATAGGAATAAAAATTTCATTTAATGCTTGACCTAGTATAGACGGCTCATCAGGTGGTTTTCCTGTATAGGCACTTAAATATACAGGATTTTTTTTGAGCGTTATCGCGGTGAGCGTAAATACAGGGAACTCCTCAACATCATTATAATATCCGGTATGATCCCCAAAAGGACCTTCAGGCAAATATTCTTCTAAACTTACATAGCCTTCCAGCACTATTTCACTATGTGCAGGTACTTTGAGGTCAATGGTTTTGCATTGCACCAGCTCTACTTTTTCATTACCGAGTAAACCGGCAAAATTATATTCCGAAATATTCTCAGGTATCGGCGTAACCGCTGCCAAAGTTACCGCTGGATTTGCACCGATAACAATAGCAGAAGGAAATGGCTCTTTCTTTTTTTCTTTCCAACGTTTATGATGCTCTGCACCACCTCGTAACTTTAACCAACGCATTAATAATTTATTTTCCGAGATAACCTGCATTCTATATATGCCGAGATTGTAATTATCAACCTTATCTTTTGTTGGACCTTTAGTAACTACTATCCCCCAAGTAATTAAAGGTGAAATATCATCCGACCAGCATCTTTGAATCGGCAATATATTGATATTCGGCTTGTCAATGACGATTTCATGGCAAGCGGCTTTGGATACGATTTTAGGGGACATAGCAAAGATACGCTTAGCAAGCGGTAACATTGATAATGTTTCTTTAAAAGATGCTGGGGGTTGCGGTTGCTTAAAAAATGCGAGTAAAACACCAAGTTTTCTTAATTCCTCGACATTCTGAAGCTTAAGCCCTATGCAAATACGCTTTATACTAGCATAAAGATTAGTTATAACGGGTATATCGGACTTACTACCATCGGCTTTTATAACATTTTCAAAAAGTAATGCAGGTCCACCTTGTGCCAATACTCTTCTACTAATCTCCGTAATTTCTAGATCAGTTTTAATTGGGATAGAAATACGCTTTAACTCACCGTTTTTTTCTAAAAATCTTAAAAATTCTGGTAAATCTTTAAAGCTCATAGCCCTATTTTTTTGTTTGTAATTTTTATGTCATTCTCGCGAAAGCGGGAATCCAGCATAAAGCGAAATAACCTCAGTTTTTAAAAAAGTTTTAAAGTAATGGATTCCCGCTTTTAGCTAGGAATGACATCGAAACCACTTCCCCATTATCTGTTAAAACTTCCCTTTACCTGCATATCATTCTGAATAATTGTGTAGTTAATTAGCTCGTCAATTATAGAATTTTTAATGTTATATATTATATTTTTTTCTGAATTTATATGAATATTTTTAGCCGTTAATTCATCGGTACTTCTAGATTTAATATGTGCAAAATATACTTCATTACCTACCTGAAATACAGGAGTATTACTCCCTATTTTAGTATTAAAAATTGACAATAACATCTCAGGAATTAATGTTAGCTCATTTTCCATTTCTGCTCTAATATAGCTTTTTTTGCTTATTTTTATTCCGTCAGGCCTAAGCTCTTTTATATTCTCTTGATCTGAATTATATTCCTTTGTTAAATCCTTGATGATTTTTAAATTTACATCTGCGATATTCTGCTTTACCCAAACTTTATTTACCCGCTCTTTAATAGCATCAAATTCAGGTATTTTTGCTGGCTGAATCGATTTTAATTCTACCAATATAAGATAGCTTTTATCTTCCGCCTCTATAGGATAAGATAACTCTCTTTCCGAAAGCTCAAAAATACTATCGGCATTTTCGGCAATTATTTTATCTTCAATAAGCTCTGCATAACTGACATAGTTAACGTTTTGTATCGGTAGCTTATATTTTTCAGCAATTTCAACTAAGCTAGAACCGGCTGCAACGTCATCTTCTAGCTTTTTAGCAAATTCCATGTTGAGTATATCGATTTTTTGAGCTTTTAATAAATCATGTAATTGTTTTTGTACCGATTCAAAACTTTGATTCCCAAACTCGTCTTTATTTTCATTATAAAATTCTAATAACTCATCTTGAGTGACTACAGTCTTTAGATCCTTAATATTAGCTCTAATATAAGAAAAGCTGCGTTTCTCAGGTACTTCAAACGAGGCTTTATTATCTTGGTAAAAATCCTTTAATTGATGATCTAGAGGAGTAGGAATTTCTAAATCTTTTGGCTTATTTTGCAAATCTATTTGTACTAACTCTACTTCTCTTTTTTCAGCCATATAATCTACTATATTGTCAGTCATAGCTTTAGGAACATAGAAGCTTTCTACAAAAGTACTAACAAAGATATGCTTCAGAGCTTTTTCTTTGAAGTTCAATAAATATTTTTCTTCATCCATATAAGAATTTCTAAAATAAGTTTTAAAAATCTTTATATCGAAAACGCCTTGTTCATTTTTAAAAACCGGTGATTCTTTCACTAAAATTTTAACTGTATCATCACTTAGATCTAAATCATAGTAACTAACTAAATAATCTAAAACATTATCGTAAGCAAGTCTTCTGAGGATTCGGTTATCAATATTTAACTGAGTAATTTCTTCATCGGTTAAACTTGTTCCCGTTTGCTTACTTATAGCATTAATTTCTAAAGATTTTGCTCGCAAAAAATCTTCCTGGGATATATTTTTTACATGAGAAAAAGTAACAATATCACCGCCTCTTCTTCCGTTTAATACATCTTTGATACCAAAGCCGACAAAAGCAAAGGCGATCATTACGAATAAAACCCGCATTATAAAACTATCGGCAGTTTTTCTAATATTATCTAACATAATTTTTTATTTAAATTTTATCGTCATTACGAAGCCACGAAGTGGCTTCGGCAATCTCAGGATGTTTGACGAGATTGCCGCGTCGTTTCGCTCCTCTCAATGACGTTTCTCAAGACTCTATTATAAAGCAAAAAAGCCTATATAGTCAAACTATATAGGCTTTTATATTATTTTTATAGACGTTCGGTATCATTCTTGCGTGGTTTGGCTTTCCGTCATTGCGAGGAAAGGCAAAGCCTTAACGTGGCAATCTCAGGATGTTTGACGAGATTGCCACGTCGTTTCGTTCCTCTCAATGACGAGTATCAAGCTCATTAGAAGTTTACACGAACTTTTACATTTCCTTGCTGAGCGAAATACTTACTTCCGATATTGATATCGTAGTTAATGCCGTATTCCATCATTTTGTGCTTAGCAGTAACACCAACACCGAAATCAAAGCTTGTTTTTTTTGGCTTAAAGTTGTTGGTCGGGAATGGAGCAGTCATACCTTGTAATCTTGCATCAATTGCTGGAGCTTTGTTTTTGAACGCATAATCAACCATTGCATAAAGTGCAGGTGTTAACACCACTTCACTTACATTGATATTGCTTGATACTTTACCACCTAGTAAGCCGTCGAAAGTATTATAATTCTTTCCTTTGACGAGAAGATTTTGGTAAGTAGTGCCGGTTTCTTTATAACCCTTATCCTTGATGTCAGAGTATCTAATTCCTGTCATCGGTGTTACTACCAATGGCATAGCACTAACTGTTTCAGGTAATGCATAAGTATAACCTGCCATTAACTGCCCTGTATAATTTTCAGATTTATACTTACCGCTTGCTGTTTGATAGCCGATAGTCTCTAGTCCCGTTGAAATAACACGTCTTGATTTACTTGTTACTTTGCTATCACCATAAGAGGCAACACCTTCAACGAAGAAATTAGACTGAGGTAAGTTATATAAACCGTATAAAGAGAAGATATTACTACGTACCTTATTCTTATCGCCGCTCTTAGTGTCTTTCAGCTTTACGTCAGTTTCTGCTCTAGTATATGCAAGTCCTAATACTGCATCATCGTTAATTAATGCATCAAAACCTAAAGTACCGCCGGTTGTGTCAGATTTATAACCGCTGATATTTTGGATTTTCTTCTGCGTTGCATTACCGACAAATGGATTTATCCATCCACCAAACTTAGCATCCATATCCTCATCACCCGCAGCAGCCTGTGCTGTACTTATTCTAGTATTGATAGAAGTTAAGTTACCTAAAATATTACCAGATATTGCTTGACTGCATACAGTTACAACTTCACTAGGCTTTACAACGTTTTGCATGAGGTGAGTTACAGCATCTGCTTCTTGGATTCGATTCAGATTACCCCAATCAGCGAAAGCTAGACGCGCATCCGAACCGTTCGGAGCTTGCTCCATTGACTCAAGCGACTTCTTTACATTTGCAGCATTTGGAATATTTGCAAGTAGTCCACCCAGTTCAAAATCTTCGTCTATAACATCTCCGGCTATATCTTCTGCAAATAACGTTAAAGTCGAGGCATCAAAAGTAAAGTCAACAAAACGGTTGTCATTGTTAATGGTTATTTTAACGTTACCCGCAGGAGTAGGTTTTAAGCCGCCTGCTGTTTCTGCAGATATTACCGTATATTTTGTATCTGGACTTATATTATTAATGTCAAAATTAGTAGCAGTAACAACAAGTGCTAAAGTTGAGGCCCCTGATAAATCAAGAGTACCACCTGATTTAATTAAGATATTACCGCCTGACTTAGCTGCTCCGTCAAAAGTAGTATTTAAGGTTAATGTATCGGTAAAGCTACCAGTACCCGTATATGTTACTTGATTTGCACCTAAAGTAAGTGTAGTACCGCTACCTGTTATATCACTGTTAAAGGCTAGGCTATTACCGAAATTCATAACAGAACCGTCAGCTACAAAGCTGGTAGCCGTTACATCTTTAGCGAAATTATTGATAGAATCTTTAGCTAAAGTAACAGCACCTGTATTAGTAAATGTATCAGCAAAACTTATAGTACCACTGAGCGTTGTCGTGCCGTTTGCATTAACGCTGCTTGCAAAACTTGTAGTACCTGAAGTAGTAATACCACCGACCGGGCTCGCTGCAGCACCGACAACACCGCTAACGCTACTGTTGCCGCTGAAGCTTAGCTTTAACGGATCACCGCCGCCGGAGTTAATTGCACCGGTTAATTTAAAGTTCGCAGGTAATGTTAAAAGTGCTGTACCGTTACCTTGGATTTCACCTATCTTAATCTCGCCATCTGCTCCGCCGATAGATGCAGCTTCAGCACCTACTTTTAACATTGCGATGCCGTTAACACTACCAAGCTTACTTGCGCCTAAAGCTATTAATGTACCGTTATTATTACCACCGGTATTTTGTACAGCACCAATAATATTTACGCCGTCATTTAATGTTACCGTAGCATTTTTCCCTTTAAAATCTAGGAAACCTCCAATGTTGCCGGTTTGAGTTAACTGAACAGCATCATTAAGTAATGTTACATTAGCCGTAGTAGTTCCAAGCTTTATAGCACCGGAGGTATTAAGCCCTATATCTGTTGTATTAAAAATAATACCTGTTGTATCAAAATCTCCTGCTCCCTGGAAAACTATAGCTTGTAACCTATTAGGTCCACCAAGTGTAACGCCTCCAGCTATCGTTAATTTTTTCCCTGCGTTTACAGAATTTAAGATTACTATACCTTCATCGGGATTATTAGGATTTATATTTGCGCCTAATGTGATTGTACGGTCATTTGCATTTGAACTATTTTGTAATACTAACGTTGCATCTTCATGTGAAAATCCAATATTTGCTGCCGGTACATTTACATTAGCGTCATTTGCATCAATCGTATAAATAGCATCGTTTATTTCTATAGCAGCAATATTAACAGAACTATTACCATAGTCTGTAAAATCTGCATCATCCCTAAGAACCAAGGCTTGTATGCCTGCTAAATTGATATCCTTAGTTATTGTAACCTTACTTAAAATACTTAAGGTATCAAATTTATCACCGCCTGCATCACCAATATTTCTAGGTGTACCTACTACATTACTCCCGACATTCAGTCCTTTAGCTCCGCCGTCAAAGAATAAGTCACCGCCACCGCCACCGAAAGCATCTAAATCACCTGCTAATAATACATTCTTTGTTGCTGCCCCCGTTGCATTAGAAAAATCTAATCTAGAGGCCGCATCCCCAAAATTAATATCTTGAGCATCTAATATAGTAACATCACCAGCACTTACATCTATTGAAAAGAGGTTTCCAGCTCCAATATTGATCTGTGCGACTGTTCCTATAGTTGGATGATATGCCGTAAGATTCTCAGTATTAACATTAAGTATAGCATTATTACCGTTTGCTATAGTTCCGCTTAATTTATAAATAGTTCCAGCAGCGCCATTAAACTCTAAAATACTACCGACTCCAAAATCTATATTATTCGTAGTTAGGTTTCCTCCAGCTTGTAATGTTATTCCTGCTCCTACATTCACTGTTGCTAATGCCGCCGTACCTATATTGCCAGTTACTGTACTATTACCAGTAAACGTTACCACACCGTTATCAGCATTACCCGTATTATCTATCGCTCCGGTTACTACTACGGCATTTGCAAATGTCAATGCTGACGCATCATCCGTTAAGTTTATCGCATCTGCTTGCATCACAGCGCCGTTAATAGTTACTTCACCACCACCGACATTAACTACCGCAAGTGAATTAGTAGCTCCTATATCATTAGCTGCACCTATGTCTTTGAATGTTATTGTTCCTATAGTATTACCACCGGTGGTATTATCTACATCTCCAGAATTACCGCCTCCAATAATATTTACCGTAGTACCAGCTGCTGCACCAGTCGCAAAATTTATTCCATTAACAGCATTATTTAATGTTAACGTACCACCCTTTGTAGTTACAAGTCCGTTTGCATTATTAATCGTTACTTGGCCTGCAAAACCGGCATTTAGAAGCACTGTCCCTCCGACATTCATAGCACCTGCCGTACCGTTTAAGACGCCACCGTTACTCATCGCTAAATTTCCGCCGATAGTACCGGTTTGATTCACTGTACCGCCGGTTATTGTCATATCGGCATCGGCATCTACTATTGCAAGAGTACTACCTGCTACCGTAACATTTCCTGTTGAATTGTGAATTGTAACTGCCCCGGCATCTGCTTGAACATCTACTTCACCTGCAACATCAGCCGCTACCGTTCCTACATACACACCGCCACCACTTACAGTCAAATCTCCCCCAATAGCACCGGTTTGATTCACTGTACCGCCGGTTATTATCACGTCTTGACCCGCTGCCCCTATACCAAGCGCCCCGCCAGCAACGCTAACATCTCCGACATGTACAGAACCAACGGCAACATTGCCTGCTGCATTTGTTAGGGTTAGATTCATATCAAGAGCACCGTCTATGGTTATTTGATCATGAGTTACAGTAAAAAGTGCAACTTTACCATTACTATCCACTCCTGTAATAATTAAATTATCTTGACCTGTAATGATATTATTATTTGCAACCCCGGTTAGCTTAAGGGAATTATTGTTAGCCCAAGCTTGGGATAAATTAGTAGCATCTCCTTCCACTAATACTACATTATCTGTAACATCTATTTCTACACCAAGCACCCCACTACTACTTAGCATCAATGTTGCGGTTGAGGTGGTGAATAAAGCGGTTTTTAAACCTATTTGAATTGCTTTTTGAAATAATTTTGGAGAAATATTCACCATATGTAAACCTTAATAAAAATTAAATAATTTAAAAATTGCTATAATTCTAATGCAACTTTTTCAATATGCCTATTATAATTAATAATATGGATGGTATTTTTACAAATTTAGTATGAATATGTGGCATTTGTATGGATTATATAGCCAAACCTCTATAAAGCAGTTACAATAAGATGGGGTAACTAAAACAAATCATTGTAATGACATATTCAATAGACGGTCGTACCTCTGTATTGCAGCTTAGCATGAATAGTCTATAATCCTCAAACAGTAATAAGAGAGAATTATAGTTAAGGAGTTATGACAAGAATATATGTTAAGTGTAGATCAAGAATAGATGTTAAGTGTAGATATTATAACGACACAGAAAAAGTAGTAAAGGCGGGATATTCAATTTCAAAACAACAGAGATATCAATGCAAGCAGTGTAATCGATATTTTTAACTGTAATATATTAATAATGCCTCTAAGCCTGGAGTCAAGGCTCAGATAGTAGATATGTCAATCAATGGCTCTGGAGTTAGGGATACAGTAAGAGTATTAAAAGTGGGTATCAATACGGTTATCCGTGTTTTAAAAAAATCTAGCGTTAAAAAAGATAAATCATTCTATCAATACGATAGAAGTAATTATTGCTCCTGAAATAGATGAACAATGGCCTTATGTACAGAATAAATCCAAACAAAGATGGCTTTGATATTCTTTGGATAAGATTTTGTTAAAAGTAGTTGCTTATACTTTTGGTACAAGATGTGATAGCACATCAGAATCATTACTGAAAAAAACTGGAGGATTTTAAGGTTACTTTTTACTTTACAGATGGATAGGGAAGTTATGCTAGGTTATTAGATCCCAAAAAACACATTGTTAGTAAAAAATATACTCAACGGATAGAACGGGGTAACTTAAATCTTAGAACAAGATGCAAAAGACTGACACGTAAAACAATTTGTTTTTCCAAGTCATTGGATATTCATGATAAAGTCATCGGAACTCTTATTGAACGTATAGCCTTTTAATATCCACATCTGTAAAATGGAGGTGCGACCGAGAAGAAAATATCTCTGTGATGTAGACACGCTTTTCAAAAAGTACATGATGCAACTGTTTTATAGAGGCTTAGCTATATATCATACCGTGGTGTGGTGTTGTATGGCCCTTAAAAACCCCTTGTTTCCATTCCCGCATAGGCGGGAATCCAGAAAAAAGCGAAATTAATTGAGCTTTTAATTTAAAAAAAACTCAGTATATTTACACTTTTTAGTGACTGGATTCCCGCCTACGCGGGAATGACATATTAAGATACAGAACTGGCTTTTTAAAAACCGTGGACAACCGCTCCTAAAATCCCCGCAATATCATCATGTCCATAATATTCAACTAGGCTTAAAGGAGTCTGCCCTAAGTAATCCGGAATATAAGGACAAGCATCGGCCTCAAGTAATAATTTTGTAGCTATTGTATGATGATTATTCGCTGCCCAATGCAAAGGAGTTGAACCTGATTTATCACGGCTATTACAATCTCCATGTTCAATTAAAAACTGCAATAGCTCTTTGCCGCAGTTAGCTTTTATAGCGTGATTTAGTGCTGTACGCCCCAGTTGGTCTTGGTGCTTAACATTAACACCCTTATCATATAGAGTTTCTACTAATTCTAAATCATCAGCATATACTGCTTTTTGCAAAAGCTTTCGTCCTAAAGCTTTATCAAATTCTGCACCGTTTTTAATCAAAACTTTCGCTAATTTAGAGATATTTATATTCTTGTCATAAATTTGAGCTACTTTTTCTAAAAGAGCTTGCTGCCCCGTATTTTTACCGACTAGTATATGATTTACTAAATACTCTATTAATCTTACATCTTCAGAATCAATAGCAAGATCAAAAATCTTATAGCTTAGTTCGCTTTTAATATCAAATTTAGCACCTTTGCTAATTAATGCTTTTATTGATGAGATATTTTTCGATTCTACGGCTAGTTCTAAGAGGGTTTTTATTTTAGGAGAATACTGAAAAAACTGTACCACTTGTTTATTACCGATATTCTTAGCCCAATCTAGTAGACTCAATCCATATTTATCGTACTTTTTAAATTCCGTATTCTCATATAAATATTTTACTATTTCTAAATTACCGATTTTTATTCCTAAGTGAATAGCAGACCAACCATACATGTTAGGAGCAATTTTTCCTCCCATCTGGACTAAAAATTTTACTGTTTTTAAATCACAACCAAGTATTGCTAACTCCAAAGGAGTTCTAAATTTAGCATCTGTAGAATTAATATTTTTTTCATTACATAAAGTTTTTACTAAATTTATTTCTTTAAATCCTACTGCTAAATGTAAATCCGACCATTTATTATCTCTTATAGCCATCGAGTTTACTTTCGCTATCTTAGCTTTTAGAGCTTTAAGACATGATATTATATAATCTTTAGAAGTAGTTTTTGCATATGAGGTATAGTAACTTGGGTGTCTGGTTCCAGTATTAGAGGTAGTCATCAGGTTATTTCCATTATTTAATATATTGCGGTGGCAATTATTAAAATATATTAATGATAATGTCAATGAAAAATGTTGATAATATGAGGATCACCTAAGCTTCGATGTCATTCCCGCGGAGACAGGAATCCGGCATAAAGCGAGATAGTTCGAGCTTTTAATTTCAAAAAAAATGCTTTATCTATACTTTTTTTGGATTCCCGCCTCCGCGGGAATGACATAAACGAGCCATGCAACCACTCCTATCTCTCAGGCAGTAATATCTCTCTCTTACCGGTATGATTTGGTGATGAGACTATTCCGTCTTTCTCCATCTTTTCAACTAAGTTGGCAGCTTTGTTATAACCGATTCTAAGCGACCTTTGGATATAACTAATGGAGGATTTACGTTCATCACGTACTATCTGCACGGCTTTTTTGTAAAGCACTTCATCGGATGTACCGTCGCTAATATCAATGCTACTGTCGCCTTCTTCAGGTTGCTCAGTAACGGCATAGATATATTCAGGCGCACCGGTTTCTTTTAGATATTCCGTAATTTTCTCAATTTCAGATTCGTTAACAAACGGTCCGTGTACCCTACTTATCTTTGACGTATTTCCCATAAATAGCATATCACCCATACCGAGTAACTGCTCAGAACCTTGCTCGCCTAGAATCGTTCGGCTATCGATTTTAGAAGTGACTTTAAAACTAATACGACTTGGGAAATTGGCTTTAATTACGCCGGTAATAACATCTACCGAAGGCCTTTGTGTTGCCATAATAATATGAATGCCCGCCGCTCTTGCCATTTGAGCAAGCCTTTGAATCAGCATTTCGATATCCTTACCGGCGACTAGCATTAAATCAGCCATCTCATCTACAATTACTACAATATATGGTAGCTTCTCCATATTCATTGTAACGGTTTCATAAATAGGCTTACCGGTTTCAGGATCAAATCCCGTTTGAATCGAACGCTCAATTACCTTATTCTCATTAACCGCTTCTAAGATTTTTGCATTATAACCTGCGATATTCTTAACACCGATATTGCTCATCATTCTATAGCGGTTTTCCATTTCCTTAACTGCCCATTTAAGAGCTACTACCGCTTTAGACGGCTCGGTTACCACGGGAGTTAGCAAATGCGGTATTCCGTCATAAGCCGATAATTCAAGCATTTTCGGATCAATCATGATAAAGCGGCATTCTTCAGGAGTATAGCGGTATAGCAGCGACACAATCATAGCGTTAATGCCGACAGATTTACCTGAACCGGTTGTACCTGCGACTAGCAAATGAGGCATCTTAGCAAGGTCGGCAATCAGCGGCTTGCCTGCTAAATCTTTACCTAAAACTAACGGCAATAAAGTTGATTTATTTTGATATTCGGGCGTCTCTATAAGTTCTTTTAAGCAAAAGAATTCACGATGCTTATTAGGAAGTTCAATACCAAGAACATTTTTACCAGGTATTACCGCTATCCTTGTTGATAAAGCAGATAGTGAGCGTGCTATATCATCAGATAAACCTACTACTCTTGAAGTTTTAGTGCCTGCTGCCGGCTCAAATTCATATTGAGTTACCACCGGTCCTTGATTGATATTAATTATCTGCCCTTTAACCCCAAAATCATTCAACACTGTTAACAACTCTTCGGCTTTTTGTTTAAGATCTAATGCAGAAGCCCCTTTTATATGATGGTTTTCAGCATCACGTAATAATGAAATAGGAGGCAATTCTGCTATTTCACTTTGAGATATTTTAGGAGCAGCAGAGGGTTTATTAAAGAATTTTATAGGATTTGTAGGTACGGGCTTATTTTCTTCAACAAGCTTTACTTTTTCGCTTACAGATCTTTGATAAGAAGAAGTTATATTTATCTGATCATTGTTTTTAGTAGGGAATAATCTTACTGAAGACAGCCGTAAAAATAGGTTATGTAAAAAAGATTGTACCCTGTATGCTAAAAATTTACCTAACTTAATTGTGAAATTACTTAAGGAAGTAAATTTAATTTCAAGTAAAACAACTAATATAGTAAAGGTAAAAAATATTAATAATAAGTAGGATTGGTTTGTAAATCGCTCAAAAAAATTAAAGATTATTATTCCAATGGCTCCGCCTGCATTTGCCGGTATGAATTCTAGTTTGAGGTTAGATAATAATGTGCTACTGCTTAAGAGAGCAAGCAACAATACGAACATACGAATCAATGAGCCGCGATATCTTCCATACCAACAATTCCTACCCCAAACAAAGCAGGCAATCGGTATAATAAAAGCAGCTAATCCAAAAAATTGATATAAAAAATCCGATGAATAAGAGCCAAAAATTCCAACTAGATTACCAGGATACTCGGTTGTGACCGAGTTAAAAGACGGGTCGTCTATATTGTATGATGTAAGAGCAGAAACAATACCAAGCCCAATTATTCCTAAAATGATGGCTTGTATTTTATTATTTGAAAGAATTTTATTTATGCAATATAGCATTAGGTAATTTTTGGAAAGTTTAATATAAAATACATTTTTAAAGCCGTTACTACAAGAAAATATATTGTTAAAACTTAAATAATCTACATCATCTACGTAAATGTAAAAGCTTGAAATAATATAAAAAATGAATTATTAGATAATTGGCAAAGAACTCAAAATGGAGAGCCATTAAATTCTATTGCCCCTTTGGAGTAAAATATGTTAACGATTATTGTCTAGAATTATCCTTTGACGATGGTACTAAGGGTAATATAAATTTATATAAACACTTAGCAGACTCAATGTTTGAACCTCTCAAAAATAAAACTCTATTTTCTCAAGTGATCGTTGACAAGGAGCTACAAACTATTATTTGGTCTAACGGCGCAAATCTTGCTCCAGAATTTTTAAAAGCCATCTAGAGAATATACAGTAAACAGTATTAACTTAGAATTTACACCTTAGAAAAAAATGTTATACTATAAACGATTTTAAAAAGCTTATAATATAACATGACCATAAAAATTCATACAGAAAAAGATTTTGTAAAGATGCGGCTAGCTGGAAAATTAGCTGCAGAGACGCTCGATTTTATTACTGATCACGTAAAACCGAATGTCACTACTAATAATTTAAATGACCTTTGTCATAATTTTATCACTTCACATAATGCCATTCCTGCACCTTTAAATTATAAAGGCTTCCCGAAATCGATTTGTACTTCTATAAATCATGTGGTTTGTCACGGCATTCCAAACGATAAACCTTTAAAAAACGGTGATATTGTAAATATCGACGTTACAGTAATTTTAGACGGTTGGTACGGCGATACTAGCCGTATGTATTATGTCGGTGATGTGGCAATTAAGCCAAAGCGTCTTATTCAAGTAACTTATGATGCGATGATGAAAGGGATTGAAGTAGTAAAGCCCGGTGCTAAACTCGGGGATATTGGACATGCTATTGCCAGCTATGCCGAGAAGCATAATTATTCGGTGGTCAGAGATTATACGGGTCACGGTATCGGAAGAGTTTTTCATGATGAACCGTCAATATTAAATTACGGTCGCAGCGGCACAGGTCTAACGTTAGAAGAAGGGATGTTTTTCACCGTTGAACCTATGATAAATGTCGGTAATCACGACACAATATTAAGTAAACTAGATGGGTGGACGGTTACCACGCGTGATAAATCATTATCTGCTCAATTTGAGCATACTATAGGCGTGACTAGAGGCGGTTTTGAAATATTTACGTTATCACCTAAAAAACTAAAATACCCTCCATACTGAACTATAGATTAAAAGTTGATTTTGTTGGATGGTTTGGTTTTTCCGTCATTGCGAGAAAAATTACGAAGTAATTTGACGAAGCAATCCAGTTAAAAATTCTGTAAATCAGAATTTTTTTAATTATTTTTCTGGATTGCCGCGCCCACTACGTTCGCTCGTAACGGCGGCTCGGGTATCCATGCAACAACGGCCCCGTCTACGCGGGAATGATACCAGCAACATTTTACTTATTTATAATTTGAGTAAACACAAAGAATGTTAGAAAATAATTTGATAGGATTCGATAATAGACCCCTTCGGAAACTCGCTCATAGGGGGGTAAAGGAGACACTTCACCTCGAACCGTAGTGTATTCAAGCGTACGTGAGGATTCGAGTACTGGATCGACGTACAAATTACCTCTAGAAGTAGAGTTTCTGAAGAGGTCTAATGATGAAATAGATACACCTCATTACATAGGGCATCGAAAGAGAGTAAAGGAACGATTTATTGTAGGATCTACCAATTTCTCCGATTACGAATTACTTGAAGTAATGTTATTTTCGGCTATTCCTCGTAAAGACGTAAAACCTCTTGCTAAAAAGTTACTTGATCATTTTAATATTACAGATTTAATTAACCTTGATAAGGAAAGGTTACTTAGTATTAAAGGCACAAATGAAAATTTATATATCAATTTTGCTCCAATACGCGAGCTGATAAATAGAATATTGAAACAAAAAATAATAAATGAAAATATTATTGTTTCTTGGGGTTCTTTGATTGATTATTTAAAAGTTAATATGGGCAATATGCGACTTGATGCAGCTATAGTTTTCCAGAAAGTTAATAATAGACGATATTAACAGTAGGGATAAAAATGCCGGATATAGAGCCAAAGATATATCCAGCTGAATTTAAAGAATCAGCGATTAGATTAGCTATTGAGTCTAAGCAACCTTTTGCTCAAGCAGCTAGAGAACTAGCAATTACGAAGTATAGTCTATATAATTGGGTTAATAAACATTCAAAACTCAAGGAAGTAATGAGATATGAAGAACATCTGTATGATGAATTAAGGAGATTGAAGAAGAACTAGATAGAGTAACACAAGAACGTGATCTATTAAAAAGGCTGCCGCGTACTTTGCAAAAGAATCCCAATAAGGTACGCATGGATAAAGGAAAACAGAGGTAATTTTTCCATTTCTGCTATGTGTAAATTTATGAAAGTATCACGTAATGGTTATTATGAATGGTTAAATAATCTTGGATGTAATAGGGTTAAAGAAGGTAATGAATTAACAAACAGAATTGAAATTATCTTTAAAGAAGGTAGAGGTAATTATGGAACTAGACCTATTAAAAAGGAACTATCACGGCAAGATATAACTGCTAGTAGGAGACGCATTGCAAGACTAATAAAAGAAGCTAATTTGCTATGTAAAACTAAACGTAAATTTAAAGCCATTACTGACTCTAATCATAATAAGCAAATTGCTCCTAATTTATTAAATAGAGAGTTTACAGTTTATGCTGCTAATTGTTATTGGGTTGGAGACATAACCTATGTGCCAACTGGTGAAGGCTGGCTATATTTAGCAACTGTTATTGATCTATTTTCTAGAAAAATTATAGGATGGTCTATGAGTAATAACATGAGAGCTGATTTGGTTAATAATGCTTTATTAATGGCAATATGGCAACGTAAACCAGCAAAAGGGCTTATTTGGCATACTGATAGAGGTAGTCAATATTGTTCTGATAGTCATTTAAAAATTATAAAACAACATGGTATCAAACAGAGTATGGGTCGTAAAGGAAATTTCTGGGATTATAATGAACTGAAAAAATTGGACAAAAAATAGTTGGTGTATCTTGGTAATAAGTTAGAATGCAGGCAATAACTTATAGGATATAAAATGACAAGAAAACAGATACGGAATTTCAGTGCTAAAGAGAAGACAAGGATAGTGTTAGAATTATTAAAAGAGGATGTAACAATATCACAGTTATCATCTAAATATAAGGTTAGCAGCAATAGCATATCACATTGAAAGAAGCAGTTTTATCAAATGCAGCGATAGCATTTGAGCCAGCCAAGGTAGTTAGTGAATATCAGAGCAAATTAATAGACTTAAGGAACGGAATGATGAACTAGCGAAGGATTTGGGGAAAACTACAATCGAGAGGGATTGGGCAGTGGGAAAGCTAAGAAGCTTGGATTTATTAAATAGAAAGAGTCTTGTAGAGTCCAAGCTAGGACAATTACCAAAGACAAGACAATGTGAATTATTAGGGGTTAACCGTTCTTCAGCATATTATAAAGTACAAGAGGTTAGTAGCTATAATATAAGTATATTAAATAGAATAGATGAGATATATACAGATAATCCAGAATTTGGATATCGTTATATATATCATCAATTATTAGAAGATGGGTATAAGATAGATCGAGATCGAGTACTAAAATATATGAGATTAGTTGGTATTGAAGCGATATATCCTCATAAAAAGAAACTCACTACCATCAAAGATGGTGAGCATAAAATATACAGCTATCTACTTGATAAATTCTGGATTAAAACAGATAAGACTAAGAAAGTAGTTGTTCCTACTGCCAATGAGGTTTGGAGCGGAGATATTACATATATTCGCACTAAAGGCGGCTTTATGTATCTAACAGCCATTATAGATTGGCATAGCAAAGCCATATTAAGCTATAAACTGTCGAATAGTATGGATGGACTATTAGTTACTGATGTATTGAAGGAGGCATTAAGTAAGTATCAAGCTCCGCAGATTTTGAATAGTGATCAGGGTAGTCAATATACTAGCAATGATCATATAAGTATTCTTAAAAGTCATGATATACAGATATCAATGAACGGTAAGGGCAGAAATATTGATAATATTGTTATTGAGCGTTTCTTTAGGACACTGAAATATAATTGTATATTTATTAATGATTATCAAAATATAGGAGAACTTAAAGAGGGTATCAATGATTATATCAGTAAATATAATTATCAGAGATTTCATTCAAGTATTGGGTATAAAAAACCCATGAATGTATATCTCGATAGTATACAACATCATACACAAATAGCAGCTTAATTTTGAACAAAATTACCAAGTACATTGTTCATATATTTTGTCTTGATTTTTCAGGTCATTATAGATAATGCTGTTGCTGAAAGTTTCTTTCATACTATAAAAACAGAATTAATGTATCAATATAAATTTAAAACTAAGGAGGAAGCAAAATATGCCATATTTGAATATATAGAGGTATTTTATAACCGTATCAGAATGTATTCTGCTAACGATTATTTATAACCAGTAAGATATGAAGATATACAAAATTGCGCTTAAACAACTGTCCGGAAAAGTGTTGACAGATCAACTCGAACAGTTTCGTATATTATTTTTGAATAAGAAAAATATTTTAATTGCCGATGAAATTTTAAGCCAAGGGACTATAGACCAAGTTGCAGTATATCCACGCGAGATAATTAAACGAGCTTTATTTAATGAAGCGAGTAGACTTATACTTGTACATAATCATCCAAGCGGTAGCCCTGAACCTTCAAAAGCCGACATTCATATGACAAATAAAATAGTAGGGACATGTCAAACAGTAAATATTATAGTACATTGATCATGTCATTATAAGTAATAACAAATATTATAGTTTTAAATCTAATATGCTACTATGAATATAAATAGCTATAGCACTTTAGACTTTTTACATAACGTAGCTAATAAGGAGGAATTTGGAGGAGACGCAGAACGCAGCACCGCAGCGTACATACTAGTACGTGAGGATGCGAGTACCGGGTCGACGTACAAATTACCCTTAGAAGCAAGTTATGTAGGAAGTCTATTGTTTATGTTTTCTTTTATAGCAACTACTATACTAACATATATATTAACTAAATATCTTCCTGCAATTGGTTTAGTTGATGTACCGAGTAGTCGCCGCTCTCATGATAAGATAACACCGCGTGGCGGCGGTCTTGCTATTGTAGTTGTTGTAATGATTGCTCTAAGCGGGTTTGAATATATAACAAGCAATAACCTTGCTAATTCGATAAAAATATTACCCTTATTATTGGTAATTGCCTCGATTTCCTTTTTAGATGACTTAAAACCAGTACCGGTTCTAATCCGTTTAATAGTTCATTTAATTTGCGCAGCTTTTGCTATTTTTCTTTTTTCACAGCTAAATTCCGTTCATATCCTAATATATTCTATTCTTGTTATAGCTTTAAGTGGCTTTATTAATATATATAATTTTATGGACGGCATAGACGGCATGAGTTGCGTAGAATCTATTCATCTATCTAGCACTATGCTCATATTATGCTTTTTACAATTTCCGGCTCTTGATAACCCGTATTTTATAGCTAGTATGAATGTTATTATTCTTGGTTGTTCTTGTGGTTTTCTAATATTTAATTGGCATCCGGCGAAAATATTTTTAGGGGATGTGGGAAGTATTAGCCTTGGATTCTTAACGGGTCTTTGTTTACTCTTGCTTGCTCTTACAAGCGCTAATTTATTTATAGCTTGTGCTATTGCTAGCTTATATTACATTACTGACGCCGTACTAACCATATTAATTCGGCTACTCAATAAAGAAAAAATTTGGCAGCCCCATTTAAAGCATTTTTTCCAAAAAGCAGTAAAAAAAGGTAAGTCACATAAACAAGTAGTATCGATTATCACAGTTTGCAATATATTTTTAATGATTATATCGGTTACATCTTTACATTTTCCCGTAATATCCATAATGCTTGCAATAGCCGTGATAACTTTAACCGTGCAGAGTTTATTAAAATGAAGCTAGTTAAAGAGGATGTTGATAAAATAGTTAGACGTATATTTGCGAGGCAACATCCATTACTGCCTGAAATCATGATTAACTGGAATAAAATAGTCGGGTTTAATTTCAGCACTAAAGCGTTACCCTTAAAAATTACTACCTATACTCATAAAAAACGAAAAATTAATACGCTATTTATACAAGCGGAAGATAGTGCTATTGCAGCAGAATTACCTTATTATCAAGATATTATTCTAGAACGTATTAAAATTTATTTAGGCTTTGAAGCAATACACAAAATGAACGTAACGTTTTACAAGGAAAAACCTAAGATAGGACAATTAAATCATGCTCTCTTCTTGTAAACTTCTTGAATTAAAATATCTGCCGGAATATTTAAATTCTTATGTAATTTTCTAATCATAGATAAAGTAAGTGGTTTTCTTTTATTAAGAATTTCAGATACTTTACTTCTTGAACCTATACTTTTTTCTAAATCTTTTCTAGAAAGACTAAGCCGCTCTACTCTAAAATTAATCGCTTCAATTGGATCAGGTGCTTCTATTTTATAATGCTTATTCCCGTAATCTTCTACTAACATTGATAATATTTCTAATTTTTCAGCTTCTGAGGAATTTTCTTTTGCATCTAATAAATTATCTATTTCTTTTAATGCTTTTTCATACTCTTTTTCTGTTTTTATAATATTTATTTCCATACTCAAATCTCCTTAACATTTATCCTATCATATTCTGCATGCGTTCCTACAAATTTTATGACATTATTGCGTGGATACCAATTGTTATTGCGAGAAAATTACAAAGTAATTGACGAAGCAATCCAGTAAAAAATGCTAATTTTTAGCATTTTTTTAATTATTTTCTGGATTACCACTCGATCAAAGATCGCTCGCAATGATGATTGGGTATATACGCAGGCAAAAGCACGCAAACAAAAAAAGGAGTCCTTATTATTAAAGACTCCTTTTTCGCGTTAATAGCTTGTAAAAAGATTTGAGAGTTAATTACATATCAAATCTTAATCCTGCCATTAAGTTATTACCTTTATAACGGGTTCCACCAAATTTATATGTGAGCCCATCAGGGGTTTTAGTGGTATTTTTTGTTTTACCGTAATCTGTCCAAGCATAAACGAGCTCTGCTTTTACACCGTCAGCAACTTCAAATGAAGTACCTAAAGATAATTGATAAGCAAAATTTGTTTTATTTTTAGTAGTTAGACTGGGAACATTGAAAGCTAAAGTTTCGCCACTAGCAGTTGCAACAATATTTTTTCCTGTAACTTTCTCTTTTACCATTGCAAGCCCAACACCAGCACCGGCAAAAACTTTAAACATACTTAAATCAACAAAATCTACATAACCATTAAGTAGCGCACTTACAATAGTAGGTTTATGTTTTACGGACTCAACGAAACTATCTCCTGAGCTATTTTTTTCAGTTATTGATTTTTTCAAATGAACATTTGTTACTGTTCCAATTGTTAAATCGGTTCTTAAATTATCCATAATATAATAACCTACTCCGATATTACCGGTAAAACCTGTATTAGATTTTAACTTAGCATCATAACCTTTAGATTTTGCTTTATTAAAAATCACACCACCGGCATTAAGTTTTAAATACCATTTTTCCATAGATGATGATGACATTGACGAATCGGTAGATGAATCTGCAGCAGGATTCATATCACATTCAGCAAATGAAACGGCAGAAGTTAAAAGTGCTGTGCTTGCAGCCGCTATTAAGAGTAATTTTTTCATATTGTTAAATTTTTCCTTAAATTTTATTAGTTGTTAGTAAAAACGATGTTAGATAATAATTTTATAATTCTTACCTAAATTCGATAAAAATAGTTCTAAGTGGCATTCTTGACTAAATCATAATCAACGTCATTGCGAGGAGCGAAGCGACGCGGCAATCTAGTTAAACATCCTGAGATTGCCGCGCTCATTTTAGTCGCTCGCAATGACGACATACCTAAAACTACTAATATATTCTATTTAATTATATATCAAATCTTATACCAGCTGTTAAGTTGTGACTCTGATAACGCATCCCACCAGTTGGTACACTTGTTCCTTGGTAGATTACATTCTTACTTTTTGTTCTACCGTCGTCTATCCAGCTATAAGCTAGTTCTGCTTTAACACCATTAGTGACTTGTGCAGAAGTACCTAAAGTTAGTTTATACGAAATATTGGTTCTATTTTTAGTATTAGATGAAAGACCTGTTATACCGTTATATGTAATTTTCTCTTTAACTAATGCAGGACCAACACCGGCACCGGCAAAAACATCGAACATATCAAAATTAGTTAAATCTACATAACCGTTAATAAGTAAACGTGTAATAGTAGGTTTATGACTCGCAGAAACATTAGTACCAGTAAAAAGTGCATTAGTTGCAGTTCCGGATTTCTTTAACTTTCCGCCAATTATAGTACCTAAAGTTAAATCAGCTCTAAAATTTTCGGAAATATAGTAACCAATACCTAAATCAATTGGAATAGTCGTATTAGATTTTAATTTAACACCGGTTGCCTTATCTTTTTCTTTATTAAACATTGCAGCGCCAGCATCTATTCTTAAATACCAGTCATTACACATGTCCTCAGCAAATGATATGGTAGAAGATAAAATTGTTGCACTTGCAGCAGCTATTAAAAGTAACTTTTTCATGATTCGCACCTCAAATTAAATAATTAAACATTATCTTAATGGCATATATAACATATTATATTTTTTAGTTCTATATTTAATCGACAATTAGATTCATATGATAAAGCTTTTATTAAGTTTTGTGATAAAATAAACACATATATTTAATTCATATTATTTTAGGTTCCTATATATTTATTAAACTTATCTTTCTCATCTTTAAATTTATCAGCATCAGGCAGAGCGGGTTTTTTTTTGGTAATATTTTTCCATCCTTTATTTTCTATAAAATCTTTTGCACGTTCTACCCATTCTATTATCTCCCGTGATTCAGGTTTGATAGCGTTTATAGGGCAATCAGAAACACACACACCGCAATCTATACATTCATCAGGATTGATAACTAGCATAAATTCGCCTTCATAGAAGCAATCTACGGGACATACTTCAACACAATCGGTATATTTACATTTTACGCATTCATCGGTTACAGCATAAGTCATTTTTATTATTGATTCTTAATTTTATAAATTAATATAGAAGTTCTTAAAATTAATATTAACAAAAAATATAATATAAAACAAATAAACATTGTAATTAAAGGCTTTAACATTGAGGAATGAATAGCAGGAGAACCAAGCCTTAAAACGCTAGCAGGCTGATGCAGACTGTACCAAATATTTACCGAGAATTTTACTATCGGTATGTTAATCAATCCGATAAGAGCAATAATCGAAGCGGGGTTTTGTGCTTTTCTTATATTATCTGCACTATTTACTATGATAATATAGCTTAGATATAATAAAAATAATATGAGCATGGAGGTAAGTCTTGCATCCCAAACCCACCATGTTCCCCATATAGGTTTCCCCCATAAAGAGCCTGTTACTAAGCTAATCAAAGTAAAAGTAGCTCCAATGTAACTAGATGTTACGGCTAGCAAATAGCTAATAGTAGTTTTCCATACTAAATAACTAAAGCTGCATACTGCCATGAAAACATAAATACCAAGGGCCATCCAAGAAGCAGGTACATGTACATACATAATACGTACAAACTCACCTTGTTGATAATCTATAGGCGAAACTATTAGGGCTAAATAAAGAGCTATAATCATCATTACCAAAGTAGATATAGCTAATATAGGTATTGTAATCTTTGATAATTTATTAAAATAATAGGGGGTTAATAGTTTTAGCATATTTTCTTACTTCTTTATATCATTCTTGCAAAAGCATTGTTCGCCGTGGGCCGGTAAAATCCACAGGGTGACACCGGGCATACTTTACGATCCACACAGGCGACGCTCTAACATGATTGTCGTATCCTTTTAAAAAACTCTTTCATTAATAGCCCCGAATCTTCAACAAAAATTCCGCTATATATTTCCGGTCTATGGAAACAGGCACTACTGTTAAAATATCGTAAATTACTTTCAACTGCCCCGTGTTTAGAGTCAGAAGCGCCGTAAAACAAGCGTTTTAACCTGCTATGAGCTATAGCTGCCGCACACATAGCACAAGGTTCTAAAGTAACGTAAATATCATAATCATTTAAATTTTTAGAAGATATAAGATTACATGCTTCATTAATAGCAATAATTTCGGCATGACACAGAGCATTGTTCTTTTCTTCGGTATTATTATGACTACTAGCAATAATTTTCTGATTTAATCTATCTACAATCACCGCTCCGACCGGTACTTCATTCTTATCAAAAGCAATACATGCTTGTTTTAAAGCTTGCTGCATAAAAAAGTTGTTAAAATCCGTTTCTTTATCTAACAATATATTCACGGTAATTTACGTGTTCTTCGATTCCAAAAGGATCTTGGTGAATAATTATTTCAGCCTCCGGAAATTCCTGCAATATTTCAAAAGCAATCTCATCGCTAATTTTATGAGCATTATAAAGCGACATATTGCCGTCCATTTCCAAATGGCACTGGATAAAAGCTTTTTGAGCTGCATATCTAGTTTTCATTTCGTGCATGCCTTTTACACCCAAATGGTTATTAACTATTGAGATAATTTTTTGTCTATCTTGTTCAGGTAATTCATGATCAACTAAATTTTTAAATGCCTTTTTAAATAAAGAGTAAGAGGTACGGAATATATATAACGAAATAACTACCCCAAATAATGGATCAACAAACCAAAAATGATTACTTAGATTTATAGAGATAATTACTATAACATTCGTAAGTAAGTCCGTAAGATAATGGAGCTTGTCAGCTTTCACTATCTCCGATCCTGTTTTTTTTATTACATAAGTTTGATAAAGTACTAAAATAATTGTTAAGAGTATACATACATACATTACAGTAGTGCCGTCACTAATATTCTCCGGTTTTATTTTTTCAAATAAAGACTTAATTGAAGAAAAACCTACAAAAAAAGCTGAGGCAAAAAAGAATATAGACTGAGAAAAAATTGTTAAATCCTGAATCTTCTCATGCCCGAATCTATGTTGATGATCCGGTGGTTGCAGGGCAAACCTTAAAGCTATTAGATTAATAAGGGAAGATGTTATATCAAGCATCGAATCAATTAAGGAAGCGAGTATTGATTGCGAATCGGTAACAACCCAAGCATATAATTTTATACTTAAAATAATTAATGCTGCAGTAACCGATAAATAAGATGCCGATTTTATTAACCGATTACGGCTATTAGTATCCATGACAAATCTTTCCAATTTATTTTTTGTAGTTTAACAAAGAAAATATTAAATTCAATTAAATTAATTTAATTCTATGGCTGACGTTTGTACTTTACAAAATGCTAAAAATTATATACTTATTTAAGTAGGTATCAATTAAAGAGAATTTATTATGAAATTAATGTCTAAAATTATGATTATAGCTCTTGCAGCTTCTATGTTGCAAGCATGCGCCGGTCCGGGTGGTATGAATAAACAAGGTACAGGTACGCTCCTTGGCGGTGCCGGCGGTGCATTACTTGGTTCTCAATTCGGCAAAGGTAAAGGGCAACTTGTCGGAGTAGGTGTAGGTGCATTACTTGGAGCAGTTCTGGGTGGACAAATCGGTGCAGGTATGGATGAGCAGGATAGAAGACTTGCTGAACTCACCTCACAAAGAGCTTTAGAAGCAGCTCCTAGTGGTAGTAACGTAGAATGGCGTAATCCCGATAACGGCAATCATGGCTACGTAACACCTAATAAAACTTATAGAAATAGCATAGGGCAATATTGCCGTGAGTACACTCAAACAGTTGTAATAGGCGGAAAACAACAAAAAGCATACGGTAATGCATGCCGCCAGCCTGACGGACAATGGCAAGTTGTAAATTGATAGAAAAAAGTCATTGCGAGCGACTGATAAGGAGTATTCTATGTCATTCCCGCGAAAGCGGGAATCTAGAAAAAAGCGAAATTATTTGAGCTTTTAATTCTAAAATTTAGTGTGCTATACTTTTAGTGGCTGGATTCCTGCTTTCGCAGGAATGGCATACACAACACTCATAGGAGTACATAATTATGACCTTCCTAATAACAAGTACGGCGTTTAAACATAATGAGCGTATTCCTGATAAATTTACTTGTAAAGGACAGAATGTTTCTCCGCATTTAGAGTGGAGCAATGCTCCTTCAGATACTAAATCTTTTGTACTTATCATGGATGACCCTGATGCACCGGTAGAAATAGCACCTCCGCACGGTATATGGGATCATTGGATAATCTATAATATTTCGGCTTCTATTACTAAGCTTTCAGAAGGACGAATAGATAACAGTATTAAGATTTTAAATAATAGCTGGAAAGACAAAAAATACGGTGGCCCTTGTCCACCTGCCGGCAAACCTCATCGTTATTTTTTCAAACTATACGCTCTAAATGATTCTCTTGAACTGGATGAGAATGCTAGCAAGCAAGATTTAGTATTAGCTTTGCAAAAATATTTATTAGCTGAAACTGAATTAATCGGCATTTATTCTGCATAATGTCATTCCTGCGAAGGTTTACCTGCGTTAAACTGTTATTGCGAGCAACCATAGGCTTTGTTGCATGGCTTGTTTATGCCATTCCCGCGTAGGCGGGAATCTAGTACTTTAAAACTTTTTAAAGTTCGATTTATCTCGCTTTATCCTGGATTCCCGTCTACGCGGGAATGACATCGAGCAGGTTTTTCGATACATGCAACAACACCAGCTTGACCACGGGATAACAGGAGTGAACCGATACATGCAAAAACCTATAATTGACTTTCGTAACGTATCTAAAAAATTCGGTAATAAACTGCCAATAAATAACGTTAGTTTTACTGTCAAAAAAAATAATATAACTACTTTAATCGGACCTAACGGTGCAGGTAAAACCACCATAGTGCGATTAATGCTTGGGCTTGAAAAACCGACAAGCGGCGAAATTATAATTGATCCTAAACTAAAAATCGGATACGTACCGCAAAAGTTCGGGCTAAGCCCTGATTTACCTATTACGGTGAAAAAATTTTTAGATCTATTAGCACCTAGTAACTTCAATAACAATATCAAAGAGATTAACTCGTTTATTGATTTGGAACATATAAAAGATCAAGAAATTTCTAAGCTCTCAGGAGGGCAGTTTCAAAAGGTGGTTCTTGCATGTTCAATAGTTAATAATCCTGACTTAATTGTTTTAGATGAACCGCTGCAGTCTTTAGACGTAACGAGCCAACAAGAATTTTATCAGCTTATTAATTTGATTCGTAAAAAGCTAAATATTACGGTTTTTATGATCTCGCATGATTTATTTACCGTAATAAAAAACTCCGATCAGGTGATATGCTTAAACGGCCACATATGTTGCAGCGGAATACCAAATGAAATAACTCCTAACTCTGAATTTTCAAATGCACTTTCTTCTCTAGGCTTCTATACCCATCACCACGACCATAAGCATTAAATATCGTAACTTCACAGAAGAAATCTACAGGCATGTAAAGCCTATTTATTTCTACACTTTCGGATTTAAATTCGTAATTTGAACAACATTGCTGTATGGTTTAGGGAAATCATCAACTATCATATTCCCCCATTCTCCTGATAGAGAAATATCATACTTATCAATAAATATTTCTAATACCTTGATACCATCTTGCAGAGTATTATTTTGACTCGTATCTAATATCCCGCATTTTAATAAAAGAGCACATTCTGTTAAATTCTTTAGCTTTTCTAATAATTGTAATTGTTGGGTTTCATTTGTTGATTTTGATACATCTTCAATACGGTCGCACCTCCATTTTACAGATGTGGATATTAAAAGGCTATACGTTCAATAAGAGTTCCGATGACTTTATCATGAATATCCAATGACTTGGAAAAACAAATTGTTTTACGTGTCAGTCTTTTGCATCTTGTTCTAAGATTTAAGTTACCCCGTTCTATCCGTTGAGTATATTTTTTACTAACAATGTGTTTTTTGGGATCTAATAACCTAGCATAACTTCCCCATCCATCTGTAAAGTAAAAAGTAACCTTAAAATCCTCCGGTTTTTTTCAGTAATGATTCTGATGTGCTATCACATCTTGTACCAAAAGTATAAGCAACTACTTTTAACAAAATCTTATCCAAAGAATACCAAAGCCATCTTTGTTTGGATTTATTCTGTACATAAGGCCATTGTTCATCTATTTCAGGAGCAATAATTACTTCTATCGTATTGATAGAATGATTTATCTTTTTTAACGCTAGATTTTTTTAAAACACGGATAACCGTATTGATACCCACTTTTAATACTCTTACTGTATCCCTAACTCCAGAGCCATTGATTGACATATCTACTATCTGAGCCTTGACTCCAGGCTTAGAGGCATTATTAATATATTACAGTTAAAAATATCGATTACACTGCTTGCATTGATATCTCTGTTGTTTTGAAATTGAATATCCCGCCTTTACTACTTTTTCTGTGTCGTTATAATATCTACACTTAACATCTATTCTTGATCTACACTTAACATATATTCTTGTCATAACTCCTTAACTATAATTCTCTCTTATCACTGTTTGAGTATTATAGACTATTCATGCTAAACTGCAATACGGGGGGCGTGGCTCAACGATGTATTTTCAAGATCATTCTGTTCTTGTATTTTCTTTTTAAATGCTGCTTTTACTTTACAGATATAGTCTGGTAGGAAAATATCACGTTTCAATACCCCATTTAATAATTCCAGATTATCACGTACTGTTTTATTTCCTATTTCTTGATCAATAGTTAACATTTCACCTTCTAATATTAGATCTTTTGAAATTTCGTCCTGAATTGTTTTAATTAAACTCCTCAAGTGTTTTTAGATCATTAGGACTCATAACGTATTCTACCTCTTATTAAATATTTAGTTTTAAGGCCATATTTGGCCGTGCCCCCGTATTGCAGCTTAGCATGAATAGTCTATAATCCTCAAACAGTGATAAGAGAGAATTATAGTTAAGGAGTTATGGCAAGAATAGATGTTAAGTGTAGATCAAGAATAGATGTTAAGTGTAGATATTATAACGACACAGAAAAAGTAGTAAAGGCGGGATATTCAATTTCAAAACAACAGAGATATCAATGCAAGCAGTGTAATCGATATTTTTAACTGTAATATATTAATAATGCCTCTAAGCCTGGAGTCAAGACTCAGATAGTAGATATGTCAATCAATGGCTCTGGAGTTAGGGATACAGTAAGAGTATTAAAAGTGGGTATCAATACGGTTATCCGTGTTTTAAAAAAATCTAGCGTTAAAAAAGATAAATCATTCTATCAATACGATAGAAGTAATTATTGCTCCTGAAATAGATGAACAATGGTCTTATGTACAGAATAAATCCAAACAAAGATGGCTTTGATATTCTTTGGATAAGATTTTGTTAAAAGTAGTTGCTTATACTTTTGGTACAAGATGTGATAGCACATCAGAATCATTACTGAAAAAAACTGGAGGATTTTAAGGTTACTTTTTACTTTACAGATGGATAGGGAAGTTATGCTAGGTTATTAGATCCCAAAAAACACATTGTTAGTAAAAAATATACTCAACGGATAGAACGGGGTAACTTAAATCTTAGAACAAGATGCAAAAGACTGACACGTAAAACAATTTGTTTTTCCAAGTCATTGGATATTCATGATAAAGTCATCGGAACTCTTATTGAACGTATAGCCTTTTAATATCCACATCTGTAAAATGGAGGTGCGACCCCATATTTCATGGCAATTAGTAACTTAATAGATAAAAGTATAATGTAAATTAATAATAGTCAAGCGAGGAGGTTAAGAAAAATTAATAATGTTCTACTTCAAATATTCCTTTAAGTATGTACCGGTATGACTTTCCTCGCAGGCAGCAATATCGACAGGGGTACCGCACACAACTATCTTACCACCTTTGTCACCTCCTTCAGGGCCGACATCGATAATATAATCTGCTGTTTTTATAACATCTAGGTTATGCTCGATAACTAAAACGGTATTGCCCATATCAACAAGCTTATGTAATACTTTTAACAATTTATTGATGTCATCAATATGCAAGCCCGTAGTCGGTTCATCAAGTATATAAAGTGTTTTACCGGTTGAACGTCTTGATAATTCTTTAGCAAGCTTAACACGCTGTGCTTCACCTCCTGAAAGAGTAGTAGCAGACTGGCCGATTTTTATATAACCGAGTCCTACCTCATTTAAGGTAATAAGTTTTTCGTAGATTAACGGGATTTTTTCAAAAAATTGCATCGCATCTTCTACCGTCATCATCAAAATATCAGCAATAGATTTACCTTTATATTTTATTTCAAGAGTTTCCCTATTATATCTGTGACCGTTACAAATATCGCATTTTACATATACGTCAGGTAAAAAATGCATCTCTATTTTAATCAGCCCATCACCTTGACACGCTTCACATCTACCGCCTTTAACGTTAAATGAAAATCTGCCTACTTTATACCCTCTAGCTTTTGATTCAGGTAATTCCACAAACCAATCCCTAATATGGGTAAATGCACCTGTATAAGTCGCAGGGTTTGAACGAGGAGTTCTACCTATCGGGGATTGATTAATATCGATAATTTTATCAATATATTCAAGTCCTTTTAACCCTCTATATTTTCCTGGGAATACTTTTGCAGTAGGCTCTAAATGCTTTAAAGCCGCTTTATATAGAGTATGAATCATCAAGCTTGATTTACCGCTTCCTGATACTCCCGTTATAGCAGTAAAAGTACCAAGCGGAATTTTGATATCAACATTCTCTAAATTGTTGGAAACCGCTCCAAGTAATTCAATTGCCCTATTATCATGCCCTACTCTTGTTTCAGACGGTACTTTGATTGTTTGACGACCACTTAAATATCTACCTGTAATACTTTCTTCAAAATTCTTTATTTCTTCGGCATTTCCTTCAGCAATAACACGACCGCCGTGAATACCGGCTCCCGGTCCTATATCAATAATATGATCTGCTTCATACATTGTTTCTTCGTCATGCTCAACTACCAAAACGGTATTACCAAGATCCCTAAGTCTTTTTAGTGTTTCGATTAATCTTGTATTATCACGCTGGTGAAGACCAATAGACGGCTCATCAAGTACATATAAAACACCGCTAAGCCCTGATCCTATTTGAGATGCAAGACGGATGCGCTGGCTTTCGCCTCCCGATAAAGTACCTGATTCTCTTGATAACGTTAAATAATCAAGCCCGACATTCATTAAGAATTTTAATCTCTCAGTAATTTCTTTAAGTATACGCTCGGCAATAAATAGTTGTTTTTTATTTAATTTTTCTTCTAAGTGATTAAACCATTTTTGCAAGGCTGCAATACTCATACCTGCCACTTCACCTATATGAGAATCTCCTATTTTAACACATAATGCCTCATCTTTTAATCTATATCCTGAGCAAGCAGTACATTTATGTTCCGACTTAAATTTAGCGAGCTCTTCTTTAATTAAAACTGATTCTATAGTACGATCTTTTTCTTGCAAGCTTGGTATTATTCCAGCAAAAGGTTGTTTTATTGTTTGCGTTTTAGAACCGTCGTGAAATTCAAACTTTATTACCTCTTCTCCTGAACCTTCAAATAAAATATCCTTAACATTTTGTGATAAACTTACAAAAGGTACTTCAATAGAAAATTTATAATGATCAGCGAGAGCCTTTAATGTCTCTAGGATAAATTTAGAAGATGTACTACCCCAAGGCACTATTGCGCCGTCTTTAATAGAAATTCTTTGATCAGGAACAATTAAATCTCTATCAAAGAAAAATTCCTTACCTATCCCCCCACATTTAGGACATGCTCCAAAAGGACTGTTAAAAGAAAAGATTCTCGACTCGATTTCCATAAGTTGAAAGCCTGAAACCGGACAGGAATATTTCTCAGAAAAAGTAATACGCTGATTTTTTTCAAACTTAGTCTTAACTGCCGGCGGCAATTCTACAATTTCTAAATAAGTAATGCCCTCAGCAAGATTTAATGAACTCTCTAAGCTATCTGCAAGCCTATTACCTAAATTTTCGTCTAGAACTATTCTATCAACGATTACTTCTATATTATGCTTTTTATTTTTATCAAGCTTTGGTAAATCATCAATTTCGCAAGCTTCACCGTTAACTATTAATTTCTGAAAGCCTTGCTTCTTCAGATTCATAATTTCACGTTTGAACTCCCCCTTATGTCCTCTAACAATAGGAGCGAGTAAATATATTCTTGTACCTTTAGGTAGTTCGTTAATTATATCTACCATCTCCGAAACCGTTTGACTATGTATTGGAAGACCGGTTGCCGGAGAATACGGAATTCCGACTCTTGCATATAATAACCTAAGATAATCGTAGATTTCCGTTATAGTTCCGACCGTAGAACGTGGATTTTTGGAAGTAGTCTTTTGGTCAATCGCAATAGCAGGCGATAATCCGGAAATAGATTCCACATTTGGTTTATTCTGTAAATGCAAGAATTGCCTTGCATATGAAGATAAACTTTCAACATATCGCCTTTGTCCCTCTGCATAAATAGTATCAAATGCTAAAGAAGACTTGCCTGAACCGCTAAGACCGGTGATAACAACAAATTTATTCCTTGGAATATCAACATTTATATTTTTTAGATTATGCTCTTTAGCACCGCGTACCTTAATATATTCTTGGTTCATAATCACTTTACTACAAAATTTTTGAAATATTTTTTAAAAAACTGTAGTATTATAGGCTCTTTTATTTTATTATTGCAATAATAATATTTTAAAATAGGTAGTAATCTATGGCAGGTAGTTTAAATAAAGTAATATTAATAGGTAATGTGGGGCGTGATCCTGAAATTAGAACTACAGGAGAAGGAAAAAAAATCATTAATCTTTCCTTAGCAACAACCGAAACTTGGAAAGATCGTGTCACCGCAGAACGAAAAGAACGAACCGAATGGCATAGAGTAGTAATATTTAGCGAAGGGTTAGTATCTGTTGTAGAACGCTATGTTGCAAAAGGCAGTAAATTATATATTGAAGGTTCATTGCAAACCCGTAAGTGGAATGATAATTCAGGCCAAGAAAAATATACCACGGAAGTTGTATTACAAAACTTTAATTCACTATTAATATTATTAGATAGTAAGAACTCTAATAATCATACTCAGGATTCAGGGCATAGCACATATAAACATTCTGAGCATAAAGGTCCATCTTCTTTTGATCATAGCGACCTCGACGACGAAATACCGTTTTAGAAATCTCAAAAAATTAATATTCTAAATATTTTTATGAGATGATATATACTAATAATTAGCTTAACAGTTTTATATGCTATAAGTAGTATTCTTCTTATTTATAAAATTAAACAGAAAGATGTGTATTATAATTCGATAATTCAGGCTGAAAAATCTAAATATGCTGGATTTCTTATTAAAGATAAGAATAATTTGGATATATTGTTAATGAACGGAGTTGATATAATAAATCATCACATACTTTCTGATGAACAATGGGAACCACATGTTCAAAATGTATTATCGCAAATACTAAAACCTAAAGATAAGGTTCTAGTATTGAGAGAACATATAGGTATTCATACAACTCTAATAAGCAAATTAATAAGTAAAGATGGAAAAGTTTTTATTTTTGAGCCAAATCCTAAAATCTTAAAGTTTTTGCGTACAAATTTATTTTTAAACAATGCAGAAAATGTTACTTTATATTCTAAGGCAGCTTTTTCAAGTAATACTAATGTTGCTTTTATAGCAAAAGCTTTAGAAAATGTAGGTGGGACTCATATTATCGCATCAGAAGAAGATAAAAATGAAAATTTAGAGTAATTAATAACGGTTGAAACAGTTAGTATTGATTCTATAAATGAAATTAGAACTATTGATATTTTACAAATAGATATTGAGGGTGCTAGAGAAAATGCTGTTTATGGAGCTCAAAAATTAATTGATCGTTCTCCGAACTTAATTGTTTTTCAAGAATGGTCACCGTTTTGGATGAAAGATATAGATATCTATTTAAAGTTTTGGTGTTCTAGAAATTATAAGATTGCTTAAATTACTTTAAGTGGTGGTTTAAAAGAATTAACAGATGAAGCGTTAAAATTTTCAGGACAAATTGATATTGTTATGACTAAAAATTTAGAAAAACTTATCAGCAATTTTAAACCTTTGTAGTAATGAAAAATTTTATTTGGGCAATAATATTTTTAATACCAATATTTCTTTCAGGGTGTTCTACTACTCATGATGTTGCTATTAGAGTAAAGCATTCACAAGATATAGCGACTCAAAATAACTTTCAGATGCAGCTAGTAAACGGAGGTGATTTTACTCTTACGACTTATCAGCGTATTACCGATAGTCACTTATCTTTTGTCTTCTATATTGAGGGAGACGGACATCTTACGGATGGATCTGCTAATTCCGACAACCCTACTCCTGTTATTCCTATGCTCTTGAAGCTTGCTACAATAGATAAAAGACCGAATGTTGTTTATATAGCAAGACCTTGTCAATATACCCCTTTAGAAATGAACACAAAATGCATTAGTGATTATTGGTTAGATAAGAGAATGAACCAAGAAGTCGTAAATTCAATTAATAACGTCATAAATACCGTTAATAACGGACAGAAATTTAGCTTTGTCGGTTTTTCAGGAGGCGGTGGGCTTACAATATTAATTGCCGCTCAAAATAGTAATGTGAAAGATATTATAACGATTGCCGGTAATTTAGATACTGAAAAGTTTGACAAACATCATAATTATCGCGGTTACTTAGTTAAATCTTTAAACCCAATAAATTATGCAAGGCAGGTTAATAATATCCCTCAATTACATCTCTCCGGCATGGATGACAAAAGAGTCCCGCCTTTCATAGCAGAATTTTACGTAAAGACAAGCGGCTCACCGTGTGTAAAAAAGCAAACTTTTCCTAATATTTCTCACGCGAAAGGTTGGGATAAAGTTTGGTCTAATATATTAGATATTCCTTTGATTTGTAATTAGGTTCTGTGAAAGAAAATTAAATTATTTATATTTTTAGATATTTTTGAACGAAAGGTATTGTGTAGAAAATATAGCAATAAATATTAGTAAAAGTTGTACTTTATTTTTGGTCGCACCTCCATTTTACAGATGTGGATATTAAAAGGCTATACGTTCAATAAGAGTTCCGATGACTTTATCATGAATATCCAATGACTTGGAAAAACAAATTGTTTTACGTGTCAGTCTTTTGCATCTTGTTCTAAGATTTAAGTTACCCCGTTCTATCCGTTGAGTATATTTTTTACTAACAATGTGTTTTTTGGGATCTAATAACCCAGCATAACTTCCCTATCCATCTGTAAAGTAAAAAGTAACCTTAAAATCCTCCAGTTTTTTTCAGTAATGATTCTGATGTGCTATCACATCTTGTACCAAAAGTATAAGCAACTACTTTTAACAAAATCTTATCCAAAGAATACCAAAGCCATCTTTGTTTGGATTTATTCTGTACATAAGGCCATTGTTCATCTATTTCAGGAGCAATAATTACTTCTATCGTATTGATAGAATGATTTATCTTTTTTAACGCTAGATTTTTTTAAAACACGGATAACCGTATTGATACCCACTTTTAATACTCTTACTGTATCCCTAACTCCAGAGCCATTGATTGACATATCTACTATCTGAGCCTTGACTCCAGGCTTAGAGGCATTATTAATATATTACAGTTAAAAATATCGATTACACTGCTTGCATTGATATCTCTGTTGTTTTGAAATTGAATATCCCGCCTTTACTACTTTTTCTGTGTCGTTACAATATCTACACTTAACATCTATTCTTGATCTACACTTAACATCTATTCTTGCCATAACTCCTTAACTATAATTCTCTCTTATTACTGTTTGAGGATTATAGACTATTCATGCTAAGCTGCAATACGGGGGCGCGGCCTGTATCTTAATAGTATCATGAAGTAGTGCAGCTTGCAGCATAATAGCAGTATAAAGCTTAAGAGCCTCATCTGCCGCAAATGCAGCTAGCATAATCGCCACCTCAATTGGGCGTGAATAGTAATGGTCGCCTGATTGACGCATTTGTGATCCATGATATTTGCGAGCATAGAAGATGCCTTTTTTAACTTCCTCTATATCAACGGGATTTTTTACCTTAGTGTTTAAATATTCAACTTTATCAAGTAATTTTTAGCATAAACGCAAATTTCAAACTTTTCTTTCCAAGAACTTAAATCCTCCATAAAAAGTTATTTTATTTATATTAATAATAGTTGATTATAATTAAAAACAAAAATTAAAAGATTACAATAATAAATAGCTTCTTAACTTTAAGTGTATTAAAACTTTTAATTATTTGGCATTCTAGCAACTATAATCTTGGTTTATTAGTTTGTAAAAGATTCAGCGGTTACTTAAGGACAATCGATATTTATCGAAAAATGAAGAATGGTGCACCCTAAAGGATTCGAACCTCTGACCCACAGATTAGAAATCTGTTGCTCTATCCAGCTGAGCTAAGGGTGCTAAACATTTACGGTAAACTTTATATCAGTTTTAGCAAAGTTTTTCAAGTATTCTTTTATTATTACAAAAGATGAACAAATGTGATAAAAAACATTAATGAATAAATTTTATAATTATAATTCTTCCTTATACCAGGCTTTACTTAGTCTTAAAGTAAAGCCTAATTCTAAACAGAATCTAATTAGCTATTTTGTAATTATTAACAATATTCCATATCTAAAATTATCTATAAAAGCAGTACCGGAACAGGGTAAAGCTAATGAAGAAATAATAAATTACTTAGCAAAAGAATGGAAATTATCACGAAATAATATAGAAATTATTAAAGGTCATATTAATAGCTTAAAAACGATATTAATAAAAATATTGACGAAGACTATTTAAATTTGATTATTAATTCCTATATTAGATAAATAAAGTTTTGTTACAGTACCAACATCGTCATTGCGAACGAAGTGAGTGCGGCAAGGTATTGTTGCGTGGATCGGTAAAACCTACTGTGTCATCCCGTGGCTTGATCGCGGGATGACAAATGATAAACCTATCCACGCAACAATGCCGTGCGGCAATGACGAAAAAACTGACCTAGTAACAAAGCTAAAAACAAGAATTTATGATTGGTTTAATATGACACAAGAAAAAAAGAAATTTGACGCCGAGGTCGGCAAGATTTTAAATTTAATGATTCACTCTCTTTATAGTAATAAAGAAATTTTTATGAGGGAGCTAATTTCCAATGCTTCGGATGCTTGCGACAAATTACGTTATTTATCTCAAAGTAATAGTGAATTAGTAGCAGGTGATAGCAATTTTAAAATTACGGTTAAAGTCGATAAAGATAACGGACAAATTATTATCCGTGATAACGGCATAGGCATGAATAAAGAGGATTTGATTGAGAATTTAGGTACTGTTGCAAGGTCGGGTACAGCAAATTTCCTTAAAAGCCTCTCCGGTGACTCTAAAAAAGATAATATGCTGATCGGTCAGTTTGGAGTCGGATTTTATTCAAGCTTTATGGTCGCCGATAAAGTTCTTGTCACTTCAAGAAAAGCAGGGGAGGATAAAGTCCATGTTTGGGAATCGGATGGGCTTAGTGAATATACCGTCTCAGATTCGGATAAAGAATTCACAAGAGGTACGGAAATCGTTTTACATGTTAAAAAGGAAGAGGATACATTTCTCGATCATTTCAGGTTAAAACATATTGTTAAAAGCTATTCCGATCATATAGCAGTACCGATATATTTCTTTGATGAAGCCGGTAATAATGAGATACAACTAAATTCCGCATCTGCATTATGGACAAGACCGAAATCAGAAATCACAGAAGGACAATACAAAGAATTTTATAAAAGCTTATCTTACGCCATAGATGATCCATGGGTTACCCTGCATAATAAAAATGAGGGAGCTATAGAATTTACCAATCTGCTTTTCATTCCCTCAAGCAAAACATTTGATTTATTCCATCCTGATCGCAAAAGGCGAGTCAAATTATATATCAAGAGAGTATTTATTTCTGATGAGAATATAGATTTAATCCCGTCATATTTAAGATTCTTGAGAGGCGTAGTTGATTCAGAAGATTTACCGCTAAATATTAGCCGTGAGTCATTGCAACATAATAGCGTACTTGAGAAAATCAAAAATGCTATTACAAAAAGAGTGCTTGGCGAACTTAAGAAAAAGAAGGAAGAATTACCTGAAGAGTATAATAAGTTTTGGGCTAATTTCGGCAGTGCTTTAAAAGAGGGTTTATGCGAGGCTACCACCGACCATGAAAAATTATTAGAGGTATGTATATTCAGAAGTGCATTGCATAATAAAACGATCAGTCTTGATGAATATATAGCGAATTTTAAAGAGGGACAAAATACTATATATTATTTAAGCGGAGATAATCCCGATAAATTACTTTCAAGCCCACAAATCGAAGGGTTATTAAGTAAAAATATTGATGTATTACTTTTTACCGATACAGTCGATGATTTTTGGGTAAATGTTAATAGCGAATATAAAGGACACGCTATTAAATCAGCAACAAGAAGCGATATTGATGTAGAGCAAACTAGTTCATCATCTGAAGAAAAAAATAAAGACAATACAAAAACAGATGATGAGTATGCATTACTAACCGATTATTTTAAGGATACATTAGGGGGGCTAGTTAAAGAAGTTAAGATATCCAAAAAACTTACTTCAAGCCCTGCTTGTCTTGCAGTTGGCGAGTCTGCTATGGATATTCGGATGGAGAGGTTTTTAATAGAGCAAAAGCAAATTACTACTGCTTCTGCTAAAAATTTAGAACTAAACCCTAAAAATAAAATTGTAGAAAAAATCTTTAATGACTTAAAAGCAAATAATAAAAATAATGAAGGGTTAGTTAATCTAATATTTGATCAAGCCTGTATTTTAGAGGGTGAACCTGTCGTTGATACTGGTGCTTTTTCAAAGAGATTAAACGATATTGTACAAAAAGCCATATTATAACTTTAAACTTCTTTAATTTTAATATAGAATGGTTGCAAACGTAAGTTTGGGTATCCACTGTCATACCGTGGCTTGACCACGGTATCTAGAAAAAATAATAAAGTGGATTCCTGCTTTCGCAGGAATGACATAGAGAAGATGTTTTATTACGATACTATATTTAGCAAGCATATAGATAAAATCAAAAGTGAAGGAAGATATCGAGAATTTAAGGCCTTAAAAAGACAAGTCGATAATTTTCCTTTTGCAGAACATGAAGATAAACAAATAGTCATGTGGTGCATTAATGACTATTTGGGTATGAGTAAACATCCAAAAGTAATGCAAGCTTCTATAGATGCTTTGCTAAAATACGGTGTTGGATCAGGCGGAACCCGCAATATCGGCGGTAATAATACCGCCATTCTTGAGCTTGAAAAAGAACTTGCAGATTTGCATAGCAAAGAAGCAGCTTTAGCTTTTACCTCTGGTTTTGTTGCAAATGATACAACGCTCGCAACACTTGCTAAAATTATGCCGGATATAGTATTTTTCTCCGACGAGTTAAATCATGCCTCTATTATTGCTGGTATTACAAGTTCTAGAGCCGAAAAATACATATATAGACATTTAGATGTTAGGCATTTAGAAGAATTATTACAACTAGTTGATATTAATAAACCGAAAATTATTGTTTTTGAATCAGCTTACTCTATGGATGGCTTCTTTTCGCCTATTAAAGATATAATTAATTTAGCCAAAAAATATAATGCTCTAACCTTTATCGATGAGGTTCATACAGTAGGTTTATACGGTAAGCATGGTGGCGGTATTGCAAAGCTTCTTAATTGTAGTGAGCAAATCGATATTATTCAAGGGACGCTTGCCAAAGCATACGGCACTATCGGCGGTTATATCACTAGTAATCATAATTTAGTCGATGCTATAAGACTAACTGCTTCAGGGTTTATTTTTACTACTTCATTGCCTCCGGTAATTTCTGCTGCTGCAACACATAGTATTAGACATCTCAAAGAATCAAATGACGAACGCACAAAGTATCAAGAAGTAGTTGCAAAGCTTAAAAACTCTTTTGAACGTTTTAATATACCTTATTTAAGAAATGAAAGTCATATAGTACCGATAATTATCGGCGATCCGATCAAAGCAGCTAAAGCCTCAAATATGCTAATTAATGAATATGGCATTTACGTTCAACATATCAATTTTCCAACCGTACCGCGAGGTACGGAACGCCTCCGAATCATCCCAACTCCCGCTCATACCGATAAAATGATCAATGATTTATCTATAGCCTTAGTGCAGATATTTGCCAAACTTGATATAGAATTATCTTCTGCTAAAGAATTGAACGAAGAAGTACGTTTGAATCTTATTGCTTAGTAAGCTTTTACTCTCTATTCCTGTGAAATAATATACGAAGTTCAACCTGAAAAAGAGTAATCCAGCTGTAAGCCGAGAAGGGAAAAAGCGTATACTAAACGTTCAGCATCCAAGGACTTACAAAGACATTGTCACCAATCTTTCAAGTGGGCGGTATATAAAAACTATTGCGTATTTTTGCTCTTTGGTTTATTTTGATTAGCAAACTATATAGAATTAATGGATTATTAAAATGGGAATTACCATATTAAAAAACGAAGGATTGGATTTTTATGCAAAAATCTCTACTCCTTTAAGTGAGATAGATGACGATATTCAAAAAGAATTGCTTGATCTAACCAAAAAAGTTAAAATAGCAGGTTTTAGAGCCGGTAAAGTACCAGTTTCAATTGTTAAGAAAAAATACGGCACTTCCGTCAGAAATGATATAATAGAAAGAAGAATAAACCATTCAGTAAATCACGTTATTAAAGAGCATAATCTAAATATAATCGGTAGACCTAAAATTGAAGAGCTGCAAAATGAACCCGACAAAGCTTTAGAATTCACTGTAAAAATAGAGCTATTACCTAGAGTTACTATCCCGGATTTAAAGAAAATCGAGATAAATCGTCCAAAATTAGAAGTAAGTCCTAAAGATGTTGAAGAACAGCTAGAAAAGCTTGCTGCATTAACAAAAAGTTATACCAAAGAAAGTAAGGTAAAAATAAGGGATGGGGTTCAGGTTACTATTGATGCAATCGGGTATATTAAGGATGAAGCTTTTGAAGGCGGTAAATTAAATGATTTTAAGGTGGTAATAGGTAGTAATGCACTTATTCCCGGTTTTGAGAAGCAATTAATAGGTTCTAAAACAGGTAGTGAAGTAGATGTTAATGTTACTTTTCCTGAAAATTACCATGCTAAAGATTTAGCAGGTAAGGATGCTCGCTTTGCAGTACAAATTAAAACTGTACATACTGCAGAACCTACCGTTGTTGATGATGAGTTTGCTAAAAAATTCCAAAGTAATAGCCTTGAGGAGTTGCGTACACATTTTACTAAAAAAATAGAAAATGAGTCAGAAGAAGCTATTAATACTATAATGAAAATGAACTTATTTGATAAGTTAGAAAAATTACTAGATTTTGATGTACCGGAATCTTTATTAACTCAAGAAAAAGATATATTGAAATCTGAATCCGATAAAAACGAACAAGACGATTCTCTATTTAAAGATAAATCCCCTAAAGAAATAACAGAATATTATAATAAATTAGCATTACGCCGTGTACGAATAGGTCTACTACTTGCTGAATATGCAAAATCTAAAAATCTGCAATTAGAGCCTGATGATTTAAGAAAAGTTATTATGCAACAAGCACGTAATTTTCCTGGGCAGGAAAATATGATATTTGATTTTTATAAAAATAATCCTAGGGCAATTGAAGGGCTTAAGGGTCCTGCCTTAGAAGATAAAGCCGTACAATATATCTTTGATAATGAAATAAAGCTTAAAGAAAAGAAATATGCTAAGGAAGAGCTAGAAAAATATCTAGAAGCGGAAGAACAACGTATTACTTTGATTTAAAGTTTATTAATTGCCATTGCGAGCGAATGTTAGCGCTGTTGCGTGACTCATTATATGTCATTCCCGCGTAGGCGGGAATCCAGCATAAAGCGAGATGAATCGAGCTTTTCTTTTAATTTCAAAAATTTGCTTTATATATACTTTTTCCTGGATTCCCGCCTACGCGGGAATGACATAAACGAGCCGCGCGGTCTTCGACCGCTCGTAATGGCGATTTTTGAGCGATGCGGGCAACGCAAATCGGTAATATATCACTCTTGCGTTTTTATAATCTTTAAAGCAAGCTTAATTATTTTATTTACTCCGGTATTAGTATAAGTAGAGGTAGGAAAAACTTCTTTATTAGTAACTTTTTGCAACTTATTTATTTTTTCTTGTATTTCCTCATTGGTAAGAACATCACATTTATTAAGGCATATGATTTCGATTTTGTTTTTTAGATAATCGGAATATGATTCAAGCTCAAGGCGTACCGTATTATAATCTGCAACTACATCATTACTAGAACCGTCTATTAAATGTATTATTACATTACATCTTTCTATATGCTTTAAGAATTTATCACCAAGCCCGTGTCCTTGATGAGCCCCTTCAATCAAACCAGGAATATCGGCTATAACAAACTCTTCATCATCAACATACACCACTCCAAGATTCGGCACTAAAGTAGTAAAGGGATAATCGGCAATTTTAGGCTTAGCTGCCGTTACAACGGATAAAAAAGTAGATTTACCAGCGTTTGGAAGACCCACAAGCCCAACACCAGAGAGAAGTTTTAAGGTTAAATGAATCCACATTTCTTCAGCAATTTCCCCTTCTGTACGCTTTCTCGGAGCTTGATTAACCGATGTTTTGAAATGGCTATTACCGAGACCACCGCTTCCTCCTTTAATTATTTCAAAGCTTTGATCATCACCAGTGAAGTCATGCAATAATATATTGCCGTCTTCTGAAAAGATTTGAGTTCCGATTGGCACTTCAAGAGTTAACGATTTTCCTGATTTACCGCTTTTATTTGAACCCTTACCGTTTTCGCCGTTTTCAGCAATAAAATGTTGTTTATATCGATAATTTACTAGCGTATTGAAGTGGTAACTACTTGTGAAAATAACACTACCGCCACGCCCTCCATCACCACCGTCAGGTCCGCCTCTGTCAATAAATTTTTCACGATGGAAACTAACGCAACCATTGCCTCCGCTTCCTCCTTTTATATATATTTTAACTTCATCAATAAAATTCATATTTGCCTTAGTATCATACCGCGGCTTGACTGCGGTATCTATAAAATAATTTAAAATGTATGTTGTTTCTGCATTTTTTGGATACCGCGGTCAAGCCGCGGTATGACAAAAAAACGCATTATACTAAAATTCATCTCTCCCGAATGCCCTTATACTCTCTATGTACATAGCCGGTGTAAAGTTGTCTCGGTCTGCTGATTTTTTGTTCAGGGTCTTCGTGCATTTCTTTCCATTGCGCCATCCAGCCTACGGTTCTTGCTATTGCAAAAAGTACCGTGAACATTTGCGACGGTATACCCATAGCTTTATAGATAATACCCGAATAAAAATCAACATTTGGATATAATTTTCTCTCAATAAAATATTCATCTTTAAGAGCGATAGCTTCAAGCTCTATTGCTATTTGTAATAACGGGTTATCATCTAGCTGCCCGAGTTCCTTTAATACTTCCTTACAAGTTTCTTTAAGTACTGCGGCACGTGGATCGTAGTTTTTATATACACGATGACCAAAGCCCATTAACCTAAAGGGATCATTTTTATCCTTAGCTTTAGCTATATATTTAGGGATATTTTCAGAACTACCGATTTCTTTAAGAATATTTATTACCGCTTCATTAGCCCCGCCGTGAGCAGGTCCCCAAAGTGAAGCAATCCCTGTACTAACACAAGCAAAAGGATTAGCTCCGGATGAACCGGCAATTCGGACTGTTGAAGTAGAAGCATTTTGCTCATGGTCGGCATGTAGAATAAATATCTTATTAAGAGCATTCTTTATTATTGGATTTACTTTATATTTTTCACAAGGCGTTGCAAACATCATATGTAAGAAATTTTCGGTAAAATCTAACGAATTATCAGGATAAATAAAGGGTTGTCCTATAGAATATTTATAAGACATTGCAGCTATGGTAGGTATCTTAGCAATCATTCTAATAGCAGTAAGTTCGTAGTCTGCTTCCTTAAAATTCAATAAATCAGGGTAAAATGCCGAAAGAGAACCGACAGCTGCAAGCATAATAGCCATAGGATGAGAAGAGCTACAAAAAGTTTGAAATAAATAATGTAATCTTTCATTCACTAATGAGTGAACAGCGACTTTTTTAGTAAAATTATTATACTGCTCACTACTTGGTAATTCTCCGTAAATCAATAAATATGCTACCTCTAAAAAATTACTCTTTTCGGCTAAATCCTTAATATCATATCCTCGATACCTTAATATTCCTTTGTCACCGTCTATGTAAGTTATCGTGGATCTACAGGAAGCAGTCGACATAAAGCCTGGATCATAAGTAAAGCGATCGGCTTCTGCGGGTACCCTGCTTATATCGATTACATCCTCACCTATACTTGCTTTAAGTATAGGTAATTTAAATATTTTTCCTCTAATTTTTAATTCGGCAAACTCTGAGTCATTATTATTTTCATTGGTCATATACATATACATTATTTTTATACATCAGTAAGTATAACCTTACTTTAAGGAAATTAGAAATGAATTATTATTTTTGAGGATTTAAAAATTTTCTATATTGCGATACGAACTTATAATACGTAAAATTTGTAAAGGGCTGGTATTAGGATCATAAATAATATAATAATTATATACAATCCAAAAGCGTAAGGGTTTATTTGTTAAATCTTCACGTTTACTTCCTATGTTAGGATTATTAGCTAATTTATAAAAAGCTTGTTCCAAGCATTCTAGTACGTTATCAGCTGCTCTAATACTATCATTTGTTATATAAATATCTTGTTTAGCTCAGCTAGTTAAAATAAATTGATTTTTAACCATTGTTTTTTAAATAAGCTTTACGAAAATCACGAATATCTTGTAACGCTTTTTCTCCTGGAATTAATTTACCTTCAGCAGCCTGGTCTAAACCAATCTGTATTTCGTGATTAAGCCATGTTTTATAATTTTCAAACTGAACATTTTGAGAAAAATTTTCAGATTTGACCATTAAACGTAACGCCGCTCTTATAACTTCACTTGAAGAATGGTAAAAGCCGCTTCCTACCTGTTTATTTATATATTTTTCAAGTTCAGGAGTTAAAGAAATATTCATAATATTACCTTTAGAATAACAATAATTGATATTAGCATAACATTATATGTTATTTCAAGAAGATTTAAGTCATCTTTTAATTTGATAGCTTCGGTCGTGCCCCCGTATTGCAGCTTAGCATGAATAGTCTATAATCCTCAAACAGTAATAAGAGAGAATTATAGTTAAGGAGTTATGACAAGAATATATGTTAAGTGTAGATCAAGAATAGATGTTAAGTGTAGATATTATAACGACACAGAAAAAGTAGTAAAGGCGGGATATTCAATTTCAAAACAACAGAGATATCAATGCAAGCAGTGTAATCGATATTTTTAACTGTAATATATTAATAATGCCTCTAAGCCTGGAGTCAAGGCTCAGATAGTAGATATGTCAATCAATGGCTCTGGAGTTAGGGATACAGTAAGAGTATTAAAAGTGGGTATCAATACGGTTATCCGTGTTTTAAAAAAATCTAGCGTTAAAAAAGATAAATCATTCTATCAATACGATAGAAGTAATTATTGCTCCTGAAATAGATGAACAATGGTCTTATGTACAGAATAAATCCAAACAAAGATGGCTTTGATATTCTTTGGATAAGATTTTGTTAAAAGTAGTTGCTTATACTTTTGGTACAAGATGTGATAGCACATCAGAATCATTACTGAAAAAAACCGGAGGATTTTAAGGTTACTTTTTACTTTACAGATGGATAGGGAAGTTATGCTAGGTTATTAGATCCCAAAAAACACATTGTTAGTAAAAAATATACTCAACGGATAGAACGGGGTAACTTAAATCTTAGAACAAGATGCAAAAGACTGACACGTAAAACAATTTGTTTTTCCAAGTCATTGGATATTCATGATAAAGTCATCGGAACTCTTATTGAACGTATAGCATTTAATACCCACATCTGTAAAATGGAGGTGCGACCGATAGCTTCTAACACTTAATATATTCATTTAAAGCTTTCTTAACTATTCCATTCAAAGTATCACCGTGTTGCATAGCATATAAACTTACTTCTTTATGCAATTCAGGCTCTATTCTAACATTAAAACTACCTTTAAACGGTTTATCGGGAATTTTACCGACTATATTACAATCTTCTAGATAACTATCTACAGCTTCATGCAATGATTTTATTAAAGTTTTAGCATCAGAGCCTTCATAAGTTATTAAATCTCTTATAAATTCTACTTTACCAAAAAATAATTCTTCTGAAGCGTCAAAATGTACTGATCCTAAATAACCTTTATAACTCATAAAATCGTTTTTTATCATATTAGCCCCTCTTCTTCTAATTTTTTAATTACTTGTTCAATTAAATATGGCTTTATAATTGGTTTAGGATGAGGTTTATGCATGTTAATAATTAAAGCTGTTTTTTTATTATAAAATTTTCTTCTAGAACCACCGGTTTTACCCGTTGTAAGTTCTTCAAAATGTAAACTACCTAGCAGTCTAGTTAACTCATCCCAAGTAAAGTCTTTAGGTTTTGATTTCAATCTCTTAATAAGTTTATCTATTGAACTCAATTTAATATTTTTTTAATTACAACATAATTGTAGCATCATTTATTAATACAAGCAACTAAAATTAGTTACATGAAATAAAGATTTAAGGATTAGCTAGCTATCAAATTATTCTTTACAAGATACTCCTTAATCTTGAGTAAATCATACCAAGAGGTGCGTTTTTGCGTAGGTTGGCGTAGTAGATAAGCGGGATGAAATATTGCGGTAGTCTGAATGGGTGAAGATAAATATTTATTGCTATAAAAATAATATTCTTGTCTAATTTTAGTAATACCTGAATTTTTTCCAAGTAAACTAGTGGCAGCCGTGCTACCGACTAGAATAATTAGCTTGGGATTAATAAGAGCAATATGCTTCTCAACGAAAGGTCTACAAATATCGACTTCTTCAGGCGTCGGCTGTCTATTAGCAGGAGGACGCCAAAATACCGTATTGGTAATATAAGCGTTATTTTTTCGTGAAACCCCGATAGCATGCAGCATGTTATCGAGTAAATTTCCGCTTTCTCCGCAAAAAGGCATTCCTTTCAAATCTTCGGTACTTCCCGGAGCTTCTCCTATTAACATAATTTTAGCTTCTGGATTACCATCACCGAATACAGTGTTAGTAGCAAATTTCTTAAGTTCACAGCCATTAAAATCTTGTAGAGATTTTCGTAGTTCTTCTATATTATTAGCTTTATCGGCAAGAGCTCTTGCTAAGGTTATATAGTCAATTGATTTGGACCCGTCTACATTGTTGCTCGTCGTTCTCCTATTAGTTATAGGCTTCGCTCCTTGCTCCTTGTATCCGAATCCAACTGGATTGACTATGTTATCGTACGTATCGGATTTGATTTTTGCTTCAGGCATAAGTTTTACTTGTGGCTTTTCGGTTAGCTTGGTATTATTACTCACTTTTAATTTCGGCAGATGCTCGTAGCAACAATATTCAACACCGATTGCACTTAACCATTTAAGCGTATTATTCATTATCTTAAAATAAAATATGTTAAAACATTCCGTACCGCACGAACTGAACGGCATAAGGCTTGATAAAGCTCTATCATTGCTTCTTGGGAATGTCTCAAGAAATCAAATTCAAAAAACTATTAAGAGTTCTTGCGTACAAGTTAATGATGTAATTATTTCTGATTCTGACATTTTGGTCAAGGAGAATGATGTTATATTATTTTCTTTCAAAGAGCCTGAAGAACTAAAAATTGCAGCAGCAAATATAGCACTTGATATAATCTATGAAGATGATGATTTGATAGTAATTAATAAAGCTGCCGGTATGACGGTACACCCAGGGGTTGGTCATCATGACGATACACTAGTTAATGCCTTACTTTATCATACCAAAAATTTATCGGATATAGGTTCATCGGAAAGACCCGGAATAGTGCATCGTTTAGATAAAGATACTTCAGGTTTGATGGTGGTTGCTAAAAATAATAAAGCCCATATGTTGCTTGCAAACCAGATAGAGCAAAGACAAGTAGTACGAAAATATAAAGCGTTAGTTTGGGGGGTTGTTAATCCGCCAGAAGGAACAATAAAAAATAATATAGGTCGCAGCCGAATAGACCGCCAAAAAATGACCATATTAAAATATGGCGGTAAAGAAGCCGTTACACATTACAAGACCCTAGAGCTGTTTTACGGCGGTACTATTAGTATGGTGGAATGCAAACTTAGTACTGGTAGAACTCATCAAATCAGGGTACAGCTAAGCCACTTAAAGCATTCAGTAGTCGGTGACCAAACCTATGGCAATAACGACCGAAAAATTGCTCATTCCCTACCCAAACTCAAAGCAAAATTAATTGATTTTAAACGTCAGGCCCTGCACTCGTGGTATTTAAGCTTTACTCATCCGACTAGTAATGAGATTATGGAATTTTCTTGTGAAATGCCAAGAGATATGGAAGAGATAATTAGTTAAAAATATTTTATGCAATGCTCCATAAAGCAAATTCTTAGTAACGCTACAGATAAATTAAATAAAATAAACATCAATTCACCGCAATTAGAAGCGCGAGTTTTACTACAGCATATTATAAATAAACCTATTGAGTATTTGCTCATTAACCTTGATGAGCAGTTAAATCAGTCGGAGATAGAAGCTTTTGAAAAACTGTTAGAGAGAAGATTAAAGCATGAACCGATAGCTTATATTACTGGTGTTAAAGAATTTTACTCACGTGAATTTATAGTTAATAAACATGTACTAATTCCAAGAAGTGATACTGAAGTTTTAGTAGATGTTGTATCTCAATGTCATTCCCGCGTAGGTGGGAATCCAGAAAAAAAGCAACTAGATTCCGTGGCCAAGCCACGGAATGACAGCATACTAGAACTCGGTACTGGTAGCGGTTGTATTGCTATCAGCCTATTATGTGAGCTACCAAACGCTAAGGCAGTAGCAACTGATATAAGTCTTGATGCTATAGAAGTTGCTAGAAATAATGCCCTGAAGCGTCAAGTAAGTAATCGTATAAAAATAATTCATAGCGACTGGTTTGAAAATATCAAAGATCAAAAATTTGATGTTATAGTTAGCAACCCGCCATATATATCGTACACCGAAAAACCAGAAATGGTACTTGAGACACTGAACCATGAACCGCACCTTGCATTATTTGCTGAAGAAGATGGCTTGCAAGCTTACCGTATAATCGCTGAAAATGCCAAGCAATTCTTAAAACCAACCGGTAAGATTATATTAGAAATAGGTTTTAATCAAGCAGATAAAGTTAGCAAGATCTTTTTAGATTACGGCTATAATATAGATAATATTTATAAAGATTTGCAGTCACATAGTAGAGTAATAGAAATATCTCTTATTAATTTAAATAGATCATACGCAAGACGAATCGGTAAAAGCTCGTCAGGGGTGCAACAAAATTTATTAGATAACGAACTATCGAAATATTTATTTTCTAAAGAAAAACTTGTAAGTGAAAAACGTAAGATATTTTTGGAAATAGGCTTTGGTATGGGTGAGCATTTCGTTAATCAAGCCAGATTAAATCCTGATGCACTTTTTATTGGGGTAGAAGTATATTTAAATGGAGTTGCAAATGTTTTAAAGCTCGTTGGGGAGTAGAATATCACGAATTTTTTATTATTTCCTAATAATTTAGATTTAATATTAAATATATGATGCGACTATAGTTTTCGGCCGCACCTCCATTTTACAGATGTGGATATTAAAAGGCTATACGTTCAATAAGAGTTCCAATGACTTTATCATGAATATCCAATGACTTGGAAAAACAAATTGTTTTACGTGTCAGTCTTTTGCATCTTGTTCTAAGATTTAAGTTACCCCGTTCTATCCGTTGAGTATATTTTTTACTAACAATGTGTTTTTTGGGATCTAATAACCCAGCATAACTTCCCCATCCATCTGTAAAGTAAAAAGTAACCTTAAAATCCTCCAGTTTTTTTCAGTAATGATTCTGATGTGCTATCACATCTTGTACCAAAAGTATAAGCAACTACTTTTAACAAAATCTTATCCAAAGAATACCAAAGCCATCTTTGTTTGGATTTATTCTGTACATAAGGCCATTGTTCATCTATTTCAGGAGCAATAATTACTTCTATCGTATTGATAGAATGATTTATCTTTTTTAACGCTAGATTTTTTTAAAACACGGATAACCGTATTGATACCCACTTTTAATACTCTTACTGTATCCCTAACTCCAGAGCCATTGATTGACATATCTACTATCTGAGTCTTGACTCCAGGCTTAGAGGCATTATTAATATATTACAGTTAAAAATATCGATTACACTGCTTGCATTGATATCTCTGTTGTTTTGAAATTGAATATCCCGCCTTTACTACTTTTTCTGTGTCGTTATAATATCTACACTTAACATCTATTCTTGATCTACACTTAACATCTATTCTTGCCATAACTCCTTAACTATAATTCTCTCTTATTACTGTTTGAGGATTATAGACTATTCATGCTAAGCTGCAATACGGGGGGCGCGACTTAGTTTTCCAGAAAGTTAATAATAGACGATATTAACAGTAGGGATAAAAATGCCGGATATAGAGCCAAAGATATATCCAGCTGAATTTAAAGAATCAGCGATTAGATTAACTATTGAGTCTAAGCAACCTTTTGCTCAAGCAGCTAGAGAACTAGCAATTACGAAGTATAGTCTATATAATTGGGTTAATAAACATTCAAAACTCAAGGAAGTAATGAGATATGAAGAACATCTGTATGATGAATTAAGGAGATTGAAGAAGAACTAGATAGAGTAACACAAGAACGTGATCTATTAAAAAGGCTGCCGCGTACTTTGCAAAAGAATCCCAATAAGGTACGCATGGATAAAGGAAAACAGAGGTAATTTTTCCATTTCTGCTATGTGTAAATTTATGAAAGTATCACGTAATGGTTATTATGAATGGTTAAATAATCTTGGATGTAATAGGGTTAAAGAAGGTAATGAATTAACAAACAGAATTGAAATTATCTTTAAAGAAGGTAGAGGTAATTATGGAACTAGACCTATTAAAAAGGAACTATCACGGCAAGATATAACTGCTAGTAGGAGACGCATTGCAAGACTAATAAAAGAAGCTAATTTGCTATGTAAAACTAAACGTAAATTTAAAGCCATTACTGACTCTAATCATAATAAGCAAATTGCTCCTAATTTATTAAATAGAGAGTTTACAGTTTATGCTGCTAATTGTTATTGGGTTGGAGACATAACCTATGTGCCAACTGGTGAAGGCTGGCTATATTTAGCAACTGTTATTGATCTATTTTCTAGAAAAATTATAGGATGGTCTATGAGTAATAACATGAGAGCTGATTTGGTTAATAATGCTTTATTAATGGCAATATGGCAACGTAAACCAGCAAAAGGGCTTATTTGGCATACTGATAGAGGTAGTCAATATTGTTCTGATAGTCATTTAAAAATTATAAAACAACATGGTATCAAACAGAGTATGGGTCGTAAAGGAAATTGCTTGGATAATGCTGTTGCTGAAAGTTTCTTTCATACTATAAAAACAGAATTAATGTATCAATATAAATTTAAAACTAAGGAGGAAGCAAAATATGCCATATTTGAATATATAGAGGTATTTTATAACCGTATCAGAATGTATTCTGCTAACGATTATTTATCACCAGTAAGATATGAAGAGATACAAAATTGCGCTTAAACAACTGTTCGGAAAAGTGTTTACAGATCATTATTTGTTATAATACTACATAGACGTTTATTTTCGTCTAATACTTCTAGATTTACTTCGATTAAAGGCGGTGTTAGTAAATGCTTAATAATTTCAGACCATTCTATTAAAATTAAATTACCGTTTAATGCTTCTTCAAATCCAAGTTCATAAATTTCTTCAGGTGATTTTAGACGATAAAGATCATAATGATAGATAGTAAAGTTGGGTGCTTTATATGTTTGCAGTAAGTTAAAGGTTGGACTTATAATGCTTGTATTTTCACCGCAAAAATGTTTAATAATTTCACGACAGAAAAATGTTTTACCGGCTCCAAGGTCACCGTTAAGTAAAACTATATCATTTGGTTTTAAGCTTTGTGCTAAAAGCTTTGCGAGTTTTTTTGTTTCTTCTTCGCTATTTAGTGTAGGCATTTTTTAACTTGATTAATCATTTGTAAATATTGATTTTGAAAAGTGTTTGAATCGATATCTTTCATATTCCAATTTTCGCTATTTAATATTATTATTTTAGCTTTTAATTTGTCGTATAATCGTGAGTTTTGTTCATTATTTAAAACGAGACATTTGTTATTAGACTCGTTAATTAAATCTTCTAGCTTGCGTATATATCGAAGGCTTTTTTGACTTTCGCTATATAATTTTGCAGTTTTAATATTAGTATTAAGAAAAAAATACTCGCTACTGTCACTTAATAAAATTACGTCTTTTATACTTGCAAGCTCATTATTTTTAATTTCTTGGAGCTTGTTTAATTCTTTAAGTGCTGCTGAAAGATTATTATTAATATCTTCTTGTAGTTCAGGAAATTTTTTGCTAAATATTTGTGCAAATTCTTGTAGTAAAATCGCAGTATTATTAAGATCAAGCCAAATATGCCAGTTATAGTCGAATGATTTGAATTCACTTAACAAGTCGCTCGTCGCCCTTCTATTATCTATAGGCTTCGCTCTTCGCCCCTTGTAATTAAATCCAACTGATTTGACTATATCTTTGATAATGGTTAAAGATTTAATATCACTGATTTTGATAATGCTTTTACTATGATTACTAATTAATTTCTCGGCAAAACCGTCAAATTGTTCATTTATATAAATAGCTATATCGGCGTTCTTGACTTTAGCAAGATCGCTTGGCTTTATATTATGATGATGAGGGCAATCATTATTTACTGCTAAACTTTCTATATCTGCTTTATCCTTAACAAGCATTGAAACAATACTAGCTATTGGTGTAATACTTACAACTATTTTAGGCTTAGCATAGCTAGTAAGGCTGAGGAAGGTGAGACATAATAAAATTGTCATTCCCGCGTAGGCGGGAATCCAATCTTCTTTAATTTTTTTTTGGATGCCGTGGCGGGGCCGCGGCATGACATCGAATCTATTTTTCATATTCATTCCTTTTGACTATTGGATTCCCGCTTTCTCGGGAATGACATAAAGGGATGCGGGAATGACATAGATGTAACAACTCCAATTTACTAGGTTTGAAATCCTGCTCTATCCAAAAATTTTTTAGATATTCTAATTTTATACCTATTTCTTTTTTTTCTATATTCATATTTAATAAATCATTACCATTTACTTGGAATTTCGGACGTAATAACGTATCATATTTAAGGATAAATTCTTTTACTTGTAAATAATCTAGTTTACCGATTATGCTGGCAGCTAATAAATATTCCCTATAATTCTTTTTTTCGAGCCAAATTTTCTTTATATCATATTCAGCGTCATTCAAAAAGTTTAGTATCGATAATATTTGCATTGCCTCATGCTTTGAGAATTTCCAGTCGAGAAGAAGCTTTGAATTTATATTTTTTAAATTATGTAGTAATAAGGCATAATTAGTTGCTAATTCTAATTCCTTAGTCTGCTCAAAAATTTTTATTTCATAATTTTGGATAGAGAATATTAGTTCTAATATTCCTATTTCAAACATAGCTTCTAAAATTTGCGCCGCCCTTTTTGACACGATAATTTTATCCATCTCGTTTTTTATTCGCTCTCGTGATAAAGTTTTTAAGCCGTCTTTTAAATCTTTACATGTTTTAAATCCTCTATCATCAAGCTGTTTCGAATAATAGCTAGAAAAACGGAAGAAGCGTAGAATTCGCAAATAATCTTCTTTAATTCTATCTAGAGCTTTCCCTATAAATACAACCTTTTCCTGTTGTAAATCCTTAAATCCGTCAAAATAATCATATATCTCGTTCTTAAAGGGGCAATAACTTAAAGCATTAATAGTAAAATCTCGTCTTGCGGCATCTTCGGTGAAATCATTTGTGAATACTACTTTTGCATGCCTGCCATTACATTCAATATCTTTTCTAAGAGTCGTAATTTCAAACTTCTCCTTATCTAAAATAGCTGTAATCGTGCCGAATTTTAAACCAGTTGGAATAATTTTTATAGTAGCTTTAGACAAAATATTTGTTACTTCACTCGGTATTAAATCAGTAGCTATATCAATATCGTAGCTATTTTTGCCAAGTAACGCATCTCGCACGCAGCCGCCTATAAGTCTTGCTTGTCCTTTTTGATTTAAAAGACCCAAGATTTTCTTATATCCCCTTGAAGGAATTTTTAATGCTTTATGTATAGTTTGCATTACTTAATTTTACCTATAGTATCGAATAGTTTTTAAAAGAACCTAGGGTCATCAACTCGTTCCTTTATGTCATTCCCGCGCAGGCGAGAATCTAGTACTTTAAAGCCTTTTAAAAGCTCGATTTATCTCGCTTTAGCCTGGATTCCAGCCTACGCGGGAATGACATTGAGTAGATTTTACCGCACATCCTTTTTTATTGCAAAAGATAAGTATAACAGGACTTTTTCTTAAAAAATCTTTATTAATTGTTATTAAACTTCCTTTACACTTAGCTTTATAATTAAGGTTGATGTGAATTTCGGTGTCTTTATAATAATTGTTCTTATTAAAGATAATTTTTTGTCCATAATTAGTTATAAAAATATTGTCTTTTAAAGGCGATACTAAGCTATCTTTTTGTCCAAACCAATTAGCTCAATATACTCTATTAAATGCCGGTATTTTGTCAGCGTAAATTACTAGTTTATTTTCCTTGTTGTTAACACCTACAGCCATGTGATTTACATCAAATATTAATTCCGGCTTTGGAGAGTAAAACATAAATATAAAGGATATTATCATAATTACAAGACCCAGCAAACGCCACGAGGTTTTCCATATACAAATCCAAAAAAAGCCGAATAAAAAAGTAAAGTACTAAAATTGGTGATGTAACCGAAATACCATACCGCCACCGGTAAATTATAACCAAACCTCTATAAAGCAGTTACAATAAGATGGAGTAATTAAAATAAATCATTGTAATAACATATTCAGTAGACTTTAGAAAGAAAGTTTCAGCAATCAAGAAAAAAAAGAAGATGAGTTTTGCATCAATATCAAAACGTTTTGGAATAGGAAAGAATAGAGTATTTGTATGGACAAAAAGAATATCGCCCTTAAGAAGTAGAAATAAAGATTCAACAAAAATACCGCTTGATAGATTGAAGGTAGGCGTAGAGTAATATAGTGATGCATACCAATATGAAAGGGCTGAGCGGTTAGGAGTTAGTAAATCAGGGATACATAAAGCATTAAATAAGTTAAATATTACGTATAAAAAAAGCTTTAAGACATCCGAAGGCAAAAGAAGAAGAGAGGCTAGAATTTCAGCATAAGATCAAAAAGTATAAAGCGGAAGAGAAAGTGATCGTATTTACCGATGAGAGCTGTTTTGTCCGTAGTGCTCCTAGGACCCATGGGTATTCAGTAAAAGGTCAGAGATGTTATGGTATCCATGATTGGCATCCGTCAAAAAGAACTAATGTTATAGGGGCGTTAATAGATAAATCATTGCTGACTGTGTCAATTTTTGAATGCAATGTTAATACTGCTATTTTTAACGCTTGGGTAGAACAAGATTTAATACCTAAATTACCCCATAATTCAGTAGTTGTAATGGATAATGCAAGTTTTCATAAAAGTCCAAATTTAAAAATTATGATAGAAAAAGCCGGTCATATATTAGAGTACTTACCGCCTTATTCCCCTGATCTAAATCCCATTGAACCAGAATAGTTTTAAGCTAAATCTAGGAGAAGAAAATATCTCTGTGATGTAGACACGCTTTTCGAAAAGTACATGACGTAACTGTTTTATAGAGGCTTAGCTATAGACCATAAATTTTATAAAAATCCCGTGTTTTATGGTTAACTTGACGGTGCCACTAAAACAGCACCTGAGCAAAGAATTGCATTTGCATCCGCTAAATCCATTTGGGACGAAGCTACTCAAAGACTTCTTGCTGCCTAAAATTTAAAAATATGGCACCGTCAAGTTAACTCAAATTTAGCAAAAAATGAGTATTTCATGAACGAAGCTATACGGCATATAGACCATAAATTTTATAAAAATTCCGTGTTTTATGGTTAACTTGACGGTGCCACTCTATTTGCTATAATTAGCTTCTTCCGACTAATCTCATATAACGCCTCTTCTCCTCCAGTTTCATATAGCTCTTTGAACCTATAATAACTGTCCCTGCTGTATCCCATAGCTTTACACGCTGACGATATACTTCCAAGACTCCTAGCTAATCCTAGTAATCCTATTTTTGGCTTTATTATTTTTTGATTTAGATTCATTTCTAATCCTCTATTTAATACTTATCTTATTTTACTAAATGTAAGATTGAATCTCAGCTATTGCAAATTATTAAGGTAACAGTAATGACATTTTTATCTAATCAACATTTTTCGGCAAACCTAAACAATAATGCTTTAAAAATTTTCCCTGACTGCTAATTAAATAGACAAAATTAGAGTGTTGTAATTCATATTTATTTGTTTTTTCATCAAATATTTTTAACGTATAAAAGACCTTAAATTGATCTGCTAAGTGCTGGATATCCTGTACTTTTCCTGTTAAACCTATAAAATTAACATCTATTTTTTCTAAATATTTTTTTAATACTTCACTTGTATCATACTCAGGATCTAGAGTAATAAAAACTACTTGTACTAGAATATTCTCTTTCTTCAAAATCTTAATAATATCCACTACTTTTTTTAATGCTTGATTGTCATACAAAGAATAAGTAGTACCAAAATAAATTAAACTTAAGTGACCTTGCAAATGGGTACTATCAAATTTCTTTCCTTCTTGATCTATAAGAGCAAACTTAACTTTAAGCGAATCGTCCATACTACTGGTTTTCGCATCAATCTTAAGCTTAGACGGTGTTAATGAAGAATAAAATAAACATAAAAATATTATGCTCGTAATCATAGCTGGGGCTATAAAAATTTTTATTACATACACTTGATTTTTATTATTTTTCATAACATAAGTAATTATTAATATTTATTTAAAATAAAACTTATTCTTATCATACATGCAATAAAAATCATCTTCTAATATATTAAATATTGTAATATCTAAACTGTAATATTTTTATCATATACATATTTTTAGTTAAAATTAATTAATTAAGTTGAAATTTTTTGAGTTATCTTAAGGTTAAGAACAAGATAAAAAAACAACTGATAAGGATGATTAGTATGTTAGATTGTTAAAAATGACTAAAACACAACAACAGTAAGAAACGGAAAAATCTGTTTTTGAAATATTAGAACCGGTTAAGCTGATAAATGAATATGAGCAGAAATATACACCTATTATTAATGAAAATAATAAAGCTGTAGTTATATTAGGACAAAATAAACAGGATTTAAGCATTATAGCTAAATATGTTAAAGATAAGAAATTAGCAGTTAAGAGTGATGACTTTGGAAATTTTGAATTTATCGGAACAAACGGACATGTTGATAAAATAGACATCTTTAATGTTCCTGTAAATAAAAATCAATCGAATTTAATGGTTTTTAACAGTAATTATTTGTAGAAGTCAAGATTTAATCTTATAGACACTATAAAAATTATATCTGAATGTCTGATAAGTTATGACTGTCAGATGAGTATTAAAGAGGTAATTCTCCCCAAAAACAATCGACAAAAGGAGCAGAATTTTCTAGAAACAAAGAAGAAGATTCTATAAATGACAATATGGCCGCACCTCCATTTTGCAGATGTGGGTATTAAATGCTATACGTTCAATAAGAGTTCCGATGACTTTATCATGAATATCCAATGACTTGGAAAAACAAATTGTTTTACGTGTCAGTCTTTTGCATCTTGTTCTAAGATTTAAGTTACCCCGTTCTATCCGTTGAGTATATTTTTTACTAACAATGTGTTTTTTGGGATCTAATAACCTAGCATAACTTCCCTATCCATCTGTAAAGTAAAAAGTAACCTTAAAATCCTCCAGTTTTTTTCAGTAATGATTCTGATGTGCTATCACATCTTGTACCAAAAGTATAAGCAACTACTTTTAACAAAATCTTATCCAAAGAATATCAAAGCCATCTTTGTTTGGATTTATTCTGTACATAAGACCATTGTTCATCTATTTCAGGAGCAATAATTACTTCTATCGTATTGATAGAATGATTTATCTTTTTTAACGCTAGATTTTTTTAAAACACGGATAACCGTATTGATACCCACTTTTAATACTCTTACTGTATCCCTAACTCCAGAGCCATTGATTGACATATCTACTATCTGAGCCTTGACTCCAGGCTTAGAGGCATTATTAATATATTACAGTTAAAAATATCGATTACACTGCTTGCATTGATATCTCTGTTGTTTTGAAATTGAATATCCCGCCTTTACTACTTTTTCTGTGTCGTTATAATATCTACACTTAACATCTATTCTTGATCTACACTTAACATATATTCTTGTCATAACTCCTTAACTATAATTCTCTCTTATTACTGTTTGAGGATTATAGACTATTCATGCTAAGCTGCAATACGGGGGCACGACCAAAAAAATTTAAGATATTCATAGTTATATAGTAGTTCATACTTGCTTAAGTTAGTTGTTTTCTATAGAACAAACAACTCTGATTTTATTCTTTGCGGTAATCATATATGAAATCTCAATCATCTCAAGCCATACAATATTCTGAAGTCACAAATGTAAAGGCAAGTAGTAATATTAGTTACAAGAGGAGACTAGAGGAATTAAACGAGGTAGTAAAGCGTCATATAGAGATGCGAAAGCAGATACTAACAAAAAATGATTGATTATGAGTATCTTTAGATTTAGCATCCTTTGCTACTAGCTTCACTAAGGTCGAAATAAGAGACGAGGGGTAGCAACTCTAAAAATGATTGTATGGTCAACAAGAAGCAGCTAATTAATATTGGATCAGAGAAATTAGCAGAAATCATTTTATCGCTTTATAACAGTAACATAAGCATACAAAAACAATTAGATGTGATATTAGCAAGTCTTGACGAAGAGCCTAAAAAAATTGTCTCGGTGATTAAAGCTGAGAAAGCATCTCTGAAAAAAATCCAGTAGATTTATTGACTATTATGAATAGGGTGATTTTGCTACCAAGATTGATCAATTACGTATGCATATTGCTAGGGATTTATTACCAAGATTTCCGAATCATGCTGTTGATTTATTAACAGCTTTCTTAGATTTACATCCCAAGACTTTGAATATAGTAGATGATAGTAATGGAGTAATTGGGGATGTTTTTATTAAGGCTTATGCTGATTTAGCAAATGCTTATGCGACAATAACTACCTCTTTAGACGATATGATAGAGCTAGTATTTAATCGTTTTATGAATAATGATTATGCTGTTTATGATTATATAATTTCTAATTTTAAGACTATATTAGGTGATGAAGGCTTAAAGTCGCTAGGGCAGAAGCTAAAGCGCGTTTACAACTTAAAAAATACGATGAGAATAAGCATTGGCTTAAAACAGATAGCTGACTGCCAGGACGATGTTGATGCTCATGTAGCTGCCTGTTCATTTAATGCAACACCGTCTCTGCCCATGAACATTTAGAAATTGCTGAACGTTTTATCAAGCACTGGAAGGGGCAGGAGACAATAGAATGGCTAGATTCCATAGATTTACCTCGTATCCATTCGTGGCAGAACAAAAGAAAAGCTTTAAAAATAGAAGCTTTGAGGTTATGTGGCAAGTATCAAGAAGCACAAACCGAAAGACTACGCTGGTTTGAAGAAACTTTAAGTCCTAGAGTTTACAAAGAAATTGTTAAATATGCAGAAGTAGATTTTATTGGATCATTTCATAAGGTTGCTATTCAAAAGACACTAGAGTATTATGATCCGTATGCAGCTATTGCATTTTTGGTGGATATTCAAGAATTTGAACCCCTAGCAATATTAGTACATTCAAAGAGTAGTGATTTGGACGGCAGCAATTACAATATTTTGCGTCCTGCAGCAGATGTACTGCATAAGGTAGATCCGATTGCTGCTACTTTATTGTATCGGAAAATGATACAACCTATTTTAGCAAGCACTAAATCCAAATATTATAGTTATGCAGCTAAAGATATAGTTACGTGTGGGATCTTAGGTAATGAAATTACTGATTGGAAACAATATCAAAATCATGAAACTTATTTTCTAGAATTATCAACACAACATAAACGCAAAACCAGTTTTTGGGCAGGATACCAAACTGCTATAGCTGAACAAAAGCAAAAAGAGGCAAAAATACTAAAAGATAAATCTTGATGGTAATAATATTATATATTAATTATGGACTGAGATGTAACAGTTAATATTTGATCTGAATGATCTCTTATGTTAAATTACTAGCCTTGATCACAACTACTTTAAAAGATTAGATATGTCTAAGAAACCTCCTAAGGGAAATATTATACCATTTGCTAATAAGAATAAAAAAGATGATATGATGGATATATTAAGCAGGTCGCGCCCCCGTATTGCAGCTTAGCATGAATAGTCTATAATCCTCAAACAGTAATAAGAGAGAATTATAGTTAAGGAGTTATGACAAGAATATATGTTAAGTGTAGATCAAGAATAGATGTTAAGTGTAGATATTATAACGACACAGAAAAAGTAGTAAAGGCGGGATATTCAATTTCAAAACAACAGAGATATCAATGCAAGCAGTGTAATCGATATTTTTAACTGTAATATATTAATAATGCCTCTAAGCCTGGAGTCAAGGCTCAGATAGTAGATATGTCAATCAATGGCTCTGGAGTTAGGGATACAGTAAGAGTATTAAAAGTGGGTATCAATACGGTTATCCGTGTTTTAAAAAAATCTAGCGTTAAAAAAGATAAATCATTCTATCAATACGATAGAAGTAATTATTGCTCCTGAAATAGATGAACAATGGTCTTATGTACAGAATAAATCCAAACAAAGATGGCTTTGATATTCTTTGGATAAGATTTTGTTAAAAGTAGTTGCTTATACTTTTGGTACAAGATGTGATAGCACATCAGAATCATTACTGAAAAAAACCGGAGGATTTTAAGGTTACTTTTTACTTTACAGATGGATAGGGAAGTTATGCTAGGTTATTAGATCCCAAAAAACACATTGTTAGTAAAAAATATACTCAACGGATAGAACGGGGTAACTTAAATCTTAGAACAAGATGCAAAAGACTGACACGTAAAACAATTTGTTTTTCCAAGTCATTGGAATATTTCAGGCTTGCTCTATAACTTATTTCAATAACATACTGGGATATATGTTAGTAGTGAACTTAGTACTGTGTTTCTTTAACTTAATTCCTATACCTCCATTAGATGGTAGCATCCTCTATATGAGCAGTATTCTTCATAAGAATCAAGAGTTTGCACAGAAACTCACGTGGTTTTGTTCCGGTATATTATTGTATATTATAGTGTTTTTACCTTTAACAGGAGATAATATTATTGCAAGATATATGCAATGGTGTATTAATGCACTATTATCGCTGTTTTACTAATGGTTATATCTACTTATTAGTTTTCAACTTCTGTTGATGACATACTAAATTAGTATTAGATATCTCATCACTTAAAATACCATAATCAATTTTTGTATGCCATATATATTGCTGTGCAGCATAACGTACGCCACTACCTGCAACAACATTGCTGAATATAATGACATTCTTATCTAAGTTTATTAATGCAATATTATTAATATCATTATTCAAATACTGTACATTTAAATTTCTACCATTTTCACATTGATAATCTATAGATTCATATTGAAATGCAGCTTTATTAATTTCAGGGATTTCAACAACTCTTGTGGTATTGCATGATATGCATAAAATGCTTGTGAGCAAAATGAAACTAATTTGGCGCATGTTCTTCTTGATTTATTTAATATTCTACAATGTATTCTAATTTAGTATTAGATAAACTGCATTACTTTATTTAAGCAATGCAGTTGCGGATACAGTGATCGATACTGTGCTTGTACTCGGCTCTGCAGACGGCATCATAGCAGCGTCAGACATAACGCTTAAAACGGGCATCGCATTTCTGTATATTGGCATTGGAGGCTGCAATCCTAATCCAGTATCAATATTTATCACAGTAAATCTGCTATATTCTTGACCAAGAGCTTTTGCTACTTGTGTGGCCTGCTTCTTTAGTTTTGCAATAGCAGATTCAATCATAGCATTTCTTGTAACATCTCTTTTATCATTAGATAATATATAACTTAGGTTTTGTATTAATAAGCCTTCACTTTGCAATTGCCCGACTACTAATAATAACGCTTCAGGCGATTTACTTTGTAACGATAATATTTGAGTGCCACGCCATTTCTTTGTCTTTACTTTCTTCTCTTTATTACTGGTATTTTGCTCTTCATTATATTGATAGATATCATATTGTCCTGTAGAGACGCTAATATCCGGTTGTTTAGCTATCTTTATTGCTTTAGCCATTATAAGATTAATCTCATTTTGCACAGATCTTGGATCGAGCCCCTCCTTCTCTATACGTACACTTGACATAAGTAAATCTTCCTGCACATCCATTTTCTCAGTCACAGAGATATTAAGATATGAAGAATCGTCATGCTTTTTTTGGGCATCTTGATTCTGACCAGCAATGGTTTGGAACGAAAATAATATAAATACTATCGTTATAAAATTTTTATAAAATTTATTTTTCATAATATATTTAAACCTAAATTAAAAAGTTAATTAATGATCATCAGATCAGTTTTGCCATTTCATCTTTAGTTTTGATATTGGTGTAAAATACTACGCTTGACCTGACAGACAATGATTGATTAAGCAGCAAGAGAGCTGTCAGATAAGTAAGAATTAATAGACTTATCTTGGGCAATTTTGATGTTATCCTTGAAAGTTTACATAGGGGTTTTGTCATCATAAAACTTTCCAGAAGGGTATCACTTTGATCTAGAGTCTTTTTAAATCTATTTCTTTTTTGTCATTTTGTCCATCAGATTGTCAGGATCTTTAACTTTTCCCACTAAATTATTTAGAGTATCGCACAAGAGCAATAAAAAAGTAGTTGCAGATAAGCGTAGTGGTAAGCCGGATCAAAATAATAATCCAGAGGTTTATGATGCTATAGAAACAAAGATTAAACAGATGAGTTCAAAAGAGATGCTACAATTTTTGAATAGAGATGAAATACAACCATCAGGGATTAGTGGTAAGGGCAATGTTAAGATTAATAGTGTTAATCTTAAAGACCAGATAAAGAATATGGATTCAAAACAGATATTAGAGTTTTTAAATCGAAATAGCTTAGAGAGATCTAAAAACGATAGCTTGGAAAGTAGTAAGATTCAGGATAAGCGGGATAAGCAAGATACGGCGATAAATGTAGAGAATAAAATTAAACATATGAATTCAGCTGAGATATTACAGTTTTTAAATACAGATGATTTATCGAATAAAAAAATAGTTGAGGCAAGTGAGCTTACAACGAAAGGTAAAGTAGCTGTGGAAAGGAAAGAAGCTGTCTCATGGGTTTCGACTATCACGCAAAGTAAGAGTAATGACAGAGGCAGATAAATAATCAGTATTCTTGGTAATAATCATGCATAGCACTAATAGGGTTAAACGTGGCAGATTTATAACGTTTGAAGGGCACCGTCAAGTTAAGTAAGATAGAGTCAAAAGGAGCTATATTTTTAGATTTCAGGCAGCAAGAAGTCTTTGAGTAGCTTCATCCCAAACGTCTTTAGCGGATGTAAATGCAATTCTTTGCTCGGGTGCCTTTTTATTATATCTACCAACATCTACAGCAAATATATTTCTAACCTTGCTCATCAGTGATAATGTACATTGTGCTGGGTTAGGATGCTTGAATTTAATCAGTATCCTCTCTTTTTGCCTAGTTGGCTGATGAGCATTCTCAACGCGGTTATTTAGTCTCTTATGAGTGCGATACTTAGTTTTAGGGCACATAAGCTTAACAGGTTTAATGTAACTCCTTAGCTTATCAGTAACAATTACTCTTGGAGAAGGATAATTACCCAGTAATCTTGATAAAAACCTAATATCTGACTTCTTGTTACGACGCTTCTGCAACAATACTTCTAACTCATACCCCTCAGAATCAACAGCTCTCCATAATATGAATACTTCACCTTTGATCTCGATGTTCATCTCATCTAAATGCCATTTATCAGTTGGCTTCCGCCCTCTCTTCCTGATGACATCTTGAAAATAAACTGCAAATTTATTGCACCAAAATCTTACAGTCTCATGACTCAAAATAATACCTCGATATGCCATCTGTTCTTGAACATCTCGGTAGCTCTATTAAAACGATGATATAACCATACTACATGACTGATAATACTTGCTGGAAAACGATGTCTCTTCGGGGCTTGAGTAATATGCATAGCGGTATAATTTAGAAAAAAATGGTTATTGCTATTCTATAAATCATTCTTTGCATTTGCTCGATACTTAATTTACATCTCTTTTAACTTGACGGTGCCGATGAATGAGGAAGTTATGCTAGGTTATTAGATCCCAAAAAACACATTGTTAATAAAAAATATACTCAACGGATAGAACGGGGTAACTTAAATCTTAGAACAAGATGCAAAAGACTGACACGTAAAACAATTTGTTTTTCCAAGTCATTGGATATTCATGATAAAGTCATCGGAACTCTTATTGAACGTATAGCCTTTTAATATCCACATCTGTAAAATGGAGGTGCGGCCGGAATGACATTGAAGCTATAAGACAAACCCGTTAACCCTGCGTAATAGCCGCTACTTCATCGGCAAAGTTTTTTTCTTCGTGTTCTATACCTTCACCAAGTTCGTATCTAATAAATTTGGTGATTTTAATTTCTGCACCCAGTTCTTTTTCAGCATTTTTAATTACTTCCGCAACGATAAGTTTAGGCTCAAATAAGAAATTTTGCTGAAGCAATACAACTTCAGAGAAGAATTTACGTATTCTACCCTCTACCATTTTTTCTATAATATTATCAGGCTTCCCTTCTTCTTTAGATTTCTCAAAGAATACTTTTCTCTCACGCTCCACGAGCGCTTGATCCAAACTTGAATCATCTATACTTTGCGGGTTATTTCCTGCTACATGAACAGCAATTTGTTTAGCTAAAGCTTCTAGTTTTGCTTTATCTTTTGCATTAGACGCAAGACCTACTAATACAGAAATTTTTCCTAGATTTGGGACAACTTCATTATGCACGTACGAGCCTATCACTCCTTCGGATATCTCTAATATATCCATACGACGTAATGTTAAATTTTCACCGATTGTAGCGATATTTTCTATAATATCTTCTTCAACTGATTTACCGTTTGGCATTTTAGATGTTTTTAGCGTGTCTATAGTTTTTGCAATTACTGCAAGATTTGCAATATTCTTAACTAAATCCTGGAACTGCTCATTTCTAGCAACAAAATCCGTTTCGGAATTTACCTCAACTACTACTCCGGTAAGCCCATCAACTTTTGCAGCCGTTAAGCCTTCAGAAGCCGTGCGACCGGCTTTCTTTGCAGCAGCAGCTAAACCTTTCTTACGAAGAAGATCTACAGCTTCTTCAAAATTGTCTTCTGTTTCTATTAATGCCTTTTTGCAGTCCATCATACCTGCGCCAGTTTTTTCTCTTAATTCTTTAACTGCTGCTGCACTTATATTTACTTCACTCATATTTTACTCCTCTCTTTAGTTCGTTATATTTGGTTTGTGGTGTATAACTAGGAAAACACTCTCGATGTCATTCCTGCGAAAGCAGGAATCCAGTACTTTAAAGCTTTTTAAAGGCTCGATTTCTCTCGCTTTATCCCTAAGATTCCCGCCTGCGCGGGAATGACATCAAGTATGTTTGTTCAATCCACGCAACAACATTTATGCGTTTTCAGAATTTTTATTTTCATCAGCATCATTTAGTGCTTGCTCAAATTCTGTATTTGTCTCTTCATCAATATTTTTTGTTTTAGAGAATTTTTTAGCTTGTTTTAATTTAGAAACATTTTTAGAAGTGAACGCCCTATCAGTATGTTCCTGCATAGCACCCATATCAACTCCTGAAGCTTTCATTGATTCTTCAAGCCCTTGTAATGCCGCATCCGCAAATAAGCTACAATAAAGCCTTATTGATCTTATAGAATCATCATTACCTGGAACCGGATAATCCACATTATCAGGATTAGAATTAGTATCGACTACTGCAACTATAGGAACATTAAGCTTTACCGCTTCATTAATTGCGATATGCTCTTTATTAGTATCGATAACTACTAGGAGATCAGGTTTAGAATTAAGATTTCTAATACCAGCAAGAGATAGAAGCAATTTATCTTTCTTACGGCTCATATCAAGTATTTCTTTCTTAGTATAACCGGTGCGAGCTTCTTCACTTTCCAAGGTTTTTTCTAGCTTTTCTAGTTTTTCTATTGAACCCGCAATAGTTTTCCAGTTAGTTAGCATACCGCCGAGCCATCTATGATTTACGTAATATTGCCCACATTTTTCGGCATATTCCGCTATAATATCACTTGCCTGTATTTTAGTACTTACAAATAATACTTTACCGTCTTTTTTTACGGTTTCATATATTGTATTCAAAGCGACACCCATTAAAGCAGCACTTTGTCTTAAATCGATTATATGAACATCATCACGTTCACCATATATATAAGACGCCATTTTAGGATTCCAGCGTGAAGTCTTGTGACCGAAATGCACGCCGGCATCTAATAATTCTTTAACGTTAACAGATGGTATTTTTGACATTTTTAAATTCTCCTAATTGTTAGTTTATACCTCCGTAAGATGCTCATTCTAATGAACTAACATATATCTTACGTGTGAATTTGCTTAAATCACAAGCATACAAATTATATGTGCATAATGCGTAATTTACAAGCTTTTATTCTTTTCGCCAAAGAGTAGTACCGTCAGGTTTATCTTCTAAAATTATTTTTTCTTCTAATAATCGGTTACGAATTTGATCAGCAAGCTCCCAGTTTCTTTGTTTTTTTGCTTCTAAACGATCATTTATAAGTTCATTTATATAGGGTTCATTCATACCACCATTAAACCATTCACGTGCGGTCTTATTCATTAAACCAATAAAATTAGCACAAGTAATAAGAGCAGAGGCGTTAAGCTGCCTTTCTTCTTCAGTTGTAGAAGTAAATACCATTTTAGCGTAGTCGTTAATTATTTTAACTGCTAGGGGTGTATTCATATCATCAAGTAAGATTTGCATAAAATCCGACGGTAAATCTATTTTTTGCACATTAATATTTTCTATAGCTCTATACCAATAATCTAAAGTTTTCTTAGCATCTTCTATAGCTTTATTGTTATAATCAAGAGGACGTCTATAATGGCTACTTAATAAGAGTAACCTTACTACTTCTCCTTGAATTTTTTTATCCATTAAATCCCTAACGGTAGTAAAATTACCAAGAGATTTACTCATTTTTTCACCATTAACCGTTAGAAATCCGTTATGTACCCAATATTTTGCATAAGTAGAACTGGGAAAAGCACATCTACTTTGAGCAATCTCATTAGTATGATGCGGAAAGATTAAATCTGCTCCACCACCATGAATATCAAAATTCTCGCCTAAATATTTATAGCTCATAGCTGAACATTCAATATGCCATCCAGGACGACCAAGTCCCCAAGGGCTTTCAAAATTTATATTTGCGGATCCATTTGACTTTGCCGGTTTCCATAATACAAAATCCTGCGGATGTTTCTTAGTTTTACTATTTTCTACACGTACTCCTTCGAACATTTCCTCTAAATTTCTGTTAGATAATTCTGTATAATTCTGGGCCGACAAAACATCAAAATATATATGATTATCAGCAATATATGCATGCTTTCTTACTATTAATCTTTCTATTACTTCAATCATTACATCAATATGCTCTGTAGCTTTCGGCTCAATATTCGGTAGCATGCAACCTAAATATGCCATATTTGTATGAAACTCTTGCGTAACTTTATTAGTCAGCTCATTAATAGTAATGCCAAGTAGTTCAGCTCTATCGATAATTTTATCGTCAACATCCGTAATGTTACGTACATATTTTACTGCTTTACTGCTAAATATTTTTATAAGTATACGATAAAGTAAATCATATACTACTACCGACCTACTGTTGCCTATATGGGGACTATCATAAACAGTCGGTCCGCATACATACATTTTTACATTAGCCTGATCTTGAGGATTAAAAACCTCTTTAGTACGGCTAAGAGTGTTGTATAAGTGAAATTGCATTTGCATATTTTATTTACCAAAAACTGAATTACTAGTGTATACGATATATTAATTACACTTTGGCTAAAAAATTCATTAGTTAGCAAATATTAGTAATTAGTAGTTTATATAAATTAACAAATATTATATAGTGCGCCTTGTTTATATTTAAAAAAATAATGACTCATCGAGGTTCTAATGAATTTACAAAGCTTCAATTCAAAAAAATATGTTTTAACTTTTTTCATGTCAACATGTTTGTTGACTAGTAGCTTTTTAAGTACAGGTGCTAGAGCGGCAACAACGGGAGTTAATTTTAGTGATTTAGTTAGACAAGTACCAAAATGGAAGGGGCAAACAGTATCATGGGAGCTTTACCCTACAGAAAAAAACAAGGAGAATGGAGAAATAACGGGTTAGTTCCTAGTTTTTATCAAGCAGCTTAAGATCTTGGAATAACGAGTTATAATGCTAAGAATTTAGGAGATAAAAATAAGTCAACACGAGACAGGGTCAAAAGAGATAAAGTTAGGGTAGAATTATGTATTTAAGAAATAAGAGAGTAGGACTTTATTAAAAATAAAGAAACATGTATTAAACAAAATAGGCTTTCACATTTGAAGAAGCGATACAGGATTTTGCTATAGACTATAATCCTAAAAAGATAGTAGGTAAAAGTCAAAAAGTTCGCCATATAGAAAAAGAAAAAAGCAAAAATAGGTACATATACTACACAAGTAAAAAGCAATATTATGACTAATAAGAGAAAAGAATATGTAGATCAGAATGTTTTACCTGAACCGCAAGAAGTAATGAAAGAATTTGCTCTAAATAAAGGTGAAATGAATCTTTATATCAAGCAAATAGAAGATTTAATGATGACAAATCAATCCACTAATAACCAAAACACACATCAAAATCTTTCTTCAAAGATAAAAACTTTTGGTCGAGAAAGAGATACAAAACAACAATCTTCTGATGATATACAAGATGCACAAAATTCTAATAATACCAATCAAACATCTTCTAGAAAGATTTTTGATACAGCACAAAATGTAAATAATTCAAAAAATACTGGGGATACTACGAAAAAGACTTCTAGAACTCCTATGATGCAGCTATAGTTTTCCAGAAAGTTAATAATAGACGATATTAACAGTAGGGATAAAAATGCCGGATATAGAGCCAAAGATATATCCAGCTGAATTTAAAGAATCAGCGATTAGATTAGCTATTGAGTCTAAGCAACCTTTTGCTCAAACAGCTAGAGAACTAGGAATTACGAAGTATAGTCTATATAATTGGGTTAATAAACATTCAAAACTCAAGGAAGTAATGAGATATGAAGAACATCTGTATGATGAATTAAGGAGATTGAAGAAGAACTAGATAGAGTAACACAAGAACGTGATCTATTAAAAAGGCTGCCGCGTACTTTGCAAAAGAATCCCAATAAGGTACGCATGGATAAAGGAAAACAGAGGTAATTTTTCCATTTCTGCTATGTGTAAATTTATGAAAGTATCACGTAATGGTTATTATGAATGGTTAAATAATCTTGGATGTAATAGGGTTAAAGAAGGTAATGAATTAACAAACAGAATTGAAATTATCTTTAAAGAAGGTAGAGGTAATTATGGAACTAGACCTATTAAAAAGGAACTATCACGGCAAGATATAACTGCTAGTAGGAGACGCATTGCAAGACTAATAAAAGAAGCTAATTTGCTATGTAAAACTAAACGTAAATTTAAAGCCATTACTGACTCTAATCATAATAAGCAAATTGCTCCTAATTTATTAAATAGAGAGTTTACAGTTTATGCTGCTAATTGTTATTGGGTTGGAGACATAACCTATGTGCCAACTGGTGAAGGCTGGCTATATTTAGCAACTGTTATTGATCTATTTTCTAGAAAAATTATAGGATGGTCTATGAGTAATAACATGAGAGCTGATTTGGTTAATAATGCTTTATTAATGGCAATATGGCAACGTAAACCAGCAAAAGGGCTTATTTGGCATACTGATAGAGGTAGTCAATATTGTTCTGATAGTCATTTAAAAATTATAAAACAACATGGTATCAAACAGAGTATGGGTCGTAAAGGAAATTGCTTGGATAATGCTGTTGCTGAAAGTTTCTTTCATACTATTGTCAACAGCGGTCGAAAAATGATACATAATTTTAATATATACTGTTTGAAAATTGATACAGTATAATAAGAAATCATTTGATATTTAAGTCATAAGATTATCCTCCTGTTTATTAATCACCTCTATTGATACAAGACCAGCTTTCTTTTTATTTCTAAGTCTGAAACTATCCCCTTTAATATTGAGTATCGTGGAATGATGGAGCAGACGATCTAAGATAGCAGCTGTAGGAGCACTATCCTGAGCAAGATTATTGTGCCATTGTCCAAATGGAAGATTACTTGTAAGAATTATACTATCTTTCTCATAACGCTTTGCTATAACCTGAAATAATGGATTAGCTTGTTCCTGTTTTAATGGCAGATACCCAAATTCGTCTACTATGAGTAATTTGTATGGAAGGATGACTTTTTTAAGTATAGCGCCTAGATTTCCCTGATTTAGTCCTGCATTAAGTACGAGCATTAAATCCGCAGCTGTTATAAATTTAGTCTTGATTCCACATTGCGTAGCTGCATAACCAAGGGCAATAGCTATATGTGTTTTTCCTACTCCAGAAGGATCAAGCAAAATAATGTTTTCTTGTCTTTCTACAAAAGATAGGGAACTTAGATTTTCCAGAACCTTGCGTTTGACTCCTGTAGCAAAATCATAGTCAAAATCATCCAGCGTTTTTATAGCAGGAAAGTCTGTCATTCTTGTGAGTATTGATTTACTCCTATTTTGTCGCGCCAACAACTCTGTTTTTAATATTGACTCAAGGAAATCCGTATAACTTGAGTCTTCTTTACTAGAGGACTGTGCGATATCAAAATAATTTTCAGCTACCTGAACAAGATTTAATGAGTGGCACATCTCTGCTATACGTTGGTGCTGCAGGTTCATAATGCCTCCAATATATTTTGAGCCACGCCCCCCGTATTGCAGCTTAGCATGAATAGTCTATAATCCTCAAACAGTAATAAGAGAGAATTATAGTTAGGGAGTTATGGCAAGAATAGATGTTAAGTGTAGATCAAGAATAGATGTTAAGTGTAGATATTGTAACGACACAGAAAAAGTAGTAAAGGCGGGATATTCAATTTCAAAACAACAGAGATATCAATGCAAGCAGTGTAATCGATATTTTTAACTGTAATATATTAATAATGCCTCTAAGCCTGGAGTCAAGACTCAGATAGTAGATATGTCAATCAATGGCTCTGGAGTTAGGGATACAGTAAGAGTATTAAAAGTGGGTATCAATACGGTTATCCGTGTTTTAAAAAAAATCTAGCGTTAAAAAAGATAAATCATTCTATCAATACGATAGAAGTAATTATTGCTCCTGAAATAGATGAACAATGGTCTTATGTACAGAATAAATCCAAACAAAGATGGCTTTGGTATTCTTTGGATAAGATTTTGTTAAAAGTAGTTGCTTATACTTTTGGTACAAGATGTGATAGCACATCAGAATCATTACTGAAAAAAACTGGAGGATTTTAAGGTTACTTTTTACTTTACAGATGGATAGGGAAGTTATGCTAGGTTATTAGATCCCAAAAAACACATTGTTAGTAAAAAATATACTCAACGGATAGAACGGGGTAACTTAAATCTTAGAACAAGATGCAAAAGACTGACACGTAAAACAATTTGTTTTTCCAAGTCATTGGATATTCATGATAAAGTCATCGGAACTCTTATTGAACGTATAGCCTTTTAATATCCACATCTGTAAAATGGAGGTGCGGCCGAAAACTATAGTCGCATCATATATTTTATACATTTGTTCCCAACTATTAGTATAGTTATACTTACCCAAGAATAAAATACAAGTGGAAAAGATGGGCGTTTTACATTGACTATTGGACTTAAAAATGGTCTACTTGTTAAGAAGTTTTTGCGTAGATACAGGAGTCGTTATTGCATGGCTCGCAAAGCCCACTCGATGTCATTCCCGCGTAGGCGGGAATCCAGAAGTAAAGCGAGATAAATCGAGCTTTAAAAAGATATTTAAGATCAAGTTTTTATTAAAATAAAGCTTTTTAAAGGCTTTAAAGTACTGGATTCTCGCCTACGCGGGAATGACATAAACGAGCCATGCAACAAGCCGGCTTTTAGCTAGGAATGACATAGGGTCTTAGGTTGACACCTATGGGCTTCCGCGGGAATGACACAGGTATCCACGCAACAATATTACTTATTAAGAATAAGGTTTATATGATAAAAAAAATAATATTTGGAATAGCTATTTTACTTAGTCTGAGCAGCTTTGCCAATAGCGTAGCTTCTGACGTCTCAAAAAAAGATGGAGCAAAAACTAGTGATGTTACAACACAAAAAATTATAGATGATTTCTCTACTTACGCAGGTACTATCAAACCGGAAATACGTGAAGAAATACAAAAATATAGAGTAGAAATAGTCAATATTAACAAAGAAAAACGCGAATTATATAATAGTCTTTCAAAAGAGGCGCAAAATTTTTTAGCAGAGCAGCAGAAATATAAACAAAAGCTTTCCCTCTCTAAACTACCGGCAGAAGACGATCAAAAAAATAATACTGCTAATTCTGACGCTAATAAGAATACAAATACAAAATAGCGTTGTTACGTGGATGAGTTTTTCGTCATTGCGAAGCCATGAAGTGACTGCGGCAATTTCATGAAATGTAGAAATCAAGATCTAATCCTACAGACACTATAAAAATTATATCTGAATGTCTGATAAGTTATGATTGTCAGATGAGTATTCAAGATATAAGATTTCGTTATTCTTTTCAACATCTAACTTTTTACTATCCATAAAAGCCTGCATAGGCGTTTTACCATAGCGATATTTACCGGAATGTGATCTTTCGTTATTGTAATGCTCTAACCAAATATCAAGATCTAGTTGTAGATCATCAAGATCAGTATAAATCTTTTTACGCATAGCTGTATCAAAGAATTCTTGTTTCATAGTTTTATTAAAGCGTTCACACATACCATTTGTTTGAGGAGAATATGCTTTAGTAGTAGTATACTCAATACCCTCAATGCTTAAGAACAATTCAAAAGCATGGGTCGCGCCCCCGTATTGCAGCTTAGCATGAATAGTCTATAATCCTCAAACAGTAATAAGAGAGAATTATAGTTAAGGAGTTATGGCAAGAATAGATGTTAAGTGTAGATCAAGAATAGATGTTAAGTGTAGATATTGTAACGACACAGAAAAAGTAGTAAAGGCGGGATATTCAATTTCAAAACAACAGAGATATCAATGCAAGCAGTGTAATCGATATTTTTAACTGTAATATATTAATAATGCCTCTAAGCCTGGAGTCAAGACTCAGATAGTAGATATGTCAATCAATGGCTCTGGAGTTAGGGATACAGTAAGAGTATTAAAAGTGGGTATCAATACGGTTATCCGTGTTTTAAAAAAATCTAGCGTTAAAAAAGATAAATCATTCTATCAATACGATAGAAGTAATTATTGCTCCTGAAATAGATGAACAATGGTCTTATGTACAGAATAAATCCAAACAAAGATGGCTTTGATATTCTTTGGATAAGATTTTGTTAAAAGTAGTTGCTTATACTTTTGGTACAAGATGTGATAGCACATCAGAATCATTACTGAAAAAAACTGGAGGATTTTAAGGTTACTTTTTACTTTACAGATGGATAGGGAAGTTATGCTAGGTTATTAGATCCCAAAAAACACATTGTTAGTAAAAAATATACTCAACGGATAGAACGGGGTAACTTAAATCTTAGAACAAGATGCAAAAGACTGACACGTAAAACAATTTGTTTTTCCAAGTCATTGGATATTCATGATAAAGTCATCGGAACTCTTATTGAACGTATAGCATTTAATACCCACATCTGCAAAATGGAGGTGCGGCCCATAAGCTGGATACTCTATATTGCCCTTATATTCGCCACCGGCACCGTCAAGTTAAGTAAGATAGAGTCAAAAGGAGCTATATTTTTAGATTTCAGGCAGCAAGAAGTCTTTGAGTAGCTTCATCCCAAACGTCTTTAGCGGATGTAAATGCAATTCTTTGCTCGGGTGCCTTTTTATTATATCTACCAACATCTACAGCAAATATATTTCTAACCTTGCTCATCAGTGATAATGTACATTGTGCTGGGTTAGGATGCTTGAATTTAATCAGTATCCTCTCTTTTTGCCTAAGTTGGCTGATGAGCATTCTCAACGCGGTTATTTAGTCTCTTATTAGTGCGATACTTAGTTTTAGGGCACATAAGCTTAACAGGTTTAATGTAACTCCTTAGCTTATCAGTAACAATTACTCTTGGAGAAGGATAATTACCCAGTAATCTTGATAAAAACCTAATATCTGACTTCTTGTTACGACGCTTCTGCAACAATACTTCTAACTCATACCCCTCAGAATCAACAGCTCTCCATAATATGAATACTTCACCTTTGATCTCGATGTTCATCTCATCTAAATGCCATTTATCAGTTGGCTTCCGCCCTCTCTTCCTGATGACATCTTGAAAATAAACTGCAAATTTATTGCACCAAAATCTTACAGTCTCATGACTCAAAATAATACCTCGATATGCCATCTGTTCTTGAACATCTCGGTAGCTACTATTAAAACGATGATATAACCATACTACATGACTGATAATACTTGCTGGAAAACGATGTCTCTTCGGGGCTTGAGTAATATGCATAGCGGTATAATTTAGAAAAAAATGGTTATTGCTATTCTATAAATCATTCTTTGCATTTGCTCGATACTTAATTTACATCTCTTTTAACTTGACGGTGCCGTTTCATATAGCTCTTTAAACCTATAATAACTGTCCCGACTGTAAACACATAGCTTTACATGCTGACGATATACTTCCAAGACTCCTAGCTAATTCTAGTAATCCTATTTTTGGCTTTATTATTTTTTGATTTAGATTCATCTCTAGTCCTCCATTTAATATTTATCTTATTTTACTAAATGTAAGATTAAATCTCAACTATTACATTTTAAAAACTATTCGGTGCTGTAGTTAATACTTCTTTTTGCTCCACCATTTTTCCTTTTCTTCTAGTAATTCTGAATTTAAGTTTTCAGTGATTTCTATCATTTCTTCTAGATATTTTTTGGATTTTTTCATTACATTAAAGCTTTTTATGATATCGTCTTGTTCAAATTGAGACTGAAGATTATCGAGTTCATGTATAATGGCTTGACGAATAAATGTTGTTCTAGATAATCCTAGCTTTTTAGCAATTTCATTACTAGCTTTAGCTATATTATCGGGTAGAGTAATAGATAAGCTTCTCATATCATTTTTTATATATAATTTTATATTAAATTCTTATAAAAGCAATATATTCATAATTCCCTAACCGCTTTCAGCGCTAGCTTTTTATTCCTAAAGACATTAATTTTAGAAAAGATGCTGCTTTTCGATTTTTTAAAATCACGTTTATAATCTTCGCCGGTGACAGCATTATAGCTAGTAATTAAAGAAGGTATAACCTCGTTATAATATACTTTATAAAGGTTATGCATTGTTTCTTTGGTTGTTAAATATCCCCATTTTACTACTTGTTGCGGTACTCTAGCGAGTGCCTCAATACAGGCTACGGCTTCTTCAATTTCAGGGTTTTTATTTTTATACACGTCAGCTGTCGGCGATAAATTAGCTTGCATATCTTTAAACATAGCATCAATCATTAATGCCATATATTTATCGGTTTTAAATTTTTTCACAAATATTAGATTATGCTTACTGCTATAATTTAAAAGCCGAAATTTATATATAAAAATCATGAATTTTATAGCGTAAACTTTTAAGCCGCTAACTTTATTTGCATTATAAAATTTAAGCTTCGTTTCATAATCTAGCTGCTTTTTCATACCTGCTTTAAGGAGCTTATGTAGCAAATTATGACAATGTATTATATCATTTTTTCTAGCAATTCGTACTTTATCGGTAGCTTTAGTACCGGAAAAATTAGCCGAATGCCTAGTTATTTGCTGCCCCCTATCATCTCTTTTTATGTCGGCAAAATGCCCAAGTTCTTGAGCTGCGATAATCTGAAGTCGTGCCACCGCAGGCCAGCCATTGCCGTAAATCGGATAATCTTTATTGTTTTCAGCAAAAGGATTACCGCCGCATGAAACAAAAATAGCTACGTCCTTGCCGTTAGTGCTTTGCATGCCGCTATTCCCACCGACTCGTTGCCAGCTAACCATATCCATCATGTCGCCGATATTATGCGAATAGGTGAGAAATACTTCCGTCTTATTAAAAAGAAGCCATCTTATTACGATTGGATGAGCAGACTGGACAAAAAGACGCGCCAACATTTCGGTTACTTCTTTTTTAACTGGCTGCAATTTTTGTATTTGCTTTTTTAAATTGTCGAAAATTGATTTTATTTTCTGATCTGAAGCAGAATTTCTGTATAAATTTTGAAAAAGCTTAGTAGTTACGGGGATTAAATGCGGGTTTGTTAGCTCTTCTTTACTAACCATCAAGCTGATATTAAGAGCGGGTTCGGTAAACCTTGCAAAATTGCAGCACTCATCGGTATCTATTCGTAATTTACCGGATTTGATTAATTGCATTGCCAAATGCTCATACTCTATTTCCATGTCTTGTTTATAAATAGCAGGAACATGGTCAAGAATGTGGTATATGCTGGTCATTTTTAAAGTTTACTGGTGGTTATTATTATCTTCTACATTACCTGCTACTATTACCTCACCATCTTCATCTATATCTAAAGATGGGGCCACTAAGTTGGATGCAAGCTCAGGTTCATTAGATACGTGTTTCGGTTTAGGTTCTTCTTTAAATATAAGATTTACAACAAAATCTACCTTAGAGAATACTGTGTCAAAGCAATCTTTAAAAAATTTATCCGACGATTTTAACTTTATTACATCTAATGCTTTTTGTCTACCCTCTTCATTTTTAATACATATATTAATTGCCTCTCTCCTAAAAAATAAATGAGGATAATCATTGAAAATTTTTGTAATTAGCTCCGGCTGTTTCTCGCTAAAATATTCGAGGCATACCTTATTACCATATCTAAATATTTTATATGCTAAGAGTAAGATAAAGCAACCTTGTTCTTCTTCAGTAAATTTATCAGCAAAATATTTTTGATCAAGAAAATCCTCGACTCCTCTTCTGGCGCCGGTTGAAGAAATCGCTATTTTTTCCAAAAGTGGTTTTGGGAAATCAACTGAAAAGCGAGATATTTTTACACTTCGCAGCTATTCGCTTTTTGCTTTCTCAGTTATTATTTCAGATTTAGGTACTTGCTTTTCCATTTGCCATAAATCATACTCTACATTGCCGGAAGTAGTTTTCATTACATTATCCCATGATTTGTATAACCCCTCTTTTGTAGTAGTTAGAATTTGATTTAACAACGATTTAGAACTTTTTAATATATCCTCTGCATTATGATACATATAACTAATCAGAGCAATAGCATCTTGAAGGGCACCGTCAAGTTAAAAGAGATGTAAATTAAATATCGAGCAAATGCAAAGAATGATTTATAGAATAGCAATAACCATTTTTTTCTAAATTATACCGCTATGCATATTACTCAAGCCCCGAAGAGACATCGTTTTCCAGCAAGTATTATCAGTCATGTAGTATGGTTATATCATCGTTTTAATAGAGCTACCGAGATGTTCAAGAACAGATGGCATATCGAGGTATTATTTTGAGTCATGAGACTGTAAGATTTTGGTGCAATAAATTTGCAGTTTATTTTCAAGATGTCATCAGGAAGAGAGGGCGGAAGCCAACTGATAAATGGCATTTAGATGAGATGAACATCGAGATCAAAGGTGAAGTATTCATATTATGGAGAGCTGTTGATTCTGAGGGGTATGAGTTAGAAGTATTGTTGCAGAAGCGTCGTAACAAGAAGTCAGATATTAGGTTTTTATCAAGATTACTGGGTAATTATCCTTCTCCAAGAGTAATTGTTACTGATAAGCTAAGGAGTTACATTAAACCTGTTAAGCTTATGTGCCCTAAAACTAAGTATCGCACTCATAAGAGACTAAATAACCGCGTTGAGAATGCTCATCAGCCAACTAGGCAAAAAGAGAGGATACTGATTAAATTCAAGCATCCTAACCCAGCACAATGTACATTATCACTGATGAGCAAGGTTAGAAATATATTTGCTGTAGATGTTGGTAGATATAATAAAAAGGCACCCGAGCAAAGAATTGCATTTACATCCGCTAAAGACGTTTGGGATGAAGCTACTCAAAGACTTCTTGCTGCCTGAAATCTAAAAATATAGCTCCTTTTGACTCTATCTTACTTAACTTGACGGTGCCTACTCTTACTGTATCCCTAACTCCAGAGCCATTGATTGACATATCTACTATCTGAGTCTTGACTCCAGGCTTAGAGGCATTATTAATATATTACAGTTAAAAATATCGATTACACTGCTTGCATTGATATCTCTGTTGTTTTGAAATTGAATATCCCGCCTTTACTACTTTTTCTGTGTCGTTACAATATCTACACTTAACATCTATTCTTGATCTACACTTAACATCTATTCTTGCCATAACTCCTTAACTATAATTCTCTCTTATCACTGTTTGAGGATTATAGACTATTCATGCTAAGCTGCAATACGGGGGCGCGACCGGCTTAAGGAACAGAATGATGAACTAGCGAAGGATTTGGGGAAAACTACAATCGAGAGGGATTGGGCAGTGGGAAAGCTAAGAAGCTTGGATTTATTAAATAGAAAGAGTCTTGTAGAGTCCAAGCTAGGACAATTACCAAAGACAAGACAATGTGAATTATTAGGGGTTAACCGTTCTTCAGCATATTATAAAGTACAAGAGGTTAGTAGCTATAATATAAGTATATTAAATAGAATAGATGAGATATATACAGATAATCCAGAATTTGGATATCGTTATATATATCATCAATTATTAGAAGATGGGTATAAGATAGATCGAGATCGAGTACTAAAATATATGAGATTAGTTGGTATTGAAGCGATATATCCTCATAAAAAGAAACTCACTACCATCAAAGATGGTGAGCATAAAATATACAGCTATCTACTTGATAAATTCTGGATTAAAACAGATAAGACTAAGAAAGTAGTTGTTCCTACTGCCAATGAGGTTTGGAGCGGAGATATTACATATATTCGCACTAAAGGCGGCTTTATGTATCTAACAGCCATTATAGATTGGCATAGCAAAGCCATATTAAGCTATAAACTGTCGAATAGTATGGATGGACTATTAGTTACTGATGTATTGAAGGAGGCATTAAGTAAGTATCAAGCTCCGCAGATTTTGAATAGTGATCAGGGTAGTCAATATACTAGCAATGATCATATAAGTATTCTTAAAAGTCATGATATACAGATATCAATGAATGGTAAGGGCAGAAATATTGATAATATTGTTATTGAGCGTTTCTTTAGGACACTGAAATATAATTGTATATTTATTAATGATTATCAAAATATAGGAGAACTTAAAGAGGGTATCAATGATTATATCAGTAAATATAATTATCAGAGATTTCATTCAAGTATTGGGTATAAAAAACCCATGAATGTATATCTCGATAGTATACAACATCATACACAAATAGCAGCTTAATTTTGAACAAAATTACCAAGTACATTGTTCATATATTTTGTCTTGATTTTTCAGGTCATTATAAAGTGGGTATCAATACGGTTATCCGTGTTTTAAAAAAAAATCTAGCGTTAAAAAAGATAAATCATTCTATCAATACGATAGAAGTAATTATTGCTCCTGAAATAGATGAACAATGGTCTTATGTACAGAATAAATCCAAACAAAGATGGCTTTGATATTCTTTGGATAAGATTTTGTTAAAAGTAGTTGCTTATACTTTTGGTACAAGATGTGATAGCACATCAGAATCATTACTGAAAAAAACCGGAGGATTTTAAGGTTACTTTTTATTTTACAGATGGATGGGGAAGTTATGCTGGGTTATTAGATCCCAAAAAACACATTGTTAGTAAAAAATATACTCAACGGATAGAACGGGGTAACTTAAATCTTAGAACAAGATGCAAAAGACTGACACGTAAAACAATTTGTTTTTCCAAGTCATTGGATATTCATGATAAAGTCATCGGAACTCTTATTGAACGTATAGCCTTTTAATATCCACATCTGTAAAATGGAGGTGCGACCGAATTGTTTAATATATTCAAGACCTGTAATGCTCTAACTATTGATGATAGATTGCTAATTGGATTTTTACAGTTTATAAAAGATACTGATAATAAAAAACCATCCCTTTTAAATGAATTAAAAGAGATGCATAAGAAATTTAAAATGCCCAGTAAACCAAAATCAGGAAACATCAAAACTGATTAAATTGATTACAAAGAAATTATGGTATACGCGTATGCAATTATAAAAAGCAGTAGCCTTTGATCGTAAATCTGATGCTAGAAAAAAGATTATGTTAGACGGATTATTTGTTAAAGCAGGTCTTGATTACCTGCATCCGGATAATGCTCATATTCTCTATGGAATGCTGCTAGATTGTAAAGAGCAATTAATCATTAATCCGAAGATTATTGATAAATGAAGAAGTAAGGGTAGGGCATTGTTAATCTCTAAATATTGAATTTATATTAGTGGACCTTCAGTAAAAAATATTTAAATATAATACATCAAAGGTTTTAGTTTATGTACATAAGATTGATGCTATTATCAATACTATTGTTATTATCCGCATGTAATAAAACAGAAGATAGCATGCAAGTTAATACTCCTTTCCAAGTAGCAATTGGTTCAATGGGCAAGGGTTTTCAAATTGAAATTAGCAACTTGAGTATATTACAAGAATTATCTGATATAGAATCTCTTAATTCAGCAAAAGTAACTATAGAACAATTTGGCTTATTGGATGACTCAATCAGTGCAATAAAAGACATTTTCATTCTTTCTTTTAATCAAGGGCAATGGATAATACAAGAGAGAAATACTTTATATAAATGTTACCATGGTAGGGGCTAATGATTTTTCCTCTGAACTTTGTAAATAGTAACTCATAAGCACAATATTATGTTTACTAAAAATAATTAATATATTATTAATATTTAACCTTATGTACTGGCTTCTCTTAATAATAGTGGACTCTTTGAAATAGCATTTGCTATTTCATTAAAATATTCTGACGGTTTAACAAAACTAAAACCAGCGTTCCTTTTTATTTTCTTTAGAGCATTAAGTTTTACCTGCCTTGCTAAAACATTAAATAAAATTCCTATAGGCACAGCATATGCCGTATGGACTGGTATTGGTGCTGCTGGCACTGCAATATTAGGTATATTCATCTTAATGAGTCAATATCTATATTACGATTATTCTTTATTACTGCACTAATAATCTCAATAATTGGACTTAAATTCTCCTAAGGTTACTATTATTATGACTACTAATAATTCTGATATACTTATTAATCGGAAATCTAATATAAACCATCATTATGAATATTATATTATGACCGTTGGAATACTTGGACAATCCATGCATTATATACAAGCATATAAAATATTCTCAACTCAATCTGCTGAGGATATTTCATTACCGGCATATCTTATTTGTTTATTTTTGCTTGTTAACTGGCTAATCTATGGTGCAGTCAAAAAAGCCAAAGCTCTTATTTATGCTGAAATATTAGGTATAATAGGATGCTCTGCTATTATTATAGGTATTTATCTTTATAACTAATTGGTCGCACCTCCATTTTACAGATGTGGATATTAAAAGGCTATACGTTCAACAAGAGTTCCGATGACTTTATCATGAATATCCAATGACTTGGAAAAACAAATTGTTTTACGTGTCAGTCTTTTGCATCTTGTTCTAAGATTTAAGTTACCCCGTTCTATCCGTTGAGTATATTTTTTACTAACAATGTGTTTTTTGGGATCTAATAACCTAGCATAACTTCCCTATCCATCTGTAAAGTAAAAAGTAACCTTAAAATCCTCCGGTTTTTTTCAGTAATGATTCTGATGTGCTATCACATCTTGTACCAAAAGTATAAGCAACTACTTTTAACAAAATCTTATCCAAAGAATATCAAAGCCATCTTTGTTTGGATTTATTCTGTACATAAGACCATTGTTCATCTATTTCAGGAGCAATAATTACTTCTATCGTATTGATAGAATGATTTATCTTTTTTAACGCTAGATTTTTTTAAAACACGGATAACCGTATTGATACCCACTTTTAATACTCTTACTGTATCCCTAACTCCAGAGCCATTGATTGACATATCTACTATCTGAGCCTTGACTCCAGGCTTAGAGGCATTATTAATATATTACAGTTAAAAATATCGATTACACTGCTTGCATTGATATCTCTGTTGTTTTGAAATTGAATATCCCGCCTTTACTACTTTTTCTGTGTCGTTATAATATCTACACTTAACATCTATTCTTGATCTACACTTAACATATATTCTTGTCATAACTCCTTAACTATAATTCTCTCTTATCACTGTTTGAGTATTATAGACTATTCATGCTAAACTGCAATACGGGGGCACGACCTAAATTTGCATAATAAAAGTATCACTTATATACTGCCTTTTTGTATCTGTGGTTAGCAATCATACACTAGGGTCACCACCGTATATCCTAAGCTTTCAATGTTTTTTAGTTTTTTAAAAACTTATATGCTGATTTTAGTCTAATTTCTGTCAGATGCTATTATAGTATTACGTTTTATTTTATAAAGCTAAGTTGCAAATAATATAAAACTAATGTATGATTTATATTTAAAATACGGTAATGATTATTTATTATATGATAGACATCCTTCTTTTTGTACATATTACTATTGCAATATTGCTAATTATAGTTATTCTGATGCAGCGTAGCGGATCGGATGGAATTAGTAGTATAAGCGGCGGTAATAATATGGGAGTAGTCAGCGCTAAAACGGTCGGTAATTTTCTTACTAAAAGCACTATAATACTTACAATATTATTTTTAATGAATGCAATAGTACTTGCCAACCTTTCCTCAAAAAAAAAATCTGATTTAGTTTCTAAGATTAATGAAATTGAAGAAAATCAAGCGGAAAATAGTTTACCTATAGCTAAATAGTTACAGCTTTATCTTGTTAATATCTCTCATACTTACCATTGTCTACCTTTGCTGGACATTGTTGCGTGGACCAGTTTTTTGTCATTGCTAGTAGAATTACGAAGTAATTCGACATGTAATAGTTGAGATTTAATCTTACATTTAGTAAAATAAGATAAGTATTAAATAGAGGATTAGAGATGAATCTAAATCAAAAAATAATAAAGCCAAAAATAGGATTACTAGAATTAGCTAAGAGTCTTGGAAGTATATCGTCAGCGTGTAAAGCTATGGGATACAGCAGGGACAGCTATTATAGGTTCAAAGAGCTATATGAAACTGGGGGAGAAGAGGCGTTATATGAGATTAGCCGGAAGAAGCCAATTATAGCAAATAGAGTTGATCCTGCGGTAGAGAGAGCAGTATTAGATATGGCGGTAGAATACCCAGCTTATGGTCAGATGCGAGTATCAAATGAGCTTAAAAAGACTGGTATTCTTGTATCACCTGGAGGGGTTAGATCAATTTGGCTACGTAATGATTTAAATAATATCAATAAAAGACTTAAAGCATTAGAAGTAAAAATGGCTCAGGATGGTATTGTTCTTACCGAAGCTCAGTTACAAGTATTAGAGAAACGGCGTAGCGAGAAAGAAGGGCTTTGTTAAATAAATAAGATTTTGAATAGACTGTCCCTATCCCCAAAATACTAGCCTAGCGCACAGGGATAGAAATAGGTTTACCTGTAGAAATCAAGATCTAATCCTACAGACACTATAAAAATTATATCTGAATGTCTGATAAGTTATGACTGTCAGATGAGTATTCAAGATATAAGATTTCGGGTCGTGCCCCCGTATTGCAGCTTAGCATGAATAGTCTATAATCCTCAAACAGTAATAAGAGAGAATTATAGTTAAGGAGTTATGGCAAGAATAGATGTTAAGTGTAGATCAAGAATAGATGTTAAGTGTAGATATTGTAACGACACAGAAAAAGTAGTAAAGGCGGGATATTCAATTTCAAAACAACAGAGATATCAATGCAAGCAGTGTAATCGATATTTTTAACTGTAATATATTAATAATGCCTCTAAGCCTGGAGTCAAGGCTCAGATAGTAGATATGTCAATCAATGGCTCTGGAGTTAGGGATACAGTAAGAGTATTAAAAGTGGGTATCAATACGGTTATCCGTGTTTTAAAAAAATCTAGCGTTAAAAAAGATAAATCATTCTATCAATACGATAGAAGTAATTATTGCTCCTGAAATAGATGAACAATGGCCTTATGTACAGAATAAATCCAAACAAAGATGGCTTTGATATTCTTTGGATAAGATTTTGTTAAAAGTAGTTGCTTATACTTTTGGTACAAGATGTGATAGCACATCAGAATCATTACTGAAAAAAAACCGGAGGATTTTAAGGTTACTTTTTACTTTACAGATGGATAGGGAAGTTATGCTAGGTTATTAGATCCCAAAAAACACATTGTTAGTAAAAAATATACTCAACGGATAGAACGGGGTAACTTAAATCTTAGAACAAGATGCAAAAGACTGACACGTAAAACAATTTGTTTTTCCAAGTCATTGGATATTCATGATAAAGTCATCGGAACTCTTATTGAACGTATAGCCTTTTAATATCCACATCTGTAAAATGGAGGTGCGACCCATAAGCTGGGTATTCTACCGCCATATCTAATACTGCTCTCTCTACCGCAGGATCAACTCTATTTGCTATAATTGGCTTCTTCCGGCTAATCTCATATAACGCCTCTTCTCCTCCAGTTTCATATAGCTCTTTGAACCTATAATAACTGTCCCTGCTGTATCCCATAGCTTTACACGCTGACGATATACTTCCAAGACTCCTAGCTAATCCCAGTAATCCTATTTTTGGTTTTATTATTTTTTGATTTAGATTCATTTCTAATCCTCTATTTAATACTTATCTTATTTTACTAAATGTAAGATTGAATCTCAGCTATTGCAAATTATGTAGGTAATTTTAAAGGTATAGACAAGGTATATTCTCAGGTATTTATTGATAGCTATACTAGGGTTACAGATGCTAAATTATATACTGATAAAACAGCTCTTACCGCTACTGACATGCTTAATGATAGAGTACTGCCGTGGTATGAGAGTCAGCAAATACCAGTACTTCGTATTCTAACTGATAGAGGTGGTAAATATAAGGGCAATATAGAGTATCATGCTTTTGAATTGTTCTTAAGCATTGAGGGTATTGAGTATACTACTACTAAAGCATATTCTCCTCAAACAAATGGTATGTGTGAACGCTTTAATAAAACTATAAAACAAGAATTCTTTGATACAGCTATGCGTAAAAAGATTTATACTGATCTTGATGATCTACAACTAGATCTTGATATTTGGTTAGAGCATTACAATAACGAAAGATCACATTCCGGTAAATATCGCTATGGTAAAACGCCTATGCAGACTTTTATGGATAGTAAAAAGTTAGATGTTGAAAAGAATAACGAAATCTTATATCTTGAATACTCATCTGACAGTCATAACTTATCAGACATTCAGATATAGTTTTTATAGTGTCTGTAGGATTAGATCTTGATTTCTACAAATAATTCACAAAATAAATTTTAAAGATGTCAATAGACTTTAATATAAAGGAAAAGATTTATATCATTTTATGTACGTTTTTTACAGTCCTTATTATAGTAGGAAATTTAGTATATCAAAAGTTTGTTTCCCTTAATATTTTTAATCTGTATATTCTTGAATTATCTGTAGGAGCAATTTTTTACCCGTTAACTTTTTTATTAACGGATTTAATAGTTGAGTTTTATGGTAAAGAAAGAGCCAATTTTTGTGTAAAGCTTGCTATTGTTTTTAATATAATAGTAGTTTTAGTAATAAGTCTTATGGGTAAATTGGAAGCTACTAATTGGTCTAATGTTGATAACGTAACTTTTCACAAAGTTTTCGGTTCATATCATATATCTTTTTTAGCATCAACTTTTGCTTGTTATATAGCCCAACTTGTTGATATTAATATCTATTTATGGATACGTAAAATTACTAAAGGTAAATATTTATGGATAAGAAATAATTTCAGTACAGCAATTTCTTTATTTATTGATACTTTTATTGTAATTGGGATTATGAGCTTGTTTAATATTTTCCCGCTTGAACAATTAGGTACTCTTATTCTTAATAGCTATTCATTTAAACTATTTTTTACCGTATTTAGTACACCGATATTCTATTTGGCAGTTTGGTTAATAAGCTTATCTATTGGGAGATTTGATAAATATAGTAAATTGATTTGAACGAGGTAGCACGTTGTTCGTCGACTCGCCTCTAATAATATGTAATAGTTAGGATTTAATAGATACCCCAACTTTTCGCCTGTTATTGACTCTTGCAGAGCTAAATGGTTTTAATTTAGAATCTCATATTATGGTTGATAAAATTAGTGCTATAAGAAGTGATAAAATTCAAAAAAAATTGGTGAATTATCACCTGAACAACTAGAAAGGTTAATTGAAGATATTAAATCATGGATTAATTAGCTATCAATTTTCTCATTTTTTCTTGCAAAGAATTTTGGCGTAAACGAGTTTTCAAGCTTTTAAAATCAATCATTTCTGCTTTTTGATTTTGAAAGCTACAGGCAAAAATATATTTCTGCTCTCCTTTGACCTTTTGGATACATTGTCCACAAATCCCTTTCATCATACATTGCATCGATGAGTTAACGCTAACTATTAACTCTATATCCTCGCCGAATATTTCATTTTTTAAACTTTGTAATTCTTCTATTATTTCAGGGGAAGCATTAATTATTACTCTATCCACAGAAGTTAATTTATGATTTTTTATATCAGGATAGGTGACAAGTATAACTTCATTATTATTTTCTTTCAGAACCTTTAATAAACCTACATTACCGACTTCAGAATCAATAATAACTATTTTTTTATTTTGAGGTATTTCTAGCGGCGAGCCTGTCGGTCCCATTAAAACCACTTTCTCATTTTCGGATAATGTTTTACATAAGCTAGTTGATTTACCGACTTCAAAAACTATAAAACTAATTAAACCTTTTTCTATATCAATATCTATAGGGCTTAAGGCTACCGGCTCTATTAACTTAGTAATATCTTCAGAATAATTTTGTAATCGAAAAAACTGTCCGAACTTAAAATTTTTAGCAGCATGCGGTGAATGAATTATGAGCTCAAAAGTTTTATCATCTAAAGTATTTATTTTATGGATTCTGCTAATCAATAAATAATCAAGCTGCGTTATAAAGTCTTTGTAACTATCTTTAAAGCTAGGGTTATTATTTATGAGTCTTTTGTTAATAGCCTGGTATCCTTCTTTGGTACTAGCAAGAGCTTTCACCACACTACCCGAATATTTAGGATTACAGTCGCCAAAATAACTATATTTATCCTCATCGAATTGAGTGTTATTTTCTATACCGATTGCCATAATCACGGTTTTGGCTTTAAGTACTACAGTGTCATCCCGTGGCTTGACCACGGGATCCAGAAAACCACTTACAGCACTAATGTTTGTTGATTTACTGGATCTAGTTAGCAAGCCACGGGATGACACATTATCGCTTAATTCAAACTCCACCCCCTCTACATGACCGTATTTATCAATATTAATACTTAAAGGTTGCATATTTTCCTTAAAATCAACACCAAGTGCTAATGCATATATTAGCTCCTCGTGATTTAGTTTATACGCCGGCGAATCTTGCAGTTTTCCACGATAATAAACAGTAGCACCACCAAGCTTATTAAAAACCTTTCTTAATTCATCATTATTCTTAGCTTCTTTAAATAATTTTGCATGAGCAATAAATTCCTTAGCTATTTCTTTATCTTCCTCCGCTAAATCTTTTTCCATATAATATTCGGTAAATTTCTCTACTTGCTTTTTATAGTAATATAGACTTTCCGTTGCTGCGTCTAAGGAAGTAAGGCCTCCGCCGATTACCGCAATCGGCATCCTAATTACCATATTAGTATTAGAATTTTCTAAAAATGCTCCTCCGCTTTGCAAAGTCATTAAGAGATCGGAAGCCGTTTTTACGCCCTTAGCTTCAAAATTTTCTATCTCTAAAACTTTTGGCTGACCTGCTCCAATGCAAAAAGCTATATGGTCAAAACCCAAATCTAGAGCTTGTTCCTTCGTTATATTAAAATCTAAGGCTACTCCATCATAATATTTGAAATTATTATTTCTCTCGAGTATTAGCCGCAATATGTCAAGGTTATTTTTATCCCACCGAACAGTGATCCCATATTCTGCTACCCCTCCAAATCCTCTTGGTATTCTCTCTGATAATAAGCTTTTATACTCATGCCAAAATTTTATAGGCTTATGAACATCAAATGGTAATGGGGTAATTTTTAAGCCGTCAATAGCTACTACATTATGACCTAACCTTAATAAATAATAGCTGAGACTGAAGCCCGCCGGTCCAAGACCCGTAACTAAAATATTATAATTAGTAGATTCTTTCGGCAGCGGATCATAGATATTAAGCGGATTCCAGCGAGTCAGAAGTAAGTATATTTCTAAACCGTAAGGTAATTTGAGTGTTTCTTCTAAAATATTTGATTCTATTAATGGAATATTTACCGGATCTTGCTTTTGGTAAATACAGGCCTTAGAGCAATCATTACAAATTCTATGACCCGTTGCCGCAACCATGGGGTTATCAATAACAATAATCGCAAGAGCGCTTAAGTTAAATCCACGTGCCTTAACATAATTCATCTCGGAAATTTTTTGTTTTAACGGACAACCCGTCATCCTGTGGCTTGTCCACGGGATCTCAGGAGGCAGTTTGTGATCCAGGATCCCACGATCAGGCCGCGGGATGACATTTATTCCCTTGGAACAGCTATCCTTATCCTGTTTATGACAATAAATACAGTAATAGGAATGGTTTAAAGCTTCATCTGAATTTAAAAAGATATCTGTATAGTTAAAATCTATTCTCTCATTCTTTTGATATTTTAATATTTTTTTATCGTCTATTAGATTTTCTTTGTCTAATTTTTGTGGGAGGTTGAATAGGATGTCATCGTTTCTTATGTCATCCTCGTGAAAACGGGGGTATAGACTTGATTTTTTTGGATTCTCGCTTTCGCGGGAATGGCACAATGGAAAGGAATGACAGTGATCATAAACTCGGCAAGCAGCATATCTAGCTGCTGTATCTAATTCTGCGACAAAACTCTCTTCATCCTGTTGCCATATAATGATCTGCTTAGCAAATTCTTTAGAAGTAAAATTCGTACCTATTAATTCAGATAATTTTAAATACACCTCTTCGAAATCAATATCTTTTATTTTTTCCTGTGAGTATTTTTTTACTGCATAACGCTCTACAAATTTCCTTTTACATTCATAAATAACATCAAAATCTTTATGTTTTAATCTTGATATAGTTACTTCTTTTGAAATGCAAAATAACTCGGCTAGAAAATCATCTAAATGAGGGGAAATTTTTAACAAAAATTCGGGATAATCTTGGAGAATAATAGAGGAAGAAGCCAATCTAAATAATATTAAATCTTTATGCAGAAATTTATCAGCTTTAAAGAGATAATCTAAAAATATTTGATCTAATTTTTTAAGTCCGGTTAAATCTAATTCATTAAAATCTAGATTAAAACCAAGTTTCATAAATAATAAATAACTCTTTTAGAAAATTGTCTGTAAATTAAATAACTTGTACAAACAGTGATAAATGAAACTATAATAGACTTAACTATCAGCATCATATCCGGTAATGTTCCGTCAATTACCAATGCTTGTACAGGTCTTATAACTAAAAAGAACGGGTTAAACTCAAAATATATTTTTTTAGATTCCGGAATTAGCGAATAGGGATAAACTATCGGTATACTCCAATAAATAACTCCAAGAACAACACTCAACATTTGCGGAATATCTCGAATATACGGAGTTAAAAATGCTACTGCAATAGAGCCGCTAATTACGCTAATTACTAACGGTAGAATTAATATCGGTATAAATATTATTTGCCAAGAAAATTTCTCGGGAAATAATAAAACAAAGGCGACATACATTGCCGAAAATGAACAAATTAAAGTATGTAATTGTCCTAAACTGTCTGCAACTGGAAAAAAAGTTTTAGAAATTCTAACTTTTTTTATTATTTGATCACGGGTTACCAAAGAACTCGAGCAAATGGTTAGGCTACTTACTATAAAACTCCATAAAGGAATACCACCAACTAGGTTCATTACCATAAATTCTCTTGGTTGTCTTAACAAAAAACCGAAAAAATATGAAATTACCATTATGTGAATAAAAGGCTGAATTAAACTCCATAAAGAACCTAAAAAAGAATCCTTATTTTGTCTAATTATAGAAGCTTTAACTAGTAATGTTATTGCCTGCCAGTATTTTTTAGAAAAAAAATACTTTATCATTTATGAGTCTCTCTATTATAAATTTTAAACATTTCTGATGTATTTCCATCGCCGATAATATTACCGTCACGTAATAATATACATCTATCGCAATTATCTTTTATAATTTCTTCTTGATGGCTTACTATTATTGAAATAGGGGTATTTTTAAATTTATTCTTCATTAAATTAAGAGATTTTTCTATAAAATAGTTATCGCCTGCTGCAAAAACTTCATCAAGTAACAAAATTTGTGGATTTTGAAATATTGATACAGAAAAAGCGAGACGGGATAACATTCCTGAACTATAGTTTTTTATCGTTAAATCGATTTTTTTACCAAGTTCTGAAAAATCTATAATTTCTTGTTCTATTTTTTTGCTATATTTATTGAGCATATTGTTATATAGCATCAACATTTTTATATTTTCACGACCTGTCTGCTCCGGCTCAAAACCCACTCCCATATCTATGATTGCTGCAATATCTCCATGAACTTTAACTGTACCTGATTTTAAAGGATATATTCCTGCTATTAGCTTTAAAAGAGAGCTTTTTCCTGAACCGTTACTCCCTATAAAAGCTATTTTCTCTCCCTCATAACAAGAAAAATTAATATTGTTTAGTATGGATATATTTGGGGAAAGAGAAACTCCTTTTTTTAAAAAAAAATGTTTTAAACCCTGGGCTCTCTTATGAGTGTCAATACCCTCAACATAACCATTGGCTATCTCTATAAATACTTTTGAATGGTTAAGTGACATAAAATAAATATTAGGTAGATTTATTAATCCAGTCTAAAAGAGAGTTTTTTTGCTGCAAACCTATTTTAGTATCTTTCTGTTCACCGTTTTTAAATAACATTACCGTCGGAATACTACGAATACCATATTTTGATGGGGTATCAGGGTTATCATCAATATTCATCTTAAGTACTTTTACTTTGCCTTGTAATTCTTTACTGATTTCATTTATTATTGGTGTTAACATCTTGCACGGTCCACACCATTCTGCCCAAAAATCAACCAGCACAGGTAAATCCGATTCCAACACCTCTTTTTCAAAAGAACTGTCTGTTACATTATTTGCCATAATTTATCCTCTGTGTTATATAGATGTCATTGCGGGCGACTAAAAGGAGTGCGGCAATCTCAGGATTTTGGTACGAGATTGTTTCGTTAAAATTTTCAATTTTTTCTCGCAATGACGAAAAAATATAAATAAAATTATAAGTTACTCATCTCTACTTGTAAATGATGAAAATATTTTATTTATTATATTTATTCTTCCTATTATAATATATCCGCATTATTAAAGCCGCCGTTTCTTCTATTGATCTAGTTGATACATCAATTACCGGCCAATTTCTTTGCCCGCAAATTTTTTTAACTTCCAAACACTCTTTTTGTACTATATTAAAATCTGTATAGCTTTTATTTTCATTAATTTGCAATAAATTTAATCTAGTTTCTCTTATCTCGATTAATCTATTTGGATTAATGACCAGTCCTACTACCAATTGATCTATATCTTTTTCTATAAAATCAGGAAAAGGGCAATTATAAACATAAGGAATATTGGCAGCTTTTAGCCCATTATATGCTAAGAATACAGAAGTCGGAGTTTTAGAAGTCCTAGAAGGACCTATTAATATTATATCAGCGAAGGATAGCTCATTAAGCATTTGTCCGTCATCATGTCTTATAGCATAATCTATTGCATTTAGAGTATCAAAATAAGTTTTATTAAATTTATAATTATAATTTTGTTCTTTTTCTATTTCAGTACCTGAAAAAACAGACATTTCTTTAATAATTTTACCTATTACGGAAATACATGGAATTTTTAATTCATAGCAAAATTTTGTTAATGTTTTTCTTAGTTCTTGATCGGCAATCGTATATAATACTATACCGTGTTTTAGCTTAATTTTATTTAGTACTTCATTTAGCAGTTCCAAATTTCTAATCATTGGCCAATGATATAATTTTGGTTTTACAGAAGTAAATTGTGCAAGAGCTGAACTTGCCGCATATTTCGCTGTTTGTACGGAAGAGTCTGAAACCAAGTGAATAATTAGCTTTGTCATACTTTACACATGTAATTGTGGATAAATTTTTTAATAACTTATTATTTTTCTAATTAATATCTATTAAAAATTTCCTCAGATCCTTATTAAATCAAGTAAATCTAGTGTATTTTCTTTTTAATGAATAGTTTGTGGATAAAATTGTGAATAAATGACATTTTTCTTTGAAAAAATAGTCTTTTCTAAGCTACAAACAAAGATTACACTTAATTATCCACTTACATAAATCTATTGCAAATTTATGTGAATACTAATTAAAAATGCTGATATTTTTAAGAAAAATCTTAGTGAAAATTTTGTTGATAACTTTGTTCAAAAGATTTAATCTACATAATTCTGTTTACATAAACAACATCTAATAAAAATATTTATTATATTTAATTTCATAGTAGTAAAA